>NZ_JBIBIA010000006.1:0-697077 GCF_042957325.1 Streptomyces sp. NPDC008086
CCCGGTTACATTCCGAACCCGGAAGCTAAGCCTTACAGCGCCGATGGTACTGCAGGGGGGACCCTGTGGGAGAGTAGGACGCCGCCGAACAAATTTTAGAAAAGGCCCACACCTTACGGTGTGGGCCTTTTCGCGTTTCAGGAGGGCTTCACCAGGCCCGTGTCGTACGCCAGAATCACCGCCTGGATTCGGTCACGGGAGCCGGTCTTCGCGAGGATGCGGCCCACGTGGGTCTTCACCGTGGACTCGGCCAGGTGGAGGCGCGTGGCTATCTCCGTGTTGGTCCAGCCCTGGCCGATCACCTTGAGGATCTCGCGTTCGCGGTCGGTGAGGGGGGTGAGGCGGGGGTCCGGGGATGACGCGTTCGGGCCGGCTGCAGGGGATTGGGACGGTAGGTGGTGGGCGTATGCGTCGAGGAGGCGGCGGGTCAGGCTGGGGGCTACGACCGCGTCGCCCGTGGCCACCGCGCGGATGCCTGAGAGGAGCTCCTCCGGCTGGGCGTCCTTGACGAGGAAGCCGGAGGCTCCGGCGCGGAGGCCGGCGTAGGCGTACTCGTCGAGGTCGAAGGTCGTGAGGATCAGGACTCGGGTGCGGTCGCCGGAGGAGGTGATGCGGCGGGTGGCCTCGATGCCGTCGAGGCCGGGCATGCGGACGTCCATCAGGACGACGTCGGGGCTCAGTTCGGCGGTCATGCGGATGGCCTCGCTGCCGTTGGCCGCTTCGCCCAGCACGGTCATGTCGTCCTGGCTCTCCAGGAGCATCCGGAAGCCGAAGCGCTGCAGGGGCTGGTCGTCGGCTATGAGGACGGTGGTCACTGCGGGGTTTCCTCCGGGAGGTGCAGGTGGACGCGCCAGCCCTGTTCTGGGTGCGGGCGTGGGCCGGCCTCAAGTGTGCCGCCGTACAGGGCGGTTCGCTCGCGCATTCCGGGGAGGCCGCGGCCGCCGGAGGGTGGGGCGGGGTGGGTGGGGCCTGTCCTGCCGGTGTCGGTCACGGTGACGGTGACGGCGCCGCTCTCCTCGTACGAGAGCTCCATGGCCGCTGTGGTGCCGGGGCCGGCGTGTTTGAGGGTGTTGGTGAGGGCTTCCTGGATGACGCGGTAGACGGTGAGTTGGCGGCCCGGGGGGAGGGTGGGGGTGCCGTGGGTGGTGGTGTGGACGGGGAGGCCTGCGGCTCGTACGCCTTCGAGGAGTTGGGCGAGGTCGGTGAGGGTCGGCTGGGGGGTCAGTTCCGGTTGGGGGGCTCGGGGGTGGTCCTCGTCGCGGAGGACGTCGAGCAGGCGGCGTAGTTCGCCGAGGGCCTGGCGGCTGGTGGTGGCGATGGCGTGCAGGGCCTGGGTGGCGCGTTCCGGGGACTTGGCGGCCGCGTACTTGCCGCCGTCGGCGAGGCCGGTGATGACGGAGAGGTTGTGGCCGATGATGTCGTGCATCTCGCGGGCGATGCGGGCGCGTTCGGCGGCGGCGGCGAGCTGGGCCTGCTGGTCGCGTTCGATCTCCAGGCGGCGAGCGCGGTCCTCGAGGGCCTCGGTGTGGTCGCGGCGGGTGCGGACGGTGATGCCGATGGCTGCCGCCACGACGACGGACATCAGGACGGGGACGATGTCCTGGTCCGGGGTGCCCTGTGGGTGGCGGGCGGCCAGCACCGACATGGGCGCGAGGATCAGGGCTGTGGCCCACCACAGGTTGCGGTGCGGGCGGCGCAGGGCGAGGTGGAAGACGACGAGGAGTTGGAGCAGGAAGGCCTGGAGGGCGATGCCTGTCCAGGCGTTGACGAGGGCGAACGGGGCGATGGCGAGGAGTACGGCCCGGGGGTGGGTGCGGCGCAGGAGGAGGGGGACGGAGAGGCCGAGGCTCAGGGTGAGGACGAGCCAGTCCGGGTTGGCGCGGTCGCGGGCCACGTTGAGCCAGCCGCCGCCGTAGTAGTCGATCAGGGCCGCCGTCACCCAGAAGCCGGTCAGGTGCAGGTCCCAGACGAGGGGGTGGCGTCGGTCGAAGGCGCGCACGTGCCGGGTGATGCGGTGGACGTGCTGGGTGAGGGGTTCCGGCGTCCGTTCTTGCGGCGCCTGCTGTTCCCGCGTCCGTTCTTCCGTCGCTCGCTCTTGCGTCACCGGTCCATCGTGCGGGGTTTTCGGCAGGTGGCACAGGGCCGTGGGCCGTATTCGCGGTGAGTGATGTCGTACCCAGGTACTACGGTTGCGGCCATGAGCACCACGAGCCCCGGGGCCTATGTCATCCGGTCGATACGAGCCGACGAGTGGGCTGCCGCGAAGGAGTTGCGGCTTGCCGCGCTGCGGGATCCGATCGCGCCGCTTGCCTTTCTGGAGACCTATGAGCAGGCCGTGGCACGGCCGGACTCCTTCTGGCAGGAGCGGGCCGCCGGTGCCTGTGTGGGGGCCGACCGGGCGCAGCAGATCATTGCCGAGGGGCCGGACGGTGTGTGGGTCGGGACGTTGACCGTGCTGGTGGAGGAGCCGGGCACGACCGACTGGGCCGGGGCCGTGGTGGAGCGGAAGCAGGGGCACGTCGTCGGTGTGTTCGTGCGGCCGGAGGAGCGGGGGAGCGGGCTGACCGACGTGCTGTTCGACGCGGGGCTGGAGTGGGCGTGGTCGCGGGGTGTGGAGCGGGTGCGGCTCATCGTGCACGAGGAGAACGGGCGGGCGCAGCGGTTCTACCGGAGGGCCGGGTTCGTGCCGAGTGGGGTGACCGTGTCGCTGGGGGAGGAGCCGGACGACGTCGAGTTGGAGTTCGTCATGGAGCGGCCATGACGAGCCGCCTGCTCGGGGGTGCCTCGTAGGTTCAGACCGGGAGTTCGTCGTGCGGCCAGCGGGAGCGGGCCTGTTCCCGGGACCGGAGCAGGGCCAGGGTCGGCATGCCCCGGTCCGCTCCGGTGGCCAGCAGCTCCGGCAGTTGGGGAAGCGGAGCCACGGCGGCGACGTCGTCCAGGACGAGCGTCAGTGGTGGGTCGAGGCGACCGGAGGATGACCGTTCGGCCATGTGCCGGCCGCGCTCGACCACGCTTGCGGCGAGGGCCGTCAGGAGTGGCATGGCGCCCGGGTTGGCTCGGGGGTCCTCGATGGATTCACCCACCACGTAAAGCGTGCCCGCTTCGTGGACGAAGGAATCCAAGGTGAGGGCATCAGTTCGGTTTGGGTTGCAGGACTCCCGGATGTTGACGGTGGAGAGCGCCGAGAGGGCTCTGGTGGTCAACTCCTGGGCCATGTCCCGGCGTTCCGGGTGGGCTGTGAGGGCGGCTTCGAGTTCGCCTGCGGCGCCGGGGGCGGCCTTCGGGTTCGTACGGAGGATGCGTACGGCGTCCTGGAGTTGGGCGCCCTGGGACCAGCGGTGGACGTGGCGGATGGTGCGGCCGTCGATGGCGGCGGCATGGAGGTAGCTGCGGAGGAGGGTTTCCGCGGTGTCGCTGACCGCTTGGTCGAGGCGGGAGGTGGGGCGGACCGGGGTCAGGAGGGCGGCGGCTCTGGCCACTGCTGTCTGCTTGTCCTCGCAGCCTGTGGCGGGGGACCAGTGGAGGCGGGACGGGGTGTCGCAGAGGTGGGTGGGGTCGTAGAGGAGGACGGGGCCCAGTTTTGCGCGGGCGTCCTTGGTGTCCTGCCAGAGGGCTGGGTTTGAGGTGACTACCAGGGTGGGGCCTTCCGCGTCCTGTACTGCTTGGGTTGCGGTTGACTGGCGGCTTTCTCTGGGGGCTACGAAGAGCCTTTCCCACCCGCCTACCCGTTCGGTGGGCCGAGCCGCTCGGAGGTCGGCTCCGGGTGCCGTCGGTTTGCTGAGATCCGGGGGCGTGGTGGCCGTCGTCTGCCAGTCGGCGTCGGAAGGTACCGTCGCCTGGGGCTGGGGCTGGGGCTGGGGCTGGGGCTGGGGCTGTCGGTCCGGCTTCGGCGCCGTTCTGGGCGCGGGAACGACGTGCGGTGCGGCCACATCGCGCGGTGCGGTGGCCTCATGCGGTATCGGCGCCGCTGTCTCCCCGCCCTCGGTCCTCCCCGCCTTCGCCTCCCGCCGTCCCGCCCTGACCGCGCGCCACCGGGCCACCGTGCCCAGTACGAACACGGCCAGGACGAGCAGGATCATCAGCTGGCCGATGAACAGGCCCCAGACCAGGCCGTAGCCGGAGAGCTGCTCGGTCGGGGTGTCCGGCCAGGCAGCCGCGATGTCCTGGGGGTGGGCGATGAGGGAGCGCATGGCCAGGGGGGTGCGGGTGAAGGTGACGCCGGAGGGCCAGGAGCCGTGGGCGAGCAGGGCGGCGAGGCCTGTGGCCGTCCAGACCAGCAGGGTCATGCCGAGGAGGAAGGCGAGTATGCCGATGAGCAGGCCGTCGGGGATGCCCCCTTGGCCGTCCCGGTGGTCCCGGTGTGCTCGGCGGTCGTCCGGTCTCACACTGCCTCCCTGCCCTGTGCCGGCCTAGGCCACCGTCGATTCGGAGTCGCCGAGGTGTTGTTCCACGAAGGCCGCCGCCCGTTCCTCCGCCTCCAGTTCGGCGGCGCGCAGGGCGTCGTCGGTCAGGTCGCGGTCGGTGGAGGACTCCGTCATCGCGCGGTCCGTGAAGACCAGGGGGCGTTCCGTCTCGGTGACCAGGTGTTTGACGACCTGGACGTTGCCGTTGACGTCCCAGACGGCGATGCCGGGGGTGAGGGACGGGATGATCTCCACGGCCCAGCGGGGCAGGCCGAGGACGCGGCCGGTCGCCCTTGCCTCGTCGGCCTTCTGGGCGTAGATCGTCCTGGTCGAGGCCATCTTCAGGATCGCGGCCGCCTCCTTCGCGGCGGCGCCGTCGACGACGTCGGAGAGGTGGTGGACGACGGCGACAAAGGAGAGGCCGAGGCGGCGGCCGAACTTCAGCAGGCGCTGGAACAGCTGCGCGACGAAGGGGCTGTTGATGATGTGCCAGGCCTCCTCGACCAGGAAGATGCGCTTCTTCCGGTCGGGGCGGATCCAGGTGTGCTCCAGCCATACGCCCACGATCGCCATCAGGATCGGCATGGCGATGGAGTTGCGGTCGATGTGGGACAAATCGAACACAATGAGCGGCGCGTCGAGGTCGATGCCGACCGTAGTGGGGCCGTCGAACATGCCGCGCAGGTCACCGTCGACCAGACGGTCCAGCACCAGCGCGACGTCCAGGCCCCAGGCGCGTACGTCGTCTATGGCGACGTTCATCGCCTCGGCCGACTCCGGCTCGGGGTGCCGTAGCTGTTCGACGATGTCGGTGAGGACGGGCTGGCGGTCGAGGATGGTCTCGTTGACGTAGGAGTGCGCGACCTTCAGGGCGAAGCCGGAGCGCTCGTCTAGGCCGTGGCCCATCGCGACCTCGATGATCGTGCGGAGCAGGGCGAGCTGGCCCGTCGTGGTGATCGCGGGGTCGAGCGGGTTGAGGCGGATGCCCATGTCGAGGGCGGCTGTCGGGTCCAGGCGGATGGGGGTTATCCCCAGCTCCTGCGCGATGAGGTTCCACTCGCCGACGCCGTCCTCGCCCTGGGCGTCCAGGACGACGACCTGGCGGTCGCGGAAGCGCAGCTGGCGCAGGACGTACGTCTTCTCCAGCGCGGACTTGCCGTTGCCGGACTCGCCGAGGACCAGCCAGTGGGGGGCGGGGAGCTGCTGGCCGTACAGCTGGAAGGGGTCGTAGATGTAGCCCTTCCCGGAGTACACCTCGCGGCCGATGATGACGCCTGAGTCGCCGAGGCCGGGGGCGGCGGTCGGGAGGTAGACCGCCTGCGCCTGGCCCGTCGACGTGCGCACCGGGAGCCGGGTCGTCTCGACCTTCCCGAAGAGGAAGGACGTGAAGGCCTCGGTGAGGACGGACAGCGGGTCCCGCATCAGGTCCTACCTCCGAATGCCGGTGGCGAAGGGGAGTGTGTTCACGAATGCCCGGTGGTGCTCGCGGTCGCACCATTCCAGCTTCAGATACGACTTTCCGGCCGACGCCCGGATGGTCCGCTTGTCGCGGGCCAGGGCCTCGGGGGAACGGGAGGAGACGGTGATGTAGCCGACCAGGTTGACGCCGGCGGCGCCGCTCGCGAGGTCTTCTCCGCGCTGGTCGAGACGGTTGTGGGCGGCGATGTCGCGCGGGTCGACGGTGCGGTTCATCTTGGCGGCGCGGCTGGCCTCCGCCTCGTCGTTGGTCTTCTCGGTGAGCATGCGTTCGATGGCGACCTCGGTGGGTTCGAGGTCCATCGTGACGGCGACCGTGCGGATGACGTCCGGGGTGTGGACGAGGAGCGGCGCCAGGAAGTTGACGCCGACCGGGGTCATCGGCCACTCCTTCACCCAGGCGGTGGCGTGGCACCAGGGGGCTCGGGTGGACGACTCCCGGGTCTTGGCCTGGAGGAACGTGGGCTCCATGGCGTCGAGTTCGGCCGGCCAGGCGTTGCGCTTGGTCATCGCCTGGATGTGGTCGATCGGGTGGTCCGGGTCGTACATGGAGTGGATGAGGGAGGCGAGGCGGCCCTGGCCGAGGGGCTGGCGGACGCGGATGTCGGCCTCCTGGAGGCGCGAGCAGATGTCGGTCAGCTCGCGGGCCATGACAACCGCGAGACCGGCGTCCCGGTCGACCTTGCCGCCGTGCGGGCGGGCCGCGCGGGCCATCGCCTGGGCCTCGGCGGCCAGTTCGCGGGTGAAGTGCATACAGGCGACGAGGTACGCGCGGTGCTGCTCGCTGCTCGTGGACACCATCGACTGGAGCTGGTCGTACGACTGCTGGAGCCAGCCCAGGGCCCGGTCGTCGCCTCGCTGGGCGACGTCCTTGGCGTGGGCGTCCGGGTCGGCGGGGAGGGTGCGGGCGAGCATCTGGAGGCGGGTGACGAATCCGTCGCCGTTGGCGACGTGCTTCAGCAGGGTGCCGAAGCGGTCGACGAGTGCTTCCTGGTCCTCGGAGTCGCGCAGGCCGACGCCGGGGCCCTCGATCTCGATGGCGGCCGTGACCGTGCGCCGGTCGGCGTGCAGGAGTACGGCGATCTCGTCGGGCCCGAAGGGCGCGGCCAGCCAGGTGATGCGGCCGATGCCGGGCGGCGGGCCGACCTCGACCTCGCGGCCGTCGAGGTGGGTGCCGGCCTCGACGGCGCCCGAGCGGTAGGCGGTGCCGCGGCGGAGGGTGCGCTTGTAGCTGCGGTTGATCTCGAACCACTTGTAGAAGGTCCGGTGCTTGTACGGCACGTAGACCGCGGCCAGCGCGACCAGCGGGAAGCCCATCAGCAGCACGATGCGCAGGGACAGGACGGGGACGAGCAGCCCGCACATCATGCCGAGGAACGCGCCCGCGATGATCAGCGCGATCTCGCCGGTCTCGCGGTTGCGGCCGACGATCGCGTTCGGCCGGGCGCGGCCGATCAGATATGAACGGCGGGGCGTGACCGCGTGGGACACGTGGGACTCGGTCGTCAACGCCCGTCACCTCCTGAACGATTGCTGTTACGTGTGTTGCTGGCGTGGGGGGTGTTCACCGGGCTGCCCGAGCGGGGTGCGGGTGCGGCGGAGGGGACAGATCCGCCGCCCCCGTTCGAGGAGCGCGAGCTGTGTGCGGCGACGCCGCCGGAGGCGGGGTTGGACGGGCGGGCGCCCGAGCCGGACTGGCCTCCTCCGCCCTGGTTGTCCGCGCGGGAGCTGTGGGTCTTGATGCCTTGGGCGACGAGGGTCGCCGGGGAACTGATCACGGCGGCGGCCTTGCCTTCGGCGCCGCGCATGATGCGGTTGTTGCGGGAGCCGGCGAGTTCGTCGCCGAAGCCGGGCACGAAGCGGTAGATCATCGCGCTCGCGAAGATGGCGAGCAGGATGATGGCCAGGCCGGAGACGACGGCCGAGAAGGCGTTCGGGCCGTCGTCGGCGGACAGGGCGCCGGCCAGGCCGAGCACTATGACGATGACCGGCTTCACGAGGATGACGGCGATCATGATGCCGGCCCAGCGGCGGACGTGGCCCCACAGGTTCTTGTCGACCAGGCCGGCGTAGACGACGGTGCCGAGGAGGGCGCCCACGTAGAGCAGGGCGGCTCGGATGACGAGCTCCAGCCAGAGGATGCCGGCGGCGAGGATGGAGACCAGGGAGACCACGATCAGCATGATCGGGCCGCCGCCGATGTCCTGGCCCTTCTCCAGGGCGCCGGAGAAGGTGCCGAAGAACGTGTCCGTCTGGTCGCCCGTCGTTTTCGCGAGGACGTCCGTGACGCCGTCGGTGGCCGATACGACGGTGTAGAGGATCAGCGGGGTGAACGCCGACGCCAGCACCGTCAGCCAGAGGAAGCCGATGGCCTCCGAGATGGCGGTGCTGAGGGGGACCCCTCGGACGGCTCGCTTGGCGACGGCCAGGAGCCAGAGGAGGAGGGTGAGGATCGTCGACGCCGCGAAGACGACCGCGTACTGCTGGAGGAACTTGGGGTTCGTGAAGTCGACGTTGGCGGTCTCCTTCACGGCCTCGCTGAGCTTGTCGACGGTCCAGGCGGCGGCTTCGGCGCAGCCCTTGGCGAGGGAGGAGAGGGGGTCGAGGGTGGCGGTGGGGTCGTCGAGGGTGGATCCGCCGCCGGTGCGGTTACTGCCGCCGTTGTCTTTTTCGCAGTAGTCCTTGGCGGGGCCGCGGATGAGGTCGCAGGGGTCGTTGCTCGACGACGGGGTGGGGGAGGGCGTCGGTGCGGCGACGGCACGGGTGGCCAGAAGCACGGCGGTGGCTTGTACGGCCGCCAGCGCCGCGGTGACCTTGAGGAAACGGCGGTTAGCGCGCATACGTGAAGCCTCCGTACTCCTCGACGGCCTTCGTCATGTCATCGGCAGTGGAGGCCCTCTGGTCCCGACCGACCGGCACAGGTCCGTCCTTCTGCTGGAAGTTGGTGACCTTCCAGTCGTTGTCGACCCACTTCAGCTGGTAGGTCGTGGTGAACCAGCTCTCCGACACCGGGTTGGTCGAGCCGTCGCCGGACAGGCCGAACAGCGAGGTGTACCAGAGTTCGACGGTGGCGTTGCTCGTGGTGAACGAGGTGACCTTGGTGCCGACTGGGATGACCCGGGAGATGAAGGTTTGGCCGGTCGGTGCGGTGCCGTCCTTGTTCAGGCCGATGCTCTTCAAGAAGCTCTCGCGGGAGTACACGCTGTCCAGTTCGGGCAGCCGACTGGCGGCGACATCGGGGGTGTAGACGGTGTCGACGATGTCGTGCCGTCTGGCCGCGTTGAACATGTCCGCCGAGCCCAGCGCTACGCCATAGTTGGCCGCCGCACTCTGAGCCCCCTGTTCGTCGTGCGCGTACCCGGTCGGAATCCCCCCGGCCTTCCCATCCACCGGCCGTGTCCCACTCGCCGCCGTAGTCGACGATTTCGGCTGGTTTTCGTCGCCCGTCGAGGAACCGGAGTCATCGCCTCCACGGTTCGCGAAGGCGATCGCGGCGATGAGGAGGACGACGACGCCGACCACGGTGACCAGGCTTCGGGAGGACGAACGGCCGCCGCGTCGGGCGCCGCCGTACACGTCACCGCCGCTTTCGGGCAGGCGGGTGCGGGTCTGGCCGGTGCCTCCGTATCCGCCGGAGGACTCCCGCTCGTCTCCGAGACTCATTCCGCGTACGCCCCCTCGACGTCGGACGGACACACGTAGGAGTACGACGGTAGCCGTGCTGGTTCCCGCATGGGCGCGGTGTGGTGACTCGACATCAGGGAAACGCAACCTCAGCCGGTGGGCACGACGGGATGGGTGGGGGACGAGGGTGGCCGGGAGTGCCCGGAGCGGACGGGCGGGACGGAGCCGTCTAGACGGCCATGCCGTACACGATGGTGAACAGCGTGCCCAGTGAGCCGATGATGAAGACGCCCGTCAGACCGGCGATGATCAGCCCCTTGCCCTGCTCCGCGCTGAAGGTGTCGCGCAGAGCGGTCGCGCCGATGCGCTGTTTGGCCGCGCCCCAGATGGCGATGCCGAGGCAGAGCAGGATGGCGACAGCCATGACGACCTGGATCATCGTCTTCGCTTCGTTCCCCAGTGCGCCGAAGGGACCCCAGTCCGGAGCGATCCCGCCGATGATGGTGTTGATGTCGCCCTTATCGGCCGCAAAGAGCATGTAAGTCACCGCCCCTGTTGGGTAGTTCCGCAGTCCCCCTGCGGTGCGCAGAGGTCAGGCCTCATTCTCGCCGACGATGGCGCTGTCGTATGTCGACTTGGCGTCATTGATGGGCGGGATTCGTACGAATACCTCGTATGGTCACTCTGTGTATCACGGCAGGTCACGCCGGGCAATGAGGCCTGAGCGGAACCTGTCGTGTGGTTGCGTCGTTAGGCCTCCTCACGCCGGATGCCGTTTCTGACGGCCGGTCGGGTGAGTTGGTGGGGGGTGGTCGTGCCGGTGTTCTGCGGGTGAGGTTATCCGGCTGTGGTGAACGGGCGTCGGTGGGGTGTGTGAGCTGACGGCCCGACAGGGGTGGGGGCTAGGTGGGGGTTTAGGGGGAAGGAGGCAGCGGGTCGACCACGAAGGTCCCCAGCCCGACTTCGCCGCGCGTCCAGCCCTGTTCCCGTACGTGACGCATGGCCTTCGCCGCCGTGGCGTTCACTACGCCGAACTCCTGGGCGACTTCCAGGGTGGACGGCACGCGACTGCCTGGCGGATACGTGCCGTCTTTGATGCGTCGGATGATCTCCGCTGCGATCTGGCGCCACAGCGGACGCGTGCGGTCAAGCTCCATGAGGTCAGCGTGGGTGACCATGGCATTCCATGCATCCGTGGTTATCCACGGTTATCTACGGGTAAGGTGGCTTCCGAAGACAGAACGGCCCCGACGGGAAGCGGCTACTTCCTCACCGGGGCCTGAGCCGACTGAACTGGAGTCGACCCATGCGCAGCCTACTGGCCGCCATCCTGAGCCTCTTCCTCCCCGGACGCGGAGCGCACCGCGCCGATCCGGTACCGGTGCCAGACGACCGCAGGTCCTGTCCGCCCCCTCTCACATGTCGTCCCGCGCCCGCGCGGCGAACCCGGCTGTGCCGGGCCGGCGTCATCGCCGCCGACGGTCAGCCACTGGTGCGGCCGTACGTCGTCGTATGGGAACGCGAGCGTGACGAGCGTGAGCGGTGGCGTCTGCGACAGCAGCGGCGTCGGGCTGCCGCTCTCGCCGCCAGGGGGCAGGACCACTTCCCGTGGGAGGCCGCCGTATGAGTAACGACGCGTGGCGTCCCCGCAGCCTTGGTGTCGACCCGGCCACCGGCAAGGAGGCGTTCGTCGTCGCGCGCGCAGGTGGCCTTCTGGAGGCGCTGGCCGACAAGCACGCCCTGGAGGCCGCAGCCGTCCTGGTGGCGGTCGTCGGGGCCGCACTGGAGGCGGGTGACGTGTCGGACGTCGAACTCGCCGCCTTCGTGTCGCCGTTGCACGCGGCGCTTGAGGAATGCGTCGGCATGATGGTCGGGGGTGCGGTGCCGTACGGAGGTGTGGTCGGCAGGGAGTGAGCCGAGTGGTGTCTGCCGGGGGCGGGGCGGGATGGTCGGGAGCTGGAGTGGGTGGCAGGACTTGCTGCTCCGGTTCGAGTCGGGCTTTCCGCACCGCCCCTCGGCGGTGGACCCGCGTCCGCGGGTCGACGGGTCAGTCGAGGCAGCCCCGCTCGAAGCGTGCTCTTTGCGCTCCGGGGCCGGTTCGTTCGGCTGTAATCACTGATTGCGCGATGTGCGCCCTGACGGCCAGCCTCATATTGCGGACTGGCCGTCAGCGTGCCGGGCTAATGACGGGTGTCATTGCGTTGCGGGGGAATCCTGTTCAGCAACGTTGCCGCGTCCGACGGTGAGGGCCCAGGTGACGGTCGAGGGGGCCGTGACTGCCACGGTGCCGGCCTTGTGGGCGGCGTTCATGGCGAGTTGGTTGTAGGTTACGGCGGGCTCTGGCGTGCTGCACTCGAGGGAAAAGTCCGTTCCCAGTGCAGGCACTGACACCTTGACAGTGCCCGTGCCACGAAGGAGAAGCTCGCGTTGCCGCGGGTTTCGTCACGCTCGCCGGCGACGACCTCACCGGTCTCGGAATCGAGCGGCGGAGGCGTGAGCGCACTGCTGTGCTGGCTGGTCGGCGGGTTCGACGTCGTGGGTGCCGGAGTCGTGACAGCATCGTGCGTGTCAGTGCTGGAGGTACAGCCCGCTGCGGCCAGGGTCACCAGCAGAAGAGCCGCTGTCCGCGAGTGGACTGTCACTTGGTTTCTCACAGTACCCAGCCGGTCCGGTGGGGCATGTAGACGGTCATGTTCTTCTTCACGCCCTTGGTGCAGTTGGCGTACACGTACTGGTTATAGCCGTAGGACTTGAGCCGGTACACGCCGTAGCGGGCGTGGGTGGTCCGCTTGGGCGGGGTGTTGACGGCGATCGTGTTGCCCAGCTTGGCCGTGAGTTCAACGGACACGTTGACGCCGAACTTGCCCTCGATCTCGGCAACTACGACCGTGCCCCCGACCTTCAGTTCGCCGCTGAAGGCGATGCCGACCTTGCCGGTCACTTCGGAGGTGAAGGTGGACCTCGCGGTGCGAGAGGTGCCGTTGTATTTGGCCTGCTCCGCGCCGACACCCTTGTGGAAGTCCTCGCTCTTACTGGTAGGCGTGTAGCGGTAGCCCGGCTCGCAGGGCCTCGCGTCCAGTGTGGCGCTCGGTTTGGACGTCGGCAGGTTGATCTCGTCGTCTCCCATGGTGGGATCCGGTACAGGCGATTCTGTCGGCGCAGAGGCCTCGCCGGTGGGAGCGCCCTCGATGAGGTCGGTTTCCTCCGGCTCCGGCGGCGGAGCGGTCTCGACGACGGTGGTGTCAGTGGCCGTCGGTGACGGCTCCTCAGCGACTGCGGTGCCGCCGGTGGTCAGTCCGGCGATGACAGTCAGGCAGGTAAGGGCCAGGACTTTTCTGGATATCCGGGCTCTGCTCATCAAGCCACCATTTCCTGGTGGATCGCCCCCCGTGGCGATCAAGTGCCAGGAACACTAGGCGTAACGGCATGCATACGACCATCACAAGCGTGATTTCCTGAGCTTGATTTGAGCAACCGGCGCGATGATGCGGTGAGCCCGGGCGGCCACTGTCGCCGGTGTCCATCGAGTCCGCCCAGTGGCCCGCGCCCACTCTCCATCCGCTTGTGGCGGGCCCGCAGAACATGCCCGTCATGAACGATCCGGAAGGCCCGAGCTGTCAGCGGGGCTTCAGGCCGTGCAGCAAGTGGTGCACCAGGCCCTCCACGCCCGCCAGTGCGGCCTCCGGCGTCAGCCAGCCGGCGGAGATGAAGGCGGCGACACCGTGCAGGGCGGCGCCGGTGACGAGGTTGAGTTCCTCCGGGTCGCCGTCGATGATCTCGCCCCGCCGCTGGGCGTCCGCCAGGACCCGTACGAGGCTTCCCACCGTCGCCTCGACCGCCGCGGCCATCTGCTCGGAGGCGTCCGGCTCGTGCTTGCGGGCGTACATCAGCTCCAGCAGCGCGGCGTTGTCGATGGCGAAACCGAGGTAGGCCCGGGCGAGGGCGGTGAGGCGCGGCTCCAGGGGGAGCGCGGGGTTCTCGGCGGCGTCCAGGGTCTGCGCCAGCCGCTCGTACCCGGCCAGGGCCAGGGCGTTGAGCAGGGCCTGCTTGTCCTTGAAGTGCCGGCCGGGGGCGGCGTGGCTGACGCCGACCTCGCGGGCCAGTTCGCGCAGTGAGAGGGCGGCCGCGCCCTTGTCACGCAGGGTGCGTTCCGCTGCGGCGAGCAGGGCGGCGCGCAGGTCTCCGTGGTGGTAGGGGCGGGTCTCGGGCATGGGCTCATCGTAGCCTGATGTTGGCGGTGCCATCTTTGTTGGCGCCGCCATCATTGTTGTCATTGACAGCATTGTTGGCGGCGCCTACATTCGAGGAATGACTGCGGTGCGGATCAGGCCGCAGGGTCGAATGAGGAGATGACGAGATGGCCAAACAGACATGGGACGCCACGAGCCTCCCCGACCTCGCCGGCTGTACCGCCGTCGTCACCGGCGCCAACAGCGGGATCGGCCTCCGGGCGGCTGACGCGCTGGCCCGCGCGGGTGCGCACGTCGTGTTCGCCGTACGGGATCCGGAGCGCGGGCGGGCGGCGGCCGCGACGGTGAACGGCAGTACGGAGGTGCGGCGCCTGGATCTGGCGGATCTGTCGTCCGTGCGGGAGTTCGCGGACGGGTGGCAGGGGCGGCCGCTGGAGCTGCTGATCAACAACGCCGGCGTGATGATGGTGCCGGAGCAGCGGACGGCGGACGGCTTCGAGATGCAGTTCGGCACGAACCACCTGGGCCACTTCGCGCTGACGAACCTGCTCCTGCCGTATGTCACCGACCGGGTCGTGACGCTGTCGTCCGGTGCGCACCGGTGGTTCGGCGCGCGGATCCGGTTCGAGGACCTGAACTGGGCGTCCGGCTACGACCCGAACCGCGCGTACGCCCAGTCCAAGCTGGCGAACCTGTTGTTCACGCTGGAACTCCAGCGCCGTCTGACGGCGTCCGGCTCCCCGGTCCGCGCGCTGGCCGCGCACCCCGGCTATGCCGCCACCAACCTGCAGAGCCATGCGGGGAGCGCGGTGATGCGCGGGTTCATGAAGATCGGCAACCGGTTCTTCGCCCAGGACGACCGGGCGGGTGCGCTGCCGACGCTGTACGCCGCGACACAGGACCTGCCCGGCGCGAGCTACGTCGGACCCGACGGTTTGGGCGAGATGCGGGGTGCGCCGACGCTGGTGGGACGGTCCGTGGCGGCGAGCGATGCGGGGGTGGCGCGGCGGTTGTGGACGGTTTCGGAGGAACTGACGGGGGTGAGCTGGCCGTTGGGGAAGGGTGAGGTCGGGGCCGCTGAGGTCGGGGGCGGGAGTGGTGTCGACCCGGTGGGGGTCGAGCGGTAGGGCGAGGCTGGTTGGCGTACGCCGTACGGCGGGCCGGTCAGGTCGCGGGCCGGTCAGGTCGCGGGCGGGCCAGGTCAGGGGTCGGCCGGTCAGGGATCTGGCGGGTCGGGTCGGCCGCCGGTCAGGGTTTGGGCCGGTCAGGACTCCGGCTGGGTCACCGTGAGGGCCCAGCGGATGTTGTCCGCCGACGTGTCGACGCCGATCACGAAGGACCCGGGGCGGACCACGCCGGGGTCCATGGTCACGGAGCCCACCCCGGCCTCGTCGGCCGGGCAGTCGACCGAGAACGCGGCGATCTGCGACTCCTGCGACATCGTCACCCTTACGTCGCCGCCGCCCTCGCACGCCACGGTGAGCACCGTCGGCAGCCGGTCCCATGCGCCACCGGACGCGACACCTCCGTCTCCGGTGTGCTCCTGCACCCACACCAGACCCTCCGGGCCGGGGTGGGGCAGCAGGACGTCGGTCGACGCGGTGGCGGGCGCCGCCCCCAGGCCGGTCAGTCCGCAGGCCGCAAGCGCCGTCGTGGCCAGGACGCGGCTGGTTCGTCTCACGTTCGTTCCCCCTGAAGTCGCGGTGCGGATAGGTCAGTTGAGACAGCTGAGGTAGCTGGGTCAGCTGAGTGGGCGGGGCACAGTTTGCCGTTGCGGGCCGGGCTGCGCCTGAGTATGCGTACTCAGGTGGGTGGGTGGGTGGGTGGTCGTGGCCGGGGGTGGTTGGTCGGTGGGGATGGCGGCGAACGCGTCGTCGATGCCGATCCTGCTCGGGGTGGTCGCCCACCCGGATGACGAGGCCCTGTGTCTCGGGCGGGGTGCTCGCCCGGCACGCGGGCGCGGGTGCGCGTACCGCCGTGGTGACGGGGACCGGGGCCCCGGGCACCGTGGTGACGACGACCGGGGCCCCGGGCACGCGGCGCGGTGCCGAACTCGCCGTGGCGCTGCGGATCCTCGGGGCCGGCGCACCGGACTCACGATGCCTACGGCGGCGTCACGGGCACCCCGACCCATCGCACCGAGGTGGAGCGTGGGGCGGCACCGGGGCTGCTCGCCGGGTCTCCGCTGTGCCGCCCCAGACGGAACTGGCTGTCTGGGGCCGGACGGGACTGACCCTCTGCGGCCGGGCGGTTGGGCTTACGGGTGATTGTCAGTGGGGTGCCCTATGGTGAAAAACGCGTCGGGACAGCCTGAGTTGTTTTTGGTTGACGGGGCGCGATCGGCGATGAAACGGTGAAACGGCGTCATCAACGAGGCGTTTCACACCAACTCCCCGCTGACCACGGGGAGAACACGAGGGGAACACATGCTTCACAACACTTCTGTCAAGACGGCGCTGTGTGGCGCTGCCGCCATTTCGGCACTGGTAATGCCGGCCGCGGGTTCCGCTTCCGCGGCCTCTCCGGCTTCTCCGGCGTCGTCCTCGGAATCCGCGGCCTCCACGAAGGCCGCCTCCGTACGGGCCGACAGCTTTGACGCCAAGTGCAGGAGCCACAGCCGGAACTACGTTCTGAAGAAGTACTTCCGCGGGCCCAAGGTCTTCACCCTGCGCTGCGGCACCAGCACGTGGGGCTGGAAGCACATCAAGGCGCGGCACGGCTGGAACAGCACGATGGACCGGAAGATCGACGCCGCCATATGGTCCGGGGACCCCAACGGCCGCGGTGGTTACTCCACCTACGCCAACCAGTGCCCGCGGGTCGAGAAGTTCCGCACCATCATTGGTACCCCGGCGGGGACCAACGACCTGCTGACGGCCTACAAGGTGGACCAGAGGGCCGCCGCGGGCGCTGTTCGCTGCTGAGTCGCGGGATCGGTCCGGACCGGGATCGGTCCGGACCGGGATCGGGGCGTGGGTCGAGGTGGAAGGGTGATGAGTACCCGTGGAGGAACAGACACCGGCTGAGCAGGTCCTCAGTCGCTCGTACGTCACTGCGGACGGAATTCGTTTCGACGTGAACAAAATGTCGGTCGAGCACCGTCCGGACCGCAGCGCGATATTCACGTACTGGCTGACTGTGGGCCGTCAGGGCCACCCGGATGAGCATTGGGTGGTCAATCTGCCCTGGGAGGACAAATCCTGGGCGGACGTACTCACCTCGCCCGCGCCCCCTCCCGACCGAATGCGGCAGCTCGTGCATCTCGTCCATGCCCATTTGGAAGAGTGGTGGGACACGAAGGGTCACAATCGGCAGTCGGCGAAGATGGGCCGACGGCTGACCTGACTCTCTCTTCTCTCCATCCCGGCGGTCTGACTCTTTTCTCACCTTCATGCGGAACGGTGGGGTCCGATGAAACGCACCTCACGTTCCGCCTTCCACGCCTTCGCCGTTCTGTTCGCCGTCGCCTCCGTCACCTCGGCCTCCGGGGCGGCGGCCGACGACGGGTCGGGGCCCTTCGGCGTCACCGCCGTCGCCGCGGCCACCGTGCCGACGGCTCGGGTCGGGGCCCTGTTCGCGGGCGGCCGGCGCTTCTGCACGGCCTCCGTCGTGCACAGCCCGCGGCACGACCTCGTCATCACCGCGGCGCACTGCCTGGACCGGACCGGGGACGCGGAGGTCGACTTCGCGCCCGGGTACCGGGACGGGAAGGCGCCGTACGGGGTGTGGAGGCTCGGGCGGCGGTTTCTGCCGCAGGCGTGGGTGCACGGGCGGGACGAGGACAGTGACGTGGCGTTCGCGGTGGTGGCTGCGGGCCGGGGTGGGCGTGGGCAAGGGGGGCGGGTCGAGGACGTCGTCGGTGGCAATCGGTTCGTCGCGGGGATGGCCACCGGGGCGACGGCGGTGACCGTGACCGGGTACCCCAACGCCCGTCCGGCACCGATCGTTTGCACCGACAAGCCGACTCCGCACGGTCGCCGCCAGCAGCGCGTGGAGTGCCCCGGCTTCAGCGGCGGAACCAGCGGGAGCCCGTGGATCAACGGGGACGGGGCGGTCGTGGGTGTGCTCGGCGGGCACGACGGGGGTGGGGCCACGGCGGACGTGTCGTTCAGCGTGGTGTTCGGGGTGGAGGCGGCGGGGTTGTACCGGGAGGCGGGACGGGCCTCGCCCCGCTGAACTGATCTCTGTGGCAAGGTCGGTTCCGTGGACGCACTGAAGGATCGGGACCCGGCACACATAGGTGCCTACACGCTGCTCGCTCGGCTCGGGGCGGGTGGCATGGGGCAGGTCTATCTCGCCCGGTCGCCGGGTGGACGGCTGGTCGCGATCAAGGTGATCCGGGACGAGATCACGGACCATCCGGAGGCGTTGGCGCGGTTTCGGCGTGAGGTCGAGACGGTGCGGGCGGTGCGTAGTGCGTATACGGCCAACCTGATCGACGCTTCGCTGGAGTCGGCGCCGTACTGGCTGGCCACCGAGTATGTCTCTGGGCCTACTTTGAGTCGGGCGGTGGGGGAGCGGGGGGCGTTTCCGGCCGACAGTGCCCGGCGGCTGTTCGCGGCTCTGGCGGAGGCGCTGGCGAGCGTGCATGGCTACGGAGTGACGCACCGGGACCTCAAACCGCAGAACGTGATCCTTTCTCCGCAGGGGCCGCTGCTCATCGACTTCGGGATCGCCCGCGGTGCGGCCGACACCGCTCTGACGCAGACCGGCCTTGCTCCGGGTACGCCTGGGTACACCGCCCCCGAGGTGCTGATCAGCAATCAGGTGGGCGCGGCGGCGGATGTGTTCGCACTCGGCGCGACCCTCGCATATGCCGTGACCGGTCGGCCACCGTTCGGCTCCGGGCCCACGCACGCCGTGTCGTATCGCGTCGTGCACGAGGACATCGACGTCGAGGGCGTCGTTCCCGAACTGGCCGCGCTGATAAGGGAGTGCGTGGCGAAGGACCCTGTGCGGCGGCCTGGGCTCGACGCCGTCGTCGCGCGCTGCGCGGTGTCCTCCGCGCTGGCCGAGGACCCGTTCTACAGGCGGCTCAGCGGCGATGCCGAGGCCGTGCCCCAGGACCTCGGGGCGGCGGTTGTGGCCGGGCTGGTGCCGCCGGGGCACGGGACGCCGACCCCGCCGACGTATCCGCCGACCGCGGGGCCCGGCTATGTGCCGACGGCCGTCCCGGCGTACGTACCGACGCTCGCGCCGTCGACGCCGACAGCCGTACCGGAGAGGGGCCGGTCGCGTCGTACACCCTGGATCGTGGCCCTCGCCGTCGCGGTCGTGGTGGGGACGGCGTCCGCTGTGACCCTGCGGATGCTGGATGGGCAGGGAGAGAAGGGCGGCGGGTCGCGGGCGCAGGGCGACGGGGCGTCGTCGGCTACGTCGTCACCGTCCGGGAGCAACACGTCCGCGTCGACGAAAGTCCCGGACCATATCGTGAACAACAAGAGATCCGTCGCCAACTGGACCCTCTCCGACGACCCGTACGAGGCGCAGTCGGGGCGCGGCGAGTGCAGACAGGTCGGTGCGGTCAGCGCGCCGATGGAGCTTCAGTACAGCGTGGTCGACGCCGATGACGTCGACGGCGGGAATGTCCGGCAGCGGGCGAAGATCTCCTTCCGCTTCAAGTACGCGGACGCGCAGACCAAGGAGCCCGATCCCTACTACGTCTCGGTCGGTGTGAAGTCGCCGCACGACATCGATCCGGACACGGGCATGCCGAACAAGTCCCCGAACCTGGGCGTCGGCTACACCAGCAGGCCGCAGGACATCTTCAAGCACTGGAAGGACGGCGGGTTCGTCGATCTGGTGTACCCCGACGACTTCCAGGAGCACTCGGCGGACGGCGACACCTACGAGGCCATTCCCGTCACCAACGACCCGGGTGACTGGACGGTCGTCTTCTACCACGTCAACGGCAGTCCGACGGATTACGAGAGCATCGGTTGCCATGGCTTCCACGTGGGAAGCTCCTAAACTGGCGCGAGCGGACTCCTGTCAGGCGAGGGGCGGTTGACGGTGCGTAAGGCATGGATCGTGGCGGGTGCCGCTGTCGCGGCGGGGCTCAGCTTCGTGATGCTGCTCGTCGTCGGGGTCTATGTCGTCGCCGGGAACCTCGCGGGCGGTGCGGGCGGAGCGTCCAGGTCGCTGGCCAAGGGGGCCGTGCCGGCCGCCTACTCGGCGCTCGTGCAGAAGTGGGGGAATCTGTGTCCCGCCATCAACCCCGCCCTGCTCGCCGCCCAGCTGTACCAGGAGAGCGGGTTCAACCCGAAGGCCCAGAGCCCGGCGGCGGCGCAGGGGATCGCGCAGTTCATCCCGGGGACGTGGGCCACGCACGGGCTGGACGGCGACGGGGACGGCGACCGCGACGTATGGGACCCGAAGGACGCGATTCCGTCGGCCGCGTCGTACGACTGCAAGCTCGCCTCCTATGTGAAGGACGTACCCGGCGACGCGACGAGGAACATGCTCGCGTCCTACAACGCCGGGGCGTACGCGGTCATCAAGTACGGGGGCGTGCCGCCGTACAAGGAGACCCAGAACTACGTGAAGACCATCACGACCCTGGAGCAGAGCTTCGCCGCGCCGGTCAGCCGCGTCGACCCCTCCAAACAAGCCGCCGCCGCCATCTACTACGCCCAGAAGAAGCTGGGGACGCCCTACCTCTGGGGTGGGGAGGGCAGTGCTGCGGACGGGGGACGGTTCGACTGTTCGGGGTTGACTCAGGCCGCGTACGAGACGGTGGGGATCTCGTTGCCGCGGGTGGCGAACGATCAGTACAACGCGGGGCCGCATCCGGACAGGGACGAGTTGTTGCCGGGGGATCTGGTGTTCTTCTCGGACGACCTCACCAACTCCCGGGCGATCCGGCATGTCGGGATTTATGTGGGTGGCGGGTACATGATCGACGCGCCGAGAACGGGTGCTGTGATCCGGTTCGACCCGATCGACACCCCGGACTACTTCGGCGCCACCCGGGTGACCGAAGATGGCGCGAAAGCGCTGCCCACGACGGTGTAGACGGAGCGTGAACCCACCCCCTGAACTGCGGTGATGGGTCTCTCTTCGATAACGTCTGCGTGATCATTCAGTGGAGTGTGGAACGTATCAACAGGGGCCGTGCGTTCCTGGTGTCGTAGCCGGATCTACAACCACGGGGGTGGGCGGAGCGGCGTACGTACGATGCGCCGAGCGAAGAGACGATGAAGGGGCCGCGGCATATGGCTGGACTCGCAGATTCCGGGTCGAACCCCGACGTCGACCTGCTCTTCGACATCAATGGCCTGGCCAAGGACGCACCGCACTGGTTCGACCGGGTCATGGAGTACGTCGGTGAGTACGGGATCGTGCTCGCCCTGGTGCTGCTCGTCGTGTGGTGCTGGTGGTCCGTGCGACGCCGGGGCGACGAGGACGCCGCCTCGTCCGTCGCCGCGCTCGTGTGGGCGCCGCTGGCCGCGGGGATCGCGGTCCTGGTGAACGTGCCGATCCGCGGGTTCGTCGAGCGGCCCCGGCCGTTCCTCGACCACCAGGGGCTCGAGGTCCTGGTGAGCGGCAAGACCGACTACTCCTTCGTGAGCGACCACGCGACGATCGTCATGGCCCTCGGCGTCGGCCTGTTCGTCGCCAACCGGAGGTTCGGGCTGGTCGGCATCGGGCTCGCGCTGCTCGGCGGGTTCTGCCGGGTCTACATGGGCGTGCACTACCCCACCGACGTCATCGGCGGGTTCGCGCTCGGCACCGCCGTCGCCCTGCTGCTGTCGCCGCTGGCCATGGCCTTGCTGACGCCCCTGATGTCCGCCATCGAACGCTCGCCCAGGGCCGGGTGGCTGATCAAAGCGCGGGGCGGCTCCCGCGCGGGAGGGCAGAAGGCCGTGATTCCGGGGGCCAGGAAAGAGGCCGCCGACGCCGAGGAGCGGGACCTCGCGGCCTAGGGCCAGTCGTCACCTTCCCGCCTGCCGTGCGACTTTGACGGCAGGTCCTAGCCGAGGGCGGGGAGGAGCGGGGGACACGGAGCCGTGATGGTGGCTACAGCGCCTGCGGGTAGGTGAAGAAGCCCTCCGGGTCGTACTGCTTCTTCAGCTTCGTCAGGCGCGTCGCCGCGTCCCCGTAGTACGCCTTGCGCCAGTTCTTCAGCGTCGGGTCGGTGTAGTTCTGGTACGCGGCGCCCGAGGCGTACGGACGCATCGCGTCGTGGGCCGACGTCAGCCAGGACTGGGCCGTGGAGCCGGACGTGCCGGCCCGCCAGGAGGCGATGTACTGGGCCAGCATGCGGGAGCGGCGGTGCACGAAGGCCGTCGCCGTCGGGGAGACACGGTTGACGGCTCCGCCGAGGGCCGTGAGGGCGACGCTTCCGGAGCCGCCGCGGACCGACTGCATCTGCCGCATCAGGGTCTGGATGCCCGCCGGTGAGAGCGAACGGTCGAAGAAGTCCGACTTCGCGGAGTACGTCTCGCGGCTCAGCGCGCCCTGCGGGGAGCGGCCCGGGGTGGAGCCGGGGAGATGGCACTGGGCGTCCGAGGTGAAGGACGAGCAGTTGGCGTACAGCTCCATCGACTCCTCGTACGAGCGGCGCTTGATCGCTACGTTGCTCGCGGGGCCGGGGCCGCCGGGGCGGTCGGCGAGGCGGTCCACCGCGTTCTTGAGCTCGTTGTAGGTGCCCAGCGAGAACGCCGCGACCGTGATGGTCGGGTTGCCGCCCGCGTGGTTCGAGATGCTCAGCGCCGACCAGATCTCGTCGGGCTGGGTCGGGCCCCACTCCTGCCACGCCTTGATCAGCTTGGCCGCCTTCGACCAGGGCCAGGTCATGTACGCCGTTACGGCCTGAGGGGCGGGGTGGGTCTTGAACTGGAGCTCGGTGACGACGCCGAAGTTGCCGTTGCCGGCGCCGCGCAGGGCCCAGAAGAGGTCCTTGTGGGTGGTGGCGTTGGCGGTGAGCTGCTTGCCGTCCGCGGTGATCAGGGTGGCCTGGGTGAGGCTGTCGCAGGTCAGGCCGTAGGCGCGGGAGGTGACGCCGTGGCCGCCGCCCAGAGTGAGGCCGGAGACGCCGACCGTGGGGCAGGAGCCGGCGGGGATGGTGACGCCCTTGGCGGCGAGGGCCCGGTAGACGTCGATGAGTTTGGAGCCGGCGCCGACCACGGCGGTGTTGCCGGTGGCGCGGACGCGGTTGAGCTTGGAGACGTCGATGATCAGGCGGTTGTTGCCGGAGGACCAGCCGGCGTAGGAGTGGCCGCCGTTGCGGATGGCTACGTGGAGGTTGTGGGCGCGGGCGTAGGCGAGGGTGGTGCGGATGTCGTCGGGGTGGGCGACGTAGGCGACGGCGGTGGGCTTCAGGTTGTCGAAGCGGGTGTTGTAGAGCAGGCGGGCGGACTTCCAGTCGGCGTCGCCCGGGCGGATGAGGCGGCCGTCGAGGTCCTTGGCGAGGGCGGTCCAGTTGGCTGGGGTGGAGGCGGCGGTGGTTCGGGTGCGGGTGGCGGTGCCGGTGGCTGTGCGGGTGCCCGTGCCGGAGCTGGTGCTCTTGGTGCCGTTGCAGGCGGTTGCCGTCAGGGCGGTGAGGGCTGCTGCGGTGCCGCCGATGAAGGTACGCCGTTCCATGTCGCCTCCTGGGGGTTCGTGAGACGAGACGGGGTGGAGAGGGGTGGGGTTCCATGGCGCGGTGGTCCTGCGGTGCGGGTCGGGAGGTTCTCGCCCCCGCCGCCCCTACCCGTCCCATCCCTTGAAGGGGCTCCGCCCCTTCGACCCCCCTGGGGCTGCCGCCCCAGACCCCGCCATCGGCCCTCCGGGCCTCGTCCTCAAACGCCGGACGGGCTGAAAGATCGGGACCGGCGTCGAAGAGTGGCGTCGGCGGATGTGAGGCGAAGTACGAAGCGTGGATACGGCCTCAGGTGCCGGCGTGTCCCTGGGCGTCCGATCGGGCCAGGCTGCGGGCGCGTCTGGCTGGGCCGTGCCAGCCGCAGGTGCAGTGGGCTGTGCAGAAGCGGCCCTTCTCCACTGTTGTCGTGCGGTGTTCCGCGGGGGCGTCCGGTTTTGGTCCGTCCTGCTGTGCCACACCGACAACGTTACCCAGGGCAAGTAGACGCGACGCGCCCGGTGTGCGTGACGGGGGCACTTACTCGTCGTTAACCGGAACGACAGGGGGCCCGTGACGGACGTACCGGCTGGGGGTAGGCAGGCGATGACCAAGCGGCGGCAGCAGCACAGGCAGAGGCGCGGGGCGGGCGTTGCGGCGGGGGTCCTGTGTGTCTGTCTGGCGGGCAGCGGGTGTGTGGCGCAGAGCGGTGCCGCTGTGGGGGACGCGCGGGACGGGGACGCGGTGCGGGTGGTGCGGCGGGCCGCCGACGCGCTGGTCGGGGCCCGGAGTTCCAAGGCGCGGACCTCGATGGAGATGGCGACGGGTGGGACGCGCGTCACGATCCGCGGTGAGGGTGTCTACGACTTCCGGAAGCAGCGCGGGCGGCTGAAGGTGCTGCTGCCGCAGGATCCGGCGGGGGCCACGGCGCAGCGGCCGATCATGGAGTTGCTGGCGCCGGGGGCGTTGTTCATGAAGAACCGCGGTGCGGGTGTGCCCGCGGACAAGTGGGTGCGGGTCGATACGCGGTCGCTGTCGGACGGGAACCTGGTCACCGGCGGTGCCACCGACCCGTACGTCGCCGCCGAGGTGCTGCGCGGGGCGCGGACGGCGACGTATGTGGGGGAGACGGACGTCGCGGGTACGGCGGTGCGGCACTACCGCGGGACCGCGGATCTCGGGGCTGCCTCGCGGGAGGCCTCCGACGGGAATTCGGAAGCGCTTGCGGCGGCGGCGAAAGGGTTCGCCACGGACGAGGTCCCGTTCGACGTGTACCTCGACGACGACGGGCGGATCCGGAAGGTCCGGCACCGGTTCAGCTTCGTCAACGGGCAGCAGAAGGACGCCGTCGCCGTGGCCTCGACGACCTTGCTGTACGACTTCGGGGCCCCCGTCGACGTACGGCTGCCGGACGGTGACGACATCTACGCCGGGAAGATCGCCGAGTAGTGAGGGCCGGGGTGTGCGGGCGTGACGGGCGTCAAGAACTAGCCCGTCCGTGCCATGCGCGGTGTGTATGCCGCTCCCTACTCTAGGAAGTCGGTAACGGCAGAGAAGAGGTGATGCGCGTGGCTCCGGTCGGCGGTACGGCAGTTCAGGACCACGTGGCCCTCGCCGAGATCGAGCTGTGCGGAGAGCTCATCATCGCGGCCTCGACCGCCCGCGAGGACCGGCTCAGTCTGGAAAGCATCGACGAGGTGCTGAGGGTCGCGGAGGAGCGGGCCGTCGAGGAGCGGGGCGTCGATGGGGGATGATTTCGGCCACTTGGGCTGTGCACTCCTGCCGTGCGCTCCGGCTGTGCTCGTCAGGTGCGCAGCAGTCGGCCGATCGCCTTCGTGGCCTCCTCCACCTTGGCGTCGATCTCCGCGCCGCCCTTGAGGGCCGCGTCGGCGACGCAGTGCCGGAGGTGCTCCTCCAGCAGTTGCAGGGCGAAGGACTGCAGGGCCTTGGTGGAGGCGGAGACCTGCGTGAGTATGTCGATGCAGTAGACGTCCTCGTCGACCATGCGCTGAAGGCCGCGGATCTGGCCCTCGATCCGGCGCAGGCGCTTGAGGTGCTCGTCCTTCTGCTTGTGGTAGCCGTGGATGCCGCGGTCGTGGTCGGTCACGACGGCGGGGGTGCCCTCCGCCTCGGAGGGCGCGGCCGCGCCGGCCTCGGTGGTCGTCATCGCGTCCTCCAGACGTAAACCGCGTACATGACTTCACATACCCCTACTGGGTATATCGTACCGGACTTTGCTGGGTATAGGGCCTGTGGCCGATGCCGCGAACGGCCGTTGGACTGGACCACTGGGCAGCCCCCGTGCCGACCACTCTGCCTGATGGGCGACACTGGAGGACGGCCCATTAGCCGTGGCCGGATGATGCGCCTAGCATCAGCCTGACCGAACCGACGCTTCCTGAGGACCCTCACGTGCGATTTCGTCTGACCCCCCGGGAGACGAGCTTCTACGACATGTTCGCCGCATCCGCGGACAACATCGTCACGGGCTCGAAGCTCCTGATGGAACTGCTCGGGGCGGACACCGCCGGCCGGGCCGAGATCGCAGAGCGTATGCGGGCCGCGGAACACGCAGGTGACGACGCCACACACGCGATCTTCCACCAGCTGAACTCCTCGTTCATCACGCCGTTCGACCGCGAGGACATCTACAACCTCGCATCGTGCCTCGACGACATCATGGACTTCATGGAGGAGGCCGTCGACCTGGTCGTCCTCTACAACGTCGAGGAACTGCCCAAGGGCGTCGAGCAGCAGATCGAGGTGCTGGCGCGGGCCGCGGAGCTCACGGCCGAGGCCATGCCGAACCTGCGCACGATGGACAACCTCACGGAGTACTGGATCGAGGTCAACCGCCTCGAGAACCAGGCCGACCAGATACACCGCAAGCTTCTCGCGCACCTCTTCAACGGCAAGTACGACGCGATCGAGGTCCTCAAGCTCAAGCAGATCGTGGATGTGCTGGAGGAAGCGGCGGACGCATTCGAGCATGTGGCGAACACGGTGGAGACCATCGCCGTCAAGGAGTCCTGAGACCGCCACATGGACACCTTCGCGCTGGTCGCGACCATCGGGGTCGCGCTCTTCTTCACGTACACCAACGGCTTCCACGACTCGGCGAACGCCATCGCGACGTCCGTGTCGACGCGGGCGCTGACGCCGCGGGCGGCGTTGGCGATGGCCGCGGTGATGAATCTGGGCGGTGCCTTTCTCGGGTCCGGGGTCGCCAAGACCGTCAGTGAGGGGCTGATCCAGACGCCCGAGGGCTCGAAGGGGATGGGGATTCTGTTCGCGGCCCTGGTGGGCGCGATCACCTGGAATCTCGTCACCTGGTACTTCGGGCTGCCGTCCTCCTCCTCGCACGCGCTGTTCGGCGGGATGGTGGGGGCGGCGTTGGCCGGGGGGACCACGGTGTACTGGAGCGGGGTGCTGGAGAAGATCGTCATCCCGATGTTCGTGTCGCCGATCGTGGGGTTGTGCGCGGGGTATCTGGTGATGACCGCGATCATGTGGATCTTCCGGCGGGCCAATCCGCACAAGGCCAAGCGGGGGTTCCGGATCGCGCAGACCGTGTCGGCTGCCGGGATGGCGCTGGGGCATGGTCTTCAGGACGCGCAGAAGACGATGGGCATCGTGGTGATGGCGCTGGTCATCGCCGATGTCGAGGACTACGGCGATCCGATTCCGGTGTGGGTGAAGATCGTCTGTGCGGTGATGTTGTCGCTGGGGACGTATGCCGGGGGGTGGCGGATCATGCGGACGTTGGGGCGGAAGATCATTGAGCTGGATCCGCCGCAGGGGTTCGCCGCGGAGACCACGGGGGCGTCGATCATGTTCACTACGGCGTTTCTGTTCAAGGCGCCGATCTCCACGACGCATGTGATCACTTCCGCGATCATGGGTGTGGGGGCTACGAAGCGGGTCAATGCCGTGCGGTGGGGTGTGGCCAAGAACATCGTCCTTGGGTGGTTCATCACGATGCCTGCGGCTGCGGTGGTGGCGGCTGCGGCGTTCGGGGTCGTGAACCTGGCGTTCCTGTAGCCGTCCGTCCTTCGCCCCCGCCGCCCCTACCCGTCCCATCCCCAGGGGCTCCGCCCCTTCGACCCCGCCAAGGGGCTCCGCCCCCTGGACCCCCATCGGCCTGAACGGCCTCGTCCTCAAACGCCGGACGGGCTGGAGGGGGGTTCCTGGGCCGCCCAGCCCCCTGCCGGGTGGGTGGGGGTGGGGGATGGTCTTGTGCTCGAACGGCGGACGGGCTGGGGGGAGTGCCTGGTGCGGCGTAGTCCCCTGCGGGTGGGTGGGGGTGGGGGATGGTCTTGTATTCGAACGGCGGACGGGCTGGGGGGAGTGCCTGGTGCGGCGTAGTCCCCTGCGGGTGGGTGGGGGTGGGGACGGTCTTGTCCTCAAATGCCGGACGGGCTGGAAGGGCCTGGGGCTGGGGATGGTCTTGTGCTCGAAGGGCGGGTGGCCTGCGACGGTCCGTCGCCCTGTGTGGGGGGGCGCAGTGCTGTGGCCTTGTGCTCAAGCGCGGCTGGGGTTGGGGCGGTCGCTGAAGGGGCGTGACTGGGCGCGGCGCCAGGTCGGGTGGGGCGGCGTGCCCCCACGGACCCGCGGTCGCCGACGGTGCGAAGGGGACGTGTCGGGGGGTGTCCGCCCGCGGAGTCCGGTGTCGAGACACGGCGCCTCCTGGGCTGGGTCCAGCACCGGACCGAGGATGGACAGCCTCCGGCGCGGCCCCGACCCAACCACCCGCCCACCCGACCGCAACGGGCCGCCGCAGGCGTCGCCAAGCAGACGGGCCCGCCCCCCGGGAGCCAGGGGGCGGGCCCTTTATCTGCCTCGCGGTGGCACCGCCATGCAGCACCGCGAGGGGTCTGTCAGCCGAAGCGGCCGGAGATGTAGTCCTCGGTGGCCTGGACGGACGGGTTGGAGAAGATGCGCTCCGTGTCGTCGATCTCGATCAGCTTGCCGGGCTGGCCGACGGCGGCGAGGTTGAAGAAGGCCGTGCGGTCGGAGACGCGCGCCGCCTGCTGCATGTTGTGCGTCACGATGACGATCGTGAAGCGTTCCTTCAGCTCGCCGATGAGGTCCTCGATGGCGAGGGTGGAGATGGGGTCCAGGGCGGAGCAGGGCTCGTCCATCAGGAGGACGTTCGGCTCCACCGCGATGGCGCGCGCGATGCACAGACGCTGCTGCTGGCCACCCGACAGGCCCGAGCCGGGCTTGTTCAGGCGGTCCTTCACCTCGTTCCAGAGGTTCGCGCCCTTGAGGGACTTCTCGACGACGTCCTGCAGCTCGCTCTTCTTGTAGCTGCCGTTCAGGCGCAGACCCGCCGCCACGTTGTCGAAGATCGACATCGTGGGGAACGGGTTCGGGCGCTGGAACACCATGCCGACCTCACGGCGGACCGACACCGGGTCGATGCCGGGGCCGTACAGGTCCTCGTCGTCGAGGAGGACCTTGCCCTCGACCCGGCCGCCCGACGTCACCTCGTGCATACGGTTCAGCGTGCGCAGGAACGTCGACTTGCCGCAGCCGGACGGGCCGATGAAGGCCGTCACCGAGCGCGGCTCGACCGTCATCGAGATGTCCTCGATCGCCTTGTGGGAGCCGTAGTAGGCGGTGAGCCCGCTCACGTCGATTCGCTTGGCCATGTCTCTACTTCACTTCCAGATCAGTCGGTCGCTGTATGGCCGCGCGTCAGCGACCGGTCTTCGGGGCCTTCCAGCGGGCGATTCCGCGGGCCACCATGTTGAGGATCATCACGAAGGCGATCAGCGTGAGAGACGCCGCCCAGGCACGGTCGTAGGCCGGGGTCTCACCGGAACCGTACTGCTGGTAGATGTACAGCGGCAGTGACGCCTGCGCGCCCTCGAAGGGGTTGGCGTTGATGAACTTGCTGCCGAACACCAGGAGCAGCACGGGCGCGGTCTCACCGGCGATACGGGCGATGGCCAGCATGATGCCGGTGGTGATGCCGCCGATGGAGGTCGGCAGGACCACCTTCAGGATGGTGCGCCACTTGGGCACGCCGAGTGCCAGCGAGGCCTCGCGCAGCTCGTTCGGGACGAGCTTGAGCATCTCCTCCGTGGAGCGGACGACGACCGGCATCATCAGGATCGCCAGCGCCAGCGAGCCGGCGAAGCCGAAGGGCTGCATGTCGAACATCAGCATGAGGCTGAGGATGAACAGGCCGGCGACGATCGACGGGATACCCGTCATGACGTCGACGAAGAAGGTGACGGACCGGGCGAGGCCGCCCCGCCCGTACTCCACCAGGTAGATCGCGGTCAGCACGCCGATCGGCGCGGCGATCAGCGTGGCGAGGCCGACCTGCTCCAGGCTGCCGAGGATGGCGTGGTAGATGCCGCCGCCCGGCTGGGAGTCGGGGACCACGCCCATGGAGTGGGTCAGGAAGTAGACGTCCAGGACCTTCACACCGCGGGCGATGGTCGTCCAGACCAGGGAGACCAGCGGGACGACCGCCAGCAGGAAGGCGACCCAGACCAGGGAGGTCGCGACGCGGTCCTTCGCCTGGCGCCGGCCCTCGACTCGGGCGGCGATGACGTACGAGGCGAGGACGTAGAGGAGTCCGGCGATCAGGCCCCACTGGACGCGGCTGTCGAGGCCGGCGGCCAGGCCGATGCCGATCGCGACGGCCACCGAGCCGGCCGCGATGGCGTACGGGGACCACTTGGGCAGGCGGGCGCCGCGCAGCGTGCTGGGGCGCTTGTCGGCGATGGTGGCGTTGCTCATGCGTTGGCCCCCGAGTACTCCTTGCGGCGGGCGATGATCGCGCGGGCCGCGCCGTTGACCAGCAGGGTGATGACGAACAGGACCAGACCGGACGCGATCAGCGCGTCCCGGCCGAACTCGGTGGCCTCGCTGAACTTGCTGGCGATGTTCTGGGCGAAGGTTCCACCGCCCGGGTTGAGCAGGCTGCCGTGGATGATGAAGTCGGGGGAGAGCACGGTGGCCACGGCCATCGTCTCGCCGAGGGCGCGGCCGAGGCCGAGCATCGAGGCGGAGATCACGCCGGAGCGGCCGAACGGGAGGACCGCCATGCGGATGACCTCCCAGCGGGTGGCGCCGAGCGCCAGGGCCGCCTCCTCGTGCATCTGCGGGACCTGCCGGAAGACCTCGCGGCTGACGTTGGTGATGATCGGCAGGATCATGATCGCGAGCAGGATGCCGACCGTGAACATCGAGCGGGGGGCGCCGCCCTCCCAGGAGAAGATGCCGGTCCAGCCGAGGTATTCGTCCAGCCAGCCGAAGAGGCCGGTCAGGTGCGGTACGAGGATCATGGCGCCCCACAGGCCGTACACGATGGACGGCACGGCGGCGAGCAGGTCGATCACGTACGCGATGGGGCCCCGGAGTCTGCGCGGGGCGTAGTGCGTGAGGAACAGCGCGATGGCCACCGCGACCGGGACCGCGATGACCATGGCGATGATCGAGGAGACGATCGTTCCGAAGGCCAGGACGGCGATTCCGAAGACCGGCGGGACCGTGTTGGTGTTCCACTCGAACGTGGTGAGGAAGTTGCCCTCGTCCTCACTGATCGCGAGGACCGCGCGGTAGGTGAGGAAGACCGCGATGGCGGCCATGATCACCAGCAGCAGGATGCCCGACCCGCGGGAGAGACCGAGGAAGATCCGGTCACCGGGTCGGGTGGCGCCGCGGGCCGCGCGCTGCTGCTCGGTCGTCGGCGGCTGTGGAGCGGGGAGGGGGGATTGAGTGCTCTTCGTCGATATGTCCATCAGGTTCTCCGGTCTGCGGAGCCGTACGCGGTCTGCGGCGGCTCGGTGGAGCCGTGCGCGATCGGCGACGGCTCCGGGCGGCGGTGCACCGGACGATGCGGTCCGGTCCGGGGTTCTTGAGGCCCTGGACCGGACCGCACTCAGGTCAGCTCAGGTTCGAGATGGTCTTGCGAACCTCGGTGATGATCTCTTCGGGCATCGGGGCGTAGTCGTTCTCCGTGAGGATCTTCTGGCCGTCCTCGGAGGCGATGTAGGTCAGGAAGGCCTTCGTGCCGGGCAGGGTGGCCGCCTTGTTGCCCTTGTCGCAGACGATCTCGTACGTCACCAGGACCATCGGGTACGCGCCCTCGACCTTGGTGTTGTAGTCCAGCTGGAGGGCGTAGTCGCTGCCCGTGCCGACACGCTTGGCGGCCGCGATGGCCTTGGTGGCGTTGGCGATGTTGGCCTCGACCGGGGCGGAGGCGCCGGTGTCGAGCTTGGCCGCCTTGATGTTGTCCTTGACGTAGGACAGCTCGAAGTAGCCGATGGCGCCGTTGGTCTGCTTCACCTGCTGGGCCACGCCGGAGGACTGCGGAGCGGACTGGCCGCCCTTGGCCTGCCAGGCCTTGCCGCCCTCGTAGGGGAAGTCCTTCTTGGCGGTGGCGATCAGGTACTTGGTGAAGTTGTCCGTGGTGCCGGACTCGTCCGAGCGGTGGAACGCCTGGATCTTCAGGTCGGGGAGCTTCGCGTCGGGGTTCAGCTTCTTGATCGCCGGGTCGTTCCAGTTGGTGATCTTGCTGTCGAAGATCTTGGCGATCGTCGAGGCGTCCAGGACGAGGTTGTCGACGCCCGAGACGTTGTAGCCGACGGCGATCGGGCCGCCGACCATCGGGAGGTTGACGCCCTGGCCGCCGGAGCAGATCTTCTTGGAGGCGGTGACCTCTTCGGGCTTCAGCGCGGAGTCGGAACCGGCGAAGGCGACCTGGCCCTGGGTGAACGCGGTCACGCCGGCGCCGGAGCCGCCGCCCTTGTAGTTGATCTGCACGTCCTTGCACGCCGCGGTGAACTGCGCGACCCAGGCGTCGATCGCGTTCTTCTGCGCGGAGGAGCCGTCGGCGAGCAGCTGGCCCGAGGCGTCGTCACACTTGATGTTGCCGGCCGCGGCGCTGGAGGCGCCCCCGTTGCCGGTGGTGCCGGTGTCGTCGGAGCCGCACGCCGTGAGGGCCAGGGCGCCGGAGACGGCGAGAGCGCCGAGAGCGATAGCCCGCCGGTTCTTGCGCTGAAGCTTCACTTGAGGGAGTTCCTTCCAGGAGCCGCCGTCCTGAATTCGGCGGCGTGCGAAGAATGGGCGATGCGGGACCGTCCCCCCGGGGCGCGGTCCGTCATCGTGCAAGGCCGAAATTAGGCAGAACAGGTGAAGCCGCCGAAGGGCGTAAATGAACGAGGGGTGAACCCCTGGGGACGGTGCGGTGAGGTCACGGAACGCTTACGTCGAGGACACGGGAGCGTCCCGAGACTTTGTGCGGATCGGGTGCGGACCAGGCCCCGTCCTAGGCCGGCCGCAGCGACGCCAGCAGTGCGTCCACGAGCGAGCGGTCTCTGGGCTGGGTCAGCCGGCTGCGCGCGGCCGTCGGGGAGAGCCACAGCAGACGGTCCACCTCGGGACCCGGGGTGAACGTGCCGGGGCCCGCCTCGGCCGCCCAGTAGCGGACCTCCTTGGGGCGGCCGTTGGCCAGATACCGCAGGCTCGGCAGTTCGACGCCGGGCCGGGCGGAGTGCCCCGTCTCCTCCTCGACCTCGCGCAGCGCTCCGGCCAGGTGGTCCTCGTCGCGTTTCAGCTTGCCTTTCGGATGGGACCAATCGTCGTATTTCGGCCGGTGGATGAGGCATATCTCCAGCTCACCGTCGACCGGCGAGCGGCGCCACAGGACGCAGCCGGCCGCTTGGACGGTGGGGTCGTTGGCGTACGTCACCGAGGACGCCTCCTTCTGCCGGGGTGGGCCTGGTCGGAGTACCCGGCCTAGGGCGTGCCCACCGTCTGCCGTTGCCAGCACTGCTGGAACGCGAACCGTGCCGCCTCCACCTCGTGCCGCTGGTCGGCGTGCAGCACGCCGAGGGCGTACGCCGTCGCCGGGGCGATGCGCGGGGTGCGGGCCGCCTGGGCCGCGGCGGCCGCCGCCTCGGAGGCGTCGCGGTGCCGGTTCAGGGACTGGCCGGCCGCGAGCAGCCGTACGTCGACGGGGTCGGTGTCGCCGTGCAGGACCTCGCGGGCGTAGCGGTGCAGGCGCAGCAGCAGGCGGACCTGGTGCCAGGGGGCGTCCTGCGGGTGCGGGGCCGGGTCCGGGGAGAGGCCGTGGATCAGGGCCTCCGCGTTGTAGGGGTGGCCGGCGGTCACCAGCGGGAGTGCCGCCACGGCGTCGGTGAGGCGCTCCTCGGCGGCGGCCGCGAGGGGACGTAGGTCGGTGGTGGCCGCGGCGGTGGTGAGGGGGACCTCGCTGGCCAGTACGGCGATGCTGTCCGCGACGGCGTGGAAGCGGCTGCTTCCCAGGGCCTGCAGAGCACTGGAGTGGGCCCGGGTCCGGGCGAGGGTGAGCTGGCGGTCGAGCAGGGCGCCCGCTTTGGCCGCGCCCACCGTCAGGTTGCCGCGGTCCGGTGCGGGCGCCGGGGAGGCCGGGGAGCCGGTGCTCCCGGGTACCGCTCCCCTCGGCACGTGCGCCGCCCCAGCGACACGACTGCCCGCAGCCGCGCCCGCGCGGCTGCCCGCGGCCGTGGTGGCCCGCTCGCCCGTCGCCGCATCGTTGTGGCCCGGCGTCGGGTGACCGCTCGTCCTCGATCCGTCGGGACGGGCGCCCACGGTCACCCCCGCCGTACCGCCCCCCGCACCCGCCCCCCGCACATCCGGCGTCGGCAGCTGGGTCGGCAGTACGGGTGCTCCCGACAAGCGGTGCAGGGCCAGGAGGAGGCGGTCCAGGCGGGCGACGTAGGCGTGTTCCAGGGCGAGGGTGCCGGAGAGCCAGGCCAGTTCGGGGCGGATGGCCTCCGACCAGTCGGGCTCCAGCAAGGGGCGGAACGTGTGGAGGCTGGCGCTGATGCGGCGGGCCGAGCGGCGCAGGGCGCGGGCCGCGTCGACGGACTCCTCCGTGCCGTTGGACGCGCCGCCCCCGGTCTCCCGGTGCAGCCGCAGGGCGCGGAGGAACTCCGTGGCCTGGGCGCGCAGGTAGCCCGCGAGGGCGTCCCCGGTCAGCGCCCCGGCCGTGGGGTCCGTCGGATCAAGGTGTTGCTGTGCCACGCCGGCGCCTCCGGGCGTCTATGAGCATCTCCTGGACGTTGCGCAAGGGCTGGCCCTCCGTGTCCGTCGCGTGCCGGGTCCACTCGCCGTCCGGGCCGAGGTGCCAGGACGCGGTGGTGTCGGACATACCGGTCTCCAGGAGCCGGTTGAGCGCGGCGCGGTGGGCCGGGTCCGTGACCCTGACCAGGGCTTCGATACGGCGGTCGAGGTTGCGGTGCATCATGTCGGCGCTGCCGAACCACACCTCGGGCTCGCCGCCGTTGCCGAAGGCGAAGACCCGGGAGTGTTCGAGGAAGCGGCCGAGGACCGAGCGGACGCGGATGTTCTCCGACAGCCCGGTCACGCCCGGGCGGATCGCGCAGATGCCGCGGACCCAGATGTCGACGGGCACGCCCGCCTGGGACGCGCCGTAGCAGGCGTCGATGATCGCCTCGTCGACCATGGAGTTGACCTTGATGCGGACGTAGGCCGGACGCCCGGCACGGTGGTGCTGGGCCTCCTTGTTGATCCGCGAGACCAGGCCGTCGCGCAGGGACTTCGGGGCCACCAGCAGGCGGCGGTAGGTCTCGCGGCGGGAGTAGCCGGACAGGCGGTTGAAGAGGTCGGAGAGGTCCGCGCCGACCTGGGGGTCGGCCGTCAGCAGGCCCAGGTCCTCGTACAGCCGTGCCGTCTTCGGGTGGTAGTTGCCGGTGCCGACGTGGCTGTACCGCCGTAGCGTCTCGCCCTCCTGGCGGACGACGAGGGACAGCTTGCAGTGGGTCTTGAGGCCGACGAGGCCGTAGACGACATGGCAGCCGGCCTCCTCCAGCTTGCGCGCCCACTTGATGTTGGCGTGCTCGTCGAAGCGGGCCTTGATCTCGACCAGGACGAGGACCTGCTTGCCGGCCTCGGCGGCGTCGATGAGCGCGTTGACTATGGGCGAGTCGCCGGAGGTCCGGTACAGGGTCTGCTTGATCGCGAGGACGTCCGGGTCGTCGGCCGCCTGCTCGAGGAACGCCTGCACGGAGGTGGAGAAGGAGTCGTACGGGTGGTGCAGGAGCACGTCGCGGTTGCGCAGGGCCGCGAAGATGTCCGGCGCGGACGCCGACTCCACCTCGGCCAGGTCCCGGTGCGTGCCCGCGACGAACTTCGGGTACTTCAGCTCGGGCCGGTCGATGGAGGCGATGCGGAAGAGACCGGTGAGGTCCAGGGGGCCGGTGAGCGGGTAGACCTCGGCCTCGCTGATCTTCAGCTCGCGTACCAGCAGGTCCAGGACCTCCTGGTTGATGTTCTCCTCGACCTCGAGGCGCACCGGCGGCCCGAAGCGGCGCCGCATGAGCTCCTTCTCCAGGGCCTGGAGGAGGTTCTCCGCGTCGTCCTCCTCGACCTCCAGGTCCTCGTTGCGGGTGACCCGGAAGGCGTGGTGCTCCAGGACCTCCATGCCCGGGAAGAGCTCCTCCAGGTGGGCCCCGATGACGTCCTCCAGCGGGACGAACCGGCCGGGGGAGGCCTCCAGGAACCGGGAGAGCAGCGGCGGCACCTTGACGCGGGCGAAGTGCGGCGTGCCGCTGACGGGGTTGCGGACGCGCACGGCCAGGTTCATGGACAGGCCGGAGATGTACGGGAACGGGTGTGCCGGGTCGACCGCCAGCGGGGTCAGGACCGGGAAGATCTGGTGCCGGAAGAGCGTGAAGAGGCGGGCCTGCTCCTTCTCGGTGAGCTCGTTCCAGCGGACCAGGTGGATGCCCTCCTCCGCCAGCGCGGGGGCGACGTCCTCGTGGTAGCAGGCGGCGTGCCGGGCCATGAGCTCGCGGGAGCGGGCCCAGATCATCTCCAGGACCTCGCGGGGCTGCAGGCCGGACGCGGACCGGGTGGCGACACCGGTGGCGATACGGCGCTTCAGACCGGCGACGCGGACCATGAAGAACTCGTCCAGGTTGCTGGCGAAGATGGCCAGGAAGTTCGCCCGTTCGAGGAGCGGTGTGTTCGGGTCCTCGGCGAGTTCGAGGACCCGCTCGTTGAACGCGAGCCAGCTGCGCTCCCGGTCCAGGAACCGGCCCTGGGGCAGCTGGACACCTTCGATCTCGGTGACCTCGTACGCGTCGAGGTCGGCGTCGATGTCGGGTTCCAGGTCGGAGACGACCGCCGAGACCGTGTGCGGGCGGTGGGCCGCTATGGAGCCCACGGAGGGCTGCGCGTGCTGGACCTGTGCCTGGGCGTTGGATGGCTGGCTCATGTGCCCATTGTTCCGCGTTGCGAGCATTACGGGCGCGTCGGAAGCGGCGGGCGGGAGCGTCATCGGGAGGCGTCGGGCGTCCCCGTTCCCCGCGGACCGCTCGGGGGGCGGCGAGGCCTCTGGCACGGCGGGCGTCATTGGCCGAGCGTCGCAAGCCCGTCTGAACCAACGGTTACGGAGACATGGCGTGTGGGATAGCGGGGGGCGGCTCGCGGGCGTCCAGGTGACGGTCCGTCGGTCCGGACCGTACGTCCCTCCCCCCGTGGAGGGACGTACGGGCGGGGTTCTCAGGGGGTGCGGCGGCGCAGCAGCCAGAAGGCGGCGGCGGTGGCCAGCGTCGCGGCGCCCAGCAGGAGGCCGGTCTCGACCAGATGGAGGGGCCAGAAGTGGGAGGAGGGGTGGTAGTCGGTGTAGTAGCCGACGATCTTGTGGGCCGCGAGGCACTGGGTGTCGTCGACGCACAGCGGGTCGGGGACGCGGGCGCCCGTGGAGGTGAGGGCGCCCTGGTCGCCGGTGATGATGTGCGCGGGTGTCCGGTAGCCGGTCTTCAGGGTGCCGACCGCGGTCTCCCAGGGCACCAGGTTGCGGCTCGCGGCGGTGGCGAGGGCACCCAGTGCTTCGGTGGCGACCAGCGCGAGGGCGAGGGCCGGGAGCGCGCGGCGCAGGAGCAGGCCCGCGAGGGCGCCGAGCGCCAGACCGAGCAGGGGTGCGGCGATGGCCGCGGTGCCGTTGGCCTGGAAGTTGTCCTCGGTGTACCAGGACCAGCGTCCCAGCGGGAGCGGGTGCGCGTCGGAGACCAGGTGGTGCAGGAGGACGAGGACGGTCGTGCCGGCCGTGAGCAGGACCGCCGGGACGGCGAGCTTGGCGGCCAGCCAGCGGGTGGGGGTGACGCCCTGGGTCCAGGCGAGACGCGCGGTGCCGTTCTCCAGCTCGCGGCCGACGAGGGCGCCGCCCGCCCAGGCGGCGACGAGCGCCGGGAGCCAGGTCAGGCCGGATCCGGCCGCCCTGAAGACGCGGTCGAAGTCGTAGATCGGGTCGCCCCACACACAGGCCTCGCGGCCGGCGCACACCCGGTCCCACTCCGCCTGGGCCGCGTGGGCACCCGGTCCGTAGGCCCACAGCAGCACCGCGGCGCCGCTGAGGACGACGACCGCCCACAGGATCAGCGTCGGGCGGTGCAGCCGCAGAACGGTCCAGGTCAGGCCGCGGGGGCCGCGGGGCGGCCGGCCGGTGGCGGGGGCCGTCGCGGCGGACGGTGCGGTGGTCATACGGCGGCTCCCGTACGGCCGTTCAGCAGCCGGAAGGCGATCAGGACCGCCAGTGCGGTGACGGCGAGGACGATGCCGGTCTCGACGAGCTGGAGGGGCCAGAAGTGGGAGGAGGGGTGGTAGTCGCGGTAGAAGCCGACGATGTCGTGGTCGGCGAGGCACTTGGCGTTGTCGACGCAGATGGGGTCCGCGACGCGGGCGCCGGTGGAGGTGAGGGCGCCCTCGTCGACGACCATGCCGATGTACGCCGGGTACTCGTGCTTGTTCGTGAGCGTCTTCAGCGGCCACAGGTACGGGCGCACGGTGCCGAGCACGGTCGCCAGGAGTGCGAGGACGACGACCGCCAGGCCGAGCGCGGGCAGGGCGCGGCGCTGGAGCAGGCCCGCCAGGACGCCGACGGCGAGGCCGAGCAGGGCGTAGGAGGTGGCGAGGGTGCCGTTGGCCTCGTAGGTGGTGCCCTCGTACCAGTGACCCGACCCCATCGCCTCGCGCAGCTGACCGTCCGTCGACCACAGCAGGCGGTGCAGCAGTGTGAGGACGAGCATGCCGGCGGTGATCAGGGCGGCCGGGACGGCGAGTTTGGCGGCCAGCCAGCGGGCGGGGGAGACGGACTGCGTCCAGGCCAACTGGGCGGTGCCGTTCTCCAGTTCGCGCCCGATGAGCGCGGCGCCGGCCCAGCCGGCGACGAGGAAGGGGGCGAGAGCGAGGATTCCGACGCCGACGCCGACGACCGTGTCGTACCGGGTGTAGGCGGGACCGACGAGGTCGCAGTCCAGGCCGGTCGCCGTCGTCGAGCCGCACCCCGCCTTGTGGTACTCGGCCCAGGCGGCGTCCGCCCCGGGACCGTACGCCCACAGCAGCGCTCCCGCGCCGACGGCCACCAGCGGTAGCCAGAACCACAGCGCCCAGCGGTGCAGTCGCAGCATCGCCCAGAGCAGTCCGCGCGGCCCCCGGGAGGACGTGCGGGCGGTGGACGTGTCGAGGGTCGTCACGGCGGTCATACGGCGGCCTCCCGTACCTCGTCGAGCCGCAGGGCCGGGGTCTCGGGGGCGCGCAGGTGGGCCAGGACCAGCTCCTCCAGGGTCGGGGCGGTGGCCTGCCAGCCCTCCCCGAGGGGACCCTCGGGCCGTACGAGCGCGGTGACCTGACGTCCTGTCGTGCGGGACTCGACGACGGTGTGCGGGTCGAGCGATGCGTCGGCCCGGCCGGTGACGAGGCGGTGCGCGGCGAGCAGGTCGTCCAGCGGGCCGGCGAGGCGGACGCGGCCGGCGCCGAGCAGCAGGAGGTGGTCGCAGGCGCCGTCCAGTTCCGCCACGACGTGCGAGGACATGACAACCGTGGTGCCGTGTTCGGCGGCGTCGGCCATGAGCGTGGCCATCAGCTGATGCCGGGCGAGCGGGTCGAGGTCGGCCATCGGCTCGTCCAGGAGCAGCAGCTCGGGGCGCTTGCCGAGGGCGAGCGCGAGGGCGACGCGGGTGCGCTGGCCGCCGGAGAGGGTGCGGATCCTGGCGTCGGGTCCGAGTTCGCCCTCGGCGACGATCCGTCCGGCGACCCGGTCGTCCCAGCGGCCGGGGTTCAGCTCGCGGCCGTAGCGCAGGGTGTCGGCGACGGTGAGCTGGGGGTGCAGGGGCTTGTCCTGGGCGACGTACGCGAGGCGTTCGCGGACCGCGGCCGGGGCGGCGCCGAGGACGGTGATCGTGCCGTCGGTGGGGCGCAGCAGTCCGGCGGCCAGGGAGAGCAGTGTGGACTTACCGGCGCCGTTCGGGCCGACGACGGCGCACACGCTGCCTGCCGGGAGCCGGAAGGAGCAGGCGTCCAGGGCCTGCCTGCGCCGTCGCCCGAACCCCTTGCCCAGTGCGGCCGCCTCGATGGCGGTCTCGGTCATGAATCGTCCCCCTTGAAGTGCGTGTCCAGTACTGCGGTGAAGAGCGCGTCCACGTCGTCGCGGTCCAGCCCGGCCTCGCGGGCCCGCTGGGCCCAGGCGTCCAACTCGGTGCGCAGGGGGGACTCCGCGGGCGCGGTGTTCAGTCCGCGCCGCACGAACGTCCCGAGTCCCCGGCGTGCCTCGACCAGGCCCTCGCGTTCCAGTTCGCGGTAGGCCTTGAGGACGGTGTTGGGGTTGATGGCGGTCGCCTCGACGACCTCACGGGCCGTGGGCAGCTTGTCGCCGGGCTCCAACAGGCCCAGGCGCAGGGCCTGTTTGGTCTGCTGGACGATCTGCACGTAGGTGGCTACGCCGGAGCGTCGGTCGATGCGGTAGTCGACCATTCCGTTCCACCACCCTTTCACTAATTGAGTAGTGAAAGGGTGGTGGAAAGAAAGGGGCGGCGTCAAGCCTGCCGCCCCTTAAGAGGGGTATGTCAGGTCTCGGTCCGGTACATGAGGTCCGTCTCGTACGTGGTGAAGCCGAGGCGTTCGTAGACCGACACCGCCGCCTTGTTGTCGGCGTCGACGTAGAGCATGGCGGTGGGGAGGCCCTGGGCGGACAGGTGGCGCAGCCCGATGGTGGTCAGGGCCTTGCCGAGGCCTCCGCCCTGCGCGCCGGGGCGGACGCCGAGGACGTACACCTCGCCGAGGCCCTCCTCGGCGTGGACCTTCGTCCAGTGGAAGCCGACGAGCTCGCCGTCGCGCTCGGCGAGGAAGAAACCGGACGGGTCGAACCAGGGCTCGGCTTTGCGGTCGTCGAGGTCGCGCTGGGTGAGGGAGCCCTGTTCGGGGTGGTGGGCGAAGGCGGCGGCGTTCACCGCGAGCCAGGCCGCGTCGTCCTGGCCGGGCACGAAGGAGCGGACCGTGACGCCCTCGGGGAGCACCGGGTCCGGCAGCGACAGGTCCGCCAACGGGCGGCGCATCTGGCGCAGTTCGCGGAACAGGGTGAGGCCGAGGACCTGGGAGAGGTGGCGGGCGGCGGCGTGGCCGCCGTGGGCCCACACCCGCAGCCGCTTGCCGGACGCGCCCAGGAGGGCCGCGCCCAGCGCGCGGCCGTGCCCGTGGCCGCGGTGCGCCGGGTGGACGACCAGCTCGGCGGCCGGGGCCTCGACCGGGTCGGTGTCCTCCAACTGGGCGTAGCCGACCAGTTCGTCGGCGACGGTCAGCAGCAGATGCGACACCCCCTCGCGTGCCCCGTCCGCCCGTCGCCCACCACCACCCTCAACGGAGTCGCTTCGCGACGCCATGTGATACCGCAGCTGCAGCCGCCCCTGCTCGGACACCGCCTGCTGCCCGTCGCTCCGGGCGGCCTCCGCGAGCAGCTCCAGTACGGCCTCGGTCTGCTCCGGGGTGAGCGCGGCGTGGGTCTCGATGGCCCGGGTCGGCAGGGGGTGTGCGGTGTCGTCGCTGGTCATGCGTACGAGGGTAAGGGGCGCCTCCGGCAAAGTCCCGGCACAGAAGCAACCAGGCTGTAACCAGGAACCCCCTGTCGCGCTACGCGCGTTGACTCTAGGCTGCCGCCCGACGGGGCCATGTCACTCACGACACGCGGGTCACCCAGGACCGACGTGTCATCCACGACTCACAGGGGGGCGGATGTCAGCCACATCCCACCAGCAGCACCGCAGACGCCGTACGTACGCGCTCGTCGCCACCGCCGCCGGACTCGCCACCGTCGGCGCGCTGGCCGCGGCGCTTCCCGCGACGGCGACGCCGGAGAGCTCGGCGAAGGGCGGCCACGGTCACCACTTCAACCGCTACCAGGACGTCCAGCTGCTGTCCTTCAACGACCTGCACGGCAACCTGGAGCCGCCGGCCGGTTCCTCCGGGCGAGTCACCGAGGTGCAGCCGGACGGCACGACGAAGACCATCGACGCCGGTGGTGTGGAGTACCTGGCCACCCATCTGCGCCAGGCCCGCGAGGGCAACAAGTACTCCATCACCGCGGCCGGCGGTGACATGGTGGGCGCCTCCCCGCTCATCTCGGGCCTCTTCCACGACGAGCCCACGATCGAGGCGCTGAACAAGCTCGACCTGGACGTGACGAGCGTCGGCAACCACGAGTTCGACGAGGGGGCCAGGGAACTGGCCCGCCTGCAGAACGGCGGCTGCCACCCCACGGCCGGCTGTTACGTCGAGGGCAGGAAGTTCAAGGGCGCCGACTTCCCCTACCTCGCCGCGAACGTCCTCGACGAGAAGACCGGCAAGCCGATCCTCAAGCCCTACTGGGTGTGGAAGAAGAAGGACGTCAAGGTCGGCTTCATCGGCGTGACCCTGGAGGACACCCCGGGCGTCGTCTCCGCCGAGGGCGTCAAGGGCCTGAAGTTCAAGGACGAGGTCGAGACGATCAACAAGTACGCCAAGGTGCTCCAGCGCCAGGGCGTGAAGTCGATCGTCGCCCTCATCCACGAGGGCGGGGCCCCGGCCTCCTCCTCGTACAACTACGACTGTGACGCGCCGGGTGCGGGCGACGGCATCTCCGGCCCGATCGTCGACATCGCCAAGAACATCACGCCGCAGGTCGACGCGCTGGTCACCGGCCACACGCACGCCGCGTACGTCTGCACGATCGACGACCCGGCGGGCAAGCCCCGCATGGTGACGTCGGCCGCGTCCTTCGGCCGCCTCTACACCGACACCACGCTGACGTACGACCGCTTCACCGGCGACATCGCCCGTACGGCCGTGAAGTCCGCGAACCACGTGGTCACCCGGGACGTCCCCAAGGCGCCCGACATGACCGCGCTGATCGACCGGTGGAACACCCTCGCGGCGCCCATCGGCAACCGCGCGATCGGCTACATCTCCGCCGACATCCCCAGCACCGGCACCGAGTCCCCGCTCGGCGACCTGATCGCCGACGCGCAGCTGGCGTACGGCAAGGAACTGGACCCGGAGACCGACCTCGCGCTGATGAACCCCGGCGGCATCCGCGCGCCGCTCACCTACGCGGCCAAGGGCAGCGAGGGCGACGGTGTGGTGACCTACGCCGAGGGCTTCACGGTGCAGCCGTTCTCCAACACGGTGAACCTCCAGGACATCACCGGCGCGCAGCTGATCCAGGTACTCAAGGAGCAGGTCAGCGGCACGAACACGGCCTCCCCGAAGGTCCTGCAGGTGTCGTCGGGTCTGACGTACACGCTGGACCTGACGAAGTCGGGCGCCGACCGGGTGGTCACGGACTCGATCAAGCTGAACGGCGCGGCCGTCGACCCGGCCGCCACCTACCGCGTCGCCACGAACAACTTCCTCGCGGGCGGCGGCGACGGCTTCCCCACGCTGGGGCAGGGCACGAACGACCTGGTCGGCACGGACGACCTGACGGTGCTGGAGAAGTACCTGACGGCCAACTCCTCGGCCGGCAGCCCCATTTCGCCGCCGGCGGCGAACCGGATCACGGTCGTGCAGTAGTTCAACGCAGTACTTTGTGAACCGGCGTGAACTAGATCGCAAACCCCCGGTAGAGGTTGCGGGTGGGGGGTGTGCGCATGGTCGGATGGGCCGATGCGTTCCCCCCACCACATAACGACGCATCCCTATACAAACCCCTACGAGGAGCTCGGCAGGCTGGACGACGGACCGCTGGACGGTCCGACGGACGACGGCCCGCTCGATGAATTCCTCCGCGAGGGCATACGGGAAGAGCCGGGAGAGCCGGACGAGCGGGACGGCGCGGAGGCCCAGGACGATCCCTGGGCCCCGCCCAACCACCGCCGCAACGGCCGCCGCCGGCGCCGAGGCCGCTTCGCGGGGCTTCCGCTCGCGATGAAGGCCGTGGTCGGCGTCCTCGTCCTCGCCGCCTTCCTCACCCTCGCCGACCGCTGGGCCCTCCTCTACGCCGAGCGCAGAGCGGCGGACACCCTCAAGGACCGCCTGCACCTGGCGGCCGCCCCCGAGGTCCAGATCGACGGCTTCCCCTTCCTCACCCAGCTCGTCGACGAGCGGCTGGACTCGGTGAAGGTGACCGTCCCCGACGTGGCCGCCGACCGCGTCTCGCTCGCCCAGGTGACGGCGACGGCACGAGACGTACGCCTCGACACCGACGGTCCGACCTCGGTGCGTGGCGCCGACGTCCCCCACCTGGAGGGCGACGTCCTGCTCTCCTTCGCCGACCTGAACCGTGAACTCGGCGCGTCCCAGGTGACGTTCACCGGCGAGGGCCACGACCGGGTCCGGGCGCGCGGCACCCTGCCGGTCGCCGGGCACGACCTCGATCTGCGTGCCGAGGCCCGGATCGTGCGCAACGGCGACCGCGGCATCGCCACGCATATCGGCGGCATGCGCCTGGACATCGGCGACCTGGCCACGTACCGCCCCGGCGCCCGCACCTCGCAGGGCCTGCACCTGAGCCGGAAGTCGGCGGCCCGCCTCGCCCACGAGACCCGCAAGGCGAAGGCGCTCCTGTCGATCCCGTCGGTCGTACGGCGCCTCGGAGTGCCCGACTCGGTCGTCCGCGCGGCCCTGCGCAACGAGTCCAGGCTGACAGAGCTGACCGGCACCCCGCGCTTCATCCACCAGGCCATGCGGCTGAACCTCATCGACCTGGCCCTCGAGCACCCGCAGCTCCTGGCGCTCCTGGGCTTCGACCCCGCCCTCCTCGACGCCCTGCCCCGCCTCACCCGCCCGGTCCTCGCCGACCAGCTCTCCCTGGGCTTCCGCCTGCCGGAGCCGCCGAGCGGGCAGGTGCGGTTGCGGGACGTGCGGGTGGAGGAGGACGGGATCAGGGTGCGGTTGGAGGGGACGGGGCTGGTGATCGGCGGCTCCCGCTGAGTCGCCTGGTGCTCACACGTTCGGGCGGGTCGGTAGAAATCCGGACCATCTGCTCCATAGCGCATGGAGACCGGAGGCATGTCGATCATCCTGACGGAGCAGGAGCCCGACTACCCTCCGGGCTTCCTCACCGTCGACATCGACTCCCCCGGCATGCTCGGCTTCCACTGACGCCGGACATACCGGGGGAGTCGCTCGCGGGCGTCAGGCGACCCGGCTGACCCGCTGGTTCGTCAGGTCGTACCGCGCGCCCACGACGGCCAGCTTGCCGGCGTCGACCATCGCGGCGAGGTCGGGCTCCGCGGCGAGGCGGGCGCGGACAGCCCGTACGTTGGCGTCGATGGTGGAGGCGATGCGGGCGTCGCCCTCCTTGGTGTGGTCGATGTTGGGGGCTATCTGGTCCGCGAGGTACTGGATGTGCGCCGGCAGCCGCTCACCGGTCTCGTCCGCCTTGACGGCGGCGGTCACGGCACCGCACGACTGGTGTCCCAGCACCACGATCAGCGGTGTCCCGAGCTCCAGCGGACCGTAGGCGATGCTGCCGAGAACCGCCTCGTCCAGGACCTCGCCGGCCGAGCGCACGACGAACAGGTCACCGAGGCCCTGGTCGAAGACCAGCTCCGGCGGGACCCGGGAGTCTATGCAGCCGAGGATGACGGCGAAGGGGTGCTGACCGGCCGTCAGGGCCTGCCGCACGGCGGGCGACTCGTCGGGGTGCCGCTCCCGGAAGGTGCGCCAGCGCTGGTTGCCCGCGGCGAGTTCACGCAGGGCCTCCTGGGGCGTACTCGGGCGGGGGCGCGAGGAAGGCGCGGGGGCCTTGGGGGTCGCGGCGGCGGGAACGGCGCCGAGGGCGGCCGTGGCCCCCAGCGCCGCGGTCCCGGTGAGCCCGAACCGCAGGAGTGCGCGGCGGGCGGGAGAAGGAAGGGCGAACCGCTTGGCTCTGTCAGAGTTCACGGACTGGAACGTACGCCCGAGATTCGAACCAGAATTTCACCTTGCTGAATCATGGACGGGTGCGGAGAAGTAATGATCGATCGATTGACCGTTCTTGACGATCCCCCGCGCCCGCCTTGACGTTGAACGGGCGAACGGCACCTCAGGGAGCGCTCAGGAAGCCGTCGGCGTCCAGTCGCCCAGCCAGTCCGCGACCTCCTGCCCGGCGGCCTGCGCGTCGGTCAGATGCGGCCGGTCCCCGCTCGCGCCCCCGGCTCCCGCGCCCGTGTTCTTGTACTCGGCGAAGCGGTCGTCCTTCCAGGAGAAGCCGCTCATGTCCGTCCAGGGCGTGGACCTGACCGCCGCGCTGAGGGTGGTGTTGCGGACCGTCGTCTGGGGGTCGAGGGTCGCGTCACCGCCCGCGTGCCAGGGGCGGCCCAGATAGAAGCTGGACGCGGAGACGTCGCCGTTCACGGCCGAGTTGGCGATCAGGATGCCCTTGCGGTTCGCGGCCGTGCTGGGGGCGGTGACATAGCCGGCCGACGTGCCGTCCCAGCGCTTCTTCAGGGTGATGACCGACCGGTCGATCACGGCCGACGCCCGGCCGAAGATGAAGTCGACGTTGCCGGTGACGTAGGAGTTCTTCATGTACACCCGGCCGAGCCGGTCCTTCGCGGCCGTGTCCAGCAGCAGGGTGTCCTGGTCGCCCTCGGTGATGATCCCGTCCAGGAACACCTTGTCGGCGGCGGTACGCAGGGCCACGGCCTGGTGGCCGCTCAGGTTCTGGTTCGCCCTCTCGTCGAAGTCGTTGGAGATCGTCAGGTTCCGGGCCTGGAAGTCGTCGGCCTCGACGGCGACGGTGGCGCTGCCCCCGGTGCCGTAGGTGCCGCCGCCCGGCTTGGGCGTCCCCGCCGCGTTGTTGTAGACGATCACCGTGTCCTTACGGCTGCCTCCGGTGCCCTGGATGGTGACGTGCGGCTTGTTGGACGGCACCTTGACGGTCTCCCGGTACGTACCCGGCTTGACGGCGATCACGACCCGGGAGGCGTTGTTCGCGGGTACGGCGTTCACGGCCGCCTGCACGGTCGAGTACTGCCCGCTGCCGTCCTTGGCGACGGTGAGGGTGGTGGCCGCCGCCTTGGCGTTGGCCGTCGTACCGATGGAACCGCGCGGCCCCGCACCGGACTTGAGGAGCGCCGGGACGTCGGCGGTCCTGTCGAGCGTGTAGCCGTAGAAGCTCTTCGGGTCGAAGGCCGTACCACCGCTCTCGTTGCGCCCGCTGGTGCCGACGAACGTGTTGCCCTTCTGCACCAGGGCGGCCGTGCCGTCCTTGGTGACGGGGTTGTTCATGCCCTGGAAGTAGGAGTTCTCCAGGACCATCTTGGTCCTGCCCCGGGAGTAGTTGCCGTACGAGGACTTGATGTCGGTCCCCGCCGCGTCCTCCAGGAAGTTGTTGTAGAGGTGCGCGTGGGCGGCGTTGTCGGTGGACGGGTTGCGCTGCTCGGTCTCGCGGATCCAGTTGTGGTGGATCGTGATGTCCGTCTTGACGTTCTCGGTCCAGCCGATGCCGAAGGTCTTGTTGTTCTGGCTCAGCTTGTTCCAGGACACGGTGACGTTCGTGCTGTCCTTGCGGACGTCGATGAGGCCGTCGGCCATGTGCCGCAGGTCGTTGTGGTCGATCCACACATGGTGGGCGCCGTCCATCTGGATCGCGTCGAAATCATGATCCTTGTCGTTCCAGATGCCCTGGTACGCGTCCCGGATGGTCAGGTTCCGGATGATGACGTTGTGGACCCCCTGGCCGAGGAAGAAGCCGCCGCCGACGATGTGCCCGGACGTCCCGGACCCGACGATGGTCTTGTCCGACTGGACCTTGATCTCTTTCCCGACCGGGCTCATGGTGATGGTCCCGGCGACGACGATGACGTACGGCTCGGCGGCCGTCGCGTACTTCTCCAGGTCGGCCTGCGTCCTGACGGTGACGATCTGTCCGTCCCGCCCGCCGTAAGTGCCGTTCTGGCCGAGGGAGTTGACGGAGGCGAAGCCGTCGGCGGTGGCGGTGGCCCAGGCGGGGGCGGCGGTCGCGGCGGCCGCCCGCTGCTGGGCGCCCGCTCCGAAGAGCCCGAGGTCCGTGCCGTAGGCGAGGGTGCCGGCGGCGGTCAGCGCCAACGGCACCCCGGCCGCCAGGGCCTTCCGCCCTCTGCGATGACGGGCCTTGCTGTGCTGCTCGCTCATGAGGCGATCCGTTCCGTGCGGGGGTGGTTGCTCCGAGGAGCGGTCGCCGCGACGCGCGGAAAGGTTGCCGGGGTGGGGGTGAGGGCCGGGGACGGAGCCTGCAGCGGCCTACGGCCGGGGCCGCGTCACTCCGTCGACTCCAGAATGCGGTCGAGTGTCCGGCGGCCCATCTGACTCATCGCCGGATTGCTCTCGACGTAGTACCAGACAAGACCCATCGCCTGTTCGAACGCCCAGGCCTTGCCGCGCTCCCACTCCAGGTCGTCACAGCCCAGCGCCCGCCGGAGCACGTCCCGCGGGCCCGGCTGCAACAGGTGCCAGGCACTGACCAGATCCAGCGCGGGGTCGGCCGGGCCGAAGCCGCCGGTGTCGAGTACGCCGCCGAGGCGGTCTCCCGCGACCAGTACGTTGCCGGGGATCAGGTCGCGATGGCTCATCACGTCGGCATCCGTGCGCGGCAGCTCCCGGAGCCGGCTCCACACCTTGCGCAGCCGGGGCACGTCGAGCAGCCCCTCACTCTCCTCGAAGCACTGCGCCATCCAGTCGTCGTGGTGCGTGAGGACGCCACCACGGCCCTCGCCGAGCCGCCCCAGCGTCTCGGCCTCCCGCAGGCCGGCGACAAGAGCCGCGAGGTCCTCGGCAAAGGCGTGTGACCCACTCGGGTCGGCATCCGAGGCGACCGTCCCCGGCAGCCATGTCTGGACCGACCACGGCATGGGGTAACCCGCTCCGGGCCCGCCGAGGGCGACGGGTTCCGGGGCGGGGAACCGGGACACCACCCGTGCCAGCTCCGCGCTCGCCCGGGCTTCCCGTTCCAGCACCGCCAGCGTGTCGTCGGCATCGGCCAGACGCAGGGGAAAACGCGCCGAGAGGTCGTCCCCGATGCGGAAGATGGCGTTGACCGTCCCGGTCGACGACAGCCGTCGGACCGGCTTGCCGCTCCACTCCGGGAACTGTTCCTGGACCAGGGTGGCGACGATGTCGACCGTCACGTCCACCTGGTCAACGTGCATCGTCATGCAGCCAGTATTCGTACGCCGAGGTCCGGATCAACCGAGATTTTCCGCGAGACCGGCCCGGCGCAGCAGCTTCAGCCAGTCGTCGTACTCCACCAACTCGTCGTCGACGAGGGCGATTCGCGCATACTCCGCCGTCGCCACCCGGTCCAGGAAGAACGCCTCCAGCCCCGGCGCGAGCCGCTCGAAGCGCTCCGCGTCGACCCACTCCCCGTGCTCGTCCGGGATACCGAGGACGCCGTCGCTCCCCGCGCGGTCGAGGAAGACCGGGGTGTCGTGGACCAGCCCGACACAGAACAGCTTCTCCGGGGACAGCTCCAGCGGCGAGTCGACCACCGGCCCGCAGTAGAACTGGTGCTCCTCGGCCTCCTCCAGCCCGAACAACTGCACGGACGGCCCGCAACTCGCCCCGTCCAGCACCCGGCAGAAGTCCAGGAACTCCCGCGGCACGCCCTCCGCCTCGGCGGCCGCCGCGGTCGCCTCGTCGATCGCCGCGCCCAGCGTGAAGTCGAGCAGATCCGTGCTCTCCGCCAGCGCCAGCCGCAGGGCGTCCACGGTCGCGATCAGACGGGCCGACCCCGGGTTCGCGCCTGTCACCTGTCCACCCCGCCCTCCGGGAGCCTGCCGATCTGCCGCAGGTTACGGGATACGCCGGCCTCGGCTGGTCGCGACGCGGAGTGCGTCGCCGAGTGACTCGACCGCCCTGGTCAGCGCGAAGCGCACCGCGCGCTCGCCCGCCTTGCTGTCGGCCAGGACGGCCCTGGCGCCGGCCAGCACCTGTTCCCCCGAGTCCAGTTGGGCCACCTCCATGTCGTCGGCGAGCCGGGAGAGCCTGCTGTGGTCGTGGTCGGCGCTGAGGTAGCAGGGTTTGCCGTCGGGGGTGGCCCAGGGGAGGAGGCGGAGTTCGTCGGGGGCGTTCATGCGGGGAGCTCCGCTTCGGTGCTGGGGCGTGGGGCGGTGTTGGTGCCGTAGGCGGCGGCCCAGTGGATACGACGGCGTTGCAGGATCCGTTCGCGCTCGCAGCGGCAGGGTTGGACGGGGTGGTGGGCTGGCGTGGTCAACGTCCTTGTGCGGGCCGGGGGTTGAGGCACGTCTGGCGCCCGGTGTCGACCTTGACTGGGAAGCAGTACACGTACGAGTGCGGTCAGTAGCGGTTTCACGAGTCGGGCGGTACGTTCGCGCATGCCGGTGCTCCTTGGGTTCTACGCGTCGGCCACGCCCCCGGGCCGAGTGCGAATCGGCCGCGGGGGTTTTGGCATGGCTGGGGTCTGACGAGCGGTGATTACCGTTCGTGCCCTGATCGTCACAGGTGCGGCGTACTCTGCGGAAGAGGTTTGGTGTTGTCTGGGGCGCCAGGCGACGGGGAGGGGTGACGTGGGCGAAGTTGTTGACGGGGAGCGGGAATCGGGACGGGCTGCGCTGGGTCGGACCCTGAAACTCCTCCGGGAGAAGGCAGGCAAGTCGCTGGGGCAGATGGCCGACGACACCGGGTACGACAAGAGCTACCTGAGTCGGCTGGAGTCGGGTGAGCGCCTGTCCAAGGTGGCTGTCATGGAGGACCTGGACAGCTATCACAGCTCGGGTGACCTGCTGGTTCGCCTGTGGCGTGACGCGCGCAAGGAGGTCGTGAAGGACAAGTACAAGAGGTTCATGGAGCTGGAAGCGACGGCCCGGCTCATGTGGATGTTCCAGCTGCGCGTGCCGGGCCTGTTGCAGACCGAGGACTATGCGCGGGCGGTGTTGTCAGGGTTGTCTGGAGCCCAGACAACGGCTGGCAACGGCGAAGAAGTCGAAGAGCAGGTGGCGTTGCGCATGGGACGGCAGGAGTTGCTGTACAGCGATCCGGCGCCGAGTCTCCGCGTGATCCTGGACGAAGGGGCGCTGCGGCGCCCGGTTCCTGATGCGAAGGTGTGGGCGGACCAGTTGTCCCACCTGCTGGAGGCCGCCGAACTGCCATTGGTCGCACTACAGGTGCTTCCGTTCACCGCTGGCGTGCACGACCTCATGAGCAGCGACCTCATCCTGCTGTGGCAGAGAGTCGGAGATCCCGTTGCCTATGTGGAGGGCAACGGCTTCGGCGAGCTCTTTGAGGATCCGGACAGGGTTATGGATTTTCGCTTGTCCTACGATCTGGTCAGGGACGCGGCTCTGCCTCCGGTGGAGTCGGCGGCGTTCATCAAACGCCTTCTGGAGGAGCACCGATCATGAATCGAACCCCCGACCTGAGCACCGCCGTGTGGCGCAAGTCTTCGTACAGCGACGGGGGAGCATCGAACTGCATCGAGGTCTCCGACGGCCACCCCGGCGTCGTCCCCGTCCGAGACAGCAAGGTCCCCGCAGGCCAGGTGCTGCTCTTCGCGGCGTCGTCCTGGTCCGCCTTCGTGCACGGCGTGAAGGAGACCGCGTGACCCCTGACCTCAGCACCGCCGTGTGGCGAAAGTCGTCCTACAGCTTCGGGGCAGCCAACGACTGCGTCGAGGTCGCCGACGGCCACCCCGGCCTCGTCCCCGTCCGCGACAGCAAGACCCCGACGACCCGCCCCTTGATCTTCTCGGCGTCGTCCTGGTCCGCCTTCACCGATGGCGTCAAGGCTCAGGCGGGTATGCCCACCGTCGGGTGAAGCGGGCGGGAAACCGGGACGGACAAGGGTTCGGGCCGGTCACGGTGGCGTCATGACAGAGAACACGATCACCGGCGCCGAGCTCGATCAAGGGCTGGACCCGCTGACCACCCCGCCCCCTCCGGCGGAGCCGGCTCGCGGACGCTCGGCGTGGGGACGGTGAGCGCGGTTATGGTCGTAGACACGACGCGTCGAAGGAGGACACCGATCATGGCTGCCCACGCGGAACCCGATCACGTCGTCTCTCCCATGCCCGAGCGGACGCCGAACGCGCTGCGCAGGGCCATCGTCGAGGACGCGCCCCAGCTCCTTCCTGACTTCGACAGGCACTGGAAGCGCGCGATTGCCGACACATACGACGTTGGCCCAGTGTCCGCTTTCATGGCTCGCTGGTGGTGTGAGTACGCGATTGCCCGTGATCCCGCCCTCGACGCTCACGTGAGAGATCTGCACCGCCGTGCCGCGGAAACCGCCGATTTCTCTGAGGCTCAGGCGCTCCTCGAAGAAGTGGCGAAGATCCGCTACAGCATGCGGGAACTGGAGCCTGGCGAGTGACCGGCGGGTTCATGGGGCCGCCTTGGCAGATGGACTGGCGGCTCGATGCCCTTGCCTACCGTGAGGCGCTGCCGGAGCACGTACGGAAGATGGTTGACGAGGGTCGCGCTGAGCTGGTCACGGCGAAAGATCCCTATTTCCGGGGGATCGATGGCGATGCCGAGCTCCCGGAAAGCATGAGCGTTGAACCGGTACGGTCCACGGACCCCAAGGGGCCGCGCATTCTGTACTTCGACAACTACAAGGGTTGGCTGATCTATACCTTTGATCCGCGCACTGAGGATCCGCAGATCGTGGTGGTAGAGATCTTCTGGCAGGTCTACGAACCTCCTACGGAACCTCCGGCGGAGCCGTAGGCGCCCCCGGCAACCGCACCGTGGCCACCGTCCCCCCGCCCTCCGCCCGCCCCAGCGTCACCTGACCGCCCGCCTGCTCGACCGTACGCGCCACGATCGACAGGCCCAGTCCCGAGCCCGGCAGGGCCCGGGCGCTCGGCGAACGCCAGAAGCGGTCGAAGACGTGGGGGAGTTCGTCGGCGGGGATGCCGGGGCCGTGGTCGCGGACGGTGAGGGTGCCGTCGTGAAGGGCGACCTCGATCGTGCTGCCCTCGGGGCTGAACTTCACCGCGTTGTCGAGGATGTTGACGACCGCGCGCTCCAGTGCCGCTGGTTCCGCGCGGACGTACCAGGGCTGGAGGTCGGCCGTGATCGTCAGTTCCGGGCCCCGGAGGCGGGCTCGGCGCAACGCCGACTCCACCGTGTCCTCCAGGGAGACCACCTGGACGCGTTCGCCGCGCTGGCCCTCCGAGCGGGACAGTTCCTGCAAGTCGCCGATCAGTGAGGCCAGTTCGGTCATCTGGGCCTTGACGGAGGCGAGGAGGGCCTTGCGGTCGGCCTCGGGGATCGGGCGGCCGGTCTCCTCGCTGCGGGTGAGGAGTTCGATGTTCGTACGCAACGACGTCAGCGGCGTACGGAGCTCGTGGCCGGCGTCGGCGATCAGCTGCTGTTGCATCTCGCGGGAGCTGGCCAGGGCCGACGTCATGGAGTTGAAGGACCGGGAGAGCCGGGCCACCTCGTCCTCGCTGTCGTCCTCGACCGGGATGCGGATGTTCAGGTCCTCGGTGCGGGCGACGTGTTCCACGGCGTCGGTGAGCTTGTCGACGGGACGCAGGCCCGCACGGGCGACCGCGAGGCCGGCGGCGCCGGCGCCGACGACTCCTACGCCGGAGACCAGGAGGAGGATGAGGGCGAGGTCGTTGAGGGTGGACTGGGTGCCCTCCAGTGACACCGCGATGCTGATGGCCACGTAGGTCTGCTCACCCGTGCCGGTGTTCTGGGCGGGCTGCGGCACGGTGATGACCCGTACCGGCGTACCGTCCACGGCCGTGCCGTTGTGGATGACACCGGGGCGGCTGAGACCGGCCTTGATCACGTCCTTGTCGGCCTGGGTGACCTTGATCGCGCCGATCGAGTCGTCGGTCACGCAGGGGGTCCCGTCGGACTTCACGACCTGGGTGTACAGATTCCTGAAGGGCCTTGAGGTCTGCGGTGTGTCCGTGCAGTTGGCGAGCGCGTTCTGCAGCTCCACCCACTGACCGGGCTTCATCCGCGCGGCCTGCTCCAGGTCGTCGTTGACCTGCTCGTACAGCTTCCCCTGCACCAGGAACCAACACGTCACCGAAACCGCCGCCACCGCGAACGCCACGGCCGCCGCCACCAGCAGGGCCAGCCGCGAGCGGATCGGGAGCGAGCGGTACCGGCGCAGAACCCTGTTCACTCCGCCCCGCCCTGCCGCAGCACATACCCCACGCCCCGAACCGTGTGCACGAGCCGCGGCTCGCCGCCCGCCTCGGTCTTGCGGCGCAGGTACATGACGTACACGTCCAGCGAGTTCGACGACGGCTCGAAGTCGAAGCCCCAGACCGCCTTGAGGATCTGCTCACGGGTCAGCACCTGGCGCGGATGCGCCATGAACATCTCCAGCAGCGTGAACTCCGTACGGGTCAGCTCCACCGGCCGCCCACCCCGCGTGACCTCCCGTGTCGCGAGGTCCATGCGCAGGTCGGCGAAGGTCAGCGCCTCGTCGTCCGCCACCGCGCCCGCATCGGCCGCCGCCGCGTACGAGCTGCGGCGCAGCAGCGCGCGGACCCGGGCGAAGAGCTCGTCCAGTTCGAAGGGCTTGACCAGGTAGTCGTCGGCCCCGGCGTCCAGCCCGGTGACGCGGTCGCCGACCGTGTCGCGGGCCGTCAGCATGAGGATCGGTGTCGTGTCCCCGGCACCGCGGATGCGGCGGGCGGCGGTCAGGCCGTCCATGCGGGGCATCTGGATGTCCAGGACCACCAGGTCGGGCCGGTAGGCCGTCGCCTTCTCCAGGGCGTCGGCGCCGTCGACCGCGACCTCGGTGTCGTATCCCTCGAAGGCGAGGCTGCGCTGGAGTGCTTCACGCACCGCGGGCTCGTCGTCGACGATCAGGATGCGCTGGGGGTCACGGTCGCCATCGGCGGGGCTCATGGGCTCGGGATCCTCGGGGGTGCGGTGGACGGGGGCTGAGCGGCTGAACGCCTTCAGCCTCGCATGCTTCTCGGTCTGCTCGGTCTGCTCGGCCTCGCGGCAATGGAGGGCCTCGCGGCCGCTCAGGCCGCCCGCCGTGCCGTACGGCGACGGCTGCGGGCCGCTGCGGTCCGGCGTCCCGCGCTGCTGCGGACGGTCGCCAGCTCCGGCGCCCGGGACGAGGCCGTGGGCGCGTGCAGGGCGCCGGCGACGGCCAGGGCGAGGGCGATGTCGGCCGCGCCGGCACCGGTCGCGGTGTGCTCAACCTGCTGGATCATGACGTACTCCTTCAGCTGGGGGCGCTACGACGTCAGGTCTGCGAACCCGACCGCAGCTTCGCCAGGTCGGCCTTGACGGTGTTGATCGGGATCGCGAAGCCGAGGCCCACGCTGCCCGCGTCGGACGAACCCGAGCCGGCGGCCGAGTACATCGCGGAGTTGATGCCGATGATGTTGCCGTTCATGTCGATCAGCGCGCCGCCGGAGTTGCCGGGGTTCAGGGACGCGTCCGTCTGGATCGCCTTGTACGTCGTCGTCGACGACCCGGTGTCGCCGTTGAACTGCTGGCCACCGAACTCGAACGGCCAACCGCCGCCGCCCTGCTGCTGTTGCTGCTGACCCTGGCTCTCGTCCGTCGAGACGGTCACGTCACGGTTGAGCGCGGACACGATGCCGCTGGTGACGGTGCCGGTCAGGCCCTCGGGGGAGCCGATCGCCACGACCTCGTCGCCGACCTGGACGCCGGCGGAGTCGCCGAGCGTGGCCACCGTCAGCCCGGAGGCGTTCTGGAGCTTGATCAGCGCGAGGTCCTTGCTGCTGTCTGTGCCGACGACCTCGGCGGTGTACTCCTTGCCGTCGCTGGTCTTCACCTTGACCGAGGTGGCGCCGGAGACGACGTGGTTGTTGGTGACGATTTCGCCGTCACCGGTGATGATCACGCCGGAGCCGGTGGAGGACCCGGCGTTCGAGGTCGCGTTGATCTCGACGATGCTCGGGCTGACCGCCTTGGCGACCCCGGAGACCGTGCCCTTCTGACTGGAGGGGACGACGTTGGTGCTGGTGGAGCTGGTGGTCGCGACGGTGTCGTGGCCGGTCAGCTCCTGTATGCCGTACGCCGTGCCGCCCCCGATCGCGGCGGCGACGATCGCCACGGCGGCGATCAGGGCGACGGGACCACGGGGCCGCCGCCGCGCCCTCGGTCGCTGGGCGACGGGCTCGGAGAGCAGAGCGGTCGGTGCCGTCGGCTGGTACGACGGCGGGGGCGGCCACTCCGGGTTCACGGGAGCGCCCTGGTACGGGTTGTCGTGTTCGCCGCTGCGGCGGAAGCTCTCGGTCATGGAAATGAGCTTCTCGCCCGACCATGAGAGCTTCCTGAGCACCGCCTGAGAAGCCCGGCAGAAGGCCGTATGCCCGATGTAAAGGCCGTTCAGGGCGGCTGGCTGAGACTTCTCAGAAAGGCTTCATGCAGCCAACCAAGGGGCGCGGGGCTGTATCAATATGCGGCTCCGCCGCGTGGGCGCGAGCAACCACACACCACCGTCAGACGAATGACGGCTCAACCAGCGGAGCGCTACGCGCACCCACACGACCGCCGCGCGACAAGCCTCGACGGAAACACCTTCAACCGCTCCCGCCGAGACCCCGCCACCCGCAACCCGTCATCCAGCACGAGATCCACCGCTGCCCGGGCCATGGCCGACCGGTCCGACGCGATCGTCGTCAGCGGCGGATCCGTCAACGCCGCCTCCTTGATGTCGTCGAACCCGGCGACAGCCAACTCCCCCGGCACATCCAGCCGCAGCTCCCGCGCGGCCCGCAGCACACCGATGGCCTGGTCGTCCGTCGAGCAGAAGATCGCGGGCGGTCGCCTGGGCCCGGAGAGGATCTCCAGCGCTATCCGGTACGCGTCGTACCGGTTGTACGGCGCCTCGAACAGCCGCCCCTCCGTGGGCACTCCGGCCTCGGACATCGCACGCCGCCACCCCTCGACGTGGTCGGAGACCGGGTCACCGACCGCCGGCGTCTCCGCGGTGCCACCCATACAGGCGACGTACTCGTAGCCGTGCTCCAGCAGATGCCGTACGGCGAGCTGCGCGCCGCCCAGGTCGTCGGTGACGACGGCGACGTCGTCGATGGCCTCGGGCCGCTCGTGCAGCAGGACGACCCGGGCGTCCCAGGCCTCGATCTCGGCGGCGGCCAGGTCGTTCAGGGCGTGCGAGACGAGGATGAGTCCGGAGACGCGCATGCCGAGGAACGCCCGCAGGTAGTGGACCTCGCGCTCGCCGACGTAGTCGGAGTTGCCGACGAGGACCATCTTTCCGCGCTCGGCGGCGGCCCACTCGACCGCGTGTGCCATCTCGCCGAAGAAGGGCTGGCGGGCGTCCGGCACGATCAGGCCTATGAGATCCGTGCGCCGCGAGGCCATGGCCTGGGCGACCCGGTCGGGCCGGTACCCCAGTTCCTTGATCGCGGCGAGGACACGCTCGCGCGTGGCCGGGGCGACCGGCCGGGGTCCGTTGTTGATGACGTAACTGACGACGGCAGTGGATGTCCCTGCCAGCCGCGCCACGTCATCCCGAGTCACCTTGGCCACGCGCGGAGTCTACGCGGATGGACCTGCTCTGGGCAGGGCGTGAAGGCGCTTGCCTGGCGCCGGGCCGTCACTCTCCCGTACGCACGCGACGCCCCGCGCGCCCTGCCCGGGCGCCGGCTAGGCGTCGGCACGGACCTCGGCGCCGTCCAGGGCGGCCGTCTCGTCCGCATCCGCCGATTTTGCCCGGTCAGCATTGGCCTTGGCTTCGTCGGCGGCGCGCTCGACCTTCTCGGGAGTAACGAATCGATAACCGACGTTCCGGACGGTTCCGATGAGCGACTCGTGCTCGGGGCCGAGCTTGGCGCGCAGCCGTCGTACGTGGACGTCGACCGTCCGGGTGCCGCCGAAGTAGTCGTAGCCCCAGACCTCCTGGAGCAGCTGCGCGCGCGTGAAGACGCGGCCCGGGTGCTGGGCGAGGTACTTGAGGAGCTCGAACTCCTTGAAGGTCAGGTCGAGGACGCGCCCCTTGAGCTTGGCGCTGTACGTCGCCTCGTCCACCGACAGGTCGCCGTTGCGGATCTCCATGGGGGAGTCGTCGCTGACGATCTGCTGCCGGCCCATGGCCAGCCGCAGCCGCGCCTCGACCTCGGCCGGACCGGCGGTGTCGAGGAGCACGTCGTCGATGCCCCAGTCGGCGGTGACGGCGGCGAGGCCGCCCTCGGTGACGACGAGGACGAGCGGACAGCCAGGTCCGGTCGAGCGCAGCAGCTGGCACAGGCTGCGCACCTGCGGGAGGTCGCGGCGGCCGTCGATCAGGATGACGTCGGCACCTGGGGTGTCGACGAGTGCCGGGCCTTCCGCCGGAGCCACGCGCACGTTGTGCAGCAGCAGGCCGAGTGCCGGGAGCACCTCCGTCGACGGCTGGAGGGCATTGGTCAGGAGCAGCAGAGAACTCATACGTCTGGTTCCTCCTCGGTCCCTGCGAGGACGTGTGCGGTACGGAACTGCTCTGCGATCCCGAAGGCCCCGTACACCTGCGGTTTCCCGCGCCGTATACAACGCTTCCGAAAGCACAAAAGGACCCGGGGGCTACGCTGCCCGAGTCCTCTGCCCAGCAGAATAGCCGACATGAGCGACAGTCCGGCAGGTCATGTGGCACGATCCACGGTTCGTCCGCACTCTGAGACAACCAGACCTACACCTTTGCGGACGTTTCTGCACACCGACGACGGCGTGAGCGTCGATTCCGTATACGACCCGGCCACGGTTGTATACGACTCCTCGCGTCCATCTGCCGGTGAACTGGTGTTCGTCGTCGCCCATGGCTTCACGGGCGATGTGGATCGGCCGCATGTACGACGGGTGGTGGAGGCCTTCACGCGGTACGGGGCCGTCGTCACCTTCTCCTTCCGCGGGCACGGCGCCTCCGGTGGCCGTTCGACGGTCGGGGACCGCGAGGTGCTCGACCTGGCGGCCGCGGTGCGCTGGGCCCGCGAGCTCGGGCACACGCGCGTGGTGACCGTCGGCTTCTCCATGGGCGGCTCGGTGGTGCTGCGGCACGCGGCGCTGTACCGGGCTGACGGGGAGGAGCGTGAGGGGAGCGCGGGGGCGCATACGGACGCGGTGGTCTCCGTGAGTGCGCCGGCTCGCTGGTACTACCGGGGCACGGCTCCCATGCGGAAACTCCACTGGCTGGTGACCCGGCCCGAGGGCCGGCTGGTGGGGCGCTACGGATTCCGTACGCGCATTCACCACCGGGAGTGGAACCCGGTGCCGCTCTCCCCGGTGGAGGCGGTCCCGAGGATCGCACCCACCCCCTTGCTCATCGTCCACGGCGACCGCGACGGCTACTTCCCCCTCGACCACCCCCGCATGCTGGCCGAGGCGGCCGGTGACCACGGGGAACTCTGGCTGGAGCCCGGCATGGGCCACGCCGAGCACGCGGCCGACGACAAACTGCTGGCCCGCATCGGGGACTGGGCCGGCGCACAGGGCGGCTAGCCTGACGGGGTACACAGCCGAACGACAGAGGAACCGCATGCCAAAGGTCACGGTGCGCTACTGGGCCGCCGCGAAGGCCGCGGCCGGGATCGCCGAGGAGCCGTTCGACGCGGCCACGCTCGCCGAGGCGCTCGACGCCGCCCGCGAGCGACACCCCGGTGAACTCGTGCGCGTCCTGCAGCGATGCTCCTTCCTCGTCGACGGTGACCCCGTGGGCACCCGCGGACATGAGACGGTACGGCTGGCCGACGGCGGCACGGTCGAGGTGCTCCCGCCGTTCGCAGGAGGGTGACGATGACCGACCAGCCGTATCAGGGGTACGACGGGTACGACCCGTACCAGCAGCCCGCGCCGCAGCAGGGGTGGCCCGGGCAGCAGGCGTACGACGACCAGCAGGCCGCCCAGCAGCACACCCAGCAGTGGCAGGGGCAGACCTGGGAGACCCAGGTGCAGCCGCCGGCCTCCGCCGCGGAGACGGCCTATCTGCCGTCGCAGGGCGCGGGTGTGCCGACCACGGGCGCGTACGCGGGGTACGGCGAGACCGGGCAGGGGTGGGGTGGCGCACCGCAGGGCCAGGCCCAGGGCCACCCGCATGGCCAGGCTCACCCACAGGGCCAGGCTCACCCGCACGCCCAAGGCCACCCGCACGCCCAGGCCCAGGCCTACGTCCGGGCCCAGCCCGGTCACCCTCAGCCGCAGGCCTACGCCCAGCAGGCCCCTGCCTCTGCCCCGGCCGCCCCTGCTCAGCGCTCCCACCCGGAAAGGGAGCCCGAGTCGGGGGAGGAGTCCGGGTACGGTCCCGCGACCGTCGCCGGGAACTCCCGCGTCACGGACGCCCAGCGGGCCCGGCTGGAGGGCCGTTCGCCGATCATCGAGCCGGGGATCCAGCCGGCCGGGCTCACGGCGCTGCTGGGGCTGCTGCTCTCGGGCGCGGCGGCCATCGGGTCGTACGCCCTTCTCGTCCCGCTCGTCGTCCTCCAGGCCGTGACGGCGGCGGGCTGGTTCCGGCTGAACGGCATGTGGCCCGCCCGGCAGGGCATCGCGCTGGCCTTCGCGGGGGCGCTGACCGCGGACGTGGCGTTGCTGGTGGCCGACCGTGCTCCGGCGGCGATCCTCGGCACGCTGGGGGTCTGGGTGCTGCTGACGCTGGTCCTGCAGCTGCGCTCGCACGCCGACCCGGACGAGCGGATGTACGGGCTGATGGCGACGGTGGTCTCGGCGGCGCTGGCGATCGTCGCGGGTGGCTATCTCGCGGCCGACGCGGACGCGGTGACCGTGGGGGCGGTGGCGGTCGCCGTCGCGGTACTGGTGCGCGCGCTGCCGTTGCCGACCGTGGCCTCCGTGGCGGCGGCTCTGCTCGCGGGGGCCGGTGCGGGGGGTGTGGCCGGTGCCATGGCCGGGGTGTCCGGTGGGGTGCTGCTCGGGGCCGGGGCCGCGGTGTGCGCGCTGGTCGGGCACCGGGTGGCCAGCTACGACTATCCGTCGAGGTTCGTGCACTTCACCGCGGGGGTCGCGCTGCCGTTGGCGGCCGCGGCGCCGGCGGTGTACGTACTGGGCCGCGCGCTGGCCTGACCGCCTTTGCCTCGCCCCCGCCGCCCCTACCCGTCCCATCCTTCTGGGGCTCCGCCCCAGACCCCGCTCCTCAAACGCCGGAGGGGCTGGATCTTTCAGCCCGTCCGGCGTTTGAGGACGAGGCCCGCAGGGCCGACAGCGGGGGGTCTGGGGGCGCAGCCCCCAGGGACGGGACGGGTAGGGGCGGCGAGGGCGAGGAAGATGCCCTGCTGTCACAGGTGATCGACAATTCGCCGGGTCACGCCTTCCGCGGAGTTACGCTCGTCCTCGTTGACGACTCTGAGGTGGGGGAACACCACAACATGCGAGCCCTGCGGATACTGCTGATAACCGTCGTGATCCTGGGTGGCCTCTTCGTGCTGGCCGACCGGCTCGCCGTGGGGTTCGCCGAGGACGAGGCGGCCGGAAAGCTGCAGAACTCCGAGAACCTCGCCGCCGCGCCGGACGTGTCCATCAAGGGCTTCCCCTTCCTCACCCAGGTCGCGAGCGGTTCGCTGGACGACGTCGAGGTCGGGATCAAGGACTACGAGGCCGCCACCGGCACCGACGGCAAGACGATCCGGATCGACGACCTCACGGCGAACATGAAGGGCGTCGAGTTCTCCGGCGACTACAGCTCCGCCACCGCGGCCACCGCCACCGGCACCGCGTCCATCACCTACGCCGAGCTGTTGAAGGCCGCCAAGTCCGAGCCCACCGAGGTAGCGCCCGGCGTCACCGCCAACGTCATCGGCCTGTCGGACGGCGGCAACGGCAAGATCAAGGTCGCCGTGGAGGCCACCGTCCTCGGCACCAAGCTGCCGAACCCCGTCTACGTCCTGAGCTCGGTCACCACCGAGGGCGACACCGTGAAGGTGCACGCCGACACCCTGCCCAGCTTCGGCGGCACCGACATCGCCGAGAACCGCGCCCGCGCGATCACCGACTTCGAGCAGAAGATCGACGGTCTGCCCGGCGGCATCCAGCTCGACAAGGTCCAGGCGGCGAAGAACGGCGTCGAGATCACGGTGCGGGGTTCGAACGTCCGGCTCGCGGGGTAGTACGACAGCGACCGCGAGGGGCCGGGGGCCAGGGGCCTCCTGGGCCTCCCTGTCCAATGGGCGAGACGGCGCCGTCCGTGCCGCAGCTGTGACCGCCGATACATCCGCCCGCAAGCCGTGCGGCACCGGGCCTGAGGACTTCTCCATCCCGCATCGCGGACAATCTCGTCTCAGAATACGACACACCGGTGACACGCCCGCATGTCCGTCCCTACGATCGAGCCCATGAAGCGACAGGCGGATCTCACGAAGCGGCGGGCAGTAGACCTCTGCCGCGTTGCCGCCATGCTCTGTCGCCCCTTCTGAGCGGAAGCTCCGACTTCTGCGTTTCCCCGCTGCCCTGACCAGGGCACAGGTGCGTCGTCTCGCCCGAGCACGCACCCCCTCGCACTCGCACGCCCCGCCGCAACTGCCCCGGAGGAGAGAAGAGCATGAGCCGCAGCGACGTCCTCGTCGACGCCGACTGGGTCCAGGAGAACCTGGACAACCCCGGCATCGCGATCGTGGAGGTGGACGAAGACACGTCCGCCTACGAGAAGAACCACATCAGGAACGCGATCCGCATCGACTGGACCAAGGACCTCCAGGACCCGGTCCGCCGCGACTTCGTCGACCAGGAGGGCTTCGAGAAGCTCCTGTCGGCCAAGGGCATCGCCAACGACACGCTGGTGATCCTCTACGGCGGCAACAACAACTGGTTCGCGTCGTACGCCTACTGGTACTTCAAGCTCTACGGCCACGAGAACGTCAAGCTTCTCGACGGCGGCCGCAAGAAGTGGGAACTGGACGCCCGCGAGCTGGTCGAGGAGGTCCCGGAGCGCGCCGAGACCGTCTACAAGGCCAAGCCGCAGAACACGGCCATCCGTGCCTTCCGTGACGACGTCGTCGCCGCGATCGGCTCGCAGAACCTGGTCGACGTCCGTTCGCCCGACGAGTTCAGCGGCAAGCTGCTCGCCCCGGCGCACCTCCCGCAGGAGCAGTCGCAGCGCCCGGGCCACGTCCCGTCCGCGCGCAACATCCCGTGGTCGAAGAACGCCAACGACGACGGCACCTTCAAGTCGGACGACGAGCTCAAGGAGCTCTACGCCGAGGAGCAGGTCGACCTGGCGAAGGACACCATCGCCTACTGCCGTATCGGTGAGCGCTCCGCGCTGACGTGGTTCGTGCTGCACGAGCTGCTCGGTGTGGAGAACGTCAAGAACTACGACGGCTCCTGGACCGAGTACGGCTCGCTCGTCGGCGTTCCGATCGAGCTCGGCGCCAACAAGTAAGCAACCTCTTCCATCCCGACCGGCCTTCGTTTCCGGTCAGACCCCTCTTGGAGAAAGACATGTGTGGAGCGAAGGCCGGCGGCCCCGACGCCTCGACGATCAAGCCCGGTGAGACCACGATCCAGGGCCAGGTGACGAAGGACGGCGAGCCCGTGGTCGGTTACGTCCGACTGCTGGACTCGACCGGCGAGTTCACCGCGGAGGTCCCCACCTCCGCCACGGGCCAGTTCCGCTTCTACGCGGCCGAGGGCACCTGGACCGTACGCGCGCTGGTCCCCGGCGCCACCGCCGACCGCACGGTCGTCGCCCAGCAGGGCGGCCTGGCCGAGGTGGCCATCGCGGTCTGAGCGACACCCTGATCGGTCGAAGGGCCGTACCCCGTGGGTTGGACGCCTGGGGTACGGCCCTTCGGTCTGTGCGGACCTACTCTGGACCTATGTACGCACGGCGACGTCACGTCTACTTCGCCATGATGGGGACGTGCATCACGCTCTTCGTCCTGGCCTGGGGCGTCGTGCGCCTCTGGTCGGTGCCGGTGGCGGTGGGCATGTGTGTGGTGGCCATGGTCATCCCGCCGCTGGCCGCGATGGTCGCCAACCGGCGGGGGCCGGAGGACCGCTGGTGGGACGACCCCTCCGGGGACCCGCAGTCCGACGAGTGGTGGGACGAGCTGGACGGCAAGAAGCGGCCCCGATAGGTACGGGCCCTGTGCGCCTCGGCTCGTCTCAGTAGACGAGCGCCTGCGTCTCGTCGCCGAGTGCCTCCTGCACGAACACCTGCGCTCCCGCGATCCGTACGCCCTCGAGGACGTCCTTCTCCGTGATGTCCCGGCGGGCCGCGCACTGGGTGCACAGGGTGAGGCGGCCGCTCGCGAGGATCGCGTCGATCAGGTCGGGGAGCGGGGCCGCGTGCGGGAGCTCGAACTCCGCGGCGCGGCCCGGCAGGGCGAACCACGCGGACTCGCCGGTCAGCCATACGGAGACGTCGACTCCGCTGGCCACGGCCACCGCCGCGACCGTGAACGCCTGTGAGCAGCGTTCAGGGGCATCGGCCCCCGCCGTCACCTTGATCACCAGCTTCTTCGCCATGGCCGAATCGTAATCAACTCCCTTACAACCCGATGCGTTGGCCATGGGTCTCCTGTGCGCGCGCATACGGAATGCGCACTTCACGTTCCGTGGGGGAGACGTCTTGGACGTACCTGAAGAAATGGATGTGCCCGAAGGGGCGGGGGACGCCGCGCCCGGCCCGCTGCCGGAGGCCGAGCCTCGGCCTCGGCCCCGTGGGCGTACGGCGCTGCTGATCGCCGGGGCCGTCGTGCTCGGGCTCGTCGCCGGGACCTGTGCCGGTTACCTCGTGCAGGCCGAGCGCCGGCCCACGAAGCTGCCGCCCCTCTCCCAGCCCGTGGTCGAGCGGGCCGAGGGCGTGGCCGAGCCGCTGTCCGCCGCCGAGGACCGCCGGGTCAGGACCGACGGTGATCTGCGCGAGCTGCTGCTCAAGCGGCCCAAGGGTGCGCGGGATCCCCTGATCCCGGCAGGCAGCGACGGCTGGCTGGACCTCGCCGGCTATGCGGATGGCTACGAGGAGCCGGGCGAGATGTTCAGTGACCTCGTCGACGACGAGTTCCGTCGTGCCGCCGTCGCGAGCTGGCGCGTGGGCACGACCCACAACGTCGAGATCGAGCTGGCGCAGTTCCGCCAGGAGGAGGCCCTGGCGGCCGGCACCCACGCCGAGACCGCGTACTACTGGGCCGAGGAGAAGTCCGACACCCGCAGCTGGCCCATCCCCGGCACGGGCGACGGCATGGCGTACGTGCACGACACCCCGGAGCAGAACGCCGGCTATCTCCCGGTGTACTCGGCCGAGGCCCACGCCTGGCGCGGCGACATCGTGATGCACGTCTGGGTCTTCGACACCAAGCCGATCTCCAAGGAGAAGATCATGGATCTCGCCGAGCGGCAGATGGAGCGGCTGTGACCGAGACACCTGAGAGCCCTCAGAACGCCGAGAACGCCGAGAACGCCGAGGGTTCCGAGAACCGGCAGAGCGCTGAGACGGCCGAGAGCCCCGCGAGCCCCCAGCCCTCCAGGCCGAAGCGGTCGCGTCTGGCCGCGCTCGCCGGGGCCGTCCTGCTGGTCGGTGCCGTCGTCGCCGGTGCCGGCTACACCGTGGTCACCGTCCAGGACGCCGACCGCGCCCCGGGCCGGCCGACCTGGAAGTTCTCCGAGCCGTCAGCGGCCGCAGGCAAGGCGGAGGAGACGGCGAAGGCGGTGCCGGGACTGCGCGGGCTGCTGCTGCCGTACGGGGAGAACAGCTACACCCGTGGCCCCGACCTCGGAGAGTTCGGGCCCGACGCCGAGCTCAGCGGCCGTCAGGCCACCGCCCTGCGCAAGGAGGCGCTCAAGGACCTGCCCCGCACCCAGCGCCGGCAGCTGGAGAAGGAGATCGACAGGCAGGGCGTCAAGAGCATGGTGATGCGCAGCTACGTCTACGCGACCCGCCGTGCGATCAACTTCGGCGAGGCGTTCACCGTGAGCGTCGCCGTCGCGCGGATGGAGAGCCGCGCCGCCGCACGGGACATCGTGACGTCCCAGAACGAGTTCTTCTCCGCCCTCGGCGTCTTCCGCAAGGGGCCGAAGATCGACGGCCACAAGAACGCCAAGTGCTTCCTGTCACCCAAGGGCGAGGACCAGCAGCTCGACCGGGTGTTCTGCGCGGCCTACTCGGGAGACGTGCTGATCACCTTCACGGCTGAGGGCAGCCGACCGGTCGACATGGCCGGCATCGGGGTGTTCGTCACCCGACAGCTCGACCGTATCGACGAACCGGGGAAGGCCGTATGACCGAGCACCAGCAGCCCATGACGACGGCGCCCGGGACGACGGCGCCCGTGACCGACGCCGACATACGGCCGCAACCGGACGTCGAGCAGGCCGTCCCCCCTGTTCCACCAGTGCCCCCAGCTCCCGCTGCCAAGAAGGACCGCCGTGTCCTGCGCGCCGTCCTGCGCTGGACCGCGGCCGTCGTCGTCTTCGCCGCCGTCGGCGCCTCCACCGCGTACGGCATCACGCGCCTGGACCGCACGGAGGTGCCCGGTCTCGCGACCGAGACGGACGGGCGCTGGACGTACCCGGAGATCACCAAGCCGCCGCTGCCGGCCGGCAGCCCGGAGCCGTTCGCCGAGGAGAACCCGGCCTCCCTCCACCACGCGGACCTGCGCGAGCTGCTGCTGCCGGCGCCCACGGGCGCCCAGGCGGACAAGGCGCTGAGCGGGCGCGACGGCTGGCTGGCGACGAAGGACTTCCTGGCGGCGTACGAAAAGGAGGAGGACCGGGACGACCTCCGCCAGCTGCTCACCGACCACGCCCTGCGGCACGTCGCGGCCCGCGGCTGGACCACGCCGGACGGCACGCACACCCGGATCTACCTGCTGCAGTTCGAGACCGGCCAGGTGGCCGACGTGCTCCAGCAGGACCACCTCACCGACTACGACTCGCCCACCTACGCGCTGCGCGGTGCCGAGCAGGCGCAGACGGACGACGACTTCCCCACCGACGCCGAGGTCGTCGAGGTACGGCACTACGCCTACGTCGAGGCCAAGCCGTACGGCGCCGAGCAGGTCCGGCAGGCGTACCTGGTCTCGGGCGACGTACTGGGGCTGGTCGTGCAGTCCCGCAAGGGCGCTGCCGCGGCCGTCCCCTTCCAGCAGACGGTCGTGCTCCAGAGCCAGCTGCTCGGCTGAGCCCGCGAGGGCGTACCTCACACGGAGGGCCCGGCCCCGGCCGCGTAAGCTGGGGCCCGGTCCTGTGTACGCAAGCATTCCCCGCGCTCAATCGAGGAGCACCCCGTGGAGATCTTCTTCGAAGCCCTGCTGGTCCTGGTCTGCGTCGGCGTTCTCGCCTTCGCCGGTCTGACCGTGAAGAAGCTGTACCAGGGCCAGCGCTGACCCACACCTAGGAACTTCCCCTCATGATCGAGATCCCGTCCGACCTCCACAAGGACCTCGTCCCCCTCGCCTTCCTGCTCGGCAACTGGGCGGGCGCGGGCGTGCACGACTTCCCCGGCTCCGAGAAGTGCAACTTCGGGCAGGAGGTCGCCTTCACACACGACGGCCGGGACTTCCTGGAGTACCGCTCGCACACCTGGGTGCTGGACAACGACGGCAACAAGGTGAAGCCGCTGGAGTCCGAGCACGGCTTCTGGCGCATCGACGCCGACCGCAAGGTCGAGGTCACGATGGTCCGCCACGACGGCGTCGTCGAGGTCTGGTACGGCGAGCTCGCCGACAAGAAGCCCCAGATCGACCTGGTCACGGACGCGGTGGCCCGCACGGCCGCCTCCGGCCCCTACACCGGCGGCAAGCGCCTGTACGGCTACGTCAAGAGCGACCTGATGTGGGTCGGCGAGAAGCAGACCCCCGAGGTCGAGCTGCGCCCCTACATGTCGGCGCACCTGAAGAAGGTCGTCACCCCGGAGGAGGTCGAGCGCTGGGCCAAGGCCCTGCCGGACGATATGCCGGACGACGGCATCGCCTTCTTCAAGTAGGAAGCCGGCCGAGTGGCTCTAGACTTTCCGGTGTGGTGAGCACCGACTGGAAGAGCGACCTCAGGCAGCGCGGCTACCGGCTGACGCCGCAGCGTCAGCTTGTCCTCGAAGCCGTGGACACCCTTGAGCACGCGACCCCCGACGACATCCTCGTGGAAGTGAGGAAGACGGCGTCGGGGGTCAACATTTCCACCGTGTACCGGACCCTGGAGCTCCTGGAGGAACTCGGGCTGGTCAGCCACGCCCACCTCGGGCACGGTGCGCCGACGTACCACCTCGCCGACCGCCACCACCACCTCCACCTGGTCTGCCGGGACTGCGAGAACGTCATCGAGGCGGACGTCCAGGTGGCCGCCGAGTTCACCGCCAAGCTGAGCCGGACCTTCGGTTTCGAGACCGACATGAAGCACTTCGCGATCTTCGGCCGCTGCAAGGACTGCTCCCTGAAGAGTTCAACTACCGAGTCGTAGGCTTAGGCATATGAAGAGCCCCCTGCTGACCCTGCCCGGCGCCGTGCCCGCCGAGGGTGTGGACGAAGGCGTCGCCGCGCACTACGGCGATCTGTTCCGCGAGCAGCGCGCGCTCGCCGACGGCTCCGGTTTCGTCGACCTCTCGCACCGCGGGGTCGTCGCCGTCACCGGCCAGGACCGGCTGAGCTGGCTGCATCTGCTGCTCACCCAGCACGTCAGCGACCTCCCGGTGGGCCAGGCCACCGAGGCGCTGATCCTCTCCGCGAACGGCCACATCGAGCACGCGCTGTATCTCGTCGACGACGGCACCACGGTCTGGGCCCATGTCGAGCCCGGCACCCAGGACGCGCTGATCGCGTACCTGGAGTCGATGAAATTCTTCTACCAGGTCGAAGTCGCCGACCGAACCGCCGAGTTCGCGGTCGTCCACCTGCCCGCCGGCTCCATCGCCGAGGTCCCCGAGGGCGCCGTCGTACGCGAGACGGCGTACGGCCGCGACCTGTTCGTCCCGCGCGCCGACCTGGAGTCGTACGCCGGGAAGGCGGGCCCGGCGGTCGGCATCCTCGCCTACGAGGCGCTGCGCGTCGAGCACCACCGCCCGCGCCTCGGCTTCGAGACCGACCACCGCACCATCCCGCACGAGCTGGGCTGGATCGGTACCGCGGTGCACCTGCAGAAGGGCTGCTACCGCGGCCAGGAGACGGTCGCCCGGGTCCAGAACCTCGGCAAGCCGCCGCGACGCCTGGTCTTCCTGCACCTGGACGGCAGCGAGGTCCACCTGCCTCCGCACGGTACGGAGCTCCGGCCTGCCGACGAGGGGCCGGACGGCCGCAAGATCGGTTTCATCACGACGTCGGTACGTCACCACGAGCTGGGCCCGGTCGCGCTGGCGCTGGTCAAGCGGAACGTGCCGGTGGACGCGAGGCTCCTGGCCGGAGAGACGGCGGCGGCGCAGGAAGTGGTCGTCGAGCCCTAGCCGAGCCGTAGCCGTGTGACGGGGGTTCCGTCGCCGGCCTCCATGGTGGCCGGGCACGATCGTGCCCGGCAGACGGCGTCCGGGCCGACTGGATCTCGCCCTAGATCTCCAGGAGCACGGTGAACGGGCCGTCGTTCGTCAGACCCACCCGCATCTTGGCGCCGAACCGGCCCGTCGCCACCGTCGCGCCCAGGGCGCGGAGTTGGGCGACGACCTCGTCGACGAGCGGCTCGGCGACATCGCCGGGCGCGGCGGCGTTCCAGGTGGGCCGGCGTCCCTTGCGGGCGTCGCCGTAGAGGGTGAACTGGCTGATGACGAGGAGCGGGGCGTCGATGTCGCTGCACGACTTCTCGTCGTTCAGCATGCGGATCGACCAGAGTTTGCGGGCGAGTTGGGCGGCCTTGTCCTTGGTGTCCTCGTGCGTGACACCGACCAGCACGCAGAGCCCTTCACCCACGATCTCGCCGACGGTCTCGTCATCCACGACGACACTCGCGCCGTCCACCCTCTGCACCACAGCTCGCATACGGCCATCATGCCGGGTGCGGGGGAAGCGCCTGGTAAAGGGGCCTGCGCGAGGCTTCTTTGGGGACTCTTTTTTGATCCTTAAGCCCCCATCTGGGGCTGTTCGTGGGCACTCGGTCACATAGGGGCCACTTGGGATGGCACCATGCTTCCACACGCCGGTCGAGGGGACGGTAGAGGCATATGAGCACACCGAGTACCGGGCAGCCCCCTGGGGCTGTCGTGTTGAGTCAGGCGGGCCAGCCGACCGGGCTGAGGCCGCCCACGCAGCGCACCGCCGACGATCCGGGACCGGGGGCGGATCCACGGCTGCCCGCCGATCCGCCCGAGCCCGATCTGACCGTGCTCAGTCTGCCCGAGCTGCGCACCCTGCGGCGGGACGCGCAGCGGGACGAGGCGGACCTGAGTTATGTACGTCGGCTGCTGCAGGGGCGGATCGACATCCTGCGCGCGGAAATCGCGCGGCGCTCTCCCGCGGGGGCCGCGTCCGTCGTGGAGCGCCTGTCGGAGATCCTCACCGACGCCCCGGCCCGCCACCGCTCCTCCGCCCGGCACGTCACGCTGGGTACTCCCCAGAGCGAGGAATACCGGCTGCTGGCCGCGGAAATGCTGGCCGAGGTGGAACTGTCGGACCTCGAGGCCCGGACGGACGTCGAACTGGACGCCGCGATGGCGAGGCTCGTGGGGTACGAGCAACAGGTGTCCCGGCGCCGGCAGCGGCTGCAGGGGACGGCGGACGAGTGCGGGGCGGAGATCACGCGGCGGTACCGGGAGGGCGAGGCCGTGGTGGACGACCTGCTGACCTAGGTCCGGAGGCCGACCTCGACAAGCCCCTGCCGGGCTCCGCCCGCGCCGTGACGCCTGACGACGGCCGCGCGGCCGCGGCCCGGTGGGGGCTGGTCGCGCAGTTCCCCGCGCCCCTAGGGCCCTTCTGATGGATCTCCGCGGCGTCGCGACGCCCGGCACGCACTCTCGCCGCACCGGACAAAAGCCCACGTAGCTCCGCTACGAGGGCTTCCGCCCGGCACGCCGAGAGCACGCACCGAACGCCGCTCCTTCTCCCACGGAGATCCATCAGAAGGGCCCTAGGCCTCCCAGCCCGCCCGGCGCCGGAAGACAAGCCCACCCACCCCGGGCCCTTTCAACCCGCCCGGCGTCCGAGCACGAGCCGTTGCCCTCCCGAGCCCCCACCCACCGACGGGACTCCGCTCGGCGGGGCACCTCCAGCCCGTCCGGCGTTCGAGGACGAGCCATTGCCGTCCCGAGCCCCGCCCACCCGCAGGGGCATTTTCAGCCCGTCCGGCGTTTGAGGACGGGGCCCCTTCAGGGCCGATGGTGGGGTCTGGGGCGGCAGCCCCAGTGGTGTTGAAGGGGCGGAGCCCCAGGGGATGGGACGGGTAGGGGCGGCGGGGGCGGGAAAACTGGGGGCGCTGCCGGTGGGCGGGCACCTACCGTGACCCCATGAGCCGTCCCGAACCCGACACAGGCACACGTACCGACCCAGAGGTCCGGCCGATCACCGAGGCCGACATCCCGGACTGGATCAGGGCGCTGAACACCGGCTTCCTCCGCACCCCGGACGTCGCCGAGACGGAGATCGCCGACCGCAGCTCGTACATCGTCCCGTCCCGCACCCTCGGCGCCTTCGACAACGGCCGCTGCGTCGCCACCTTCCGATCCTTCGCCCAGCAGATCACCGCGGTGGGCGGCACCCCCGTCCCCGCCAACGCGATATCGAACGTCACCGTCACCCCCACCCACCGCCGCCGAGGCCTCCTCACCCGCATGATGGCCCACGACCTCACCGCCGCGAAGGACCGCGGCGACGTCGTGGCCATCCTCATCGCCGCCGAGTACCCGATCTACGGCCGCTACGGCTTCGGCCCCGCCACCTGGACCACCCAGTGGACGGTCGACGTCCCCCGCACCGGCCTGGACCCGAGGTGGTCCGGCCCCGAGGACGGCGGCCGTATCGACCTCGTGGACGGGGCGGACGTACGCAAACTCGGCCCGGAGCTGTACGAGAGGGTGCGCGGGGCGCAGCCGGGCGCCGTCGACCGGGACGAGCGGTGGTGGCAGGTCGGCACCGGGGCGCTGCGCCTGGACAGGTCCCCGTGGACCGAGCCGTTCTTCGCCGTGTACCGCTCGGCCGGGGGTGAGGTCCAGGGACTGGTGTCGTACCAGGCGGACGACCACTGGGGCGACGGCAAGCAGCCGCTGAACACCGCGTCCGTGAACTGGCTGGTCGCGGCGACCCCGGACGCGGAGCGCGCGCTGTGGCGCTACCTGTGCTCGATCGACTGGATCACCACGGTGAAGAGCGGCTGGCGGGCCCCCGACGACCTCCTGCCCTTCCACCTGCCCGATCCGCGGGCGGCCAGGGTCACGACCCATGCGGACTGGCTGTGGGTGCGGATCCTGGACGTCGTACGGGCCCTGGAGGCGCGGACGTACGAGGGTCGGGGGGCGCTGGTGCTCGACGTCGTGGACGGGGACGACGGCCACGGGAGCGGGCGCGGGTTCGCGGGCGGGCGGTTCCGGCTGGAGGCGTCCGCGGACGGCGCCTCGTGCACCCCGACCAGGGCCACCGCCGAACTCACCCTCGACATCGCCGACCTGGGCCGGCTCTGGCTCGGCGACGAGTCCGCGGTGCGGCTCGCGGCGCTCGGCCGGGTCCGGGAAGAGCGAGCGGGCGCCGCCCTGACGGCCGACGCCCTGCTGCGTACGTCCAGGCGGCCTTGGTGCCCGGACGTCTTCTGAACCTCCGTTTCGCCGGGGACAGGACTGCTCATCCGTAGCGAGCTGTTCGGTTGTGGTTGTTGTGCTGCTTGCTGCTCTGCTTGTTGTTCTGTCTGCTCTTCTTCAGTTGTGGCTGTGCGCGTCGATGTTCGGTTGTCGATGTGAAGTTGTGGCTGTGCTGACCGACCGGGCTCCCGGCTCCCCTCCGGAAGGGAGCCCGGTCAGCCGAACCTGGTCCCTACTGGGCCAGCAGCATGACGAGGATGACCGCGCCGATGCCGCTGATCATGGTGTTCTTCGCCTTGAGACCGATGGACAGGGCGAGGAAGGCGATGATGCCCATCGGCCCGTACTTCCACTGGACGAGCTGCTCGAATCCGATGGCGAGTGCGGCGACGGCGAGATAAATCAGCGGCATGCCGTCCTCCTTCGGGGACGATGGTCGACAGAAGCGACTCTGGTGGCCAACCCCTCAGGAAGTTTGACCATGTTGCCTAAGTTGGCGACCAACTTCACTGTACTTATGTCCACTTGGAAGCGTCTCATAACCATCTACCTTTGAACTGCCGCAAGATGGCGGGAAGTTGTAGTGTTTTGGTCGTGGACCCGGAACACGCCTCCGTCAATGGACGGAAGAGGACACAGCGGCCACAGAAAACACACCTCGAGGTGGCCGACGAGCTGCGCACGCGGATCAGGTCCGGTGTGCTGCGGGCGGGCCAGCGCATGCCCACGCAGGCCAAGCTGGCCAACGAGTTCGGCGTCGAGCGCGGTGCCGTACGGCAGGCGCTGCGCATCCTGCAGTCGGAGCGTCTGCTCACCAACGTCTCCAAGGGCAGCCCCGCCACCGTGGCCCCGCTGCAGGCCGCGGCGGCCGGTCTGGTCCCGGCCGGGCCCGGCGCCCCGCCGATGCCGACCACCGCGGCCCTGGCCCCGCGCATCGCGGCCGCGTTCGCGTCGCCCCATGTCGAGGTCGACGCCCTGTGCCTCACCTCGGTGTCGCTGACCCTCGCCATCGGCGAACCGCTGCGCCGGATCCACGCCGGGGAGCTGAAACCGGCCAAGGTCGACGTCCGCGTCCTGCTGCCGTCGCGGGACATCGACCTGGCCTTCCCGACCCCGGTGGACGCCCCGGACGAGCAGGGCCGGCTGCAGCGCCACTGGCTGGCCCATCGCAACGCGCAGGGCCAGGTGCTGCGGCACAACCTGCTGGCCCTGCGCTCCTCGCACGGCATCGACGTGCACGTGACGTTCCGCGCCCTGCCCTTCACGCCGCCGGTGAAGCTCTACCTCCTCAACGGCGTGGAGGCCCTCTTCGCGTACTACACGGTCACGCGCCGCGAGGAGGAGGTCGACCACGAGCAGCTGGAGATGTACGACGCCGAGGGCACCCGGTCGATGCTGTTCGCCTTCGAGCAGGGTGCCGGGCTGCGGGACTCGACGTTCGTGGAGCAGTCGTACGTCTGGTTCGACGCGCTGTGGGAGACGATCAGCTCGGAGCTGCTGCTCACTCCCTGAGTACGCGCCGGTCACAGCGCCGGGCGGGTGACCAGGGCGGCCAGCACCACGGCCCCGATGGAGCTGAGGGCCGGGCTTCTGGCCTTGAGGCCGACGGTGAGCAGCAGTAGGCCGATGATGCCCATCGGGCCGTACTTCCACTGGACGAGCTGTTCGAAGCCGAGGATGAAGACGGCGAAGACGAAGGTGATGGCAGGCACGGTCGTTCCCCCTTCTGGCTGCCGGACGGGACGTGCGTGGAGCGTCGGGGGTTGGGCGACAAGAAGGCAAAGATTCTGCCAACTTGATCGAGTTGGTTGCCAACTCTAATAATGTTGTCCCCACTTGGTCCCTAGTCATAAACAACCTCCGGACAACTCCCCGTAGATGGATGGAAGTTGTAGCGTTTGGTCGTGACCCAGGAGAACGTGGCCGTGAACGGCAGCAGGAGACCCTCGCCCCAGGAGATCGCCGACACCCTGCGGGAACGCATCCGCAGCGGCGAGCTCAGGGCCGGGGACCGGCTGCCCACCCAGGCCGAGCTCGCCGAGGAGTTCGGTGTGGAGCGCGGTGCCGTGCGCCAGGCCCTGCGGGCGCTCCAGGACGACGGGCTCCTCAGCAACGTGAGCAAGGGCAGCCCGCCGCGTATCGCCGAGGCGGCGCCCGCCTGGGAGGAGCCGCAGCCGACGATGGTGGCGCTGACCCCGAGGCTGGCGGAGGCGTTCGCCGCGCCGCGGGTGCGGATCGACGCGGTCTGTCTCACGGCCGAGACCCTGATGCTGGCGCTGAGCGAACCCCTGCGCCTGATCCACGAGGGCCGGGTGAAGCCCGAGTCGATCGAGGCCCGGATCCTGCTGCCTTCCCGGGAGATCAACCTCGCCTTCCCGATCTCGGTCGAGGGCCACAGCGACGACGACCCCGTCCACCAGGACTGGCTGGCCCGGCGCAACGCCCAGGGGCAGGTCCTGCGGCACAACCTCCAGGCGCTGCGCTACTCGCACGGCATCGACGTCCACGTCGCCTTCCGCGCCCTGCCCTTCACCCCGCCGGTGAAGCTGTACCTCCTCAACGGCGTCGAGGCGCTGTTCTCCTACTACATGATCGGTCGGCGTGAGGGACCCTTGGAGTCGGGCCCCACGGACGTGTACGACGTGCTGGGCACCGAGTCGATGCTCTTCTCGTTCGAGGAGGCGGCCGGCCGGCGGGATGTCGCGTTCGTGACGGAGTCCCAGAAGTGGTTCGACGCCCTGTGGGAAACCATCACCACAGACCTGATCCTGAGTTGAAGGAGGACTCGACATGCCCCACCGGTCCGCGTACACCGCACAGCCATGCATCTGACCCAGGAGAACGACGTAGTGACCGGCAGCGGCAAGGGGTCGCCTCAGGACATCGCGGACACCCTGCGGGGCCGTATCCGCACCGGCGAGCTCAAGAAGGGCGACAAGCTGCCGACCCAGGCACGGCTCGCGGCCGAGTTCGGTGTCGAACGCGGCACCGTGCGGCAGGCGCTGAGCATCCTCCAGCAGGACGGACTGCTCAGCAACACGGGCAAGGGCAGCCCGCCCCGGGTCGCCGAGGCGGCTCCGGAGCCCGACGCGCCCCAACAGACGACCGCGATCCTCCACACCTGCCTCGAGCGGGCGTTCGAGGCCCGGGAGGTGCTGGTCGACGTCATCTGCTTCACGGCCGAGACCCTGATCCTTGCGCTCTCCGAACCGCTCCGGCTGATCCACCAGGGCCGGTTGCGTCCCGAGTCGATCCAGCTGCGCTGCCTGGTGCCCGCCCGTGGCCTCGACCTCGCCTTTCCCGTGCCGGTCGAGGAGGGCGACGCCTCGCGGGCGCGGGCCATCCACGAGGAGCTGATGGACCAGCGCGACAGCCAGCTGAAGGTCCTGCGCAGCACGCTGAAGAGGCTGACGAGGGAGGGCGAGAACAGGGTCGGCGACGTGCGCGTGACCTACAAGGAGCTGCCCTTCACGACCCCGGTGAAGCTGTACCTGCTCAACGGGGAGGAGGCGGTGTTCGGCTACTACCAGGTCGGTGAGCGGCCGCGGGACACGGCGGGCGGTGAGATCCAGACGTACGACGTGAGCGGTCATAAGGCGATGCTCTTCCCGTTCAGCAGCAGCAGGGTCGGCCGCGACGGCGCCTTCGTGGAGGAGTCGCAGAAATGGTTCAACGCGCTCTGGGAAACGATCGCAACTGATCTGACACTCTCTGAATGACCTCTGATACACGACAGACGCAGCCGTCGCCGGGCCAGGCCGAGGTCCTGCGGGAGCTGATCGGCACGGCGAAGTACGTCATCTTCGACTTCGACGGCCCGATCTGCCGGCTGTTCGCCGGCCACCCCGCCGAGCGCGTGGCCCGGGACCAGGTCGAATGGCTGGAGAAGCAGGGGCGGTTGGACGTGCTCACCGAAGAGGAGCGCGAACGGCCGGACCCGCACGGGGTGTTGTACGCCGTGGCGGCACGGCAGCCGCAGCGGAGCGACCTGGTGGTGGCGCTCGAGGCACTGCTCACCCAGGGCGAGCTGAAGGCCGTTCCCAAGGCGATGCCGACGGCGTACGCCGATCCCCTGATCCGCACCCTGGCGGCGCGCGGCACCCGGCTGGCCATCGCGAGCAACAACTCGGCCCGTTCCGTGGAGGAGTACCTGCTCACCCGGGGCACCCTCGGCTGCTTCGCCCCCCACATCTACGGCCGCACATCGGACCTGCGCTTCATCAAACCGCATCCCAAGACGCTGAACCACGCCTTGAGATCGCTCGGGGCCGAGCCGGCCGCGACGCTGATGATCGGCGACATGCCGTCGGACTACGGCGCGGCGAGGAAAGCCGGTGTCCGGTTCCTGGGCTACGCGCCGCGGCCGGCCAAGCTGGGCGCGCTGACGGACGCCGGCGTCGACCCGCTCTGCGTCATCCCCTCGCTGCAGCCGCTGCTGGAGGTCGTGCGTGAGCTGTGACGCTGGGGCGACACCCGGCGAGTCCGCTGCCATGGTCCCCCCTCCGGTCTGCTTTTAGTCGTCCAATTGGACGACTTCCTCTGAATTGGACTTTTCCCGGCCCACTAGATTGCTAATCATTCGCCCAATTGATCGGCTGTTCGCGGGCCGCAGTTGACTGGAAGTGGTGTGACGGCGGCCGAGGAGAGGTACGTTCTGGAGGTGGCTACCTCAGGGCGTGGGCAGGGCGGCAGGAACAAGTCGCAGTGGGTGGAAGGTGAACTGCGGACCCGCCTGGAGAAGGGCAAGTACCAGGTGGACACGTCCCTGCCGCCCGAGCGGAAGCTGATCGAAGAGCTCGGCGTGGGCAGGGACACCTTGCGGAAGGTTCTCCGGAGACTGGCTGCGGAAGGGTGGATCGAGACCCGGCCGGGCAGCGGCAGCCGCGTACTGCGGGCGGGATCGTCCTCCGGTCAGGGTGGTGCGGAGGCCACCCCCGTGCTCTCCGCCGTGATCGACGAGGCCTTCCGGCAGCCCCGGGTCACCCTGGACACCCTCACGCTGACCTCGGAGAACCTGGTCCACAACCTCACCCACCCGGTGGACCTGATCTGCGGCGGCAACGCGAGCGCGCCCCGGGAGGTGCGCATAAGGATGCTGCTGCCGACCGAGGACGAGGTCAGGCGCCCCGCCTACCCCCGCGCCGTTGACCCGCAGGACGCGCGGGTGTGGCAGCGCTGGCGGGGGATGGCCCGGCGCTTCGGCAAGCAGGTCGGCGGGCTCGTACGGGACCTCTCCGCGGCCGGTGTGGACGCCGCCGTGGAGGTCCGGCGCGTGCCGCTCACCCCCACCCAGAAGCTCTACATCGTCAACGGCTCGCAGGTGCTGTTCGCCTCCTACGTGGTGGCCGAAACCGATATCGAACTGGACGACGGATCCCTGGTTCCCGCGTACGACGTGCGCGGTGACCGTCTGGAGCTCTCGAAGGCCACCGCGGACTCCCGTCGGGATCAGGAACGCAAGCAGTTCGACGGCCTGGTGAACTCGTTCGAGTCCTACTGGACGTTCCTGAGTGAACCGGACAGCGCTTCCGACTGAGCGCCGACCGGACCCGGTCCATACCGAGAGTGATCGGAGGCTGTCCAAATAGTGACACGAAGTGAGGACGATCACGCTCCGTACTATCCTTCGCGCTCATGTCTCACCCTCTGCCCCGCAGAGCGCACCAGTCACTGGTGCGATACCTCGCGGAGGCGCGGCGCCAGCGTCCGTTCGGGACGGTGGTATCCGGCCATCACAACACCAATCGCATCGCGGCAGTGGGACAGCCACTGGCGTTCCTGCTGGGCCTGCGGTCCGGGCGGGACCTCGCCAAGTTCCGCACGCCGCTGCCCAGCGTCGAGGTGGTGCCGCGGATCTGGCCCCGCGAGGGCGACGTACTGCGGGCGGTGGGCCGGCACGTGGGCGGCGTACCCCGCTGTCTGGCGGACTTCGGCGAATGGTCGCTGCACACCTATCTGGCCGGCTTCGCGCTGGTCGACGAGGTTCCCCACGGCCCCGTCGGCAGCGAGCGGCTCGCGGCCCTGGCGGACTTCTTCGCCCGTCTGGCCGACGTACCCTCGGCCGACTTGCCGCCACTGCCCGCCGATTGGCCCGACGAGGGGGACAGCCGGTCCTTCCTGGCCTGGCTCCACCGGTTCACGGACCGGGAGGTGCACGAGGCCAACCGGCCGCGTTTCGGCGAGCTCTTCGACGCCGTGGGGGTCACGCGCGAGGTGGTGGAACGGTTCATGACCTCGGTCCCCGAGCTGAGCCGCCGCCCGTTCGCCCTCCTCCACACCGACGTCCACCGGTCCAATGTGCTGGTGGTCGAAGACCCGGACGGGGCCCGCCTGGCGGTCATCGACTGGGAACTCGCGATGTACGGCGACCCCCTGCACGACCTCGCGACACATCTGGTCCGGATGGCGTACGACAAGACGGAGCACGAGTTGATGGTCCGTATGTGGCGGGACGCCATGTGCGACGCGGGCCACGCGGACATGACCGTCGGCCTCGACCACGACCTGCCCGTCTACCTGCGCTTCGAGTACGCGCAGTCGGTCTTCCCCGACGTGATGCGCGCGGCCCTCGCCCTCGCGGACCGGCCGGCTGAGCAGGAACTCGCCGGGGCGGCGGAGCACATCCGCAGGGCGCTGCACCGGGCCAGGGAGCCGCTGGCGCTCGTGGACGTGCCCGACGAGCGGTGCACCGTGGACGCGCTGCGGCGGTGGCAGGCGGCCGAAGCGGTCCGGCGGCAGGAGACGGACGGTGCCGCGGAGGGCCTCGCCGGGCCGGACGTCCCCGGCCTCGCGTCGGACGTCGTCGCGCACCCGGAGGCGGCCCCCCGGATGGAGACGCATGCCGGCTGACCTCGCCGACGCCACGGACGTACGGGACCTGCTGACGGCCACGCGGTGTGTGCTCTTCGACTTCGACGGCCCGATCTGCCGGCTCTTCCCGAGGGGCGCGTCGGCGTCCGTGGCCGACGAACTGCGCGCCGTCGTGGCCAAGTTCGGCGCGGAGGACCTGCTGACCGCAGGGGAACAGCGGGCCATCGACCCCCATGTGGTGCTGCGCGCCGTGCACCGGGCCCGGTCGGTCAGGGACGTGGCCGAACTCCTGGACCTGATGGAGGAGCGCCTGACGGCGGGCGAGGTGGACGCGGCACGGCGGGCCTGGCCCACCCCGTACGCCGACGTCCTCATCGAAAGGCTGGCAGAACGGCAGGTGCGCATGGCCGTGGTCACCAACAACGCACCCGAGGCGGCCTGGTGCCAGCTCGGACTCCGGGGGCTGCGGGGCCGCTTCGCCGCCGTCCACGGCCGCACCGACCCGGGCCTGATGAAACCGGACCCCCATGTCGTGCTCCGCGCCCTGGACGGCCTGGGCCTCGCGCCCGACGACGCCGTCATGATCGGCGACACGGAGGCGGACGTGCGGGCGGCCGAGCGGGCCGGTGTCCGCTTCATCGGCTACGGCCGCAACGCCCGCAAGGTGAAGGGGCTGCGGGACGCGGGGGCCTCCGTGGTGATCACGTCGTATCTGCCGTTGGTCGCGAGGTCTTGGGGGGCGGCTGAAGGAACAGCGGCGCGAGGAGCGGCTCGAAGCGCGGGCGCCGCAGGACCGTAGGCTCGACCGCATGAGCAAGCCAGGCACCGCCGGGACCGGCCTTCGCGCACGCAAGAAGCAGCGGATGTACCAGACCGTCTCGGACACCGCCGTCCGCCTCTTCCTGGAGAAGGGCTTCGACGCCGTCTCCGTCGCCGATGTCGCCGCAGCGGCGGAGATCTCCAAGCCGACGCTGTTCCGGTACTTCCCGACGAAGGAGGATCTCGTCCTGTACCGGTTCGCCGATCACGAGGACGAGGCCGCGCGGGTGGTGCGGGAGGGGCCGTCGCCGGTCGAGGCGTTGCGGCGGCACTTCCTCGACGGGCTGGAGCGGTGCGACCCGATCACCGGGCTCAACGACCATCCCGAGGTGCTCGCCTACCAGTCGCTGCTGTACGGGACGCCCGCGCTGGTCGCTCGTATGTACGGCTATCTGGAGCGTTCGGAGGCCGCGCTCGCCGAGGCGCTCGGGGGAGGGCTGGAGGCGCGGCTGGCCGCGGGGCAGATCGTGGCGGTGCAGCGGATCCTCGCGCAGGAGAACTGGCGGCGGATCGCGGCGGGGGAGCGGGCGGCCGACGTGCGGGGGGATGCCGTGGCGGCGGCCGAGCGGGCGTTCGGGGTGCTGGAGGCCGGGCTGCCGGGGCTGGTCGCCCACGGAACTGGGGCTCGCTGAACTGGGGCCCACTGCTGAGGCCTTCTTGACTGAGGCTGAGTAAAAGATTTAACTCGGTTACGTTATTTCGGTACGCTCCATGGAATGACGTCACCCGACCCTGCCCTCCACCAGAAGGCCCAGGACCCCCACCGCGGCCTCCGCCAGGCCCTCGACCAGGAACGCGCCCACCACGACCGCTGCAAGACCGCCCTCGCCGCCATGGTCGACGGCGCCGACGAACAGGTCGTCGTCGGCGAGAACGCCTCCGCCTCCGGAGCCGACGCCGAGGTCCTCGGCTACCAGCTGCGCAGCCAGGCGAAGGCGATGCACGAGCTGCCCGAGGGGCCGTTGTTCTTCGGGCGGCTGGACTTCGCCGGCCTGGAGCGGCAGCAGGCGCTGCACATCGGGCGGCTGCGGATCAGCGAGCACCCCGCCGAACCGCCCCTCGTCGTCGACTGGCGCGCGCCGGTCTCCCGCGCCTTCTACCAGGCCGGCGCCCGCGACCCGCAGGGCGTCGCCGTGCGCCGGCGCTTCGGCTGGGCGCCGGGCAGCCGCGGGGACTCCGCCGACCTCACCGGCCTGGAGGACGAGCACCTCGCCGAGGCGGGCGGGCCGGGGACGGACGGGTCCGGGGCGAGCGAGATCGTCGCGCGGGAGATCGAACGGCCCCGCGTCGGACCCATGCGGGACATCGCGGCCACCATCCAGCCCGAGCAGGACGATCTCGTACGAGGCGACCTCACCCTCTCCGTGTGCGTCCAGGGCGCCCCCGGCACCGGCAAGACCGCCGTCGGCCTGCACCGCGCCGCCTACCTGCTCTACACCCACCCGCAGCGCATCCGCCGCGGCGGCCTGCTGATCCTCGGGCCGAACCCGACCTTCCTCGCCTACATCTCCGAGGTGCTGCCCGCCCTCGGCGAGACCGGCGTACGCCAGTCCACGCTGCGGGACGAGATCGCCCGGCATCCGGTCAAGGGGGCCGACGACGAGAGGGCCGCCGCCGTCAAGCACGACGCCCGGATGGCCGAGGTGCTGCGGCGCGCCCTGTACGCGCGCGTGGGCGGGGGCGAGGGGATCGGTCCGCTGGCCGTGCCCGACGGGTCGTACCGGTGGCGGGTGTCGGAGGGCGAGCTGCTGCGGATCGTGGCCGGCGTGCGGGCCGAGGAGCCGCCGTACGCCGTGGGGCGGGAGCGGGTGCGGACCCGGGTCGTGCGGCGAATCCTGGAGCAGGCCGAGCGGCGGGGCGGGCCGCCGGGTGCCGCGTGGCTGCAGAAGATCTCGCGGGCGCGGGCGGTGGGGGAGTACCTCGACGCCGTGTGGCCCCGGGTGCGGCCGGAGGAGGTCGTGTCCGGGCTGCTCATGGATCCGGACGCTCTGGCGCGGGCCGCCGACGGGCTGCTGGACGCCGACGAGCAGAAGGCGCTGCTGTGGGCGAGGCCGCCGCGGTCATGGAAGTCGGCACGCTGGTCGGCCGCCGACCTCGTGCTGCTCGACGAGGTCGCCGGGCTCATCGAGCATCCGCGGCAGTACGGCCATGTCGTCGTCGACGAGGCACAGGACCTGTCGCCGATGGAGTGCCGGGCGATCGCGCGCCGGGCCGCCTTCGGGTCGGTGACCGTGCTCGGGGACCTGGCGCAGGGGACGACCGCGTGGGCGGCGCGGTCGTGGGAGACGGTGCTGGCCCACCTGGGCAAGCCGGACGCCGTGGTCGTGCCGCTCACCACCGGCTTCCGGGTGCCCCGGGCGGTGCTGGCGCTGGCCAACCGGCTGCTGGAGCGGCTGGACGTGGCGGTGCCGGCGGCCCGTTCGCTGCGGGGCGACGGGGAGCTGCGCGTCCGGGCGGCCGACGGGGATCTGCCGGGGGCTGTCGTGGGTGCCGTACGGGACGCGCTGGGCCGGGAGGGGTCCGTCGGGGTCGTCGCCGCGGACGGGGACGTGGACCGGGTGCGGGAGGCGCTGCGGGCGGCCGGGATCGAGGCGGGCGGCGCGGACGAGCTGGGGGCGCGGGTGGCCGTCGTACCGGCGAGCGTGGTGAAGGGGCTGGAGTACGACCATGTCGTCGCCGTGGAGCCGGCGGCGATCGTGGAGGCGGAGGAGCGGGGGCTGCACCGGCTGTATGTGGTGGTGACGCGGGCGGTGGCGGGTCTGGAGGTGGTGCACGGGAGGCCGTTGCCGTGGTGAGCGGGCCGGCTGCGACGGCCGTGAAGGGCGACGGCCGCGAAGGGCAATGGCCCGAACGTCGACGGCCGCGAAGGGCAATGGCCCCGAACGTCGACGGCCGCGAAGGGCAATGGCCCCGAACGTCGACGGCCGCGAAGGGCCACGGCTCCGAACGGCGACGGCCTCCCGCGCGCTCTCACGCCGCGTCGAGAAGCGGGATCAGCTGCTCCTCCTCGTACGTCAGATGCGCCTCCAGTGCCGCCGTGAGCCGTTCCACCTCGGCGCGGGCGGCCGCCGGGTCCGTGTCCTCGGCGGACACCACGCGCCGCAGGTCCTCGACGAGCTCGGCGATCCGCTCGTGCTCCTCGCCGAGCCGGGCCAGCGCGGGCGCGAACTCGGGGTGGCGGTCGGCCAGGACCGGGAACATGCCGATGTCCTCGCCGGTGTGGTGGTTGTGCAGGCCCGCGCAGAAGGTCAGGCAGTTGACGCGCAGCTGGGCGCCGAGGGCCGAACCGCCCACCGTGGTCATCTCCTCGCGGATCAGGGCGAGTTCGCGGCGGAAGGCGTCATGGACGACCTTGATGGCCTCGCCCATGGAGGAGGCGTTGATGTTCGGCGGCCCGCCCTGGGCGATCTCGTACAGGGCGACCACGGGAATCACCCGCTCCGTCTTCTCCTGGTACGCCGCCCAGCCCGGATCCGCCTCCACGGCCCGCCCGAAGGCCCGGTCACGGTCCTCGCCGTCGAGGACGACGGCCCGCGCCTCGTAGGTGAACGCGCCGCTCTCGACGGTCACTCGCGGGTTCGCCCGGAGGTTGTGGAACCACGCCGGATGCCTGGGGGCGCCGGCGGCCGAGGCGATGACCAGGACGCGGTCGCCGCCGTCGGGGAGGTAGCCGACGGGGGTGGTGTGCGGGCGGCCGGTGCGGGCGCCGGTGGTGGTGAGCAGAAGGAGCCGGGCGCCTTCGAAGTAGCCGCCGACGCGGCCCTTGTTGGCGCGGAACTCCTCGATGACCTGCTGGTTGAAAACGTGGGGCAATTCTCTCTCTTTCTCTTTCTCTGTCGCTGGATGTCCGTGCGGAGGGCACGGAGGGAAAGGCGAAGAGAAAGAGGCGGGCTCCTGGCCCGCCGCCACAGCCTCACTCAGAGGCCGGGCAACACCCAACTCGCTCACGGCACATGGCCGACCCGGCAGTCATGGATCAGGACGGTACCTTCCGTCCCATGACGAACGCCACGCGATTCCAGGACATCCCCACGACGACGCTCGCCGACCTGCTGGGCCGAGCGCAGGTCATGGGCCTCGGCATCCGTCCGCTGTGGGGCCCCGTCCCGCGCGTCGCCGGCCCGGCGTACACGGTGTCCTGCCCGCCCGGCGACAACCTGATGCTGCACGCCGCCATCCACCGCGCCCCGGCCGGCTCCGTCGTGGTCGTGGAGTCGGGCGACCTCGACCACGCCCTGGCCGGCGGAAACGTCTGTGCCGTCGCCCAGCGCCGCGGAATCGCCGCGTTCGTCGCCGACGGCGTGATCCGGGACCTCGCGGAGGTACGGGACGCCCGCTTCCCCGTCTTCGCGCGGGGCGTCCTCCCGATCCCGGGCACCAAGGCGGCCGTACGACCGTTGAACGAGCGGGTGGTCTGCGGGGGCGTGGCGGTCGACGCCGGGGATGTCGTGGTCGCCGACGAGGAGGGCGTCGTGGTCGTCCCCGCGGCCCGCCGGGAGGAGATCCTCGCGGGCGCCCGCGCCAGACTGGCCAGGGAGGCGGGCGAGTCCCTCGACGACTGGGAGACGGCACACCGGGCCCGGATCGACAAGATCCTGGCGGAGGGCGGGTTCGAGGGGTGAGCCCACCGACACCGGGCCCCTCGTCACCTCCGGTGCCGTCCTCGGTGCTGGTGTTCCTGGACGTCGACGGAACGCTGCTCCCCTTCGGGGCGGACCGCCCGTACCCCGTGTACGAGGCGGCCCACCCGCTGCCCGAGACGGCCACCCACCCCCTGCTCTCCCGCGTCGACCCCGCCCTCGGTGACCGCCTGGGCGAGCTCGCCGCGCTCGGCTGTGAGTTGGTGTGGGCGACGACCTGGCTGGACGACGCGAACACCTGCCTCGCGCCCTGGCTCGGACTGCCCCCGCTGCCGGTGGTGGAGTGGCCGGACGAGGCCGATGAGCCGCGGCTCGGGACGCGCGGCCCGCACTGGAAGACGCGGCCGCTGGTGACGTGGGCCGCGGGGCGCCCGTTCGTCTGGGTCGACGACGAGATCACCGACGCCGACCGGGCCTGGGTGGCCGGCCACCACCGCGCGCCCGCCCTGCTGCACCGCGTCGACCACCGCCACGGCCTGACCGGGCGGGACTTCGCCGTGCTGGAGGAGTGGGTCAGCGCAGGTGGCGGCCGAGCAGTTCGCTGACCCGCAGGTAGCCGTCCGTGCCGTGGCCGAGGGCGATGACACGGCGGGCCTGGCCCTCGATCGCGCGCATGACGGAGGCGTCGATGCCGTGGGCCTCGGAGGCGTGGACGATGTGGGACATGCTGGAGACACCGGAGGTGATCGGGTTGAGCTCACCGGAGTAGGTGGCGTCGTCGACGTCGCCCGCGAACTCCTCGAACAGCGGCGGCAGGATCGTCGCGATGCCCTGCGCGAAGGGCGTGAGCTCCCGCGCGGTGACGCCCTCGGCCCGGGCCACGGCCAGCGCGTGCGCGAAGCCCGCCATGGAGGTCCAGAAGATGTCGAGCAGGGCGACGTCGTAGGCCGCGGCCCGGCCGATGTCCTCGCCGAGGTGGGTGTGGGTGCCGCCGAGCGCGTCGAGGACCTGCCGGTGTTCGCCGTAGAGCTCCGCGGAGCCGCTGTAGATGAACACCCCCTCCGGCCTGCCGATGGTCGTGGTCGGCGTCATGATCGCGCCGTCCAGGTACCGGATGCCGTGCGCGTCGGCCCAGTCGGCCGCGTCCCGGGACCGGTCCGGGGTGTCGGCGGTCAGGTTGACGACCGTACGGCCCTTGAGCGCGTCGGTGACCGCGTCCTGCCGCAGGACGGCGTCGGCGGCGTCGTAGTTCACCACGCAGACGACGGTCAGCGGACTGGCGGCGACCGCCTCGGCGGCGGACGCGGCCGACGTGACACCGCGGTCGACGAGCTCCCGGTCCCGGCCCGGCGTGCGGTTCCAGACGGTGACCCGCAGCCCCGCGTCCAGGAACGCACCGGCCAGCGCCCGGCCCATCGGGCCGAGACCGATGACGGTGACGGCGGACTCGTGGTCGAAGGTGGGCATGACTCAACTCCCTGTAGGGTGACGATAATTGATGACAAAAGGGGTGGTGACATGTCGCGTCGGCGCCATGATCCGAACGTCTGCGGGGTGACCGCCGCGCTCGCGGTGGTCGACGGCAAGTGGAAGACGTCGCTGCTCTGGCAGCTGGAGTCCGGCCCTCTGCGCCCGGCGGAACTGCGCCGCCGGCTGCCCGGCCTCAGCGAGAAGGTGCTGACCCAGGCGCTGCGCGAGATGGAGACGGACGGTCTGGTGGACCGTGAGGTGTACGACGTACTGCCGTTGAAGACCGTCTACTCACTGACCGAGTTCGGCCGCGACCTGGCCGAGGCTCTCGGCCCGCTCTCCGACTGGGGCCACCGCCGCGTGGAGCGACTGACCGGGGCCCAGCCGGTCTCCTGAACCGAAACGCCACCTCCGTCCACCACACGCCGCCGCCGTAGGACTCCCCAGGTGACCGGGCGCGTCCGGCGCCTCGTCGATCACCCACATCAAGGGTCGGACGGCGCGGGCGCGCTGCCAAGTACCCACAAAAAAGTGGGTATGGCCGGCCCCTCGCGGGTCGGCCGCTGCCGATGAGTTCCCCTGCGCGGAGCCGGTCTCCTCGGTACGAGGCATTCGCGGAAGGACGTGAGCACCATGCCGACCAGCTCCGGCTACGCCAAGGTCAGTTCCTCGACCAGGGCCTGCCCGGTGGATCCGGGGGATCAGGCCGGCGCAAGGAACGGCGCCTCATAGCGCGGGTGAGCGGGGTCTGATGCGCGAGCCGGACCCCGCGACACCGGCATGGTCCGCGGACAGGTCCTAGAGGACGCGGAGGTTGGCGATCGGGATGTTCCACTCGTTCCGCTCGATGTTCCCGTGGTCGTCCCGGGCGACCGCGGGCGCGGCGACCAGCGTCAGCCCGGCGAGAACGGCGGCCAGAACGGCGGCGACTCCACGCTTCACGTTTCCTCCTCGACGACGCCCGTACCGACCACACTGCGCCGGGCCACCGCGCCCGCCCACGCGGACACGCCGCACGGCGGCCGGGTTCAGCCGCTCGGTGGCGGTAGCGGTGGCGGTAGCGGTGGTGGCTGCGGGAGGGGGCGGGGGCGAGGACCGGGAGCAGCTGAGGTCAGGAGAAGTCGTACGCCGCCCAGTCGGTGAGCTTGCGGTAGCCGAGGCGCTGGTAGAGAGCGTTGCTGGCGGGGTTGGCCAGGTCCGCGAAGAGGACGACGTCCTTGGCGCCGGCGGCCAGCGCGGCCCGGCTCACCTCCGTCGTCACGGCCGCCGCGTAGCCGCGACCGCGCAGGTGGGCCGGGGTGTAGACGATGTCCACCTGGATCTGACCGCCGATCAGCGGATTCATCCCGGCGATGGAGACGGGGGTGCCGTCCGGGGTCTCCCAGAGGGTGTAGCGCTTGTCGGCGTAACGCGTACCGGCCCACGACTCGGCGTCGATGGTGATGTCTTCCCCGACGGCCTTGGCGAACTCGCCGCACCAGAACATGACCTGATCGAGGTCCTCCTCGCCCAGGACCCGCCCCCGACCGGCCGGCATCGGATCGGGCGGGGTGAGCGCGTCGAGGCGGTACAGCCGGAGCCGGGTGTCACGGAGTGTCGGCGTGGCTCCGGTGTGCCGCTGCCAGGCCTCGGCGAAGGCGGTGGCGGTGCTGTCGTCCGCGCTGACGGCGGGGAGGGAGTGCCCGAGTCCGGAGAGCCGGGCGGCGAGTGCGTCGGCCTCCTCGGGCGTGAGCGGGGTGAGGCACAGCGCGCGGGGCGGGAGGCGGTGAAAGGCGGCACGCACCTCACCGGCCCGCTCCAGCACGCCGTAGACCGGCGCCCCGCACCCGAACGCCTCCGCCCCCCGCGTCCGCACCCTCTCGGCCCACGTCAACGCCATGACATGCATCCCGGGCCGCCCCCGCAGAAAGCCTCCGGCTCGGGCGAGGAAGTCGTTTACGTCTTGGGCGAGGTGCCAGTCGTCTGGGCGCATGGGGGCAGCATTCCCGATGGGGTGGGTGGGGGTGAGGGGGTTGGCGGTAGGGGTGGTGGGTTTTGGTCAAGTGGGGGGTGGGGCGTCTGTTGTGGGCGGCGGGAGGGGGTGGGGCGGCGACGCGGTCGTCGCGGTCGCGATGTCGCAGGGGACGGGGAGGGGAGAGGGAGCGCTGCGGCGCAGAGGGGGTGCGAGGCCTTGCAGCGGTCGGGTCGGGTCGGGTCGGGGTGGGGCGGGTCGGGGCGATGGCCGACGGGCTTCGACGCCTGGCTTCGGGGCTGATTGGCTGGCCGTCATGACTGACCTCGGACCCGTCGCCTGGCCGCCTGCCCCGATCAGAACCGAGAGGCTCGTACTCCGTGAGCCCGAGGCCCGGGACCGTGCGGCGGTCATCGAGCTGCTGGCCTCGCCGGAGGTGGGTGCGTACCTCGGTGGCCCCCGACCGCGTCACGAACTCGAGCGCGAGCTGCCCAAGACGCCCAGCGGTCGCCCCGGCCGTTTCATCGTCGACCTCGACGGGGCGGTGATCGGCCAGATCACGCTCACCAGAGAAAGCGGGCACCTTCGTCAGGCTGCCGGAAAGGCCGAACTCGGCTACCTGTTCCTGCCGTGGTCATGGGGGCACGGTTACGCCGCCGAGGCGTGCGCGGCGGTACTCGACTGGTTCGCCGACGCGTTTCTCGGCGAACCAGTGGTCCTCGCCACCCAGACCGCCAACCTCCGCTCGATGCGCCTCGCGGCGAAGCTGGGGTTCATCGAGGTCGAGCGCTTCGAGGCCTACGGCGCCGAGCAGTGGTTCGGCACGCGGCCCTCGGCCACGCCGTCCGATTGAGCCCCCTGTTTTCCAAGGCACCTACAGGCGCTCAGCCACTCGTGGCCAACGAATCATGGATCCGCTGCACCCCTTGGCGCCAGGCGATGGCGTCGTTGCTGTCCACCCAGCCCTGCGTCAGCTCGGACCCGTCTTCCGTGACACGGCGAAGCGCCTTGCGGGCCAGCGCACGCAAGGAGACGGGCAGTTGGGGGAGCGGCTCCCGCGGCCCGTCATCCGGGTCGATCACCATGCTGCTGCCAGGCACCTGAGCGGCGACCAGAGCGGCGGCGACGACGGCTTCCACCCCGTCTCCGCCGTCCACTCGCGTGCCGGAATCCGCAACCCGTCGCAGGGCCTCCCGCAGCAGATCGATGACCTGCTCGGGCGAGAGCCCCTCCAGCTCATCGACAAAGTCCGCGGCGAGATCACTGTCGAAGGGGCCGGTTCCCCATGTGCCCATGCTCGGCTCCTGATCATGTCGGTCTGTGGCGAGGGCAGCTTGTCAGGAGCCACTGACAGTGGCCACGGAGATCCCCAACACCCCCCGTTCGAAGTGTCATGGCGCACTTTTGCAAGCGGGTGCTTGCAATAGTTAGCGACAGTGAGGCAAGGTGGAGCCATGGCATCGCTCAACGTCGGCAATCTCGGTGAGTATCTGCGCGAGCAGCGGCGCACCGCGCAGCTGTCGTTGCGGCAACTCGCCGATGCCGCCGGGGTGTCCAATCCGTATCTGAGCCAGATCGAGCGCGGGCTGCGCAAGCCGAGCGCGGAGGTGTTGCAGCAGGTCGCCAAGGCGCTGCGGATCTCCGCCGAGACGCTGTACGTGCGGGCCGGCATCCTCGACGCCGAGCGGGACCGGGACGAGGTGGAGACGCGCGCCGTCATACTCGCCGATCCCACCCTGAACGAGCGGCAGAAGCAGGTGCTGCTCCAGATCTACGAATCCTTCCGCAAGGAGAACGGGTTCGGGATATCCCCCGAGGCGGGGGAGGCCGACGAGGCCGCCGAGGCAGTGCGGCGAGCGGCGGCCGAAGCCGTCTCGGCCGATCAGGGCGCGGCGCACCCCGGGCAGGGTGGCACGGCCGACACGGACCGCACCGGCGCCGCGAACGGCCCGTACGGGTCGAACGGCACGGCGGCCGACACCGACCGCAAGCCCGCCGCGCGCCGCACCCGTAAGGCCGCCAGCACCGGCACCACCCGCACCACCCCCACCTCCGACGGCAACGCCGCCGCTTTGGAGGACCCGATCGACCCCCAGCAGTCGGCGGGCTGACCGCAAGCCGCCGTACGCGCGACCCCGTCCGCGTCGGCCTGCATCGGCCCGGCCGATCGTGGGGACCCAAAACCCTCACCTCAGAGCAAACCGGGAGGACCATCACCATGGCCATCACCGACGACCTGCGTAAGACCCTCAGCGACCCGACCCCGCTCTACTTCGCCGCCGGCACCGCCGACCTGGCCCTTCAGCAGGCCAGGAAGGTGCCCGGCCTGGTGGAGCAGCTGCGCGCCGAGGCGCCGGCGCGGTTCGAGGCCGTGCGCAACACCGACCCGAAGGCCGTCCAGGAGAAGGCCGCCGCCCGCGCCAAGGAGGCGGGTGCCAAGGCGAAGGAGGCTCAGGAGAGCTTCCAGACCAAGGTCAACGAGTTCGTCAGCGGCCTGGACGCCGACATCAAGAAGTTCGGCACCAACCTGGACGCGGACTTCAAGAAGCTCGGCAGCAACCTCGACGCCGACCTGAAGAAGTTCGGCGAGAGCGCCCAGGACATCGCGCTGCGCACCATCGGTGTCGCCGCCGAGTACGCCGTGAAGGCCCGCGAGACCTACGAGAAGGTCGCCGAGCACGGCGAGCAGGCCGTGAAGACCTGGCGCGGCGAGGCGGCCGAGGGGATCGAGGAGCTCGCCGTGGCCGTCGAGCCGAAGGCCGAGCCGGTCGAGGTCAAGTCGGACACCGCGAACAAGACGGACAACGCGGGGAAGAGCGAGACGGCCAAGCCGGCCGGGACCGCCCCCGCCGCCGAGGCCGCCCCGGCGAAGAAGGCCCCGGCCAAGAAGGCCCCGGCCGCGCGCAAGACGACCGCCAAGAAGACGACCCCGCCCGCCAAGTAAGCCCCTGGCCCGCTCGCGACCGGCCCGCCCCAGGTACCTCCAGGTCACACGGGCGGGTGAAATGGGGCCGACCCGCACGGGCCGGGCACTTAACAGGTGCTCGGCCCGTTGTTCGGGTAGCCGGCCTGCGGTTGCGGGTACGGTGACCGCGTAAAGACGAGCCGAGTCGGGTGGTGGACGTAGTGCTGATGCAGGGCTTCGCGGGGTTCATGTGGCTGCTGAGTGTGGCCCTGATCCTTTTCACCGGCTTCGCGTTGGTCGACGCGGCCATCCGCCGCGAGGACGCCTACCGCGCGGCCGACAAGCAGACCAAGCCGTTCTGGATGATCATCCTCGGGCTCGCCTTCGTGGTGAACCTGATCTTCAACATCCTGTCGTTCCTGCCGATCATCGGCCTCATCGCGACGATCGTGTACATGGTCGACGTACGCCCCGCGATCAAGGGCCTGCCCGGCGGCGGCCGCAGCAGAAGGGGCTCGAGCAGCGACGGCCCGTACGGCCCGTGGAACGGCGGCCGCTGATCAACGCCCTTCAGGGGTGACGCCAGGGGGGCGACGCCCGGCGAGCCGTTCAACCTCCCCGGTTCAACCTCCCCGGTTCAGACCCCCCGGTTCAGACCCCCCGGTCCAGCAGCAACACCGCCACGTCGTCCGCCAACTCGCCCCCGTTGAGGTCCCGAACCTCATTGACCGCGGCCCGCAGCAGCGCCTCACCGCGCAGCCCCTCGGACAGCTGCCGACGGACCATGGACACCATGCCGTCCTGTCCGAGCCGCTCCCGTCCCTCACCGACGCGCCCCTCGATCAGGCCGTCGGTGTAGAGCATCAGGGACCACTCCGCCCCGAGCTCCACCTGCATCCGGGGCCAGCGAGCCCCGGGCAGCAGCCCGAGCGCGGGCCCGTTGTTGTCGTACGGCAGCAGCCGTGCCGCCCGCCCCGGCCGGGCGAGCAGCGGCGACGGGTGCCCGGCCAGGCACAGCCCGGCGCGCCGGCCGTCCGGCGCGATGTCCACCGTGCACAGCGTCGCGAAGATCTCGTCGTCGGCCCGCTCGTGCTCCAGGACCTGCTGCAGCGTGCCCAGCAGCTCGTCGCCGCACAGCCCAGCCAGCGTCAGTGCCCGCCAGGCGATCCGCAGCTCCACACCGAGCGCGGCCTCGTCGGGCCCATGGCCGCAGACGTCGCCGATCATGGCGTGCACGGTGCCGTCCGCCGTACGGACGACGTCGTAGAAGTCGCCGCCCAGCAGCGCACGCGAGCGCCCCGGCCGGTATCGCGCGGCGAACCGCAGGGACGAGCCCTCCAGCAGCGGCGTCGGGAGCAGACCGCGCTCAAGGCGACGGTTCTCCTGGGCCCGCATCCGGCCCTCGGCGAGCCGGCGCTCGGCCGTGTCCGAACGTTTCCGCTCGACGGCGTACCGGATCGCCCGGCTCAGCAGCCGCCCGTCCAGCTCGTCCCGGAAGAGGTAGTCCTGCGCGCCGACGCGCACGGCCTCGGCGCCGCGCTCGGCGTCACCGGAGGCGGTGAGGGCGAGGACGGCATGACGGGGCGCGAGCTCCAGGACGTGCTTGAGCACGCCGAGCTCGTCCTCGTCGTCGGGGCGGCCGGGCAGCGCGAGGTCCAGCAGGATGCAGTGGACGTCGTCGGTGAGCAGCCGCTCGGCCTCGGTGAGGTTGCGGGCGGTGCGCACCCGGATCGGCTTGCCGGCCGAGTCGAGCAGCTCGGGCACGATCGCGGAGCCGCCGGGATCGTCCTCGATCAGCAGCAGCGTCAGGTTGGTGTGGCTGGTGTTCTCGACCGTTGTTTCCTTACGCGGGGCCTCTTCCGTGGAGGTGCCGCCTGGGGATGCGGCCTGCGCCTGACCACTCTCCACGGCCGGGATCGCTCTCTGCCGCGGTATGGGTACGGGCATCTCTTGAGTTCCTTCCCTCCCCCCGAGGGCATGGTGGGAACGAGGGGTCTCGATCCACCGACGGGGACCATAGCGGTTGTCGGCGTCGCAACGGAATGGTGTGGCGCACGCCGGCTGGGCGCAGGCCGCTGTCATATGCCGCGTTCCCTACCGCAGTTGGACAGCCCGGGGGACGCTCGGGGATGACGAACGTCACGTCAACAGACAGACGGGAAACCGGGCGGCGTGGGTTGGGTCACGTGGCGGGGATCACGGCCCGCGGCCCCGAAATCTCCCCACTCCTCACCCCGCAAGTCACCCTCAATGCTTACGCATCGGGTCGAACCACCCCGAGGATCGGCATCGATCCGGCCCCCGCCACCGTCACCGTCCGCCCCGGCCGCGGGGCGTGGATGATCGCGCCGTCGCCGACGTACAGGGCGACATGACTGGCGTCGTCGTTGTAGATGATGAGGTCGCCGGGGCGCATGTCCTCGATGTCGATGCGCTTGAGCTGCTTCCACTGCTCCTGCGAGGTCCGCGGAATGCCGCTGCCGGCGCTCGCCCAGGCCTCCGAGGTGAGGCCCGAACAGTCGTACGTCTTGGGCCCCTCGGCGCCCCATTCATACGGTTTGCCCAGCTGGGCGGTGGCGTATTCGATGGCCTTGCGCCCCTTTTCGGAGGCCTCGCCCTTGATGTCCTTCAGGATGCCGGAGTCCAGCCAGGCGGTCTGCGCCTTGTGCGCGGCCTCCGCCTCCAGCTTGGCGAGGCGCTCCTTCTCCTCCTCCTCCAGCTGGGACTCCAGCTTCTCGGCCGCCGCGATCTCCTTCTGGATCTTCTTCTTGGCGGCGGCCTTGGCCTTGCGGCCGTCCTCCAGTTTCCGCCACTGCGCGGAGGCGTCCTTGGCGTACTGCTCCAAGTCCTGCTGGGTGCGGGTCATTTCCGCGAGCAGCCCCTTGGTCGCGCGCTGCCCCTGCAGCACCCGGCCCGTGCCGTCGAGGAACGCCTCGGGGTCGTCGCTGAGCAGTAGATGCGCCTCGTCGGGCAGCCCGCCCGAGCGGTACTGCGCGGCGGCCGCGGCGCCCGCGCGCTTCTTCAAGTCGGCGAGCTTCTCCTGGCCTTCGACGATCTTCTTGGCCAGCGCGACGATCTGGGCGGACTGCTCATCGGCAGCCTCCTCGGCGGCGTTGTACGCGTCGGTGGCGACGGCGGCCGAGTGGTAGAGCTTCTCCAGCTTCTTGCGGACGGCCTCGAGGTCGCTGTTCGACGCGGCGCTCGGGGACGGTGAGGCGCTCGGGGTCGGTGTGGGTGCCGCGAACGCCGCCCCTGGTGCCCCCAGAACGGTGACCGCGCAGACAACGGTCACGGCCGCAGTGACCAGGCCGCGCTTGCCCGAACCCATACCAGTGCCCCCAAACTGATGTCCCGTCAGTAACTTACGGGGGATCGTGCCATGCCGACGCGCAAAGTGACAGAGGTCTGCTTCCCCCCTTTCCCTCCCCGTCATGACGATCTCCCCGCCTTTGTGACGAACGACTCCCGGAGATCGTTCCCCGCCCTCACCCCCGCGGCGCCAACGCCTCCCACCGCACCGTCACTTCCCCCTGCCGCCACCGCCCCGGCCCGTCCACCACCGGCCAGTCCACGGCAAGGTCCCGCACCGCCCGGATCCACCGCTGCCGGGCGCCGTACGAGGCATAGGGCGCCGCGGCGGCCCAGGTCCGGTCGAAGTCCCGTAGGAACGCATGCACGGGCTCACCGCTCACATTGCGATGAATCAGCGCCTTCGGCAGCCGCTCGGCAAGATCCGAAGGCCGCTCCAACGACCCCAACCGAGCCGCGAAGGTCACCGTACGAGGTCCCTCCGGCCCCAGCGCCACCCACACATGCCGCCGCCCGACCTCGTCACAGGTCCCTTCCACCAACAACCCGCCACCGACCCCGTCCCGGGCCGGCGCGAGCCGGGCACACAGCCGCTCCCAGACCGCCGCGACCTCCCCCTCCTCGTACTGCCGCAGCACATTGGCGGCCCGCACGAGCATCGGCCGCTCCGCCACCGGAATCTCGAACCCCCCGTGCCGAAAGGCAAGCCCGTCCCGCTCATACGGCCTGGCGGCGGCCACCCGAGCCGGCTCGATCTCCAGCCCGACCACCCGCACCCCAGGAGCAACGGCCCGCAACCGCCCGAGCAGCTCCACGGCGGTCCAGGGAGCGGCCCCGTACCCGAGATCGACAGCCACAGCCTCACCGGCCCGCCGCAACGCACCGCCATGCACATGTGCGATCCACCGATCCATACGGCGCAACCGATTGGGATTGGTGGTCCCGCGAGTCACCGTTCCCACGGGGCGGGAGGCGCGGGCAGTCATGCCTACGAGGGTAAGTGGCCGGCCGCAAGTGGGGACGACCCGCACCGGCGCAACGGCGAGCAGGGGACGTGCCGGGAGGTGTCCGCCCGCAGCGGTGGGCGTCAACGCAGAGCACATCCAAAACCAACCGAGCCGCCCGACCGAGGACGGACACCCCCCCGGCGCGGCCCCGACCCACCTCCAACCGCCGGCGCAACGCGAACCCCCACTCACCGCAACAGGCCGCCGCAGACATCCCCCGCCCCATCAGTCGCACCCACCTACGCCACAGCCCCCCGAACAGTTGAGCGACATCCGGTAATTCCTAGGCAAAAACCACCCCACCAGGAATGGGAACCCCGCGCTCCGCTGTTGCACCCCCGTGGAGGGCCGCACCCTCACCCAGGCATGCCCGCAGCCAAGGAGGACCACCACGTGAGCCACTACGTCAACCGGCTCGGGTGGCTCCACCGCCGCCCCCGCCGCGTAGCCATGCTCAGCGTGCACACCTCACCGCTCCACCAGCCCGGCACAGGCGACGCCGGCGGCATGAACGTCTACATCGTGGAGCTCGCCCAACGCCTCGCCGCGATCAACATCGAGGTCGAGATCTTCACCCGCACCACGGCGACCGACCTCCCCCCCACCGTCGAGCTGGCCCCGGGCGTACTCGTACGCCACGTGGACGCGGGCCCCTACGAGGGCCTCAACAAGGAAGACCTCCCCGCCCAGCTCTGCGCCTTCACCCACGGCGTGATGCAGGCCTGGGCCGGCCACCGCCCCGGCTACTACGACCTGGTCCACTCCCACTACTGGCTCTCCGGCCACGTCGGCTGGCTCGCCGCCCAGCGCTGGGGCGCCCCCCTGGTGCACGCCATGCACACCATGGCGAAGGTCAAGAACGCCAACCTCGCCGACGGCGACACCCCCGAGCCCGCCGCCCGGGTCATCGGCGAGACCCAGATCGTCACGGCCGCGGACCGCCTGATCGCCAACACCTCCGAGGAGGCCGACGAACTGGTACGCCACTACGCCGCGGCTCCCGACAAGGTCGCGGTCGTCCACCCCGGCGTCAACCTCACCCGCTTCTCACCGGCAGACGGCCGAGCCGCCGCCCGAGCCCGCCTCGGCCTCCCGCAGGACGCCCTGATCCCCCTGTTCGCGGGCCGCATCCAGCCCCTGAAGGCACCGGACATCCTCCTGCGCGCCGTAGCCGTCCTCCTCGACGAGCACCCCCACCTGCGCTCCCGCGTCCTCGTCCCGATCGTCGGCGGCCCCAGCGGCAGCGGCATGGCCAAGCCCGAGGGCCTGCAGAAGCTCGCCGCCCGCCTGGGTATCGCGGACGTCGTACGGTTCCGCCCACCCGTCGGCCAGGAGCAGCTCGCGGACTGGTTCCGCGCGGCGTCCGTGCTGGTCATGCCGTCGTACAGCGAGTCCTTCGGCCTGGTGGCCATCGAGGCGCAGGCCGCCGGCACCCCCGTCCTCGCGGCAGCCGTGGGCGGTCTGCCGGTGGCGGTCCGGGACGGCCGTACCGGCTACCTGGTCCAGGGCCACGATCCGGCCGACTACGCGCGCGTGCTGCACGGCTTCGCCGAGAACCCCGACCTGTCCCCGCGGATGGGCGCGGCCGCGGCCCGGCATGCCCAGTCCTTCGGCTGGGACACCGCGGCCGCCGCCACGGCGGACGTCTACACGGCCGCGACCCAGGCCTACCGCCGTCGCGTACGCTCCCACCATGGCTGACGCACAGAAGGCGGAGCAGGTCGCCGCGCAGGTCGTCGAGGGGACCCTGAAGGACGCCGACCTCGAATGGGAGAGCCCGGCCCCCGGCAACTACGTCGTCAAACTCCCCGGCACCCGCAAACTGTCGACGACGGTCTCCCTCCTCGTCGGCCGCCACTCCCTCTCCCTCAACGCCTTCGTCATCCGCCACCCCGACGAGAACGAACCGGGCGTCCACCGCTGGCTCCTGGAGCGCAACCTCAAGCTGTACGGCGTGAGTTACGCCGTGGACCGGCTCGGTGACATCTACGTCACGGCCAAGCTCCCCCTGTCCGCCATCACTCCCGACGAGATCGACCGTCTCCTCGGCCAGGTCCTGGAAGCGGCGGACGGCGCCTTCAACACGCTTCTGGAACTCGGCTTCGCCTCCGCGATCCGCAAGGAGTACGAGTGGCGCGTGGCGCGCGGCGAGTCGACCCGCAACCTGGACGCGTTCGCGCATCTGACCAAGCGTTCCACCGACTGAACCCAGGTCCGTACGCTCAGCGCGCGCTGCCGCGATAGCGCCCTGGTGGCACGCCGACCAGCTTCCGGAAGTGCCGGGTGAGATGGGACTGGTCGTAGAAGCCGGTCGCGGTGGCCACCTCGGCCGGCGACCGGCCCTCCAGGAGCAGTCGCCGGGCCCGGTCGACGCGGCGGGACATCAGGTACTGGTGCGGGGCGATGCCGTACGCCGTGCTGAACGACCGTACGAGATGGGCGGGATGGGCGTGCAGCAGCCCGGTCGCCTCGTCCAGGGCGAGGCCCCGCACGACGCGCTCGTCGAGGAGTTCGCGCAGCCGGCGGGCGAGGGCGGGGTCGCGGCGCGGGATGTCGTCCGTGACGGCTTCGGGCCGCAGGTGGGCGCGCAACCGGTCGCCGATGAGGGTCAGCCTGCTGTCCGCCTCCAGCTCGTCGCCGGGCCGGGCGAGCGCGGTGTGCAACTGGCCGACGCGCCGCCGGAGCACCGGGTCGCGCAGGTCGGGGGAGTCGACGGCACGGCCGATCAGGTCGTCGCCCAGCCGGCTGCTGTCCAGGTAGAGCACCCGCTTGCGGAAGCCGTGCGGGGTGGCGGGGGAGCCGTTGTGCGGGACGTGCGGCGGCAGCAGCGTCACGGTGTCGTGCGGGGTGCCGTGCTCGTGCCGTTCGAGGTCGTACCGGACGGCGCCGTCGTCGACGATCAGCAGCGTCCAGGCCTCGTGGACGTGCATCGGGTACGCGTACCCGGTGAAGTGGGCGTGGAAGACCTCGGTGACGCCCGGGACGGAGGGGCGCCACGCGGAGACTTCCTGGCGGTTCCGTGCGGCGGCCATGCAAAGAACGTACAAGACGGGGGCGTACGGCGGCCGCGAGTCTCGTCGTATGAGCGACGCGAGCCACACGAGCCATACGACCGACCGGGCCCCTGTCCGTTTCGACACGAAGATCGCCGTTCTGCTGCGCGACGACCTGGAGACCTGGCAACGCCTGAACGTCACCGCGTTCCTGGTCAGCGGCCTGGGCACGCACCTGCCCGAGGTGATCGGGGAGCCGTACGAGGACGCCGACGGCGTCCCCTACCTGCCGATGTTCCGCCAGCCGGTCCTGGTCTTCGAGGGCACCAAGGAGACGCTGAAGGCGGCCCACGCGCGCGTGCTGTCCCGCGCACTGCCGCGCGCGGTCTTCACCTCCGACCTGTTCACGACCGGCAACGACCGCGACAACCGGGCGGCGGTGCGGGCCGTGGCGACGGGGGAGCTGGACGTGGTGGGGCTGGCGGTGCACGGGCCGAGGAACGCGGTGGACAAGGTGCTGAAGGGGGCGCGGATGCATCCGTGAGGACGCGAACGTGCTCGGGGCTGGTCAGGCGGGGCTGACCTCGGGCTTCGCCGCGGCGGCCGGGATCTCGTCGGCGGCGGGCTCCTCGGCGTCCAGCCGGCGCATCAGGACGGCGTACCCGATGGCCGCCGCCGTACCGATGACCGCGCACATCCCCCACAGCCACTCGGCGCCGAAGCGGTCGATGACGAGGCCGGACATCAGAGGCGCGACGAGGGCCGCCACCGACCACGACAGGGTGTACATGCCCTGGTACCGGCCGCGCCCCTGGGCGGGGGACAGGCGCACCACGAGCCCGGTCTGGGTGGGCGCGTTCAGCATCTCGCCGAGCGTCCACACGCACACCGTCAGGGCGAAGACGCCGACCGAGCCGGCGAAGGCGGTGAGTCCGAAGCCGTAGCCGGCGAGCAGGGACGAGACGATGAGGATGCGGCCCGTGTCCCGGCGTTCGATGAACCGGGTGACCGGGATCTGGAGCGCGACGATCAGCACCCCGTTGACGGCGATGGCGAGCCCGTAGTCGGCGGGCGAGAACCCGGCCGCGCCCATCGCCACCGGCAGTCCGACCGCCCCCTGCTGGAAGACGAGGGCGACGAGGAAGGACAGCCCGACGACCCCCATGAAGCGCCGGTCGCGCAGCACCGTCCCGAGCCGGACCTCCTCGCCGGCGTCCTTCTCCGTGCCGGTCTGCCGGGGCGGTCGCGACTCGGGCAGCTTCACGAACACCACGACCGCGCAGACGGCCGTCATCCCGGCCTCGATCAGGAACCCGGAGAGGTAGCTGACCTCGGCGATGAACCCGGCGGCCATGGAGGAGACGGCGAAGCCGAGGTTGATCGCCCAGTAGTTGAGGGAGAAGGCACGCACCCGGTCCTCGGGCCGGACGATGTCGGCCATCATCGCCTGCACGGCGGGCCGGGAGGCGTTGGAGGCCGCGCCGACGAGGAAGGCGACGGCGGCGATGGCGACCGGGTGGTGCATGAACCCGAGGAGCGCGACGGACGCGGCCGTGGACGCCTGGGCGACGAGCAGGGTGGGCCGCCGCCCGAGCCGGTCGGTCATGACACCGGCGCCGATCGACGAGACGACCCCGCCGAGGCCGTGGAGGGCGGCGACGAGACCGGCGTAGGTGGCGGAGTACCCGCGGTCGAGGGTGAGGTACAGGGCCATGAATGTGGCGACGAAGGCCCCGAGCCGGTTCACCAGCGTGCTGGTCCACAGCCACCAGAACTCGCGGGGGAGCCCGGAGACGGTTTCCCGGGTGGCACGTCTCAGGGCGGCGACGGACATGCGGAATCCCCCACGGATGAAGACGGACGCGGATGGCGCCACGGATGTAAGAAGCCAAGGCGGCGAACGCAAATTACAAGCGGGCCGCTCCGCGAGGCCACTCAATTAACAGATCCCGTCAACCGTCCGCTCCTCGGGCGCGGGGCACACCCGGCCGAAGCCTTGGATTACGCTCGGACGCATGGCCGACGCACCGTACAAGCTGATCCTCCTCCGCCACGGCGAGAGCGAGTGGAACGCGAAGAACCTGTTCACCGGCTGGGTGGACGTCAACCTCAACGAGAAGGGCGAGAAGGAGGCGGTCCGCGGTGGCGAGCTCCTGAAGGACGCCGACCTCCTGCCCGACGTGGTCCACACGTCCCTCCAGAAGCGGGCGATCCGCACGGCGCAGCTGGCCCTGGAGGCCGCCGACCGCCACTGGATCCCGGTCCACCGCAGCTGGCGCCTCAACGAGCGCCACTACGGCGCCCTCCAGGGCAAGGACAAGGCCCAGACCCTCGCCGAGTTCGGCGAGGAGCAGTTCATGCTGTGGCGCCGCTCCTACGACACCCCGCCGCCGGCTCTCGAGGACGGCACGGAGTTCTCCCAGTCCGACGACCCGCGCTACGCCACGATCCCCCCGGAGCTCCGCCCCCGCACGGAGTGCCTGAAGGACGTCGTCGTGCGCATGCTCCCGTACTGGTACGACGGCATCGTCCCCGACCTCCTGACCGGCCGCACGGTCCTGGTCGCGGCCCACGGCAACTCCCTCCGCGCCCTCGTCAAGCACCTCGACGGCATCTCCGACGCCGACATCGCGGGCCTGAACATCCCCACCGGCATCCCGCTCTACTACGAGCTCGACGCCGACTTCAACCCGGTGACGCCGGGCGGCAAGTACCTGGACCCGGAGGCGGCTGCGGCGGCCATTGAGGCGGTCAAGAACCAGGGCAAGAAGAAGTAAGTCCGCACGAATAAGCCCCCTACCTGCGGGTTCTCCGCTGGCAGGGGGCTTTTCGTTGGCCCTGGGCCGTCTCTGGGCCGTCAGGTGCGGGACGGGCCCGGCCGGGCCGTGTCGAAGACGGCCGCTACGGCCTTGCGGGTGCGCTCCTGGCTGGAGGGCATGAGGTGCGCGTAGACGCGGAGCGTCAGACCAGGGTCGGAGTGGCCGAGGTACTCGGCGAGGGCCTTGATGTTCTCGCCCGCGTCCAGGAGGACCGAGGCGTAGAAGTGGCGTAGCGCGTGCATGCCGTTCTCGCGGGACTCGGCGTACGAGCTGCCCGGCTTCCGCTCGGGGATCACGCCAGCTGCGGCGAGGGCCCGCTTCCACACCTCCTCATTGAGCGACGTACGCCAGACGTGTCCGCCACGCGGCCCGGTGAAGATCAGCCGCTTGGTCACCGGAGGCCCGTCCGCCACCTTCCACGGCAAGGTGATCTCGACCGGCGGGAACCGCTTCATGTGCTCCCACAGCGCATCAGCGACCGGCCCAGGAAGAGGCACATCCCGCAGCTTGCCGCCCTTGGGCGGAGCGAACACCGCCTTGCTACGACTCAGCTTCAGTTGCTGGACAACGTGAAGCGTGTCCGACTCGAAGTCGATCGCGTCGACGGCGACACCGAGGATCTCCCCCTGACGAAGCCCACAGCCACCGCCCAGGTCGACCATGGCCTGGTACCTCTCAGGCATGGCGGCCTGGACGGCGAAGACCCGTTCGGGCGTCCAGGGGACGATCCGCTTGGTGTCCACCGTGGGCGGCCGGACCGACCGAGCAGCGCACGGGTTCCGGGGAAGGTGCCCGTCGTCCACCGCCGCACTCAGCGCCGCCCGCACGTTGGAGTAGATCGTCCGCGCGTACGAGCCCCGGACGCCGTTCTCCTGAAGCTGCCGAACCCAGTCGCGTATGTGAGCAGGCTGGAAGGAGCCGAGTGGACGCGAGCCCAGGTAGGGGAAGGCGTGCAGCCGGAGCTGCGACTCCATCGACGCCTGGGTGTTCGGGTCCGGCGCATGCTTCACCCACTTCTCGGCGTACTGCTCGAAGGTGATTCGAGCCGCACGCGGGTCGATGTACTGCCCGCGCGCCATGTCCGCCTCGGTGTGAGCCAGCCACTGTTCAGCGAGCCGCTTCTGCCGATCCGGGAAGCTTTTCGACTTCTCCGTACCGTCCGGCCCGATGTACCGGGCCCGGTAGCGGGACCCCGTGCCGTACCGCTCCGTCTTGACCTTGCGAGCCTTGCCGTCCGGCCCGGTCTCCGTTCTGTACCAGCGGTCTTGGATGTGCCCGGCCATCAGGCAGCAGCCCCTTCCATCAGGGACTCGACCCAGGTCCGCACGTCCACGGGGTCGTAGCGCAGGTGCCGGCCAACCCGGAAGCCACGTGGTCCGGTGCGCTTCCGCCGCCACTGGTAGACCGTCTCGACCGGCACGCCCAGGATCTCGGCGACGTCCAGAGGAGTCAGGTACCGCGAAGGCAGAGCACGCGGCTCGGCAGCGGCCTCTGCGACGGCGAGATGGCGCTTAGCCATGGGTCGGTTCTCCTTCCGTTCCGGGGGCGGGTTCTAGGGATGTGGCAAGCCAGGCTTCGGTGTCGGTCAGGCCGGTTCCGGCGAAGACCCAGTGCGCGAGGACGTACGTCGTGGCGTTCTCGTGCTCGGGCAGGGCGGTTGCGGCTTGGGCGCGGCGCCATTGGGCGCGGGCGTCGCGGAGGGCGCCGAGGGTGGTGGAGTAGCGGCGGGATTTGGTGGAGAAGTGGCCGCGGAAGCCGAGCATGTGGGCCCAGGCGCGCAGGCGGAGGTGTTCCAGGTCCTTGCGGGCGCCGAGGCTCCATGCGGTTCGGATGAGTCGGCGGGCGTGGTCGCTGATGTCGAGTTGGGCGAGTTCGGCGGCGAACTTCAGCGGCCGGTCGAGAGCTCCCGTGGCGGTCTCGGCGCCCTTGGTGGCGTACTTGGCGATGTACGCCGCTACGGCCCGTTCGGTCAGTTCCTGGCCGTCGTTGAAGTCGGCGGAGCGGATGGTGCGGACGTCGAGTTGGCGGCCGAAGGCGAAGGTGTGGGTGCGGCCGTCGATGACCGGTCCGTCCACGCGGACCTTGGCCGCCGCTGCCTTGATGGCGTCCGTGAGCAGCTCGGCGGTTGCCCACACGGGAGGTGAGGAGTCGCCGCCGGTGGGGCCGTCGAGGCGGATGACGGCGTGGAAGTGGACGGCGCCGCGCTTTTGGTACTCGGCGACCTTGGCGAAGGAGACGCGGGCGTGTTCGCGGAAGCGGCGTTGTGACAGGCCGGCGCGCTTGGCGACTTCCCGGCGGAGGTAGGTGGAGAAGCGTCGCCAGAGCGGACCGGCGTGCGCGTTCCAGAGAACGGCCGCTTCGTAGTCGTAGGTGTCCGGGTCGAGCGCGGTACCGAGTACGGCGTCGTCCTGGTCGTGGCGGGTGCCGCAGCGGCAGGGGCGCCCGCTGGAGGGGCGGTTGTGGACCGGGCCGAAGCTCGGGGCGGTGAAGGTGGCGAAGACGCGCGGGTGGGTGCCGACCTGTTCGGGGGTGCCCTTGCCGCCGCGCAGGCCCGAGGTGATCAGGTGGAAGGTGTCGCGGCGGTAGACCTCTGCGCAGGCGGCACACCGAGTCGTACGGCGGTTGTTGCAGCGGACGAGGAGGTTCCCGGCCGGGAGGTCGGTGGATTCGAGGTGCTGGAGGACGCGGCCGATCTCGCCGGTGGTGGTGTTGATGTCGTACTCGGTGCGGTGGCCGTCGAGGCGGATCGGGTGGGTGCAGCCGCCGAGGCCGGAGAGCTGGCGAAGGATACCGGGCAGGGTGCCGTGCTCGGCGAGCTTGGTGAGTTCCGGGAGCGGGGGCGGGGTGGTGCGGGTGAAGATGGCGGTCTCCTTCTGACTGGCTCGGTCAGGAGTTGTGGCCCTGGGGCGGCAGATGCTTGGTCGTGTGTGCCGCCCCAGGTGCTTGGCGCTGTCAGCGCCGGTTGTGCTCGCGGAGCAGGGAGCGCAGGACCACGGCCGCGATGGCGACGGAGATGGCCGAGACGGCGACGGCGGCCAAGAGCGCGGTGAGGACGACACCGCCGACGACCACGGCCGCCACCACGGCGGGGCTGATGTGGACTGCCGGGAGCGTGCGCCGTACGGGCGCGGAATCGGCCGGGCCGTGGGTGTGTGCGGGCGGCGGGGTGGGGCTGTCGGGGTACTTGGGCAGGAACACGGTCGGGCTCTCCTTATCTACTCGTCTAGGCATGTGAGCGGTTTATGACGTCCACGCCGGTACGCGTGCCGGACTCGATGGCGGGGGCGAGGAAGGTCTGCGAGAGCCAGAAGCCGAAGAGGGCGATCAGGACGACGACCCAGGTGCGGACGCCGAGGAACTTGACCGCGCCCCAGGAGAAGAGGCCGAGGACGACGACGAGCGGCAGGCTGACGGTCACGGTGTGCGGGGTCCTTTCGGCGGATCAGCGGACGGGGCAGCGGTGGGTGCGGGCGGCCAGCTCGGCGGCGGCGCGGCTGTCGTAGTCGGCGGAGAAGCCGCAGCGCGGGGCGGTGCAGGCGGCGGTGTGTTTCTCGCGGCCCCGGCCGTCGTAGGACGTGGCGACCTGGACGGGGCCGATGCGGGTGACGTTGCGGAAGCGGCGGGACATCAGCGGGCGTCCTCTCCGGTGAAGTCGTGGGCGTGGTCGGTGAGCCACTGTTCGATCTCTCGGTGTTCGTCGGGGGTGGCCCGGTTGATTGCGGCTTCGGCGAGGGCCACGGCGTCCACGAGCCGGTTGTCGCGGGTCAGCTCGGCGGAGCGTTCCAGGGCCGACTGGATAAAGGGGCGCATGGTGCTGGTCTCCTCGTCTGTCAGGTGAGTTGGGTGGCGATGGCTTCGGCCATGGGTGTGGGGACACCGAGGCGGGCGCGGAGAGTGGGGGTGTCGATGGGTGTTCCGGTGCGGGTGTGGTGCTCGGCGGCGACCTTGCGGGCGTGTTCGACGAGGGCCGCCGGGACGGCGACGGCGGGTCGCTCGGGCGGCGGCGACTCGATGGCCGGTGGTGTCGGCGGCGGTTCCGGCGCTTCCTCCGAGTCGAGGTCCGGGATTGGTTCGGAGGCGTCCTCCTGGTCCATCGGGTCGTCTGTGTGCTCAGCGTCCTCGTCGACCGTGGTCGGTGTGGTGTGGGCGAGGAGGGTTCCGCCGAGGAAGGCGACGGCGGGCCAGCCCGCGACGAGGATGCGCAGCCAGGCAGGGACGTTGTCCATATCGAGAAGGCCGGCGGTGGCGACGTTGGCGCCGAGGGAGGCGGCGAGGGCGATCACGAACCAGCACCACCCGGCCGCTTTCGCCTCGCCCGAGCGCAGTCGGCGCCAGGCGGCGACGAGCAGCAGGTCGACCGAGACGGGGTAGGCCCACGCTTTCCACCCGTCCTGTCCGGCCGCTAGGGCGATGTCGTGCAGGTGGGCGAAGGACAGCGCGGCGGCGATGAGCGCCTGGACGAGCACCGCGTCGACACGGGCCAGTTGGGCGCGCATGGAGCGGCTCCTTTTCGGGTGCAGGCATGGCAGGGGTAGGGACGTGGCGCGAGACGGTCACGCCGACCGGATTGGGAGTGAGGCTCAGTCGGTCACCGGGCGCGGCTGCACAGCCGGGGCCGGGGACTCGACGGGCCGTATGGGTACGTAGGGCTGGAACGGCTTGAGCGCGGGCAGGTCGGGCACCAGGTCGACCGAGTCCCGGCAGATCCCGGCGGCGTCGCTGAGGGAGAGGTACGGCGTGCGGATGCGGGACCAGCCGCCGGAGGTGTCACCGGCCACGGCCAGGCCGGGCAGCTCGGGAGCGATGGCGCAGGCGGCGAGGACCGCTTCGGGGGCGATGTCGCCGAGCGCCATTTTCGCGGAGGCTTCGTCGTTGACGCGGTGGCAGACCCGGCCGGTCAGTTGGGCCCGGAGCATGGTGGCGCCCTTGCCCAGTTCGGCGCCGAAGCGCTGCCCGCACACCTCCAGGTAGATCCCGGCGGCGCGGCCGAGCTGGGCGAGGCGGATGAGCTGGGTGACCATCTCGTCCCGCCGTTCCTCGTCCTTCTTCGTGGCGACGAGGAAGAGTTCGGCCACCTCGTCGACGAACAGCACGATCGGCACCGGGCGTTCGCCCTCGGGTAGGCCCCAGATGTCTGAGGTGATCTCCTCGTCAGGGGTGTCCGGGGCGATGCCCTGGCGAGCCTTGATCAGGTCGTAGCGGTCCTCCATTTCCTTGACGAGCACGGGCAGCAGGTCGGCCGCCTGCACGGGGTCGGTGGCGAGGGCGGAGAGCCGGGAGGCGAACGGCGCCAGCTCCACACCCCGCTTGCAGTCGATACCGACCAGCGCGACGGGTTGCCGGGCGAGCCCGGTGATCAGATGTCGCAGGTACATGGACTTGCCCGACAGCGTGGCGCCGAGGGTGAGCTGATGCGGGATGGTGCGGTAGTCGCGGACGAACGGGGTCGCGTCCTCCCTCAGTGCCACGGGCACCTTGAGGAACTCGGCTGCGACCTTGCGAGGCATGCGCACGTTGCGCAGCACGTCGAAGCCGACGAGCCGCAGTTCGACCACGCCCGGCTTGACCGTCGTCACGTACACGGCGTGAACGCCCCACGCGTGCCGCAGCCGCTCGGCCGAGGCGGCGACGTCCGCCGGTTCCTGGCCCGGAGCGAGCCTGAGGCGAAGCCGCAGCCCGGTCGAGGTGGGCCGGATGATCCCCCGGCGCGGCGGAACGGGGCGGACCTCCCGTCGGGTGGTGGCCTTGACGGCGAGGACCCGCAGCCGGGACGGCGCCACCGTCAGCCCGCATGCCTCCATGACCGAGCCGTAGGAGCCGAGGAGCCGGGCGGTGGATATCGGCAGGCCGACCGTGGGCCAGTACACGCGGGGGTGCTTGGCCCGGGTGTAGGCGGCCCCGCCGCCGAGTACGGCGACAGGACCACCCACCTCCAGAAGTGTCACCAGGTCGCTCATCAGGCGGTGGCCCCCATGGCGGCCGGGAAGGCGGCCGGCGTCACGGCGGCGGCGCGGAAGGCGATGCCGTGACGCTGCTGCCCGTTGAACACCGACTCCCACGGCCGGGCGACCAGCCCCGGCAGCGCGACCGGCGCCCCGAGCGCCAGCCCCTCGGCCACACCGCCCTCAGGGACGGTGACCTTGATCAGCGACGACTCGCCGTCCTCGATGTAGACGACGCCGATCGTCATCAGCGCCTCACCACTGACGGCATCCTTGGCGATCTCGCCCGTCTGCCGGTCCCGAACCTTGGGCTCGGGAGCCTCCGTCAGCAGGATCGTTGCGGCCGAGGTCTCAACACGGATGGTACGCAAGGCAACTTCCCCTATCTACTCGTCTAGACAAGATGCGTTTGGCAAACCCGATCTCCGAGCTCGCATGAGCGACTCTGCCACACCACTTGGCCACTCGTCTATACGAGTATGCCTGTTGGGGTGTACGAGTCGGAGAAGCATCCCCCGCGCACCACCGCAAACCCCCCGATTACGTCGCCGGAAGCTGGTACGACAGCACGTACGCGTCGGCCGCCATGACGGTGTCGCAGACCTCCACGGCCCGCCCCTCGGTGTCGAAGGCGGTGCGGATGAGGTGGATGACGGGCACGCCGGAGGCCAGTCGGAGCGTCTTCACCTCGGCGGGCGAGGGCATCCGGGCGCGGATCTCTTCCTCGAAGTGGTCGAGGCGGTGACCCAGCTCTTCCAGACGGGCGTAGATGCCGCCGGGGCCGGGGTTGGGTTCGGCGATCGGTGTACCGCGCGCGATGTCGAGGGGGAGATAGGAGGTGGCGAACTCGACCGGACGGCCGTCGAGGAGATACCGGCGCCGACGAGCCAGCACCCGCCGCACGGACCCGAGCCGGGCCGAGACGTCCTGACTGGCCTTCTCTTCCTTGACCTCAAGGCTGTCGACCTGGGGGTGACTGCCGACGGCATTGGCTTCGACGATGAAGGCGGCCTTGCCCTGCTCGCGGTGACGCCGGGCGAACCGGTCGGAGGCGAGCCGCCGCACAGGCGGCCGGGGCCGGACGAAGACGCCCTTGCCGTGCTCGGCGTGCACGAGTCCCTCGCCCTGGAGGACGGAGAAGGAGTTTCGGACCGTCATCCGGGATACCCCGTAGTGATCGACAAGCTCAGCCTCCGAGGGCAGCTTCTCGCCCTCCTTGAAACGCCCCCGGTCGATGGCCTCGCGCAACTGGTCGGCGATCTGCCGAAACACCGCACGATCGCTCGTGGGGTCGAGATCGCCGAGGAGGCCGGAAGGAAGAGAGGGCACGTGTACTCCTTTAGATATCTAGACGAGTGGGCGTTTGTTGTTGCTACGGTGGAGAGCCTAGCCAGCCGAGAGGGCCGAGGAACGTGAGCACCGACCGTCCGCACTCCGTGAGCGTCGCCGGAGTCATCGTCGACGACCAGGGCCGTGCCCTCTTGATCAAGCGCCGCGACAACGGCCACTGGGAGCCGCCGGGTGGAGTCCTTGAACGCGAGGAAACCATTCCGGAGGCCCTCCAGCGCGAGGTTCTCGAAGAGACCGGCATCAAGATCGCGCTTCCCGCGACACTGACCGGGGTCTACAAGAACATGACGGGTCTGATCGTCTCGCTGGTCTTCCGCTGCGAGGCTGCCGACGGCACGCCGACCACCGGCGACGAGACTCGCGCACTGCGGTGGGCCACCCGTGAAGAAGTCATCGAGCTTGCCGACGAGGCGTACGCGATCCGCGTCCTGGACGCATTGGACGCGGCATCCCCGCCGGCCATCCGCGCCCACGACGGCGTGAAACTCGTCTAGCCCGAACCCGCTGCACATGGCGGCCTACCAGCACGAAGGAACTTGTATGCACGAGTATACGAGCACCGCCCGGGTCTGGGGACTCACTTGCCCAGGATTTCCGGAAGAGGTCAGCCGGGCCCGCCGCTGGACCCGCGACATCCTGCGCGGATCGCCTCTGGCCGACGACGCCGAGCTGATCGTGAGCGAGCTGAGCGCGAACGCGATCCTCCACACGGCCAGCGGCCTGGAGACGGGCAGCTTCCACCTGGCCCTGGCGGTCTCCAGGCAGGTGATCGCCCTGTCGGTGACGGGCGGCGGAGGAACCGGCACGGCCCCAAAGGTCAAGCACCAGGACGACGAGGCCGAACACGGCCGGGGCCTGGACATGGTCACCGCGCTCGCCCACCGGGTCATCGTCCACGGAAGCAAGGCCGGCTACACCGTCACCGCGGAACTGTTCACCGGCACCCGACCGGGAGACCGCCTGTGCTGAAGGACGAGGCCCGCCGCGGCTACTGGTGCGAGTGCTGGACCGAAGACCTCAACGGCGAGGGCGGGCTGGAGCTCCGGGGGTCGTTCGACGCCTACTCGGCACCGCAGGCTGACAGATGGGTTGCGGTCGCGCTCCGTACGATCTCCCCGGCATTCGACCCGGACGCATCAGCCCAAGCATGGGAGTGGCTGTACGACGGCCGCATAGAGACACGCCGAGCCCTGTTGCGCTGCGATCCCTGCACGGTGTCCGTCACCCACGCCACGACCCGCATCACCTGGACGATCCGGCCGGTGATCTTCCTGCCCCTCGCACACCGACAGGGCACCCAACTCCCTTCCTGTGCGTACGATTTCAAGCCGCGCCACGACAGCCATCAGCAGTGACGCCCTCCATTAGCGTGGCCCCATGACAGACACGGGGAAGGCCGCACGGAGGCCCAGACAGCTGAACGAGCTGACAGATCTGTACGACTTCCTGGACGAAGTCCGGCTACGTCCGGGCATGTGGGTGCGAGGCCGGTCGCTTCTGCACCTGGAGTCCATGCTGATCGGTTACACAGCGGCCCTTGGTGTCCATGGCATCAGCGAAGACGGCAACCTTCGCGCCGGGAGCCAAGGGCCATTCGCCCAGTGGCTGTGGAAGCGCCTAGGGATGGCCTACCCCAGCTCGCTGGGTTGGGCGGTCGAGATCGAGCGCAGGGCAGAGCAGACCGACGTGCCTGCCATGGAGTTGTTCTTCCAGCTTCTGGATGAGTTCCGCGCCGCAGGCCACGACGCCCACCAAGTGAAGTGAAGCCGGCCGGTCAAGCATCGACCGAGGCCGGACAGCCCCAGCAGCCCAACTGAGTTACAACCTTCTCTACTGGTTCAAGCCCCGGCTCCGCTCCGCTCCGCCGGGCGGGCTCCCGGCTCCGCTCGGGGCGCCGCTCCTGCCTTCGGCCCGCTCCGCCCCGGCTGCGCCGACGCCCGCCCACACATGGATGAGGCCGGAGGCCATGAGTCGAGCACCCGACGTACGCGGACTCACGTCAAGAACACTGCCTCCGGCGGGGTGGGGGATCGGCCAACACCGGGATGGAGGGGCACCGTTCCCGACTGCGGGCACATTGTGGCGAGCGTTGAGGGCTCCCATCCCGTCCACCATCGCCCCAGGCAGAGGCGAGCAGACGCGGCCCATGGCGTCCAGGTCGTTCGTACAGTGGCGCGCTCCACCTGGACGCCACGAACCAGGCCCGCTCCACGGTGTGTGCGTCGACGGCGGACGGGATGGGAACTGGGTGAGTGTTGGAGGGTCACTCGCCATCGCCTTTTCTTTGATTCTCATCCCGGCGGCCCCAAACAGACCTTAACCTGGCTGCACATCAAGAGGGGAAGGCATGCGGCAAGCAATCGCCTGGAGGATAAAGAAATGACCAACCCTACCGAGCTGATGCTGGCCGACCTCTCGCAGTCATATGCAGAAATTAACGTTTCGAATGCATTCCTGCGCCTATATGAGAGTGATGGCCGCTTCGGCCGCGCTTTCGCCAGCCTCCATGAACGACTGAATGGACATTTCGAATCTATCAATGACAGGGCGGAGACGACCCGCCACTACTGGGCCGAATCGAGCAGAGAAATGCTCGCACTTGCCAAGGAAGCGAAAAATCTGCTTCAGTCCCTCAAGCATGCAGGCGTTCAGGTTCACCTCGTGGAAGCCTACGCAGCTGCGATAGAGAGCTGCCAGTCATGGCTGACGCGGAGCGGAGGCAGCACCGTTCCAGATGACTTTAAACAGATTGAAATCATCAGGTATGAGCCAGTCTTCTCGCGTCCAGATACTGAGATCAAGCTGAAGAAGTCTGGACAACGCACCCAGTTGCGACTTATCGGCGAGGGTTCGTACGCGAAGGTCTTCTCATTCGTTGACCCTGACTACGGGGTCAAATTTGCACTCAAGCGCGCCAATAAGGACTTGAGCGAACGGGATCTGTATCGATTCCAGCAAGAGTTCGACATCCTCAAGCGTTTGAGATTCCCGTACATTGTTGAGGTGTTTCAGTATGACAGCGACCGCCGCGAATATCTAATGGAGTTCTGCGAGTCCACGCTTCGCAATTATATCAAGAAGCGCAACAATACGTTGCCATTTTCGTCGCGGAAGAGAATTGCGTTGCAGTTCTTGTACGGCATCAATTACATCCATAGCGAAGGCCTCCTCCATCGCGACGTCAGCCTTCAGAACGTACTGGTCAAGACATTCAATGGTGGCGCCGTCCTTGTAAAGCTCTCGGACTTCGGACTCGCCAAGGATAAGAATTCCGCATACACGCGAACAAAGACGGAGATGCGTGGAACAATTCGGGATCCCTTGCTGGCCAACTTTAAGGAGTACGGCGTCTGCAATGAGATTTATTCCATCGGTTGGGTGCTTTCCTATATCTTCACTGGAAAGGAGGCATTGATGGCCCAGAAGGATGCTCCGAGCCAGATTGTGCGAAAATGCACGGCCCATGATGTTGCCCATCGATACCAGAGCGTGCGCGACCTAATTGGTGACGTTGAGAAACTCGAAGCCACTCCTCCCCCCACGGACGCGCCCGCTTGACATCTGATACAACCCGACGCCTACGACGACCTGTATCAGATTCTCCGGGGCTTCTAGCCTGCCACGTTGACTACGTGATGACGGAAAGCCGATCGAGGGGACTTAATGGCCAGTCGGGATAATTTCAGCCGGAAGACATGGGATGAGCTTGCCAAGAGGGTCGCGTACCGGTGCTCCGCCCCCTTCTGCAGGGCACCGACGATTGGACCCTCTGAATCCAGGCAAAGCGGCGTAACGATGGTTGGAGTCGGCGCCCACATAACCGCCGCCGCCCCTGGCGGGCCGCGCTACAAGCCCGGCCTTACAGCCGAAGAGAGGTCATCCATCGATAACGGAATTTGGCTATGCAGCACGCACGCAAAAATGATCGACGACGACGAGAAGAGGTTCACTGTTGAAATTCTGAAAAAATGGAAGAAAAGTGCCGAACGAATTGCAGGAAAAGAGATCGGGGGCGCTCTCAGGTCACTCTTGCCCGCTCTACTGATAGATCACGAAATTTGCATCACTCGTACGGACTTTGAGCGCGGAATGGAAGAAATTCTAAAATCGTTTCTTGATGACTGCGGGGCGCTTGCCGCATGGGGTCAGAAACGCTATAACGCCACCATCCTTCTCGCGTACGAACTGACCTTGAACGCCTTTCAACATGGATCAGTTGATCAAGTCAGGATAACGACCAAGAAAGGTTGCTTGCACATATTCCATCCGGGAGAAAAGTTTGGCCCCGAAGACCTCCTGCAAGTGGATGGACAGGGAGGACAAGCCGCTTTGAGGGCGTTTAAAGAGCAATGTTCAGGGTCTCTTGAACTGATCTACAGGTCAGATGGGGGTTCCAACGAGTGGGCCATTATCGACTTCAGTCGAGGGCTGAATCATCATCATCCATGCGGAGTTCGACTGGGTAGGAACTTTGATCTCACAGAGTCTACGTCTAGAGTTCGGGGGTGCGAGGAGGTTCACATCTACCTAGGGGATCGAGGTATCTTTTCATTCAGCCACGCCGCCGACCTGGCAAAAAAATTGGTCAAGCTCCTCCCGGAACGCGCCTATGTCTTCCATGGCGTGGATCAAAATGTCCATCTTCGCAGCTTCATAGCCTCTCACCTGCCGAATGTAAAGTTTTTCGATTCGAGAATAGATAGCTAGGCGCCGGAGCCGGAGGGGAACGTTCCATTCGACCACGCAAGGTTCAACGGGGTCGCGATTGACTGAGGCCCTCCCAGCCGGCGGTGCCTAGTCACGTGCCGACCGCGCACCGGTACGCGTCCACGTCTCGTCTCAGTTCCCCTCTCATTCAGCCCCGTTCACGGCCGTTCAAGGGCGACCCCGAGCCGTCCCCACACCAACAGCCAGACGCCGATGAACCCAGGTGAACGCCCCCGAACGAAGCCTCCGACCCCACCAACACAGTTGGAAAGCGTGTGCGGCGGAAGATCAGGTCTCTTCATCATCCGAGTAAGTCCACGGCCGAATCTCCCATGGGGTCCCACTACTCGACCGCTCCGCGACGTGCCCCAATGGCATGCTGGCCAGCTCGACGAGTGACGGGTCTAGGGTAAGGAGGTGATCCACGTGGGCCACGATCGAGGCACCGTCGGCGTTCGGGTCGTGCAGGCCGTCGCAGAGTAGCCAATCGTCCTCGTGGTCGTGGAGCACCACCAGGGCCGGAAAGTCTCCCTTCACTACCGTTCGTTGCACCACAGCCAGTAGCCCGGAGGGGAAGACCCCGTTGGGGAACGGCCACGTTATGTCCGGCTGCATCGATCCCATTGCCCTCATCCTCGTCCACGCCGGAGATCGGTAATGAGCGGGGCCCCGGCCCCCTGCCGTGGGAGGCAGTTGAGCGCAGTCCTGCCCGAGCCCGCACCACAAGCGCACCAGATCGAGCGGGGAATCACCGTGAAGTCAGCCCGCTCGACGAGACGCCAGCCAAGCCGTTCGCCCCGGTCAGCGCATAGACCAGCCGCAAATGACCGCAGTTCCCAAGCTGATAGCTCGCGCTCTGTCGTCACGGGGCCGGCCGTCGCGGGGTGCTCTGGTCGACGGAGTAAGCCAGTAGCGTGGCTGAGGCCGGTGGGGGGTGCAGCGAGGCACACGCGCGCCTGATTGGTTGGCGCACCCGCCGTCGTGGCTGACTGTCGTCGGCTGAGGTTCGTGCCACTGTCGTGCCAGATGCAGCGGTCAGCCACGGTCAACGAGGGGATCTGGCGGTCGAGTTGCTGGGCATCTCACCAGTCATCGAAGCCCCAGGTCACCGGCACGACACCCCAGCCTCTCTCCTAAAGCGGTGTTGACCATGCCAGTCAGAGAGCCCCTTTGACCAAGGACGCCGCAACTCCAGCCCCTCACTGGGATAGTACGTAGTTGTCCCAGCCAGCCCGGTGGACGTGAACGTGACGCAGGGAGAGTTAGTGGTGCGCGGAGACGGTGTAGGCAGCTACTTGTACTGGTCAGATCGCCGTGTGGCTGCGATTGCATCCGACAACGGCATCAACTTCAAAGGTCGATTCAACTGGGCGGTCAAGGCCGCCCCCCAGGGCGTTGGAGCAGAGGTCAGCAACAAGGACCGTGGAGACCTATCCCGCTTCGAAACTGCACGCAAGATCGAGAAAGCCCTCGGTGCTCATGCCGTCGTTGGCTTCGACACTCCGCCACGTGCCCGCTTCGCAAGAGGAGTCGGACAGGTCCACATGGCCAGGTTCACGGCGGGACCCGAGCGCGACAAGGGAGCACTTTTTCACATCAGGACGGCCAGTGTCAGAGGCCAGCAGGTCGATCTCGTGCTGTTCGGCAGCATGGACAACTTCCTTGGCCGAGTACTTCGTCCAGAAGATGCGCCCGAGACAGGTTGGTTCTCGTCCGCCTGGTACGCCATCGCTGAGTTGCTGGAGAGTCGAGGCAGAGAGAACACCTCGCAGTGGGACGATCCAGAGTCGCTGTCCGTCGAGGCCCTGAAGGTAGCGCTGTACCAGGGGAGCTCCGATGATCAAGGAGAGCAGGACCGCCAACCCTGGACGCGTGGGTACACGCTCGGGCATGCCGATGACAGCGAGTGGTTCGCCCAGATCTACACAGACGTTGTGCTGACCGAGGGTCGCTGGCGCCTCAGAGGCAGCATGAGCGGGGCACAGCGAATTCTGGTTGGGGCTCCTGTCTGGGTCCGAACCGCGAGCCAGGCATCAGTCACCCGCTACGCGGACCTGCGTAGCCGGGCTACTGGTGCCGATCGTCGTCGTCTGCCGTTCCTTCGGTGAATTCAGAGCAGGTCGGGCAGACCCGTGACGATGAGCTGTCGTTCGCCCTGCACCACAAGCGCACCAGATCAGGAGGGGAACAGCGGGGAACCACGGGTAAAGCGACGCAGCCGAGGGAAGCCACACCGCCAACGTTCGCCCAGATCAATGCCTCAATGAGCCGCAAACGCCCGCAGCTTCCCAAGCTGATGGCTCCAAGCGCCGTCGTCACGGGTCGGCCGTCGTGGCTTGCTCGGGTTGACGGCATCGGCGGCGTGGTTGAGGCCGGTGGGGGTGCAGCGAGGCATACGCGTGCGTGGTCGGTCGACGCGCCCGCCGTCGTAGCTCACTGTCGTCGGTTGAGGTTCAGACTGGGCGCATCGAGGGTGCCGGCCGTCAGTCGAGTGCGGCAGGGCTGGGCCGTCCCTGGGCCGTCCGAGGTCGCTCGACAGTGGCCAATGACGACCAACGACGACAACCAGGCGCACGGGCGCACCGCCCATGAGCAGGGAAAACGCAGGTCACCGAGATCCCCGGCAAGACCCAGGGCAAGAAGAAGTAGCCTTCACGATCATGCCCCTGAGCTGCGCAGACAGCGCGACTCAGGGGCGTTTTCATGCCGTGGGACCTCGTCGGACCCCAGCGCTGTCAGTGCCCGTTGCTAACGTGCTTCGTCCAGTCGTGGAGTTCATGAAGGGGCAAGATACGTGCGGGATGTGACATGCCATCAGGTCGGCGAGCAGCGGTTGGCCGAGGCGCTCGACGACATCGACGGGCGGGCCTACACGCGGTGGCACTCGCTGCGGTACGGCAGCATCTCGCCGAAGCTGATCCGGGACATGGCGGACGAACTGCTCGACCATGTCGCCGCGCGAACGGTGGCGGAGCCGGGCCTCGACGCCGCGGCCGGCACGGTCGCCGTCACCGCCGCGGAGTGTGTGCACGGAGTGCTCAGCATCATGTGCTTCCCGGACGGGGACCAGGTACTCCTCTTCCCCCTGGTCGGGGAGCGGATCAGCACGGACCCGTATGACGACGAGTTCGGGGACGGGCCCATCACCTTCCGGGACGTCGTCCAGGAGGCGCCCACCGCGCGGACCTGGCTCGACATGTTCGAGATATGTGTCGTCAGCGGGCAGGTGTGGGACCGGGAGCGGGTCACCGGGCTGCTGCTGCGCGGCGACTACGCGCCCGCCATCCGTGACGGCGTGCCCTACAACCGGTACACCTCCGTCTCCGACCCCGCCGACCTCGCCGCCATGGACGCCCTGTGCCTCTATCTCACCGAGGCGACCGGCCATCTGCCCCGCGACCGGCCGACGGTTCCGCTGCGCAAGCCGGATGCCGGGGAGCGCGCGGAGGCCGCCCGGCGGCTCGACGAGGTCGGCGACGCGCTGAGCGCGGACCAGCGACTGCTCCGCGTCCTCCTCGACGACGACCAGCACGCCTTCGAGGACGCCCTCGTCGCCCGGCTGGTCGCGTACCGGGAGAGCGTCGAGGCCGATGCCGGTGATCCCGCGCCCCGGTCCCTCCTCCCTCTCGGCACCCTCGCCCTGGCCTGTCTCGCCGTGCAGGTCCATGGGTGGGAGCTCGGGGTCCGGTCCGGGTATCTGCCGTACGGTCTGCTGGGATCGCCGGACGCGCCGCGCCGGGCGGCGGAGGGGAACCGGAACGACTTGGGTTACTGGGCCGCCAAGTAGGCCAGCCGGGGGGCGGGGCACGGGCGTGACAGGGGTGACGGGGTGACGGACGTGACGGGTGTGATCTTGCGGGAGTACCGCGCCGCCAGACGCGCGCGGCCCCACCCTCTGGGCCTGCCCCCGCCCTCTGGGCCTGTCCCTGTTCTCTAGCCCTGCCCCTGAGCCTCCCCCTCCGCGACCGCGATCGTGATGCCGAGCGCCTTGGCGATGTTCCCGGCGGCCGTCATGACACGTGCCGTGCCCACCACCGGCGCGATGGCGACCAGCACGTCCTGCACCTGCTCGGCGGTCAGCCCGGCCTGGATGGCGGGATCGATGTGGGCGACGTACGAGATCGGCGGGGCGTCCGAAGCGGCGAGGGCCGCGATGCGGGTGAGCATGAAGGTCTCCGGGACCAGCCCGCACCGTTCGACCGAGTCGACCGTCATGGCGGCGAGGGTGTCCAGTACCGGGGTTTCAGATGCTGTTGCCATGGCAGCTCGTCTCCTGTGAGGTCGTGAGGGAAGCCGATGTGGAGGAGGTCAGTGCGGGCGGTGACGTCAAGTCGACGTGAAGGAAGTCGACTTGAGGGGACGCGAGTCGAGGGCAGTCGACGGGCGGGGACACCGTGGGGCGCCTCACCCGGCGCAGCGTCCACCGCTCGACCGTAAGTCCGTTTGCCGTAGATCGCCTGTCGAGGGGCGTGTCCTGGGGACTGCTTCCGGCTCGTCCGATACGGCGTTCCCGAGCAGGCGAAGGGCGCCGGCGCATACGGCAGAGGGCCCCGGCGCGTCCACCGCACCGGAGCCCTCGGCGTCGAGCCCTCACCGTCGTACGTGAGTCCTCACCCGCACTGGCAGGGATTCCCCGACTGGCACCCGCACCCGCACCCCGAGCCGCAGCCGCAGGCGCCGAAGAGCGGGAGGCTCCTGATGTCGGCGGGCTGCTCGGACGGGCGTTCCTGGGTGGGGTCGGGGGCGGTGCCGGGGGTGCTGGGGGATTCGGCCATGGATCCTCCTCGAGGCTGGAGCCTGTGCCCATTCCATGCCCGCCCCCCTGGGCGCATCAACGGCGCACAGAGGCTCGCGCACGCCCCGAGCCGCCCCTGGACTGGCCCCTAGTCGGACCCGAGCCGCCCCTGGACTATCCCCGAGTCGGACCCGGACCGACCTGGACCGACCTGGACTGGCCCGAGTCGGACCCGGACCGACCTGGACTGGCCCCGAGCCGGACCCGGACTGCCCCTGGACTGGCCCCGAGCCGAATCCGACCCGCCCCTGGACTAGCCCCGAGTCGGACCCGGACAAGCCCCGAGCCAGCCCGAACAAGCCCCGCCCCGCCCCGGCCCCGCGCTTAGGCTCCGCCCCCCGGCCCCGCTCAGGCCTACGCCCCGTCCACCCCCGCCGCCGGCTGGATCTCCGGCTGGATGTCCGTCTGCAGCTCGTCCGCGTGCTCGCCCGTCACCAGGAACACCACACGCTTGGCCACGGCCACCGCGTGGTCGGCGTACCGCTCGTAGTAGCGGCCGAGCAGCGTCACGTCGACCGCCGTCTCGATGCCGTGCTTCCAGCGCTCGTCCAGCAGGTGCTGGAAGAGGGTGCGGTGCAGGAGGTCCATCGCGTCGTCGTCCTGCTCCAGCTGGAGCGCGAGGTCGACGTCCTTGGTGACGATCACCTCGGCCGCCTTCGCCATCAGACGCTGCGCGAGCTGGCCCATCTCCAGGATGGTGGCGTGCAGGTCCTGGGGGATGGCCCGCTCCGGGTAGCGCAGCCGGGTGAGCTTGGCCACGTGCTGGGCCAGGTCGCCCGAGCGCTCCAGGTCCGCCGACATACGCAGCGACGTGACGACGATACGGAGGTCCGTCGCCACCGGCTGCTGCCGCGCCAGCAGGGCTATGGCCCTGGCCTCCAGGTCGTGCTGGAGGTCGTCGACCTTCTGGTCGGCCTCGATCACGCTTTCGGCCAGCTTCAGGTCGGAGTCGAGGATCGCCGTCGTGGCGCGCCCGATCGCCGACCCGACCAGCCGGGCCATCTCCACCAGACCGTCGCCGATCGAGTCCAGTTCCTCGTGGTACGCGTCCCGCATCAGGGTCCCTCTCTTACGTCTGCCTCGGGAAAGTCTTACCGTCCGGACCTCCGACAGTAAGACCGTCGTGAAAACGACAGTAGGACTGTCGTGAAACCGCCAGTGTGATCCCACGCCAAACCACCTGTGCGAACCCCACACGGCGACTATTCGGGCTCTACGCGTCCGTTTCCGCCACCCCAAATGAACCACCACTGGCTCCAAGGTGAACTCTGGGCGACGAGTGTTCGAGCTCGCACTCCGACGGCTGTGGCCACTGCCTGCGCCATGCCTAACCTGGGGGCATGGACGTGAACGCGGCGGTCGCCGCAGCGGCAGCGATAGCCGGGGTGCTCACCGGCGTCATCGCCATGCTGGCGTTCCGCTGGAGCGAACGCGACCTGAAGCGACCCACCCGAACCTCCCTGCACACCGACCCCGTCCTGCCACCCGGCGTGGACACGGTCCTGTCGGTGCTGCGCTCCTCGGCCGTCGTGCTCGACGAGGGGGACGCCGTCGTCAAGGCCAGCTCGGCGGCGTACGCCCTCGGTCTGGTGCGCGGCGGCAAGCTCTCCGTGGAGCCCATGCTCCAGATGGCCCGGGACACCAGACGGGACGGCGAGATAAGGCAGGTCGAGCTGGATCTGCCCCGGCGCGGTACCGGACGCGGCGATGCCCTCGCCGTGTCCGCGCGCGTCGCGCCCCTCGGCTCCCGCCTCGTCCTCCTCCTCGTCGAGGACCTCACCGAGGCCCGGCGCATAGAGGCGGTGCGGCGTGACTTCGTCGCCAACGTCAGCCATGAGCTGAAGACGCCGGTCGGCGCGCTCTCCCTGCTGTCCGAAGCCGTCATGGACGCCTCCGACGACCCGGAGGCCGTGCAGCGCTTCGCCGGGCGGATGCAGATCGAGGCGACCCGGCTGACCAGCCTGGTGCAGGAGCTCATCGACCTCTCCCGGGTGCAGAACGACGACCCGCTGGAGGACGCCGAGCCCGTCCGCGTGGACGAACTCGTCGCCGAGGCCATGGACCGCTGCCGACACGCCGCCGGCACGAAGCAGATCACCATGGCAGCGGGGAGCACCAGCGACGACCTCAGCATCTGGGGCAACCGCGGCCAGCTCGCCGCCGCGCTCGGCAACCTCGTCGAGAACGCCGTCAACTACTCGCCCGCCCGCACCCGCGTCGGCATCGCCGCCCGCCGGGTCAGCGCCCCGGGCGGAGACCTCATCGAGATCGCCGTGACCGATCAGGGCATCGGCATCTCGGACAAGGACAAGGAGCGCATCTTCGAGCGCTTCTACCGCGTCGACCCGGCCCGTTCCCGTGCCACCGGTGGCACCGGCCTCGGTCTCGCGATCGTCAAGCACGTGGCCGCCTCGCACAGCGGGGAGGTCACGGTGTGGAGCTCCGAGGGACAGGGCTCCACGTTCACCCTGCGGCTGCCGGAGGCGGGTGCGGCCCGCGACCGTGCGCAGCAGCATCCCGATCTCGACGACGAGGCCGGGCACTCCGCCGGATCGAAGCCCCGCAGATCCACTGATTCACCCCCAGAGCCAACCGCGTACGAAACGCTTTCCGCCCCGGAGGTCCTTCCGTGACCCGTGTGCTCGTCGTCGAGGACGAGGAGTCCTTCTCCGACGCCCTGTCGTACATGCTCCGCAAGGAGGGCTTCGAGGTCGCCGTCGCGACCACCGGGCCCGACGGACTCGACGAGTTCGAGCGCAACGGCGCCGACCTCGTCCTCCTCGACCTGATGCTGCCCGGCCTGCCGGGTACCGAGGTCTGCCGCCAGCTGCGCGGCCGCTCCAACGTTCCGGTGATCATGGTCACCGCCAAGGACAGCGAGATCGACAAGGTGGTCGGCCTGGAAATAGGAGCCGACGACTACGTCACCAAGCCGTTCTCCTCGCGCGAGCTGGTCGCCCGTATCCGGGCCGTCCTGCGCCGCCGCGGCGAGCCCGAGGAGGTGACCCCGGCCGCCCTGGAGGCGGGCCCGGTCCGGATGGACGTCGACCGTCACGTGGTCACGGTCTCCGGCTCCAAGGTCGACCTCCCCCTCAAGGAGTTCGACCTCCTGGAGATGCTCCTGCGCAACGCCGGCCGCGTCCTGACCCGCATGCAGCTCATCGACCGTGTCTGGGGCGCCGACTACGTGGGCGACACCAAGACCCTCGACGTCCACGTCAAGCGCCTGCGCGCCAAGATCGAGCCGGACCCGGGCGCGCCCAGATACCTGGTGACGGTGCGCGGTCTGGGCTACAAGTTCGAGCCGTAAACCGCCTGCGGCCGCCGGAGGCAGTACGTACGACAAAGGGCGGGGCCCCGGATCTCCTCCGGGGCCCCGCCCTTTTGTACGGCTCTTACCGGGGCGCCGCGCCCTTCTCTACGGCTCTACAGGAGCCGTACGGCCAGCTCAGTGACCGGCAGCCGTCTGCGAGGCGCTGTCGGACGGCGTCGCCGCGCCCGCGCCCGCGCCGGTACCGGCCTCGGTGCCGGCGCCCGGCGTCTCGCCCGCGGAGGCCGAACCGGTCGGGGTGGCCTCGGTGCCGCCGGCCGGGGTGCCGGTCGGCGAACCGCTCGGGGAGGCCGACGTGCCCGGCGCCGCCGGGACCTCGCTCGGGCCCCAGCTCTCGAAGTAGTGCTCGGCCGGGACGACGAAGGCGCGCAGGCTCACGTCGCCGGTCTTGCTGAAGGTGAAGGTGATCTTCTGGGCGTTGCCGTCCTGGATCGCCTCACGGCTGCTGGGCAGCGTCGCGGAGGCGTTGTCCTTGCCGCCGATGATCAGCGAACCGCCGGCCGGGATGGTCAGGCTGCCGCCCTTGGCGGGCTTGAGCTCGGCGCTCTTGCCGGTGCCGTCCACCTTGATCGAGTCCAGCGTCTGCGCGGTGCGGCCGGAGTTGAACAGGGTCGCGGAGACCGCGGCGGGGCCGGTCGACTCCAGGTCGGGCTGGGTGATGACGATGGCGTTCTGGATCTTGATGTCGCCCACGGAGGTCGCCGCGTTGTCCGGCTTGATCTCCAGCGTCTGGCTGTTGTTGCCGGCGGCGCACGCACCGAGCGACGTGATCGAGAACGCGATGGCGGCCGCGGCGAGGGCGCCGCGTCGAAGGCTGCTGCTCACGGCGGCGGCAACTCCTTGACTCGAACGGGGCGGGCTGCATAAAGCCGCCCTAAGTGTCTGTCAGCGGCCTTAGGTTACCGAGCCGTTCCCGCGCCACCGCACCCGACCCTCCCCTGGGCGCCCAAGTGCCGTCGATGTACCTCTTCCACCACCCGCCCCTTCACCCGCAGGTGGCCCGGGAGTCACATTGCCCGAGGCTCGTCCGCCATTCACATAAGGCCCCTCGCAAGTCCCCCCGCAAAATTTCCGTGAAGGAATGCGCGACCTTCCCGAAATTGATCACCGACTGTGCCTCCGACCTGGCTGTGATCAATTCCGGATTCGTCCGGGACCCGACTCCGGGACGCCGAACGGAGTAGCGAAAGTCGCACACTTGGAACCGGACATATGTGTACGTTCGGCCACTCGAAGGTGCCTCCGGATGCGTGTAGCGTACGCGTTTCACCTCACCCGCAGAGCCGCTCCGACCTGCGAATACCTTCTTCCACTCGGCCCGCGCAGCACGTTCCTGTTGGACTTGTCAAGCCCCGAGATATGCCCTGACCTGCGAAAACGCCATTCAGAACCCGCCGTTTCCGTGTTACCCTGGATAGCCACGGAAGGGGTACCTGTCACATGACGTTCAAGGTTGGCGACACCGTGGTCTATCCCCATCACGGGGCCGCGCTGATCGAGGCCATCGAAACTCGCCAGATCAAAGGCGTGGACAAGACCTACTTGGTGCTGAAGGTCGCCCAGGGTGACCTGACGGTACGTGTGCCAGCGGACAATGCGGAGTTCGTCGGCGTGCGTGATGTGGTCGGTCAGGACGGGCTGGACCGGGTCTTCGAGGTGCTGCGCGCGCCGTACGCCGAGGAGCCCACGAACTGGTCGCGTCGTTACAAGGCAAATCTGGAGAAGCTCGCCTCCGGCGATGTCATCAAGGTCGCGGAAGTCGTGCGTGACCTGTGGCGTCGTGAGCGCGAGCGTGGACTCTCCGCCGGTGAGAAGCGCATGCTCGCCAAGGCCCGCCAGATTCTGGTGAGCGAGCTCGCCCTCGCGGAGAACACGAACGAGGACAAGGCCGAGGCCCTGCTCGACGAGGTTCTCGCGTCCTGACGCGGTCCGTCCGCCTCAGTTCAGCACACGCTGTTGTGTTGCTTTAAAAAGTGCCGCGGTGCCCGATGACGTTATTGCTGTCGCCGGGCGCTGCGGCATGTTCGTTTGACTACGCGGTGCGTCCATCTCGGGGGCGCCCCCGATACTTGATGTGCCGGGTCCGGGCAGCTGGCTCGACCGTTGTCACGGAAGGGTTCGGTCAAGCCGTCCCACCCGGCACGCTGAGGCCATACCCACGTAGGCAGAGCACACAAACCTGACAGGAACCGATGTCTGACGTTTCGCGTCCTTCGCCCACGGGTGTCCCCTCCGAAGGTCGTAGCGGGGCCCGTACCGCCGTCGTGATCCCGGCCGCCGGACGGGGCGTACGCCTCGGTCCCGGCGCCCCGAAAGCGCTCCGCGCGCTGAACGGCACGCCCATGCTCATCCACGCCGTCCGCGCGATGGCCGCCTCCCGCGCCGTCTCCCTCGTGGTCGTCGTGGCCCCGCCCGACGGCGCCGCCGAGGTCAAGAGCCTGCTCGACGCGCACGCGTTGCCCGAGCGCACCGACTTCCTGGTCGTCCCCGGCGGCGAGACCCGCCAGGAGTCCGTGAAGCTCGGCCTGGACGCGCTGCCGCCGGACCACGACATCGTGCTCGTGCACGACGCGGCGCGCCCCCTGGTCCCGGTGGACACCGTGGACGCGGTGATCGAGGCCGTACGGGACGGAGCACCCGCAGTGGTGCCCGCGCTGCCGCTCGCCGACACCGTCAAGGAGGTCGAGCCGGCCACCGTCACGGGCGAGCCCGAACCGGTGGTCGCCACGCCGAGCCGCGCCCGCCTCCGCGCCGTACAGACCCCCCAGGGTTTCGACCGGGCCACGCTGATCCGCGCCCACGAGACGGTGACCGGCGACGTCACCGACGACGCGAGCATGGTCGAGCAGCTCGGCCTGACGGTCGTGGTCGTGCCCGGCCACGAGGAGGCCTTCAAGGTCACCCGCCCGCTGGACCTGGTCCTGGCCGAGGCGGTCCTGGCGCGCCGGAGGCTGAACGATGGCTTCTGAGCGGCTTCCGGTGCTGCCCCAGGTCGGCATCGGCACCGACATCCACGCCTTCGAGGAGGGCCGCGAGCTGTGGTGCGCGGGCCTGAAGTGGGAAGGCGAGGGCCCCGGCCTCGCGGGCCACTCCGACGCGGACGTCGTCGCCCACGCCGCCTGCAACGCGCTCTTCTCGGCCGCCGCCCTCGGCGACCTGGGCCAGCACTTCGGCACGGGACGCCCCGAGTGGTCGGGTGCCTCGGGCGTCGTACTCCTGACAGAGGCGGCGCGGATCGTCCGCGAGGCCGGCTTCCGGATCGGCAACATCGCCGTACAGGTCGTGGGCCCGCGCCCGAAGATCGGCAAGCGCAGGGACGAGGCCCAGAAGATCCTGTCGGAGGCGGCGGGAGCACCGGTGTCGGTGTCGGGCGCGACAACGGATGGCTTGGGCTTCCCGGGCCGGGACGAGGGCTTGATGGCGGTGGCGACAGCGCTGGTCGTGCGTATCGACTGAGGCGAGTGTGCCAACCCGGGGCGCGGGGCTGTGTCAATGTGCGGCTCCGCCGCGTGGGCGCGACCAGCCCGCACCGGCCTGCACCCGACAAACAGGGCACTGCTCCACGCACCCCCCTCGGCCTACTACCCTATGTGTCGTGACGATTCGCCTGTACGACACCAGCGCCCGGCAGATCCGTGACTTCACCCCGCTCACGCCGGGCTGTGTCTCGATCTACCTCTGTGGCGCCACCGTGCAGGCCGCGCCGCACATCGGGCACATCCGCTCGGGGCTGAACTTCGACATCATGCGCCGCTGGTTCGCCTACCGCGGCTACGACGTGACGTTCATCAGGAACGTCACGGACATCGACGACAAGATCATCGCCAAGTCCGCCGACCAGAACCGCCCCTGGTGGTCGATCGGCTACGAGAACGAGCGCGCCTTCACCGACGGCTACACCGCCCTCGGCTGCCTCCCGCCGACGTACGAGCCCCGCGCCACCGGCCATGTCACCGAGATGGTCGAGATGATGCGCGGCCTCATCGAGCGCGGACACGCCTACGAGGCGGACGGCAGCGTCTACTTCGACGTCCGTTCCTGGCCCTCCTACCTGGAGCTGTCCCGGCAGGACCTCGACGAGATGCGGCAGCCCGCCGAGGAGGGCATCTCCGGCAAGCGGGATCCGCGCGACTTCGCGATGTGGAAGGCCGCGAAGCCGGGCGAGCCCGACTGGGAGACGCCGTGGGGACGCGGGCGCCCCGGCTGGCACCTGGAGTGCTCGGCGATGGCGCACAAGTACCTGGGCTCCGCCTTCGACATCCACGGCGGCGGCCTCGACCTGATCTTCCCGCACCACGAGAACGAGATCGCCCAGGCCAAGGCCTACGGCGACGAGTTCGCCCGCTACTGGGTGCACAACGCGTGGGTCACCATGAGCGGCGAGAAGATGTCGAAGTCGCTCGGCAACAGCGTGCTCGTGTCCGAGATGGTCAAGCAGTGGCGCCCGATCGTCCTGCGCTACTACCTGGGCACCCCGCACTACCGCTCCACCATCGAGTACAGCGAGGACGCCCTGCGCGAGGCCGAGTCGGCGTTCGCGCGCATCGAGGGCTTCGTGCAGCGCGTGGTGGAGAAGGCGGGCGTCGTCGAGCCGTCCGCCGAGGTGCCGTTGGCCTTCGCCGAGGCGATGGACGACGACCTGGGCGTCCCGCAGGCTCTCGCGATCGTCCACACCACGGTCCGGCAGGGCAACTCCGCCCTGGCCGCCGACGACAAGGAAGCCGCCGTGGCCCGCCTCGCCGAGGTGCGCGCCATGCTCGGCGTCCTCGGCCTGGACCCGCTCGACCCGCACTGGGCCGGCGAGACCGACCGCGGCGACGATCTGCACGGCGTGGTCGACACCCTCGTGCGCATGGTCCTCGACCAGCGCGAGGCGGCCCGCTCCCGCAAGGACTGGGCCACCGCGGACGCCATCCGCGACCAACTGGGTCAGTCCGGCCTCGTCATCGAGGACAGTCCGCAGGGCCCGCGCTGGACCCTCGGCCCCCGCTGACCGAGCCGGTCCCGCGGAAGATCGATTGTGCCGCCCGGCCCTCCGGGCGGCACACTGCATAGACGTACATTCGAACGCTCACGACAGACAGGTAGGTCATGGCCGCGAACAACCGCCGCATGTCCGGCAAGAAGGGCGCGCAGGTCGGCAGTGGCGGCCAGCGACGCAAGGGTCTCGAAGGCAAGGGCCCGACGCCGCCCGCCGAGATGCGCAAGAAGCACAAGAAGAACCGCATCGCGACCGCCAAGGCGAAGCAGGCCGCGCGCCGTCCCGCGCCGCGCGGCCGCGGCGGCAAGGGCACGTCCGAGATGGTCGTCGGCCGTAACCCGGTGGTCGAGGCCCTGCGCGAGGGCGTCCCGGCGTCGACCCTCTACGTCCAGCAGTTCATCGACAACGACGAGCGCGTCCGCGAGGCCCTCCAGCTCGCCGCCGACCGCGGCGGCATCAACCTCATGGAGGCCCCGCGCCCCGAGCTGGACCGTATGACCAACGGCCTGAACCACCAGGGCCTGGTCCTCCAGGTCCCGCCGTACGAGTACGCCCACCCCGAGGACCTCGCCGCCGCCGCTTACGACGAGGGCGCCGACCCGCTGATCGTCGCCCTGGACGGTGTGACCGACCCGCGCAACCTCGGTGCCGTCGTCCGCTCCGTCTCCGCCTTCGGCGGCCACGGCGTCGTCGTACCGGAGCGCCGCGCGGCCGGCATGACCGCCGGCGCCTGGAAGACGTCCGCCGGCACGGCGGCCCGCACCCCGGTGGCCCGCGCGACGAACCTGACGCGGGCGCTGGAGTCGTACAAGAAGGCGGGCCTGGTGGTCGTCGGCCTGGCCGCCGACGGCGAGGCCGAACTCGGTGATCTTCAGGCCCTGGAGGGTCCGGTGGTCATCGTGGTCGGCAGCGAGGGCAAGGGCCTGTCCCGCCTGGTCGGCGAGACGTGCGACTTCCGCGTACGCATCCCGATGCCGGGCGGCGCGGAGTCGCTCAACGCCGGCGTGGCGGCAGGGATCGTCCTCTACGAGGCGGCCCGCCGACGCGTCTGATCAGCCGTCTGAACAGACATCCGCGGCGTCACCCGTGCGGGTTAATTCTGGTGGCAGTGGTGCGACCTGCGCATCCTTGACGGGGTCCGGACAGATCGGACGGGTCAAGGCAGTGTCCAAAGCACACGTCACTCGGTTAGTTGAGTGTGGACACCAGAACACCCCGCACACCCACGGGGGACCGCTCGTCGGGATACGACGACGCTCCCGCGCTGAGCATGGTGAAGGTGCCGAGCGATCCGGCGCAGATCATCGTCAATCACGCGAGTTTCCGCGTGTTGTTGGGCGCGTCGACCGGGCGTGGCAAATCCCCGCGGATCACACGGCACTTGAGCGCCACCCAGGACACCGCCCGTATCCCCGCCGCCAACGCGGCCGGCAGAGCGGGAGCGGCCACCGGCACCCGCCGCCGGGTCGCCGTCTGGAACGGCACGTCCGCGCCGGACGACACCGGCGCCCACCGGCTGCTCCAGGCCGTGCGGGACGGCAGCGTCCGCCACGGCGACGAACCGCTCCCCGGTGGCGGGGGCACCCAGGTCATCCCGCGAGTCGACGTCGGCGGCGGCTACGACGGCGGCTACGACGACGTGTTGGAGCAGACCGTCGAGACGCCGATCGTGGGCGCGCAGCGCACGCACGAGTCGCTCGAGGCGCGGCTGCTGCCGAACATGCGCACGGTCGAGAGTGCGTACGACGAGGAACTCGCCTACGACGACGAGGGTTTCGCGGACGAGACCCATGGCCCGGACGAGCCCGACACCCCGCTCAGGCGATCCGGCGACGACCCGGCGCGGCACGCCTACTACCCCGGCCGCCGTATGAACCTCGGCGTCGTGCTCCTCCCCCTCCGGGTCTTCCTCGGCTTCATCTCCATCTACGCCGGCATGGGCAAGCTGTGCGACCCCGTCTACTTCGACGGCGGCAAGCGTGGCTCGATGGTGAAGTGGCTGAACACGCTGCACCCCTGGGAAGTGGCCGAGCCCCTCCGCCAGTTCGCCCTCGAACACCCGGTCGGCTCCGGTCTGGTCATCGCGTTCTTCCAGGTCATCGTCGGTGTGCTGACGGTCCTGGGCTGCTGGCAGCGGGTGGCCGCGGTGGTCGGTGCCCTGCTCTCCGCCGCGCTCCTGGTCACCGTCAGCTGGAAGAGCGTCCCGGTCTACGACGCCCCCGACATCATCTACCTCGCCGCCTGGTCCCCGCTGATCATCGCCGGCGCGCCCGTCTACTCGATCGACGGGCGCCTGGCGGGCATGGCCTGGCGCCGGCTCGGTCCCCGCTCCGACATCTGGGAGCTGCGCCAGTACGTCCTGCGCCGTGGCGCCCTGGTCTCGGCGATCGTGATCGGGCTGACCCTGCTGATCGGTTCGCTTCTCGGCGGTGCGGTCCGGGACGCCGACCGTGTGGTCGTTCCCGGACCTGGGGAGGCTCCGCGCAACGAGCTGCCCGGCTCGCCGCTGCCGCAGGAGCCCGGTCAGCGGCACCGGAAGACGCCGTCTGCCTCCAACTCGCCCACGCAGGGGGCCACGTCGGGGGCTGCCACGCCGTCGGGGGCCGCTACGACGCCGGGGGCGACGCGTGAGGCTGGTGCCGGGGGTGTCGGTACGCCCAGCCAGACGCAGGGGACTGCCGGGCAGGCTCCGCCGCAGCAGTCGACGCCGGCCGACGAGGTGCCCAGCACCAGCACCGGTCCGACCTCCGGGGGGCCGTCCTCGGGCGGCGGCAACTCAACGGGCGGTTCGTCCCCCGACGAACCTGGCCTCGTAGGCGGCCTACTCGGCTGACGTCCCCCTCGATGGGCCCCGGAACCCCTCCGGGGCCCATCGCCATACCCCCACCTTTCCTCGCCCCCGCCGCCCCTACCCGTCCCATCCCTGGGGGCTGCCGCCCCCAGCCCCCCGCTGTCGGCCCTCCGGGCCTCGTCCTCAAACGCCGGACGGGCTGAAAAGGCCTGGGCCGGCGTAGCGCCCTGCGGGTGGGTGGGGGATAGGGACGGTCTTGCCCTCGAACGTCGGACGGGCTGGAGGGGGGTGCCTGGAGCGCGTAGCCCCCTGAGGGTGGACGGCCTTGTCCTCGAAGGTCGGACCGGCTTGAGGGGGGTGCCTGGGGCCGTACCCCCTGCGGGTGGGGACGGTCTTGTCCTCGAAGGTCGGACGGGCTTGAGGGGGGTGCCTGGGGCTGTACCCCCTGCGGGTGGGGACGGTCTTGTCCTCGAACGTCGGTCGGACGGGCTGGAAGGGGCCGGGGCCGCGTGGGCCCCTGCGGGGGACGCGAGGGGTGCCTGGGTCGGCGTGCCCCCACGGACCCGCGGTCGCCTACGGCGGCAAGGGGACGTGTCGGGGGGTGTCCGCCCGCAGAGTCCGGTGTCAAGACACGGCACCTCTCGCGCAACTCTCACCACCGGACCGAGGACGGACACCCCCCGGCACGGCCCCGACCCGACCACCCACCGAACCGCGCTACACGCACCCCCACCGGACACCAACAGGCCGCCGCAGGCATCCCCCGCTCAGCGACCCAGCGCCGCCAGTTCCTTCGCCGCCTCCGTGAGGTCCTTCGCCGTGTCGATGGCTCGCCAGTAGGCACCCTGCGGGATGGGGAACCCGGCCAGGCGGCGTTCGCGGGCCAGGTGGGGGAACGTGGTGCGTTCGTGGTCGCCGCGGGCCGGGAGCAGGTCGGCGAAGGCGGACGAGAAGACGTAGACGCCGGCGTTGATCTCGAACGTCGACGGCGGCGCCTCGATGAAGTCGGTGATGTGCCCGAAGCCGTCGGTCTTCACCGCGCCCCACGGAATCCGCGGCCGCGCAAGCGCGAGCGTGGCGACCGCGTCGCGCTCCGCGTGGAAGTCCGCCATGTCGCGCAGCGAGAAACGGGTCCAGATGTCCCCGTTGGTGGCGTACCAGGGCTGATCCGGATGCGGCAGATGCGCGGCCGCGTACTTCAGACCACCGCCCCGCCCGAGCGGCTCCGCCTCGACGACCGTCGTCACGCGGACCGGCAGCTCGGCCGACTTCAGCCAGTCCTGCAGCACCTCGGCGAGATGCCCGCAGCTGACCACGACGTCCGTCACACCCTCCTCGGCCAGCCAGGCGAGCTGGTGGCCGATGATCGGCGTCCCCGTGCCGGGGATCTCGACCATCGGCTTGGGCCGGTCGTCGGTGTACGGGCGGAGTCGGGACCCCTGGCCCCCGGCCAGGACGACGGCTTGAACGGGGCGGGACGCGGCGTTCGGATCAGTCATGACCGAACTGTACGCGGCGCCCCGCTCGCGGCATCGGGCCGACAACCGTTCTGCGGGAGCCCGCCGGTAACCATCCGCTAGCTGTGCGCCGCGGCCACGCCGGAGGCGAACGCGGTGTCACAGACGGGCCGGGCGTACGACTGCGCGCGCGTCGGACCGTACACACGGACCGCCGCGCGGCCCAGCGCGCGGGCGATCGAGGCGCAGTGCCGCGCCAGCGACGGTCGCTCGTCGACGGCCTGCTGGAGATGGGTGAGGGCGACGCCGGGGTTCTTCTCCTGCAACTCGGTCAGGAGCTGGTCGCGCAGCACGTCCTGCGGTGCGCGCGGGGCGGCGTTCTTCCCCTTGCCCGCGGAGACGTCGGTCGCGGTCAGTACCGAGTCCGAGGGGTCCCCCGACCAGTTGACCCGGGTGACCGCGAGCGTCCCGGAGAGCACCAGGAAGACGGGCAGGACGAGGGCGAGTGTGCGGCCGAGCTGGCGGGCGGGGCCCCGGTGGCCGCGTCGTGTCTGTTGGGTGGTGGTGGAGTGCTTCACGCGAGTGAGGGTAGCGTTCGGTGCTGATATGGCGACATTTAGTCACCGGTTCGGGGGATGAAGAGGCCCTCGTTTTTGGGTATAGCGTTGACGCACAGCACTCGAAATGACCGGTATGCCGGGGTATTTATCGACAACGAGAAGGGCCCCGCAGCCGTCTGCGGGGCCCTCTTCGTCAACCTGGGTGAATTACCCGGGGTTGTGCTGCCTCAGTCGGACAGCCGCGCACCCGTGGAGGTCGAGAACACGTGGGTCTCGCCCGAACGCGGGACGATGTACAGCGTGCTGCCCTTCTCCGGCACGTCACGGCCGCTGACGCGGACGACGAGGTCCTTGGCGTCGTCGCCGCCGACCTTGGCGGTGCCGTAGACGTACGCGTCGGCACCGAGCTCCTCGACCACGTTGACGGTGACCGCGAGGCCCTGGCCCGAGTCGGAGCCGGCCACGTCGAAGTGCTCGGGGCGGACACCCACGGTGACGGTCTTGTCGGTGGCGGCGGAGAGCGCGTCACGGTCGACCGGGACGACCGCGTTGCCGAACTTCACGCCGCCGTCGGTGATCGGCACCTCGACCAGGTTCATGGCGGGGGAGCCGATGAAGCCGGCGACGAAGAGGTTGGCCGGGCGGTCGTACATGTTGCGCGGGGTGTCGACCTGCTGAAGCAGACCGTCCTTGAGGACCGCCACGCGGTCGCCCATCGTCATGGCCTCGACCTGGTCGTGGGTGACGTAGACGGTGGTGATGCCGAGACGGCGCTGCAGCGACGCGATCTGCGTACGGGTCGAGACACGGAGCTTGGCGTCCAGGTTGGACAGCGGCTCGTCCATGAGGAAGACCTGCGGCTCACGCACGATGGCGCGACCCATGGCGACACGCTGGCGCTGACCACCGGAGAGGGCCTTCGGCTTGCGGCCGAGGTAGTCGGTGAGGTCGAGGATCTTCGCCGCGTCCTCGACCTTCTGCTTGATCTCGGCCTTCGGCACGCCGGCGATCTTGAGCGCGAAGCCCATGTTGTCGGCGACGGTCATGTGCGGGTACAGCGCGTAGTTCTGGAACACCATGGCGATGTCCCGGTCCTTCGGCGGCAGGTGCGTGACGTCGCGGTCACCGATGCGGATGGCGCCGGCGTTCACGTCCTCGAGCCCCGCGAGCATGCGGAGCGAGGTGGACTTGCCGCAGCCGGACGGGCCGACCAGAACGAGGAACTCGCCGTCCTCGATCTCGATGTCGAGCGCGTCAACAGCGGGCTTCTCGGAACCCGGGTAGATCCGGGTCGCCTTGTCGAACGAGACAGTGGCCATGGTGAATGGGCCCCCTTCTACCGGCAGGAACGTGCCGGACGATCCGTTGTAGGAAGGTGGTTGGTTTAGTCCACATGTGCGGACTGGATCTGGACGGTACCTGGCGTTCGCCTGTATGTCAGTACCTGGAGGCATGTGAACTTCGCGGAAATTTTCGACGGGGCCCCCTCCGAACCTGGGTACACTGCACGGGCGCGTGCGTGACAGCGCGTGCAGGCCTCCTTAGCTCAGCTGGTCCAGAGCGGCTGTCTTGTAAACAGCAGGTCGTCGGTTCGAATCCGACAGGGGGCTCCGAAACAGGCGGGGCGGTTGTCGACGACAACCGCCCCGCGCTTCGTTTTTCATTCCTTCTTTTCATTCGCCCGCACCTCCATGTCCCCGTGGGGACACGGGACATGTGCCGGTATGGAATAGCGTCGCTACTGCTAGTGTCTGTTCAGTCACAGTAGGCAATCAGCCTCAATGTACATGTAATGAAATCCGAGGGTTCCATGCGCAAGCTTCACCAGGTCATGATCGTCGCGGCGGCGGCCGGCAGCCTGTCCGCCATCGGTGCCGGTACCGGTGTCGCGTACGGGAGCGGGCCTACCGTGTCCGACCTGTACCGCCCGTACCAGGAGTGCAGCCCGCAGACGGTCGGCGAGGCCGACATCCCGATCGCCGTGCTCGGCCTCTCCGAGACCTTCGACACCACCTGCGGCCAGTTCAACAACGCCTTCACCGGCTGAGGTCGGCGGCTTGGTCGTGCGCGACGCCTTCCGCGGGCCCCTTCGGGGTCACCCCCGAGGGGGCCCGTTCATGTGCGGCTGCCCGGAGCGCAAGGCCGCTCCCGGGGCCCGTATGCGTTCGCTGCGCTCCTGAACTCCGGCGCGCCGATGAGCGGTTGGTCCCTCACGGATCAGTCACCTCAGGTCGGTCCTTCACTTCGTAAGCGAAAAGGCCCCCGATGCCCCGGACATGGACCGGGCGCTTGGGCCTGTCTCTCCGACACCCCCAGGGCCCGGCGCGGCCGGTTCGCGGTGTATTGCGCCCGGGCAACCCCCCGCAAAAGGAGACGCAACACATGTTCAACGGAAAGAAGATCGCGGCTGTCACCGGGCTTCTCGGCGGCCTTGCCCTGACCTGTCTCGGCGCCGGCCAGGCGCACGCCGCCGCCGGCCCGGGCGTCTGCGCGCTCGACGCCCAGGGCAACATCGTCTGCACCCAGCAGCTCCAGGGGCAGACGCCCGAGGGTGACGGGTTCAGGGTCCGCCGGTCGATGAACTGCCAGCCGACGAAGCCCTTGACGCTGCCCACCCCCGGCCTGCTGGCCAACGGGCAGACGCGGATCGGCCCGCACATCACCTGCTCCGACCTGACGCCCGCGGCCGCGGCCGACAACAACGACACGAGCGACGAGAGCCCGTTGCTGGCGCGTCTCCTGGGCTGAACCCCTCAAACAGCGGATGGCCGCACCGGGTTGACCGGTGCGGCCATCCGCTGTTTCGCGCCCGAACGGCGACCGACGGACGAGCCGACACGACATGGATAAGGGTCAAAGATCCCAAATTGCTACGGATTACGTGTATATGCTCACACTAAGTAGTCAACCAGGGCTTCATGCCCGGGAAGAAAGGGTCAGATTATGCGCAGGTTTCAGCGCGTTGCGGTCGTAGCCGCGGCCGTCGCAGGGCTGTCCGCCTTCGGTGCCGGTGCTGGCGCCGCCTTCGCCCACGAGGGCGACTTCGACGGTCAGGTCGTCTCCGCGGTGTCCACCTCGACGGCGAACGCCGTGGCCAACTGGGGTGTGCCGACCGACAAGGCGCACGCGGCTCCGGAGGCGGCTCCCGTCGCAGCTCCGCAGGCCGCGCCGGAGGCCGCTCCCAAGGCCGCCGCGCCGGAGTACGCGTACGGCGAGTACAGCGCTCCGTCGTACTCCACCCCGTCGTACACCGCTCAGTAAGAACCGAAGACGCCGAGGGTCCGATGCGCGGGTTTCAGGGCACTGTGATTTCGTCGTGACCGCCGCGGGGCGGGTGGCCGTCAACTCCACGCCAACGCCGGCCCGCTAGGCCATTGCCGCGAAGCGTCACGACAGGCGCATCGATATCCGTCGGAACACCGTTATGCATATCGCGCGGTCTGAACGCCAGCTCCTGGATCGGACCGAGCTGTTTTCAACGGTGTGCTGGACAACACCCTTAGCAAATGCAGCCCGGCCGCGCAGCAGCCCCGTGAGGGTGCGCGGCCGGGCTGCCGCAGTTCCGTCGTACTCGACCTTTGCAAAGGAACGCCGTACATGAACGGTCGACAGAAGATCGCAACCGTCTCGGGGCTCCTCGGAGCTCTCGCCGTGATCTACAGCGGTGCCGCGCCGGCGTACGCCGACGACCCCAAGGGCGCCTGCTCGTTCACCGCCCAGGGAGACATCGTCTGCGTCAAGAAGAGCGAGGTCGTCCACAAGGACAAGCGCAACGGGTACGTCCTCAAGCAGAGCCAGGACTGCTCGACGGTCGAGCGGCCGCGCGTCGTCGGCCCCCGGGACCAGATGCTGAACGGCGGGTCCGTGCAGTCCGGGCCGACTGTGGAGTGCAACAACACGGCGAAGCTGCCCAAGGGCATCAAGATCCCCAAGTTCCACTTCTGAGGCGGGTCGGGGGCCGATGCCGGACCGGGAGTGATCCTGGTCCGGCATTCGTGTTCCCGGCCTCCGCAGGGCGCTTTCCGGGACGGGACGCGGGCCCCGAAAAGCCCGGTGCCCCGGCCGGAAGGCCGGGGCACCGGGAAGGGAAGCGGTTTTACGTCACTTGCCGAAGGCGCTGTTGCTGCAGCCCATCTCCGAGCCGAGGCCGGTCTCCTGCGCGCCCGGGCTGCCCTCGCCGTTCAGCAGGTTGCCGCCGAGGCCGTTGAGGACGCCGACCTGGCCGAGGACGTCGACGTTGGCGTCGTGCGACCGGCAGTTGCTGCTCTGGAGGACGTCGACGTTCGTGCCCTTCTGGCCCCAGCCGCCTCCGTCGGCGTGGGCGGCGCCGGAGGTCAGGAGACCGACGCTCCCGAGAGCGGCGACCAGGACGGCGGCCTTGCGGAGCTTGTGCATGTTCTTCTCCGGTGGAGTGAAGTGGGTTGCGATCCATTTCGGACCGACTTCGAACAGTTACGGAGGCTAATAGGAAGTAATGCGGATCAATGGGCGGCGCGCCGAATTCGGGAAATTCTCACCATCTTGGCCGATGGCCCGGAAATTACTCCGTTGCGAGAATCGCGCGACGAAAGCGTGCCGCAAAAAGGAGTCCCGGCACCGGGCCTGGGGCTCGGTGCCGGGACTGTTTCCCGCTTCGGCCGATGGCGCGGCCGTCAGTGCCTAGAAGGCGCTGTTGTTGCAGCCCATCGACGAGCCGAGGTGGGTGTCCTGCGCGCCCGGGTCGCCCTCGCCGTTGAGCGCGCTGCCCAGCAGGCCGTTGAGGACGCCGACCTGGCCGAGGACGTCGAGGTTCAGGTCGTGCGACTTGCAGTTGGAGCTCTGGAGGACGCTGAACTTGCCCCCGTCCTTGCCGCCGTGGCCGTCGGCGGTGGCCGTGCCGGCGCCCAGCAGTCCGATGGTGCCGACGGCGACGACCATGACGGCGGCCTTGCGAACCTTGTGCATGTTCTTCTCCGGTGGAGTGAGATGGGTGCGATCTGCAGAAGATCGACTTCGTACAGTTACGGAAGATTAATACGAAGTATCCCGATATGTCCGGGAGGCACGCCGAAGTTCGCACTTCATGCAGAAAACACCCAAAAGCCGCATCGGGCCAATGTGAAGGAGATGAGGTTCGGATCTCCTGCGGGCGTCGTCGCCGGCGCGTCTAGCGCGCGTGGGCCAGGGAGTTCGCCTGGCTGTTGGCCTGGTCGCAGTCGATGCCGCGGGTCTCGGAGGCGGCCAGTACGGCGACCGGGACAGCCGCGTTGACCAGCGACTGCGGGCTGCACTCCTGGTACGGGCGGAACAGGTTGGCCTGCTCGATCGGGCCCGACGGCGCCGCGGCCGGCTGCGGGTTGACCTGCGGGCTGATCTTGGGGCTCAGTTGGGGGCTGACCTGCGGGCTGACGTCGGCGCCCCGCTGCGGCGCCGCGGCCGCCCGGCCCTGCGCGGTCGGCGAGTTGGAGGACTGCGCGGAAGCCTGCGAACTGCCCCACCCGGTGGCCTGGACGTCCGGCTGGCCGACGGGGACCGGTGCGGTACCGCCGTATCCGACGGGCGCGTCGGCGACGCTGGGTCCGGCGCCGATGGCCGACAGACCACTGGCTGCTGCTACGACGAGCGCGACCTGATGAAGCTTGCGCATGGAACCCCGGCCCTTCATTGACCTGTGCATGGAACATATGGAAATGCGGCTGCGATGCACCATCGCTCTGACCCTGGGGGGAACGAGAGAAGCGCCGGACCGGTCACGTGCGCGGAGATGTCGTCACTCATTCGCCAGAGGGTGTTCATCAGAACCTTTTATCCGATGGATGGCAATTGAGTGACGGAAATTTGGATCCCGTGACCTGGTCAGGGAAATGTCGTTGCCAGCTGAGAGAGGGCAGCGATCCGGAATCAGAGAGAGGCGACGGGATCCGCTGCCTGCTCCGGCGTGAAGTCCACATGACAGCTCAGGCATTACCCCTGTAAGGGCGCAGTACGAATATCAGACTGAGCGCACGCAAGACTGACTGAATACAACGGATTTCCCTGTACAGGTAATGAAGGGCCGAGGGTTCCATGCGCAAGCTTCACAAGGCCGCGCTCGTCGTAGCGGCGGCCGGCGGTCTGACCGCCATCGGTGCCGGCGTCAGCGAGGCCGCCGACTATCCCGTCGGGTACAGCGGTGCCGCGCCGGCTCCCGCTCCCGAATATCCGGCTCCCCAGTACGCTCCGGCGCCTCCTCCCCAGTACGCGGCTCCCCAGTACGCTCCGGCGCCTCCTCCCCAGTACGCGGCACCGCAGTACGCACCGGCTCCCCAGTACGGGCCGCCGCAGTACGCCCCGGCTCCCCAGTACGCGCCGCCGCAGCCCCAGGTCTCGGCGTCGGCCCGGTCCATGGGTGCCGCGCAGGCCACGCGACCGCAGCCGCAGCCCCAGCCCCAGCCGGCGCCGCACTACGCGCCCCCGGCGCCCGCCCCGCGCCAGGAGACCGGTTACGCCTCCGCCTCGGCCTCGTCGGGCGGCTTCGCGCAGGCCAACGGTGCGCCGCACTCGGCGCCGGCCGCCGCGCCCCAGCCCGTCGCGCCGCAGGTCGTGCCGCAGGTCACCCCGCAGACGGCGCCGCAGGTGATGCCGCAGGTCGCTCCGCAGGTCTCCGCACCGCAGGTCTTCAACCCGGAGCCCCCGCCGCGGGTCGCCCCGCAGGTGAACCCGCAGGTGAACCCCGAGGTGAACCCGCTGATCAACCCGCTGATCTCGCCGGCCAGCGCCCCGCAGGTGCCCGGCCTCGGCCTGGGACAGGTCGCGGCGCCGCCCGTGGGCCAGCTGGGTCTGCCCCGACTCGGCTGACGCGGCGGGCCGTCCGCGTCCCGCCTCCTCGCTCGATCCCCCGCACACCCCATCTGCTCGACCAACGGAGAAGAAATGCGCAAGCTTCAGAAGGTCGCCCTCGTGGGCGCCGTCCTCGGCAGCGTCGGCTCGTTCGGCGCCGGCACCGCCGCCGCCCACGGTGAGGCGATGGCCCACGACGTCGACATCACGCAGGGCATCGAGTGCCGTTCGCACGACATGAACATCGACATCCTCGGCAGCCTCGGCCTGGTCAACGGCGCCCTGGGCAACGCGCTCAACGGTGAGGGCTCCCCGGGTGCGCAGCCCAGCCACCTCGGCTCGGACATGGGCTGCAACAGCGGAGCGCTCAAGTAGACCGTAGGAAGTGTTCGGTTCAACGCCCGCTCCATCACGGGGCGGGCGTTTGGACTGCGAGCCGGAGAGACCGCATGAGACTGTCCTATGCCGACGAGATGCTGCTGCTCAACGGGTGTCCGGGTGTGATCGGCCTGGCGGTGGTCCTCTCCGGCGAGCAGCCCGACGTGGAGCAGGTGCGGGCGCGCGTCGCCGAGCGGTGGGCGGGCCTGGAGCGGATGAACTGCGTCCTCGACGGCCTCCGGGGCGGTACGGCGGTGCGGCGAGGGCTGTTCGGGCGGCGCGGACGGATGCGGTGGGCCGTGCCGGGGCCGTTCGATCCCGGCGCGCATGTCGGCGTGACGCCGACCAAGTTGGACGACCTGTGGACGCGCAGCGTGGACCGGCCGCTGCCCGGCGGGCTGCCGCCCTGGCGGCTCCATGTGGTCCCGGACGTGGCGCACGGCGGTGACTTCGCGCTGGCGCTGGTGGCCCAGCACGCGCTGCTGGACGGGCGGTCGCTGGCGACGTTGATGCGCGCGCTGATGGACGGCCCCGCGGCGCGGGAGTCGGTGCGGTCGGCACCGCTGCCGCGGGTCGGACTGCGGGCGGCGGGCAGGGAACTCAGGGTGCTGGCGGCCGCGGGACAGGCTCTTCCGATGCGGCCGCCCGGGGAGCCGTGCTCCTCGGTCGCCGTGCGTGAACTGCCCGCGCACACGGTCCGGTCCGCCCGTCGGCAGCCGGCCGACGGCCGGGGCGCCACGCTGAACGAGCTGCTGGTCGGCGCCGTGGCCGGGGCGGTGCGGGACCGGTACGGGCCGGTGCGGCGGTGGCGGCAACGCGACGAACCGGTCTACACGGCCGTACCGTGCGATCTGCGCACCGGGGCGACCACGGGCGAACTCGGGAACACCCTCACGGTCGTACGGGTTTTGTTGCCCGTCGACGTGGACGGTCCCGTGGCGCGACTGCGGGCCGGCCAGGCCGCGATGGCCGGTGTGCCCGAGCGGGCCGCCGCGCACGCCACCGTGCTGTTCCCGGCCGCAGAAGCGGTTCGCCGGACGGGGCCCTGGGTCACCGGGCTGCTGGCCGACCGCGGGCGGCACAACTGCTTCGCGGCCACCGCGACCACCGCGATGAAGTGGCCCGGCGGAGCCGGCACCTTCCAGGGCCGTCGGCTCGTGCGCACGGTCGGGCTGCCGCCCCTGCAGCACCCCGGCACGGTCAGCTTCGCCCTGGCGCAGGCAGGGGACACGTTCACGCTCACCGTGGTGTGCCACCTGCGCCCGAACGACGCGGAGCGGTTCGCCGACGCGGTCGTCACGGAGTTCGAGACATGGGCCGGGATGGCGACGCCGTCAGTGCCCTGACGGCACCAGAAGATGGAGGCAGTTGCATGGAAGCGGAACACGGCGACGTATGGGAAGCGCTGCGCCCGCTGTGCGCGCGGGTGATGTCGGTGCCGCCGGAGGCGGTGGTCCCGCAGGCTCGGCTGGTCGCCGACCTGGGCGCGGACAGCCTGGACATCACCGAACTGGAGGCGGCCTCGGAGGAGTTGTTCGGCGTCAGTCTGAGAGGGACCGACAAGGCCGGCGTGTCCACCGTGGGTGATGTCGCCAACCTCATCGTGCGGCTGCGTACCCCCGGCGCCCACAGCACCCTCGCCCGATGACCGGCCGACCCGCCGTCGCCGTCACCGGCCTCGGGGTCCGCTGCGCGGCCGGGGCGAGTCCGGAGGAGCTCTGGGAGAGTCTCGTGCGGTGCCGTTCCGCGACGAGGCTGCACGCCTTCGACGACGAGGGCACCGTCGTGTACCCGGCGTCCGCGATGACGGCGTTCGACCCGGCCGGCTCTCTGGCGCCCAAGGAGGTGCGCCGGATGGACCGTTCGGTGCAGCTGGCCGTGTGCGCCGCCGTGGACGCGGTGGCGGACGCCGGGGGGCTGCACGTCGGTCCCGGCCGGCGGGCGGTGGTCACCGGTACCGGGTACGGCGGGGTGACCAGCCAGGAGAACGGCATCGGGCAGCCCGACGTGCTCTACGCGCCCCGGCTGATGAACAACGCGGGCGCGTACTGGATCAGCGCCAGACTCGGGATCACCGGGCCCAGCCTGACGGTCTCCACCGCCTGCGCCTCCGGCACGCATGCCGTGGGCGAGGCGATGCAGATGATCCGGGCCGGGTGCGCGGACGTGGTGGTGGCCGGGGGCCATGACAGTCCGCTGACTCCGACGACCGCGTTGGCGTTCGGGCGGGCCGGGGCCATGGTCACCGACTGCGAGGATCCCGCGTCCGCGTCACGGCCGTTCGACGTCGCACGGCAGGGGTTCGTCCTCGCCGAAGGGGCGGCCTTCCTGGTGCTGGAGCGGCTGGACCTCGCCCGCGCGAGGGGCGCCCGCGTCCACGCCACGCTCACCGGGTACGGGCGTACGTCCGATGCCTTCCACCTGACGGCACCGCACCCGGACGGAGCCGGGGCCCGGGCGTGCATGGAGCAGGCGCTCGCCGACGCCGGTACGACCGCGGACGCCGTCACCCATGTCAACGCGCACGGCACCGGCACCGAGCTGAACGACCTCGCCGAAGCGCAGGCCATCAGCGCGCTGTTCGGCCCGCGCGCGGTGCCGGTCACCGCTCCCAAGGCCGTGACCGGGCACGGGCTGGGGCTGGCCGGGGCGCTGGAGGCAGTGATCACCGCGATGTCCGTGCGGGAGGGGCTCGCGCCGCCGACCGCGCATCTCACGCGGCTGGATCCCCGGTGCGAGCTCGACATGGTCGTCGGGGAGCCGCGCAAGATCCCGGACGGGCCGGTGATCAGCAACAGCTTCGCCTTCGGCGGCCACAACGCCTGTGTCGTGTTCGACTCGCCCCACGGCTGTGGCACATGAGGCTGACGGCCATCGACGAAGGGCATCTGCGCAACGGGCTGCCGGGGACGATCGGTATCGCCGGGGTGTTCCCCGGCGAGCCGTTCGACCTGGAGCGGGTGCGGGCCCGGGTCCGTGAACGGTGGGGCGGGCTGGAGCGGATGAGCCTGGTCCTGCGGCCGCCCGCCGGGTCGGGGGCGCTGTCGGGCCACCGCTGGGAGAGCGCCCGGCCGTTCGACGCCGGCGCGCACATCACCAGCACGGACCAGGATCTGCGGTCCCTGTTCGCCGATGCTGTGAGTCACCTGCTGCCGGCCGAACGGCCGCTGTGGCGGCTGCTGGTCGCGCGCGACGCCCTCGTGCTGTTCGCGCATCACGCGCTGCTGGACGGCAGGTCGCTGGAGACGGTCTTCCGGCTGCTGATGGACGACGCCGTACCGCCGCTGCCACCGCGCGGGCCGGCCGCGGCGGACCCGACCGCGACCGTACGGCGGCGTCCGGCCGTCAGCGCGGCGGTCGTGGGCAGGGAGTTGCGCCGGATCGGGGCGCTCGGGCGGCCCCTGCCGACGGCTGCCGCCGGCGAGGCGCGGCCGTCGGTGGCGGTGGTGGAGCTCGACCCGCGGGTGATGCGCACGGCCCGTCGGCAGCCGGCCGACGGGCGGGGGGCGACCCTCAACGAACTGCTGCTGAGTACGTACGCCGGTGCCCTGCGGATGTGCCACGGGCCGCTGCGGGCCTGGTCGAAGGGATCGCACCCGTTCTACGCCACGGTCCCGGTCGACCTGCGGACCCGTCGCAGCGCGCAGCAGCTCGGCAACGGCGTCACCGTGCTGCGGATGCCGCTGCCCGTCGACCTGGAGTCCCCCGTGGCGCGGCTCGCGGCCTGCCAGGACCAGGTCGCGGGGTTCGACCTGCGCTGCGACGCCCACCGCGCGATCCTTCCCGCGCTGCAGGGTGCCGCGCGTGCCGTGCCGTGGCTGGCCGGGGTGATGGCCCGGCGGCTGGCCCGGCCCGAACTCACCACCAGCCTGTGCACCGCCTTCAAGTGGCGGGACCACCCCAGTCGTCTGCACGGCCGCCCCCTGGCCCGGGTCGTCCCCCTGCCGCAGCTGTCGCCTCCCGGCACGGCGAACCTCTGCCTCGTGCACTGCGCCGACGCCTACACGCTCACGGTGGTCAGCCACGCGCGAGCCGGTGACGCCGAGCTGATCGGTGCGGCGGTCGCCCGGGAGCTGTCGGCGCTCGCGGCCTGCGACGTGTCGGCCGTGCGAACCGGTTAGGGCTTGCGTACGTCGTGGCTCAGGGTGCGGGCCGACTCCGGGCGGGTCAGGACGTCCGTACTGTCGACGAACTGGTCCACCGCGCCGAAGAGCGGCAGGTCCTTGAGGGCGGGGTCGGTGATGCGGGCGGTCAGGGCCGCGGCGAAGCGGTCGGCGCGCAGGACCTGGAAGGGTCTGGAGTGGTACGGGCGCGTGGCGGGGTCGACGCGGTCGGTCAGGCGGAGCTGGTTGTGCTGGTGGGCGACGATCTCGTACGCGTGGACCAGGTGACGTTCGCGGGTGTGCCAGTCCGTGGCGGCGAGCGCGGCCGTGAGGACCGGGGTGAGACGGGGCCCGGCGGCGGTGCGGGCAAAGGCGCTGCCGAGCCATTTGCCGTACGGCGGGTATCTGCGGTCCATCAGCAGGCACAGCCGCATCAGGTCGCGGGCCAGGCGGGCGGCGGTGACGGCCGAGCCCAGCTCGTCGCCGACCTCGCCGGCGCGGCCCACGAAGGCCTCCTCCTGCGCGATGCGCTGCCACTGGCAGGCCAGGACGTACAGCCAGACGTCGTGGGGGTACCAGCGCAGCGCCCGGCGTAACGGGGTCAGGGTGTGCAGCCCGTCGTGGAACACGGCGCCCGCGGTGACCTCGGCGAGCAGCTGACCGGGTACGGCCAGCCAGTCGGCCGGGGTGATGCCCTGCGCCGGGTCGAAGCCGAGGGTGTCGGTGAACCAGGTGGAGGTGCCGGTCACTTCGACGCGGTGGTGGACGGGGCCGTCGGTGCACCGCATGACGCGGATGTCGCGGGTCTCCCCGGTGGACGCGAAGTTGGTCGGGTGGCCGAGGAACGTCTTCGGGAGGTGCTCGGCGAGTACGTGTCTGATCCGGGCCGCGTGCCGGGGCACGTCGTGCCGGTGCAGGAAGACCTGGAGCCGCGGGCCCCACTCGTGGTCGGCCGAGCGGGGGGTGTCGTAGCCGAGGACCTCGGATCCGCTGCCGATGCGGGCGGCGGAGTGGGGGACGCCCGGGGCCGCCTCCTCCAGCAGGGGGCGTACGGCGTCGGTGTAGAAGCGGCGGGAGAGTTCGAGGCCGGGGATGAAAGGGGGCTCGGGCGCGGGGGAGTGCGGGGGGCGCATATTCGTGGGGCTCATGCCAGCAAGCCGTGCCCATTCGGTGAGGGGTCATGCGAACTTCGTTCACGCTGTTGCCGGTTGGGGACGGTCACGCCTGCGGAAGGCCGCCGCCCAGCTCCGCCAGCGCCTCGTCCGTCAGCCGGTACACCGTCCACTCGTCCTGGGGGCGGGCGCCGAGCGCCTCGTAGAAGGCGATGGACGGGGTGTTCCAGTTCAGGACGGACCACTCCAGCCGCTGGTAGCCGCGCTCCACGCACAGTCGGGCCAGCTCGGTGAGGAGGGCCTTGCCGTGGCCGGCCCCCCGGGCGGTGGGGCGGACGTAGAGGTCCTCCAGGTAGATGCCGTGGACGCCGCGCCAGGTGGAGAAGTTCAGGAACCAGATCGCACAGCCGACGGTCTCGCCGGTCGTGTCGTCGGCCGCGATGTGCGCGTAGGCGGCCGGGTGGTCGCCGAAGAGGGCCGTGCGGAGCTGCTCCTCGGTCGCCTTCACCTCCTCCAGCGCCTTCTCGTACTCGGCGAGTTCTCGGACGAGGGCGTGGATGGCGGGGACATCGGCGGGCGTGGCGGGTCGGATCATGGGCGCAGGCTAGCTGGCGCGGTCGCGAAGCCGCCTCGCGATTTCCAGTTGCTCCTCGTCCACGGGGCGGCCGTCCTCGATGTCCCAGAGGCTGTTCTGGAGGAGTCGGGCGTAGGTCCAGGCGCGGGCGTGGGCTCGGTCCAGGGCGAGGACTTCGGTCATGGCGTCGAAGCGCCAGAGGATGTCGGTGGGGTCGAAGCGGTTGGCGAGGGCGGGCCAGAGTTCGAAGCCGGGGTCGCCGATCAGCGGCTTGGGGTCGATGGCGAGCCACGGGGCGCGTTCGCAGGCGAGGACGTTCTCGTCGTGCAGGTCCCAGTGCAGGAGGCGGTCGCCGGGGGTGTCGATGACCTCGCGTACCGCGGCGGCGCAGTCGGCGACGATGCGCCGGGTCTCCGGGTCCGGGACGAGCTTGAGGGCCTCGGGGGTCTGCTCCAGCATGTCCCGGGCGATGTCGCCGAGGTGGCGCAGGCCGGCCGGGGCGGGGCAGGAGGTGAGGTGGGCCAGCAGGTGGGCGATGACCAGGACGGACTCGTGGACGTCCGGGTGGTGGGCGAGCATGCGCGAGGAGTCGAGGCGTTCGAGGAGCATGGTGCCGGTCGCCTCGTCGTGGTCGAGGAGCCGGACCGCCCCGTCGCCGTCCCACGCGCGCAGGGCCACCGGTTCGCCCACGCTCTCCTCGTCGAGCAGTTGCAGCTTCAGGACGGCGGGGGTGCCGTCGCGGCGGAGGACCGGGAGGACCAGGGCGCTGACCCCGTGCATCGGGCGGCCGTCGACCTTCAGCTCCCAGCGGTCGAGGAATTCGGCGGTCAGGGCGGGGAGTCCGGCGATGAACGCGCGGCCCGCCGCCCCGTTGTACTCCTGCTGTGATGCGGCGAGCTTCTGCGGAATGTCGATCACCTTTCGCAGGCTACTGGGCTCCCGGAAACGACTCGCGCGAATTAACGTCCTCCCATGAGCAGCTCGGTCAGCGGTGCCGTGAACGGCGCCATCTCCTTCTGGTACGCGGACGACGGCCTCCCCGCGGTCCGCGAACCGCTCGCGGGGGACACCTCCGCGGACGTGGTGATCGTGGGCGGCGGCTACACGGGACTGTGGACCGCGTACTACCTGAAGAAGGCCGTCCCCTTCCTGCGGATCACCGTCCTGGAGCAGAAGTTCTGCGGCTACGGGGCCTCGGGACGCAATGGCGGCTGGCTGTACAACGGCCTCGCGGGCCGCGACCGGTACGCGAAACTGCACGGCCACGAGGCGGCCGTACGGCTCCAGCGGGCCATGAACGACACCGTCGACGAGGTCGTCCGGGCCGCCGAGGCCGAGGGTATCGACGCCGACGTCCACCAGGGCGGAGTGCTCGAAGTCGCCCGTACGCCCGCCCAGTTGGCCCGGCTGAAGGCCTTTCACGAGCACGAGCTGTCGTACGGCGAGAAGGACCGCGAGCTGTACGGCGCCCGGGAGACCGCCGAGCGGATCCGGGTGGCGGACGCGGTCGGCGCGAGCTGGACGCCGCACGGCGCGCGGCTGCACCCGGTGAAGCTGGTCAAGGGGCTCGCGGCGGCCGTCGAGGCGCTGGGCGTGACGATCCACGAGCTGACGCCGGTCACGGAGATCCGGCCCAAGCACGCGGTGACCCCGTACGGCACCGTCCGCGCACCCTACGTCCTGCGCTGCACCGAGGGCTTCACGGCGAGCCTCAAGGGCCAGAAGCGGACCTGGCTGCCCATGAACTCCTCGATGATCGCCACCGAGCCGCTCACCGAGGAGCAGTGGGCGTCGGTCGGCTGGGACGGGCGCGAGACGCTGGGCGACATGGCGCACGCCTACATGTACGCGCAGCGCACGGCCGACGGGCGGATCGCGCTGGGCGGGCGCGGGGTGCCGTACCGGTTCGGGTCGAGGACGGACAACGACGGCCGGACACAGCCGGCGACCGTCGAGGCGCTGCGGGAGATCCTCGTCGGGTTCTTCCCGGCGCTGGCCGGGGTGCGGATCGAGCACGCCTGGTCGGGTGTGCTGGGCGTGCCGCGCGACTGGTGCGCGACCGTCACGCTGGACCGCTCCACGGGCATCGGCTGGGCGGGCGGCTACGTCGGCTCGGGCGTGGCCACCGCCAACCTCGCCGCCCGCACCCTGCGGGACCTCGTCCAGCAGGACTCGGGACAGGGCGGGCGCACCGAACTCCTGGACCTGCCCTGGGTCGGGCACAAGGTGCGCAAGTGGGAGCCGGAGCCCTTCCGCTGGCTCGGCGTGCAGGGGCTGTACGCCACCTACCGGGCCGCCGACCGCAGGGAGCAGGGCAGCGGGGCGGCGCAGGCGTCGCGGCTGGCTCGGGTGGCGGACAGGGTGGCCGGGCGGGACTGACCGCCGCCCGGCGCCCGGGATCTCGTGCGCGGGCTGTCGTACCCGTGTGCGACCATCCCCTCAACTACTCGTGATCCAGGGGGGATCCGTTGCCCGAGGACGCCCGTCCGTCCGCGAGACGGAGGCGGCCGGCGCTGCTGCCGACCGCCTTCGCCGCTGTTGTCTCACTCTTCGCCTCACTGGTGACCCTGACCGGGGCCAGCCCCGCCGTCGCCGTCGACCCGGAGTGCGCGCCGCTCACGCTCGCGTCCTTCGGCGACCCGGGGGACGCGGTCACCAAGGCCTCCGTCCCGGCTCGGAGCAGCGCCTGCTACACGCTGACGGCCGGGGCAGCCGGCCTGTACCTGGTGTCGCTGGACAACCTGTACACGCGCCTGACCGCCGAGGACGGCACCGAGGTCGACTGCTACGACGAGCAGATCTACAAGAGCGGCCGCTGCCAGGTGCCCGCCGCCGGCACCTACAAGCTCGACGTCGTCAACGACGGCCTGGCGCCCGCCGAGGCCTCGTTCACCGTGGTCCCGCTCGGCGCCGACACCCCGGGCTGCTTCGAGTCCGTCGGCACCGGCTGGGACCTTCCGGCGGTGAGCCGGACCTCGGTGGGGAAGCTGGGGGTCGACTGCCAGGAGTTCGAGGGCACGGCCGGCGAACGCGTCCGGCTCACCTACGGCACGCGGTACTACGGCGAGAGCCTCGCCTGGATCACCGACCCGACCGGCGCCTGGATCTGCCCGCGCGTCACCGAGGACGACGAGGACACCCGCAGCTGCGTCCTGCCCGGTGACGGCCCCTACCGGGTGCTGTCCCAGGTGACGTACGCGGAGCGGGGATTCCCCGCCGAGTACGCGGTCAAGGTGCGGTCGTTGTCCGACCCGCGGGGCTGCCGTACCGCCTCGGTGCGCCCGTACGGGCCGCTGGAGGGGCTGGACTTCGCCGACAACCCCTGCTTCACCTTCACCGTCGACAAGGCGGGCCCGTACCTCGTGCACTCCGTGGACGACTACTCCGCGAGCGCGGTCCGGGTGTACGACACGGCCGGGAAGATCGTCTGCCGGGAGAGCGACCCGTGCCGGCTGCCGGCCGCGGGCACCTACACCGCGGTCCTCGACGGCGCGTACCCCTTCGCCCACGCGGAGTCCGACCCGGACGACCTGCTCCTGCTGGACCGGGCCTCCGACGCCGGGTGCGTGGCCACGAGTACCGGGGCCTACAAGGGAGAGCTGAGCACGGTCGGCCAGTACGACTGTCTGGCGCTGGACGTCCCGCAGGGCGCCCACCTCGCCGCGCTCACCCCGCTCGCCGCGTCCGGGGTGGACGCCGAGATCGCGGTCTACGACCGGGACGGCGTCGCGCGGTGCGACGCGTGGCAGCTGGCCGACGCCGACTGCGAGCTGACCGGTGCGGCCCCCTACCGGGCGCTGGTGCACACCGACGGCGTCGGCGACGGCGCGACCGGTCCGTACGCCATCGCCTTCCACCGCACCGACGCCGCGAACGACTGTCCGGTCCTCCCGGCCGGCAGCTTCGCCACCGACGGCACGACGGCCACGCTCACCACCGGGGACGGCATCTTCTCGCGGTGCCTGAGCATCCCGGCCGACGCGCACACGGACGCGGAGGTCCTCCAACTGGTCAGCACGTCCGGGGGCGTACCGGCGAAGTTCGCCGTCGTGGACGCCGACGGCCGGAAGGTCTGCGAGCGCGCCTCCTCCCTCGACGGCTGGTCGGTTTGCGCGCTGACCCCGGGCAAGGCCCATACGGTGCTGGTCACCGGCCGGGACCTGCCCGCCACGTACACACTGGCCCGGCGTGACATGACCGCGAGCGCCGCCTCGGCGGGCTGTGTGAAGTCCGCGGCGGTGAAGGTCGGTGGCCCGTCCGTGACCGGCGGCTACGGCGCGCCCGGCACCCTGAACTGCCACCAGCTCACCACCGACGCGGCCACCGACGTCCTGCACGTCGACGTACGGGATGCGCTCGGCACCGCCAACATCGCCGTGTTCGGCGGTGACGGCAGCGGCGAGTGCTCCTACCGCAACCGTTCCTGCGCGGTCACCGGGTCCACCACTCACCAGGTCCTGGTGCAGACCCCGGCCCACCTCAAGGCCGCCCCCGAGTACCACCTGGACGCCCTGCGCGTCGCGACCGCCGACGGTCCGGCGCCGGAGTGCACCAGGGTGCCGTCGGTGTCGTACGGCTACGGGCCGGTCACCGGCACGCTCGACGAGCAGCACAGCGCGGTGTGCGCGGTGCTGCCGACGGCTGGGTACGACCGGTTCGGCGTCGAGATCACGGACACGGGCGGCGCGACCGCCACGGCGGTGCCCGCGCTGTACAACAAGGCCTGGAACAACGGCTGTACGGCGTCGACCTCCGGTTTCTCGTGCTCGGTGGGCGGCGCGACCACGGCGGCCGCGCCGAGCCTCTTCCTGCTCGGGCTGCCGGAGAAGGCGGCCCGCACCGCCTACCGGGCCACGCTGACCTGTGCGTCGGGGCTGTGCGGCACGGACAAGGTGAGCGTCACCTCGGTCAGCCCCGACACCGGGGTCGCCGACGGCAAGGTCACGCTCACGGTGACCGGCACCGCGCTGCCCGCGAACGCGACGGTACGGCTGTCCCAGAGCGGCAGGACCCTGACCGCGACGACCCAGTCGGTCTCCGCGGACAACAGGACGCTGACCGCCACCCTCGACCTGACCGGCGTGGCCGCGGGCAGCTGGAACGTCAGCGTGCTCACCAACTGCTGCGAGTACCCGCGCGGCAGCTTCACCGTCACCCAGCCCCAGCTGAGGAACACGGCCGCCCCCAAGGTGGCGGGCACGGCCAAGACGGGCGCCAAGGTGACGGTGGCGCCGGGGAGCTGGTCGGGGGCGCCGACCTCGTACACGTACCAGTGGAAGGCCGACGGCAAGGTGATCGCCGGGGCGACCTCGGCCTCGTACACCGTCGCGGCCTCGGTCGTCGGCAAGAAGCTCACCGCGACCGTCACGGCCGTCAGGTCGGGCTGGGGCAGCGGGTCGGCGACCTCGGCGGCGGTGGTCGTGGCCAAGGGGGACGCGCCGAAGGCGACCAGGCTGCCGGTGATCAGCGGGACGGTGAAGGTCGGCAGGACGCTGAAGACGTCCAGGGGGACCTGGAGTCCGGCGGCGACGTCGTACGCGTACCAGTGGTACGCGGGCGGCAAGGCGATCAGCGGGGCGACCAAGTCGTCGCTGGTGCTGAAGGCGGCGCAGAAGGGCAAGAAGATCACCGTGAAGGTGACCGCGCGCCGGACCGGGCACAAGGACGGGTCGGCGCTGAGCAAGGCGACGAAGGCGGTCGTCGGCTGAGCGCCGGTGTTGTGAAGGGGTGGGGGAGGGGCTCCGCGGTCCGGTGGGGTCCCTCCCCCTGTCGTCGGGGCGGCCGCTCAGGCCACCGACTCCGGGACCCGCGTGTCCTGCGGGGCGCCGTGTTTCGGGGGCTTCGCCGTGACCATCAGGGCGGCGACCAGGCCGGCCAGGAGCATGATGGCGGCGGCCCACCAGATGGCGACCGTGTAGCCGTGGACCACGCCCTCCTTGGTGACCAGGGCCCGCTGGGCCGGGTCGGTGAGATGGGCGGTGATGTAGGCGGCGCTGCTGGTGGTGGCGATGGTGTTCAGCAGGGCCGTACCGATCGAACCGCCCACCTGCTGCGAGGTGTTGATGGTCGCGGAGGTCACTCCGAAGTCCTGCGGGGCCACGCCCGCCGTCGCCGTGGCGAACACCGGCATGAAGATCAGGCCCATGCCGAGGCCCATGAGGATCAGGGCGGGCAGGATGTCGCCCGCGTAGGACGAGTGCACGGTCAGCCGGGTCAGGAGCACCATGCCGACCGTCGCCAGCAGGAAGAGCATGCCGGACGAGGTGGCCGCGCCGCCCAGCGCGGAGGCGGCGGCGAAGCCGACCAGGCCGAGGACGAAGGTGCGCTTGCGGCCCACCAGGTCGGCTATGCGGCCGCCGAGCAGCAGCAGTCCGCCGAAGGCCAGCGTGTAGGCGGTGATCACCCTCCCCCACTGCCTTAAAGGCGTGGGGGGACCCCCAGCCGGTTGCCGTCGGTCATGCCGAGATCGCTCTGGGCGGAGGGCAGCGCGATGTTCACGATGGTCGCGTCGAGGACGACCATGAGCTGCGCGAGCGCGATGATCACCAGGCCCCACCAGCGGCGGGGGTCGGGGTCGGCGGCCTGGGCGGGTTCACCCGTTCGGGTGACATTCACCTGGCCAGAAGACCATGGTTCGGGGCGTGTCGCATCTGGGCAGGAGTGCTTGGAGTGCGCTCCCCCGTCGCGGGACTGCGGCGGTACGCGGTCCCGCGAGGGCTTGCGGTCGGTCATGGCTCCAGTACCACCTTTCCGGTGGTTCCGCGCGTTTCGAGGGCGCGATGGGCGGCCGCCGCCTCGGCCAGCGGGAAGCGCTGCACGGCCGGGGTGAGACGGCCCTCGGCGGCCTCGGCGAGAGCGCGCAGTTCGAGGGTCTGTACGGGGTTGGGGCCGCCGGCCCGCCGCATCATCGGCGGGCCGAGGACCTGCTGGGAGACGCCTTCGACGAAGTAGGGCGTGCCGTCGTGCAGGCCCGCGCCGGACCAGCCGAAGACCAGGTGCCGGCCGCCGGGGCCGAGCAGCGCGACCGCCTCGCGGGCCACGTCGCCGCCGACGCCGTCGAAGACGACGCTCGCGGGCCGCCCGCCGAGGAACGCGCGGACCTTCTCCGGCCACACCGGGTCCTTGTAGTCGACGGCCAGGTCGGCGCCGTTCTCCTGCACGCGCGCGACCTTCTCGGGGCCGCCCGCGAGGCCGATGACGACGGCGCCGGTGTTCTTGGCGTACTGCACGAGGAGGGTGCCGATGCCGCCCGCGGCCGCCGGGATCACGGCCACCGCGTCCGGGCCGAGCTCGGCGAACTGGAGGATCCCCATCGTCGTACGGCCCGTGCCGATCATGGCGACGGCCTCGGCCGGGTCGAGGTTGGCCGGGATCTCATGGACGCGGTCGACGTCGGCGACGGCGAGTTCGGCGTAGCCGCCCGGCGCGAATCCGAGGTGGGCGACGACGCGCTTGCCGAGCCACAGCTCCGCGACGCCCTCGCCGAGGGACTCGACGACGCCGGCGACCTCGCGGCCGGGGATCGTGGGCAGGGTGGGCGGCTGCGGCGCCGGGCCCTGGATGCCCTCGCGCAGGGCCGTGTCGAGGAGGTGGACCCCGGCGGCCGCCACGGCGATACGGACCTGGCCGGGGCCGGGGGTGGGGTCGTCGGTCTCCTCGTAGGTGAGGTTCTCTGCCGGGCCGAAGGCGTGCAGGCGGATGGCGTGCATCGGGGTCCCCCATCGTCGGAACTCGGTGTGTCAGGGCGCCCGCCCCGTCACGGGGCGGCTGATCGATGCTGCAACCTCAAGCTCTCTTGAGGTCAAGGGCGTGCCGGCCCAGGGCGAGGGACACGGCCGTGAGGGCACTGTTGAAGGAGACCTCGGACAGGACGCCGGGGGCGGCGACCTGGTCGCCCGCCAGATAGACCCCGGCGCCGCGGTCGACGGCCGGGCGGTCCCGCCAGCTGGTGCCGGGCAGGTCCACGGCGCCGGTACGGCCGTTCGCGGTGGACTCGCGCCGCCAGGTGACGCGTTCGCGCCAGCCGGGGAAGCCGAGGTCGAGGAGCTGTTCGGCACGGGCGACGCCGTCGGCCCTGGTCTCGTGCGGGGCGATCGGGATCTGGCCCTGGATCAGCTGCTCGCCGGCCGGCGCGAGGGACCGGTCCTGTGCGGTGAACCGCTCCAGCCAGCCGGTCGCGTCGAGGTCGGAGACGACGAAGGCGTCCCCGCGCCGGGTCCGCACCGCGAGGTCGAGGAGCGCCGTACGGCCGCTGGTCCAGGTCAGCGAGTCGTCCTTGAGGAGACGGCGGGCCGCGTCGAGGGAGGTGGCGACGACGACGGGCGCCCCGGCCGCCCGGCTGTCGAGGTCGTCGAGGCTGTCGACGCGGGACAGGGTCTCCATCCGGACCCCGAGGTTCCAGGCCCGCGCCGCCATCCGGTCGATCACGGTCGCCCAGCCGCCCCGCGGGTAGTGCGCCTCCGGCGGGAGCTTGGTGGCCCGCCGCAGCCGCTCCTGCACGAACGCGGCGGAGACGGCGCCGGGGTCGTGGTGGAACAGGGCGACGGCCGAGTAGTGCGCGGCGGCGCGGGCGCCCTCCTCGCCCGCGATGCCGGTGGCCCAGGTGAGGAAGTCGACGTCCACGGGCGCCTGCGGCAGGCCCCGCCGCAGCAGCTTCAGCAGGGCGAACGGTGGGGTGCGGCGCAGGACGCCCCGATGACGCAGCCGCAGCAGGGCGGCCTCCAGGGGCGGGATCGGCGCGAGTGGCCCGATGAGGTCGCGCTGCCTGAGCCAGGCCCAGTGCGGGCCGCCGCTGTACAGGGCGTGCGGCCCGTCGTTCGTCCGGTACGGCCCCTCGGCGGTCCGCGCCCGCCCGCCGAGCGTGTGGTGGGCCTCGTACACGGTGACCTTGGCGCCCGCCTCGGCGGCGGTGATGGCGGCGGTGAGTCCGGCGAAGCCGCCGCCGACGACGGTGATGCGGTGCATGGCTGGGGGTCTCCCTCGTACTCGGGGTCGCCTTTCTGGCCTTCTCTGTGACTACGACGACGCGGGGCACCCGGAATGTGACATCGGGGCGGCGGCCGGGTGGGCGACCAGGGCGGGTTCGGGGCGTCGCAGGGGCTGCCAGGGCCGTGTCGTCGCAGGTCAGGGGAATTGTCAGTGGCGGGGTGCAGCATGGGGGGCATGGCGAGGAGAGCGACGGGTGCGGGTGGTGCGGGCGGTGCGGGCAGGGGCGGCGTGAAGGGGGCGCGGCGGCCCGAGCTGCGGTTGCCGCCGTTGGAGCCGTTCGGGGAAGGGGAGTTGGAGCCGGACGGGGACTACGACGGGCTGGAGTTCCGGGAGCAGGACCTCACCGGGCAGGACGGGGCGGGCGCCCGTTTCATGGACTGCGCGCTGACCGGCTGCGCGCTGGACGGGACGAGACTCCACCACGCCCGGATCCTCGACTCGGTCCTCACCGGGCTACGGGGTGTCGGCACCGATCTCGCCGAGGCGACCCTGCGGGACGTGGAGCTGGTCGACGCCCGGCTGGGCGGGGTGCAGCTGCACGGGGCCGCGCTGGAGCGGGTCGTGATCCGGGGCGGCAAGATCGACTATCTGAACCTGCGCAAGGCCCGGCTCAAGGACGTCGTCTTCGAGGGCTGCGTCCTGGTCGAGCCGGACTTCGGGGGCGCCCGGCTGGAGCGGGTGGAGTTCGTGGACTGCGCGCTGAAGGGGGTCGACCTCACCGGGGTGACGCTGGCCGAGGTGGACCTGCGCCAGGCGGCCGAGCTGGACATCGCGCGCGGGGTGGACCGGCTTTCGGGGGCGGTGATCAGTTCGGGGCAACTGCTGGATCTGGCTCCGGTGCTGGCGGCGCAGCTGGGGATCAGGGTGGAGGCCGGCGCCTAGGGGGTGCTTCGAAGGTCCTGCACAGCACCCACGGCGCCCGGCACGCACCCTCGCCGCACCGGCCAAAGGCCCAAGTAGCTCCGCTACGAGGGCCTTCGTCCGGCACGCCGAGGGCACGCACCGGACACCGCGGGCACCGCACAGGACCTTCGAAGCACCCCCTAGCGCGAGGACGGCGGTCCGGGGGTGCGGGCACTGGCATGGATCCGGTATGATTGATCTTGAGCTGCTCGCCGGAACTCCCGGTGGTCGGTGCTGCGTTGGTGGTCCAAGGAAAGACGCCCCGCTTCCTGCGGGGAAATGCAGGTGCAAGGCCTGCCCGGCGCTCAGATCTGGAGCCCCGTCCCGCGTTCGCGGGACGGGGCTCCTTCGCTGTGTGCGGCGGGGCCGCCCCCCGGTCCAGCCCGGTCTAGGACACCTGGGGGAAGCGGGCCTGGAGCGTCCAGATCGCCGGGTTCTCGCCCAGGTCCTCGTGCAGGTCGACCAGGTCGGCGAGCAGGTCGTGCAGGAAGTCGCGGGCCTCGCGGCGCAGTTCGGAGTGCGAGAAGGTCAGCGGGGCCTCCTCCGCGGGCATCCAGTCCGCCTCGATGTCCACCCAGCCGAAGCGGCGCTCGAAGAGCATGCGGTCCGTGGACTCGGTGAAGTCCAGTTCCGCGTGCTGGGGGCGGGAGGCGCGGGAGCCGGCCGGGTCCCGGTCCAGCCGCTCGGCGATGTCGCACAGGGCCCAGGCGAAGTCGAGCACCGGCACCCATCCCCAGGCTGTGGACAACTCCCGGTCCGCCTTGGTGTCGGCGAGGTAGACGTCACCGCAGAACAGGTCGTGCCGCAGGGCGCGGACGTCCGCGCGGCGGTAGTCCGTCTGCGGGGGGTCCGGGAAGCGGTTGGAGAGGGCGTAGCCGATGTCGAGCACGCAGGTGATGGTGTCACGGCCGACCTCATAGGATCACCGGGTGTCCCGTTTCGCGCCCGTTGCCCTGACTGTCACCTCCGCCCTCCTCGTCCTCACCGCGTGCGGAGGCGGCGTCCAGGGCACCCCCGGCGGTTCCGGCGTGCGCGACCCGTACTTCCCCAAGTCCGGCAACGGCGGCTACGACGTCACCCACTACGCCCTCGACCTCGCCTACGATCCCGACGACCGCCGCCTCAGCGGCACCGCCGAGATCACCGCACGCGCCGGCAAGGACCTCTCCGCCTTCGACCTCGACCTCAAGGGCATGGACGTCGAGCGGGTCACCGTGGAGGGCGAGCGGGCCCGCTGGAGCCGTAACGGCCAGGAACTCGTCGTCCGCCCGCACGACGACCTCGACAAGGGCGAGACCTTCCGCCTCACCGTCCGCTACTCCGGCACCCCGCAGACCGTCACCGACCCCGACGGCTCCGAGGAGGGCTGGCTGCCCACCGCCGACGGCGCGCTCGCCCTCGGGGAGCCGACCGGTTCCATGGCGTGGTTCCCCGGCAACCACCACCCGTCCGACAAGGCGTCGTACGACATCTCGGTCACCGTCCCGGACGACCTCCAGGTCGTCTCCAACGGCGAGCTGGCCGAACGGACCAGCGGCGACGGCCGGACGACGTTCCACTGGCGCGCCGCCGAACCCATGGCGAGCCATGTCGCGGCCCTCGCCATCGGCGACTACGACATCCGCCGCTCCACCGTCTCCGCCGCCGGCGACAGCGAGCTGCCCGTCTACACCGCGGTGACCCCCGCCCAGGACGAGGCCAGCCGTGAGGTGCTCGGCCGGCTGCCCGAGATCGTCGAGTGGGCCGAGACCAACTTCGGCCCCTACCCCTTCGCCTCCACCGGCGCGATCGTCGCCGACGAGGGCGACGCCGGTTACGCCCTGGAGACCCAGAACCGGCCCGTCTTCCCCGGCGCCCCCGGCACCGAACTGCTCGTCCACGAGCTCGCCCACCAGTGGTTCGGCAACTCGGTCACACCGAAGAGCTGGCGGGACATGTGGCTGAACGAGGGCTTCGCGACGTACGCGGAGTGGTTGTGGGAGGAGGACGACGGCGGCGACAGCGCGCAGGAGACCTTCGACGCCCTGTACGACCACGGCGAGGACGACTACGAGAACCTCTGGGACTTCCCGCCCGCCAGGCCCACGAGCGCCGCGCACATCTCCGACGACCCCGTGTACCAGCGCGGCGCGATGGTCATCCACAAGATCCGCCAGACCGTCGGCGACGACGCCTTCTACGACATCGTCCAGGGCTGGACGGCCGACCACCGGCACGGCAACGCGGACACCGACGACTTCACCGCGTACGTGGCGGAGCAGGCCCCGGACGAGGACTTCACCTCGGTCTGGGAGGACTGGCTGTACGGGGACGGCAGACCCGAGCACCCGTGACGGCGGTTCGCCGTTCAGGCCGACCGGTCGAGATCCCGTCGCATCGCCGCACGCGCCGCCCATATCGCCTCGGCGTGCTTGAGCCGCCGCTCCTGCAGCTCCGGTGAGTCCAGCGGGGGATCACCGGCGGCGAACACCTCCTGGAGGTCCCGCAGGGTCGCGTAGACGTCCTCCAACAGGTCGGACATCTCCTGCGGGGCGCAGATCAGAGCGGTCTCCCGCGCCTCGTCGCAGCCCGACGCCCGGAACGCCTCCCGCACGGCCGCGTCCCGCACCGCGTCGGGCTGGTCGCGTCCGGTGACGGCGGCCGCGTGCATGGCCTCGTAGGCCAGCCGGTACTTCGTCACGACCGTCACATAGATGTCCCGGCGCTCCTGCCGGGTGCGGTCGGCCTTGTCGCGGCGCCAGCGGGCCCGGTCCGCGAGCAGGGTCGAGCCGACGCCGACGAGCGCGCCCAGGGCGGTGCCGGCCAGGGGCGTCCAGTCCATGCCGGGTCAGGCCTCGTCGGCGTCGGCGCCGGCGTGGGCGTCGGCGGAGGGGGCGAGCTCTTTGCGCAGGACCGTGCAGGGGCGGTCGAGTTGGCGGTCGCGTCCGTAGCCGATGGTCTCGTAGCCGAGGGCCGTCCAGAAGGCGAGGGCCGCGGGGTTGTTGTCGAGTACGGCAAGGCGGACGGCCGTGCGGTCGGCGGTGCGGAAGCGGTCCTCGACGAGGGCGGCCAACCGGCTGCCATGCCCCTGGCGTTGCGCGTCCGCGTCCACCATCAGCAGGCCGATCCAGGGGTCCGGGTCGGACGGGTCCGGGTGCCGGGCCAGCGTGACCACGACCCCGACCAGCCGCCCGGAGCTGCGCGCGAGCAGCACCTCCGCCCCGGGCACCCGCAACTCCTCGGCCAGCGCGGCCGCCACCTGCTCCGGCCGGATGTCGTCCGGGTCCGGGAAGTCGCCGCTCAGCGCGTGGAAGTCGCGGTTGGAGGCGTAGAGGGCGGTGAGTTCGGTGAGGAGGGGGGCCGGGATGTCGTGGTCGGGGGTGAGGGGGAGGGGATCGAGGATCATGAGACGCAACCTAATCGAAGCCCTTGGGTGATGGTCCTGGGGGCCTGGAACTCCGGCGCCCCGGAACGCCGGGAGCTCCTCCGCAATCCCCACACTCCGGCTCCCCGGAACGTCGGAACCCCCCGCCACGGCGACCGCGGCAGGGGGCTCCGGTTCAGCAGAGCGTCCGTCAGACGTTCACGCCGAAGTCCTGGGCGATGCCGACGAGGCCCGAGGCGTAGCCCTGGCCGACGGCGCGGAACTTCCACTCGGCGCCGTTGCGGTAGAGCTCGCCGAAGACCATGGCGGTCTCGGTGGCCGCGTCCTCGGAGAGGTCGTAGCGGGCGATCTCGGCGCCACCGGCCTGGTTGACGATGCGGATGTAGGCGTTGCGCACCTGGCCGAAGTTCTGCGAGCGGTTCTCCGCGTCGTAGATCGAGACCGGGAAGACGATCTTGTCGACGTCGGCCGGGAGACCGGCCAGGTTGACGTTGATCGCCTCGTCGTCGCCTGCGCCCTCGCCGGTGCGGTTGTCACCGGTGTGGACGATGGTGCTGTCCGGGGTCTGCTTGTTGTTGAAGAAGACGAAGTGGGCGTCCGAGTAGACCTTGCCCGTGGGGTTGACCGCGATGGCGGAGGCGTCGAGGTCGAAGTCCGTGCCGGTGGTGGTGCGGACGTCCCAGCCGAGGCCCACGGTGACGGCGGTCAGGCCCGGAGCCTCCTTGGTGAGCGAGACGTTGCCACCCTTGGACAGGCTTACAGCCATTGTTGGGAGTCCCTTCCCTCGTTGCGGTACGGCTAGAAGCTACAGCTACCCCTATGAACGCGAGGAGGGGTACCCCAAGTTCCAGGTGTCTTTACTTTCTTTGCCAAAGAGCACTCTCAGGGGGCCCCGGGAGGATATTCGCGTGACGTGGACCGGACAGAAGCGGGAACATGTACGGCATGTCTGGTCCCTACGTCATCCGTGGCTCCGTCTCCCTCCCGGAGGCCGAGCTCATGTGGCGTTTCTCGCGGTCGAGCGGCCCGGGCGGCCAGCACGTCAACACCAGTGACTCCCAGGTCGAGCTGCGTTTCGACCTCGCGGCCACGGAGGCGCTGCCCGAGGTGTGGAAGCAGCGGGCGCTGCAGCGGCTGGCGTCCCGCCTGGTCGACGGCGTCGTCTCCGTGCGCGCCTCCGAGCACCGCTCCCAGTGGCGCAACCGCGAGACCGCCGCCGTACGCCTCGCCGCGCTGCTCGCCGAGGCGACCGCCCCGCCGCCGAAGCCGCGCAAGCCGACCCGTATCCCCCGCGGGATCAATGAGCGCCGCCTGAGGGAGAAGAAACAGCGTTCGGACACCAAGCGGGGCCGGTCCGGGCAGGGCTGGACGTAGGGACCGCCGCTGTCCGCGTTCCCGCTGTCACATCTTGGTCGCCCCATCCGTCAAGCCACTGACGACGGATCGCGGAGCTCGACCAGAGCGTGGGACAGAGGGTGGGACAGATGACTGCCGACGACAGTGGCTTCCGGGACGCGGAGGCGGATTTCCTCGCCCAGCGCTTCGAGACGCACCGGGCCCGTCTGCGTGCCGTGGCCCATCGCATGCTCGGGTCGAGCGGTGAGGCGGAGGACGCGGTGCAGGAGGCCTGGTTCCGGGTGAGCCGGGCCGACACCGCCCGGGTCGACAATCTCGGCGGCTGGCTGACGACCGTGGTCGGGCGGGTCTGCCTGGACATGCTCCGTTCGCGCAAGTCCCGCGCGGAGCAGCCCCTGGACACCACGGCCACCACCACCGCCACAGCCGTCGCCGCCGGCACCCCCACCCCCGCGACCGCCGCTCCCTTCGACCCCGAGCAGGACGCCCTCCTCGCCGACTCCGTGGGCGTCGCCCTGCTCGTCGTACTGGACACCCTGACCCCCGCCGAGCGGCTGGCCTTCGTGCTGCACGATCTGTTCGGGGTGCCGTACGAGGAGGTCGGCGCCGTCGTGGACCGCACCCCGGCCGCCGCGCGGCAGCTCGCCAGCCGGGCCCGGCGCCGGGTGCGGAGCGCCGACGTGCCGGAGAGCGGCCCGGCACGGCAGCGCAGGCAGCGGCAGGTGGTCGACGCGTTTCTCGCGGCCGCCCGGGACGGCGACTTCGACGGGCTCCTCGACGTCCTGGACCCGGACGTCATCGCCCGCAGCGAGGCCGGGGTGGCCACGGGCGCGGCGGCGGTGGCCCGGGGCGCGGCGAGCTTCGGACCGCTCGCCGAAGTCGCCCGCCCCGCGCTCGTCGACGGGGCCACGGGCGTCCTGGTGCTGGTCGGGGGCAGGCCGGAACGGGCCCTGAAGTTTGCGTTCGTACGGGATCGGATCACCGTGATCGACATCGTGACGGACCCCGCCCGGCTGTCCCGGCTCGACGTCAGGCCGGAGTAGGCCCGGCCAGCTCCAGCACCCCCACCGTCTCGCCGCCGCTCGTCTCCCCGTTGGGGAGGAAGCCGAGGCGCTGGTAGAAGGCCTCGGGGCCGTTCGGGCCGGGGTGCCAGGTGACGTGGAGTTCGCGGCCGCCACGGCGACGGATCTCGGTGGCCACGGACTCGACCGCGAATCGGCCGTAGCCGCGGCCCTGTTCCCCGGCGGCGATGTTCAGGCGCCACAGGCCCGAGCGGAACAGGGTGCCGTCGCCGCGCCAGTCGATGTCGAAGAAGGCCATCAGGAACCCGACGGGGCGGTCGCCGTCGACGATCAGACGGGGCCAGGCGACGCCGTCGGGATGGACGTACGCCTCGGCGAGGGACTGCATCACGGGGGAGACCGCGAATTCCTGCTCGGGGCGGACGCGTATGCCGGTCGCCGCTTCGAAGTTTCCGGGTGTGATCTTTTCGAGGCGCGGGGCGGGAGGCGTCCGGGGCGTCGGAGTGGATGTCATCCGGGGAACCTATGACGGGTGATCATCGGCGGCCACGGATTTTCGTCCGCGCGTTACGCCGCGCCTGATCCGCGATCTTCAGCCCAACTGCCGGTACCGTCCACGGAAATACGTCAACGGCCCCCCGTCCGCGCTCGGCAGCGAGGCCGACAGGACGCGGCCGATCACCAGGGTGTGGTCGCCGGCGGTGACGCGTTGTTCGGTGCGGCACTCCAGGGTGGCCAGCGCGCCGCCGACCAGCGGGGCACCGGTCTCCAGGCCGCGGACGTACGGGATGTCGGCGAACAGCAGGCGGTCGCTGACGCGGCCCTTCATGGCGAAGCGGCCCGCGATATGGCGCTGGCTCTCGGTGAGGACCGACACCGCCCACAGCGGCTGCTCGGCGAGCAGGTCGTCCATCCGGGACCCCTCACGCAGGCTGACCAGCACCAATGGCGGGTCCAAGGACACCGACATGAACGCGGTGGCGGTCATGCCGACGTCCTCGCCGGCCGGGGCGTGCGGGTCGTCCGGGTCCAGCGGTGGCTCCAGCGCGGTCACCAGGACCACACCTGCGGCCAACCGCGACATGGCGGCACGGAACTCGTCGTTGCTCACTCCCTCAGCATGCCGGGCGGCGCCGCGGGCGGCGGGGAGGAGGGGGGCCACGGGCGGCGCGGGCGACGGGAGCGGGGAAGTGTTCGGCACGCCGAAAACGCTAATGTCGGTCCCCCGCACCCGACATCGGGCCTTCGCCCGAGAAGGGTCCTAGGACTACGGACGGACAGCGGCCCGGGTGCCGTTCAGAACCGTTTCGTGCCATCTCCACACGCACACAGAGTTTGCGTTCAGTAAACGCACAGGAAAAACGCAGAAACGCCGCTCAATTGTTCACGTTTACCTGTGACTTGAGTCACAAGGGCCATTAATTGTTGACCCTGTGTACCGAGTGGGCAGCGCGCTGTGATTCAGTGGCGGTGAACCGAGCAAGGAAGATACGCCGAAGAGCACCCTTGATTCGCTGCGAGGTCTCGGGGGGAGGGCGAGCATGGAGACCGAGTCGGAGCCGTATGTCCGTCTTGCGACCCTGCGGCAACTGCACCAGGTCATGGCTGACATGAACACGGCCCGCAGCCTGGCGGACACGCTGCAGACGGTCGCCGACGGCGTCGTCACCGGCCTCGGCTATGAGCTCGCCTGCGTGAACCTCGTACGCCCCGACGGCGATCTGGTCGTCGCCGCCTTCGCCGGCAACCCCGCCGCGGAGGCCCTCATCACCGGCCGCGTCGGCTCGCGCGACTCGTGGGAGCGCCGGCTGAGCATGGGCCGGCACTGGGGCGACCTGGTCTTCATCCCGCACACCGAGGGCTGGGTCCTCGACGACGACGACGTCCCGCAGTGGTACACCGACGGCCCCGCCCCCCGCTTCGAGGACGAGTGGCACCCGAGCGACCGGCTCTTCGCGCCGATGTACACGCCCGGCGTGCAGGGCGGCGCGTGCGGCGAGCTGATCGGGGTCCTCTCCGTGGACCGGCCGCGCAACGGCCGGCTGCCGGGCGCATGGGGGCGCGAGGCGCTCCAGATGTACGCGTTCCAGGCCGCCATCGCCATCAGCAACGCACGTCTACGCGCGAATATGCAGCGGGCACTGGTCCGGCTCGAACGCGAGCAGCAGGCCCTGCGCGCCAGTGAGGAAAGCTTCAGGCAGGCCTTCGAGTACGCCCCCTCCGGCATGGCCATCGCCGAGATGGGCGGCGACCAGCACGGCCGGATCCTGCGCACCAACGACGCCCTGTGCCGCCTGCTGGGCCGCCCCGCCTCCGCGATGCGCCGCTACGCCTTCTCCGACCTCGTCCACCCCGAGGACATCGGCACCCTGCTGCGCACGTCCGCCGAAGGGGGCCGCGCGGAGCTTCGGCTCGGCCGCCGGGACGGCACGTACGTCTGGGTCAGTCTGCGCAACAGCGTGGTCGCCGACGCAGCCGACGGCCCCCGCTTCCTGCTCACCCACGTCGAGGACATCGAGGAGCGCAAGCGCCGCGAGCTCCAGCTCGCCCACCGCGCCTCCCACGACTCGCTCACCGGCCTGCCGAACTCCGCCGAGCTGCGCGCCCGCCTGTCCTCCCGGCTCTGCCAGCGCTCCACCATCCCCCAGGCGCTCGACTCCGCCCGCGGCGCGACGCAGCTCGGCGCCCTGGAGCCGGTCGACGCCGCCTACGGCCACCCCGCCTACGACGCCAACGGCCACGGCTTCGACTTCCGGCCCGGTGCGGCGGCGTTCGACGCCTTCGACCACCACGTCCACACCGTGGCCCCGGTCGAGGGCGAGCGGGACGACGGCGCCAAGGGGCTCGCGGTGCTCTTCTGCGACCTCGACGGCTTCAAGTCGATCAACGACCGCTTCGGGCACAACGCGGGTGACGCGGTCCTCATCGAGGTCGCCCGCCGGCTCTCCCGCGGCGTCCGCGACGGCGACACCGTCGCCCGGCTCGGCGGCGACGAGTTCGTGATCCTCGCCGACGGCCTCGGCCGCGCCGACGCCCAGGACCTCGCCGTACGGCTGCGCAACGAGATCATCCAGCCGATCCGCGCCGAAGGGCGGGCCGTCCGGGTCGGCGCCAGCTTCGGCATCGGGTGGGCACACTGCGGGATGACAGCGGACGAAGTGTTGAAGTCCGCTGACGAGCGGATGTACGTAGAGAAACGATCTCGTCCCAAACAGCACAGACGCGCCGGGTAACCGCCAGGTCAGCGAGCTGATGCGATCCGAGTCACCCGTTTGGGCCATCAGGAGCGGGTAGGCTCGCCAGTCTGACCCCACGTATCGCATCCGCCCGCACCTGGTGAGGAGTACCCAAGGGATGACGTCCGGCAACAACGGCGCGACTACGCCCGAGGACGACGACCCGTTCGGCTACCTCTACGCCGACGGGCAGGCCAACGGCGCCCAGCCGCCCTCCGGTGGCGGTGGCTACGGCTACCCCGGTTCGGTCAACCGGGTGCGCGCGGTCGGCCAGCGCCAGTACGGCCAGCAGCAGCCGACGGCGGCCTACGGCCAGATACCGCAGCAGCAGGGCGCCTACGGCCAGCCCAACGCGCACTACGCGGCGCCGGAGACGCATCCCGGCGGGGCGCAGACGGTCCAGCAGCAGCCGGCGTACAGCGGCGGCAGCGGTTCCGGCGGCCGGGGCGGGGGTCCCAACACCAAGGGCCTGCTGATCGGCGCCATCGCCGTGGTCGCGGCTGTCGTCATCGGCATCAGCGTGGCCATGCTGGGCGGCGACGACAAGGAGAACGCGGGCAACGACCCGCAGGCCACGCCGTCGCAGTCCCAGCAGAGCAGCGCGCCCAGCCCGTCCAACAGCAACAGCCAGGCGGCCGAGGACGACCTCCCGACGATCGACGCCAAGGCCCTCGCCCTCGCCGGCGGCGCCACCACCGCGTCCGACGTCAAGGGCGCCCAGGCGGACGGCGGAATCTATGTCACCGGCTTCAACCAGGTCGGCTCGTCGGTCACCTGGTCCGTGAACGGGATTCCGAAGAGCGGCAAGTACACGGTCTACGTCGGCTTCAGTGTTCCCGGCAAGGACGGCAACGCCACCCTGACGGTCAACGGCACGCCGTCCACCTCGCCGGTCAACCTCAAGAACTACGCCAAGGGTCCTGAGGGCGACTACGAGAAGGGCTGGACGAAAACGTACAACTGGATCCAGCTCAACAAGGGCACGAACACGATCAAGGTGTCGTGCGAGCAGGGCAACCAGTGCGATGCCCTGATCGACCAGATGTGGCTGGTCAAGGGGTGGGTCAAGTCGTAGCCGTCAGGCGGCGGTGACCTCCCCGGTCACCGTCACCCGCCCCAGCAACTCCTCGTAAGCCCTCCGCTCGAACTCCCCCGCCACTGGTGCCACCACGCTCGCCGCGCTCAGCGCCGCTGCCCGGGCCAGCCGGTCCGGCCATGGCAGGTTTTCGACCAGGCCCGACAGCAGGCCCGCGACCGCCGCGTCGCCGGCGCCGGTCGGGTTGCCGTGGAGGCGGGTCGGCGGGGTGGCGCGCCAGCGGCCCTCGGCGGTCACGGCGAGGAGGCCGTCCGTGCCGAGCGAGGCGACCACCGCCCGCGCCCCCCGCCGACGGGCGTCCTGCGTGGCGCGCAACGGCTCGTGGGACCCGGTGAGTTCGGCGAGTTCGTCGGCGTTCGGCTTGATGACGTCCGGGCGGGCGGCGACGCCGCGGCGCAGCGCCTCTCCGCTGGTGTCCAGCAGGACCGGCACCTCGGCGGCCTTCGCGGCCCGCACCAGACCGGCGTACGCCCCCACCGGCACCCCCGGCGGCAGACTGCCGCACAGGGCGACCGCCGAGGCCGACGCGAGCAGGCCCTCGTAGGCCTCCTGGAAGGCGGACCACTCGGCGGGCGTGACCGTCGGGCCGGGCTCGTTCAGCTGGGTCGTGTCGCCGGAGCGCTCGTCGACCACGGCGATCGTGCGCCGGGTCGCGCCCGCCACCGGGACGAGCGCGTCCACCACACCGGGCGTCGCCGTGAGCCGTTCCTGTACGACACGGCCCGTCGCGCCACCCGCGAAGCCGGTGACCGCCACCTCGTGCCCGAGGGCCGCCAGTACCCGGGCCACGTTCAGGCCCTTGCCGCCGGGGCGCTCGGTCACCTCGGAGACGCGGTGGGATGTGTGGGGCCGCAGCGACCGTACGCGATAGGTGATGTCGAGAGCGGTGTTCAGCGTGACCGTGAGGATCACCTGGGCCGACCTCCCCCGAAGAAGTTCAGAATGCGAGCGGTTCGGAACGCGTTTGCCGGCTGTCCACCGGACGCTCCGCCTGGAGGCCTTGATCATGCCAAAAGGACGGCGGCCGTCCCAGTCTCGCAGGACAACCGCCGCCCTCAACAGCAGGACAGATCACCCCAGTTGCGGATCGACCACCCATTCGCCGCGGCGCATCACGCCCTTGAGGTCGAAGTCGGCGTCCAGCACCAGCAGGTCGGCGTCCTTGCCGGGTTCCAGGGAACCGATGCGGTCGTAGCGGCCGAGCAGCCTGGCCGGGTTGACGGACAGGGCCGCCACCGCGTCCTCGACGGGCAGCCGGTCGATCGTCACCGCCCGCTTGAAGGCGCGGTCCAGGGTGAGGGTGGACCCGGCGATCGAGCCGCCCTCGACGAGGCGGGCCACGCCGTCGGCGACCTCCACCTCCAGCGGGCCGAGCATGTAGCGGCCGTCGCCGAAGCCGGCCGCGTCCATGGCGTCCGTGATGAACGCGACCCGGTCCGCCCCCGCGTGACGGAACGCCAGCTCCAGCGCCGCCGGGTGCAGATGGGTGCCGTCGTTGATCAGCTCGACGGTCACCCGCTCGTCCTCCAGCAGGGCCGCGATGGGGCCAGGCTCGCGGTGGCCCAGCGGCGGCATCGCGTTGAACAGATGCGTGGCGACCGTGGCGCCCGCCTCGATCGCCTCCACCGTCTGCTCGTACGTCGCGTCCGTGTGCCCGATCGCCGCGATGACGCCGTGTTCGGCGAGGAGGCGTACGGAGTCGAGGCCGCCCGGCAGTTCGGTGGCGAGGGTGACCATCGTGGCGTGCCCGCGCGCCGCGTCGATCAGCTTGCGGACCTCCGCGGGGTCGGGGTCGCGCAGGAGTGCCTCGGAGTGGGCGCCCTTGCGGCAGGGGGAGATGAAGGGGCCCTCGAAGTGGATGCCGGCGATGTCGCCCTGTTCGGCGAGTTCGCTGAGGAGGCCTGCGCGGCGGGTGAGGAAGTCCATGTCGCCGGTGACGGTGGAGGCGACGAGGGTGGTGGTGCCGTGGAGGCGGTGGGTGTGGATGCCCTTGAGTACGTCGTCGGGGGTGCCTGAGGTAAAGGAGGCTCCGCCTCCGCCGTGGTTGTGGATGTCGACGAAGCCGGGGATGACGTAGTGGCCGTCGAGGGCGATGCGGTGGGCGTTTTCCGGGGCTGTGGCGGTGATTCGGGTGCCCTCGATGATCACTTGGGCGTCTTTGACGGTTCCTGTGGGCATCACCGCGGTGGCGCCGGACAGGATCAGGGGCGCTTTGCCGGACGCGGGCTGCGGGTCGTGTGTGGCTGGTCGCGCAGTTCCCCGCGCCCCTGGGTGGGCTGCCATCAGGCCGATTCCTCCGTGCGGTCGGTGGATGTGAGGAGATCCCAGGCGAGGAGGCCCGCGCCCAGGCATCCCGCCGTGTCGCCCAGGGCCGCGGGGACGATGGACGGCAGCTTCTGGAAGGTCACCCGTTGCCGGACGGCGTCCCGCAGGGGTGTGAACAACGTTTCCCCCGCCTCGGCCAGGCCGCCACCGATGATCAGGGTGCGCGGGTCCAGCAGGGTGAGGGCGGTGACGAGGCCGTCGGCGAGGGCGTCGACGGCCTGCTGCCAGACCCGTACGGCGTTCGGGTCGCCGGACGTGACGGCCTTCGCGCAGTCGGCGGCGTCCGCTTCCGGGTCCCCGCAGGCGGCGGCCCATGCCTCGCTGACCGCCGCCGCGGACGCGAACCGTTCCAGGCAGCCGCGCTGCCCGCACGGGCAGGGGGTGCCGCCGGGGCGTACGACGATGTGGCCGATCTCGCCCGCGAAGCCGTGCGCGCCCGACTCCACCCGGCCGTCGATGCCGATGGCGCCGGCGATTCCGGTGCCGAGCGGCACGAAGAGGAAGCGGTCGGTGCCCTTGCCCGCGCCGATCCGGCCCTCCGCGAGGCCGCCGGTGCGCACGTCGTGGCCGAGGGCGACGGGGATGCCGCCGAGCCGGTCGGCCAGCAGCCGGCGCAGGGGTACGTCCCGCCAGCCGAGGTTGGCCGCGTAGGCGGCGATGCCCTCGGCCTCGTCGACGATGCCGGGGACGGCGACGCCGACAGCGGCAGCGGGCTCGCCGAAGCGCTGTTCGCCGTACGCGCGCAGCTCGGCGGCGAAGTCGAGGATGCCCTCGACGACCGCGTCCGGCCCGCGCTCGCGCCCGGTCGGGCGGCGGACCTGGTGGAGGAGCTCGCCGCTCGCCCCTGCCAGGGCGGCCTTCATCCCGGTGCCGCCCACATCGAGGGCGATGACATGTCTCACGGGGGACAGTGTGGCTTGCGTACCCGCGAGAGGTCTAGTCCACTTACGTGGTGTAGACCTTATGGGGGCAATATGTATGACGTTTCGAAAGTTTCGAATGATGGGTGTGGGGCGGTTCTGCGTGCAGCGGCGTAGGCGTACGGGGACGATCGCGGCGGTGTCCGCGCTGGGGCTGGTGGCGACGCTGGGTGGCTGTGGGCTGACCGGTGGTTCGGGCGAGGTGACGCTGAGGCTGGTGGCCGCCGACTACGGCGACAGCGAGGCCAACAGCTCCCAGAAGTACTGGGACAAGCTCGTCGAGGCGTACGAGGAGGAACACGCGGGCGTGCACGTCGACGTCACCGTGTACTCCTGGAACGACGTCGACGCCAAGGTCAAGGAGATGGTCGACGCCGGGAAGGCGCCGGACATGGCGCAGATCGGCGCGTACGCCGACTACGCCGCCAAGGACCTCCTCTACGAGGCGGACGATCTCCTCTCCATCCCCGTCCAGGCCGACCTCGTCGCGCAGCTCGCGGACGCGGGGCAGGTGAACGGGGTGCAGTACGGCATTCCCTTCGCCTCCTCCACGCGGCTGCTCTTCTACAACAAGACCCTCTTCCAGAAGGCCGGCCTCACCGCGCCGACCACCTGGCGGGAGCTGGCCGCCGACGCCGCGGCGCTCGAGGCGGAGGGCGTGAAGTACCCGTACGCGCTGCCGCTCGGGCCCGAGGAGGCGCAGGCCGAGACCATGCAGTGGCTCCTCAGCGGTGGGGGCGGGTACACCGACGCGGAGCTCGGCACGTACAGCATCGACTCCACGGAGAACGTCGCCACCTTCAACTGGCTGAAGAACAACCTCGTCGGCAAGGGGCTCACCGGGCCGGTCGCGCCGGGGCGGCTCAACCGGGCCGAGGCGTTCTCCGCGTTCGCGGCGGGCGATGTCGGCATGCTCAACGGCCACCCTTCCCTGATGCAGATGGCTGCCAAGAAGGGCGTGAAGTTCGGCATGGTGCCGATGCCCGGGCGGGAGGGGCCGACCAAGGTCTCCATGGGTGTGGCCGACTGGATGACGGCGTTCAAGCAGAACGGTCATGCCGAGCAGGTGGGCGACTTCCTCGACTTCGTCTACGACAAGGAGAACGTCCTCGACTTCTCCCGGGAGTACGACCTGCTGCCCGTCACGAACTCCGCGTCCACCGTGATGAGCGGGGCGCCTCAGGACGCCGATCTCAAGCCGTTCCTGGAGCAGCTGTCGCTTTCCGAGCTGTATCCGGTGGGGCGGACGTCGTGGGCCGCGGTCAGTGCGGGGGTCAAGAAGCGGATCGGTGGGGCGGTGGCCTCCGGGGGGAGTCCGTCGGCGATTCTTGGGCAGCTCCAGTCGACCGCGTCGCGGGCGGAGAGCGCGGAGTAGGTGTCGGTGGCGGGGGCTAGTGTGCGGGGCATGAGTGACGAGCCGACTGAGCGGGAGGGCCTTGCCGAGCGTGAGCGGGGTGTGCTCGCGCTGGAGCGGCGGGGGTTCTCGGGGCCCGGGGCGAAGGAGCGGGCGATCCGGGAGGAGCTGGGGTTGGCGCCGGTTCGCTACTACCAGCTGCTGAACGCTCTGCTGGACGACCCGCGGGCGTTGGCCCATGACCCGGTGACGGTGAATCGCCTGCGGAGACTGAGAGAACAGCACCGCGCCGAACGCTGACACCCGTTCCTCGCCCCCGCCGCCCCTACCCGTCCCCTCCCTGGGGGCTGCGCCCCCAGACCCCCGCTGTCGGCCCTCCGGGCCTCGTCCTCAAACGCCGGACGGGCTGAAGTACTCAGCCTCTCCGGCGTTTGAGGAGCGGGGTCTGGGGCGGAGCCCCAGAAGGATGGGACGGGTAGGGGCGGCGGGGGCGGATAAAGTCTGGGCATGGGTAGTCATACGGAAGCTCTCCCGACCCCCACCACCCGGCCCGGCCGCGCAGGCCTCGACGCGATTCTCAGGCGCCCCGCCCGCGCACTGATCGCCCTCGACTTCGACGGCACCCTCGCCCCGATCGTCCCGGACCCCGAGAAGGCGAGGCCGCACCCCGAGGCCGTCCCCGCCCTCACCGCCCTCGCCCCCCGCGTCGCGGCCGTGGCAGTGATCACCGGCCGACCGGCCGAAACCGCGGTGCGCTACGGCGGCTTCGCCGACACCCCCGGCCTGGAGCACCTGGTCGTACTCGGCCACTACGGCGCCGAACGCTGGGACGCCACGACCGGCAAGGTCACCGCTCCCGAACCCCACCCCGGCATCGCGGCCGTCCGCGCCGAACTGCCGGGCGTCCTCGACGGCATCGGCACCACCGGCACCTGGACCGAGGACAAGGGACACGCCCTCGCCGTACACACCCGCCGCGCCCCCGACCCCCAGGGCACCTTCGACACCCTCCGCGCCCCCCTGACCGACCTCGCCACCCGCAACGGCCTCATCGTCGAACCGGGCCGTATGGTCCTCGAACTGCGCCCACCCGGCATGGACAAGGGCGTGGCCCTCCTGGACTACGCCCGCGACCTCGGCGCCGAGTCCGTCCTCTACGCCGGCGACGACCTCGGCGACCTCCCCGCGTACGCCGCCGTCGAGGAACTCCGTTCCGACGGCACCCCCGGCCTCCTGGTCTGCAGCGGCAGCGAGGAGGTCACGGAGTTGTCGGAGAAGGCGGACGTCGTGGTCGACGGCCCGCAGGGGGTCGTACGCCTGCTGGCGGCCATCGCCGATCAGGCGGGCTGACCGGACTCCCCGGCCGCTTCATCCGTGAGCGCGTCCAACTGGTCCAGGAACCACCGAGCCGGCGGCAGCGCCGTCGCAGCCGCGGCCAGCCGTTTCGACCGCTCCGCCCGCTCCTCCGGCCTCATGGACAACGCCTCGTGCAGCGCCCGCGCCGTGTCGATCACGTCGTACGGGTTCACGGTGATCGCGTCGTCGCGCAGCTCCTCGTAGGCACCGGCCTCCCGGGAGAGCACCAGCGCGCAGCCCTCGTCGGAGACGACGGGTACTTCCTTGGCGACCAGGTTCATGCCGTCCCGGACGGGGTTGACCAGGGCCACGTCGGCCAGCCGGTACGCGGCGAGCGACCGGGCGAAGTCGTCCTTGACGTGGAGGACGACCGGGGTCCAGGTCGGGGTCCCGTAAGCGGAGTTGATCTCGTCCGCCAGCCGCTGGACCTCCGCCGTGTAGTCCCGGTACACCGCCAGGTCCTGTCGCGACGGGTAGGCGAAGGCCACGTGCACCACCCGCTCCCGCCACTCGGGGTGGTCGTCGAGCAGTTGCCGGTAGGACAGCAGGCCGCGCACGATGTTCTTGGACAGCTCGGTGCGGTCGACGCGGACGATCGTCCGGCGGGCGGAGCCGTCCGGTGCCGTGCCGATCTCGTGCCGCAGTGCCGTCATCCGCTCCTCGACGTCCGGCCGGCGGGAGCGCTCGCGCAGGAACTCGGCGTCGGCCCCGAGCCCGTGCACCCCGATCCAGGTGGTGCTCAGCGGCGGCGCGCCCGTCGGGGTGTGCTCGATGTGCTTCGGCTCGCTCGGCACGGGCGAGTACACCTGGATCCGCTCGGCGTCGATCTCGTTCGCGCAAGCCATGAAGCCGGACGCCCACCGCCAGGTCAGGAACGCCAGCCGGTCCGCGCCGAGCATCCCCCACACCAGCTGGGACCGGATGTCGTCCGGCAGCATCCGGAAGTACTCCGCCGGCGCCCACGGCGTGTGCGAGAAGTGGCCGATCCGCACGTCCGGGCGCAGCTCGCGCAGCATCCCCGGCACCAGGCACAGGTGGTAGTCCTGCACCAGCACCGCCGCGCCCGGCGCCGCCTGCCGCGCCAGTTCCTCCGCGAACGCCCGGTTGTAGGTCTCGTACGCCGCCCACTGGCGCCGGAACTCCGCGTCGAAGACCGGCTCCAGCGGCGTCTGGTACAGCATGTGGTGGACGAACCAGAGGACCGAGTTCGCGATGCCGTTGTACGCGTCGGCGTGCACGTCGGCCGGGATGGGCAGCATGCGCACGCCCTCCTCGCCGACCCCGCGCCGCACCGCCTCCCGGTCGCCGTCGGACAACGCCGAGCACACCCACAGGGCGCCCGCGTCCGGCCCGATCGCCGACAGTCCGGAGACGACACCTCCGCCGCCCCGCTTGGAGCGCAGCGAGCCGTCGCCCTGCACCTCGTACGAGACCGGGCCGCGGTTCGACGCGACCAGCACCTTGGCAGCACCCTGTTCGGCAGCACCCTGCGTGGAAGCCATACGCGTCAACCTAGCCCGGCTCGGAAACGCTCAAACGTGCGGTTCAGCTCAGTGGCGCATCATCGTCCGGCCCGTATACGGCGGGTGTCCGTCGTTCACGCGACCTTCCTCGTCGCGTACTCCGCGATCTCCACCATCGGCGGCCGCTCCTCCGTGTCCACGGAGTACGTACGCGGCTCGAAACCGTCCTCGCCCCGCTCGAACTGGGTGAGGGACGGGCGGACCAGATGGCCCCGGGCCAGCCTCAGCTGGGCCGTGCGATAGATCGCCGCGGACATCCGGCCGAGGGCCTGGCCGTCCTGATGGCGGTGCTTGCGCACGCCCACGTCCACCTGGGCCAGCGCGTCGAGGCCCACCAGGTGCAGGGCGTCGACCAGCATGCCCAGCTCCACGCCGTATCCGACGGGGAACGGCAGTTGTTCCAGCAGCGACCTGCGGGCCGCGTACTCGCCGCCGAGCGGCTGCACGAAGCCGGCCAGCTGCGGCCAGTGCATGTTCAGCAGCGGGCGGGCCATCAGTTCGGTGACCCGGCCGCCCTGGCCCGCCGCACCGCCCAGGGGACGGTCGTACATGCCCTTGACCAGGTCGATCTCGGGGTCGGTGAGCAGCGGGCCGACGATGCCGGAGACGAAGTCGGAGGAGAAGTCCTTCAGGTCGGCGTCGATGAAGCAGACAATGTCCCCGGTCGTGACGAGCAGCGAGCGCCACAGCACCTCGCCCTTGCCGGGCACGGCCGGGACGCGCGGGAGGATCGCGTCCCGGTGCACCACGGTCGCGCCCGCCGCCGCGGCGACCTCGGAGGTGCGGTCGGTGGAGCCCGAGTCGACGACGACGATCTCGTCGACCAGCGGCACCTGCCGCATGAGGTCGTGACGGATGACCGCGACGATGTCGCCGACGGTCTCCTCCTCGTCGAGCGCGGGCAGGACGACGGAGACCGACCGGCCCGTACGCTGTTTGGCGGCCAGGATCTGGTGGAGCGGGCGATCGCTCGCGGACCAGGAGCGGGTGCTCAGCCAGCGCTCGACTTCTTCCAGCACGTAAGCGGCTCCTTCGCGTGTGATCCATCTCGCGGTTCGGACGACTATCTCAACTGTCCAGGTTGTCGGTTACAGTCTTGAACAACGCGGGTGACCATCGCATGTCCTGGTTGGCCGCCGACCACAACTTCATACCGCTCATCCAGAGGGGCAGAGGGATACGGCCCGATGAAGCCCCGGCAACCCTCCAGCCGGTCTCGTTCACGCGAGGCTCCCGGCTAGGGAAGGTGCCAAATCCGTCTCACGGCGAGATGCGTCGTGAGGAAGATGAGGAGAAAGGGCCTCGCCTCACATGGCTGCGCAGACTGTTGCAAGCACCACCGACTCCACCACCGCTTCCACGGTAGACCTCGGCCCCGCCGCCGCGCTCTCCTGTCGCGAGTGCGGTCACCGGGTGCCCCTCGGGCCGGTCTTCGCCTGCGAGGAGTGTTTCGGCCCGCTGGAGATCGCCTACGACTTCTCGGCCTACGACACCGAGGAGCTCCGCAAGCGGATCGAAGCGGGCCCCGCGAACATCTGGCGCTACGCGCCCCTCCTTCCCGTCCCGGCCGACGTGGCTACCAAGCCGAACATCAACCCCGGCTGGACCCAGCTCGTCAAGGCCGACAACCTCGCCCGTGAGCTGGGCGTGGACGCCGGCAAGCTGTTCATCAAGGACGACTCCGGCAACCCCACGCACTCCTTCAAGGACCGCGTCGTCGCCCAGGCCCTGGAGGCGGCCCGCGCCTTCGGCTTCACCACCCTCTCCTGCTCCTCCACCGGCAACCTCGCCGGCGCGGTGGGTGCCGCGGCCGCCCGGGCCGGCTTCCGTTCCTGCGTCTTCATCCCGCACGACCTGGAGCAGGGCAAGGTCGTCATGGCCGCGATCTACGGCGGCGAGCTCGTCGGCATCGAGGGCAACTACGACGACGTGAACCGATTCTGCTCCGAGCTGATCGGCGACCCGGCCGGTGAGGGCTGGGGCTTCGTCAACGTCAACCTGCGGCCGTACTACGCCGAGGGCTCCAAGACGCTCGCGTACGAGATCTGCGAGCAGCTCGGCTGGCAGCTCCCGGACCAGCTGGTCGTCCCGATCGCCTCCGGCTCGCAGCTCACGAAGATCGACAAGGGGCTGCAGGAGCTGATCAAGCTCGGGCTCGTCGAGGACAAGCCATACAAGATCTTCGGTGCGCAGGCCGAGGGGTGCTCGCCGGTGTCGGTGGCCTTCAAGGCGGGGCACGACGTCGTACGGCCGCAGAAGCCGAACACCATCGCCAAGTCGCTGGCGATCGGCAACCCGGCGGACGGGCCGTACGTGCTGGACATCGCCCGTCGTACCGGGGGTGCGGTGGAGGACGTGACGGACGAGCAGGTCGTCGACGCGATCAAGGTGCTTGCGCGGACCGAGGGGATCTTCGCCGAGACCGCCGGTGGTGTGACCGTGGGCGTGACGCGGAAGCTGATCGAGAACGGACTGCTCGACCCGACCCTGACGACTGTCGTGCTGAACACCGGCGACGGACTCAAGACGCTGGACGCGGTGGCCGGTACGGGGCTTACTGCGACCATTCGTCCCAACCTTGATTCGTTCCGCGAGGCTGGTCTCGTCTAGGGGCCTGTCCCATGGATTTTCGTCTGCGGGCCGTGGGGGCCGGTCGCGCAGTTCCCCGCGCCCCTAGGGGCGACTACCCGACCGGAGGTCATACGTGAGCGTCAACGTCCGCATCCCCACCATCCTGCGTACCTACACGGGTGGCCAGGCCGAAGTGACAGCCGAGGGCGGCACCCTCGGCGAGGTCATCGCCGAACTGGAGAAGAACCACACCGGGATCGCCGCCCGGGTGCTGGACGACCAGGGCAAGCTGCGTCGGTTCGTGAATGTCTACGTCAATGACGACGACGTCCGTTTCGAGCAGGGGCTGGAGACGGCGACGCCGGACGGTGCGGGCGTTTCCATCATCCCGGCCGTCGCCGGTGGCTGATCGAGGCTGACCGAATGACCGATCATTACCTTCGGTAACCCCGGTCACCGAGAGTTCATCGAATTGCCCCCTCCGTGAGAGAAGCGGAGGGGGCAATTCTGTGTGGTTGAGCGAGGTACAGTTGGGGAACGCGTCGCCGATCCAAGGGTCGGCGCCCCTTTATCTCCACCGCGAGCCCGACAAGAAGTAGCCAAAGTGTGCGGGTTTTTTGCGGCTTTTGTTCCGTTTGCCGGGTCCGACTTGACCTGAAGTCAGCGGAATTGTCCCCACATTCCCGACCGGTCGTGCCCGGATTTCTCGTCCGATTGACCTGTTGCAGACGGCAGTTGGGCAGATACATTCAGCCGCGGTCGACGCGTTCCGGCGCACGCCCCCGACCGATGGGGGGTGAGGTCTGACCCGGATCCGCGAAGTGTGGATCTGTGCAAGGGCCAGTAATAGGGGAGTTAGGCATGGCTCAGGGCACCGTCAAGTGGTTCAACGCGGAGAAGGGGTACGGCTTCATCGCGGTCGACGGTGGTGCGGATGTTTTCGTCCACTACAGCGCGATCCAGATGGACGGGTACCGCACCCTGGAAGAGGGCCAGCGGGTCGATTTCGAGATCTCGCAGGGTCAGAAGGGGCCGCAGGCGGACATGGTCCGGCTGGCGACCGGCTGAAGCACGCGTCGACTTAACAGCAGCGACGTTCTTCTTCGAAGGGCCCGCACCTCCCGGGGTGCGGGCCCTTCGCCGTGCCCAGCCACAGGGGGGCGATCCCCGAGAGCCGCTTGCGCCCGCCCGTCGCCCGACCGCCACCCCACATCGAGCCCTCGCTTCGCGAGGGCGCCTTGCACTCTCCGGGGGCGAGTGCTAATCATTGGCGTTAGCACTCTGAAGGTGAGAGTGACAAAGAAGGACCGGGTCGGTGAGGCCCGCAGGCCGGGTGGGGCAAGGAACCACAAGGCATGTGAGCCGTCCGTCGCGGGCGCGGGCGCGGTCCGAAGGAATCACCCCCAGTCCTGGAGGGACCACTTCACATGGCCAAGATCATCGCGTTCGACGAGGAGGCGCGGCGCGGCCTCGAGCGCGGCATGAACCAGCTCGCGGACGCCGTCAAGGTGACGCTCGGCCCCAAGGGTCGCAACGTCGTCCTCGAGAAGAAGTGGGGCGCCCCCACGATCACCAACGATGGTGTGTCCATCGCCAAGGAGATCGAGCTCGAGGACCCGTACGAGAAGATCGGCGCCGAGCTGGTCAAGGAAGTCGCCAAGAAGACGGACGACGTCGCCGGTGACGGTACGACCACCGCGACCGTTCTCGCCCAGGCCCTGGTCAAGGAGGGTCTGCGCAACGTAGCCGCCGGCGCCAACCCGATGGCCCTCAAGCGTGGTATCGAGCGTGCCGTCGAGGCCGTCTCCGCCGCCCTGCTCGAGCAGGCCAAGGATGTCGAGACCAAGGAGCAGATCGCCTCCACGGCCTCCATCTCCGCCGCCGACACCCAGATCGGCGAGCTCATCGCCGAGGCGATGGACAAGGTCGGCAAGGAAGGCGTCATCACCGTCGAGGAGTCCCAGACCTTCGGTCTGGAGCTGGAGCTCACCGAGGGTATGCGCTTCGACAAGGGCTACATCTCGGCGTACTTCGCCACCGACATGGAGCGTATGGAGGCCGTCCTCGACGACCCGTACATCCTGATCGCCAACTCCAAGATCTCCGCGGTCAAGGACCTGCTCCCGCTGCTGGAGAAGGTCATGCAGTCGGGCAAGCCGCTGCTGATCATCGCCGAGGACGTCGAGGGCGAGGCCCTGTCGACCCTGGTCGTCAACAAGATCCGCGGCACCTTCAAGTCCGTCGCGGTCAAGGCCCCGGGCTTCGGTGACCGTCGCAAGGCCATGCTGAACGACATCGCCATCCTCACCGGTGGCGAGGTCATCTCCGAGGAGGTCGGTCTCAAGCTCGAGAACACCTCCCTGGACCTCCTGGGCAAGGCCCGCAAGGTCGTCATCACCAAGGACGAGACCACCATCGTCGACGGTGCGGGCTCCTCGGACCAGGTCGCGGGTCGCGTGAACCAGATCCGTGCCGAGATCGAGAACAGCGACTCGGACTACGACCGCGAGAAGCTCCAGGAGCGCCTGGCGAAGCTCGCCGGTGGCGTCGCCGTCATCAAGGCCGGTGCCGCGACCGAGGTCGAGCTCAAGGAGCGCAAGCACCGCATCGAGGACGCCGTGCGCAACGCCAAGGCGGCCGTCGAGGAGGGCATCGTCGCCGGTGGTGGCGTGGCCCTGCTGCAGGCCTCCGGTGTCTTCGAGAAGCTGGAGCTCGAGGGTGACGAGGCGACGGGTGCCGCCGCGGTCAAGCTCGCGCTCGAGGCTCCGCTGAAGCAGATCGCCGTGAACGCCGGTCTTGAGGGCGGCGTCGTGGTGGAGAAGGTCCGCAACCTCACCCCGGGTCACGGTCTGAACGCCGCGACCGGTGAGTACGTCGACCTGGTCGCCGAGGGCATCATCGACCCGGCGAAGGTGACGCGGTCCGCGCTGCAGAACGCCGCGTCGATCGCTGCGCTGTTCCTCACCACCGAGGCTGTTATCGCCGACAAGCCGGAGAAGGCCGCCGCGCCTGCCGGTGGCGGTATGCCGGGCGGTGACATGGACTTCTGATCGGCCTCGGGGTCTTTGACCTCCGGTTGATCAACGTCCTTGCCGAGGGCGGCACTTCCTGTTGCGACAGGGGGTGCCGCCCTCGGTGTTTTGGCGGGTGCGGGCCGGTGGGGGCTGGTCGCGCAGTTCCCCGCGCCCCTAAAAGAAGGGCACTGCAGCCAGCGCCCCTTTAGGGGCGCGGGGAACTGCGCGACCAGCCCTCGTGTAGCCGCCGTCGCTACGAAACCTGTCCCCCTCCTTGGGAATGCGCAGCATCACACTCGCCGTTGCTTAATGTGGTGCAACAATGCGTGTGCACATACTGACCGGTATAAGCAACCCCGTTCCAAGGAGCCCTCCACGTGACCGTCACCCAGCCCGCCGCCTCCCGGGCGGCGCAGATTCTGTCTCGGCCGACCGTCATCAATGGCCTGACCGTGCCGAACCGCATCGTGATGGCGCCGATGACGCGCATGTTCTCCCCGGGCGGCGTCCCCGGCGAGGACGTGCTGTCGTACTACGCGCGGCGCGCAGCGGCCGGCGTGGGCCTGATCGTCACCGAGGGCACGTACGTCGGGCACGACTCGGCCGGGCAGAGCAGCCGGGTCCCGCGGTTCCACGGGGAGGAGCAGCTGGCCGGCTGGGCGAAGGTCGCCGACGCGGTGCACGCGGCCGGCGGCACGATCGTGCCGCAGCTGTGGCACATCGGCATGGTGCGCAAGGAGGGCCAGTCGCCGTATCCCGAGGCCCCCGCCGTCGGCCCGTCCGGCATCCGCATCGGTGAGACCGAGCCCACTGGCAAGGAGATGACCCAGCGCGACCTCGACGACGTCATCGCCGCCTTCGCCCAGGCCGCGGCGGACGCCGAGCGCATCGGCTTCGACGGCGTCGAGCTGCACGGCGCCCACGGCTACCTCGTCGACCAGTTCCTGTGGGCGGGCACCAACCGCCGCACCGACGCCTACGGCGGTGACCCGGTCGCCCGTACGAAGTTCGCGGCGGAGATCGTGGCCGCCGTACGGGAGCGGGTCTCCGCGGACTTCCCCGTCATCTTCCGCTACTCGCAGTGGAAGCAGGAGGCCTACGACGCCCGGCTCGCCGAGACCCCGGAGGAGCTGGAGGCCATCCTCACCCCGCTCGCCGCGGCCGGCGTCGACGCCTTCCACGCCTCCACCCGCCGCTACTGGATCCCGGAGTTCGACGGCTCCGACCTCAACCTGGCCGGCTGGACGAAGAAGCTCACCGGCAAGCCCACGATCACCGTCGGCTCGGTCGGCCTCGACGGCGACTTCATCGGCGCGTTCATGGGCGAGGGGTCCACGGTCAAGGGCTTCGACGACCTCCTGGACCGCCTGGAGGCCGAGGAGTACGACTTCGTCGCCGTCGGCCGCGCGCTGCTCCAGGACCCTCAGTGGGCGGCGAAGGTCCTGGGCGGCCGCTTCGACGAGCTGGCGCCGTACGACGCGGCCTCGCTGAAGACCCTGAGCTGACGTAGGTCCGGTCATCCCTCCCCGTGAGGGGTGACCTGCCTCGCTTGAGTAAGTCAATCAACTGACTTAAGGTTGCCTCGGTCAATCACGCGTGCCTTACGCGTGCTTTCGCGCCCGTACGCCGACGGAGGCCCCGAAATGTCCCACCCCCCATCGCCGAGAACGAATGCCGTGGTGGCGGTGCTGGCCTTCGCCGGGATCGTCGTCTCGCTGATGCAGACCCTGGTCATCCCGATCGTCCCGGAGCTGCCGCGGCTGCTGGACGCGCCCGCGTCGGACACGGCCTGGGCGGTCACGGCGACGCTGCTCGCGGCGGCCGTCGCCACGCCCGTGATGGGGCGGCTCGGCGACATGTACGGCAAGCGGCGGATGCTGCTGGTCAGCATCGTGCTGCTGGTGGCCGGCTCGGTGGTCTGCGCGCTGAGCGACTCGCTGGTTCCGATGATCGTCGGACGGGTGCTCCAGGGCCTGGCCTCCGGTGTGATCCCGCTCGGCATCAGCATCATGCGTGACGAGCTCCCCGCCGAACGCCTCGGCTCCGCCACCGCCCTGATGAGCGCCTCCCTCGGTATCGGCGGTGCGCTCGGTCTGCCCGCCGCCGCGCTGATCGCTGACTACTTCAACTGGCACGTCCTGTTCTGGACGTCGGCCGGCATGGGGGTCGCGGCGCTGGTGTGCGTGCTGCTGTTCGTGCCCGAGTCGAAGGTGCGCACCGGCGGCCGGTTCGACTTGGTCGGCGGCGTGGGCCTGGCGGTCGGCCTGGTGTGTCTGCTGCTGGCCATCTCCAAGGGCGCCGACTGGGGCTGGGGCAGTGGCACGACGCTGGGACTGTTCACCGCGGCCGCGCTCGTCCTGCCGACATGGGGCTGGTGGGAGCTGCGGACCGGGCAGCCGCTGGTCGACCTGCGGACCACGGCCCGCCGCCAGGTCCTGGTCACCAACCTGGCCTCGATCGCCGTCGGATTCGCGATGTTCGCGATGAGCCTGGTCATCCCGCAGCTCCTCCAGCTCCCCGCGCAGACCGGCTACGGCCTCGGCAAGTCGATGCTGGTCGCGGGCCTGTGCATGGCGCCGTCCGGCCTGGTGATGATGGCGACGGCACCGGTGTCAGCCGCGATCTCCCGGACCAAGGGCCCGAAGGTCACGCTGATGGTGGGTGTCCTGATCATCGCCCTCGGCTACAGCCTCAACATCGTCCTGATGTCCGAGGTCTGGCACTTCATCCTGGTGGCCTGCGTCATCGGCACCGGCGTCGGCTTCGGCTACGGCTCGATGCCCGCCCTCATCATGAGCGCCGTACCGGCGTCGGAGACGGCCGCCGCGAACAGCCTCAACACGCTGATGCGCTCGCTCGGCACGTCCAGTGCGAGTGCGGTCGCCGGTGTGATCCTCGCCCAGATGACGACGAACCTCGGCGGCTACGCGCTGCCGTCCGAGAACGCCTTCAAGGTGGTCCTCGCCGTGGGTGCGGGAGCCGCGCTGCTGGCGTTCGTGGTGGCGTCGTTCATCCCGCGGCAGGGGGCCGCTGCCGCGGACGGGGAGCCGGTGAGGTCGGAGGGCTCGGCCGAACCGGCGGGGGCGGCCAAGCGGTAACCGGCGGAACTACAGGTTGCCGAGCGGCTCGATGTCGACCTTCACCGGGGTGCCCCAGACGCGCAGCACCTCGTAGTCGGTGAACTCGTGCACCAGCCGGTAGGCCATCGCCGGGCGCGGGCCGCGGCGGGCGGCGGCGAGGTAGAGCTCGGCCTCGCGGCGGTCGCGGCGCGGGGTGCCGCACAGCTGCCACTCCTGGCCGTTCCACAGCTCCGGCAGCCAGCGCTGCTGGGGCTGCGGGCGGTCGCCCCGGACTCCGTAGCGGGAGGGGACGGGGTGCTCGGGGGCGTAGGGAGCGGCCGGGCCGGAGCCGTTGAACTCGGCCCGGCGGGCCGCGCGGCGACGCGTCTCGCAGAGCAGGCAGAGGTCGGGAGCGGCGGTGTCGACCGGGCCGTTCGGGTGCTCCGGGCAGCGCGTGGTCGGGGCGGCGCTGGTGACGCTCTCGTCGAGGAGATCGAGGGCGCGGCGGAGGTCGGCCTTGACCTCGTGGAGTTTGGCGTCGGAGGTGTCGGCGGTGAGGGATTCGCCGTGTTCGCCTACGAGGCGGAGGGCTCGGCCGAGGGCGGTCAGCTGGGCGTGGTTCATCGGGTGGCTCCGGGGGCTTGCGGGGGCCGGCTGGCGTGCTCGGGTGCTGGGGGCAGCCTTCAGCATGCACATGGGGAGGCTCTGCCTCCAACCGGGCCGCGGCCCGGTGGGTCCGTGCGGGCGTCAGTCGGCGTAGTCCTTGAGCTCCTCGGTGTTCAGGGTGATGCCGACGGGGGCGGGCAGCTCGACGATGGACCCCCATGGGTAGGACGATGCCTGGAGGTACCGTCCGTCCTTCGGCTCGCTGTACACCGTGACGGTGTCGATGTCGCGGTCGATGAGGAGGTAGACGGGAATCTTGGCCCCTGCGTAGCCGACGGGCTTGTCGATACGGTCGCGTTGGTTGGTGTCCCGGTCGTGAGAGGTGATCTCTACGGCCATGAGGGCGCCGTCGGATGCCGACCACTCGCCATGACCCTTGAAGTGGCCCACCGGTGCCAGGAACCCGTCCGTACGGGCGCGGCCCTTGCGGTATGTCTCGGCCTTGACGCCCCGCTCGGGCATGAGATTCAGCTCAGGCCGTTGCTGCATGCATTGGCGCACGAGCCACATGAAGATCTCGCCGTGATTGCCGTCCGGCATGGCCTTGACTACGACCCTTCCGTTGATGTACTCGAGCCGCACGGTTTCCGGAGCTGCGGCGGCCAGCTCCTCGAATTCGTCGACGTCGAGCGGCCCGTGCCGGATGCACAGCCGCCCGCCGAGGAACTCCAGCCTGTCGCGCAGCTCCTCCGGAGCCCTGCGGACGAGTTCATCGAAGTCCTCGACGGACATCTGCGGGCGCTCAGCGGTGTCTGGGGTCATGGCGTCGCCTCCTTCCTCCCATCCTGCCCTGGAGTGGTGGCGCCGGACCGTGGGAGCTGTCACGCGGGTGTCCTTTCGTGTCGTCGTTGATCCATTGCGGCACGGATTTCCGCCGCGCGGGCTTGGACTGTGGAGGCTTGCGGAGGCGCGTGGTGGCGACTGGGGGCGCCTTCGCCCCGGCACGTTCCGCAGACGCCGCCCGGTAGGGCCTCCGGGCGGCCGGGGACTCCGCACTTGGCGCATTCCAGGATGCGCAGGGGTGGACGGGGCGGGGCCGGTTCAGGGGGGATTTTGGTGGTGAGGCGGGTGCGGAGCAGGGCGGCCGGGTGGTGGACCGGGGTCGGGAGGCCGGTCGTCAGGGCGCGGCGTACGTCCGTGTCGGTGGCGCCTCGCGCGTACCACTCGGCGACCAGCGGCGCGAGCATCGCGCACTCGGCGGCCGACAGCGACAGCGCGGGGGCCTCGCGGCCGAGGGCGGCCAGCAGGACGTGGGCGCGGGAGCGGGTCTGACGGGGCGGGCCGTCCGGTGGGGGCTCCCGCGGTACGTCACCCCTCGTGAACGCAGCCCACCACGCGTCGTCGCGTGCGGTACGGGAGAACCACGATCGGGTGATCCAGCGGGCGCTGCCCGACGCGGCGGTCAGGTGCTCGCGGCCTCGGCGCAAGTGCCCTGCCCGCTGGAGGTTGTTGAGGGCCGTGCGGAGCGCGCACTGTCCGTACGGGAGCTGCTTGGCCAGCGTCTTTACGGAGATGTCGGCGCCGTCGGGCAAGCGGTCGATGTACGCGGCGATCGCGGCTTCCCGGGGTGGGAGTGCGGCGAAGTCGTGGTTCGTGCGGGGGTGTTGGTCCGGCGCCGACCTTTTTCCGTAGCCCGGGTTGGCCATTGGGTGCGGGGTCGCGTGCGCGGACGGGGAGGCAGCACTAAAGTTGGCGTCAGCCATGGGATCGAACCTGTTTTTCGATCTTGTAGGTCAAGCCCCCGCAGGTGTTGCGAGCACCTGGCGGGGGCTGTTCGTTATTCGGGCACGCTAGACGACCATCACTGTGCGTGGCAAGCCGAACTCGTCAAGTCAACTCGCGGGGTGGGAGGGCGGGTTGAGGCCCTCCAACCATTCCTTGAAATGGCGGCTCGGGGCTGGCCGCTTGAGCCCCGGGCGCGCTCAGCCCATGCTCTTCGCGCCGTCCAGGGCCTCGCGGATGATGTCGGCGTGGCCGGAGTGCTGGGCCGTCTCGGCGACGACGTGCATCAGCACCCTGCGGGCCGACATCCGAGCCCCGGGCTCGTTCCACGGTGCCTTGGGCAGCAGATGCGTGACGTTCAGGTCGGGCAGGGTGGTGACCAACTCGTCGGTCCGGGCCGCCACTTCCTCGTAAGCCGCCAGGACGCCGGCCAGCGTCTCACCGGGCAGCATCCGGAACTCGTCGGCCCGCGCGGCCCAGTCCTTCTCGGTCATGGCGGTGAAGTCGGGCATCGCGGACGGGCCGTGCAGGATGAACTCGGCCCAGTGCCGCTCCACCGACGTGACGTGCTTGATCAGGCCGCCCAGACACAGCTCACTGACCGTGGTCCGCTGTCCCGCCTGCTCGTCGGTCAGGTCCCGCGTGGTGAACCGCAGGAAGTGCCGCTGCTTGGCGAGTGCTTCCAGGATGTCGGCGCGCTCGCCGGTGGCAGGGGTGGTGGCGTTGTTGTGCGTGGTCTCAGTCATGACAGCCACGCTAGGGGGCAACTAGGTCAGATCCTGACCGCTTCGAACGAAGGCCGCCCAAGATGATGCGCGGAAGATGAGCTTCGGGCCGTGGGGGTTCTTGGAGTCGCGGACGGGAACGACGGTGGGGTGGCCGTCGGCCACTTCGAGGCAGTCGCTGCCGCTGCCGCCGCTGTACGTCGACTTGCGCCAGCGGGCAATTTCCAGGCACTCGTTGCCGCCCCCGCCGCTGTAGCTCGACTTGTGCCAGGTAGCCGTGCTCAGGTCGTACTCAGGGATGTTCCTCATGTGCGTAATCCTGCGCCACCTGCTCGATCAACGCCAGGGACTTCTGAGGCGAAAGCGCGGAGGCCGTGAGGAGTTCGAAGGTGAACCTGAGCTGGGCGACGGTGGCCGGGTCGTCCTCCAGTCGCCCAGTGCTGGGCCCCTCGAAGTAGACCAACGGAGGGGCGTCCTCGAAGTCCATCAAACGCAGCGAACCCTCCATCGACTTGTGTGCTCCCGCACTGAAGGGAAGTACCTGCACGATGACGCGGCCCCGCCGGGCCAGGTCGGCGACATGGCGCAGGGCCTCCGCCATCACCGCACGCCCACCCGTTTCGCGGCGCAGCACCGCCTCGTCAAGCACCATCCACAACATCGGCGTTGTTGGGTTGTCGAGTAGACGCGTCCGCTCCATCCGGCCCGCCACCCACTCGTCGATGGTCTCTTCGGGTGCCGTCGGGGCATAGGCGCGGTTCACGGCGTGGGCGTACGCCGGAGTCTGCAACAGCCCCGGGATCAGCAACGGCGCGTACTGCCTGATCGCCGTCGCTTGTGCCTCTGCCTCCGCCGCCTCCGCGAAGTGCTCCGGATACCGGGACTTGTTCGCCGCCTCGCAGTTCCGCTCGAAGAACCCGTTCGTCCCCAGCACCTCGTCCACCAGCGGAGCCATCTCCGGCCGCAAGCGCCGCGTCCCCGCCTCCAGTTGCCCCACGAACGTGCCGCTGACGAACAACCTCAGGCCCAGGGCCTCCTGGCTGAGGCCCTTTCTTTCGCGGGCGTGACGTAACTCCGCGCCCAGCAGCGCGCGGGGTGATGACGACGGGTCGAGGTCCTTGGGTCCCGGCATGGCAGCTCCAGGTCGAACATCGGAGATGTTGGTGTCTCCCGTATGGCCAGGCTAGAGCCGTGACCGCCACGCTGTGTTGTGAATCGCAAACTCTGTGTGGACCGTGGAGGCAAGTGTGCCGTCGACCGAAGAAGTGGTGGCGTCGTTGCGGGAGGCGCTCGTGGGTGCCGGGGTCGTCCTGCCGTCTCTGTGCGTGGATCCGGTGACCGGCGCCGGTGACGAGCCGTTCCCGCTCGTGGACCTCGGGCGCTGCAATGTCCGTGTCGCCGAGAAGCTGGCGTCGGTGGTGCGGGGCGAGCGGCCGGCCGTCGGCAGTCATGCCGTGGACGTGCGGGACGGGCGTATCGGCGAGGTCAGGGGGCACGTGGGCGGCCGGGTGCAGTTGCGGCCCGTCGAGGGTGGGCGGGAGTGGGACTGCCCGCCGGACGCGGTGCAGGTGGCGCCGCGCGGGGAGGTGCTGCGGGCGCAGGTCCGGGGCGCCAACCGGGAAGGGCAGATGCGTTGCTGAGCCAACGGCCGGGCCGGCCGGGCGGGAAGGGCGTTTGGGACCAGACCTTCCCAACCTTCCCACCCGGTCCTGCCGGAGGCCGTGTCAGCCGAGCTTGGCCGCCTGGGCCTCGATCACGGCGGTCGGCTGCTCGAACGCCTCACCGCGGGTGACCGCGGCGATGTTGAAGGACGAGAAGCCCGCGAGCGTGCCGCCCTGGCGGAAGACGACGACCTTGGTCTCGCCGGCGCTGCCGTCCTGCTTCGTGCCCACGGTCCAGGCGACGGCGTCCTCGCCGGCCGTGAGCTTCTCCTCGGTGACCTTCGTGACCTGCTGCTTCTCACCGTCGACCGTCATGGCGAAGCCCCCGGCGCACTTCTTGCCCGCCTCCCGCAGCGTGGTGAGGGTCTGCTCGGCGCCGCCGGCCTCGTAGGACCACAGGGAGGTCATCGTCTTGGTGATGTCGAGCGAGTCGAGGGTCGCCTCCTCGGCCTCCTTCTCCGACATCTCCGCGAGCTCCTCCATCGACGGCATGCCCTTCTTGGACGCCTCGGACTCCTGGACCACGAGGCGCTGGACGGTCGCCGCCGGCTTGCCCGCCGGGAGGGCCGACAGCACCTGCCCGACGGCATCGCACTCGGCCTTGTCGACGGACACGGAACCGGGCGCGAAGACGTCGGCCTTCCCCGGCTTCGTGATCTTCTGGCCCTCGACATCGCCCTCGGCGACCACGAGCTTCTCCAGTTCGGCGGCGGTGAACGTCTTCGTCGCCGCGGGCGCCGAGGATTTGGTGCCGCCCTTGGCCTCCTTGTCCTCACCGCCCTGCTCGCCGCCACCGCAGGCGGTGACCAGAAGGGCGAGGGAGGCCGCGGAGGCGGTCAGGACGGTACGACGTATGGCGGTGGCTGACATGTGGTGCATCTCCCGTGCTCAACGCCCTGCACCCGGTTGCGGTGCAGGGTTCACGCACAAGACCAACGTGACCGGGGCAGGGTTGTGCGAGCCACGGGCTTGTGTGTGGGGTTGGCCGGGAAGGCCGCGTCAGGTGGCCGACGTCAGCGCGGCTCGCAGGTGACCGGCCGACTCCTCCAGGAGCCGGGCGGCCGTGCTGCCGTCCACGTCCGCCAGCAGGACCAGGATCGCGGTCTTCACCTCACCGCCCGCCTCGGCCAGCGCCCGCTCGATGTCCGTGTCCTCCGCACCCGTGGCCAGCGCGACGATACGGCGGGAGCGGGCCCGCAGCTTGTCGTTGGAGGCGCGGACGTCGACCATCAGGTTCCCGTAGGTCTTGCCCAACCGGATCATCGTGATCGTCGACAGCATGTTGAGGACCAGCTTCTGCGCGGTTCCGGCCTTGAGGCGGGTCGAGCCGGTCAGCAGCTCCGGACCGACGACGACCTCGATGCCGTGCTCGGCCGCCGCCCCGAGCGCGCTCCCGGGGTTGCAGGCCAGGCCTACCGTCAACGCGCCCCGCGCACGGGCGTGTTCGACCGCGCCGATCGCGTACGGGGTGCGGCCGGACGCGGAGATGCCGACCACCGTGTCGGTGGGGGTGAGCGCGAGGGCGTCCAGGTCGGCCCGGGCCAGCTCCTTGGAGTCCTCGGCGCCCTCGACGGAGGTGACCATGGCCTCCGGGCCGCCCGCGATCAGCCCGACGACCCGGGAGGGGTCGGTGTTGAAGGTGGGCGGACACTCGGAGGCGTCCAGCACACCGAGGCGACCGGCCGTACCGGCACCGGCGTACACGAGGCGCCCGCCCCGCGCCATCCGCTCCGCGATGCCATCGATGGCAGCGGCGATCTCGGGAAGCCGCGCCGCGACAGCCGCGGCCACGGAGGCATCCTCGCCGTTCATGAGCCGGGCGATGTCGAGGGTGGGGAGCCGGTCGATCTCGGCGAGCTCGGGCCGGAAGGCCTCGGTGGTGAGCGAGTCCAGCTCGGATCGGAGGTCGCGGGGGTTGGAGGTGGAGGTCATGGGAGGACAGCTCTCTTCGACTTCGGTGTGCTTGACGCCCCAGGGGCGCGGGGCGGTGTTGGATGTGCGGCTAGCGCCGCGTGGGCGCGACCAGCCACATCGGACCCGCAGATCTCCACAACGGCCGGGCCTACGGCCTAACGACGGTGCCGATGCGCCAGCGCCTCATACGACGCGGACAACGCCGGCGCCGCCGTCTCGTACGTCCGCTGAGCCACCCCGACAAACAGGCAGTCCACAACAAGCAGCTGACTGGTCCGGGACGACATCGCGGCGGGCCGCAACTCGCTCTCCCGAGCCGTCGACGTCGTCAGTATGTGATCGGCGTACTGGGTCACGGGCCCATCCGGACGCCCCGTGATCGCGACGGTGGTCGCTCCCCGCTCGAACGCGACCCGCAACGGCTCGATGACATCACCCGTGGACCCGGAGTGCGTGATCGCGATGGCGACATCACCCGCCCGCAGCTGCACCGCGTTCGTCACTGCGAGATGCGGATCGCTGTGCGCGTGGGCTATGAGCCCTATCCGCAGCAGCTTCTGGGTGAGGTCCTGCGCGACCAGCCCGCTCGCGCCGACGCCGTACACATCGATACGGCGGGCCGCCGCCGCGGCGGACACCGCGGCTCCGAGCTGGGCGGTGTCGAGGCCGGCGGCCGTGTCGGCGAGGGTCTGCTGTTCGTCGTAGGCGAGCTTGGCGACCACGTCGGCGATCGGGTCGTCCACGGCGATGTCGGTCGTGATGGCGGGGGCGCGGCCCGACTGCTGCTGGGCGGCGAGGCCGGCGAGGGCGAGACGCAGGTCGCGGTAGCCGGGGTAGCCGAGGAGACGGGCGGTGCGCACGACCGTGGCCTCGCTGGTGCCGGTGAGCTCGGCGAGGCCGGTGACCGTGAGGGCCGCGCAGCCCGCCGGGTCGTGCGCGACCGCTTCGGCGACGCGCTGCATGGAGCGGGTCATCGAGGGGGCGAGTGTGCGCACCTTGGCGGCGAGGGCGGCGGGTGCGGGTGCCGCGCCCACGCGCGTTCCGAAAGTTTCCTTCACTTCACGGGTCACCCTTGAAAGGTATTTTCAACACCGAGGCGTGGTCAATAGTGCGCACAATAGGTGTATGGAACCCATCAGTCCGCTGGAGCAGGCGCTGCACACGGCCCGCGCCCTCGTGCTCGCCGACCTGGTCGCGGGCGAGGTCGCCGAGGCGGACGTCGTGTCGCTGGTCGAGGAGTCGGTCGTACAGCGTCGCTGGTGGGTGGAGCAGTGGCCGGACGGCGTGGAGTACGTGGCCGGGCTGGTCGCCCAGGACGTCCAGGACGCGTTGCTCGACCGGTACGGCCGCTGGCCACTGTGCCCGGTGTGCGGCTCAGGTGATCCGCACGCGCTGGAGGTCGAGCCGGAGCTGGGGCCGGATCCGCACTGGGTGTGCCACCAGGCGGGGGTGAAGGTCGCGGCGTTGGGGGCGCTGGGGTCGACAGGGGCGGAGGGGCCGACGGGGCCGACCGGGCCGACGGGGAGCGCGTGACGTCGTGGCGATCTACATCGACCCCCCGACCTGGCCGGGGCACGGCCGGATGTGGTCCCACCTGGTGAGCGACGTGTCGTACGACGAACTGCACGTGTTCGCCGACGAGTTGGGCGTGCCGCGACGGGCCTTCGAGCGGGACCACTACGACATCCCGTCCCACCGTTACGCCGACGCGGTGCGGGCGGGGGCGGTGGAGGTCAGCAGTCGTGAGGTGGTGCGGTTGCTGCAGGGGGCGGGGCTGCGGAGGCCGAAGGGGCGGGCGAATGGTTAGGGCCCGCGCCCTCGGCCTCGGGTGGAGCGGCCTGCGCGCGGCAGGTCCCAGGCGCGGCTCTAGGCGAACTGGCCCGGCTGGTAGCTGCCCGCGGGCTGCTGGATCATGACGTTCATCCGGTTGTACGTGTTGATCATCGCGATGAGGATCACCAGCGCGCCGAGCTGTTCCTCGTCGTAGTGCTTGGCGGCGTTCTCCCAGACCTCGTCCGGGACCCCGCCGGCACCGTCCGCGATGCGGGTGCCCTGCTCGGTGAGCTCCAGCGCGGCGCGCTCGGCCTCCGTGAAGCAGGTGGCCTCCCGCCAGGCGGCGACCAGGTTGAGGCGCAGCCAGTCCTCGCCGGCGGCCACCGCGTCCTTGCTGTGCATGTCGGTGCAGAAGCCGCAGCCGTTGATCTGGCTGGCCCGGAGCGTCACAAGGTGCTGCGTGCTGAGCGGCAGCGGCGAGTCGTGCACCGCCTTGCCGGCCGCGGCGAAGTGCTTGATGACCTTGCCGGCGATGGGGTTCTCGAAGAGGTTCAGACGGGCGTTCATGGCCAACTCCCTTGCCGTTGTCGTCGGGTACACAGCTATGACGGAACGGCTCGGCGGGATGTGACATGAGGGAGTGTGACGTGGGTCACCGTCGGATGTAGAGCTGGAGAGCCCCGCCCGAGCCCTGCTCGTCCAGGTCCTGTTCTTTCAGGTCCTGCTCCTCCTGGGGCGCCCTTACATACCCGGCGCGGGTGGCCACCGCCTGGGACGGGAGGTTGGCGGCCTCGACGGTGGCCTGGAGGGTGTGGACGTCGTCCCTGGCCAGGGCCCAGTCCGACAGGGCGGTCAGGGCCTCGCTGGCGTAGCCGCGGCCACGGGCGCCCTCGACCAGGTCGTAGCCGACCTCCGCCCGGCCCTCGTCGTCGGGAGCGCCGTGGAAGCCCATGCCGCCGACCGCGAGGCCGTCCTCCTCGCGTACGAGGACGAACAGGCCGAACTCGGGGCGGTGCACGCCCGCCTCGCGGGCCTTCAGCACCATGCCGGCCGCCTCCCGTGTCCCCTCGTAGGGGCCGCCCACGACCCAGGTGAACCCGCCGTCGCCGCCCACGCTCAGATCGGCGGCGGACGCCGGGGTGACGCCCTGGAGGGTGAGGCGCTCGGAGGAGAGGACGAGGTTGTTCTGCCAGCGCCACTCGGTGACCGGCTCCCGGCCGGGCAGGTCGCCGCGGCCGGTGGCCCACAGCAGGGTGCGCCAGTGGTCGGGGCCGGGCTGGACCTCGGGGAAGATCCGGGTGAGCACGAACTCGGGGAGTGCGGAGGGAGGTTCGTACGCGACGCCGAGGCCCTCGGCGATGTCGTGGGTGTGGAGGATGACCTCGGCCACGCCCATCGCGGCGAAGCCCTCGCGGTTCGCGCTGCGGAACGGGTACGGGTGGAAGGCCCGTACCTCGGGGGGTGTGGTGCGGACGGTGGCGGTGAGGAGGGCGCCGGTGGTCTCGATGATGTGGATCAGGTCCGCGTTGTCGATGCCGTCCTGGAGGGCGATCTCGAACGGGACGTACTTCTTCCGCGCACGTCCGGCCAGGTTGCCGGCGTAGGCGGCGAGGTCGTCGGCGACGTGGTGCGCGGTGTCGCGACAGTGCCAGTCCAGCCGTCCCGCTCTCACTGCCGTCCAGTCCCGGTCCGCCACTGTTCGCAGCAGCGCCGCGCAGCTCTCGACGGCTTGCTCCACCCGTTCCCCGCTTATGTCTCGCATGCCGTGCAGGCTACGGCGGCGGGCTGGTCAGAGCGACAGCATTTCCAGCTCGGAGGACAGGTTGTAGCGGGCCGTCGCCTCCCAGTTCTCCCTGCCGTACGGCGTGCTGAACAGGCTTGGCAGGTCGAGGAGTTGGCGCAGGATCGTGGCTCTTCCCTCGCGGAAGGCGTCGTTCGGTACGAAGTGGTACTCCTCGCGTACGGCTGCCGTGTACGCGGCGTACGCGGAGGGCGGTGCGGCGAGGATCGCGAGGTCGGCGTCGCAGAGGACCTGGCCGTCGCGGTCGTCGGGGGCGGGGGCGTGGGTGGTGGTGAGGCGGACGAGGCGGGCGACCTCGGCGGTGCGCTCCGCGGGGACGCCGGCTTCTGTGAGGGCGCGTTCGGCCAGGCGGGCGGAGCGTTCTTCGTTTTCCGAGCGGTCGGGGAGGTAGACCGCGTCGTGGAACCAGGCGGCGAGGCGTACGACGTCCGGGTTGTCGGCGTGGTCGGCCAACTCGTCGATGTGGTCCAGGACCGCGGTGAGGTGGGTGAGGGTGTGGTAGTGGCGCTGGGGTTCCTGCCAGCGGGTGAGGAGGCTGTCGGCGTAGGGGGTCGGGTCGGGGGTGGTGGCGGGGGAGCGGGTTGCGTTCAGGGCTTGGGTGAAGCGGGTGCGGAGGGTGTTGGGGGTGGTGAGGTCGGCCATGGGCTCATTGTCCGTGGTGCGCGGGGGCAGGCGACGTATTCAATTTGTCACGCTCGCATCAGGAACGACGCGACGGGGACGGCTCCTTGGTAGGACTTGTCCGTGCCGCTCCGGAGCGGCACGGACAACTCTGCTGCCTGGCGGGCCCGCTCGCCCCGGCCTTCCTCCTGGAGCCCACTTTGCCTCTGCGGACAGGTGTCACCCGCCCGGTATCCCTGCTCCTGTCGACCGCGCTCGCGGCCGGGACGCTCACTGGCTGCACGTTGCTGGAACTCGCCGGCGACTGCGAGGGGACCGACGGCAGGGTGAAGGAGATGGCGGCACTTGACATCCTCGACTCCCGGCCCGCCGGGGCCGCCGTCCCCCGGGGCTTCGAGAAGGCCGACGTCGGCTGCTGGGCGGACAGCGGCGACGTCTCGGTGTACGCAAGCCGGACGTGGGCATTCCCCGGCACGCGGGCTGAAGTGGCCGCACATTACCGGAGGGCGGCGGCACGGGACGGATGGGATCCGCATTCCGAGGCCTCCTCCGACGACCTGTGCTTCGCCAAAGAGGAGATGGCCCTGCGGATCGTCTTCCTCACCGCCGAGGGCCTCGCCGAGGACGGTCACGGAAGCCGCCCCGACCTCACCACCGGGGCCGGCTACTCGGTCAACATCGACTCGTTCGTGAACAGCGGGGCCGAGGCGGGCTGCTGAGCGGCACCTTCCGGGAACCCGTCCCGGCGGTGTCCGGGCTCGCAGAACTCCGCCTCGACGGCGGCGTCCTCCAGGAACTGCTCGCCCCAGTCGCCGTTGCGGTTCATGGTCATGACGTGCCGGCCGTCCGCCGAGGCCAGGGTCCGGGTCGCGGAGCCGGGGATCATGCCGCCGTGGCCCCAGGCCCAGCAGCCATCGGCGAGCTTGAAGTGCCGCAGGCCCAGGCCGTAGACGTCCTGCGGACCGCCGTGCCCCTTGTCCCCGTCCACGGGGACGGCGTCGAGCAGCTGCCGTTGCTGGGCGGGTGGCAGCAGCTCTCCGGCGAGCAGCTTGGACAGGAACGTGTTCACGTCGCCGACGGTCGAGATCATCTGCCCCGCGGAGAACGCGACCGTGGGGCTGAACTCGGTGACATCGCGTATCTTCGCCTGCGGCCCGTTCTCGAACAGCGTGGAGTAGTGCCTCGCGTGCGGTGCGGGCAGCCAGAGCGAGGCGCCCGGCACGCTCGTGCCGCGCAGACCGAGGGGCCGGATGACGAGGCGCTCGACCGCGTGCGCGTAACTGCGGCCGGTGGCCTTCTCGACGATCATGCCGGCGACGACGTAGTTGGTGTCCGAGTAGTCCCATTTTCCAGGACTGCCGGGCCTGCTGCCCTGCTCCGGCTGGAAGTTCGGCGGGTGGGCGAGGGCGATGTCCACCAGTTCCCGGGGGGACCACCTGCGGTGGCGGTTCCGGTCGAACTCGTCCCCCGCGTACCGGGCGCGGAAGCCGTCGTCCATGTTGTAGTCGAAGATCCCGCTCGTGTGGTTGAGCAGGTGCCGCACGGTGATGTGTCCGGGCCGGTACCCCTTGCCGTGCACCACTCCCGGCAGCCACTTGGCCAAGCTGTCGTCCAGCGACAGCTTCCCCTCGGCTTCGAGCTTCAGGAGCACGGTGGCCGTGAAGGTCTTCGTCACGCTGGCGATACGGAACCTCTCGTGAGTGCTTCGCGGCCTGTCCACACCGAGCCTGCGGACACCGGCCCGCCCCTCCCAGACCCCGTGCCGGTCGCGTACCTGGGCGATGACACCGGGGGTGCCCTGCGTGACGATCTCGTGCAGGACGGCCTGGGTCTTCGCGTGCGGGGCCTGGTGCTTCGGGTGTAATCGGGGCGCCGGAGGGTGGTTGGGCCGATCGGCCGAGGCGGCGGGGAGAGTCCCCAGGACGGCGGCGATGACGGCGAGGACAGTGACGATGGGTAGGCGGCGAGGCGGCTGAAGACGGCTCATGAGATCAGCTCACCAAGTGGCCGACGCTCACACCATCGGGAATCACCCGGAAAGGGGTCGGGGACACGACCTAGGGGGCACGGGCGGCGTCGTTCGTTGTACGAGGGGGCGGGGTTCTCCCTCCGTGGGGGCGGTGCGGACCTAGCGTGGGGCTCATGACTTCTGGTGATGGGCTTGGTGTGCGGGACCCCGGGTTGGCGGGGCGGTTGTTGGTCGTTGAGCGGGATGCGCTGGTGCCGTTGTTGCGGGGGCGGGCGGAGGGGGACTTCGCAGTACCGACGGTCGGGTGTCCGGGGTGGTCGGTGCGGGATGTGCTGGCGCACTGTTCGGCCGCGTTGATGCGGGTGGTGGAGAACCGGTTCGAGGAGGGTGTGTTCTCGCCCGAGTCCAACGACCGGGACATCGCCGAGCGCGCCGACTGGACCCCCGCGCAGATCGTCGACGAGCTGGAGCGCGGGATGACCGAGGCGGGGCCGGTGATCGCCAGGGCGGGCGGGGCCTTGGATGGCATCGCGCTGGGGGAGTGGGTGCACGCCGGGGACGTACGGGAGGTGCTCGGGGAGCCGGGGGCGTACGCCGGGGCCGGGCTGCCCGACGCGCTTCGGCTGCTCGCGTGGCTGACCCGAGATCGGCGGCACGTGCCGTTGCAGGCCGACCTGGACGACGTCGACGAGCCCCTGCGGCTGGGGGAGGCGGCGGCTTCGCGGCCGCCGGCGCGGTACATCGGGGACGCGGCGACGCTGGTGCGGCTTTATGCGGGGCGGCCGGTCGAGGGGGCTGCGTATGAGCTGGTGGGGGTGGACGCCGGGGGTCTGAACATCTTCGGGTGACGGTGGCCAGGAGCAGGGCCTGCCGCCGGCGCTGCCGCGAGCACAGGGCGTACCCTGGATTGGACTAGACCTGTAGGCCGAGGAATGGGGTCCCATGAGCAAGCGTGCAGTCCTGGAGGTGATCGCCCTCGGGGTCGAGGACGCCGTCGCCGCCCAGGCCGGGGGTGCGGACCGGCTCGAACTGGTCACCGACATGGCGGCCGACGGGCTCACCCCGCCGGTGGAGACCTTCGCCGGGATCCGTGCCGCCGTCGACATCGACCTGCGCGTGATGCTGCGGCCGGCGGCGGGGTTCGCGGTGGGGGACGTGGAGCCGGTGGTACGGGCGGCTCGGACGATGCGGGACGCGGGGGCCGAGGAGTTCGTGCTCGGGTTCCTCGATGCCGACGGCGGGGTGGATCTCGGGGCCGTGGAGCGGGTCGTGGGGGCGTTGGACGGGTGCCGGTGGACCTTCCATCGCGCGATCGACCGGGCTGCCGACCGGGATGCGCTGCGGAAGCAGCTGGACGGGATGCCGGGGCTGGACACCTACCTCACCGCCGGGTCGGGGGCCGGCGTGGACGAAGGCCTCCCCACGTTGCTCGCGGAGGCGGCGCGGGGTGGGGAGCCGGGGTATGAGCAGCGGCTTCTGGTGGGCGGCGGCCTGCGGCTCGACCACGTCCCGACCCTGGCCCGAGCCGGCATCAACGCCTTCCACATCGGTGGCGCGGCCCGCCCGGCCGGCTGGGCCGCGCCGGTGTCCGCGGCGGCCGTCGCGGAGTGGCGGGCCGTACTGGACGGCGTTTCCTAGCCACCGGCGCGCTTACTCGGCGGGGGTGGGTCGCGCAGCCCGGCGCTGACGGGGTGCGCCGCGCCCACCCGTGCCGCCGGTGAGCAGCGGTGCGGCCCTGTGCCGATACGCGGCTCCGCCGCGCGGGCACCAGCCAGGGCCGCTGCCTGCAACCCCTGAGGGGCGCGGGGAACGGCGCGACCAGCCCCCACCGCCCCGCACCCCACCACGAACCTCACCAGGTGCGCGCCTTAGGGCCGCGAGGAACGGCGCGACCAGCCGCAGGCGGTCGGCAGTCTGCTGCGAGACCTGACCAGGTGCGCGCCTTAGGGCCGCGGGGAACGGCGCGACCAGCCGCAGGCGGTCGGCAGTCTGCTGCGAGACCTGACCACGCGGGTGCCTTAGGGGCGCGGGGAACTGCGCGACCAGCCACATCCGGCCCGCAGTCGGCAATGAGACCTCACCACCCCCCACCCCCCCGGTCACGCCAGCGGCCCCGGCACCCCCGCCGCATGGACCACGATCAAGCCCGACACCGCTCGCGTCAGCGCGACATACAACCGGCGCAACCCGGTCCGTTCGTCCGGCTCGCCGTCCACGACTGCCTGGGGCTCGTCCAGGACGACGTAGTCGTACTCGAGACCCTTGGCGAGGGACGCAGGGACCAGCGTCAGGCGGGTGTGGTGGGTCGTCTCCTCGCCGGGCGCGAGGTAGGCGATCCCGGCCGAGGCCAAGGCGTCCGCCAGCACCGCAACCCTGGCGTCCGCGGCGATCAACCCCACCGACCCCTCGTTGCGCAACAACTCCTCGCAGGCGGCGACCACTTCACCGGCCGACGAGGAAGCAGCCGGACGCACCTCGAAGAAGCCCGGGTTCTCACGGATCGACGCCACCGGCGTCAGACCGGGCGCGATGGAAGGGAGGAGACGAGAGGCGTATGTGATGACGTCCGTCGGGACTCGGAAACCGGCCGTGAGTTCTTCGATGACGCCGTCCGACTTGCCCAGGTGCGCCAGCGCCTCGTCCCAACTGCGCGTAGCCCACGGCGTCGTACCCTGCGCCAGATCACCGAGCACCGTCGCCGAACCGGTGGTGCAGCGCCGCCCCACCGCCCGGTACTGCATCGGAGAGAGGTCCTGCGCCTCGTCCAGGACCACATGCCCCAGAGACGGCGTACGCGCCACGATGTCGTGCGCCTCGTCGACCAGCACCGCGTCCGCCGCCGACCACTTGGCCGACTTCACACTCCGCGCCGGCTTCGCCCAGAGAATCGTCTTCTGCTCGTCCTCGCTGAGCACCCCCTCCGCGTGGACGGCGAGGAAGTCGGCGTCCGCGAGCAGCCGCAGCACGAGCTTCGCCGGATCGACGGGCGGCCAGATCGCCTTCACCGCCGCCTTCACCGCACTGTTGCGGGCCACCGCGTCCTGCACCCGGTCGTCCGGCGCCTCCCCCGACCGCTCCATCTGGACCAGCACGGCATGCGCGATCCGCTGCGGAAGCGCCTCACGGGCGGCACCGTATCGGATGTCCCGGGACAGCAACTCCCTGACCATCTCCTCCAGTTCGTACGCGGGGACCCGCCACCGACGCGACCCGCGCACGACGACCACCGGCTCCGTCGGCATGCTCACATGCGAGTACACCGCCCGCCGCAACACCTCCGCCATCCTCGCGTCGCCCTTGACGACCGCAGCTGCCGCCTCGTCGGTGCCGCGCACCTCGACATGGGCGACGAGGTCGTCGACCGTGGCCTGGCGGACCGCCAACTCGCCCAGCGCCGGGAGGACCTGCTCGATGTAGTGCAGGAAGGACTTGTTCGGCCCGATGACCAGCGTGCCGGTGCGGGCGAGCCGCTCGCGGTGGGCATAGAGGAGGTACGCGACCCGGTGCAGGCCCACCGCCGTCTTCCCGGTGCCGGGGCCGCCCTGCACGCAGACCGTCCCGCCGAGCCCGGACCGGACGATCTCGTCCTGCTCGGGCTGGATCGTCGCCACGATGTCCCGCATCGGGCCCACGCGCGGACGCTCGATCTCCTGCTGGAGCAGCTTGCTCGTCCGGGCCGCCTCCGCCGGGTCCGAGAGGTGCTCGTCCTCGTACGCCGTGAGATCGCCGCCCGTGTAGCCGAAACGGCGGCGCAGCGCGATGTCCATCGGGTCCTTCTTGGACGCCCGGTAGAACGGCTGGGACACCGGCGCTCGCCAGTCGATGACCATCGGGTCGCCCTCGGCGTCGTGCACATGCCGGCGCCCGATGTAGAAGCGCTCGCCCTCGGCGCCTTCCGCTTCTTGCGCGCCGGGTGCGTGCAGATAGTCGAGGCGGCCGAAGAACAGCGGGGTGTCGCTGAGGTCGGCCAGCGCCTTGATGCGCTCGTCGATCTGACGGGCGAGGACTTCGGCGTTGACCCAGTTCGCGGTGACGTCGCTGATGTCGAGGGACTCGACGTCCGCACGCATGGCACGCAGGGCGACGCGGGAGGACGCGAGGTGGGCGCGCTCCCTGGAGAGCGGGTCCAGGGGGTCGTCGACGGGCGTGGACAAGGGGGTGCCTCCGGAGGACCTACCTGTGGGTGGGTGAGAGGCCGACCGGTTTCCGTCCGGACGGCGGCACTCCGTGAACGGAGGCGGGCAAGAGCGGAGATCTTAGGTGAGGGGGCATGCCGTAGGCCAATGAATTTCCATCCAGTTGCCAGTGAGCCTCCGGTTCCGTCTCTCCGTCCCTCGGCCCCTCCGTCCCCTAGGGGACACCGCCCTCCTCCCTGAGGGTGTGCGGTCCGTCCCGAGGTGTACGCGGACCGTAGGCGGCTTCGGTCCCCAGGCCGATGCGGTCTTTATGGCCGCGAACCCATCATGGAGACATGAGCGCAGCAACCATCCACCCAGCCCCCGTGGGTCCCCGCGGAGCGACCGCGCTCCAGGGGAACCACCGTCATCGCCTCGGTGAAGCCCTGCGTGCCGTCAAGGTGTTCGCAGGCGCGGCCTTCGACGTGATCATCCTCGGTGAGTACGGCGAGGAGGCTGGCGTCCGCCGCAAGTGACGCCGAGGGCCTCCTCTTCCGGCCCCTACCCCTCCGCGAGGATCTCGTCCGCGTCCACGATCCGGTACGCGTACCCCTGCTCGGCCAGGAAGCGCTGGCGGTGGGCGGCGAAGTCCTGGTCGATGGTGTCGCGGGCGACGACCGAGTAGAAGTGCGCCTGGTGGCCGTCGGCCTTGGGGCGCAGGACGCGGCCGAGGCGCTGGGCCTCCTCCTGGCGGGAGCCGAAGGTGCCCGAGACCTGGATGGCGACCGTGGCCTCCGGCAGGTCGATGGAGAAGTTCGCGACCTTGGACACCACGAGGACGCTGATCTCGCCCTCCCGGAACGCGTCGAAGAGCTTCTCGCGCTGCGCGTTGGACGTCTCGCCCTTGATCACGGGGGCGTTCAGATGCTCGCCCAGTTCGTCGAGCTGGTCGATGTACTGGCCGATGACCAGGATCTGCTGGCCCTCGAAACGCCTGACCAGCGCCTCCGTCACCTTGCGCTTGGTGTCGGTCGTCGCGCAGAAGCGGTACTTCTCCTCCTGCTCGGCGGTGGCGTACGCGAGCCGCTCGGCGTCGGTGAGGTTGACGCGGACCTCGACGCAGTCGGCGGGCGCGATGTAGCCCTGCGCCTCGATCTCCTTCCACGGCGCGTCGAACCGCTTGGGGCCGATGAGCGAGAAGACGTCCGACTCGCGGCCGTCCTCGCGGACGAGGGTCGCGGTCAGCCCGAGCCGACGGCGGGCCTGGAGGTCGGCGGTGAACTTGAAGACCGGCGCGGGCAGCAGGTGCACCTCGTCGTAGAGGATCAGACCCCAGTCGCGGGAGTCGAAGAGCTCGAGGTGCGGGTACACACCCTTCCGCTTGGTGGTGAGCACCTGGTACGTGGCGATGGTGACGGGCCGGATCTCCTTGCGCGTCCCGCTGTACTCGCCGATCTCGTCCTCCGTCAGCGACGTCCGCTTCACCAGCTCGTGCTTCCACTGCCGGGCCGAGACGGTGTTCGTGACGAGGATCAGTGTCGTCGACTTCGCCTGGGCCATCGACCCGGCGCCGACGAGCGTCTTCCCGGCGCCGCACGGCAGCACCACGACGCCACTCCCGCCGTGCCAGAAGTTCTCCACCGCCTGCCTCTGGTACGGCCGCAGCGCCCAGCCGTCCTCGTGCAGCTCGATCGGGTGCGCCTCACCGTCGACGTACCCGGCGAGGTCCTCGGCCGGCCAGCCCAGCTTCAGCAGCGTCTGCTTGATCTGCCCGCGCTCGGAGGGGTGCACGGCCACGGTGTCCGGGTCGATACGTGCGCCCACGAGCGGCGCGATCCGCTTCGAGCGCAGCACCTCCTCCAGGACCGGGCGGTCGGTGGTGGTGAGGACGAGGCCGTGCGTGGGGTGCTTGGACAGGGTGAGGCGGCCGTAGCGGTCCATCGTGTCGGCGATGTCGACGAGCAGCGCGTGCGGGACCGGGTACCGGCTGTACGTCACCAGCGCGTCCACGACCTGCTCGGCGTCGTGCCCGGCCGCGCGCGCGTTCCACAGGCCGAGCGGGGTCACCCGGTAGGTGTGGATGTGCTCCGGCGCGCGCTCAAGTTCCGCGAACGCCGCGATCGCCCGACGGCACGCGTCCGCCTGCTCGTGGTCCACTTCCAGGAGCAGGGTCTTGTCCGACTGGACGATCAGTGGTCCGTTCACGTACGTGCGTCCTTCCGCTCGGCCACCCGACCAAACGTCCAGTGTGCCTGATCGATTCCTGGTCGAATCCGGAGTCGTACAGGATGTCTTTTCATTCCTGTGAGTGGCGTGGTTTCACCTGGACGGCGCAGGCTGCGAAGAATGCGACCGTGCAGCCCATCTCTCGTGACCCGTCCCCGCCGTCCACGACCCTCGGGTACGCCCTGTTCGCCACCCGCTGGCTGCAGGCCCCGCTCTACTTCGGCCTGGTCGCCGCGCAGGGGGTGTACGTCTACAAGTTCTTCAACGAGCTGTGGGCGTTAGTCCTCCGGTGCGTGACCGGGCGGGCGACCGAGACGTACGTCATGCTCGCCGTGCTGAAGCTGGTGGACGTCGTGATGATCGCCAACCTGCTGATCATGGTGATCGTCGGCGGCTACGAGACGTTCGTCTCCCGTATCGGCCTCCAGGGCCACCGGGACCAGCCGGAGTGGCTCTCGCATGTGAACTCCAACGTGCTGAAGGTCAAGCTCGCCACCGCCATCGTGGGCATCTCCTCCGTCCACCTGCTCCAGATGTTCGTGGACGTGCACCACACCTCGCGGCACGCGCTGCTGTGGGGCACGGTGATCCACATGGCGTTCATCGCGTCGGCGGCGATCCTCGCGTACATGTCGGGGCCGATGGCGGCGCGGAGCGAGCAGGGGCATCAGCAGGCGCGGCACGAGGGCGCCTCCGTGCCGGCCGCGGCTCAGGAGCCGGCCGCGAAGGTGTTCGTGCCGGCGCAGGCCGCCGCTTCCCGGCAGGACGACGCGTCCAGCGCCGAGGAACGGCTGCGCGCCGCGGGGTTTCCGTCCAGGAAGCTGCTGGAGGAGTTCGACTCCGAGCATCCGCACTCCTTCGACCGGGAGACGGTGGCCCGGCTCGGCAAGCTGGACTTCGTCGCCGCGCACCGCAACGTCGTGTTCGTCGGTCCGCCCGGGACCGGCAAGACCCATCTGGCAGTCGGCCTCGGCGTGCGGGCCTGCCAGGCCGGGCATTCGGTGCTGTTCGCCACCGCTGAGGAGTGGGCGGTTCGGCTGGCCGGTGCGCGGGACGGCGGGCGGCTGGCCGAGGAGCTCTCCGCGCTGGACGAGCATGCCGTACTGATCGTCGACGAGGTCGGCTACACGCCCTTCGACGCGGGTACCGCCGGGCTCTTCTTCCAGCTGATCGCGCACCGCTACGAGCGTTCCTCCCTCGTCGTCACCACCGACCGGCCCCTCGGCCGCTGGGACGAGATCTTCGGCGGTCCCTCGGCCCTGGCGATGGTGGACCGGCTGGCCCACCACGCCGATCTGGTGCGGATCGACGGGGAGAGCTACCGGATGCGGCGGGCCACGTCGGCGTGGGCGGATTGAGGGGGGTGGTGCGGATTCGTGGCGCGGTGCGGGCCGGTGGGGGCTGGTCGCGCAGTTCCCCGCGCCCCTTAGGGGGTGCAGCCGGCCGCGTAGGCCTGAGCTCTTGGGATGGCGGGCGGTGGGGGGCCGGGGCTTGCGGTTCGTGGCGGGGTGCGGGTCGGTGGGGGCTGGTCGCGCAGTTCCCCGCGCCCCTTAGGGGGTGCAGCCGGCCGCGTAGGCCTGAGCTCTGGGATGGCGGGCGGTGAGGGCGGGGGCTTGTGGTTCGTGGCGGGGTGCGGGTCGGTGGGGGCTGGTCGCGCAGTTCCCCGCGCCCCTTGGGGGGGTGCAGCCGGGGGTGTTACTTCAGTGCGGGCAGGCTGACGTTGTTGACCAGGGGGCCCTCGATGGTGAGGCCCTCGGTGATCAGGGACTCGCCGCTGGAGGCGGGGAGGGGGAGGGGCAGGGGGGTGGAGGCCGCTGTGGCGTCGGGGGTGAGGGTGAGCAGGGTGGCTGCTGAGAGCAGGGCGGTGATCGTGGCGGTGCGGACGGGGTGCATGGGGGGTTCGGGGCCTTTCGCGTGAGAGGGCCGGCCCAGAGCTGCGGGGCCGGCCCGGGAGGGGGCTCGTGTCAGATCTGCGGGGTCTCGATGACCAGCCCGGCGATGTCGACGCCGACCGCCGAGGCCTGGGTGGTGAAGCCACCCATCATCAGGGCCGCGGCGGCCAGGACGGTGGCAAGGCGACGAGCTGTGCGCATGGGACAACTACCTCTCTGTTGCGCTCACTTGAGCGTGATCAGGACACCCGTTGGCTGCCCCGCGCCACGAGAGGCGATGCGGAAAGATCCCGAAGGTCCCTCAAGAGTTGGAAAAGCCCGGCGTGGCGTGCATGGAACGCCGCGTACCCCCGAACGAGTGGGGTGCCGTCAGGTCTGGTCGTCCGCCAGCTCCGCCACCCCCGTGATCCGGTGCAGCGGATACGTCCGTACCTCGTCCGCGGTGTGGTCGTACGCCGTCACGAACCCGCCCTCGACCCGCACCGGCGCGATCACCCGCTGACTCGCGGCGCCCTCGGCGTTGACGTACCCGATCCACAGCGCCTCGCCGGTCAGGACGGCGGCCTGCATGGTGGCGAGGGTCTCGGCGGAGGTCGTGCGGGGCAGTTCGCCGCCGGTCACCGCGGGGGCGGTCCCGCTGGGCTTGCGGGGCGTCGTGGAGGCGAGGTCGCCCGCGCGGATGGCGCGGATCGCGGCCGCCAGCAGCGTGGCGTCCGGCGTCGGAGGGCCGTCCGGTACCGGCTCGGGGGCGGTGCGCGGCGGGGTGCGGTGGGCGTCGGCGCGAGTGATCAGCACGTCGCCCTCCGCCGACTCGGCGGCCGGCGCGAAGCCCATCGCGCGCAGGCCCTCCAGCAGGGCGGCCGGGTCCGCCTGGGTGGCGAGGACCGTCGGCGCGAGGCGGCGCAGGCGCAGACCGGCGGCCCGCTTGTCGGCGAGGATCTCGTTCAGCACGGAGTCGTCGTCGCAGCGGACGTACGCCGAGGCGGCGCCCACGCGCAGATGCCCGTGCCTGCGGGCGACGTCGTCGATGAGGTACGCGAGTGGCTGCGGCACCGGCGTACGGGAGTGCTCGGCGAGGAAGGCGTGCAGGTCGGAGGCGGTGCGGCCGGCGTCGAGCGCGCGGCGTACCGAGCCGGGCGTGAAGCGGTACACCGTCGCGCCGCCCTTCGACTCGACGTCCGCGAGCACGCCCAGCATGTCGGCGAGCGGGCGGCGCAGCGGGCCGGGGGCCACCGCCGTCAGGTCGGCCTGGAGGAGGACGTGGTCCAGGGGCTCGGGGAGGAGCGGGGCGAGGAGCCGGGCCGCCGCGGCGGAGGCGGTGGCCTGCTCGGCGGGTGAGAGGGGCTCCGGGGGCGGGGTCGGGCGGTGGTGCACGGGGAGCTTGTCCCCGGGGCCGGCCGGCTGCTCCTCGGCCTGGGCCGCCGGTTCCGGCCGTGGCGCCCCCAGCAGCGCCCGCCCGTGCGCCGACAACGCGCCCCGCCCGGTCACCCCCAGCATCTCCGCCTCGCTCAGCGTCCACCGGGCGAGGCGGCCGCGCAGGTCGTCGTCGCGCTGCGGTCCGCGCAGCGGACGCTCCCAGCGCAGTCTGGCCAGCACCGAGTCGGGGGACGGCGACGCCCCCTCCGGAAGGCCGGCCAACAGGGTCAGCACCCGGTGCCGTACCTCCGGCGCCGCCGAGCGGTCCAGGCCGGGGCCCAGCGCCGACAACGTACGGTCCTTCGCGTCCCGTCCGCCGACCACGCCCGCCGTACGCGTCGCCGTCAGCCACGCCTGAGCCAGCAGCGCCCAGCGCTGCGGGGCGGGCTGCTCCAGCCACTCGTCGTAGGCCGGGGTCGCCGCGTACCGCTCGTCGGCCTCGCCGTCGGAGGCCAGCAGTCCGGCGGCGTAGGCGAGCTCGACCCAGAAGGCGGCCAGCGGTTCGGACACGTCGAGGGCGACGGCGGTGCGCTTGAGGTCGCGCACGCTCAGCCCGCCCGCCCGCAGCACGGCCGGCCCGCCCTCGTGCCAGTCCTTCAGCAGCTCCTCGACGGTCGCCAGCGCGGTGTACGCCTGTCCGGCCGCGGTGCTGTCCACAACCTGTGGACGGTGCGTCGCGGCCGCCTCGACGGGCGGCGGCAGCGGCTCGGTGGTGCGGTGCGCGCGGCCGGCCCGCAGATGCAGGGCGACCTCGCGGGGCAGTACGACCGTGCCGGGCGCCGTCGGCAGGAGCAGGCCGCGGTCCAGCAGCCAGCGCAGCCGCGGCGCGGGGTCGGCGGTGACCTGGCCGTACGGCGGCCCCCAGACCAGGCGGGAGAGGACCTCCCGGGACTCCTCCGAGGCGTCGGCGAGCAGCGCGGCCATCCGCCGCCGGTCGGCGAACAGCGCGGTGAGCGACGCGACGGCGGACACGGCGTCATGCGTCGAGGGCAGCCCGGCCGTCGTGACGATCTCCTGGATCCGGCCCGGCGACATGCCCGCGGTGGCCTCCTGCACGGTCGGGCCGAGGCCGGTCGGAGACGGGTGCTGCGGCGAGGGCGCCAGCAGCTCGCGGGCCGTGCGGACGAGCCGCAGCCGGTCGTCGGCGCCCCACACCAGGGCCTGCTCGCGCAGTGTGCCGAGGGCGTGCGGCAGCGCCGCCACGACCACCGGGTCGCCCTCGTCGCCGGCCATCAACCCCAGCAGTTCGTCGTACGTCGCCGGATCCGGCGCCACGGCCAGCGCCTCCGCCGTCTGCAGCGCGCACCGGTCCAGTCGCTCCAGGGCCCGCACCACGGAGGCCCGTGTGCCGGCCCGGGTCGCCAGCTGGGTGAGGTCCGTCGGCACGGGGGTGATGAGGTCGGGACGGCTGCGCAGGAGTACGGCCAGGGAGGCGTCGTCCCGCGCGCGGAGCGCTTCCGCGAGGGAACGGGGCGGTGTAGCCGGGTCGCTCATCCTGCCCACGTTAGCGGGTGGCACGCGGGCACAGGCGGTGTGCCGGGTGCCGGTAGGGGGGCACGGCAGGCGAACAGAACGTTTCACAGATGACCCCCGGATGAACATCACCCGGAGGATTCCGGCACCCCTGGCAACACCGTGCACCCACTCGTCACCCTGGGCTCCCTGCCAACTACTTCACGGCTCAAGGGAATCGGGGGGAAGCGGTGAGTGAGCGGGCGGAGCAGTGGATCGCGATCCTGAGTCTTGCGTTTCCCGTCGCGGCGTTCCTGTGGGAGTTCGCCATCGTCGGCCGCAAGCGGCTCGGCTACCGGGTGCAGATGGACACCCTGGCCGCGGACGCCGCCGACAAGCCGTACGCCGACGTACTGGGCGACATGCGGCACGACGGCCACCAGTTGAAGGACCCGTCCTTCGTCCTGCTGCGGATCGAGAACGCCGGCTCGGCCAAGATCGTGTCCGACGACTACCTCGCCGACCCCGCCGACCCCTACGGCATCAAGGTCACCTTCAGAAACCGCCGGGTCGCGGCCGTCGTCCTCACCGACCCCAGCCAGGACGAACTGCGGGACTTCTTCTTCGAGGAGGTCACCGAGGGCACCGACGTCCGCATCGGCGCGAAGCCCGGCTTCCGCCGCACCAACAACGAGGGCGAGCGCACGGGCATCATCCGGCTGCCGAAGGTGACGCTGCCCCGGGGCTCCGAGTACAAGGTGCTCGTCGTGCTGGAACGCTGGCCCGAGGACAACGGCACCGACCCCTTCCCGGACCCGGTCGTCCGCGGCGCCGGCGGGCACGGCCGCTGGTACGACCCGCTGGTGCGGTTCTTCCGGTTGAAGGCGACCCGCACCGAGAGCCACGTCTTCGCCTCCCGGCCCGCCTGGTGGGCCATCTGGATCCTGATCGCGGCCGTCGTCGTCCAGGCCTCCTACACGCTCTTCCTGCGCGACGACCGGCGTCCCCCGCTGGACTGCGTCGGCGGCACCCTGTACCTGCACGGCTCCACCGCCTTCGCGCCCGCCGTCCGAGCCGCCGCCGAGGACTACCTCACCCGGTGCGAGGGCGCCGGGGTGGCCATTCCGCTGGAGAGCGACACCTTCAAGGGCAGCACCGACGGGGTCACCGACCTGGACAAGGCCGGCCTGGACGCCGACGTCCCGGTCGGCGAGGGCCTCGGTGACCACCTCGCCTTCACCGACGGACTCGCCTCCGACGGCCACCCCCGGCTGATCCCGAGGCCCGTCGCCTTCTCGGTGTTCACCCTCGTCGTCAACAAGGACGCGGGCGTGGAGAACCTCGAACTGGACCAGATCCGCAGGGTCTTCGCCGGACAGGTACAGAACTGGTCCGAGCTCGGCGGCAACGACGTGCCGGTCCACCTGATCAACCGCGACCCCGGCTCGGGCACCCGCAGCACCCTCGTCACCAAGGTCCTGAACGGCAAGGAACCGCCCCAGTTCACCGTGACCGACTGCGCGGCCCTCAACCCCAAGAGGTACGGCCGCTGCGAGGTCACCAGCACCGACACGATGCTGAACACCACCGCAGCCGTCCCCGGCGCCCTCGGCTACAGCGAGGCCGCCGGAGTCGCCGGCCACAAGGCCGCCGACGGAATCGTCAAGCTCACGATCGACGGCAGGAAGCCGACCGCGGAAGGCGTCGAGGACACCAACTACCCGTACTGGCAGACCGAGTTCGCCTACACCTACGGCGAGCCCCCGGCCGGCTCCGTCGCCGCCGCCTTCCTCAACTTCCTCACCCAGCAGAGCGGTCGCGACATCCTGCACGAACACGGCCACGGACTCTGCTCCGAAGCGCACAACGCGGGCGAGTGCCGACCGGTCTGACCCGCACCGCACACCTTGTCCTGCGCTAACGTCGTCCTCGCGGGGTTTCGGCACACCCACCCCGGAGGGGACTTCGTGGGGATCGAGAGCGACCAGGTCGTCTACGAGTATCTGAGCCGCGTCGGCGACGTGGCCCAGCAGCGGCAGCTGCCGTCGAGCGCCCGCATGCGCCTGGTGAACGAGCTACGGGGCGAGATCGACCGGCGCCGCGCCAAGGCGCCCGTCGACAGTCCCGCCGCCGTCCGCCGCATCATCGCCCGGCTCGGCACCCCGGACGAGGTCGTCGCCGCCGCCGGAGGCTCCGTCGCGCCCGCACCCCGGGCCCCGGTCACCTCCGTGCCCGTGCAGCCGGACAGCGGGGCCGACGAGGAACGCCGCAAGGGCCTGCGCCGACTCGTGCCCCGCCCGCGCGCCGCCGAGGCCCCGGCCGTCCCCGACGACGCGCCCCCGCCGCCGCACCTCGCCGGCACGGCCGACCTCGGCGGCAGCGCGGTCCAGGCGGACTGGTGGCGGGTGGACAGCAGCCCGTTCGGGCCCGGCGAGGACGTCCCCGGATTCGTCGGAGGTGTCGAGATCCCGGAGATGCTCAGGCGTCCGCCCGCGCCGGGGGAGACGCGGCTGGAGAAGAAGGACCTCGAGGCGCCGGAGGACCCGGCCGCGGTGGAGGTGGCCGAGGAGGAAGCCCCGAAGGCCCGCCGCCGCCTCCTCCGCCGGCCGACGCTCCCCAACGGCCGCTGGAGCAACCCCTTCCTGCTGCTCGCCGCCGCGCTCCTCGTCGCCGGCGCCGTCCTCGGCCAGCTGATCGCCCTGCTCCTCGGCTGGCTCATCGCCTGGGGCTCCCGCCGGCTGAGCGACGCCGAGACCAAGTGGGCGGTCGTCATCCTGCCCGGCCTCTCCCTCACCGCGGGTGTCGTCTGGCTGTGGGGCCGCATGAACGGCCGCTGGGGCGACCCGATCGCCGAGGGCCACGTGGACGCTGCGCTGAGCGAGACCTGGCCGTGGGTGGTGCGGGGGGCGGCGGTGGCGTCGGCGCTGTTCATTGTCTGGCGCTCACAGAAACAGACGTGAGTGGTTTGCCGGCGTTGTCGTTCGTCTGCGGCGACGCGGTGGTTGCTCGCGCAGTTCCCCGCGCCCCTGAAGGGGCGCAGGCTGCGGCGCCCTAATTTCAGGGGCGCGGGGAACTGCGCGACCAGCCCCACTCCACCCGCAGCCGCCACACGACGGACACCCCCGAGCTACTGGGCGACGGCACAATGAACCCCATGGCTCCTACAACCGTCGGCTTCGACCTCGACATGACGCTCATAGACTCCCGCCCCGGCATCCACGCCTGCTACCTCGCGCTGGCCGAGCGCACGGGGACGTTCATCGACGCCGACCTGGCGATCACCCGGCTGGGACCGCCCCTCGCCGACGAGTTGATCAACTGGTTCCCGGCGGACCAGGTCGAGGCCATGGCCGACCTGTACCGCGAGATGTACCCGGCGATGGCCATCACCGCGACGCCCGCACTGCCCGGCGCCCGCGAGGCGATCACCGCCGTACGGGAGGCCGGTGGCCGCGCGATCGTCGTCACCGCCAAGTACGAGCCGAACGCCAAGCTGCACCTGGCACACCTCGGCATCGAACCGGACGCCGTCATCGGCAACCTGTGGGCCGAGCAGAAGGCCGAGGCGCTGCGCGAGTACGCGGCGGGCGTCTACGTCGGCGACCACCAGGGAGACATCCGCGCCGCCCGCGCGGCCGACGCCCTGTCCGTCACCGTGGCGACCGGGCCGTACAGCGCGGAGGAACTCGGCGAACTCGGCGCGGACGTCGTCCTCACCGACCTGACGAAGTTCCCGGACTGGCTGGCCGGCTACCTGGCGGCGCCGCGCGCCTGACGCCGCCCCGCCGCGATCGAGCGGAGCACTCCCGCGCCGGCGACGAGGAATCCGACGCCCATCAGCATGCTCAGTCCGAACATGTATGTGGGAAATGGCGTCGTTCCGAGCAGGAACGGGGTCACGGTGACCAGAGTGGCCAGGGCACCGATGAAGAACACGACCGCACCGGTACGGATCAGTCGGTCGCCGGGAGCGGCGGAATTCGTTTGGGTTTTGTCACGCACCGGACCAGGGTAGTTCCCTGCGCGAAGGAACAACCGGGCGACGTCTTGTCACCGGCTCCGGGAGCATTAGCCTTGGTAGCGGCGGGTCATGGTCGACCCGCTGTAGTGCTATCAAGAGCCGTTTTCAGAAGCAGTTTTCCGACGAGTACGAGGACGAGGACAGACGTGCCTACCGGCAAGGTCAAGTGGTTCAACAGCGAGAAGGGCTTCGGCTTTCTCTCCCGCGACGACGGCGGTGACGTCTTCGTTCATTCCTCGGTCCTCCCCGCCGGAGTAGACACACTCAAGCCGGGACAGCGAGTGGAGTTCGGCGTGGTCGCCGGTCAGCGCGGTGACCAGGCACTTTCGGTCACCCTGCTCGATCCGACGCCGTCGGTCGCGGCCGCCCAGCGCAAGAAGCCGGACGAACTGGCCTCCATCGTCCAGGACCTGACGACACTCCTGGAGAACATCACACCGATGCTGGAGCGCGGCCGCTACCCGGAGAAGACCGCCGGCAAGAAGATCGCCGGCCTGCTGCGCGCGGTCGCCGACCAGCTCGACGTATAGCTCTCAGCCGTAAGGATTCAGGGAAACACCAGCACACCCGGGCCGAGGGGCGGCACCAGCCCCTCGGCCGCCGCACGCGTGAGCAGCCCCGCACCGCCGCGGCACCTCTCTCTGAGGTGAGCGAGGGTCACGGGAACGCGAGCGCCTCGGGTCGAAGGGGCGGCACCAGGCCTTCGGCGGCGGCACGCGTGAGCAGCCCCCGCACCGCCGCATAGCCGTCCACGCCCAGGTCGTGGGTGAACTCGTTGACGTAGAGGCCGATGTGCTGATCGGCCACGGACGGGTCCATCTCCTGGGCGTGTGCCATGACATACGGGCGGGAGGCCTCGGGGTCGTCCCAGGCGGCGCGTACGGAGGTGCGGATCGCGTCGGCCAGGAGGGTCAGGCGGTCGGCGCCCAGGGAGCGCTTGGCGATGATCGCGCCGAGCGGGATGGGCAGTCCGGTCGTGTCCTCCCAGTGCTCGCCCATGTCGGCGAGCTTGTGCAGGCCGTAGTTCCGGTACGTGAAGCGGGCCTCGTGGATGACGAGCCCCGCGTCGACCTTGCCGTCCCGCACGGCGGGCATGATCTCGTGGAAGGGCATGACGACGATCTCGCCGACGCCGCCGGGGAGCGTGTCGGCCGCCCAGAGGCGGAAGAGGAGATACGCCGTCGACTTCTCGCTCGGCACCGCGACCGTACGGCCCGTGAGGTCCACGCCGGCCTCGCGGGTGAGCACCAGCGGGCCGCAACCCCGGCCCAGCGCGCCCCCGCAGGGCAGCAGGGCGTACTCGTCGAGGACGTACGGCAGCACGGCGTACGACACCTTCAGCACGTCGAACTCGCCGCGCTCGGCCATGCCGTTGGTGATGTCGATGTCCGCGAAGGTCACGTCGAGGGCGGGTGCGCCGGGGACGCGGTCGTGGGCGAGGGCGTCGAAGACGAAGGTGTCGTTCGGGCAGGGCGAGTATGCGATCCGCCAGGGCTGTCGCTGCTGTTCACCGGTCATGCGGTTGCCAACTCTCCAGGACGGGGGCGAGCTTCCCGAAGGCCTCGGCCAGGGCGGCCAGCGCGTCGCCGATGCGCCAGGCGGCGCGGTCGCGCGGGCCGACGGGGTTGGAGACCGCGCGCAGCTCCAGCACGGGCGTGCCGTGCGCGGCGGCGGCCTCGGCGACGCCGAAGCCCTCCATGGCCTCGGCGAGGGCCGTGGGGTGCCGCTCGCGCAGCCGCGCGGCGCGGACGGCGGTGCCGGTCACCGTGGAGACCGTGAGGACGGCGCCGGGCCGGGCGCCGGTGGCCGACACGACGTCTCGTACGAGTGTTTCCGGCGGACGGTGGGTGACGGTGCCGAAACCCAGCTCGGTCACGGGCAGGAAGCCGTCGGGGGTCTCCGCGCCCAGGTCGGCGGCCGTGATCTCGTCGGCGACGACGAGGGAGCCGACGGGGGCGTGCGGGGCGAACCCGCCCGCGATGCCGGTGGAGACGGCCAGGCCGTAGGGGGCGCCTTCCAGGGCGGCCCGGGTGAGGGCCGTGGCGGTGGAGGCGGCCGCCAGGGCGGGACCGACGCCGGCGGCGATCACGTGCACGCCGGGCAGGTCGAGCGCCCGGGCCACCGCGTCCCGCTCGGCGGGGACGGCGGTGGCCACCAGGACACGTAGGGCGGACGTGGTCAGCTGTCCTTCTTGAGCTTGAAGGACCACAGGCCCGTCACGTCCTGCTCGCCCTCCTTGATGGAGACGAGCGTGGAGTCGCCGCTCGCGCCGTACTGGGCGTTGAAGAACACGCTGCCCGGGACGGTGCGGTAGGTCTTCGTGCTGGAGTCGGTCAGGGGCTGGCCGTTCATGAGGATGGTCCAGCCGTTGTCCGCGATCTCCGGGTCGACGCCGAAGCGGACGGTGTCGTCCGGGTCCACCTTGATGGACTCGATGCCCTTGCCCTTCAGGCAGCCGGCCAGGTCCTTGGTCTGAACGGCCTTGCCCTCGCCACCGCAGGTCGCCTCGGAGTGGACGGAGGAGGTGCCGACGGTGACCGTGGCCAGCGGGGTCGGCTTGTCGCAGGCCGACAGGGCGAGCAGTCCGGCGGAAACGGCGCCGGCGGCGGCGAGCGCGCGGCGGCGTCGCGATACGGAGTGCGTGGTCATGGGCGAAGGCTATCGGGCGTGTGTGACGCTCTCTCCATGTGGGGGGCGGCGTGCCGTGGGGCATGTGGGGGTCGGTACGCGCGTCACCTCGCCGTCAGGCCACATGGGGCCGGCTGTGTGCGCCGTGCCGGGCCGAGCCGATCAGTCCCTTGACGGTGGTCAGCCAGCCGACGGCGACGATCGCCGCGCCCACCAGCAGCCCGAACGAGCCCTTCAGCGGCAGCACGATGCCGATCGCGCCGCCCAGCACCCAGGACATCTGCAGCAGCGTCTCGGAGCGCGCGAACGCCGACGTGCGGACCAGCTCCGGCACGTCCCGCTGGATCAGCGCGTCCAGCGACAGCTTCGCCAGGGCCTGCGCGAACCCGGCGGTCGCCGCGAGGAACGCCACCAGGACCGCGCCGAAGAAGATCGCGGCCGCGAGCGCGGCGAGCAGCACGAACCCCACGACCGTCACGATGATGATCTCGGGCGCCCGGGAGCGCAGCCACGCCCCGACCGCCGTGCCGCAGGCGTTCCCGACCCCGGCCGAGACGGCCACTATGCCCAGGGAGACGGCCGCGCTCTGCCCGGACATCGGGTGCTCGCGCAGCAGGAACGCCAGGAAGAAGATCAGGAAGCCGGACAGGCAGCGCAGGGCGGCGTTGGCGCCGAGGGCGTGGGTGACGGCGATGCCGACCGTGCGCAGGCCGGGGCGCTTGACCGGTTTGAGGTGGGGCCCGTGCAGATGCTGCTCGTCGGCCGCCAGCAGCGCGGTGTCCTCGCCCTTGGCCGAGTCGACCTTCGGCGGCAGCGTGAACGACAGGAACGTACCGGCGACGAAGATCAGGAAGGCGCCGTACAGCGGATAGCGCGGTCCCAGGGCCTGGAGGCCCGCGCCGATGGGGGCGGCGATGCCGGTGGCGAGGAGCCCGCCGAGGGTGACCCGGGAGTTCGCCTTCACCAGGGAGAAGCGGGGTGGCAGCAGGCGGGGCACCACGGCGCTTCTGACGACGCCGTAGGCCTTCGAGGCGACCAGCACCCCGAGGGCGGCCGGATAGAGCTCCAGGCTGCCGGTGACGACCGCCCCGGACAGCACCAGCGCGAGCATGGCGCGGGCGAACATGGCCCCGGCCATCGCGGCGCGGCGGCCATGGGGGAGACGGTCGAGGAGCGGGCCGATCACCGGCGCGAGGACGGTGAAGGGGGCCATGGTGATGCCGAGGTAGAGCGCGACCCGGCCGCGGGCCTCGTCGGTGGGGACGGAGAAGAAGACGGTGGAGGCGAGGGCGACGGTGATCATCATGTCCCCGGCGCCGTTCACCCCGTGCAGTTCGATCAGCTTGCCGAGGCCGGACTCGCCCGCCCCGTGCGCGTGGGTGGCCTTGCGGATGCCGCGGGCGGTGCCGGTGAACGGGAAGTGCAGGGCACGGCCGACCGCACGGAAGGAGCCGCGCCCGCGGCCCGTTCCGCCACCTCGATTGCGGCCGCCCTTGGCCCCACCGATACCGGTGGCTCCTTCGGGCCGCCTCGCGGTTGCCACGACGCAATAGTGCCCCGAAGTGGGCGTGGGTAGTGCGGTTACGGCGCGTATGGAGGGCAAGGTCCCGGATCCGCGGAGGGCGCCGCGCGACGGTGAATGGGCCGTCGGTGTAGGCCCAGCGCCCGCGAGCAGGTAGCGTGCGTATCTCAGCCATCCCGCACAATGGATGACGTAGGTGCGCCCGAGCGCGATTCGGGTGCGGACGTCGACGCGGCCCACAGGTCCGCTCCGTCTGCTCCATCGCCTCACGGCAACCGCACCCGAGAGACGGCGTAGGAGAGAAGCGATACCTGTGAGCGCAGCGACAACGCGAAGCCGCACCCCCGACCGTCTGTGCGCCGAGGCGGTCGACCTCGCCCGCGGTGCCGCCGAGGAGGCCGCCGCGCCAGGCGTGGTGGGTGAGCACGCGGGGCTGCTGTCCGAGGGCGACCGCGTTGTCACGCACTACTTCGAGTGCAAGGAACTCGGCTACCGCGGCTGGCGCTGGGCGGTGACGGTCGCGCGGGCGTCCCGCGCCAAGGTCGTCACGCTGGACGAGGTGGTCCTGCTCCCCGGCCCGGACGCCCTCCTCGCCCCCGAGTGGGTGCCCTGGAGCGAGCGGCTGCGCCCCGGCGACATGGGCCCCGGCGACCTGCTTCCCACGGACGCCGAGGATCTGCGCCTGGAGCCCGGTTTCTCCGGGGAGGACGAGCCGTTGCCCGACTCGGCCGTCTCGCACGAGATGGCGGAGCTGGTGGAGGCGGAGGACGCGGAGGTCACGGCCGGCGTCCCGGCCAACCTCGCCGTGGCGCCGTCCCGCGGCTCGATCGCCTCCGTCGCGGAGGAACTGGGCATGCGCCGCGCCCGCGTCCTGTCCCGCTACGGCCTCCACGTCGCCGCGGACCGCTGGGAGGAGGCGTACGGCGCCAAGACCCCCATGGCCCAGGCCGCCCCCGCCTCCTGCGTCTCCTGCGGCTTCCTCGCCCCCATCGGCGGCTCCCTCGGCCAGGCCTTCGGCGTCTGCGCCAACGAGTTCTCCCCGGCCGACGGCCGGGTCGTCTCCCTCACGTACGGCTGCGGCGGCCACTCCGAGGCCGCGGTCATGCCCAAGCCCCCACGCCCGGCCCCGCCGGTGATCGACGAGACCCGGGTGGACCCGTTCCCGCTGCGGCCCGCGGCGGATTCCGGGTCGGTGTCGGTGGGGGCGGACGGGGAGTCGGCGGAGCTGGGGCACTCTTAGCGAGGTCCGCTCTGCCGACGGTGGCTACTGGCTATTGGCTACTCGTCCGCGAAGATCTCGTCGGTGGAGGGAGCCGTGACGGCGCGCCGGAACCAGCGGTCCAGGATCTCCAGGTCGGTGCAGCCGGTGATGCGCTGACGGGCGTCTTCGGGGACGTCGATGCCTCGTTCCGCCAGGACCGCCAGGACGTCCTTGGCGGCACGTCGTGCCTCGCCCTCGGCACGGCCCTCGTCCCGGATCTCTTCTGCGATGTACGACTTGTAGAAGGAGAGGTCCACGGCCACCAGGTTCCTCCAGAGTTCAGCGGCCGGGTGCTTGCCCAAGCCTTGTGAGATGAGTTCGGTGATCGGTTCGGCGATGGCCTGCGGTGTGTCCCGCAGCACGGTCGTCACTGCCTTCAGTATGGCCCCGACGTCCGGATTCTTGGCGTGGGTGATCGCGGCCAGTGTGGCGAGCGCGAGGTCCTTGCGGACCTCGGCCGGGTCGGTGATCACCGGCATGTTGTGCGGTCCCGCGACCAGTGGGCGCAGCGTGAGCAGAGGCCACTGGCGAGGGCCGAAGTGGACGGGGCGGGCGGCCCATTCCGCGGTGGCGCGGTCCTGGCAGACGACCAGCAGCATCGGCTGCAACCGGTACTTCGTGAGTAAGTACGAGGCGTAGTACGCCCAGCTCGCGGGCTTGTCCGGATCCTGCCGGCCTTGGGCCTCGATCGCGAGGAGCAACGGCTCGTCGTCCTCCGTCTCCAACCGTAGAAGTGTGTCCACACGGCGTTCGACCGTGCTGGTCTCGGTGAGGTCATTGGACAGGACGGTGACCGAGGTGGGCGGGGCGAAGTCGATGCCCAGCACCTCGGAGACCCCGGAGAAGAGCCCCGGATAGTCCTGGAAGATGCGGTGCATCGCCTCGTGGGACGAGCTGACCATGGTGCGGTTTCGGGCCTTTCCTCGGTGTGTCGTGACTGGGCTGGCTGCCACTCAGGTGGCTGGTACGGGATCGGGGACACGGCAGTTGCGGCAGCGGCCGGGTAGTGGGGCGCGGAAGGCTCGGTCGCAGCCTTCGCAGGTCTGGAAGGGGTGGTGGACGGGCGGGGGTGGTGCTGGTGCCCGGAACGGCGGTGGGGGCGGGAGCTGGGTGGTGAGGCGGTGGGACAGGAGGGCTGCTGGGCGGCACAGGGGCTCGGGTGGGAGGTCGGTGGTCAGGGCGTGGCGTACGGCGGTGGGGGCGATGTCGCGTTCCAGCCAGGCGGCGACGCCTGGGGCCAGGTGGGCCGTGTCGCTGGCGGAGAGGAGCAGGCGGGGGTCGTGGCGGCGGAGGTCTGCGAGGAGGTCCGTGGCGCGCTGGAGGAGGGCGGGGGCCGGGTAGACGGGCTTCGGCACGGCGGGGAGGGGCTTACGGGGTGTGCGCTTCCTCGGGGGTGGCGGCCTGTGCTCGGCCTCGCGGCTGTGACCCGGCTGGTTGCAGGAGATCGTGCGGGTGACGATGCGGCCGGTGGGGGTGCGTTGACGCTCGCGGCGCAGGTAGCCGTGGGTCTCCAGCTCGCGTATGGCGGCGGCGATACGGGTCGTGCCCTCGGAGAAGCGGGCGGCGAGGGTCTTGATGTCGGCGCGGGCGCCGGAGGGGAGCGACTGGATGTAGACCGCCAGGCCGATCGCGAGGCCCGAGAGAGAGGGGTGCTGGGCCAGGTGGTTGCTGATCACCGTGAAGCGGGTGGTGTGGCGGGTGTGGTCGTGGACCAGGCCGCCGCCGGTTCGGGTGGTGTTGGTGGTAAGTCGAGACTGGGGCGCGAGGGCGCGCTAGGGTTTTGAATATCCATCGGGAAGGGTCCACTTCCTTGGTGGTCAGGCCCTCGCACTGGGATGCCAGTCCCGGCGAGGGCCGTCGCATGTCTGGGGCATATCTGCGGTGGTGCTGCGGCGAGCGTAAGCCGGGCAACCCGTTCCGAATCCAGCCGAGTTGGTGATGTTCACCCGAGTGGGTGAGTTTGCGCTGCGGGCGGAGGGAGGGGGTGGGTTTGGTCGGGTTCTTTCACCCTCGTGTTTCTTCGAGGGGACCGCTCGACCCGCCGCAGCACCGATTTCTGGCGATCGGTGGAAGGGCGATCTCGGCCCACACGGTCTTGCGCGGCGCCGGGCCCTCGGAGAATCCCCAACGGTCCGCGAACGCCTCGACGAGCAGCAGCCCCCGGCCCGACTCGGCTTCCGGGGTGATGTGTTGGGGGTGCGGGAAGCGGTCGCCGCATGTGTCCGTGACCTCGATACGGAGGGTGTCGCCGACGACGTGGAGCAGCAGGAGGAAGTCCCGGCCCGGGACGCGGGCGTGGGTGACGGCGTTGGATACCCCACGGCACTTGCCCTTTGGCTGCCGTGGGTCGGTGTCGATCCAGAACTGGATGGCCCGCTGGATCTGCGCTTCTACCGACGACCTCGTCGCGGAGGGCCGTTGCGCAGGTAGTCGCTCCGCGCATGACCCTGGTGAGGCACCCGGGTCGCAGGGCTGCCAAGGAGATGGTCTCCCGCGTTCAGCCCCCGGCTCCCAGCGTGCTCGGTGCTCAGTCGAACCACCGGTCCCGCGCCAGCTCCCCCGTCCGCGAAGGATCCTCCAGCAGGGCCGCCACCTCGAACCGCCGCGGCCACTGCCCCGCCGCCCAGGCCAGCCCGGCGGCCACGCCCTCCAGGGTCGCCGCGTGCAGCACCCCGTCGTCGGTCAGCCGCCAGTCGATCTCGACCCCGTCGACGACGAGCTCCTCGTGCTCGACGTACGACTCCGGCGTCCGCGCCCCCAGCAGCACCCGCACCGGCTCCGGTACGTCGTGTTCGGTGCCCTCGCTGGTGACCTCGCCGGTGACGGACTCGCTCAGCCGCCGTACCTGGAACAGCTCGGCCAGTTCGGCGGCGCGGGCGGGCCGGACCGGCAGCAGGGGCACGCCCTCGGTGAAGGGCAGCAGGTCCGGCGAGTCGACGACCACCGCGTCGGCCGCGTCCACGACCTCGACCCGCCCGTCGACGACGGCCCGCAGCTCGTCCGGCAGGGTGACCTGCTCGGGGTCCAGGTCGGCCAAGGAGCCGTACAGGGCGTGCAGTTGGGCGGCGGTGACCGGGCGGTCGGGGTCGGCGAGGCGGTCGAGGAGTTCGGCGGCGCCGCCCGGCTCGTCGAGCAGCGCGGCGACGGAGGTGCGCACGCCGAGGGCCCGCAGCACCTGTTCGTCGTCGAAGCCGGTCGCGTCGGCCTCGTCGTACAGGCCGCGCAGGAGCGGGTCGCCGCCGGAGGCGAGGAGCCCGGCCGGGCGGCGGCCGTCCAGCACCGGGTTCCCGCGCAGCCACCAGGCCGTGTACGGCCGTACGACCTCGTGCGTGCCGTCGGGCAGCAGGATCCGCACCTGCTGGGTCAGCGCGTCCCGCAGCGGCGGCTGGGCGAGCAGGGCGAGGGCCTGCGGCCACTTGTCGTCGTCGACCAGGTCCAGATCACGTACGGCGATCAGCTCGGTGGCGACGGGCGGTACGGGCGTGTCCGGGAAGCGGTCGAGGATGTCCTCGCACCAGACGTCGACCGCGTCCAGCAGACCGGCGTCGTCGGGCTCGGCGAAGTCCCCTTCGCGGGGCTCCAGTTCATCCGGGTCGAGGACGACGTCCGTGGCCCGGACCAGGGCGAAGTTGGCGAGGACACCACAGGCGGCCAGCGGCTGCTCGCCCCACTTGTCGGCCAGTTCGGCGTCGAGGGCGGCGAGTTCGTCCTCGCGCATGACCTGCGCGAAGGGGCTGCCGGGCAGCACCAGCTCACCGGCGGGCGCGAGCTCCCCCTCCTCGTCGGGCAGCGCGAGCGCGCCGAGCCACGGCTCGTCACCGGGCTCCAGGCCGGCGTCCCGCACCAGCGCGAGCACGGCGTCGGCCAGTTCCTCGGCGTCCGGCGCGTCCTCCTCCCAGCTGACGCCACCGTCGTCGTCCAGGGACGCGGCGACGGCGGCCCGTACCTGCGGAGTGGTGAGGACCGCGCGGGGCGTGGCCGGCAGGGCGCCGAGCTTCTCCAGGAGTGGGTGCGCGGCGTCCGGGTGGGCGACCTTGAGGCCGAGGCGGGTGAGGACCTCGGGGTCGACGGGGGCGCCGTCGGAGGTGGGGAGCAGGACCTGCCGGGGCCCGATGGTGGTCCGCCCGTCGGCCAGCGGTACCGGCAGGCCGGACAGCCGGTCCGGGTCGACCCCGGCGAGGCTGTCGTACAGCCGCCGCCACCAGCCCGGCTCCTTCTCCAGCCCGGCGAGCCGGTCGACCGCGTCGGTCAGCGGGACCCGGGAGACGCCCAACGTCCGCAGCTCCACCCGCCGTTCGAGTCCGGCGGGCAGCAGCGTCGGCAGCACCTCGGCCAGCACCCGCACGGTGTCGGCGCCGGCGCCCTCGACGACCTCGGCGTCCCGCGGCCGCAGCGACTCGGGCAGCTCGGAGTCGTGCTCGAGCGGCTCGACCGCGGGCGGCAGGAAGGACGTGCGCGGCAGCCGCTCCAGGATCGCCTGCCGCAGGGCCCCGTCCAGCTCCCCCTTCCCCAGCGGCCCGGGGACGAGGCCGATGACGCCCTCGCTCACCGGGCGCCATTCGGCGAGCAGTTCGGCGTACGCGTCCGCCGCGCGCTGCACGAGGAAGTCGGTGAGCGGGCCGGGGGCGGCGTGCCGGCGGGTTGTGTCCAGGGGGAACGAGGCGATGAGGAGGGCGGGGACGCCGAGGGGTTCGTCGCTGGGCGTGGGCGCGTGGACGACGGGGGCGGTGCGGGGGCGGGCCGGGGTGCTGTCGGTGGCGTCGACGGGGACGGCCCAGGTGAGCGACCAGTGGGGGCGCAGCCGTTCCTCCACCGGCCGGTCGGCGAGAAGCTCGGGCGTGAGCGGGCCGGAGGCGGCGACCGTACGCCAGTGGGTGACGCCGTCGACGCCGTCGCGGGAGTCCTCCACGACCGTGAAGGGCCCGTCGGTCCGGCGCCGCAGCGTGCGCGGGGCGTCGTCGCCGACCTCGATGACGACCTCCTCCAGCCCGGGCAGGGCGAGGAGCAGCGCGTCGTCGACGGAGTGCAGCAGCCGCTCGGCGAGGTCGGCGGCCGCGGTGTCGCGCAGCGGCAGGATGACGGCGGTGTCGTACGGATCGGGGGCGGTCCCCTCGGCCGCGAACGGCAGCCGCAGCAAGGGCACGTGTCCGTCCCGTCGGCGGATCTCGTCCCCGAGTCCCGGGCTGTGCCGCGCGGTCTCCTGGGCCAGCTCCCGGGCCTCGGCCAGGGACCACCGCACACCGCCGTGCCGGCCGACGACGGCGGGCTCGTCGGTGACGGAGAGGACGGCGGCGAACCCGACGCCGAAGCGGCCGACGGACGCCGTTTCCCGCTTGGCCGAGGCGCGCAGGGTGGACAGCGACTCGACACCGGCCGCGTCCAGCGGCGCCCCGGTGTTGGCGGCGACGAGAACACCCTCACGGAGGGTGAGCCGAAGGCGCCCGGCAACCCCTGCCCGGGCGGCGGCGTCAGCGGCGTTCTGAGCGAGCTCGACCACGAGCCGGTCCCGGTACCCGCCGAGAACGAGGTCCTCCTCGGCGTTGGCGTCCTCCCGGAAACGGGCGGGGCTGGTGGCCCAGGCCCCCACCACTCCACGCCGCAGACGGGCCGTACCGAAGGGGTCGGCGCCTTCGGCCGCGGGCCGCACGAACTTGCTCACGTTGACTCTCCTCATCGGCGTGATGTTGAAGGTACCGCCGATGTGGTGTCGATGTGCCGGTCGGCGTCGGCGGGCAGCAAGGCGGCTGAGCTTTCCACGTGGGCGCGCTCTTGGGGACTCGCCGTCAGTGTCGTCCTACGGAACTTGTTGCTCGGCTGGTGCGTCAGGCCATGAGGTGGGCTTTGTCGCCAGGTTGGCATTGGGTACTCGACGGGTTTTCGTCCTGCCCGCACCCCGCACCCCGCACCCCGCACCCCGCACCCCGCACCCCGCACCCCGCACCCCGCACCCCGCACCCGCACACGAGAGGAGGTCCTCTGTCGCGGATCTCGATTGCTCTCAAGCCATATCAAGCTCAGTTCTTCCTCAAGATCGCTCTTACTCATTGCGGTGGGCTTGAGCGCTCCTCTAGTTTATGGAACGAGAGTTCGGGGGGTGACTTGACCGGTCATCGAACCCTTTGTCGTGCTATCTGCCTGACCGGGGTGAACTCTCCCTAAAGAAACTGGGGGTCTCCTTGCTTTCCAAGAGTCGGTATTCACGCCCGTTCGCAGCTTTGAGTTCTGTTGTTACGGCGACTCTCCTGACGGTGGCGCTGGCGCCCGCTGCCCATGCAGCGGAGCCGACCGATGAGCAAATCCGTCTGGCGGTTCAGCGCCATTTCAATGGCAGCTGGACGCAGGAGGACGTGGCTTTGGTGCGCTCGATTCCGGAACTTGCGGCCGTGGTTCCGGATGTCACTCGACCTGTCGAGGTCGACGTTGACTCTGTAGTCACGAACGCTGACGCCGTGACTCCGGCGGATCAGGCACGGATCGCGGCCGAGCTGGCTTTGGCTGCAGCGCGAGGCACTTTGCCGCCCAAGGAGGCGGTACCTAGCGAGGCTGGCGAAGAGAACGTCAGCACGGCGGAACCCGAGATCGACCCCGAGGGTGAAGCGGCATCCACTCCCTCGGGCTTGCGGGGGAAGACGAGGTGGAAGATGACTCACATCACCCATACTCACCGCAGCTACACGGGAATGACCATCTTCAAGTACCACACTTATGCCGAGTTTCAGTATAATGGCTCGAAGGTGCTCAAGTGGGGGCAGCGCTATGATGACTTCACAGATGAGGATAAGGTCGCTGGGATCAAAATAGAAAGCAAGCGGATCGTAAATACCAAGTCGCGCACTCCTGCAGCGTCGGCTTCATCGACGATGAAGAGGCAGGTGGAGTTGTGTGTCTTTAAATACGGCTGCTATGCGACCCTTCATCCGTGGGCCAAGGTCAAGGTCTATGGGACCGGGAAGACCAAAATTGGCGGAAGCGGCGTTTAAGGAGAGCGGGATAAAATGAAGTCGCTCGTCGGATCATTGATTGCCGTCCTCGCCGTCTTTGCCCTGATTCTGCTGGTGCTTGGGTCTGGCTTTGGCGGTATCGAGATCTCGTTGTGGCTGGCGGCGCTCGTCGCGTCCGTCGTCTTTACGGTTCGTCATCATCGCCGTAAGGACAAAGAGAAGGCGGGATCCTAGACGAAGTGACTTCTGCCTCCCGGCGGCCTGCCCTGTACGGGTTGGTTCCCGGCAGAGCTGGCCAGGTGGTGTCACGGTCGTCGGTCCTCCCCTCGCAGGTCGAGTGCCTCTAAGCGAGTCTGCACCGTGACTCGCTCCTGAAGACCACGGTCAAGGCCACCCAGGACGGCTACTTCCGCTACTCCTTCGCGGGCACCTCGACCACCCCGGCGGTCAGCGCCGCGGGTGACTTCGTCGACGTGCGGTAGTCGCCGGAACCACAAGGCCGACAGGCCGTGAGAAGGACTGGGCACGCGTCACGAACTCCCTGTGACACAAGGGAGTTCGTGACGAAGCTCACGAAGATTCCGCCCGTGCCGCACAACCGGCCACGCCCGGCGCCTATCTGATCACATGGACCAACAGGTCCCACGATCACCCGGGCCCCGATGTGACCAGCAGTGCAGGGAACGACGACCAGCGGGGCCCCTTTCCGTACCAGGGGAACGCATGCGCATCAGAGCCACCGTGGCCGCCGTCTCCGGCGCCCTGGCCCTCTCCGCCCTCGCCGTGCCGGCCGCCCAGGCCGACGACTCCGCCGCCGCCTACCGCGCGGAGGTCGCGAAGGTCCGCCAGGCCGCGCACGCCGCGTCCGACAGGGCCCCGGCCGCTGAGGGCAAGCCGTACGCCCTGAACGTCTCCTTCGCCAACTTCAAGATCGCCAAGGCGGTCAAGGTCGGCACGACCAACCACGTCTCCACCACGGTGACGTACACGCTGACCCACGGCGCGGACGTCAAGATCAGCGCCGCGGACTTCATCACCGACCCCGTCATCTACCGGGGTTCCGCCACCGCGCCGGACAACATGCTCTACGGCAACAAGCCGGCCAAGTGCACCGCGACCTCCCCGACCACCGCCACCTGCAAGGGCACCATCGACGTCTACCCGGGCGACCACGAGCTGGTCAACACGGACGCCGGTACGTGGCGGGCCGCCGCCGAGGCCACCGCCTTCAACGGCCAGAAGCCGGGCGGCGACACCTTCGACATCACCAAGGTCGGCTACAAGGGCCAGAGCGGCCTCGGCACCACGCTGATGCAGCGCTTCTCGAAGCTGACGGTCAACGCCGCGCCGGAGCCGGTGAAGAAGGGCAAGACCATCACGGTCACCGGCAAGCTCTCCCGCGCCAACTGGGACCGCGGGACGTACAACGGCTATGTCGAGCAGCCGGTGAAGCTCCAGTTCCGCAAGAAGAACAGCAACACCTACACCACGGTCAAGACCATCAAGACCAACGCCACCGGCGACCTGAAGACCACGGTCAAGGCCACCCAGGACGGCTACTTCCGCTACACCTTCGCGGGCACGACGACGACCCCGGCGGCCACGGCTGCGGGCGACTTCGTAGACGTCCGGTAGGACAACGCCCCAAGGGGCGCGGGAAACTGCGCGACCAGCCGCGACGGGCCGGCAGAGACCCCCGGTGCTCACCGGCCCAGGCCCAGCGCAGAGGCTACGCGGGGAAACGGCGGTCGACCCACCTCCACGTGAACTCCAGGGCGGCCGCCGCCGCCACCGCGATCCCCACCGCGATCCACGGCATCGTCACCCCGACGAGCCGCAGCGCGAAGAACTCCTGCAGCCAGGGCACCACCAGCACCAGCAGGAAACCGAACCCCATCGCGGCCACCAGGGCGATCCGCCACCAGGTGTACGGGCGCGCGATGATGGCCAGCACCCACATCGAGATCAGGAAGAGCGTCAGCGTGGCGGCGCTGGTCTCGGCGTCCAACGCGCCCTCGCCCGTGTAGTGATGACGGGCGATCAGATACGTCACGAAGGTCGCCACGGCCGCCACGACACCGCCCGGGATCGCGTACCGCATGACCCGCCGTACGAAGTGGGGTCTCGCGCGCTCCTTGTTGGGCGCGAGGGCCAGGAAGAAGGCGGGGACGCCGATGGTGAGGGTGGAGAGCAGCGTCAGATGGCGCGGCAGGAAGGGGTACTCCACCTGCCAGAACACCACCATCAGCGCCAGCAGCACCGAGTAGACGGTCTTGACTAGGAACAGGGTCGCGACCCGCGTGATGTTCCCGATCACCCGCCGCCCCTCGGCGACCACCGACGGCAGCGTCGCGAAGCTGTTGTTGAGCAGCACGATCTGCGCGACCGCCCGGGTCGCCTCCGACCCCGAGCCCATCGCCACGCCGATGTCGGCGTCCTTCAGCGCGAGGACGTCGTTCACACCGTCCCCGGTCATGGCGACGGTGTGCCCGTGCGACTGGAGCGCGCCGACCATGTCCCGCTTCTGCTGCGGGGTGACCCGCCCGAACACCGTGCCGTCGTCGAGGGCCGACGCCATCCCGTCCTTGTCCCCCGGGATCCGGCGTGCGTCGACCGTCGTCCCGGTCAGCCCGAGCTTGGTCGCGACCGCGCCCACGGACACGGCGTTGTCCCCGGAGATCACCTTGGCGCGGACGTTCTGCTCGGCGAAGTAGCGCAGGGTGTCGGCGGCGTCGGGCCGCAGCCGCTGTTCCAGTACGACGAGGGCGGCCGGCTTCGCGCCCTCCGCCACGTCGGGATCGTCGAGGTCGCGGCCGGCGCGGGCGAGCAGCAGGACGCGCAGGCCCTGTTCGTTCAGCCGATCGGTTTCGGCCAGGGCCGGGTCGTCGGCGGGCAGCAGCACGTCGGGGGCGCCCAGCAGCCAGGTGCCGGCCTCGCCGTTGCCCTCGCTGAAGGTGGCGCCGCTGTACTTGCGGGCGGAGGAGAAGGGCAGGGACTCGGTGCAGCGCCAGTCCTCGGCGTCGGGGTAGGCGTCGATGATGGCCTGCAGGGAGGCGTTCGGGCGGGGGTCGGACTCGCCGAGGGCGCCCAGCACCTTGCGTACGTGGTCCTCGTCGCTGCCGCCCAGGGTGCGCAGCTCGGTGACGTCCATGCCGCCCTCGGTGAGCGTGCCGGTCTTGTCGAGGCAGACGGTGTCGACGCGGGCGAGGCCCTCGATGGCGGGGAGTTCCTGCACCAGGCACTGCTGGCGGCCGAGCCGGATGACGCCGATGGCGAAGGCGACCGAGGTGAGGAGGACGAGGCCCTCTGGGACCATGGGCACGATGCCGCCGACGGTCCGGGCGATCGAGTCGTCGAGTTCGTTGTCCTTGGCGACCAGCTGGGTGATGATCAGGCCGAGCGCGGCCGGGATCATCATCCACGTCACGTACTTGAGGATCGTGGAGATGCCGGAACGCAGCTCGGAGTGGACGAGGGTGAAGCGGGAGGCCTCCTCGGCGAGCTGGGCGGCGTAGGCCTCGCGGCCGACCTTGGTGGCCTGGAAGGCACCGCCGCCGGCGACGACGAAACTGCCGGACAGCACCCGGTCCCCGGGCCGTTTGACGACCGGGTCGGCCTCCCCGGTGAGCAGCGACTCGTCGATCTCCAGCCCGTCGGCCTCGACGCACACCCCGTCCACGACGGCCTTGTCCCCGGACCCGATCTCTATCAGGTCGTCCAGCACGATCTCGGACGTGCCGACCTCGGCGGCGACCCCGTCGCGCCGCACCGTGGGCCGGGCCTCGCCGATCACCGCGAGCGAGTCGAGGGTCTTCTTCGCCCGCCACTCCTGGATGATCCCGATGCCGGTGTTGGCGAGGATCACGAACCCGAACAGGCTGTCCTGGATCGGCGCGACGAACAGCATGATCACCCAGAGCACGCCGATGATCGCGTTGAACCGGGTGAACACGTTGGCGCGGACGATGTCCGCCATCGACCGGCTGCTGCGCACCGGTACGTCGTTGACCTGCCCCCGCGCGACCCGCTCGGCCACCTCGGCCTCGGTCAGCCCGCCCGTCGCCACCGGGGCGGTGGCGGGGTGCACGGCGTCGTCCAGTTCGGTGCCCGCGTCGGCATGCGTCATGCATTCGACGGTACGTGCGGATTTACGGCTTCACCCGCCGAGCGAACGGAAGTTCCGACCTGGGGAGGACGGGCGTCGTACCGGGGTCGTACGGCCGGGTCAGTCGGCGGACGGCGCCGGTGACTGCTCGGTCTTCGACTCCGGCCCGGGCGTCGTCTCCGGAGCCCCGCCCGCCGCCGCCCTCTTGAGAGCGGCATCGCGTCGGCGGACGTACCAGATGCCGATCAGTCCCAGTCCGCCGCCGGCCAGACAGGTCCACACCCACCAGGTGAGGTCGCGGTCGTCGAACCAGCCGTAGAAGGGGAGCTGGACGACGAAGAGGACGAACCACAGGATCGTGCCGCCGGTGATGGTGGCGACCACGGGGCCCTCCAGGGGCTCCGGCGCCTCGTGCTTGGGGGTCCACTTCGCCATGGGGGACAGCTTACGAGGCGATCGGATCCACTTTCGAGGCGATCGGATCCACGCGGATCTACGCGCGGAGATCGCCGTTCTCGGCTTTATATGTTCATACTGAAACGGTTTATGCCTGACCACTTCTCTTCGTAGGAACAGCCAAAGCATGCCCGCATACGGCGCACTCGACCGCTACTTCAAGATCTCGGAGCGGGGCAGCACCCTGTCCCGGGAAATCCGCGGCGGTTTCGCCACCTTCTTCGCGATGGCCTACATCATCGTGCTGAACCCGATCATCCTCGGCAGCGCGAAGGACATGTACGGCCACCAGCTGGACAACGGACAGCTGGTGACGGCGACGGCCCTGACGGCCGCGTTCACCACGCTCCTCATGGGTGTCATCGGCAACGTACCGATCGCGCTCGCCGCCGGACTCGGCGTGAACTCGGTCGTCGCGCTCCAGCTGGCGCCGCGCATGTCCTGGCCGGACGCCATGGGCATGGTGGTCCTCGCCGGCTTCGTGGTCATGCTGCTCGTCGCCACGGGGCTGCGTGAGCGCGTCATGAACGCCGTGCCCTACAGCCTGCGCAAGGCCATCTCCATCGGCATCGGCCTGTTCATCATGCTGATCGGCCTCGTCGACTCCGGCTTCGTCTCCCGCATCCCGGACGTCGCCCAGACGACCGTGCCCCTCCAGCTCGGCGGCGACGGTCACCTCAACGGCTGGCCGGTCCTGGTCTTCGTCCTGGGCGCGCTGCTCACCCTCGCCCTCATCGTCCGCAAGGTCTCCGGCGCGATCCTGATCTCGATCGTCGCGATGACCGTGCTCGCGGTGATCATCGAGGCCGTCGCGAACGTGCCGTCCTGGGGCCTGACGACCCCGAAGTGGCCCGGCAACCCGGTCGCCAGCCCCGACTTCGGCCTGATCGGCGAGGTCAGCCTGTTCGGCGGCTTCGACAAGGTCGGCGCGCTGACCGGCGTCCTCTTCGTCTTCACGGTCCTGTTGTCCTGCTTCTTCGACGCCATGGGCACGATCATGGGCGTCAGCGACGAGGCGAAGCTGACCGACGCCCAGGGGCAGATGCCGGGCATCAACAAGGTGCTGTTCGTGGACGGCCTCGCCGTCGCCACGGGCGGCGCCAGCTCCTCCTCGGCCACCACCGCCTTCGTGGAGTCCACGGCCGGCGTCGGCGAGGGCGCCCGTACCGGCTTCGCGAACGTGGTCACCGGTGCCCTGTTCGCCGTGGCGCTGTTCCTGACGCCGGTCGCCACGATGGTCCCGTCCCAGGCGGCCACCCCGGCCCTGCTCGCGGTCGGCTTCCTGATCATGGCGAACTCCGTCAAGGAGATCGACTGGGCCGACTACACGGTCGCGATCCCGGCCTTCGTGACGATGCTGATGATGCCCTTCACCTACTCGATCACCAACGGCATCGGCATGGGCTTCATCACCTTCGCGGTGCTGCGCCTGGCCGCCGGGCGGGGGCGTGAGGTGCCGGTGGCGATGTACGTCGTGGCGGCGGTCTTCGGCTTCTACTACCTGATGCCGGCGCTGGGGCTGACGTAAGCCCTCTCACGTAAGCCCGTAGAACTTCTCTGTCTCCTCGACCGCGGACTGGAACCGCTCGTCGAAGTCATCGCGGATGAGCGTCCGGACGACATAGTCCTGGACGCTCATTCCTCTTTTCGCCGCATGCTCCTTGAGTCGCTCGAGCAGCTCGTGGTCTATCCGCAGGCTGAGCACGCTGGTCCCCATGGACACGAGGGTCTCTGCATACGTCGGTCCCGCGTGTCACGTTCCGCCACCGGATCACCCGGATGAGTGACATCGCATCGGGTGGTCCTTAGTCAGGGTAATGAGTTACTCTAAACAACATGTCGGACCTTACCCATGGCGACGACGTAGCCGCCGTGAACTCCCTGCGCTCCGCCGTGATGCGGCTGTCGCGTCGGCTCAAGCACCAGCGGGTCGACGAGTCGCTGAGCCCCACCGAGATGTCGGTGCTGGGCACCCTCTCCCTCTGCGGCAAGGCCACCCCCGGTGAGCTCGCCCGCAAGGAGCACGTCCAGCCGCCGTCGATGACCCGCATCGTCGCCCTGCTGGAGTCCAAGGGACTGGTCCGGCTGGAGCCGCACCCCGAGGACCGGCGCCAGAAGGTCGTCACGAAGACGGAGCAGGCCGAGGCGATGCTCGAGGAGAGCCGCCGCAAGCGCAACGCCTTCCTGGCCACCCTGGTCGAGGGCCTGGACGAGGACGAGTGGGCGAAACTGCGCGCCGCCGCCCCCGTGCTGGAGAAGCTCGCACATCTGTAAGCAGCCACGAGGAGGCGAACCCTGTTGAGTACGGGACCCGGAGCAGACTCCGCCCCCGCACCGACCGCCCACAACTCCCCGCCCGCCCCCGATCCCCGTAAGTCCTCGATGTTCAGCTCGCTGAAGGTCCGGAACTACCGCCTCTTCTTCCTCGGCCAGGTCGTCTCCAACACCGGTACGTGGATGCAGCGCATCGCCCAGGACTGGCTGGTGCTCAGCCTCACCGGCTCCGCCACGGCCGTCGGCATCACGACGGCCCTGCAGTTCCTGCCGATGCTGCTCTTCGGTCTCTACGGCGGTGTCCTCGTCGACCGGCTGCCCAAGCGCCGTACGCTCCTGGTCACCCAGTCCGCCATGGCCCTCACCGGCATCGCGCTGGCCGTCCTGACCCTCTCCGGTCATGTCGAGGTCTGGCACGTCTACCTGGCCGCCTTCGCGGTCGGTCTCGCCACGGTGGTCGACAACCCGGCCCGCCAGTCCTTCGTCAGCGAGATGGTCGGCCCGGACCAGCTCCAGAACGCGGTCAGCCTGAACTCCGCGAACTTCCAGTCGGCCCGGCTGATCGGCCCCGCCGTGGCCGGCCTGATGATCACCGGCGTCGGCACGGGCTGGGCGTTCCTCGCCAACGGCCTGTCCTTCGTCGCGCCCATCGCCGGTCTGCTGCTGATGCGGGCGCGTGAGCTGTACGACGTCCAGCGGGCGCCGCGCGGCAAGGGGCAGCTGCGGGAGGGGCTGCGCTATGTCGCCGGGCGCCCCGAGCTGATCTGGACGATCGTCCTCGCCGGGTTCGTCAGCACCTTCGGCTTCAACTTCCCCGTCTACCTGTCCGCCTTCGCCGACGACGTCTTCCACGCCGGCGCCGGCTCCTACAGCCTCTTCAACACCCTGATGGCGGTCGGCTCCCTGGCGGGCGCGCTGCTCGCGGCCCGGCGCGGTACGGCCCGGATGCGGGTGCTGGTCGTGGGGGCGGTGGCCTTCGGCGCGATGGAGATCGTCGCCGCGTTCGCCCCGTCCCTGTGGCTGTTCGCCCTGCTCATGGCCCCGATCGGCATGTTCGGCATGACGGTCAACGTCACCGCCAACAGCAGCATCCAGATGTCCACCGACCCGAGCATGCGGGGCCGTGTGATGGCCCTGTACATGATGGTCTTCATGGGCGGCGCCCCCCTGGGCGCCCCGATCGCCGGCTGGATCACGGACGCGTACGGCGTCCGGGCGGGCCTGGCGGCGGGCGGTGCGATCACGGCCACCGCGGCCGCCGTCATCGCCCTGGTGCTGGCCCGCGTGGGGGGACTGCGGTTGTCGGTGGGGTGGAATCAGGGGCATCCGAAGGTGCGGTTCGTTCCACGGGAGCGGCGGGAGGAGGAGCTGGCGACGGTGGCGTGACCGGGGGAGGGGCTGGGGGGTGTTGCGAAAGTCCCGCCTGCCGGGCGAAAGTCCCGCCTACGGGCGACGCCCGGCACGCACCCCCTAGACCCGTCGCGCCAGCACCTGCCCCGGCCAGTCGTCCTTGCCCGTGTACGTCTCGGTGCGGACGAAGCCGTTGTTCTCGTAGTAGCGGACCAGCTTGCCGTCGGCGCCGGCGTAGCAGTCCACGCGGAGCAGGGAGACGCCCGCTCGGCGGGTCTGCTCGGCGGCGTGGGTGAGGAGGGCGCTGCCCGTGCCGTGGCCCTTGAAACGGCGGTCGGAGGCGAGCCAGTGGATGTAACGCTCGGGCTCGCCGGGCGGCGGGAGGTGGGCGAGGTAGGCGCCGGGGGCGTCGGTGAGGGTGAGGGTGGCGGCCGGGACGCCGCCGACCTCGGCGATGAAGACGCTGCCCTCGTTCATGTGCCGGGTCACCGACTCCAGCGTCCCGGGGTTTTGCGACAGCGGCTCCGTCCCCCACTGTCCGGTGCGTCCCTGCCCGACCAGCCACTCCACGCAGCTGTCGAGCATGCCGAGTATCGCGGGGACGTCGTCGTGTCCGCCGTCCCTGATGGTGATCTCCATCCCGACATGGTGCCAGGCTGGATGTCATGAGACTCTTCGCCGCCGTACTGCCGCCCGAGGACGTGGCCGATGAACTGGCCGCGGAAGTAGCCCGGTTGCGGAACCTGCCCGGCTCGGGCGGGCTGCGCTGGACCGGCCGGCCCGGGTGGCACTTCACGCTCGCTTTCTACGGCGAGGTCGACGACGACCTCGTACCGGATCTGTCGGCGCGGCTGGAGCGGGCCGCGGGGCGCACCGCTTCCTTCCCGCTGGCGTTGCGCGGGGGCGGCCAGTTCGGGCACGGCAGGGCGTTGTGGGCGGGGGCGGAGGGGGATCTGGCGACGTTGGGGCTGCTGGCGGACCGGTGCGAGGCCGCGGCGCGGAAGGCCGGGGTGCCGATGGGGGAGCACCGGCGGTACAAGGCGCACCTCACGGTGGCGCGGAGTCGGGCAGCGGTGGACGTACGGCCGTATGTGGCTGTGCTTGACGAGTTCGGCAGCCGTAGCTGGACCGTGGACGCGGTGGTGCTCGTGCGCAGCCGCCTGCCCACGTCCGGGGTGGCGGGCGAGCAGCCCCGGTACGAGGTGGTCGCCCGCTGGTCGCTGGGAGGGGCCGGTTAGGCTCGGTCCCGTGGACCCGAAAACCCGGAACCGGATCATGGCCGGTGCGCTTGTGCTGATGTTCGCCCTGGTCGCGGTGGCGGCGGCGCTGGGCAGGTAGGCCCGCCGGGGAACTGTGGGGCCGTCGTTCGGCTGCGGGCCGGTGGGGGCTTGTCGCGCGGTTCCCCGCGCCCCTAGGGGCGTTGGGGGCGTCGCCGCTTGGCAGGCAACCGGCCCCTTGGAGTGGCGCAAGTCACCGTCGGTTGCCAGTGCGGGCCGGTGGGGGCTTGTCGCGCGGTTCCCGGCGCCCCTAGGGGTGTTGGGGGCGTCGCCGCTTGGCAGGCAACCGGCCCCTTGGAGTGGCGCAAGTCGCCGCCGGTTGCCAGTGCGGGCCGGTGGGGGCTTGTCGCGCGGTTCCCCGCGCCCCTAGGGGTGTTGGGGGCGCCGCCGCTTGGCAGGCAACAGCCCCTTGGAGCGTTGCAAGTCGCCGCCCTTTAGTAGGCAACGGGCCCCTTGGGGCGTCGGAAGTCGCCGTCCCTTACCAGGCGAACGCCTCCGGGGAGGGGCCCGGGCCCGGGAAGATCTCGTCCAGGTCAGCCAGGAGTTCCTCGCTCAGTTCCAGTTCCACGGAGCGCAGGGCGGAGTCGAGTTGTTCGGCGGTGCGGGGGCCGACGATGGGGCCGGTCACGCCGGGGCGGGTGAGCAGCCAGGCCAGGGCGGCCTCGCCGGGCTCCAGGCCGTGCTTGTCGAGCAGGTCCTCGTACGCCTGGATCTTCGCGTGCACCTCAGGGCCGGACATGGCGCCCGCGGCCCGCCCCTCGCTGCGTCGGCCGCCCTTGACCTCCTTCTTCAGCACGCCGCCGAGCGCACCGCCGTGCAGCGGCGACCACGGGATGATGCCGAGGCCGTACTCCTGCGCGGCCGGGATGACCTCCATCTCGGCGCGGCGCTCGTAGAGGTTGTAGAGGCACTGCTCGCTGACCAGGCCGATGGTGCCGCCGCGGCGGGCGGCGGTCTCGTTGGCCTGGGCGATCTTGTAGCCGGGGAAGTTGGACGAGCCGACGTACAGGATCTTGCCCTGCTGGACCAGGACGTCGATGGCCTGCCAGATCTCGTCGAAGGGGGTGGCGCGGTCGACGTGGTGGAACTGGTAGAGGTCGATGTGGTCGGTCTGCAGCCGCTTGAGCGACGCGTCGACGGCCCGCCGGATGTTCACGGCCGACAGCTTGTCGTGGTTGGGCCACGCCTCGCCGTCGGCGCCCATGTTGCCGTAGACCTTGGTGGCGAGGACGATCTTCTCGCGGCGCTCGCCGCCCTTGGCGAGCCAATTGCCGATGATCTCCTCGGTACGGCCCTTGTTGTCGCCCCAGCCGTAGACGTTCGCCGTGTCGAAGAAGTTGATGCCTGCGTCCAGCGCCGCGTCCATGATCGCGTGGCTGTCGGTCTCGTCGGTGTGCGGACCGAAGTTCATGGTGCCGAGGACGAGCCGGCTGACCTTGAGTCCCGTGCGTCCGAGCTGCGTGTACTTCATGGCACTCCACGCTAGCCGTGTGGAGTGCGCTCTAGGCAAGCGCTTCCCGCACTCCGGCGCCATGATCCTTGACGCTAACCAATGGTTAGTGCTTTCCTCTGGTGAGTACTAGCTTGAAGTTTCAATATACTTGGAAAGAGGGCACCGTGATCCCCACCTCTCCTGCCCGCAGGGCCCTTGTCGCCGCGCTCGCGGCAGCAGCCCTCGCCGTCCCCGCCGCGCCTGCGCTCGCGGCCACGCCGAGCGGCGCGGCGCACCATGCCGACTACGGCGACCAGGCGCGCCTCGCGTACCAGAAGTACGTGGCCGCCCGCGTCCTGAAGGGCGTGTTCGAGCGGGGCGACGCCGGGGTCGTCGACCGTTATGTCCGCCCGGACTACATCCAGCACAACCCGCTGGCGCCCGATGGTGCCGAGACGCTGAAGAACCTGGGCAGGGCCGTCCACGAGCAGTTCCCGGACTTCTCGTACGACATCAAGCGGGTCATCTCCGAGGGCGACCTCGTGCTCGTGCACTCCAACGTCGTCGCGACGCCGGGCACGCGCGGCCAGGCCGTCTTCGACATCTTCCGCTTCCAGGGCGGGAAGATCGCCGAGCACTGGGACGTGGGGCAGGACGTTCCCGCGAGCTCCGCCAACGGGAACGACATGTTCTCCACGGTGAGTCGGCCGCGGACGGAGCAGCCGGGGGCGGGGTGGCTGACCGCGTACAACAAGCGGCTCGTGACCAAGGCCTTCGACCAACTGATCGTGCGCAAGGATCTCACCGCGCTCGACCGTTACTGGGGGCCCGAGTACCACCAGCACAACCCGAACATCGCGGACGGGGTGGCGGGGGCGAGGGCCGGGCTCGGCGGGTTCTTCGAGCAGTTCCCGCAGCTGAAGGTCACGCCCAAGCGGGTGATCGCCGAGGGGGACCTCGTCGCGGTGCACAGTCACTACGTGGCCGTGCCGGGGGAGCGGGGGCAGGCCGTGGTGGATCTGTTCCGGGTGCGGGGCGGCAAGATCGTGGAGCACTGGGACGTGCTTCAGGACGTTCCGGCTACGTCGGCGAACGACAACGGGATGTTCTAGGAGGGGAGTCGAGGAGGCCGGCGCCGCGCTCGTGGCGTACGGGGGTGTGCGGGGCCGGCCTCCTGACGGGCGTGACCTGGCCGGGCGGGGCGGCGGTCGGATGGCGTTGGGCGCGGTGGCCGTCGGCCGTTCGGGGTGGCGTTGGGTGTGGTGGCCGTCGGCCGGTCGAGGCCGGCGTGGGTGCCGTGGTCGTCAGAGCTGGTGTGCGGCCGGGTGCAGCGACGCGAACACGGCTCGGGCGCGGGTGTCGTCCGGGGATTGCCAGGCGCCGATGACGTGACCGATGGCGCCCGGGGGAGCGGTGTCCGGGGCGGTGGGCCGCAGAACCCGGTGGATACGGAGCGTCGCGCCGCCCCGGTGCGGGAGTCGCGTGCCGTACTCGGCGTCGTCCGTGGCCGTCATGGGCCAGTCCCCGGAGGGCAGGCCGTCGCCGGCGTAGAAGCGGGCGACCTCGTGGTCGGGGGTGTCGGTCAGGCTCTGGGCCTGGGCCTGGACGCGACCCTCGATCAGGGCCAGCAACTGGGCGACCAGCACCGGGTCATGGGCGCCGTCGTACGCCCAACGCGGGCCCAGTACGCCGTGCTCCATCGTGCCGACGAGGGCCTTCTCCGCGCCCTCGAGCGGGGCGCCTCGGTAGGTGAGCGGCACGAGGTAGTTCACCGGGTCGGCGCCGGAGGCGTCCGTGGCCACCATGAACTCGATGCCGACCTCGCCCTCGGGGTCGTCCAGCCGAAAGCCGCCGGTCCTGGTCAACGCCGGGGCGCTGGTACCGACGTACCAGGGGCGGGTGGGCAGCCAAGAGGCCAGCAGTTCGAGCTTGGTGGGCTTGAGGGTGGTGTCGTGGATGACGGCCATGCCGCTCAGTTTGTCATCAGTCGCGGGGGAACTCGTCGGTTTTCAGGGTGAGGCCGAGGAGGGTGGTGGTCATGTCGACGTCGCCGCCGAAGGCGAAGGACGGTCATCGTGGCGCTCCTCCCCGGCTGCCCCATGGACGAGTGCAGCCGCGCAGTACAACGATACGCACAGGACCGCGACACGGAGAGGAAGCTCACATGCCGCCCCTCGGTACCCGGCACCTGCTCCCCCTCCTTCACCGCACCCTCCCCGACACCGTCCTCGGCATCTACCTCCACGGCTCCGCCACCCTCGGCGGCCTCCGCCCGCACAGCGACCTCGACGTCCTGGTCGTCGTCCGCGAACCCACCACGCTGGCCCAACGCCGGGTGCTGGTGGAGGAGTTGATGAAGGTGTCCGGCGGCGATGCCCGCCCCGTCGAGCTCATCGTCGTCGTACAGGGCGACGTACGGCCCTGGCGCTACCCGCCCGTCTGCGACTTCCTGTACGGGGAATGGCTGCGGGACGACTACGAACGCGGTGTGACCCCGGGCCCCGAGCCCAGCCCGGACCTCGCCCCGCTGCTCACCATGGTGCTGCTCGGGGACGCCCCGCTGCACGGCCCGCCGCCCGCCGACCTGCTCGACCCCGTCCCGCACGCGGACCTGCGGCGCGCGATCGTGGCCGGGGTGCCGGAACTGCTCGGCGACCTGGAGACCGACACCCGTAACGTCCTCCTCACCCTGGCGCGGATCTGGACCACCCTCGCCACAGGGGACATCCGGTCCAAGGACGCCGCCGCCGACTGGGCCCTTCCGAGGCTCCCCGCCGAACACCGGCCCGTCCTGGCGCACGCCCGTGCCGTCTACCTCGGTGAGGAGGACGAGCACCGGGACGGCGTGCTGTCGGCCGGGGTCCGCCCGTGCGCCGAGTTCCTCGTGCGGGCGATCGGGGGCGAGGAGGGTCAGGGCGCGTAGGGCTCGCCCAGGTCCCACGCCTGGTACATCGCCTCCGCGAACGCCTCCGCGATCTTGTGCTCACCGCTCGCGTTCGGGTGCGTGCCGTCGTAGGTGTCGAGATGGATGTCGTACGACGGGGGCGGGGACGTCAGCAGGAGGGGGGAGCGCGGCTCGTCGAGGTCCGCCAAGGCCTTCGCGAGGAGTTCGTTGAAGCGGGCGACCTCGGTGGCGAAGGGTTCCTCCGCCTCGGCACGGACGTTCGGGATCACCGGCAGCACGACGATCCGCACCCTGGGGTTGGCCGAGCGCGCCTCGGCCACGAAGGCCCGTACGTTCTCCGCCGTCTGCTCGGCGTTCGTGTAGAAGCCGAGGTCGATCAGGCCCAGCGACACCAGCAGCACGTCCGCCCGGCACGCCCGCACCGCCTCGCCGATCAGCGGCGCCATGTGCAACCAGCCCTCGCCCCAGCCGGCCAGGTGGGCGCGGGGGAAGGCCGGGTCGGGGTCGGCGTACTCGTACGACGTGGGCGCGTCCGTCGCCTTGTCGTAGAGCGTCTCGCGCGGGCCGACGAGGGCGAACGGGCCGCCGTACGTCTCCCGCAGGTGCTGCCACATGCGGTAGCGCCACGTGTGTTCACCGGCACTGCCGATGGTCTGGGAGTCGCCGACGGGCATGAACCTGAGCATCCGCTCATGATGGACGATCGCTACCTGGGGGTAGGAGCGGGCGGGGTGTGAAGCCTGCCACGCCGGGAGGACGCGCTGCCCGGGCGGGCCACCACCCGCCACCCGGCCGCCCTCCACCGGTCCCCCTCTCCCGACCCGGCCGCCGAATCGTCGGGCCGGATGGCAGTCTTGGCTCATGCGTCGACCGATCGCCCTTCTCGCCGGACTCATGCTCGCGGGGGCCTGCGCCCTGCCCGTCTCCGCCGCCTCCGCCGCCGACGGGGACGGCAAGGGCAACGAGGACTTCACGATCAAGGACCCGCGCATCACCGAGTCCAGCGGTCTCGCCGCCTCGCGTCAGCACCCCGGCATCTACTGGACGCACAACGACCAGGACGAGGGCGCCTACCTCTACGCCGTGGACAGCGGCACCGGCGAGACCGTCGCGAGGATCACCATGACCGGCGTGGGCACCCCGCGTGACGTCGAGGCGATCTCCATCGGGCCGAACAACGAGATCTGGGTCGGCGACATCGGCGACAACGACGGCGTGCAGTGGCCGTACGTCTGGATCTACCGTCTCCCCGAGCCCAAGACGCTGAAGGACCAGACGATCCGGGCCACGCAGTACGTCGTGAAGTACTCCGACGGCAGCCGCGACGCCGAGTCGCTCGCCGTGCACCCCAAGACCGGGCGCGTCTACATCATCGACAAGCAGGAGGACGGCGGGCACCTGTACGCGGGCCCGGCCGAGCTCTCCGCCTCCGGCACCAACGTCTTCAAGCCCACCGTCCCCGTCGACATGTGGGCCACCGACGCCGCGTTCTCCCCGGACGGCAGGACCCTCGCCGTGCGCGGCTACTTCGGCGGCATCGCCTACGACTGGAACGGCGGCAAGCTCAAGCGGCTGGAGCGCATCGGCGTCCCCCTCGGCCAGGGCGAGTCCGCCAGCTACTCCACCGACGGCACCAAGCTGATGCTCGGCAGCGAGGGCGTCGGCAGCGCGGTGGTGGCGGAACCCGCACCCGGCGACGCCGGCTCCTCCGACTCGTCGTCCGGGAGCGGCAGTTCGGCTTCGACGGACGACGGGGGCGACAGCCCTGAGGGCAAGCTCAAGGTCGGTGCCTTCGCTGTGATCGCCGCGTGTGTCGTCCTGTTCGGGATGCGGCGGCTGCTGCGCCGGAAGTGATGGCCGGGGTGAACGGCCTCGGACGACACCGGCCGGGCTGAGGCGAACCACAGGCGCGCGCGGCGGACTCGGCCCCACCTGACGCGACCTACCCCCGCCCCTCGGCCCCCCGCCGCGCCACGAAAACCTCCAGACCGTCCAGGATCCGCTGCAACCCGAACTCGAAGTGGTCGAAGTCGGGGCCCCAGGTGTTCTCGTCGAGGGAGGCGAGGAGGGGGTAGCGGCCGGAGGCCATGATCTTCTCCAGCATCGGGGTCTGGGCCTGCCAGAACTCCGTGTCCGTCAGGCCCGTCCGGCGCTCCGCCTCCTGCGCGTACAGCTGGGTGCGCGCGGCTCCGACGACGTAGCCGTCGATCATGATGATCGCCGAGACCAGTTCGGGGTCGGTGAGGCCCATCGGCTTGATGCGGTCGAGGACCTTCTCCATGCCGTCGAGGGCGCTCGGACCGAGGATCGGGCGGGACTGGTTGACCTGGAGCAGCCAGGGGTGGCGGCGGTAGAGGTCGAGGGTCGCGCGGCCCATGGCCTCCAGCGCCGAGCGCCAGCTGCCGTCGCCGAGGTCGGCGGGGTTCTCGGAGGGGCGCTGGACGCGGTCCAGCATGAGGTCGAGGAGCTCGGCCTTGCCGGGGAGGTACCGGTACAGCGACATCGTGCCGGTGCCCAGCTCCGCGGCGACCCGGCGCATCGACACCGACTCCAGCCCCTCCGCGTCCGCCACCCGGACGGCCGCTTCCACGATCTGGTCCAGCGTCAGGGCCGGCTTGGGGCCGCGACTGGGCCGTCGGCCGGTCTCCCACAGGAGCTCGAGGGTGCGGACGATATCGCCGCTGCCACTGGTCTCCGTACCGCCGCTACCGCCCTCGCCGCTCGTCATGCGCTTCAGCTTAAGTCCTTCGGGAAAAACTGGGTACGGTGTACGCGCAATCGGGTACGGTGTACCCAGTTAAAGGAAAGGGGGACCCCCATGGGTGACGGAAGCGGCGGACACGGCGACGGATACGCGGTGCGGGCCGAAGGGCTGGAGAAGCGCTACGGCGAGAAGCGCGCCCTCGACGGCTTCGATCTGGCCGTACGGGAGGGCACCGTGCACGGCCTGCTCGGGCCCAACGGTGCCGGCAAGACCACCGCCGTGCGCATCCTGTCCACGCTGGTCAAGCTGGACGGCGGCCGTGCGACGGTGGCCGGACTGGACGTGGCCCGCGACCCGCGCGAGGTACGGGCGCGGATCGGACTCACCGGGCAGTACGCGGCCGTGGACGAGGTGCTGACCGGCCGGCAGAACCTGGAGATGTTCGGCCGGTTGTTCCACCTCGGCGGCAGTCGCGCCAAGCTGCGCGCCACGGAACTGCTGGAGCAGTTCGACCTGACCGACGCCGCCGACAAGGGCGTGGGGAAGTACAGCGGCGGCATGCGGCGCCGCCTCGACCTCGCCGCCTCCATGATCCTCGCCCCGGCCGTCCTCTTCCTCGACGAGCCGACGACGGGACTCGACCCCCGTAGCCGCGGCGAAGTCTGGGAGTCGGTGCGGGCGTTGGTGGCGAGCGGCACGACCGTACTGCTGACCACGCAGTATCTGGAGGAGGCCGACAAGCTGGCCTCGCAGATCACCGTCATCGACCAGGGGCGGGCCATCGCCGACGACACCCCGGACGGGCTGAAGAACCTGGTCGGCGGCGACCGTATCGAGGTCGTGGTCGCCGAGCGGTCCGACATCCCGCGCGTGGTGAAGGTGATCGCCCGGGTCTCGGACGGCGAACCGGAGGTCGACGAGGACGAGTCGCGGGTGCACGCCCCGGTCACCGACCGGGTCTCCGCGCTCACCGAGGTGGCGCGCACCCTCCAGGACGAGGGCGTCCAGGTCGAGGACATCGGGCTGCGCAGGCCGAGTCTCGACGACGTGTTCCTGCGGCTGACCGGTCACCGCACCGAGTCCACCCCGTCGGCAGAGAAGGAGGCCGTCGCATGACCGCCGTAGACCTGACCGTCCCGGCCACGCACGGCCGCCTGTACTGGGCGCTCGCCGACGTCTGGAACATCGTCCGCCGCGGCATCACCCACTACCAGCGCCAACCGGTCAACATCGCCTGGCAGTTGGGCTTCCCGATCCTGTCCGTCCTCCTCTACGGCTATGTCTTCGGCAGTGCCATGAAGGTGCCCGGCGGCGGGGACTACAAGGACTTCCTGATGCCGGGCATGTTCGTGATGACGATGGCCTTCGGCTTCATCAACACCGCGACGCTGGTCGTCTACGACTCCACCAAGGGCGTCATCGACCGTTTCCGCTCCATGCCGATGGCCTCCTCCGCGGTGGTCGCCGGGCGCGGGATCACCGATCTGCTCGCCGCCTGCGCCGAGTTGGCGATCATGATGCTGACGGCCTTCGCGATGGGCTGGCGCCCGGACGGCGGCCTCGGCTTCCTCGGCGCCTTCGGTCTGCTGCTGTGGCTGCGGTTCGCGCTGATCTGGATCGGCGTGTGGCTGGGGCTGCTGGTGCCCAACCCGGAGGCCGCCGGCGGCCTGTTCGCCGTCGCCTTCCCGCTCACGATGATCTCCAGCATCTTCGTCGCGCCCCAGCTGATGCCCGACTGGCTGGGCTGGGTGGCGGCCTGGAACCCGATCTCCTCCACGGCGGCGGCCAGCCGCGAACTGTTCGGGGTGCCGGGCGAGGCGGTGGCCGGGGACTCCTGGGTCGAGCAGCACGCCCTGCTGATGGCGGGGGTGTGGCCGGTGATCCTCACGGTGATCTTTCTGCCGCTGGCGGTGCGCCGTTTCCAGAAGCTGAGCCGGTGACGGGGCTGGATCGGGCCTGATCTGGACGGGCCTCGGCGGGCGTCGTCGGGTCCGGTTCAGCCCGGTCGGGTCCGGGCTGAACCGGTGAATGCCCGCGCACCTCCTTGACGTGCCCATGGCGCGTCAGTTTCCTGGGAGGTGCGCGGCGCATGGGAGCGCTCCCATCGTTCCGGGGCCGCGCCACCCCGAGAGGAACAAGGACATGTTCCGCAGCTTGCGAAGAGCGTTGTGCGTGGCCGCGGCGGCACTGCTGCTACCGCTGGGGGCCGGGGCGCAGGCCGCCGACGCGGCGAGGTCCGGTGAGCTACGGGCCACCGCCGACGTCGCCGCCGATGTCGCCGCCGAGGCAGGTGCCGGCTACTGGCACACCAGCGGCCGGCAGATCCTGGACGCGGCCGGGCGGCCGGTCCGTATCGCCGGGATCAACTGGTTCGGCTTCGAGACCGGCAACCACGTCGTCCACGGCCTGTGGGCCCGCGACTACAAGAGCATGCTCGACCAGATGACCTCGCTGGGCTACAACACCCTCCGCCTGCCCTTCAGCGACGACATCCTCAAGCCCGGCACGATGCCGGACAGCGTCAACTACGCCGACGGCAAGAACGCGGACCTGCGAGGGCTGACGTCCTTGCAGGTCATGGACAGGATCGTGGCGTACGCCGGTCAGATCGGCCTGAAGATCGTCCTCGACCGGCACCGTCCCGACGCGGGCGGCCAGTCGGCGCTCTGGTACACCTCGGCGGTCCCCGAGTCGACCTGGATCGCCAACCTCAAGGCGCTGGCCACGCGTTACGCCGGCAACCCGACCGTCGTCGGCATCGACCTGCACAACGAGCCGCACGACCCCGCCTGCTGGGGCTGCGGCGACACGACCCGCGACTGGCGCCTCGCCGCCCAGCGGGCCGGCAACGCGGTCCTGTCCGCCAACCCGAACCTCCTCGTCATGGTCGAGGGCGTCCAGTCGTACAACGGCGTCAACGGCTGGTGGGGCGGCAACCTCATGGGCGTCGCCCAGCACCCGGTCCAGCTGGACGTCCCCAACCGGCTCGTCTACTCGGCCCACGACTACGCCACCAGCGTCGCCCAGCAGCCGTGGTTCAGCGACCCGTCCTTCCCCGACAACCTGCCGGGCGTCTGGGACAAGTACTGGGGCTACATCTTCAAGCAGAACATCGCCCCGGTCTGGCTCGGCGAGTTCGGCACGACACTCCAGTCGGCCGCGGACCAGAAGTGGCTGACCACGCTGGTGACCTACCTCCGCTCGACCTCGACGTACGGCGCCGACTCCTTCCACTGGACGTTCTGGTCCTGGAACCCCAACTCCGGTGACACGGGCGGCATCCTCAAGGACGACTGGCAGACGGTGGACACGGTGAAGGACGGCTACCTGGCGAGCATCAAGGCGCCGGGCTTCCCGGCCGGCGGCGGGGGCGGCCCCGACCCGGACCCCGACCCGGGCGGCTCCACGGCGACCTGCACCGCCGCCTACAGCATCAGCAGCGACTGGGGTGGCGGTTTCAACGCCGAGGTGAAGGTGACCAACACGGGGGCGGCGCCGCTCAAGTCCTGGAAAGTGACGTGGAGCTGGAGCGGCGCCCAGAAGGTCACCAGCATGTGGAACGCGTCCTACACACAGAGCGGCGGCACGGTCAGCGCGTCGAACGTCGACCACAACGGGGCGCTCGGGGTCGGTGCTTCGGCGAGCTTCGGCTTCTCGGGGACGCCTGGGGGCGGGGGTGCGCCTGGTGTGAGCTGCACGGCGACCTGAGTGCGAGGTGGACGGCTACGTGAGGGTGAGGGGCGCCCGGGTTCGGTGCCGGACGCCCCTGCACGCAACGAAGGGCGCCCCGCGGTGATCCGCCGGGGCGCCCTTCGCTGTTCTGTGCCGAGGGGTACATCCTGTTTACTCGGCATTACGTAATAACGTAATGTCGAGTAGGACTGGTGATCTCGACGGGGGAGCAACCCATGAACCGAAGGAAGTTTCTCGGCGCGACGGCGACGGTTACGGCGGCGGCAGGAGTGTCGCTGCTGCCGGGCAACGCCGCAGCCGCCGGCGACGGCCTGCCCGCGCTTGTCAGGCGGTACCTGGATCAGGCGGTGGCCGCGGGCAGTCCAAGTGTGGTCTGCGGGGTGGTGCGTGGACGGCGTACATACGTGGAGGGCGCCGGCGCGGCGGCGGGGCGGTCGGCGCCGGACGGCAGGACGGTGTTCCAGCTCGGCTCCATCACCAAGACGCTCACCGCCACGGCTCTCGCGCGCGCCGCCGGTACGGGCGAGGCACGGCTGGACGCGCCGCTCGTGCTGCCCGCCGGGTTCCCCGTCCCGCGCAAGGGGAGTCGGCGCATCACCCTGGCCCACCTGGCGACCCACACCTCCGGTCTGCCCTCCCTGCCGCCGAACCTGCTCCCGGGAGCGGATCCGTACGACCCCTACGCGCACTACACGCTCGACGACCTGGCCGCCGGACTGCGGGTCACCGAGCTGGGCACCGAGCCGGGTGCGGTCCACGCGTACTCGAACCTGGGGTTCGGCCTGCTCGGCCAGGCGCTGGCCTTCGACGACGTCGACTCGATGCTGCGGCACCGGGTTGCGGAGCCGCTCGGCATGGTGGACACGACGACGACCCTGCGGCCGGACATGGCGTCCCGCAAGGTGGTCGGGCATCTCGAGGGGGAGCCGGTTCCGGACTGGCACGACCGGGTTCTCAGCGCGGCCGGGACGTCGATGTACAGCACCGCCGACGACATGGTGCGCTTCCTGCGCGCCCAACTCCGGCCCGCCAGCTCGCCGTTGCGGGACGCGATCGAAGTGACCCAGCGGCCCCGGTTCACGGTGGACCGGAACCTGCGCCTGGGCCTCGGCTGGCACCTGAGCCGGCTGCCCGGCGGCTCCACCATGACCTGGCACAACGGCGGCACCGGCGGGTTCAGCACCTGCGCCGCGTTCAGCCGCGAGAGGGGCGTGGCGGTGGTCATGATGGTGAACACCTTCAGCGAGGAGACCCCGACCGCCGCCCGCCCGGTCGACGCCCTCACCTTCCGGCTGCTCGGCGAACTCGGCGCGGCCTGAACACGACGAAGGGCGCCCGGTGTTCGCCGGGCGCCCTTCGTCGTCGTGGGAGAGCGACTACAGCTTCTCGATCACGTAGTCGATGCACTTCGTCAGCGCCTCGATGTCCGCCGGGTCGATCGCCGGGAACATGGCGACGCGGAGCTGGTTGCGGCCGAGCTTGCGGTAGGGCTCGGTGTCGACGATGCCGTTGGCGCGGAGGGTCTTGGCGACGGCTGCCGCGTTGATCTCGTCGCTGAAGTCGATCGTGCCGATGACGGCCGAGCGCTTGGCCGGGTCGGTGACGAACGGGCTGGCGTACTTGATGTCCTCGGCCCAGCCGTACAGCGTGCGGGCGGAGGTGGCCGTGCGGCGGACCGCCCAGTCGAGGCCGCCCTGGCCGTTGATCCACTCCAGCTGCTGGTTCAGGAGGAAGAGAGTGGAGAGGGCGGGGGTGTTGTACGTCTGGTTCTTGCGGGAGTTGTCGATCGCCGTGGGGAGCGAGAAGAACTCCGGGATGTGGCGGCCGGACGCGTGGACGCGCTCGGCGCGCTCGATCGCGGCCGGGGAGAAGACGCCGATCCACAGGCCGCCGTCGGAGGCGAAGGACTTCTGCGGGGCGAAGTAGTAGACGTCCGTCTCGGAGACGTCGACCGGGAGGCCGCCGGCGCCCGAGGTGGCGTCGACCAGGACCAGGGAGCCCTCGTCCGCGCCCGCCACACGCTTGATCGGCATGGCGACACCGGTCGAGGTCTCGTTGTGGGTGAAGGCGTAGACGTCCACGCCCGGCTCGGCCCGCGGCTCCGGGTGCGTGCCGGGGTCGCTGGCGATGACGGTGGGCTCGGCCAGCCAGGGGGCCAGCTTGGCGGCCTTGGCGAACTTCGAGCTGAACTCGCCGAAGTTCAGGTGCTGCGACTTGTTCTCGATCAGGCCGTGCGTCGCGACGTCCCAGAACGCCGTCGAGCCGCCGTTGCCGAGGATGACCTCGTAGCCCTCGGGGAGCTGGAACAGCTCGCGGATGCCCTCGCGCACCTGGCCGACCAGGTTCTTGACCGGGGCCTGGCGGTGGGAGGTACCGAGGAGGGAGGCTCCGGTCGCGGCCAGCGCGTCCAGCGCTTCCGTCCGCACCTTGGAGGGGCCCGCGCCGAAACGTCCGTCGGCGGGCTTGATGTCAGCGGGAATCTGGATCTCAGCCACGATGGGAGCGTAGCTGTTTCGGGAAACCTGGGTGAAACCTGGTCCGTCGGGTGAGACGGCGTTTTCGTGAGCGTCTCCCCGGGGGCTGCCGCCCCCAGACCCCCGCTTCGGCCCTGAAGGGGCCTTGCCCTCAAACGCCGGACGGGCCGAGTTTGCTGGCCGTCAGCTGGTTTGCTGGAGGTATGACGGATCTTGAGGCTGCTCTGCGAACCGTCGTCCGGGGCGAGGTCGGGTTCGATGTCACCTCCCGGGCGCTGGTCACCATGGACGCTTCCAACTACCGGCGAGTCCCCCTGGGTGTGGTCGCACCACATGATGCCGAGGACGTCGCCGCCGTGCTGGAGGTGTGTCGCGACCACATGGTGCCGGTCGTGGCCCGTGGCGGAGGCACCTCGATCGCGGGACAGGCCACCGGCACGGGTGTCGTCCTGGACTTCACGCGGCACATGAACAAGGTCGTGTCGCTGGACCCGGAGACCCGCACCGCCGTCGTCCAGCCCGGCCTCGTCCTCGACCGCCTCCAGGACGCCGCCGCCCCGCACGGGCTCCTTTTCGGGCCCGACCCCTCCACTCACAGCCGCTGCACGCTCGGCGGAATGATCGGCAACAACTCGTGCGGCGCGCACTCGGTGGCGTGGGGGACGACCGCGGACAGCGTGCGGGAGCTGGACGTCATCAGCGGGCGCGGGGAGCGGCTGCGGCTCGGGCGGGAGTGGGCCGGTGCGCCGGAGGGGCTGCGGGAACTGGTGGAGGGGGACCTCGCCCGGCTGCGGACCGGGTTCCCCGAGCTGCCCCGCCGTATCTCCGGATACGCGCTCGACGCGCTGCTGCCCGAGCGGGGCGCCGATGTCGCCCGTTCCTTCTGCGGCAGCGAGGGCACTCTCGGGATCCTCACCGAGGCGGTCGTACGCCTTGTGGAGGCGCCACGCGCGCGTGCGCTCGCCGTGCTGGCGTACCCCGACGAGAGCGCGGCGGCGGAGGCGGCCGCCGGGCTGCTGCCGTACGGGCCGCTCACGGTGGAGGGCATGGCGGCCGACCTGGTGCCCTCGCCGACCGCGCTGCCGGCGGGCGGCGCCTGGCTGTTCGTCGAGACGGGCGGGGAGTCGGAGGCGGAGGCACGCGCGCGTGCGGAGGCGATCGTGCGGGCCGCCGATGTCGTCGACGCCCTCGTCGTCACCGACCCGGCCGGGCAGCGGGCCCTGTGGCGCATCCGGGAGGACGCGAGCGGTACGGCGACCCGGATGCCGGACGGGAGCGAGGCCTGGCCCGGCTGGGAGGACTGCGCGGTGCCACCGGCCCGGCTCGGCGCCTACCTGCGGGACTTCCGCGCCCTGTTGACCGCCCATGGGCTGCGCGGCACCCCGTACGGGCACTTCGGCGACGGCTGCATCCACGTCCGTATCGACTTCGACCTGCTCACGGAGGCGGGCGTCGGCCGCTTCCGGCGCTTCTCGGAGGAGCTCGCCGAGGTCGTCGTGGCGCACGGCGGCTCGCTGTCCGGGGAGCACGGGGACGGGCAGGCCCGGGCCGAACTGCTCCCGAAGATGTACGGGGAGGAGCTGGTCGGTCTCTTCGAGCGGGCCAAGGGCGTGTGGGACCCGGACGATCTGCTCAACCCGGGCATGCTCGTGCGCCCCGCCCCCCTCGACTCCAACCTCCGCTTCTCCGTCCTGCCCCGGAAGCCGGTCGACGTCGCCTTCGGGTATCCGGCCGACGGCGGCGACTTCTCGGCGGCCGTTCGGCGCTGCGTCGGGGTCGCCAAGTGCCGTACGACCTCGGCGACCGGCTCCGCCGTGATGTGCCCGTCCTTCCGGGCCACCGGCGACGAGGAGCACTCCACGCGCGGGCGTGCCCGGCTGCTGCACGAGATGCTCGCCGGGGAACTGGTGACCGACGGGTGGCGTTCGACGGAGGTGCGGGACGCGCTGGATCTGTGCCTGGCCTGCAAGGGCTGCCGGTCCGACTGTCCGGTCGAGGTCGACATGGCGACGTACAAGGCGGAGTTCCTGCACCACCACTACGAGGGACGGCGCCGCCCGGCCGCGCACCACAGCATGGGGCGGCTGCCGGAGTGGCTGCGGCTCGTGGCACGCACGCGTACCGCTTCGCTGGTCAACGCGCTCGCCGGTGTACGGCCGTTGGCGTGGACGGCGAAACGGCTCGGCGGTATCGCGCCGGAGCGGGAGATTCCGCGGCTGGCGACGCAGACGTTCAGCCGGTGGTGGGAGCGGCGGCGTGAGGGAGCGGCGGCGGCAGGCGGGGGCCTGGGCAGGAGTGGTGAGCTGGTCATCCTGTGGCCGGACACCTTCACCGAGCACCTCTCGCCGTCCGTGGGGCAGGCGGCCGTACGGGTGCTGGAGGCGGCCGGGCTGCGGGTGGCGTTGCCGCCGACGGTGCGGATGAGGACGCCATCGGGGGACGGGGGAGCCGGCGGGGGTGTGGCGGTGGCGATGGACCCGGTCTCGCTGCTCCGGGGGCGGGGGCGGGTCTGCTGCGGGCTGACGTACGTCTCCACGGGGCAGCTCGACCGTGCCCGCGCGGTGCTGCGCCGCACGCTCGACCTGATGGAGCCGGTGCTGGAGGGCCCCGCGCCGGTCGTCGTCCTGGAGCCGAGTTGCGCGGCGGCACTCCGCTCGGACCTGCCGGAGCTGCTGCACGACGATCCGCGGGCCCGCCGCCTGGCCGACCGCGTCCTGACCTTCGCGGAGGCGCTGGATCGGCTCGCTCCCGACTGGACGCCGCCCCGCCTGGACCGGCCGGTCACCGGGCAGACCCACTGCCATCAGCACGCGGTCCTGGGCGACGCGGCCGACCGCCGACTACGCGCGGCCGCGGGGCTGAGCGGGGAGCTGAGCGGCGGCTGCTGCGGTCTCGCGGGCAACTTCGGGTTCGAGGAGGGGCACTTCGAGGTGTCGGTGGCGTGCGCGGAGGAGCAGTTGCTGCCGGGCGTGCGGACGGCGCGGGAGGGGGCCGTGGTGCTGGCGGACGGGTTCTCGTGCCGGACACAGCTGGAACAGCTGGCGGGGGTGCGAGGGCGGCACCTGGCGGAGGTCCTGGCGGACGCACTGGAGGGCGGTGGCGATGTGGTGGGCGAAGAGTGAAGGGCGTCCTCCGTCCATGAGACCTGCCACCCCCACGCCTGCCGCGCGGAGCCCTCGCGGCCGCGGCCGCCGGTCTCGCCGCGCTGCTCCCCCTGCGAGGTGAACGTGCGCTGCGCGATCGTCACCCGGGCCGACTTCACGGCCACCGGAGTGAGGCTCTACGACCAGTACATTTTGGTGCACTTCGGCCGCGGAGCGGCTTCGTAGGCTGGTCGGATCCCGTCCGATCCGGCTCGGTCCGGCCTGCGTCGGCCGCCTGATCCGGCTCGATCGACCATCCGCAAGGAGCCCCGCCCGTGACCCGACCGCCCCTCCGCGTCCAGCCCCTCACCCGCGACCAGCACCTCGCCTTCGTCGCGGCCCGACCCTCCGCCAGCCATATGCAGACGCCCGCCTGGGGCGAGGTGAAGCCGGACTGGACGCCGGAGAGTCTGGGCTGGTTCGACGGGGAGGGGCGGCTGGTCGGGGCCGGGCTCGCGCTCTTCCGGCCGCTGCCGAGGCTGAAGAAGTACCTGGCGTATCTGCCGGAGGGGCCGCTGATCGACTGGCACGCGCCCGACCTCGCCGAGCGGTGGCTCGCGCCGATGCTCGCCCATCTCAAGGGCAGGGGCGCCTTCTCGGTGAAGATGGGCCCGCCCGTCGTCGTGCGCCGCTGGAGCGGCGAGGCGGTGAAGGCCGCCATCGCCGACCCGGCCGCCCGGCGACTGCGGGACGCCGAGCCGACCTCCTGCGACCGGCGTGCCCTCGACATCGCCGAAGGCCTGCGGCGGGCCGGCTGGCGGCAGGCCGAGCCGGGGAGCGAGGAGGGCTTTGCGGCCGGGCAGCCGCGGTACGTCTGCCAAGTGCCCTTCGCCGGGCGGTCGTTGGACGACGTCCAGCGCGGCCTCAACCAGCAGTGGCGGCGCAACATCAAGAAGGCCGACAAGGCGGGCGTGAAGGTCGTGCGGGGTGGCTCCGAGGATCTGCCCGTCTTCTACGACCTCTACGTCGAGACCGCCGAGCGGGACCGTTTCATCCCGCGCCCGCTGCCCTACTTCCAGCGCATGTGGACCGCGCTCACCGCCGAGCACCCCGACCGCATGCGGCTCTACCTCGCCCACCACGACGGAGACACCCTCGCCGCCGCCACGATGCTGACGGTCGGCACACACGTGTGGTACTCCTACGGCGCCTCCACCGACCGCAGGCGCGAGGTCCAGCCCAACAACGCCATGCAGTGGCGCATGATGACCGACGCCCACGAACTCGGCGCCGCCGTCTACGACTTCCGCGGCATCACCGACACGCTGGAGGAGTCCAACCAGCTGCTGGGCCTGCTGCGGTTCAAGGTGGGCGCCGGGGGCGAGGCGGTCGAGTACCTGGGGGAGTGGGACTTCCCGCTGAACCGGCTGCTGCACAAGGCGCTGGATCTGTACATGGCGCGGCGGTAGTCCGACGGTCGGGCAGGGCTGTACGAGTCCGCCCGTCCAGACTCTGGGACAGTGGCGTAAGGGGTTCACACACCTGACGAGGTCTACTACCCTGGACTGCGCAGTACAGCACGATGAACGCATAAACCGGCCCCGCCGTGTCCCGTCCGTCCGAGTCGAGCCCTGGAACGCCCGTGAGCACCCCCGACGCCGCCGCCACCCCCGCACCGACCCACGCCCGGCCCGTTCCCGAGCCGGCCGTCGGCGGCCCGCGCCGCTTGAGCTCCCTCGGGCCGGTCGGGCTCGTGCTCGCCGGAGGGATCTCCGTGCAGTTCGGCGGCGCGCTCGCGGTGAGCCTGATGCCGCGGGCCGGTGCGCTCGGCGTGGTGGCGCTGCGGCTGCTGGTCGCGGCGGTCGTCCTGCTGGTGATCTGCCGTCCCCGGCTGCGCGGCCACTCCCGTACCGACTGGGGCACGGTGATCGTCTTCGGGATCACCATGGCGGCGATGAACGGCCTCTTCTACCAGTCCGTCGCCCGCATCCCGCTGGGCGCCGCGGTCACCCTCGAGGTGCTGGGCCCGCTCGCCCTCTCCGTCCTGTCGTCCAGGCGCGCGGTCAACGTCGTCTGGGCCGGACTCGCCCTCGCCGGTGTCTTCCTCCTCGGCGGCGGAGGCTTCGACAGCCTGGACCCCGTAGGTGTCGCCTTTGCTCTGGGTGCCGGCGCCATGTGGGCGGCGTACATAGTCTTCAGCGCCCGTACGGGCCGACGCTTCCCCCAGGCCGATGGGCTGGCGCTCGCCATGGCGGTGGGGGCCGTACTGTTCCTGCCCCTGGGCATCGCCGAATCGGGCACGAAACTGCTCGACCCGGTGACCGTCGGACTGGGCGCGGCCGTCGCCGTCCTCTCCTCGGTCCTCCCCTACACCCTCGAACTCCTCGCACTGCGCCGCCTGCCCGCGGCCACCTTCGCCATCCTGATGAGCCTCGAACCCGCCGTCGCCGCGACTGCCGGCTTCCTCATCCTCGACCAGGCCCTCACCGCCCCCCAGGCCCTGGCCATCGCCCTGGTCATCGCGGCGAGCATGGGGGCGGTACGGACGCAGGTGGGGCGTGGGAAGCCGAAGGCCGTCGCCTACGGCCAGGGCAACGCCCGTGATCGAGACGCCTAGGGCCCTTCTGATGGATCTCCGTGGGAGAAGGAGCGGCATTCGGTGCGCCGAGGGTGCGTGCCGGGCGTCGCGACGCCGCGGAGATTCATCAGAAGGGCCCTAGGGGTGAAAGCCCCGCACAGCACCCGCGGCGCCCGGCACGCACCCTCGCCGCACCGGACACCGCGGGCACCGCACGGGATTTTCAGAACACCCCCTAGCGCATCAGCAGGCCCTGCACGGTAAGCCCGTGGTTCACGCGCAGCCGGCGCAGCTCCCACAGGCCCGCCGCGGTCACCGAGGCCGGGGCGCCGAGCACGAGCAGCATCCGGACCGGTACCGGCACGCCCGCGTAGGCACCGGTGAACAGGTCGACCAGGGCCATCTCCCACACCAGTGCCATGGCCAGCAGCGGCGGCAGCGTCTCGTGGATGTCGGCGGTGCGGAAGACATGGGTGAGCGCCAGACCCACGCCCCAGACTATGAAGGGCAGCACCCACACGAAGACGACCGTGAGGACGACGACCGTGACGACGGTCATCGCCGGGCCGGTCGCGAAACGACCCTCGGCGAAGCCGGTGAGCACGATCACCGGGAACACGAACACCGCGGCCAGGAGCGCCACGATCGCACCGAAACACCTGGCCGAACGGCGCAGCAGCTCGCGTCGGGCCGTGTCCGGCACCAGGGCGAGCAGGATGCCGACCGCGACCGGGAAGGTCACGGCCAGCATCAGGACGCTGATCCAGGACTGGTCGGTGCGGTTGTCGACGACGTCCCCGATGGAGTCGGCGATCTTGTAGGTGACCGACATCCACACCACCGCGGCCAGACCCACCAAGGTGCGGATCTTCTGCATGCGGGCCACCGCGGCGTCCTCGACGATGCCCGGCCTGGACGGCTTGAAGACCCTGCGCGCGGTGTGGACGGGGCCGATCCGCCGCCACAGCCGCATCAAGGGGCCGGGCGGCGCGGGCGTCGGCGGCACCGGGTAGGGCGGGTACGGGTACGGGTACGGCGAGTGGGGATGGGGCGCGTACGGGTGCGGGCCGTGGGGCGGTTGGCCGCCGACCGGCGGGGTGGGCTGAGGCGGGTACGGGCCAGGAGGCGGCGGGAACTGCGGCTGCCGGTGTGGGTCGTAGGGCGGCTGTCCGCCCGGGTTCCAGTTGCTCATCCCTGTGTTTCCCCCGATGTGTGAGAGACGCGTCGCCCATGCGACGGGCGCGGCGGCCGAGTGTATTGATCGCACGCCCCACCCACACCCACAACCTTCCCTGGGTGAACACTTCTCAATTCATGCAAGCACGCTTGCTTGTTTCTGTTCCCGCTGCCATGCTCCTCACCACGCCGTGCCAGAGGGGAGCGCACCGTGTCCGATCCGACGCCCGTGTTCGACGATCTGCGCGAGGAGAGCGAGGAACTCGACCGGCTGGTCGCCGAGTCGGACGACGGTCAGTGGGCGCTCGCGACTTTGGCGCCCGGCTGGACCGTCGCCCACCAGATCGCGCACCTCGCCTGGACGGACCACTCGGCGCTGCTGGCGGTGACCGACATGGACGCCTTCCACACTCTGGTGGAGAAGGCGCTGGTGACGCCGGGGTCGTTCGTCGACGAGGGGGCGGAGGAAGGGGCCGGTCTTCCGCCCGCCGAGCTGCTGTCGCGGTGGCGGGAAGGGCGGGCCGCGCTCGACACGGCGTTGCGCGAGGCCCCACAGGGGGTCCGCTTCCCCTGGTACGGGCCGCCCATGTCCGCCGCCTCCATGGCCACGGCCCGGCTCATGGAGACCTGGGCTCACGGTCTGGACATCGCCGACGCGCTGGGTGTGGTGCGCACACCCACCGACCGGCTGAGGCATGTGGTGTGGATCGGGGTGCGGACGCGGGACTTCGCCTTCGGTGTGCACGGACTCCCCGTGCCGCTCGACGACTTCCGGGTCGAACTCGTCTCGCCCTCCGGCGAGGTGTGGGCATACGGCCCCGAGGACGCCCCGCAGCGCGTGACCGGTCCGGCGCTGGACTTCTGTCTCCTGGTCACCCAGCGCGCCCACCGCTCCGACCTCGCCCTGCGCGCCGAAGGCCCCGACGCCGACCGCTGGTTCGACATCGCCCAGGTCTTCGCGGGCCCGCCCGGCGCGGGTCGCGCACCGAAGGGGACGGGACGGTGACCCCGCCCGCCTCGCCGACCCAGCTGAAGCCCCCGACCTCGCCCCCCGCCCTTCCGCCCTTGCGGATCGGCAACGCCTCCGGCTTCTACGGCGACCGCTTCGACGCCATGCGCGAGATGCTCACCGGCGGCGAACTGGACGTCCTCACCGGTGACTACCTCGCCGAGCTGACCATGCTCATCCTCGGCCGCGACCGGCTGAAGGACCCCGGCGCCGGATACGCCCGTACCTTCCTGCGGCAGCTGGAGGAGTGCCTCGGGCTGGCGCGGGAGCGGGGGGTCAGGATCGTCGCCAACGCCGGCGGCCTCAACCCGGCCGGGCTCGCCGACGCCGTACGGCGGCTCGCGGACCGGCTCGGCGTCCCCGTCCGCGTCGCCCACGTCGAGGGCGACGACCTCACCGCCGCCCACCCCGGCAGCCTGGCCGCCCACGCCTACCTCGGCGGCTTCGGCATCGCGGCCTGTCTGCGGGAGGGCGCGGACATCGTCGTCACCGGGCGGGTGACGGACGCGGCGCTGGTCACCGGGTCCGGCGCCGCGCACTTCGGATGGGGGCCGGGGGACCACGACCGGCTCGCGGGCGCCGTGGTCGCCGGACATGTGCTGGAGTGCGGGGCACAGGCGACCGGCGGCAACTACGCCTTCTTCCACGAGAAGGCCCACGACCTCGACCGACTGAGCCGCCCCGGCTTCCCCCTCGCCGAACTCCACGAGGACGGCACCTGCGTCATCACCAAGCACCCCGGCACCGGCGGCTTCGTCGACGTCGGCACGGTCACCGCCCAGCTGCTGTACGAGACGGCGGGTGCCCGATACGCCGGGCCGGACGTCACCGCCCGTCTGGACACCGTACGGCTCACCCAGGACGGCCCGGACCGCGTCCGCGTCGAGGGCGTACGGGGGGAGGCCCCGCCCCCGACCCTCAAGGTGGGCGTCAACCGCCTGGGCGGGTTCCGGGGCGAGGTCGCCTTCGTGCTCACCGGCCTCGACATCGAGGCCAAGGCCGCCTTGGTGCACGCGCAGATGACGGACGCGCTCGCCAAGTCGCCACCCGCCGAGGTCCGTTGGGACCTGGTGCGCACCGACCGGCCGGACGCGACGACCGAGGAGACGGCGAGCGCACTGCTGCGGCTCGTCGTGCGGGACCGGGACCAGGAGGTCGTCGGGCGGGCGCTCGGCGGGGCGGCGGTGGAGCTGGCGCTCGCCAGTTACCCCGGCTTCCATGTGGTGGCGCCACCGGGAAAGGGCTCGCCCTATGGGGTCTTCGAGGATGTGTACGTCCCCCATGATGCCGTCGCCCATGTGGCCGTCCTCCACGACGGACGCCGGGTTCCTGTGCCGTCGGCCCACGACACGGCCGTACTCGACGACGTGCCGGTCCCGGCCCTCCCCGAGCCCCTGCCGCCCTCGCCCACGAAACGCGCCCCTCTCGGCCTAGTCGCGGGTGCCCGCAGCGGGGACAAGGGCGGCAACGCCAACGTCGGTGTCTGGGTGCGGACGGACGCCGCCTGGCGTTGGCTAGCGCACGAGCTCACCGCCGACCGGTTCCGGCAGCTGATCCCCGAGAGCCGGGAACTCAAGGTCACCCGGCACGTCCTGCCCGGGCTCCGCGCCCTCAACTTCGTCGTCGAGGGCATCCTCGGCGAGGGCGTCGCCGCCCAGCACCGCTTCGACCCGCAGGCCAAGGCACTCGGCGAATGGCTGCGCAGCCGCCACCTCGACATCCCGGAGATCCTCCTGTGACCGTCATCGCCTCTTCCCTGGACCCGAAGAGCCCCGAACACGCGGCCAACCGCGAGGCCATGCTCAGCAAGCTCGCCGAACTCGACGCCGAGCACGCCAAGGCCCTCGCGGGCGGCGGCGAGAAGTACGTCGCACGGCACCGGGCGCGCGGCAAGCTCCTCGCCCGTGAGCGCATCGAGCTGCTCCTCGACCCCGACACGCCCTTCCTGGAGCTGTCCCCGCTGGCCGCCTGGGGCAGCGACCACACGGTCGGCGCGTCCCTCGTCACCGGTATCGGCGTGGTCGAGGGCGTGGAGTGCCTGATCACCGCCAACGACCCGACCGTGCGCGGCGGAGCGAGCAACCCGTGGTCGCTGAAGAAGGCCCTGCGGGCGAACGACATCGCCCTCGCCAACCGGCTGCCCGTCGTCAACCTCGTCGAGTCGGGCGGCGCCGACCTTCCTTCCCAGAAGGAGATCTTCATCCCCGGAGGCGCCATCTTCCGGGACCTGACACGACTGTCGGCCGCTGGGATCCCCACCGTCGCGGTCGTCTTCGGCAACTCCACGGCAGGCGGGGCGTACGTCCCCGGCATGTCCGACCACGTGATCATGGTCAAGGAGCGCGCCAAGGTGTTCCTCGGCGGCCCGCCCCTGGTGAAGATGGCCACCGGCGAGGAGAGCGACGACGAGTCCCTCGGCGGTGCGGAGATGCACGCGCGCGTGTCGGGTCTCGCCGACTACTTCGCCGTCGACGAGCCGGACGCCCTGCGCCAGGCCCGCCGCGTGGTCGCCCGCCTCAACCACCGCAAGGCGTACGACGATCCGGGCCCCGCCGAACCCCCCAAGTACCCCGCTGACGAACTCCTCGGCATCGTCCCCGGCGACCTGCGCACCCCCTTCGACCCGCGCGAGGTCATCGCCCGCATCGTCGACGCCTCCGACTTCGACGAGTTCAAGCCGATGTACGGAACGAGCCTGGCGACCGGCTGGGCGGCCCTGCACGGCTATCCGGTCGGCGTGCTGGCGAACGCCCAGGGGGTCCTGTTCAGCGAGGAGTCGCAGAAGGCGGCCCAGTTCATCCAGCTCGCCAACCAGCGCGACGTCCCCCTCCTCTTCCTGCACAACACCACCGGCTACATGGTCGGCAGCCAGTACGAGCAGGGCGGCATCATCAAACACGGCGCGATGATGATCAACGCGGTCAGCAACAGCCGCGTACCCCACCTCTCCGTCCTCATGGGCGCGTCGTACGGCGCCGGCCACTACGGCATGTGCGGGCGCGCCTACGACCCCCGCTTCCTCTTCGCCTGGCCCAGCGCCAAGTCGGCCGTCATGGGCCCTCAGCAGCTCGCCGGAGTGCTCTCGATCGTCGCCCGGCAGTCGGCGGCCGCCAAGGGGCAGCCCTACGACGAGGAGGGCGACGCCGCCCTGCGCGCCATGGTGGAGCGGCAGATCGAGTCGGAGTCGCTGCCCATGTTCCTGTCCGGGCGGCTGTACGACGACGGCGTCATAGATCCGCGCGACACCCGCACGGTCCTCGGTATGTGTCTGTCCGCCATCCACACCGCGCCTTACGAGGGCGCGCGCGGTGGCTTCGGCGTCTTCCGGATGTGAGGGATCACCAGTGATCACTTCTGTGCTCGTGGCCAACCGGGGCGAGATCGCGTGCCGTGTCTTCCGCACCTGCGGTGAGTTGGGAATCCGAACGGTCGCCGTGTACTCGGACGCCGACGCGAACGCCCTCCACGCGCGCGTGGCCGACGCGGCGGTACGGCTGCCGGGGGCGGCGCCCTCCGACACGTATCTGCGCGGCGACCTGATCGTGAAGGCGGCCCTCGCGTCCGGCGCGGACGCGGTGCACCCCGGCTACGGCTTCCTCTCCGAGAACGCCGACTTCGCCCGCGCCGTCCTCGACGCAGGCCTCGTCTGGATCGGCCCGCCCCCGGAGGCGATCGAGGCCATGGCGTCCAAGACGCGCGCCAAGGAGCTGATGGGCCTCGCCCCCCTCGGCGAGGTCACCGACACCGACCTCCCCGTCCTGGTCAAGGCGGCCGCGGGCGGCGGCGGACGCGGAATGCGCGTCGTACGCCGGCTGCAAGAGCTGCCCGCCGCCCTGGAGAGCGCCCGCACCGAGGCCGCGAGCGCCTTCGGCGACGGCGAGGTGTTCGTCGAGCCGTACGTCGAGAACGGCCGCCACGTCGAGGTTCAGATCCTCGCCGACACCCACGGCACGGTCTGGGCGCTCGGCACCCGCGACTGCTCCCTCCAGCGCCGCCACCAGAAGGTCGTCGAGGAGGCCCCCGCACCGGGCCTGACCCCCGAACTGACCGCCTCCCTCCACGACATGGCCGTACGTGCCGCCCGAGCCGTCGACTACGTGGGCGCCGGCACCGTCGAGTTCCTCGTCGCCGGCGACACCGCGCACTTCCTGGAGATGAACACCCGTCTCCAGGTCGAACACCCCGTGACGGAAGCCGTCTTCGGCCTCGACCTGGTCGCCGAACAACTCCGCGTCGCGGAGGGCCACGCCCTCCCCGACGACCCGCCACCCGCGCGTGGCCACGCGATCGAGGCCCGCCTCTACGCCGAGGACCCCGCCCACGAGTGGGCCCCGCAGACCGGCACCCTGCACCGTTTCGCCGTCCCCGCCGGCGTCCGCCTGGACACCGGCTTCACCGACGGCGACGACATCGGCGTCCACTACGACCCGATGCTCGCCAAGCTCGTCACCCACGCCCCCTCGCGCGCGGAGGCGATCCGCAGACTCGCGGGCGCCCTGGAACGGGCGGCACTCCACGGCCCGACCACCAACCGCGACCTCCTCGTCCGCTCCCTGCGCCACGAGGAGTTCACCACCGCCCGCATGGACACGGGCTTCTACGACCGCCACCTCACCGAACTCACCGAGCCCGCCCCCGACCCGCACGCCCCCCTCGCCGCGGCCCTCGCCGACACCCACGCCCGCTCCCGCTTCGGCGGCTTCCGCAACGTCCCCTCCCAGCCCTGGACCAAGCGCTATCTGATGGCCGGCGAGGAGATCGAGGTCCGCTACCGGCACACCCGCGCGGGCGGCCTGGAAGCGGACGGCGTACGGGTCGTACACGCCGACGCACATCTCGTCGTCCTCGAAGTCGACGGCGTACGAAGGAACTTCGAGGTCGCAAGGTACGGCGACGAGATCCACGTCAACACCACGCGCCTCACCGCACTGCCCCGCTTCCCGGACCCGACAGCACAACACGCGCGGGGTTCGCTGCTCGCCCCGATGCCCGGGACGGTCGTACGAGTCGCCGACGGCCTGACCGAGGGCGCGACCGTAAAGGCCGGTCAGCCCCTGCTCTGGCTGGAGGCGATGAAGATGGAGCACAAGGTCGTGGCGCCCTCCACCGGCACGCTGAGCGCCTTGCATGCCGTACCTGGTCAGCAGGTAACGGTCGGCGCATTGCTGGCGGTAGTGCAAGAACCCTAGGGGCGCGGGGAACTGCGCGAGCAACCACACACAACCCGCACCCGGGAAGGAGTCCCATGCCCACCACTCTCGAATCAGAAGAACACAAGGCCCTACGGTCCGCGGTAGCCGCCCTCGGCAACCGCCACGGCCGTACCTACGACCGCGAAGCCCTCTGGTCCGAGGCAGCCAAACTCGGCTACCTCGGCGTCAACCTGCCGGAGGCACACGGCGGCGGAGGCGGCGGCATAGCCGAACTCTCCATCGTCCTCGAAGAACTCGGCGCCGCGGGCTGCCCCCTGCTCATGATGGTCGTCTCCCCGGCGATCTGCGGCACGGTCATCGCCCGCTTCGGCACCGAAGAGCAGAAACGCGACTGGCTCCCCGCCCTCGCCGACGGCACCCGCACCATGGCCTTCGGCATCACCGAACCCGACGCCGGCTCCAACAGCCACCGCATCACGACCACGGCCCGCCGCGACCCGGACACCGGGGACTGGATCCTCACCGGCCGCAAGGTCTTCATCTCCGGCGTCGACATAGCCGACGCCACCCTCTTAGTCGGCCGCACCGCGGACGCCCGCACCGGCAACCTCAAGCCCTGCCTCTTCATCGTCCCGCGCGACGCCGAAGGCTTCACACGCCGCCGGATCGACATGGAACTCGACGCCGCCGAGAAGCAGTTCGAGCTGACCCTCGACGACGTACGCCTCCCCGCGGACGCGCTCGTCGGAGACGAGGACGCGGGCCTCCTCCAGCTCTTCGCCGGCCTCAACCCAGAGCGCATCATGACGGCCGCCTTCGCGATCGGCATGGGCCGGTACGCACTCGCCCGCGCCGTCGAGTACGCCCGCGACCGCACCGTCTGGAAGGCCCCCATCGGCGCCCACCAGGCCATCGCGCACCCCCTCGCCCAGGCGCACATCGACCTCGAACTGGCCCGTCTGATGATGCAGAAGGCGGCCTGCCTGTACGACGCGGGAGACGACGTAGGCGCAGGTGAGGCCGCCAACATGGCCAAGTACGCGGCCGGGGAGGCCTGTGTGAGGGCGGTCGACCAGGCGGTGCACACCCTCGGCGGGAACGGCCTCACGCGCGAGTTCGGGCTCGCCTCGTTGATAACCGCCGCGCGCGTGTCTCGTATTGCTCCGGTGAGCCGGGAGATGATTCTCAACTACGTCTCCCACCAGACCCTGGGCCTGCCCAAGTCGTACTGACCGGCACCGCCCGGCACCGTGTCGCGAGGAGGAACCGTGTTCCGCAGCGAGTACGCAGACGTCCCGGCCGTAGAACTCCCCATCCACGAGGCCGTACTGGGCCGGGCCGCCGAGTTCGGGGACACGCCCGCGCTCGTCGACGGCACGGACGGCACCACCCTCACCTACGAGCAGCTCGACCGCTTCCACCGGCGGGTCGCCGCCGCCCTCGCCGAGGCCGGCGTCCGCAAGGGCGACGTGCTCGCGCTGCACAGCCCGAACACGGTGGCCTTCCCGACGGCGTTCTACGCCGCCACGCGCGCGGGTGCCTCCGTCACGACCGTGCACCCGCTCGCCACGCCCGAGGAGTTCGCCAAGCAGCTGAAGGACTCCGCGGCCCGCTGGATCGTCACCGTCTCGCCGCTGCTGGAGGTGGCACGCCGGGCGGCCGAACTCGCGGGCGGCGTACGGGAGATCTTCGTGTGCGACAGCGCCCCGGGGCACCGGTCGCTCATCGACATGCTGGCCTCCGCCGCACCCGAACCACAGGTCGACATCGACCCCGTCACGGACGTCGCCGCCCTGCCGTACTCCTCCGGCACCACCGGCATCCCCAAGGGCGTGATGCTCACCCACCGCCAGATCGCCACCAACCTCGCCCAGCTCGAACCCGCGATATCGGCGGCCCCCGGCGACCGCATCCTCGCCGTGCTGCCCTTCTTCCACATCTACGGCCTCACCGCCCTGATGAACGCGCCCCTGAGGCAGGGCGCGACGGTCGTCGTGCTGCCCCGCTTCGACCTGGAGACCTTCCTCGCGGCCATCCAGAACCACCGCATCACCGGCCTGTACGTCGCCCCGCCGATCGTCATCGCCCTCGCCAAGCACCCGCTGGTCGCCCAGTACGACCTGTCGTCGCTGAAGTACGTCGTCAGCGCCGCCGCGCCCCTGGACGCCAAGCTCGCGGTGGCCTGCTCGCAGCGCCTGGGCCTGCCGCCCGTGGGACAGGCGTACGGCATGACGGAACTGTCCCCCGGCACCCACGTCGTCCCGCTGGCCGCGATGCGGGACGCCCCCGCCGGAACCGTCGGCCGGCTCATCGCCGGCACCGAGATGCGGATCGTCTCCCTCGACGACCCCGACAAGGACCTCGGCACCGGCGAGTCCGGCGAGATCCTCATCCGCGGCCCGCAGGTCATGAAGGGCTACCTCGGCCGCCCCGACGCCACCGCCGCGATGATCGACGCCGACGGCTGGCTGCACACGGGGGACGTGGGCCATGTGGACGCGAACGGCTGGCTGTTCGTCGTGGACCGCGTCAAGGAACTGATCAAGTACAAGGGCTTCCAGGTGGCCCCCGCCGAACTGGAGGCTCTCCTGCTCACCCACCCCGGCATCGCCGACGCGGCGGTCACCGGCGTCTACAACGACGACGGCAACGAGGTCCCGCACGCCCACGTGGTCCGTCGGCCCACCGCCACGGACCTCTCCGAGGGCGAGGTCATGATGTACGTCGCCGAACGCGTCGCCCCGTACAAACGCGTCCGTCAGGTCACCTTCATCGACGGCGTCCCCCGGGCCGCCTCCGGCAAGATCCTGCGCCGCGAACTGCGGACACCGAGGGAGCACACATGACGCTGATCGGCCGCACGCGCGCGCGTGGCGTCGAGACCCTCACCCTCGACTCCCCGGCCAACCGCAACGCGCTCTCGGCCGCCCTCGTGGGCGAGCTGACCGACGCGCTGACCGACTGCGCCAAGGACGCCGACGTACGCGCGATCGTCCTCACCCACACCGGCAACACGTTCTGCGCGGGCGCCGACCTGCGCCACCCGCCGCCCCCGGACGCACTGGTGGCGCTGCTCCGGCAGATCGTCGAACTGCCCAGACCGGTCGTCGCCCGGGTCACCGGCCACGTCCGCGCGGGCGGCCTCGGCCTGCTCGCGGCCTGTGACATCTCCGCCGGGTCGGCGCGGGCCACCTTCGCCTTCAGCGAGGTCCACATAGGCGTCGCCCCCGCGGTCATCTCGCTGCCCCTGCTGCCCCGCACCGACCCGCGCGCCCTGGCCCGCTACTACCTCACCGGCGAACGCTTCACGGCCCCGGAGGCGGCCCGCATCGGCCTGCTGACGGTGGCGGGCGAGGACGTCGACGACGCCCTGGCCCCGGTCCTGGACGGCCTGCGCCGGGCCTCCCCGCAGGCCCTGGCCGAGACGAAGGCGCTGCTCACGGCTAAGGTGCTGGAGACCTTCGACCGGGACGCGGCCGACCTGACCGCGCTCTCGGCCAGGCTGTTCTCCTCCGCGCAGGCCCGCGAGGGGATGACGGCCTTCCTAGAAAGACGGGATCCGGAATGGGCGGTGTGAGCACAGTCGGCGACCGCGTGGACCGAGCGGACCGCGTGCCCAAGCAGGACCGCAGCCGGGCCACCCGGCAACGGCTCCTGGAGGCCGCCGTGGCCTGCCTCGCCGAGCACGGCTGGGCGGGCTCCACGGTCTCCGTCGTCGCCGAACGCGCCGGCGTCTCCCGAGGCGCGGCCCAGCACCACTTCCCGACCCGCGAGGACCTCTTCACGGCGGCCGTTGAGTACGTCGCCGAGGAGCGTTCGACGGCGCTGCGGGCGCTGTTCCCCGAGGGTGCTGCCGGGGACCGCCGGGTGGTGGTGTCGGCGCTGGTGGACCTCTACACCGGCCCGCTGTTCCGCGCGGCGCTGCATCTGTGGGTGGCCGCGTCGAACGAGGAGCAGCTACGGCCGCGGGTCACGGAGCTGGAGGCCCGCGTGGGCCGCGAGACCCATCGGATCGCGGTGGACCTGCTGGGCGCCGACGAGTCCCGGCCGGGCGCCCGCGAATCCGTGCAGGGTCTGCTGGACATGGCCCGCGGACTGGGCCTGGCCAACCTGCTCACGGACGACACGACACGCCGGGACCGCGTGGTCGCGCAATGGGCGGCGCTGCTGGACGAGGCGTTGGGCTGAGGGCGTTGTCAGTGCCGGGGTCTACGGTTCGGGCATGGGTGATCACTTCCAGACGATCGTCGACCTCCAGGCGACCCCGGGGCAGGCGGAGCGGCTCGCCGAGCGGGTCGTCGCGTGGCTGGTGGCCGAGGGCATCGTCCTCGCCGAGCGCACGGACTGCGTGCTCGGCCAGCCGCTCGGCCATCCCCCGGGCCCGAACTGGCGGCGGGTGGCCGCTCCGGAGGACGCCGACCGGGATCTCTGGGACGGTCTCGCCGTCTACACCGGGCGCACCGTCTTCCACAGCGGGCAGGGCGAACCGGAGGCGGTGACCTGTCCGCGCTGTGGCGTCACCACCCGGCTGACCAGCGACGGGTGGGACCTGCTCGAGGACGTCTGGGCGCCGTTCGCCAGGGCCATCGACACCTGGCACAAGACGGGCACCGCCCAGGTCGACTGTCCCGCGTGCGCCGACTCCGTCCCCCTGCCCGACTGGACCTGGGCCGACGAGTGGTTCGCCTTCGCCCACCTCGGCTTCGAGTTCTGGAACTGGCCGCGGTTCACCGAGGAGTTCCGCAGCCGAGTATCCGAGCTGCTGGACGGCCACCGGACGGCTTACGTCTGGGGCAAGCTCTGACCCGGGGCCCCTCGTCCCGCCGCCCTGCCGCCCCGCAGTCCCGCCGTCCCGTCAGTCGTCGTCCTCGCCGAGGCCGCCGTCATCGTCGTCCTGCTGCGCCGCGCGCTGCTTCTCCAGCTCCCGCTGAAGCTTCTGCTGCTCTTCGAGCTCCCGCTCGCGCTGCTGCCGCTGTTCCTCTTCCTGCTTCGCCTGCTCCCGCTCCGCCTGTTCGCGCTGCTTGCGCAGCTCGTCCGCCTGCTCGTCCGTCTGGCCGTTCTGCGGGAGGCTCGTTCGCGCGGCCGGGGTCGGGGAGGCCGTCGGGGAGGGGGCGGTCGTCTGGGGCGGCACGGAGGCGCTCGTGCCGGTCGGGATCTCGGACTTCGTGCCCTCGGTGCCCGTCTTGTCGGGGGAGAACCACAGCATCCCGAGGAGCATCGCGGCCATGAAGAGCGCCGCCGCGGCCGCTGTGAACACCACGCGGCTCCGGGACGTGGACGTGGAGCCGGTCCTGGATCTCGACCCGGATCTGGGCCTGCCGCCGGATCTGCCGCCGGATCTGCCGCCGGATCTGGACCGGGATCCGGACCCCGGCCCGGGTCTGGACCCCGTGGTGGAGGCCGTCCCCTGGGCGGAGGGCAGCATGTACGTGGTCGGGTTGCTGGTCTCACCCACCTGCTGCGACCCGGCGGCGGACGCCGACGCGACCGTGGGCCGACGGGCCGCCGGCGCCGTCGCGTCCGGCAGCGGCTGCGGCCGCCCCAGCCAGGCGCCGTCGGCGAACCAGTCGGCGGCCTGCTGAGCGGCGGGCCGGTGCTCGGGCTCCTTGGCGAGCAGGCCGAGGAGGTAGTTCTCGAAGGCCGGCGGAAGTCCGGGGACGCCCAGTTCGCGGGGCGGCACGGGCACGGCGTCAAGGTGCTGGTGCAGGATGGCGACGGCCGTGTCGGCCTGGAAGGGCGGGCGGCCGGTGAGCAGCTGGTACAGCACACAGCCCAGCGCGTAGACGTCGGAGGCCGGGCCCGCCGGCTTGCCCAGGGCACGCTCTGGGGCCAGGTAGAGGCTCGTGCCCACGATCTGCCCCGTCGCGGTCAGCGCGGCGCCGGGGTCGTCCATGAAGCGGGCGATCCCGAAGTCACCGATCTTGAGGGTGCCGTCGGCGTCCAGGAGCAGGTTGCCGGGCTTGATGTCCCGGTGGACGATGCCCTGCCGGTGCGCGGCCGCCAGCCCCGCGGCGGCTTGGGCGGCGATCCGGGCCACGCGTTCGGCGGGCAGCGCGCCGGACCGGGTGAGCGTGGTGGCGAGGCTGGGGCCCTCGATGAGCTCCATCACCAGGAAGAGCCGGTTGTCGTACTCGCCGAAGTCCCGGACGCCCACCACGTTCGGATGGTCGATCCGCGCCGCCGTCTGCGCCTCCAGCCGGAACCGGGAGGTGGCGGTGGGGTCGGTGTCCTGGGGCAGCAGAAGCTTGACGGCCACCTCCCGGGCGAGCGTCTCGTCGTAGGCCCGCCAGACCTCCCCCATCCCCCCGCGTCCGATCGACTCGGCCAGCCGGTAGCGGCCCGCTATCAGCACCTGATCCCCATCCCTCATGCCGTGAGACGTCCCGATCGCCGCAGGCCGCAACTCACCACGTGGGGACGGGTGATGGTGGGATGGCCGCAGCCGCCCCAGCATACTGGCGCAGTGGATCAGTCACGGTCCGTACGGCATCGCCACCGGCACCGGCACCGGCCCGCCGGAGGGGGTTCCGGGGACCCCGGGGCTTGCGGGGAACAGCCGCAGGCCTCCCCGGGATCGGCGGGATCGGCGGATCAGTGGGCGATGTCGGCGTAGCCCTCGACCTCGCGCGGGTCGCGCGGGCCCGGGCCGATGTAGCGGGCGGAGGGGCGCACGAGGCGGCCGGTGCGCTTCTGCTCCAGGATGTGCGCCGACCAGCCCGCCGTACGGGCACAGGTGAACATGGAGGTGAACATGTGCGCCGGGACCTCCGCGAAGTCCAGCATGATCGCGGCCCAGAACTCCACGTTCGTGGCCAGCACCCGGTCCGGACGCCGGTTGTGCAACTCCTCCAGGGCCGCCTTCTCCAGCGCCTCGGCGACCTCGAAACGGGGCGCGCCCAGCTCGCGGGCGGTGCGGCGCAGGACGCGGGCGCGGGGGTCCTCGGCGCGGTAGACGCGGTGGCCGAAGCCCATGAGGCGCTCGCCCTTGTCGAGGGTCTGCTTCACATAGGCCTCGGCGTCGCCGGTGCGCTCGATCTCCTCGATCATGTGCAGCACCCGGGAGGGCGCCCCGCCGTGCAGCGGGCCGGACATGGCCCCTACGGCACCGGAGAGCGCGGCGGCCACGTCGGCGCCGGTGGAGGCGATGACGCGGGCCGTGAAGGTGGACGCGTTCATGCCGTGCTCGGCGGCGGACGTCCAGTAGGCGTCGACGGCGGCCACGTGCTTGGGGTCGGGCTCGCCACGCCAGCGGATCATGAAGCGCTCGACGACGGACTGAGCCTTGTCGATCTCGCGCTGCGGCACCATCGGCAGCCCCTGGCCGCGCGCGGACTGGGCGACGTAGGACAGGGCCATGACGGCGGCTCGGGCCAGGTCGTCGCGGGCCTGGTCCTCTCCGATGTCCAGCAGGGGTTTCAGGCCCCACACAGGGGCCAGCATGGCGAGCGCCGACTGGACGTCGACGCGGATGTCGCCGGAGTGCACGGGGATCGGGAAGGGCTCGGCGGGCGGCAGGCCGGGCCGGAAGGCACCGTCGACGAGCAGTCCCCAGACGTTGCCGAACGAGACATGGCCGACCAGGTCCTCGATGTCGACGCCCCGGTACCGGAGTGCGCCGCCCTCCTTATCCGGTTCGGCGATCTCCGTCTCGAACGCGACGACTCCCTCGAGTCCGGGTACGAAGTCGGACATCAGGCGGCTCCTCGTGATGTGTGCGACGGATGGGGTTGTCGGGTGGAACGACCACATGTCGGTCTGCGGCGGTGGGCGTACGCCGGTGGTTCCACGGTCACGGACTCGGATTCCGGGCCTTGCCGGTTCTCCGGGCCACGGCGGACTCGCGGTCCGGGGCGTACCCGTGTGATGCCCCGTACGGCTGACAGTCATCCAACCGGACCGGCAACAGCACGATAACCCCGAGTGCCACCGCTGAGGAGGTCCTGCGGCACTCAGTGCCAGGCGGTGCCGGGGCGGGCACACTCCGGGACGGCGTTGGCCGTATGCGGCAAGATGACGGCGTGACCGACCGAGACGCCGTCCCCCTCGACCCCGCCGCGATGCGCAAGCAGTACCGGGCCGAGGGCCTCGCCGAGAACGACCTGGCCGCCACTCCCGTCGAACAGTTCGCGCGCTGGTTCAAACAGGCCGCGGCGGAGGCCCACCTCTTCGAGCCGAACGCGATGATCGTCTCCACGGCGGACGCCGAAGGGCGGCCCAGTTCCCGTACGGTCCTGCTGAAGCAGTTCGACGAGCAGGGCTTCGTCTTCTTCACCAACTACGACTCCCGCAAGGCCCGCGACCTCGCCGAGAACCCGTATGTCTCCCTGCTCTTCCCCTGGCACGCGATGGCCCGCCAGGTCATCGTCACGGGCGTGGCACGGCGCACCGGGCGGGACGAGACGGCCGCGTACTTCCGCACCCGCCCGCACGGCTCCCAGCTCGGCGCCTGGGCCAGCGCCCAGTCCTCGGTCGTCGCCACCCGCGCGGACCTCGACGCCTCGTACGCCGAGCTCGCCGCGCGCTATCCCGAGGGCGAGCAGGTGCCGGTGCCGCCGCACTGGGGCGGCTTCCGGGTGGCGCCGCGGACGGTGGAGTTCTGGCAGGGGCGGGAGAACCGGCTGCACGACCGGCTGCGGTACGCGGCGGAGCAGGACGGCAGCTGGCGTGTGGAGCGGCTGAGTCCCTGAGCCGTGGCCGGGGGCGGCGACCCGATCGCGAGCCGGTGGAAAGCAGACGACCCGCGAGCTCGGGTTCCTCCGCCGGGGCGGAGGAGCCGGCCGGACGTACCGGCGAGCTCGCGGGTCGGGTGACTGCTGGGATTGGGCCGGCTGCACGCGTCTGTCACGTGCTGGTCCGGCACCGCACTGGGTGGGGTGACGGGCCGCTAGCCCGCAGCCACCTCACGCGTCCGGTATTCATACATCTGCCGAACCACCTCCCTTCTCGTGTGCCCTCACACTAAGAAGCGCCTCGCCGCCCGATCAAGTCTTTTTTCCTTGGACGGGATCGGCGCTGGTCACCTAGCGTTCCGTACATGACAGAACTGCGGATTGTGCCGGCGGACGGCGACGCCATGCTCCGGGAGTGGCGCCACGTCCACAACGTGATCGTGCCGCCGGACGAGCTGAGCCTGGACGAGGTGCGCGAGCGCAGTGGCCGGCATCAGCTGCGCAACGCCTACCTCGGGGACGCCCTCGTGGGCTGCTCGACCGTACGGCCGCCGCAGGGCGACGAGGGCGCGGCGACCGTCATCGCGCGCGTGCTGCCCGAGTACCGGGGGCGGGGCTTCGGTGCCGCGCTGTACGAGGACGGACTCGCGCACGCGCGCGTGCTCGGGGCCCGGGAGATCCGGACCGTGATCCTCACCGCCAACGAGGACGGGCTCCGGTTCGCCGAGAAGCGCGGGTTTGTGGAGGTCGACCGGTATGTGGCGCCGGAGGACGAGAACGAGGTGTGGCTGACGTTGCGCTGGGCAGGCTTCGAGGTCAGCGAGGCGTGAGGATGGGGCGTGGCGCCTGCGGCCGGTCTTCAGGGATTTCCGCCGTACAACGATTCCTTCAATCTTGTGGGAACTCGGTGTGTGCTGCATCACGTTCCAGTTAGATGATGGCGAGTGAGCGAACCGACGCGTCGTACGTGCGGACGCAGCTTGGCAGGCTTGGCAGGGGGTCCAGGTGAGTGCTTCCCGGCGTAGTGGGACCACCGACGAGCTGGGGCCGGACGAACCCGAGCGGGACGGTCCGGAGGGTTCGTCGGGTGGCTCCGATCTGTTGGCCGCACTGCTGGACGGGATGGACGCCGCCCTGTGCGCCTTCGACGCGGACGGGGTCGTCACCCACTGGAACCGCGAGGCCGAGCGCATCCTCGGATGGAGCGCGACCGAGGCGGTCGGCCGGCACGGCTTCGCCGGGTGGGCGGTGCGCAAGGCCGACGCCGAGGAGGTCGAGGCGCGGCTGATGTCCGCCATGGACGCTCCCGGGCGGCAGGTGCACGAGTTCGCGCTGCTGACCAAGGACGGCGGGCGGGTGCTCGTACGCACCCAGTCGGCGGCCGTGCGCGGTCCGGACGGCAAGCCCGCCGGGGTGTACTGCGCCTTCAGCGAGGTGCACGCGCAGATCGATCTGGAGCGGTCGATCGCGCTGAGCGAGGCACTGTTCGAGGACGCGTCGTGGGGTGTCGTGCTGGTGGACGCCGATCTGCGACCGGCCGTGGTGAACGCCCACGCGGCGCGTGCGCTCGGTATCGGCCGTACGTCCGTGCTCGGCCGGCCGCTCGGGGACCTGCTCGCCCAGGGCGTCGAGGAACTGGAGAGCGCGCTCACCCATGTGCTCGCGGAGGGCGCGCCGCCGGCGCCCGCCGAGATCTGGGTGAGCGTACGGACGCCGGAGGGTGAGCGGCGGCGGTGCTGGCGCTGTGGCTTCGTACGGCTGGCCTCGCCGCTCGCGGAGGAGCCCGTGCCGTTGGGCGTGGGCTGGCTCTTCCAGGACATGACCGAGGCCAAGCAGGCCGAGCAGGAGGCCGCGCTGCTGCGGTTCCGGACCAATCAGCTGCATCGGGCCGCGCGCGCCGCCGCGGAGTGCGACGACCCCGCTGACGCGGCGACCGTGCACCTCGACTTCGCGCTGGCCGGGTTCGCCGATCACGCGCTGATCGACCGGGTCGCGGGCGGCGCGGTGGCGGATTCGGACGCCGACGAGGAGGCCTCGGGTCCGGTGCGGCTCGTACGGGTCGCCGTGACGCCCTCCGGTGCGCCCGGGCCGAGCCTGCTCGGCGGAGAGGCCGGGCTGCCGGTGCGGTACGCCGAGGGGCATCCGGCGCTGCAGTGCGTGGCCCGGGCCGGGTCGGTGCGGGCCGACGCGGGCAGCATGGCGGCGGAGCAGGCGCGCGCGTGGGCGGTGGGGCGGCAGTGGCCGGCGGACGCGGTGCACGCGCTGTGCGCGGTGTTGCGCAGCCGGGGGCGGACGTTGGGCGTCGTGACGTTTCTGCGGGGCGCTGGTCGGAGTGCGTTCGAGCGGAGTGACGCGGTGTACGCGGAGGACGTCGCCGTGCGGATCGCTGCCGCGTTGGATCTGGCCGGGGTGCTGGGGCCGGGTCAGCGGCGGTAGAAGATCCTGTCGCCGTACTGCTCGAACACCCGGCTGTTCCAGTCGAGGCCGCCGTCGACGTTGCCGGAGCGCAGGAGCGGGGGCTCGATGCCGCGGGCGGCGAGGGAGGCGGCCGCGGTGGCCATGACGGCCTGGAGGAGTGCGGCCGTGACGACCGTGGACGCGGGGGCGAAGGGGGCGGGGATGGTGTCGAGGGTGAGTTCCGCGTCGCCGATCGCGATCTTCGAGTCGAGGACGATGTCGCAGTGGTCCTTGAGGTAGGTGCCGGAGACATGGCGGGACTTCGTCTCCGAGGCGTACGCCACTGATGTCACGCCGATGACCCGCACGCCCCGGGTGCGGGCGCTCATGGCCATCTCCACGGGGAGGGCGTTGCGGCCCGAGAGGGAGATGATCACCAGGGCGTCGCCTGCGCGGAGGGGGGAGCTGTCGAGGACGGCGCTCGCCAGGCCGTCGACGCGTTCGAGGGCGGAGCCGAGGGTGGCGGGCATGACGTCCACGCCTACCGCGCCGGGGACGGCGAGCAGGTTCATCAGGGCCAGGCCGCCCGCGCGGTAGACGAGGTCCTGGGCGGCGAGGGAGGAGTGGCCGGCGCCGAAGGCGAACAGGCGGCCGTCGGCTGCGACGGTGTCGGCGAGCAGGGTGCCGGCTGCCTCGATGTTCTCCGCTTCCTCGTCGCGGGCCCGCTGGAGGAGGGTGATCGCGGCGTCGAAGAACTGGTCGGCCGGCTTGCTGTCGCTCATGCGGGGGCCTCCGGGGGTCGGTGTGTTGCGGATCACCGTGCGGTCTGGACCAGTGTGGTGTCAATACGGCCTGCGGCGGCCCGTTGCGGTTCGGTGGGGGTTCGCGTAGCGCGGTTCGGTGGGTTGGGGGTCGGGGCCGTGTCGCCGTACGGGGCCGGCACGCCGTGGGGGTCGCCCAGCAGGGGGGCGGCTGGGAAATCGCTGGTTTTGGCGGCGCGGCACGGTTGTCAGTGGTATCCGGCAGAATTGAGGGCAGGGCCAGCGCACGCGTCGTGGAGCTGTCTCGCTTCCGGCTGAGCCAAACGCAGAGCTAATCGAGGGGCACGTATGTCCGGACTGATCGACACCACGGAGATGTATCTCCGCACCATCCTCGAGCTGGAGGAGGAAGGTGTGGTCCCCATGCGCGCCCGTATCGCCGAGCGGCTGGACCAGAGTGGGCCGACCGTCAGCCAGACGGTGGCGCGGATGGAGCGGGACGGGCTGGTGTCCGTGGCCTCCGACCGGCATCTGGAGCTCACGGACGAGGGGCGGCGGCTGGCCACGCGCGTCATGCGCAAGCATCGGCTGGCCGAGTGTCTGCTCGTCGACGTGATCGGGCTGGAGTGGGAGCAGGTGCACGCCGAGGCGTGTCGCTGGGAGCACGTGATGAGTGAGGCCGTGGAGCGGCGCGTGCTGGAGCTGCTGCGGCATCCGACCGAGTCGCCGTACGGCAACCCCATCCCGGGGCTGGAAGAGCTGGGCGAGAAGGACGGCGCCGACCCGTTCCTCGACGAGGGCATGGTGTCGCTGGCCGATCTGGACCCGGGTGTCGAGGGCAAGACGGTCGTGGTGCGGCGGATCGGGGAGCCGATCCAGACGGACGCCCAGCTGATGTACACGCTGCGTCGGGCCGGGGTGCAGCCCGGTTCGGTGGTGAGCGTGACCGAGTCCGCCGGCGGGGTGCTGGTCGGTAGCGGTGGTGAGGCGGCCGAGCTGGAGGCGGACGTCGCCTCGCATGTGTTCGTCGCGAAGCGCTGAGGTCTCTCTTCTCGAGTAACTCCCGGTGGGCGAGCGGGAGTTGTGGTGATCTCGTCCATTCCAAGATCAGTACGTCGAATCGCAGCGCTCCGCCGATTCGCGTGCCAGTCTGTCGCGTGAGGCATACGACCTGAGAGCTCTTGGCCGTGATCGACAGCGATGCGTCCGGCCGGGGAAGGGGCGGGCGGATGTGCCATGAATGCGGAGAGGGCCCCGGCGCCATGTGGCGCCGGGGCCTGTCCTCCCCTGTGCTGACCCGGAGCCCCGAGCTCTCAGGGTCATTCCCCTCGGACCGGTTTCCCCGATCGGTCCGCCTCCCGGTGAAGATCTCCCCTCGGCGGCCACGATCAATCCTTGAGGGGGGTCACTCGAACGAGGGGTGTTGGCCGCAGGGACGGCATTTTCGAATAGGAGTTCGATAGTCTGCGGGTGACGGATCGTGCGGAACGTGCGCTTCAAGGGTGTGCGCATAAGATCACGTCAGACACACAGGACATGCACATCGTGTGCGAGGCACGGCAGGCAGGACACGGTTCACAGGACCGGCCGGCTCGAGCGGTCCGAGCGGAGCTAGGGGGGTGCCAGGACCTATGGCGCGGCGCATCGACGTGACCGGGACGGGCGGCGTACGTCTCAAGGCCTGGGAGTTCGGCGACCCACCCAAGGACGAAACCGAGCACGACGGCACGCTCGGTGTCCTCTTACTGCACGGCCTCATGGGCCGCGCCTCGCACTGGGCCTCCACCGCCCGCTGGCTCTCCGAACGGCACCGTGCCGTCGCACTGGACCAGCGCGGCCACGGTCGCAGTGGCAAGTCCTCGCAGGCCGACTTCACGCGCGAGGCCTATGTCGACGATGCCGAGGCCGCCCTCGAACAGCTCGGTCTCGCCCCCGCCGTCCTCATCGGCCACGCCATGGGTGCCCTGACCGCCTGGCAGCTCGCCGCCAAACGGCCCGACCTCGTGCGGGGCGTGATCATCTGCGACATGCGGGCGTCCGCGCTCGGTTCGGCCTCGCAGCGGGAGTGGTCGGACTGGTTCAAGTCCTGGCCCGTTCCCTTCGCCACGCTCGCCGATGTGCGCAAGTGGTTCGGTGAGGACGACCCCTGGGTGGAGCGGCCCAATGCCGCGCGCGGAGAGTTCTACGCCGAGGTGATGCACGAGTGCGAGGACGGGTGGCGGCCCGTCTTCGAGCCGGAGCAGATGCTGCGGTCGCGGGAGACGTGGGTGTTCGACGCGCACTGGGAGGAACTGGCGCAGGTTCAGTGCCCCGCGCTTGTGGTGCGGGGGCTGGACGGGGAGTTGGGGCGGGCCGAGGCGCAGGAGATGGTGCGGGTACTGCCGCGCGGGGAGTATGCGGAGGTGGCCGACGCGGGACATCTGGTGCATTACGACCAGCCGGAGGGATGGCGGGCGGCGATCGAGCCGTTCCTGGACGCGGTGCGCTCCACTGGGGAGGCCGGGCGCCTATGAGGTCCCGGGCTTCTGTTTGAGGGCGGCCGCGGGTGCGTTGTGGCTGGTCGCGCCCACGCGGCGGAGCCGCATATCGAGACAGCCCCGCGCCCCTGAGGGGTTGCGGGTCCCCTGCGTCGGGCAGGGCCGTCGGCTCTTGTTCGCTGCCGTGGTGGCTGCCGGGCGCTGTGGCTGGTCGCGCCCACGTGGCGGAGCCGCTTATCGATATAGCCCCGCGCCCCTGAGGGGGTGGCGGTCCCGGCGTCGGGTAGGACCGTCGGCCCTCGCCCCGCGTCCCTGAGAGGTGCGGGCTCCCGTGCCGGGCAGGGCCGTCGGTCGTTGTTCGCTGTCGTGGTGGCTGTGGGGGCTTGTTGTGGCCATGTGGCGGGGCCGTATGTCGATGCCAGCCGCGCGTCCCTGGGCGGCGTTGTAGGGACGTGCGCCGTCGAGGTTCCGTCAGCCCTTGCTCACCGCCGTGAGGATCTCCGGTAGGCGGGCTGCCGTACGTGGGGCCGCCAGACGTAGGCCCAGCCAGGTGGTTGTCGCGCCGTAGGCCGCGCCCGCTGGGAGTAGCAGCCAGGTCCAGGTGTCCCCGTCCTCCCGCAGGTTCAGCCAGATGGTCAGGGCGATGACGGGGGCGCAGAGGAGGGCTGCTGCGATCATGCCGCCGAAGATGGAGATCCAGGCCAGGCCCGTCTGGCCGGGGGCGACGTTCTTGTAGCCCTCCTGTGGGATGGAGTACGGGAAGCGGGCCGAGGTCCAGGCGCCGGTCGCCAGCATGGCGCCGAGGAGGGCGAAGGAGAGGCCGAGGGCCTCGGGGAGCGCCGGCCAGTCGCCGAGGAGTGCTGTGGTCAGGACGGTGACGAGAGTGGCGTAGGGGAGAGTGATCAGCAGCAGGGCCAGGGCTCGGCCGCGTAGTTCGACGTAGGCGTCCCGGGGGGACGAGATCGTCATCGCGACCATCCAGAACGCGGAGGTGTCCTGCCCGAACTGGTTGTACATCTGGATGCCGAGCATCCCGGCCGCGAAGCAGGCGAAGTAGATCGAGCCGGTGCCCTGCAGGGCGTTGAACAGCGGCACGATCAGGCCGATGGCGAGCGAGGTCACCCAGGCCGCCTTGGTCTTCGGGTCGCGCCAGACGTAGCGCAGGCTGCGTTCCATGACGGTGCCGGTGCGGCCGGCTGGCAGGAGGCGGGCCGCACCGGAGGGGGCGCGGTCGCGTACGGCGGCGTCGGTCACCGCTTGGAGCGTGGAGCCGTCGGGCGAGGTCATCAGCCGGGTGAGGTGGCGTGACCATACGGCGATCAGGGCGACCAACGCGGCCGCCGTCAGCGCGAGTTGGAGAGCGGCGATGCCGTACGCACCCTCGCTCACCGACCGCACCGCCCCGAACGCGGACGCCGGCGGCACCCAGCGCAGCACGTTCGCCGCCGGATCGAGCTGGGTCAGACCCGATGAACCCAGGCGCTGCGCCCCGAAGTTCACGACCTGCGCGCCGACCGCGATGACAAGGCCGCTCAGCACCGCCAGATCCCGGCCCTTACGGCTGGTCAGCAGACGGATGTTGGCCGCGGCGACGGCCCGCGCGAGCGCCACGCACACCAGCAGCGCCAGGACGACGGCGAGGACGCCGACGACGTACGCCAACCCGCCGTGCGCGACCGCGATCACCGAACCGATGAACAGGCACAGCGTGAACAGGGGGCCGATGCCGACCAGCGAGGCCGCGAGCAGGGCCCGGACCAGGGGCCGGGGGCGCAGCGGCAGCATCACCAGCCGGGTCGGGTCGAGGGTCTCGTCCCCGCCGGGGAAGAACAAAGGCATCACGGCCCAGCCCAGCGCGAGCACCGCGACCACGAGGACGACCACGGTCTCGGCGTGCGCGTTGTCGCGCAGCATGACCAGGCCGAGGAGTTGCAGCGCGGCGAAGAGGAACACCACGACCGCCGAGGCGATGTAGGCGGCCCGCCGGCCACCGGACTGCCGCAGTCCGTTGCGGAGCAGCGACAGCTTCAGCCGTACGACGACCGCGGTCACCCCCGTCACGTCGGCGCTCATCGCGCCCCGCCGCCCAGCCAGTCCAGGTCCGTGCCCGCGTCGCGGCCGTGCGCGCCGACGAGTTCCAGGAACGCCTGCTGCAGCGAGGCCGCGTCTCCGCGCACCTCGGCGAGGGTGCCGTGGGCGCGGATGCGTCCGGCGGCCATCACGGCGACCCAGTCGCACAGCGACTCGACGAGCTCCATGACGTGGGAGGAGAAGACGACGGTCGCGCCGGAGGCGGTGTAGCGCTCCAGTACGCCCCGGATGGTCTGGGCGGATACGGGGTCGACGCCCTCGAACGGCTCGTCCAGGAACAGCACTTCGGGGTTGTGCAGGAGCGCTGCCGCGAGCCCGATCTTCTTGCGCATACCGGTCGAGTAGTCGACGACCAGCTTGTGCTGCGCCCCCGCCAGATCGAGGACGTCCAGCAGTTGCGTGGCCCGCTTGTCGACCTCGGCACCGGGAAGCCCGCGCAACCGCCCCGAGTACGCGAGCAACTCCCGTCCGGAGAGCCGCTCGAAGAGCCGAAGCCCTTCAGGCAGCACTCCGATCCGTGCCTTCACTTCGACGGGGTCCCGCCAGACGTCGTGCCCGACGACCGAGACGGCCCCCTGATCGGGCCGCAGCAACCCGGTCACCATGGAGAGGGTCGTGGTCTTCCCGGCCCCATTGGGACCGACCAGCCCGATGAACTTCCCGGCGGGCAACTCCAGATCGATCCCGGCAACAGCAACCTGCTGCCCGAACCGCTTCCATAGCCCTTGCACACTCACGGCCGACGTCATGGAAGCCAACCTAAGGGCGCGGGGAACTGCGCGACCAACCACAACGATCCCGCAGTCGCCGATCAACCGAACCCGGCAGACGAGAAGGCGCTACCGATCCCGCCCACACGCATAGGCGAGCGGCGAGATCAATTCCTCCGCATCCGGCAACCACCGATTCGCCGGCGTCGGTCGGCAGGCCCACTGCACAGCCCCTCGCGACCCGAACCGAGTCGGCGGCCCGGCCACCCACGCCCCCTCACCGAGCGCGACCAGATCCAGCGACCCGACCGACCACCCCAGCTTGCGCACCAGGTCAGGCACCTTCACCGACGCACCCGGCAACACGAAGAAGTGCATCCGACGGTCCGGCGTCAACGTCACCGGCCCGAGCGTCAGCTCCATCCGCTCCATCCGGGCCAGCGCGAGAAACCCGGCCGTCTCCGGGACGGAAATCGCGTCGAAGGTGCGCCCCGTCGGCAGCAGGATCGAAGCGTTCGGCTGCTTCTGCCACATCCGGCGCGCGACCGTCGCGCTCCCGGTCGCCTGCGTCTCCCAGTCGGGGCGCGCGGGGTGCGCGCCGGGCGCGGGGCACGCGGGGTCGTCACAGGAGCAGAGCTGCACGCCGTCGACGGCTTCCAGCCAGGTCCCTGGAAACACGTCCCAGTGACGCTCCTCGGCGTAGCGAACGGCGGTCTCCAGCAGCGTTTCCCCGCGCTGCTTCGGAATCTGTGCGGCTTCGGTGGCCGGGATCGTCTCTTCCACGCTGAACACAACTCCCCCACCCACCTGTAGTTACGGGGGTAGCGCGCGCGGGGGAGGAGCATCGATTCCTCATCTGGGGCGCATGGGTGCATGTGTGGGGGCGCGCGGGAGGATCCGTGGTCGGAGCTGGGTAGCCCATTGTGGGGTCGGCTACTGCCTTTACCCCGGCAATCCTCGCAAGCCTCGCATTTTCGGTATGCCGACGGGGCATTGATCTTCACGGCCGGAAACCTGTGGTGCGCAGCCAGTGCCCCGCGCCGGACTTCCGCCGTGAACGACACGTCAACTCGGTGCGTGGGCAGGCACCGCAGCCACAGGGGGTACGCCATGGCCGCAAGGCCTCTCGTCGCGCGACAGCCGAACGAACGGCTGCAGGCGCTCATCCAGGAAGCGGGCTGCTCGAACGCCGGGCTGGCCCGTCGGGTCAACATGTGCGGCGCCGAGCACGGCCTCGATCTGCGCTACGACAAGACGTCGGTGGCGCGTTGGCTGCGGGGACAGCAGCCTAGGGGGCGGGCACCGGCGATCATCGCGGAGGCGCTCGGCCGCAAGCTGGGCCGTACGGTCACGATCGACGAGATCGGCATGGCCAACGGCAAGAACCTCGCCTCCGGCGTGGGTCTCCAGTTCTCGCCGACGGTACTGGGGGCCATCGAGCAGGTCTGTGAGCTGTGGCGCAGCGACGTGGGGCGCCGGGACTTCCTGTCCGGCTCCTCCGTCGCCGCCTCCGCGCTGGTCGAGCCCAGCCGCGACTGGCTGATCTCGTCGCCGGACTCCCAGGTGTCCCGCTCGGCCGGGCCGCGCGTGGGGCAGTCCGATGTGCAGGCGGTGCGGGCGATGACACAGGCGCTCGTGGACCTTGACCACCAGTACGGCAGCGGGCATGTGCGCCCGGTCGTCGTGCACTATCTGAACAGTGTCGTCTCCGGGTTGCTGGCCGGGTCGTACCGGGAGGGGGTCGGGCGGGAACTCTTCGCCGCCGTCGCGCGGTTGACCGAGCTCGCCGGGTACATGGCCGTCGACACGGGCCAACCGGGGCTCGCCCAGCGGTACTACATCCAGGCGCTGCGCCTCGCACAGGCGGCCGGAGACCGGGGGTACGGCGGGTACGTGCTGGCCGCCTCCATGAGCCACCTGGCCGCGCAGCTCGGGAACCCGCGTGAGATCGCGCAGTTGGCGCGGGCGGCGCAGGAGGGGGCGCGGGGGCGCGTGACCCCGCGCGCGGAGGCCATGTTCCATGCCGCCGAGGCGCGAGGGCACGCGTTGATGGGGGACGCGCGGGCCGCCCAGCTGGCGTCCGGGCGGGCGGTGACCGCGCTGGAGGGCGCGGACGCCGAGGCAGGGGACGACCCGGCCTGGATCGCGCACTTCGACGAGGCCTATCTCGCCGACGAGTTGGCGCACTGCCACCGTGACCTCGGCCAGGCCGAGGCGGCTGCGCGGCGCGCGGAGGAGTCGCTGGCCGGGCTCCCGGAGACCAAGGCGCGGCGCCGGGCGATCGGCTATGTGCTGCTCGCCACGGCACAGGTGCAGCAGCGCGAGATCGAACAGGCCTGCCACACCGGGCTGAAGGCGGTGGAGCTGCTGGAGACCCTGCGGTCCAACCGGGGCGCCGAGTACCTGGAGGACTTCCAGCAGCGACTGGAGCCGTTCCGGGACGAGCCCGTGGTAAGGGAGTTCGGGGCGCGACTTGATCTTCAGGCGGCGGCGTGAAACCAGGGGGCACCAGGGCGTGAACGGCAGGGAAACGAAGGCTCCGGTGAGGAAAGGGGGGCGTATGTAGCGGATGGGGGGCCGGGATTGTTACGGCGGTCACAGCGATGCAGGTCACGTCCTGAGCTGCGTAGCACGCGGATCGGCGGACCCGGTAGCGTGAGCCGACGATTCACAAGGTCCCCCATTAGTAGGAGTCCCGGTGACGCAGAGTGGACGGGGCGAGGAGCCCTCGGCGCGACCCGCGCGCGAAGGCATCGTGCTGCCCTCCGACGGCGGTGAGCCGTTGCTGCCGGGCATGACCGGCGGGCAGGGCGGCGGGCCGACGCCGGTGCCGCCCACCCCGCCGACCACGCCCCAGCCCTCGGCACCGCCGGGCGGCCAGTCCTGGGGCAACCCGTGGGGACCCGAGCAGACCCCGCAGGCACCCTCCCCGCAACCGCCGGCCCCGCCGGCCCAGTCCTGGGGCACGCCGGCCGGCCAGTCCTGGGGCGGGCAGGAACCGCAGCAGTCGCAGCAGCCGTACCCGGGTGGGCACGCAGGTGCGGCGCCGTCGCCGGCGCCGTGGGGTGCGGCGCCGGAGGCCGGGGGTGCGCCGTCCCAGCCGCTGCCGGCGGAGGGCGTGTCGTACGGCGGCGGAGTGCAGGGCGCCCCGCACGGCACGTCGGCGTACGGCCATGGTGCGCCGGCCGGCGGATCGCAGCTGCCTGCGCAGCAGCAGTACCCGCAGCAGCCGCAGCCGCCGTACGGTCAGGGTGGCGGACCGTCGGCGCCGCTGCCTCCGGGCGGTGGCCAGGCGTACGGTGCTCCCGGCTTCGACGGCGCGCTGCCGCCTGCCCAGCAGGCCGGCCCGAGCGCGCCGATGCCGCCCGCCGCACCGCTGCCGCAGGCCGGTGCCGGTGGCTTCGGGGCGCCGTTGCCCCCGGCCGACGAGGGCGCCACCCAGTACATGCCGCCCGTCGCCGCGTCCCCCGCGTCCGGCGTGGATGAAGGAGCGACGCAGTACATCCCGCCGGTGGCGCCCGGGGCGCTGCCGCCCGAGGTGCCCGGTGAGAGCACGCAGATCCTGGGGCGGGCCCGGCAGGGCGGCGGCGCAGGTCCGCAGGGCGGCGCGATGCCGACGCCGGCCGGATCCGACGCCGACGCCACCCAGTACATCCCGCCGGTGACCGGGCCGCCGGGCGGGGCACCCCAGCCGGGGCCGGGGCGGCAGCCGCTCTCCGACTTCGACAACCTCTTCCGCAGTGAGCCGGGCGGTGCGGCCCCGGCCGGCGCCACGCAGCAGCTGCCGCGCTTCCAGCAGCCGCAGCCGCAGGGTGCGCGCGAGACCGGCTACTTCCCGCCCGGACCGCCCGGACCGCACGGACAGCCCGGACCGCACGGGACGAACGCCGATGACATCGGCGGGGGCGGCCGCGGGGGCCGTCGTACGGGATCCCGGGTGCCGCTCATGGCCGCGGTCGGGGTGGGCATCGCCGTCCTCGGCATCGGCGCGGGCGCGATGCTCGCCGGTGGAGGCGGGGACGAGCAGAAGGGCGGCGACGACAACCGGCCGGTCTCCGCGACGGCTCCGGCGACCGAGGGCTCCCCGTCGCCGTCCGAGGATCCGGCCGAGCGGCAGGCGATCGCCCTGGACAAGCTGCTGGCGGACAGCGGGGACAGCCGTACGGCCGTGATCAACGCGGTCGCTGCCGTGAAGTCCTGCGGCAACCTCGCGCAGGCCGCCACCGATCTGCGGGGCGCGGCCAAGCAGCGCAACCAGCTGGTCACCGACCTGTCCAAGCTCTCCGTCGACCAGCTCCCGAGCCACACCGAGCTGACCACCGCGCTGACCAAGGCGTGGCAGGCGTCGGCGTCCGCCGACAACCACTACGCGGCGTGGGCGGACCAGGTGGCGGCCAAGAAGAAACAGCTCTGCAAGAAGGGCCAGGCCCGCTCCACCAGCCAGACCCAGGCCGGCAACCGGGCCAGCGGCACGGCCAGCGAGCAGAAGAAATCGGCCGCGCAGCTGTGGAACGGCATCGCCAAGAAGTACGGGCTGACCGAGCGCCAGCCGACCCAGCTGTAGGGCGGCGGTGGCCGGGGCGCCGGGCGGTCAGTTCAGCTCGGCGCTCTGCAGCGTCCTGGTCACGTCGATGAAGTTCTTACGGGCCGCCACCAGCCTGCCCTCGCGTACGACCTGGAGGCTCACCTTGCGGTTGACCAGCCGGGGGTAGCCGACGGAGGCGAGGACGTCCTGGAACTTCCACTGGAGCGCCGGGGTGAGCCCACCGGTGGAGACCTTCAGGCCCTTGTTCAGGGCGCCGCGCACGGAGTCGGCGGTCACGGCGCCGTCGCCCAGCGACTCGACGACCTTCTTGAAGACCGTGTACGCGATCCACGTGGTCTGTACGCCGGCGTCCGCGGGGTCGATGCGGTTGTCGCCGAAGGCCTGCTCGCTGATCACCTTCTTCATCGGGTCCCACCGCGTGTCGCTCGCCACGGGGTACCAGCCGGTGATGTACGAGCCCTCGTAAGGGCTGGACGCCCCGCCGTTCGCGTTGATCACGGTCTGGTCGACGCTGCCGAGGACGGTGGCGGTGCGCACGTCGGTGTGGTTCTCGCGGGTGCGCCGGAAGGAGTCCATGAAGGTGGTGGTGCGGTCGCCGAGGGCGGGCACCACACAGCCGCGCTCGGTGAGGCCGGTCGTGGAGTACCTGAGCGCCCGCTCCGACTGGCTGTCGTACTCCGTGGCGTCCTCGGCGGCCAGCTGGTCGCCCGCGGCCGGGTGTCCGCCCGCGCGCAGGCCCGAGTTGAGCAGCGGCGGCAGTTCGTCGCCCGCGATGCTGTCGGGGCGTACCAGTGCGATGGGGCCGCAGGTGCGGGCCAGCTCCCGGCCGAGGCCGGCCAGGAGGGTGGGCTGGCCGCCGTTGACGGGGTAGGAGACCGGGCTGGTGAACTCGGCGTTGGTGATGCCGTAGCCGCCTATGTAGGGGATGCCGGCGCCCTCCAGCGAGGACAGGAAGGTGTCGCCGTACTGGCTGTAGGAGCCGACGACCGCGACGACGTTCTCCTCGATCGCGCGGTCGGCGCAGGCCGCGGCGGCCACGCTGTCGTTGTGGTCGTTGCAGGTGAGGACCTTGAGCTTGCGGCCACCGAGGCCGCCGTGGGCGTTGATCCAGCGCGCGTAGGCCTGGGCGAGGGCGGGCATGCCGGGCTTGTTGGTCGACTTGGTGTTCTGCGGCGCCCAGGTCATCACGGTGATCGTGTCATCCCCGGAACCCCCCGTGGTACCGGGGATGACACCACATCCGGCGGCCAGCGACGCACACGCCACCAGCGCCGCCGCGGTGCGTGCGGAGGCTCGGACGGGCCGGTTGGTGATCGTGGGGAGGACGGTGCTGCGGGTGCGTCGCCTGCCGGTCATGGATACGCACGATTCCGCCACACCACTAACCCTGGCGTGACCCTTGGTTATGGTTCAGTGACGGCAAGGTGAATTGCGGGGGTCGGTGAGACACCTGTGAGGGGGAACGTACGATCGATGACCGTGCAAGGTTCGGATAGCTCTTCCCGTCGCGGCCGTCGCTCCTCCACCATGGGCGGCATGCCACTCAACGACATGCCGTGGTGGCGCTGGCGCAGCAATGTGCGCTCCGCGCTGCACATGCTCTCCGATCCGGTGTTCCAGCGGGACGTCTGGCTGGCCGGTGTCGACGGGTACGGCGACGTCACCGACGCCGTCTACCGCCTCGTCGAGGACACCTGGCTGGACAACTGGTCCGCTGAGAAATACGTAGGGACGATCTTCCGCGACTCGCAGGAGGCGGCGCTCGTCGACACCGCCGTGCTGCGGGTGCTGCGGATCATGCACCAGGTCGGGCCGGACGCGCAGGTCTCCGCGTACCTGGAGAACCAGGGCTGGCCGGAGGCGGTGCGGGCGGCTCGGGACGCGCATGTCCGGATGTCCATGGCCGACGGCGAGGACCCGGACGCGCCGCCGCGCACGCTCGAGGTGCTGGCGATCATGACGCGGTCCGCGTAGGCGGTTCGCGTGGGGGTCTGAGGCGGGTTCGCGTGGACGGTTCGCTCATGCGGTCCGCGTGACGGACGACTGTCCCCGGGGCGGGGCGGATATGGGAACCTGTCCTGCATGAACCAGCAGTCCACCCGAGCCGCGGTCCCCGCCGACCAGTACGTCCTCACCCTGTCCTGCCCCGACAAGCAGGGCATCGTGCACGCCGTGTCGAGCTACCTCTTCATGACCGGCTGCAACATCGAGGACAGCCAGCAGTTCGGTGACCACGACACGGGACTGTTCTTCATGCGGGTCCACTTCTCGGCGGACGCGCCGGTGACGGTCGACAAGCTGCGGGCGAGCTTCGCGGCGATCGGGGACTCCTTCCAGATGGACTGGCAGATCCATCGGGCCGAGGAGAAGATGCGGGTCGTGCTGATGGTCAGCAAGTTCGGGCACTGTCTGAACGACCTGTTGTTCCGCGCCAGGATCGGGGCGCTTCCTGTGGAGATCGCCGCCGTGGTCTCCAACCACACCGACTTCGCCGAACTCGTGGGGTCGTACGACATCCCCTTCCACCACATCCCGGTGACCAAGGACAACAAGGCGGAGGCGGAGGCGCGGCTGCTGGAGATCGTGCGGGAGCAGGGTGTCGAGCTGGTCGTGCTCGCCCGGTACATGCAGGTGCTCTCCGACGACCTGTGCAAGGCGCTCAGCGGGCGGATCATCAATATCCACCACTCCTTCCTGCCGAGCTTCAAGGGTGCGAAGCCGTATCACCAGGCGCACACGCGCGGTGTGAAGCTGATCGGCGCGACGGCACACTATGTGACGGCCGACCTCGACGAGGGGCCGATCATCGAGCAGGAGGTCGAGCGGGTCGGGCACGACGTGACGCCGGACCAGCTGGTCGCGATCGGGCGCGATGTGGAGTGCCAGGCGTTGGCTCGGGCCGTCAAGTGGCATGCCGAGCGGAGGATTCTGCTGAACGGGCGGCGGACGGTCGTTTTCGCCTAGGAGCTCGGGTTCAGCTGTTTCGGGGCGGCTGCGGGCGGTCTGTGATTGCTCGCGCCCACGCGGCGGAGCCGCAGATCGATACAGCACCGCGCCCCACCGCGCCCCTGGTTTTAGGGGCGCGGGGAACTGCGCGACCAGCCCCCACTCGGCCGCGGTCGGCCACGGGCCCCCGCCCGCCCCTACATCCGGCTCAAGCTCGCCGCCGCCAACAGCACATCCTTGATCGCGGCGCGGTCACCCATCTGCCCCGCCGCGGCCTCCGCGGGAGACACATGCCCCGCGGCCAGTCGGCAGAACTCCGCGCCGTCCAGGGCGACGTGAGCCACCTCGTGCTCGGCAGAGCCCACCGCCGCGGGGGAGTCCAGCGGGATGAGCCACTCCCCGCCACCCGAGCCCTCGATCTCCAGGCGGAGACTACGGCCGGGCTCTCCCGCGGGGGCGAGGTGGCGACCCGGTGGCGGCGCGGCCAGCCCCGCGCGGCGGCGGGCCGACAGCACCGTCGGCAGCAGGCGGGCCGCCAGGGCGACCATCTGGTGCAGATCGCTGCCGGACGGCGGCTCGTACGGGTAGTCCACCGCCTCGGCGATGTCCTCCGCGTGCACCCAGCACTCGAAGGCACGGTCCAGCATCGCGTCCCGCAGCGGCAGCTCGAAGTCGCCGTACGGCACGGCGAGTCTGCCCGCGCCGCCCCCGTCGCCGCCGGCGAAGGACACCGTGCGGACCAGGGCGTGCGTCTGCTCCCGCCAGGGCGCGCGGACGGCCCGGGTCGGCGGGAAGTGCGAGGCGCGCCAGTAGGCGTCCGTGCGCGCGGCCGGGGTCGGCCGGTCCGCGGCCACGTCGCCCATCGGGTCCTCCAGGCCCAGCGCGACGGCCACCAGCCCGTCGACCGTCAGCAGATGCGCGATGACCCCGGCGACAGTCGTACGGCGGCTGGTCGGCTCGTCCTTCTCGAACCACCGCAGCCGCACGGGCGCGTGCCACTCGGCGTCCCCGAAGTCCTGGAGCAGGGCGTCGAGGCGGGCCGTCTCGGCGTCGTACGGCGTCGCCCACCCGGGCACCGGGATGCGCGGTGGGCGCCGCTCCAGGCAGCCCTCCAGGACGCGGGCGCGCAGGGCGGGGTCCAGGTCGAGGCTCTCGGCGGGATGCAGCAGGCCGACGGCCTCGCGCAGCCGCCGCGCCTCGTCCGCGCAGACACCGCAGTCACCGAGGTGTTCCTCGACGGCCGCCGTCTCCTCCGGCGAGCAGGCGGCCAGCGCCCACGCGCCGAGCAGCGCCTTCAGTACGCGGTGTTCGAGAACGAGAGGTGCCGCCGGGCGCGGTGCCGGTTCGCCGAGGTCGGTCAGGGTGGGCAGCGGGCGTCCGGTGTCCTCGACGGAGGCGCGCGGGAGCGGTATGTGGGGCGGCTGGTCCGGGGGCGGCCCGGGGGTGAGGTGCCGGCCGTCGTCGTTGCCGCCGCCGCTCATGCCGTCGGCTCCGCGGGCGGTGTCCCCGAAGCCGTCCTCCCCGTTCCCCTCGATCTGCCCGGGCTCCCCGGCCCCCTCCGGCTTGCCGGTCTCCCTGCCCTCGCCGCTCTCCTTGCCCTCTCCAAGATCGTCGTCCGGGTCCTTGTCCGGGAACCGCTGTGCCTCGTTCACGCAGCGCCCCCGTATCCCGGCGGCGCCCCCGGCGCGGCTCCGGCGTCATGGGCGGTGGAGAGGAGTTGCAGGCCCAGACGGAGACGGCGGCGGGCCTCGTCCTCGGTGACGCCGAGGTCGGCGGCGGTCTGGCGGTAGTCGCGGCGCTGGAAGTAGGCCAGCTCCAGGGCGGCGCGCAGGGGGACGGGCATGGACTGCACGATGTAGTCGGCGCGGGCGGCGACCGAGGCGTGCCGCACCTTGCGCTCCAGTTCCTCGGAGGAGCCCTCGCCGCCGGCCCGGGCGAGGGCGGCGGTCTCGGTGGCGCGCAGCCGCTGTACGGCGAGGCGGTGGGTCAGCGTGGCGACCCAGGAGCGCAGCGGGCCGTGCTTGGGGTCGTAGCTGTCCGGGTGCTCCCAGACGTGGGCGAAGACGTCGCGGGTGACATGGTCGGCGGCGCGCTCGTCGGCCAGCACGGTGTGGGCGAGGCCGTGGACGAGCGAGGCGAAACGGTCGTACAGCTCACCGAGGGCGGCCGCCTCACCGCGGGCGAGCCGCTGCTGCATCTTGCGGTCCCAGCGGGGCGGTGCGTCCTTCTTCGCCATACGGCCCCCCTCACCGGTCCGTCCTGTCCAGCGTGCGTCCTCCGTCCCCCCGAATGTAGTCGGCACGTCAGACAGCGCACGCCCCTTTGTCGCAATGTGCGCCCCTTGTAGAGCCATGGCTGGTGACACACCTCGCTCCCGTGATAGAGGGCCTCACGCTCGGATCGGCGAGGAGCCTCGGTCGGACCCGCACCGGGCGGCTACCCGCCCACCGTCTGATCAGACTCGATCGAACAGGATCGAATGCGATTGAAACAAGCCTTTTCTGATCGGTGACCGTTTTCTGACGGGTGTTTCAGGGAACAGCCGCTGGGCAGCCGCGCTGCAAGGAAGCGTAGGTGTCGCTTCCGGTTCGGCGAGCGAGGGGCGTGGTGGTGACCTTGAAAGTGACCGGTGGCGAGCGAGGCGACTGGGCTGTGCTCCAGGTTTCCGGCGAGCTGGATCTGGTGACCTCGCCGGTGATGCGTCAGCACATCCATGACGTGGTGGCCGAGGGGCGCCACAGCCTTGTCCTCGACCTGTCCGAGGTCCTGTTCTGCGACTCCAGCGGCGTCGGCGTCCTCATCGCCGCCCGCCGTCTCATCCGCTCCTGCCAGGGCAGCCTGCGGCTGATACTCCCGGCGCAGGGTGCGGCGGACGGGTCGCACGTCAACCGGGTCCTCGGGGCGCTGGGAGTACGCCGGCTCTTCGAGGTCTACCCCGACGTGACGGCGGCGGTCGCGGACGACGCCCGGCCGCTGTCGGCCTGAACAGGCGCGATCACCGTCGGTTGTGCCACACAGTTGTCCCGGAATTCCCCCGGTCCTGGCACAACCGCCGCTTTCCCGCGCCCGGACGCCCCCCGGCGTCGTACGCTCCGAGGGAGGCCGAGAGCCTCGCATTCCACGTGACGTAAGGCGGCCCGATAAGACATGGTCAGCAGCGAGTACGAGCGCCGGAGCGCCGCCCGGTTCGCCACCTTCGACCAGGACGGCAACGGCTATATCGACCGGGAGGACTTCAGCGCGGCGGCCAAGGCGCTGCTCGCGGAGTTCGGCATCGCCGCCCGGTCCGACAAGGGCCAGGCGCTGTACGGCGGCGCGGAGGCGTTCTGGCAGGGCATGGCCGGAATCGCGGACCGGGACGGTGACCAGCGCATCACCCGCGAGGAGTTCGTGAACGGCGCGGTCAAGCGGCTGCGGGACAACCCGGACCGGTTCGCCGAGATCGCCCGCCCCTTCCTGCACGCCGCCCTCGACCTGGCCGACTCCGACGGTGACGGAGCCGCCACGGTGGCCGACACCGTGCGCGTGCTCGGCTGCCTCGGCGTCCAGCCGGAGGTCGCTCAGGCGGCCGCCGCCTCGCTCGACGCCGACGGCGACGGCAAGGTGGCCGAGGGCGAGATCATCACCGCGTTCGCCCGCTACTTCACCGTCCCCGAGTGATCCCCGCGATCCCTACGCACCCGAGAAGCGCTCCCTGAGCCTGTACTTGAGCACCTTCCGCAGGGTGTCGTTGCGCGGCAGGGCGTCCACCACCTCCAACTGCTCCGGCAGCTTGTGCGTGGACAGCCCTTCCCCGCGCAGATACGACGTCAGCGCCTCCAGCGTCAGCGGCCCGGCGCCCGCCGGCTGCTCGACGACCGCGCACACCCGTTCCCCGCGCTCCGGGTCCGGCAGGCCGATCACGGCGACGTCCCCCACCGCGGGATGCCGGTGCAGCAGATCCTCGATCTCCTTGGCCGAGATGTTCTCGCCCTTGCGGATGATCACGTCCTTGAGGCGCCCCGTCAGCACCAGATGCCCGCTGTCGGTGAGGTGCCCGAGGTCGCCGGTCCGCAGGAACCCCTCCTCGTCGAAGGCCGCCGCCGTCTGCGCCGGGTCCAGATAGCCCTGGCACACCGCCTCCCCGCGCAGCCGCACCTCCCCCTCGACGATCCGTATCTCCATCTCCCGCGGCGGCCGTCCCTCCGTCGTCGCCAGGTTCTCCGCCGTGTCGTCCGGCGCCCCCATCGTGATCATCGGCACCTCGGTCATGCCGTACCCGTGGGTGAGCCGCACCCCCATCTCGCGCACCACGGAGTGGTACAGCTCCGGCGGCTTCGGCGCCCCGCCGCCCGCCAGCAGCCGCAGTGAGGGCACCGCCTTCGTGCCGTCCGGCTGCCTGCGCTGCTCGTTCAGGAACATCGAGTAGAACGCCGTCGACCCGCCGGCGATCGTCACACCGTGCCGGCGGTAGCCCTCCAGTGCCTCCGGCAGCGCGAACTGCTCGAACATCACCGCGGGGAAGCCGTACAGCAGGACCATCACCATGTAGTCCGGGCCGCCTATGTGCGCGTACGGGAAGGCGATCGACCCGATGTCCTCGGCCGTCGGACGCAGCGCGTGCGCCAGGCAGGAGCCGCCCGCGATCAGCGAGCGGTCGGTGTGCAGTACGCCCTTGGGGTCGGACGTCGTGCCCGAGGTCCAGTAGATCCAGCGCACCGAGGTGCCCTCGGCGGGCGGTGGGGGCAGGTCCGACGGATCGCCGTCGGGCAGGGTGTCGTACGCCTCGAAGACCCCCTTCGCGCCCAGCCGTCGCGCCATCGCGGTGTGGTCGAAGCCCCGCCACACGCCGGGCACCGCGAAGAACTCCGCCTTCGACTCCCGCAGCGCGAAACCGACTTCGCGGTCCCGGTAGAACGGGATGACCGGCGACTGCACGGCGCCGAGGCGGGCCAGCGCGAAGGACAGCAGGGCCGTCTCGAAGCGGGTGGGCAGCTGCCAGGCGACGACCGTGCCGGGGCGTACGCCCATGTCGTACAGGCCGGCCGCCACGCGCTCGGCACGCGCGCGCAGGTCGCCGAAGGACAGGGTGCGGTCGTCCTGGAGGAGAGCGGGGCGGTCGGGGGTCAGCTCGGCACGGCGTGCGACCAGTTCCCAGAGTGTGCGCGAGGAACTCAGGGCGTGTGCGGTGGCGTTCACGACGACCCCCTAATGCTGACGATGTGTCAGATCGTGCGGAGAGCGTAAGGCCCGGTGCCTTGTCGGTCCAGGGGTGCGGGGCTAGCCTGCGGATGAATCTGACGGATCGTCAGGCAGGTGGTGGATGAACCTCACGGACACGCCCGAGGAGGAGGAGTTCCGGGCGCGGCTGCGGCAGTGGCTGGGCCAGGCCCTTGCGGCGCTCCCGCCGAAGCCGTCGCCCGACGACTGGCCGGGACGCCGCGCCTACGACCTCGGCTGGCAGCGCAGGCTGTACGACGCGGGGTACGGCGAGGTCCACTGGGGCGCCTCCCCGACCCTGCGGCTGATCTTCCTGGAGGAGACCGAGAAGGCGGGCGCACCCTATGTGGGGGCCAACTTCGTCGGGCTGCTACACGCGGGGCCGACCATCGCGGCCGAGGGCACCCCCGGGCAGCGGGAGCGCTGGCTGCCGCCGATCCTGCGCGGGGACGAGGTCTGGTGCCAGGGCTTCAGCGAACCGGACGCCGGATCCGACCTCGCGGCGCTGCGCACGCGCGCGCGTAGGGACGGTGACCACTATGTGGTGACCGGGTCCAAGATCTGGACCTCCCACGCCGAAGTGGCCGACTGGTGCGAACTGTTGGTCCGCACCGACCCCGACGCGCCCAGGCACCGCGGGATCAGCTGGCTGGCCATGCCCATGGACGCGCCGGGCGTCACCGTACGGCCGCTGCGGACCCTCGCCGGGTCGGCCGAGTTCGCCGAGGTGTTCCTCGACGAGGTGCGGGTGCCGGTCGCCAACCGGGTCGGGGACGAGAACGACGGCTGGCGCGTGACCATGGTGACCCTGTCCTTCGAGCGCGGTACGGCCTTCGTCGGCGAGGTCGTCGCGTGCCGGCGCGCGCTGCGCGAACTCGCCGTCGAGTCCCGCAAGAACGGACGCTGGGACGATCCCGCACTCCGGCGCCGGCTCGGGCGGCTGAACGCCGAGTTCCGGGCGCTGTGGCGACTGACGCAGTGGAACGTGAGCGAGGCGGAACTGAGCGGAGGGGTGCCCGGCGTCGGGGGTTCGGTTTTCAAACTGAGGTATTCGCACGCCCGCCAGGAGCTCTACGACGCCGCCGCCGACGTCCTGGGGCCCGAGTCCCTCGACCTCGACCGGCCGTGGGTGCTCGACCGGCTGTCCTCGCTGTCGTACACCATCGCCGCCGGCACCTCGCAGATCCAGCGGAACATCGTGGCCGAGCGGATCCTCGGGCTGCCGAAGGGGCGGTGACGGATGCGCTTCCAACTGACCGACGACCAGGCCGCGTTGCGCGACGGCGTACGGGAGATGCTTACGCGGCGTTTCGGCCCGGAGGCGCTCAGGGCCGCCGTCGAGGAGCCCGGCCGCCTGGACCGGGCGCTGTGGCGCGAGCTCGGCGCCGCCGGGTTCTTCGCGCTACGGCTGCCGGAGGCGCGCGGTGGCGTCGGACTCGGGCTGCCCGAGGCGGTGTTGGCCTTCGAGGAGGCGGGGCGGGCGCTGCTACCGGGGCCGCTCGTGGCCACCCACCTCGCGGCGGGCGCGGTACCCGGCGCGGCCACCGGGGAGACGGTCGTGACGGCCGTCGGGAACGGGCTGGCGGAGTGGCTCGCGCAGGCCGACGTCGTTCGGGGGGACGGGGGCGCGGTGGGGGCCGTACCGCTGCGGTCGGTCGACCCGCTGACGCCGCTGCACCGGGTCCCCAGCGGCATGGGCATGCCGCCCGTCGCCGTACTCCTCACCGCGGCCGAACAGTTGGGCAGCGCCACACGCGCGTGCGAGCTGGCCGTGCAACACGCCCGGACGCGTGAGCAGTTCGGGCGGCCGATCGGGGCCTTCCAGGCGGTGAAGCATCTGTGCGCGGAGATGCTGGTGCGGACGGAGACGGCCCGTGCCGCCGTCTACGCGGCGGCCGTCACGGCCGACCCGGCGGACATCGACACCGCACGCCTGCTCGCCGACGAGGCCGCCGTGCGCGGTGCCCGCGACTGCCTCCAGGTGCACGGCGGCATGGGGTTCACCTGGGAGTTCGAGGTCCACCTGCATCTGAAGCGGGCGTGGGTGCGAACCCATCGTGCGGGGTCCACTACGGAGAGTGAGGAGAATCTCGCTGCCGAACTTCTCGCGGATCCGGCCTGAAGGTCGCTGGTCTGCGGTGTCGCCGACGTCCCCGGCGCGGATGTCGCGGATTGTGGCATACCGGAATTACGGAGCGTTGATATCGGGTTGTGTCCTACGCGTGACTCGTCACGGCCTGGAGTCGGCCGTCCGCTCCGGTACCTTGTGTGAGATGCGAGTGGTTCCGAGCACGAGCCATCCCGGAGTTGCCCTTGAGGCGGCTCCGGATCCGGCGGTGCGCGCCGCTGTTCGCAGGGCGGGAGGGCGTTCTGTCCCCGCCTGTTCGACTCCCCACGACAAGCGTCGCACAGTATGCCGCAGGGGTACTCCTTCGCGCTGGAATATGCCCGAAGCGCTTGTTGGGGTGACTGTACGTCAACCATGCTGTCAGCTAAGGGATTCACGTTCCGTGACCCTGGCTTTGGCCATTGTTCTGGCCATGAAAAGAATGGCTAGGATCGTGGCCCTCGTGAGGCGCGGGGCTATGTGTCCGCCGGTTCGGATGGTGTGAGCGGTGCAGGTGCTTCAAGTGCAGCTGGAGATCCGGCCCGACCCCGCTGAGGTGGGGCGAGCCCGGCGGTGGGCACGCTCGCGGCTCGCCGGGTCCGGGATAGAGGTCGACGAGCCGCTCGCCGAGACGCTGATCCTGCTCGTCTCCGAACTGGTCACCAACGCCGTGGTGCACACCGGCTGTCCGGCCGTGCTCCGACTCTCCCTGCCGGGCGTGGCCCAGGACCACGCCACCGTACGGCTCGAGGTGGCCGACCGCAGCGGCCGGGCGCCGGTGCCCCGGTGTGCCGACGGTGACGCCACCGGCGGCCGTGGACTCGCCCTCGTCGACGGTCTCGCGGACCGGTGGGGCTGGAGCGCCGAGGGTGCCGGCAAGCGCATCTGGTGCGAACTGGACCGCGGCGCGGAGTCGTCGACGTCCGCCTCCGCCTACGGGAGCGGAGTGTCGGCGTACGAAGGGCTCGCGTACGAGGCGGTGTGACGTCCGTACAGGTGTCTGTGCGGCGGTGTGACGGGCGCACGGATGCGCTGACGCATGTGAAGCGGTGTGACGGGCGCGCGGCGTGACCATTCCGCCGGATCCGGTGCACGGTTGCAGGGGGCGCTGCCCGCCCGGTTCCGAGGAGCTTCGGTGCGCCCGGGCATGCTTCCGTGCGCGGCCTTCTGCAAATAGGGCGTAAGTAACAAATCCCCGACCGGGTGTTGACGCCGCGTGTCCGGTTGATCACGCTTGTGGTCAGCGATTCGCCGCGAGGGGACGACGAGGGCTTCGGTGACGGAGGCCCTCGCCGAGTGTGGGTCGTGATTCGGCGTCGTTCTCCGAGGGCCAGGAGGGCCGGGGCGGGTACGCCGGAGTCGGATGGCGGCGCGCGGTGCCGTGCTCGGGGCGGATGGGGGCACCCCCTGCTCGGGCGGTAGCCGGGAGTGGGGAAGCCGCGCCGCCAGCCGACCTCGTGGAAGGGCTCAGAGCAGGGCCACGGGTGCGACGGGAGTCCCCGTGCCGCCGACGAACGGCTCGGGCATCGCGGACAGCAGGAACGCGTACCGGCCCGCTTCTCCACAGGCTGTGGACAACTCTTCGAGATTCCAGTTCTGCCCCTGGAGCATCCCCATCTCGACCAGGTCGAGCGCGTGCACCGGCAGCCACAAATCCTCCGTCTCCGGCGGAAAGATCTCAAACGTGAGCGTGTCATTGGCCACGGCCGCCACGTCGCGCGCGTGGAACCACTCGGGCGTACGGATCGACAGACCCGGCGAGGGATAGCCGTACGCGTGCTTATCGCCCGCGAGATACACCTGGACCTGCCCCGTCCGTACGAGCACGATGTCGCCGACACGCACGCGCGTGCCCGCCAGTTCCTCGGCCGCCTCCAGGTCCTCCGGCGTGACCGCGTGCCCGCCGTCGAGCCGCGGGACGCCACGCGCGCGGGCCACGTCCAGCAGCACCCCGCGCGAGACGATGTGCCGCGCCTTGTCGATGCCGCTGAACTCGGCGCCGCCGTGCGGGGTGATGGTGCCGGCGGGGCGGCCGTTGTAGATCCGGCCCGAGTGCGAGACATGGGTGAGGGCGTCCCAGTGGGTGGCGGCCTGCAGGCCCATGGTCACGGCGTCGTCGCTGCACGCGACGGTTCCCGGGCCGAACAGCTCCTGGTTGATCTGCACCATGGTGTGCAGCGGGTTCACCCGCCCCGGGATCATCCCGGTCTGCACGCCGTCCTGCTGAAGGGGCAGCGCGAGCGGGACGCGACGGCCGCTGCGGACGCAGGCGGCCGCCTCGCGGACCACCTCGTCGGTGATGAGGTTCAGGGTGCCGATCTCGTCGTCGGCACCCCAACGGCCCCAGTTGTTCACGCGCTTGGCGATGTCGTGGAACGCGTCCGGCAGTGACATGAGTCCCTCCCCGGGGCTTGTCTCCGCGTATCTGACGGGTCGTAGAATCGAGTCGAATCTAACGGACCGTCAGAAACTGCGGGAAGGGGCCGGGGCATGGGGAACTTCTTGGCAGGCAAGGTCGTCGCCGTGACGGGCGCGGGGCGGGGGATCGGACGGGCCGTCGCGCTCGCGGCCGCCGCCGAGGGGGCGCGGGTCGTCGTCAACGACTACGGGGTGTCGGTGGACGGCGCCTCGCCCACGAGCGAGGTCGCCGAGGCCGTCGTCAAGGAGATCGAGGCGGCGGGCGGCGAAGCGGTCGCCGTCGCCGACGACGTGTCCACCATGGCCGGCGGGCAGCGGGTCGTGGACGTCGCGCTGTCGTCGTACGGTCGGCTCGACGGGGTCGTGTGCGTCGCCGGGATCCTGCGCGAGCGGATGCTGTTCAACATGACCGAGGAGGAGTGGGATCCGGTGGTCGCCACTCATCTGAAGGGGACGTTCACCGTGTTCCGGGCCGCGTCGGCGGTGATGCGGCGGCAGCGGGCGGGGACCCTGATCGGGTTCACCAGCGGGAATCATCAGGGGTCGGTCTCGCAGGCCAACTACAGCGCGGCGAAGGGCGGGATCATCTCGCTCGTGCGGAGCGCCGCGCTGGGGCTGCACAAGTACGGGGTGACCGCGAACGCGGTGGCGCCGGTCGCTCGTACGCGGATGTCGGCCAACGTGCCCATGGAGCTCGCCGAGATCGGGGAGCCGGAGGATGTGGCGGCGTTGGTGGTGTATCTGCTGTCGGACTCGGCTCGGGAGTACGGGGTGACGGGGCAGGTGTACACCGTCGCCGGGGCGAAGATCGCGGTGTGGGCGCAGCCGCGGGAGCTGCGCTCCGCCTATGCCGAGGGTTCCTGGACGCCGGAGCGGATCGCTGAGGTGTTGCCGGGGTCGGTGGGGGTGGATCCGATGCCGATGTTGGAGCGGGTGGAGGGGATGGAGAGGGCCGCACGGTTGGGGTCTCGGCCGAACGCCCAATAGCTCGGGGCTTGGTTGTGGGCGGCTGCGGGTGTGTTGGGGCTGGTCGCGCAGTTCCCCGCGCCCCTGAGGGGGTTGCAGTTGTCCGGCGTTGAGAGGAGAGGGCAGTGGACTTTGCGTTCGGCGCTGAGGATGAGGCGTTCCGCATGGACGCGCGGGCGTGGCTCTCCGAGCATGTCGCAGGCGCTCAGGACCGTCGGACCTGGGAACGGGCCCTCGGGAAAGCCGGGTGGATCGGGCTCGGGTGGGGGGAGGGTGGGTTCGGGAACCGGGTTGCCACGCTTACTCAGCAAGTGGTGTGGGCCGAGGAGTACGCGCGGTCCGGGGCGCCGCCGCGGTCCGGGCATATCGGGGAGAAGTTGTTGGCGCCGACGCTGCTGGCGCACGGGAGTGAGGAGCAGAAGGCGCGCTTTCTGCCGCCGATCGCGCTCGGGGAGGAGCTGTGGTGCCAGGGGTACAGCGAACCCGGGGCGGGGTCGGACCTCGCCGGGGTGCGGACCAGGGCCGAGCGGGCCTCGGACGGGGCGTTCCGGGTCACCGGGCAGAAGATCTGGACCTCCCTGGCCCATGAGGCGGACTGGTGCTTCGTGCTGGCGCGCACCGAGCCGGAGTCGCGTCGGCATCACGGCCTGAGCTTTCTGCTGGTCCCGATGGACCAGCCGGGGCGCATCGAGGTGCGGCCCATCCGGCAGATGACCGGGACCAGTGACTTCAACGAGGTCTTCTTCGACGGCGCGCACGCGGAGCATGTCGTCGGTGGCGAGGGCGCGGGGTGGAAGGTCGCCATGAGCCTGCTCGGGTTCGAGCGGGGGGTGTCCACGCTCGCCCAGCAGATCGGGTTCGCGGGGGAGTTGGCGCGGGTCGTGGGCATGGCGGTGCGATCCGGTGCGGTGCGGGATCCGGTGCTGCGGGACCGGCTGGTGCGGCAGTGGGCCGAGTTGCGGGTGATGCGGTGGAACGCGCTGCGGACGTTGGGGGGTTCGGGTGGCCCGGGGGCGCCGAGTGTGGCGAAGCTGCTGTGGGGCGGCTGGCATCAGCGGCTCGGAGAGCTGGCGATACAGGTGCGGGGCGCCGCGGCGGGCGTGGGACCGCGGGAGTGGACGCCCTCGACGCCGTACGAACTCGACGACGCGCAGCATCTGTTCCTCTTCTCGCGCGCCGACACGATCTACGGGGGATCGGACCAGGTTCAGCGCACGATCATCGCCGAGCGGGTGCTCGGTCTGCCCAGGGAGCCCAAGGGGGTCGTCTGATGCGCGCGGTGATGTACGACGGCAAGCGGGTCGAGGTCGTGGACGATCTGGAGGTGCGGGACCCCGGGCCGGGCGAGGTGCTGGTCGCCATCTCGGCGGCCGGGTTGTGTCACAGCGATCTGTCGGTGGTGGACGGGACCATACCTTTCCCTGTTCCTGTGGTGCTCGGCCATGAGGGTGCGGGAGTCGTGGAAGCGGTGGGTGTGGGCGTCACCCATGTCCTGCCCGGAGACCATGTGGCCCTGTCCACGCTGGCCAACTGCGGTGTGTGCGCCGACTGCGACCGGGGGCGGCCGACCATGTGCCGGCACGCCATAGGGCGGCCGGGGCGGCCGTTCCGGCGGGGTGAGCAGGCGGTGTTCCAGTTCGCGTCCAACTCCGCGTTCGCGGAACGGACCGTGGTCAAGGCCGTGCAGGTGGTGCGGATCCCGAAGGACATCCCCCTGCCGTCCGCCGCGCTGATCGGGTGCGGGGTGCTGACGGGAGTGGGGGCCGTCCTCAACCGGGCGAAGGTGGACCGCGGGGACAGCGTGGTCGTGATCGGTACGGGCGGCATCGGGCTCAACGTCCTTCAGGGCGCCCGGATCGCGGGTGCCCTGCGGATCGTCGCGGTCGACGCGAATCCGGCGAAGGAGGCGGTGGCCCGGCAGTTCGGGGCGACCGACTTCCTGACCTCGACCGAGGCCGTGCGGGAGCTGCTGCCGACGGGGGCCGACCATGCCTTCGAGTGCGTGGGGCGGGTCGAGCTCATCCGGCAGGCGGTCGATCTGCTGGACCGGCACGGACAGGCGGTGCTGCTGGGGGTTCCACCGGCCGGAGCCGAGGCATCCTTCGTCGTGTCCTCCATGTACCTGGACAAGTCGATCCTGGGCTGCCGGTACGGGTCGTCGAGGCCGCAGCGGGACATCGCGCTGTACGCCGACCTGTACCGGGACGGGCGGCTGTTGCTGGACGAGCTGGTGACGCAGACGTATCCCGTGGAGGAGTTCGAGCGGGCCGCGGCGGACGCGGAGGCGGGGAAGGTGGCTCGCGGAGTGCTCACTTTCTGAGGGCCCTGTTGCTGGGCGGGCGTCATCGAGCCGAGGCTTCCTGGCCTCACGACGCCCGCCGGCGACGCGTTTACACGTTTTCCACAGGCCCGGAAATCGGCTGCCGTGTTGTCAGTGGCGGCGCCTACCGTCATCCCATGACCTATCGAGACGTCGCCTCCAGGCAGGTCCTGATCTGGGCCTGCACCGCCGTCGCCTCCCGCATGCCGGTCGCCATGACGCCGTTGGCGCTGGTGTTCCTGGTGCGGGAGCGGCCCGGCGGCTACACCCTGGGCGCGGCTCTCGCGGCGGCCTATGTGCTCGGGGAGATCCTCGGCGCCCCGGTCCTCGGGATGCGGCTGGACCCGGCTCGCGGCCGACGGCACCTGGCGCTCGGGCTCGCGGGCGGGACGGTCGGGTTCGTGGGACTCGGGGTGCTGGCCGGGGCGCATCCGGTCGTACTGGGGGCGTTCGCGTTCCTGGCCGGTGCGGCACCCGCGGCGGTCGCCGGTGGCCAGCGGGCGCTGCTGACCTCACTGGTCCCGGAGCGGGCCGTGGCGCAGGCGCTGTCCATCGAGTCGATGCTGATGTCCGGCGTGTGGGCCGTTTCCCCGGTCGCGGTCGCCGGCCTCGCCCTCGGGGTGGCGCCCCGGGTGCCGCTGCTCCTCGCGGCCGTCCTCATGGCGGCGTCGATCACCGGCCACTGGCTGCTGCCCGCGGGCTGGGCCAAGGGCGAACAGGACGAGGAGGCGGGCCGGACGAAGACCCGCGTGCTGATACGCGCCTGGCCGGTGTACGTCACGGGCGCGGCCAGCCTCACCCTCCTCGGCCTCGCCGAACTCACCCTGCCCGCCCTGCTGGAACAGCGCGGTATCGGCGTCGGCTGGTCCGGGCCGATGCTGGCGGGCATGGCCGTGGGCGCGGGGCTCGGGGCGTTCCTGTACGGCATGCGGTCGTGGCCGGGACGGCTGCGCAATCGCAGTGTGGTGCTGATGTGCGTGATGTCGGTGTTCGTGACGCTCGCCGCGCTGATACCGGGCGCGGCCGGGATCGCGGTGGCCCTCGTCCTCGCGGGCACCGTGCAGTCCGGCGCGCTGATCACCCGCAACCTGTCGCTGCGCGAGGCCCTGCCGCCCGGCATCCTGGCCGCGGGCTACGCCATGATGTACGCGGCGGCGGGCGCGGGCTACGCGGCGACGGGTTCCCTCGCCGGCGGTCTGCTCCAGGTGGTGGCGCCGTCCACGGCGATTCTGGCCGGGGTGGCGGTGACCCTGCTGCTGACGGCGCTCGGCTGGTGGGGGGAGGCCCGCCGGGACCGCTCAAGTGCCGCTGGTGACCTGGACGTCGGCGTTGTTCGCGGCGCGGAAGGTGCGCCGGTAGCTGGTGGGTGTGACGCCGAGCGCAGCCTGTAGGTGCTGGCGCATCGACTGGGCCGTACCGAAACCGGCGTCCCTGGCCACCTGGTCGACCGACAGGCCCGTGGACTCCAGGAGGTGGCGGGCGCGTTCGACCCGTTGCTGGGTGAGCCACTGGCCGGGGCTGATGCCGACCTCCTCGCGGAAGCGGCGGGTGAAGGTGCGCACCGACATGGCCTCCTGGTCCGCCATGTCCCGCAGCTGGATCGGCTCGTGGAGACGGCCCAGGGCCCAGGCGCGGGCGGTGGTCGTGGACGCCTGCTGCGGGTCGGGGACCGGGCGGTGGATGTACTGGGCCTGGCCGCCGTCCCGGTGGGGCGGTACGACGGTGCGGCGGGCCACCTCGTTGGCGACGGCCGTGCCGTGGTCGCGGCGGACCATGTGGAGGCACAGGTCGATCCCGGCCGCGACACCGGCCGAGGTCAGCACGTCGCCGTCGTCGATGAACAGGACGTCCGCGTCGACCTCGACCTTCGGGAACAGCCGCTGGAAGCGCTCGGCGTCGGCCCAGTGCGTGGTGGCCGGGCGGCCGTCGAGCAGACCGGCGGCGGCCAGGACGTAGACACCCGTGCAGATGGAGGCGAGCCGGGTGCCGGGGCGGACGTGGGCGAGCGCGGCGGCCAGCTCGTCGGTCAGCACGCCCTCCTCGAAGACCGGGCCGAGTTCGTACGACGCCGGGACGATCACGGTGTCGGCGGTGGCCAGGGTCCGTGGCCCGTGTTCCACCTGGATGGCGAAGTCGGCGTCCGTCTGCACCGGGCCGGGCGGCCGGATCGAGCAGGTGACGACCTCGTACAGGAGCCGCCCCAGCGCGTCCCTGGGGCGGCCGAAGATGCGGTGCGGGATGCCCAGCTCGAAGGGGAGCAGGCCGTCCAGGGCCAGGACGACGACGCGGTGCGGGCGGAACTCCGGTTCGCGCTCCTCATGCTCCGGTTCACTGCTCATGGCCCGATCCTAACGAATGCTGTCCTTCGGGCCAATGGCTTCGTGGCGGCGCAGGCCCGAAGCTCGTTGTCGTGACGCAGACAACCGAAGCCTCCGCCGCCACCGTCGACCAGTCCCCGCCGACGCCGGGCCGTCCCCGCGTCCATCGCGCCTGGTTCGTCGCCGCCGTCGCCTTCGTGACCATCCTCGGCGCCGCCGCCTTCCGCTCCCTGCCGGGGCTGCTCATCGACCCGCTGCACGAGGAGTTCGGCTGGTCGCGCGGCACGATCGGCGCCGCCGTCTCCATCAACCTGGCCCTCTACGGCCTCACCGCCCCGTTCGCCGCCGCGCTGATGGACCGCTTCGGCATCCGGCGCGTGGTCGCCTGCGCGCTCGTCCTGATCGCGCTCGGCTCGGGCCTCACGGTCTGGATGACGGCGGCCTGGCAGCTGCTGCTGTGCTGGGGCCTGCTGGTGGGCCTCGGCACCGGCTCGATGGCGCTGGCCTTCGCCGCGACCGTCACCAACCGCTGGTTCACCGAGCGGCGCGGTCTGGTCACCGGCATCCTCACCGCCGCCTCGGCCTCCGGCCAGCTGATCTTCCTGCCTCTCATGGCCCTGATGGTCGACGACGGCAAATGGCGCCCGGCCGCCGTCACGGTCTCCCTCGCGGCCCTCGCCGTCGTCCCCTTCGTCCTCCTGCTGCTGCGCGACCACCCGGCCGACGTCGCCCTGAAGCCGTACGGCGCGAAGGAGTTCGTGCCCAAGCCGCCCCCGGTGCCGGGTGCCGCCCGCCGCGCCGTCACGGTGCTGCTCAAGGCCGCCCGCACTGGCCCCTTCTGGCTGCTCGCCGGCACCTTCGCGATCTGCGGCGCCTCCACCAACGGCCTCGTCCAGACCCACTTCGTGCCCGCCGCCCACGACCACGGCATGCCCGTCCCGGCCGCCGCCTCGCTGCTCGCGGTCATCGGCGTGTTCGACGTGATCGGCACGATCGCCTCCGGCTGGCTCACCGACCGCTTCGACGCCCGCCGTCTGCTCGCGGTCTACTACGCCCTGCGCGGCGTCTCGCTCCTCTTCCTGCCGATGCTGCTCGCGCCGAGCGTGCACCCGCCGATGCTCTTCTTCATCGTCTTCTACGGCCTCGACTGGGTCGCCACCGTCCCGCCCACCGTCGCCCTGTGCCGGGAGCAGTACGGCGAGGACAGCGCGATCGTCTTCGGCTGGGTCCTCGCCTCCCACCAGGTCGGAGCGGCGCTGGTGGCCGTCCTCGGCGGGGTCGCGCGCGATGTCTTCGGCGCGTACGACGTGGTCTGGTACGCGTCGGGTGCCCTGTGCGCGGCGGCGGCGCTGATGGCGCTGGTGATCCGGCGGCGGACGGCTCCCGTGTCGACGGTGGCGGTCTAGGGAGTGTTTCCCTAGCGGAGGCCGGGAAGCGTCTGGATGAACCGCCCCTTGTGGAACAGCAGCGGCGCCTCGTCCCCGTCGGTCGCCCCCAGCGCGTCCACCCGTCCCACGACGATGAGATGGTCGCCGCCCGTGTGCACCGCGTGGATCGTGCAGTCGATCCACGCGAGCGCGCCCGCGAGGCGGGGCGAGCCGGACACGGGGGCCGCGTCGTAGGTGACCCCCGCGAACTTGTCCGCGCCGCTCACCGCGAAGGCACGGCACAACTCGCCCTGGCCGGCGCTCAGGACGTTCACGCAGAACACGCCCGCGCGGGCGATGCGCGGCCATGTCGTCGACGTACGGCCGACCATGAAGGCGACCAGGGGCGGCTCGAGGGAGAGGGCCGAGAAGGACTGGCAGGCGAAACCGGCGGGGGCGGGGGCGGAGCCCGGGGCTGCGGCTGGGGTCCCTGTCGGGACGGGGGCTTGAGGGTCGTCGGTGGTGCCTGGTGCCGTGACAACGGCCACGCCCGTGGCGAAGTTCCCGAGCACCCTCCGGAACTCCGCCTGCCCGACCGGCGCCCGCTCGTCCTCGCCGACACAGCGCAACGCCGGGCGCGGCAACGCCTCCACGGGCGGTGCGTCGGCCGACCTGAGGTAGCGGACGGCGGCTGCCGCCATCCCTGCGTGTCCCATCACACCGACCATTGAAGCTGACGGACCGTCAGATTGGAAGGGGTGTGAGGCCGGGAGGGAAGGTGAGGTCGGCAGGAGCGGTGCGGTCAGAGGGAGATGTCGGGCCCGTCGAGGTGCTCGCGGGCGCTCATCGCCCCTTGTACTCGGCGCTCCTGCGCTCCACGAAGCTCGCCACGCCCTCCTGCGCGTCCTCCGTCGTCATGTTGATCTCCTGCGCGGCCGCCTCCGCCGCGAAGGCGGTGGCGCGGTCGGAGTCGAGGGAGGCGTTGACGAGCTGCTTGGTGAGGGCGAGGGCGCGGGTCGGGCCGGTGGCGAGGCGCTCGGCCCAGGTGCGGGCCGTCTTGTCCAGCTCCCCGTCCGGAACGACACGGTTGACCAGCCCGAGCCGCTCCGCCTCGGCGGCGGTGAGCGCGTCGCCGAAGAACATCAGTTCCTTCGCCCGCTGGGGGCCGATCAGGCGGGGCAGGAGATAGGCGCCGCCGCCGTCCGGGACCAGGCCGCGGCGTACGAACACCTCGATGAACCTGGCCGATTCGGCGGCCAGCACGAGGTCGCAGGCGAACGCGAGATGCGCGCCGAGACCGGCCGCGGTGCCGTTCACCGCCGCGATCACCGGCTTCTCGCAGTCGAGGACGGCGGCGATGAGGCGCTGGGCACCCAGCCGGATCGTGCGGGCCACGTCGCCGGGGACGCGGTCGCCGGCCGCCCGCTCACCGGCCGCGTGCTCACCGGCCCCCCGTCCACCGACCGTCGGCGACCCACCGCCCCCGCCCCGCAGATCCGCCCCCGTGCAGAACCCGCGGCCCGTGCCGGTCAGGACGACGGCTCGCACGGCCGGGTCCGCGGAGGCGTCGGCGAGCAGTTGGATGATGCGTTCGCGCTGGTCAGGGGTGATGGCGTTGAGGGCTTCGGGGCGGTTGAGGGTGATGCGGCGGACCTGATTGTCAGTGGCGTGCAGTACCAATGACTCAACGGAATTTCCGGACACACGGGGGGAACCAGGCATGTTCACTTCATCGTCGGCAGGCATCTCAGCGGCACACCACCAACGCGTCCAGCGCCACCGCGCCCTGCCCCCGCTCCAGCACCATCAGCGGGTTGATGTCGAGCTCCGCGAGGTGGTCCCCGAGCTCCAGCGCCATGCGCTGCACCCGCAGGACGACCTCCACGAGCGCGTCCAGATCCGCCGGGGGCCGCCCCCTGACCCCGTCGAGGAGGGCCCGCCCGCGCAGCTCGGCGCACATGTCCCGGGCCTGCTCCTCACCGAAGGGCGGCACACGTACGGCGGTGTCGTGCAGGACCTCCACGAGCACCCCGCCGAGCCCGACCGTCACGGTCGGTCCGAACAGGTCGTCGTGCGCGGCGCCCACGACCATCTCGACGCCCCGCTCGACCATCTGGCAGACCAGGACGCCGTCCAGCGAGACGTCCTCGTAGCGGGCGATGTCCGTCAGCTCGCGGTAGGCGTCGCGGACCTGGCTGGCGGACGTCAGCCCGATCTTGACGAGGCCGAGCTCGGTCTTGTGGGCGATCCGCGCGCCGGACGCCTTCATCACCACGGGGTACCCGACCAGCCCCGCCGCCCGCACGGCCGCCGCCGCGCTGGTCACCAACTGCTCGCGCGGCACGCGGATTCCGTACGCCCGCAGCAGCTGCTTCGCCGCATGCTCGCTCAACTGCTCGCCCGGGCGCATCAGTGCCTGCGCCTTGCGGAAGGACGGCGAAGGGGTGCGCGGGGCCTCGTCGAAGGGGGAGCGGTAGCCGGTGACGAAGCGGTGGTGGTCGAGGTAGGCGCGGACCGCGGTGATGCAGTTGGCCACCGTGCGGAAGGTGGCCACGCGCGAGGACCCGAGCAGCACCTCGCGGTAGGCCGGCTCGGTGCCGACCGGCGACCCCCACACCACGCAGACCAGCTTGTCCGTTCGCTCGGCGGCGTCCACCAGGTCCTGGACGAGCCGGTCGCTGAGCGGCGGGAAGGGGCCGGTGACCGGGCAGATCAGCACCCCGACCGAGGGGTCGTCGAGGATGGCGTCGATGATCTTCCGGCCGCGATGGTCGCCGACCGGATGCCCGCCGTTGTCGACCGGGTTGGCCACGCTCAGGTACTCGGGTATCCACTGGTGCAGCTCGGCCTGCTTGGCCTCGGACAGCACGGGAAGCGTCAGCCCCGCCTCGGTCGCCAGGTCCGCGAAGTGCGCGCCCGTGCCGCCCGAGATCGAATAGACGACGACGCCGTCGGCGCGGGGCGACCGCGCGCGGGCCAACAGGGCGGCGGTGTCCTGGAGTTCGTCCAGGCCGTCGACCCGGATCACGCCGTACTGCCGCATCGCCGCGTCCACCACCGTGTCCGCGCCGGTCAGCTTGCCGGTGTGTGAGGCGGCCGTGCGGGCGCCGGTCTCGGTGCGGCCCACCTTGACGGCGACGACGGGCACCTTGCGGCGGGCGGCGCGGTCGGCGGCGAGCAGGAAGGAGCGGCCGTCCTTGAGGCCCTCCACGTAGCAGGCGATGGCACCCACCTCGGGCCGTTCGGCGAAGTAGGAGATGAAGTCGGCGGTCTCCAGGTCGGCCTCGTTGCCGGTCGGTGCCCAGTGGGAGAGGCGGATGCCGAGCTCCTGGAGGGCGAAGACGGGGCGGCCCTGGTGGCCGGACTGCGTGATGAGCGCGATGGCGGGACCGTCCAGGTCCTCCCGGAACCGCTCGAAGGCGTTGAGGTTGGTGTTCGGCCCCAGCAGCCGCATCCCGGACCGTGCGACGGCGCCGGCGAGCCGGTCCTGGGCGGCGGCGCCCTCCTCCCCGGTCTCCGCGAACCCGGAGGCGAAGACGACGGCGAACTTCACCTTGGCCTCGGCCAGTTCCTCGATCACCGGAAGGGGGTCGGCGACCAGCAGCACGGCGAGATCGACCTGCTCGGGCAGATCGGCGACGGAAGGAGTGCAAGGGATGCCGAAGACGGACGGGCGGCTCGGGTGCACCGGGTGGAGACGGGCGCCGACCCGCTCCGACCAGGCGACCAGCTGGCGGGTGACACCGGTGTTCGGCCGCCCCTCGGCGTCGGAGGCGCCGATCACGGCGACCGACTCCGGCCGGAAGAAGCGGTCGAGATCGGGCACGTCGCAGTACAGCGGACGGCCGCTGACATCGAGATCGTCGACATCGGCCGGCCGGCCGTGGACGGCGGGCCCGGGTTGCTCGCCACAGGCGATGACCCGGGCCCGGCGGGAGTCGGTGGTGAGGGTGCCGTGGGTTGATCCAAGCATCGGTCCGCCCGCTCCTGTGTGACAGCGATTAACTGACGCAGTGTCAGATTAGATGAACTGACGCTGTGTCAGGAATGGCTGTGCAGGCAAAGTTGGCGGCGCGGCGGCCGCGGTGCCGATGCTGATCGGTCGACGCTGACCGGAAGACGCTGTCCGGCCGGCATCGCTCACAGCACTGCCAGTACCTCCTTCGCCACCCGCTCGCCCGAGCGGACCGCACCGTCCATGAAGCCCATCCAGTATGTGGAGGTCTCCGTCCCGGCCCAGTGGATGCCGCCGACGGGGGTGCGCAGGGCGGGGCCGTACTGGGTGAGGACGCCGGGTGCGGCGATGGAGACGGGGCCGCCGCGGGTGTAGGTCTCGTTGTTCCAGCGTTGCAGGACGAAGGAGGTGGGGGAGGCCGCTTTCGCGCCGAAGTACGTCGCGTAGTCCTTCAGTACGGCAGCCCGGACCTCCGCCTCGCTCGCCGCGTCCAGCTTCCTGGCCTCGTCGGCCTCGATGAAGCCCATCAGGGCGCCGTAGGAGGCGTCGGGAGGGGAGTTGTCGAAGGTGGAGCTGACCACACCGGTGTCGCTGACGACCTGGCCGTTGAGTCCGTCGGCGCGCCAGAAGGGAGTGTCGTAGATCGCGATGGCCTTGCCGACCGAGGCCATCGGCAGACGCTGGGTGAGCTGGTCGCGGGAGGCCGGGAGTACGGGGTCGTAGGTGATACGGGCGGCGATCGGCGGGGGTACGGCGACGACGACCTTCTTGGCGGTGACGGTGACACCGTCGGCCGTGACGGCGTAGCCGCCGCCGGACCGGGCGATCGTGCGCACCGGGGCGCCCAGCACCACCCGGTCGCCGAGGGTGGCGGCGAGTTTGATCGGCACCAGTTGGGAGCCGCCGACGAAGCGCAGTTCCTGGGCGCCGTTCGCGGTCTCGGTGAGGCGTTCCAGGGTGCCGGGGTTGGCGGAGTTGCCGGCGGCGGCGATGTAGAAGAGGACGAACAGGAAGGAGAGTTCGCGGGGTTCGGCCGAGAAGATCGAGGTGCAGGCCACGTCGAAGAGGAACTTGGCCGACGGGATGACGGCGTTGGCGCGCAGCCAGGTCTCGAAGGTCTGCCGGTCCCATTCGTCGGCCTTGGCCGCGGTCCAGGGCGCGTCGACCGGGATCTGCTTGGCCAGGTCGTCGAGCGTGGCCTGCACGATCGCGGCGTTGGCGAGTCCGGCCGCGTCGATGGGCGGGACGGCGCCGAGGATGCCGTCGGTGGCGTAAGGGGTCTTCTTGCCGTCCTTGTAGAGGAGGTTGTCACCGGTGTTGTAGGTGGCGAAGGTCTGCACGCCGAGGGAGTCGGCGAGGGCCTTGACGCGGTCCTGGGTGGGGCCGATGAACTCGCCGCCGCCTTCGGTGACGCCGCCGTTCGCCAGGTCCAGCCCGACGACTCGGCCGCCCACCCGGTCGCGGGCCTCCAGGACGACGACCGACTTGCCGGCGGCGACCAGGTCGCGGGCCGCGGTGAGGCCGGCCAGGCCGGCGCCGACGATCGCGACGTCGACCTGCCGGGTGGCCGCCGAGGCCGTACCGGCCGCGGTCGAGGTGAGGGTGGCGGCACCGGCCGCGGCGGCCGCGCCGCCGAGGAGGGAGCGGCGGGAGAGCCGGGGGGTTCGGGGGAACTGTCGTTCGCTTGCCACGTGCGTCCTCCGTCGGGGCGAGAGGGGCGGAGCAGAAAAGTTGAACAGTGCTCACATTCTGACCCCGTGCGGCGGCGCGGTACAGCTCTCCCGTCACAACTGACCCGCAAGTAACAGGAGATCTACGTAAGAGAGTTGAGGGTGTCTACGTCACCGGCAGCCGGGAGACCCGTCGGCCGGCGTCGCGGGCGATGGCCTTGGCTATCTTCCGGGCGTCGATCGCCATCTCGCGGAGGTTGCCGCTGATGGGGTTGGTGTAGCCGGTGAAGTAGAGGCCCGGTGCGTCGGCGGGGGTCCGGGCGCCCTGGGTGACGGGCTTGCCGCGTGCGTCGAGTACGCCGAGGTGGCCGATGAGGTCGTCGAGGCCGCGGGCGTATCCGGTCGCCGCGATGACGGCGTCCGGGGAGACGCGGCTGCCGTCGGCGAGGATCACCTTGTCGTCCTCGAAGCCGTCGACGGCGGCCACGATCTCGACGCGGCCCTTGCGTACGGCGTCGACGAGGCCCACGTCGAGCACCGGGATCGCGCCTTCCTTGACCCGGCTGTAGAGACCGGTGTCCGGGCGCGGCAGTCCGTGGGCCGACAGGTCCGGCACGCTGAGCCTGGCGACGGGCCTGGCGAGCCGGTCGACGAGGCCGACCGGGAGACGCCGTACGAGGATGCTGGTGCGCTGGGCGGGCCAGCCGGCGGTGGAACGGCGGACGATGTGCGGGGTGGTGCGGACGGCCAGCCGTACCCGCGAGGCTCCGCCCTCCACCAGGTCCACGGCGATCTCGGCACCGGTGTTGCCGACGCCGACGACCAGGACGTCGCGGTCGGCGTAGGGGGCCGGGTCGCGGTACTCGCCCGCGTGCAGGAGTTCGCCGGTGTAGCCGGCGCGGCCGGGCCAGTCCGGGATGCGCGGGGTGTGGTTGTGGCCGGTGGCCACGACGACCGCGGCGCCGGTCAGTTCACGACCGCCGGTCGCGCGCAGCAGCCAGCCGTGGCCGTCCGGCGCGGGCTCGACGCGGGAGACCTCGACACCGGTGACGATCTCCAGGTCGTGGTACTCGGCGTACTTCTCCAGATAGCGCACGACGTCGTCCCGCGACACCCAGCGCCCGAACCGACGCGGCATCGGCAGCCCGGGCAGCCCCGACAGCCGCCGGGTGGTGTGCAGATGGAGCCGGTCGTAGTGCCCCCGCCACGAGGCCCCGACCCCGTCCGACTTCTCCAGCACGACGGCCCGCAGCCCCTGGGCCCGCAGCGCGTGCGCGACGGAGAGCCCGCCCGGACCGCCGCCGATGACGTACACGGGGCGGGCCGTGGGGGTGGGGGGCGGGGACGCTGTGGAGTCGGCCATGGTCGGGAGCGTAATCACGCAGCCGGTTGATGGGTCTCGGTCAAGCCCGGAATTGGTTGCGGATCGATCACGGCTGTAGGAGGGGTGGGTGGGGTCTGTGGCGTAGGGCTCGTGGTTGTGGGGGTGAGGTGGAGGGGGCGGTGTGGTGGCGGGCGACGGTGGTCGCTGCCACGGGGCCGGGGCTGCGGCCGGGGTCGTGGTGCTGGGCGTGGTGGTGTGCAAGGGCTTCGGCGCGCCAACCTTCGCAGGGCGGCGGGACGTTGAGCGATGGCGGCTGTGTAATCTCGCTTCCCACCTACAGGGGAGGGAACATGCGAGGTAGAGCGGCCAGAGCCGGCTGGATGGTGGCCAGTGGGGCGGTGGCCCTGACGCTGCTGTCCGTGACGGGGGCCCATGCGGAGGGCAGGGGGGACGTTCGGGTCACCAAGACGGTCGTCAATGGTGGGAAGAACGTCATCATCGGCACGTCGGCGCGCGTCACGTATCCGATCGCCATCACCATCCGGGACAACTCCGGGGTGAAGGGCCTGTCGAGGGTCAGTGTGTTCAACAAGACGAACGGCTGGGGCTTCAGCGACTGGGTGGGCACACGGTGCGAGAAGAAGAGTTCCACCACGTCGGTGTGCACCGCGTCGATGACGATCGAGCCGGGGTGGCTGCCGGGCAGTGTGCCCGAGGACGTGAACCGCACGGCGGGCGTCTGGCAGGTCAACGCCACCGTCCGGGCCAACGACGGTGACTACTGGATCTCCGACCACATCGCCGAGTTCAAGATGAAGCGCGCTTCCAAGCTCACGACCGACGCCGCGCCCGAGCCCGTGGCCAAGGGCGCCAAGCTCACCGTCACCGGCAAGCTGTCGCGGGCCAACTGGGAGGACCTGAAGTACCACGGGTACCCCTGGCAGGACGTGAAGCTTCAGTTCAAGAAGGCCGGCGCCGCCCACTACAGCACGGTCAGGACCGTGAAGACGGGCGCCACCGGACAGCTGAGCACCAAGGTCACCGTCACGTCGGCGGGCAGCTGGCGCTGGTACTTCCCCGGTACGACGACCACCGCGCTGGTCGTGTCGGCCGCAGACGCCGTCGCTCTGAAGTAGCTCGGGAGGCGGCTGCCGGGGAGGCCGTCAGCTGAAGGGGACCGCCTCGGTCGGGGCCGTGTGCCAGTTGGTGACGATCGGCTTGTCGACGGTGATGGTGTCGACCGGGAGGGACTCGGGGTTGGGGTCGTCGGCGCCGACGGCGACGATGATGCTGTCGAGTTCCTTGCCCCCGTCGGTGGTGGTGGTCTTCGGGTTGACGCCGGCGTAGGCGGTGGTGTTGCCGCTGAGCTTGATCTGCTCGCCGACGGACTGTTCGGCGGGGCCGGCCTCGGTGCCGTCGGATCCGAAGGCGACGGTCGGCAGGGCGGCGGGCAGGTAGCAGGTGATGCCCGGCTTCGCCTTCGCGGAGATCAGGATGAAGCCGCCGGCCTGCGTCTCGGACCGGGTGCTCCAGGAGATGTCGTTGGCGCCGCAGACCTGCTCGACCGGCTCGCGCTTGCCGTTGCCGGTGTCCGCGCCGGACCCGGAGTCGGAACCCGAGCCGGAGCCGGAGGCCGACGTGTCCTCGGCTCCCTTGCCCGTTCCGGCGGAGCCCTTGCCGGTGCCCGCGGTCGACGCGCCGGTCGACGAGCCGGCCGAGGTGGCGGACGGGGAAGCCTGTGAGGCGGCGTCGGCGTCCGTGGCCTTGTCCGTGCCCTGGCATGCCGTCATCAGCATGGCGCCGCCCACGAGGGCTGCGGAGACGAGTATGGCCTTGCGACGGGTGCCGGACATGAGATCCCCCTGGTCGGTCATCAATGGTCGGTCATCAATGGTCATGGTCGAAGCGGTCGGCTTCTCGGTGCCTGCTTGATCACTATGAGGGGGCTGAGAGCCGAGGGGATCCCGGCGTCTTCGTTCCAGGACGGCGCTGTCACCGGCTGGTGACACGGTCACGGATGTCGGGGAGGAGGGGTGAGATCAGTCGCCGGGGGCGCGGAAGGCGACCTGTCTGCGGGCGGCCTCGTCGATCTGGTCGAGGGTGAGGAGAGGGGTCGCGCGGGTGTGGAGGGCGCCGCTGGCCTTCACGGTGAGGCTGACGGCGGCCATGGAGACGGGGTCGGGGAAGTCGACGATGAGCACGATGTCGTGCTCCCCGAAGGCGAAGTACATGGCCTCGACCTTGCCGCCGAGGCCGGTGACGACCTGGTCGACCGCGGCGCGACGGCCGCTCGCGCCTTCCCTGAGCAGACCCTTGGTGCCGTCGGGCGTGTAGGTGGCCTGGATGAGGAACTTGGGCATGGCGCTGCTTCCTGACCTCGTCGTTCCGGTACGCAGCATGGCCTTCCCGCCGACACGGCGTCCGCTGTCCGTGGGTTGGCAGGATTCACCCGTTGGACGCCGGGCCCCCGCGCCTCCATGGCTCATGTACTCGGGTCGCTCTGAGTACTTGCGCTCTGGGCGGTGACCCGGCGGACCGGTGACGCTTGGGCCATGCGCCGACGACCGCAAGAACCGCAGAGCCCCGTGTCCCTCCTGCCGACGATCCTGGTGCCGACCGTGCTGTCGCTCGCCGGGTGGGCCGTCTGGCTGGGCTGGGACCAGCAGCGTGATGTGCATCCGGACGGCTCGACGACCGGGCCGTACGAGGCGTGGCAGGTGATCGGGCTGGTGCTGACGCTGCTGGTGCCGGTGTGCTGGGCGGCGGCCCGGCGTCATGTCGCGGGTGCCGTGCTCGGTACCACGGGTGGGCTGACCGTCGCGGCCTTCTACGACTGGTCGGACGACGCCAGCGGTCTGTTCATGGTCGGGGTGGTGATGGTCATGGTGGGGAGCCTCGCCGTGACCGCCGGTCTCTCCGCCGTGGTCGGCGCGGTCGTCGCCCCGCGAAACGGCCGACCGGGCTGACCGGGCACACACGGCACGACGCCGGGCCCCGACACCTGACGTGCGCCGGGCCGGGCGTCGTACGGGCGGTGGCCGGGGTCATGACGGGAAACCGGCACCGCGTCCCGGGGAGAGGAAGACGGCTGTCGGGCGGCCGTCCCTACCGCGTCGCCCGCCGGCCCGCCCCCTTGCCCTGGTAACCGCTGACCTTGGCGTCCCACGTGATGAAGTCACCCGGGTCCGAGTTCGCCCCGTGGCCCTCGTCCCAGTGGGAGAGGTGGCTGACGTCGTCGCCCCGTCCGTCGGCGGCGGCGGCGAGGTTGGCGGAGACCGTGTGGGACGTGTCGGAGTCGTTGGTGCCGAGGCGGATCCAAGTTCCGCTCCGCCGGATGCATCGCGGATGCACAGACGATTGTCAGGCTCCTCGTATCTGACGTACCGTCAGATACATGGACGCGATCTGGCTCACAGGTGCGGAATGGCTGGCCGTGCTCCGGATAGGCCTCGGGCTGTGGTGGCTGGAGAGCTGGCGGCACAAGGACAAGAAGAGCTGGTTCGAGGGCGCGGGGATCTCCTGGGCGGCGGACGTGGCGGCCAAGCACCGCTGGAACGCCGTACGTTCCGGCTTCGAGGTCGTCGTGGCGCCGCGACCGCGGACGATGGCGTACGTCGTCCTGTACGCGGAACTCGCCCTCGGGCTCGGGCTCGTCCTCGGGTTCCTGACCCCGGTCGCCCTCGTCGGCGGGCTGCTGCTCAACGTCCTCTACTTCACCCTCATGATCCACGACTGGGGCGAGCAGGGGCAGAACTCGATGATGGCGCTGATCTCGCTGGTCGCGCTGTTCGGGATGTCCTGGCAGTCGTGGTCGGTGGACGGCGCGCTGGGGCTGTTCGGATGAGCGGCCCGCGCTTCGACCTCCCGGAGACCGACGCCTTCACCCGTACGTACTGGGACGCGGCGGCCGAAGGACGGCTGCTGGTGCGCCGCTGCCGGACCTGCGGGCGGGCCCACCACTACCCCCGCGAGTTCTGCCCGCACTGCTGGAGCGAGGACGTCGACTGGGAGCCCGTGACCGGCCGGGCCACCCTCTACACCTGGTCCGTCGTGCACCGCAACGACCTGCCGCCCTTCGCCGAGCGGACGCCGTACGTCGCCGCGGTCGTCGACCTCGCCGAGGGGCCGCGGATGATGACCGAGGTGGTGGAGTGCGGGGACGGCGGGGGGTTGCGGGCCGGGATGGCGCTGGAGGCCGTCTTCCGGGGCGGTGTTCCGGTGTTCCGGGCGCTCGGGTCGCGTGGGTGACCGAGGCGGGTGCCCGTGACCGGGTGACCCGGGGTGCCGACCCGGGCGTCAACCTGTGGGCCCCCGTCGCCGTGAACTCCTATACCCCCAACCCCCGCCTGAGAGTGGGGTCTTGTGTCGGCTTGGTGTCCACGGCGGAAAAGGGTGCACACCCGCCCCCGGGGCGCGGGATCATGAGGTATGCGCCCGGACGACTGGTACTGCACCCAGGATCTCAGCGGCTTCCTCTCCCACGCCGGTGGCTTCCTGCGCTCACGCCCCGATCTGCACACCGTCGCCCTGACGGTGACCGAGACGCTGCGCACCGGCGGGCTGCGTGCGTACGGTGACGAGGCGCCGGTCTTCGGCGCGCTGGAGGTGGGCGGACAGGTGCGCGCGGCCTACTTCCGCACCCCGCCCTACCGGCTGAACGTCACACCGCTCACGACCGAGGAGGCCGAGTCCCTCGCCGCCCACCTGGTCGCCGTCGGCCAGTCGGTCCCCGGTGTCATAGCGGCCCGGGAGACCGCCGAGGCCTTCTCCGCCGCCTGGCGCCGTCTCGTGGGCGGCCGGGCCGTGGTCAGCCAGCGCCAGCGCCTGTACCGGCTCGGGAACCTGACCGTGCCGCAGCCCCTCCCGCGAGGTCGGGCGCGGGTCGCCGGCAAGGAGGACCGGCAGCAACTGACCCGCTGGTACGGCGAGTTCATCGATGCCGTCGGCGACCACGCCGCGCGGGACGCCGCCGCGTGGGCCGACTCACGCATCTCCTACGGAGGCGTCAGCTTCTGGGAGGGCGAGGACGGCACTCCGCTGGCCATGGCCGGCGTGACCCCGGTGGTCGCCGGCCAGGTCCGGGTGGCCCCCGTCTACACCCCGGCCCCGTTGCGTGGCCGCGGCTACGCGGGCGCGGTCACCGCGCAGGTCAGCCGGGCCGTGCTCGGCTCCGGGGTGCGCGAGGTGCTGCTCTTCACCGACCTCGCCAACCAGACCAGCAACAGCCTCTACCAGCGCATCGGGTACCGGGCGGTGGCCGACTTCACGGCGTACGACTTCCGCGGGACCCGGAGTCTTCCGGGCAGGTCCTAGGGCGTCGGCGCCCTGAAACGGCCGCCGGGGCCGGGTGATCCCCGCGCGCTATTGTGCATCTGCAATCTGTTCGAAGAGTGCTCGCGTGTACGGGGAGAAGTAGGTCTCAGGGTGTCCGATCTGGGGAGGACCATCGCCCACCGGTACCGGCTGGTGGAGCGCGTCGGCCGTGGCGGTATGGGCACCGTGTGGCGGGCCGAGGACGAACTGCTCAACCGGCACGTCGCCCTCAAGAAGCTGCACGTCCCGCCCCATCTGCACGACGACGAGGTGCAGCGGCTTTACGAGCGCACTCGCCGCGAGGCCCGCAGCGCGGCCCGGATCACCCACCCCCATGTGATCGTCGTGCACGACGTCGTCGACGACGAGGGCCTGCCGTGCATCGTCATGGAGTACGTCCCCTCCGTCACGCTCGGCGACCTCCTGCAGCGGCGGGGCGCGCTGCCACCGGGCGAGGCGGCCCGGATCGGCCGGGCCATGGCCGCCGCGCTGCGCGCCGCGCACGACGCCGGTGTGCTGCACCGGGACGTCAAGCCCGCCAACGTGCTGCTCGGGGACGACGGCCGGATCGTCCTCACCGACTTCGGGATCGCGGTGGAGTCCGGCACACCGTCCCTGACCAGGACCGGGGAACTGGTCGGCTCGATCCAGTACCTCGCGCCGGAACGCCTGCGCACCGGGATCGCCGAGCCCGGCCCCGCCTGCGACCTGTGGTCGCTCGGGGCGACGCTGTACGAGGCGGTGGAGGGACGGCCCGCGTTCCGCCGGGACACGGCGATCGAGACGGCGTACGCCATCGCCGCCGACCCGCACGAGGCCCCGCGCCGGGCCGGGGACCTGGCCCCGGTGATCGAGGGCCTGCTGGAGAAGGACCCCGACCGGCGCATGAGCGCGCACCAGGCCGAGCACCTGCTGAGCCGTGCGGCCGACGAGGGGACCGTGCCGCTCGACCCGCCCACGCGGCAGGAGCGGGCGGGCTCCGACGTGGCCACGGCGCCGCGGCGCAGGCGTGGTCGCCGCGCCGCGGTGTGGATCGCCGCGGTGCTGGTGGTCGCCGGCGCCGTGACGGGCGGCGTACTGCTGCGGCCCGGGGGCGACGACACCGCGCGGGGCGACGACACGTCCCGGTCGCCGTCCGCGTCGCCGTCCGCGTCCGTTACCTCCGGATCCTCCGGCGGCTCCCCCGCGCCGGACGCCTCCCCGTCGCCCGTTCCGGCCGGCTACCACCTCGTGAAGGCCGGCCAGGGCTTCTCCGTGCCCGTGCCGGACGGCTGGACGGCCAAGGACATGCCCAGCGGCGAGGTCGCCTACATCGACCCGTCCGGGCTGGTGGGCCTGCGGGTCGAGGTGGTCGAGTTCGCGGGGTCCGACCCGCTCCAGCACTGGCGGGACACCGAGGAGGAGCAGACGCGCCGCGACAACCCTGGCTACGAGCGGGTCAGGATGAGCCGTACGGAGTTCCGCGGCCGGCCCGCCGGGTACTGGGAGTTCACCTTCCAGGGCAGGGCGCGGGAGTACCGCGGGGTCGAGCTGGCCTTCAGCGGTGCCGACAGCACCCAGTACGTCATCTACCTGTCCGCGCCCAACGCGACCTGGAACGAGCACCGGCCGATCTTCGACACCGCCGTCAACGGGATCCACCTGCGCGACTAGGGGGTGTTTCGAGAGTCCCGCACAGCACCCACGGCGCCCGGCACGCACTCTCGCCGCACCGGCCAAAGGCCAAAGTCCGTCCAGTACGAGGGCCTTCGTCCGGCGCGCCGAGGGTGCGCACCGGCTGCGACACCAGCCGCTGCCGCGGCGGGCGCGGGCACCGCACGGGACTCTCGAAACATCCCCTAGGGCCAGAGCAGTTCCTTCGCCCAACCCTCCTCCGTACGCCGGTAGCCGAGCCGTACGTGCCGGCGCCGGGCGTCGCCCTGGAAGAACTCCACCTCGTCGGGGCGCAGGTGGTACAGCGTCCAGGTCGGGACGGGGGCGTCGGGCTCGCGCTGGGCGCGTTCCCAGGCCGACTCGGAGGTGTGCGCCAACTCCTCCAGTGAGCCGAGGACCTGGCTCTGCCGCCCGGTCAGCGCGGCCGCCAGCGCGCCGGTCGAGCGGGCGTGCAGGTCGGCCTGTCCCTCCTGGGCAGGGGCCGCGGCCACCGGGCCCCGCACGCGCACCTGGCGGCCCTGGGCCGGCCAGTAGAAGCCGAGGGCCGCGTACGGGCGGGCCGTGAGCTGGCGGCCCTTGCGGCTGTCCAGGTGGGTCGCGAAGGACCAGCCGGACGCGTCGGCGCCGTGCAGCATCACGGTCCGGACGTCCGGCAGCCCCTCGGCGTCGGCCGTGGCGAGGGACATGGTGTGCGGTTCCACCTGCCCGGCCGCGACCGCCTGCGCGAACCAGGCCGTGAACAGCGCGAGCGGGTCGGCGGGCGCGGTGGCCGGGTCGAAGTCCGGCAACTCGGTGACCGCCGGGTCCCACACCCGCAGCGACCTCAGCAGTTCATGAAGATCCGCTTCCTGGCGATCCGGCTCGTGGAGATCTCTTTCCATGCCCCGATTGTCACGTGCGGACGCGCCCGGCCCACCGTCAGTCCCTGCCCAGCACCACCGTCCCCGACGAGCAGAACCACCCCCCGGTCGCCGACGCCACCCCCAGCCGGGGCAACTCCCCGTCCCGCCGCCCCCGCACCTGCCGCTCCCCGCCCTCGCCCCGCAGCTGCCGCACCGCCTCCACCAGCAGGAACAGCCCCCGCATCCCCGGATGCTGGGCCGACAGCCCGCCCCCGTCCGTGTTGACCGGCAGTTCCCCGCCCCGCACCAGCAGCCGCCCCTTCTCCACGAACGCCCCGCCCTCGCCCTTCCCGCAGAAGCCGAGGTCCTCCAGCGTCACCAGGGTCATATAGGTGAAGGCGTCGTAGATCTCGGCGAAGTCGATCTCCTCGGGCCGCACCCCGGCCCGCTCGAAGGCGAGCCGCCCGCTGACCGCCGCCGGGCCCGTCGTGAAGTCCGGCCACTCGGACATCGCGGCGTGCGAGACGTGCTCCCCGGTGCCGAGCACCCACACCGGGGCCGTACGGCAGTCCCGTACGAACTCCTCGGCGGCCAGCAGCACCGCCGCGCCGCCGTCGGAGCGGATGCAGCAGTGCAGCTTGGTGAAGGGGTCGGCGATCATCGGCCCGGCGAGGACGTCGTCGACGGTGATCGGGGCGCGGAACATCGCCTCGGGGTTCAGGGCCGCGTTGGCCCGGGCCTGCACCGCGACCTCCGCCAACTGCTCGATCGTCGTGCCGTGTTCGATCATGTGGCGGCGGGCGGCCATGGCGTACTTGGCGATGAGCGTGTGGCCGTAGGGGACCTCGAACTGCAGCGGCCCCCGGGCGCCGAAGGACAGGTTGCCCGTCCGCCGGCCCGTCCTGATGTCGGCGCGGGCGGTGGAGCCGTAGACGAGGAGTACGGCGTTCGCGTGCCCCCGCGCTATCGCGTCCGCCGCGTGGGCCGCCATGACCTCCCAGGTCGAGCCGCCGACGGAGGTGGAGTCGACCCAGGTGGGGCGCAGGCCCAGGTACTCGGCGACCTCGACGGGGGCGAGGGTGCCGAGCCCGGCGGAGGCGAAGCCGTCCACCACCTCCCGGTCCAGCCCGGCATCCGCCAGGGCGCGGCGGGCCGCCTGGGCGTGCAGGGCGTACGGGGTGGCGTCGTCCACCCGGCCGCAGTCGGCGAGGGCGACGCCGACCACGGCGACTTTCCGGCTCGCGGGAGTCATGAGAGGCGGCCTCCAACCTCTGGGCATCTCGTTGCGACCCTCCTAATATGACGGCCCGTCAGATCTGGAGGGAAGGGCCTCTGGAGGGAAGAGCCGGAGGAAGACCATGGACGCCAGCCTCACCCCCGAGCAGGACGAGATCCGCCGCACCCTCCGCGAGTTGCTCCACGGTCGCTGCGGCCCCCGCGAGCTGCGCGCGGCCGTCGACACCCCCGCCGGGCACGACCCGGCCCTGTGGGCCGCCCTCGCCGAACAGCTCGGCCTGCCCGGACTCGCCCTCCCCGAGGCCTACGGCGGCGTCGGCTGCTCGGCGACCGAACTCGCCCTCGCGTGCGAGGAGACAGGAGGCGCCCTGGCCCCTTCCCCGCTCCTCGCCACCACCGTCCTCACCGCCCCCCTGATCACCGCCCTCGGCACCGACCCCCAGCGCACCGCCCTCCTGCCCCGCCTCGCCTCCGGCACCCTCACCGCCACCCTCGCCGTCCCCGGCCCCGCCCTCGCCACCGCCCTCGCCCTGACCGGCGACAACACCGGCGACTGGGCCGGCGGCGGCCGCGCCGGCGGCGTCCAGGCCCGACGGACCGAGGACGGCTGGCGCCTGTACGGGCAGGTCGACCAGGTGCTGGACGGCCACAGCGCGGGGTTGCTGGTGGTCGCGGCGCACGCCGGGGGGTTCGCCAAGTCGCGGACGCTGCTGTTCCTGGTGGCGGGGGATGCGGCAGGGGTCGTACGCATACGGCAGACCGCGCTGGACGCGACCCGGCCACAGGGCCGCATCCAACTCCGTGACGTGGAAGCAGAGTTGCTGGGCGAGGAGAGCGCAGACACGCTGACCGCACTGGCAGCCGTGGGCCAACTCGCGGCCGCCGCACTGGCCTGCGAGGCAGTGGGCGCAGCCGACCGCGCACTGGAGCGAACGGTGCACTACGTGAAGCAGCGGGAGCAGTTCGGGCGCCCGATCGGCTCCTTCCAGGCGGTGAAGCACAGGCTGGCGGACATATACGTGGCAGTGCAGGCAGCAAGATCGGCGGCTTATTACGCGGCCTGGGCGACAACGCCCCCAAGAGGCGCGGGGAACCGCGTGACCAGCCACGACGAGCCCGCAGACGCCAGACGGCACACAGCGGCACCACCAGAGGCGCGCCTGGCCCTCGCCCAATCGCTGGAAGCGCTCCGCACCGCCTCCGCCGAAGCCATCCAGTTCCACGGCGGCATCGGTTTCACCTGGGAACACGAGGCTCACCTGTACTTCAAGCGGGCCGCGGGCGACGAACTGCTCTTCGGGCCGACGCACCGGCTGCGCGCACACGCCGCCGACACGGCCGGACTCTTCGAGACGCCCACGGAGCAGGAGGTGGCGGTGTGATCGGCGTACGGGTCGTACAGAAGGTGTCCTCGACGCGCGGCTTCGCCAAGGTCGCCCCGCACGTCATCCCGGTGCTGGACCGTGCCGTCCACCGGCTCACACGCGGAAGGGTGCTGCTCAGCGCCCAGATGCTGCCCGGCGTGATCCTGACCTCCACCGGGGCCCGCAGCGGACAGCCCCGTCGTACTCCGCTGGCCTGCATGCCCGAGGAGAAGGGCCGCAGCTGGATCCTCATAGGGTCCAACTTCGGTCGCCCCGGCCACCCCGCCTGGACCCACAACCTCCTCGCCCACCCCGATGCCGAGGTCAGCTGGAAGGGCGAGGACATCCCGGTCACCGCCCGGCTGCTGGAGGGCGAGGAACGGACGGCCGTCTGGAAGACCGCGCTCGCGTTCTGGCCGCCGTACGCGACGTACCAGGCCCGGGTGGAGCGGGAGATCCGGCTCTTCAGGATCGTCCGCCGACCCTAGGGAGTGTTTCGAGAGTTCCGTACAGCACCCACGGCGCCCGGCACGCACCCTCGCCGCACCGGCCAAAGGCCAAAGTCCGTCCAGTACGAGGGCCTTCGTCCGGCGCGCCGAGGGTACGCACCGGCTGCGACACCAGCCGCTGCCGCGGCGGGCGCGGGCACCGCACGGGACGTCCGAAACACCCCCCTAGGCCCCGCTGGTCAGAGCGTCGCCAGGCGCTGGACCAGGAGGAACGCGCCGATTCCCAGCATCGCCGCCCCGGACGTGCGGGCGACCGCGCGGGCGGCTGCCGGGCGGGCGCCGAGGACCGCGCGGGCCGCGAGGCCCACCGCCAGGTAGACGGCGGCGCAGCACGCCATGTGGAGCAGACCGAACACGGCGGTCTGGGCGGGGACCGGCAGATGGTCACCCTTCGTCACCAGGAACTGCGGCAGCACGGACAGGTAGAGCAGCAGACCCTTGGGGTTCAGACCACTGATCGTGGCACCGCGCAGAAAGGCGCGGACCGGGCTCGCGGCCACGGTCTCCTCGGCCGCCCCTGGCGTGCCCGGACGGCGCAGCACGCCCCACCCCAGCCACACCAGATACGCGGCGCCCGCGGCCGTCAGCGCGGTGAGCAGCCCCGGCTCGCTCGCGACCAGCACGGCGAGCCCGGCCGCCGCGAGGACCGTGTGCAGCGCGTATCCGGTGACCAGGCCCGCCACCGCCGTCACCGGCGAGCGGTCGCGCAGCCCGGCGGAGATCGCGTACGCCCAGTCGGCGCCCGGCACGCAGACGAGGAGCAGGTCGATGGCGAGGAAGGAGATGAGCAGTCCGGAGTCCATGGTGGCGACATTAGGCGGGAATGGCCCGAAAGTGTTGTCGAAGTTTGCCCATGATCGGCAGTTGTGAGGGAAGATCTTCCTCATGGACGACGTGGACAGAAAGATTCTTGCCGAGCTCCAGCAGGACGGGCGGCTGACCGTGACCGAGCTGGCCGCGCGGGTGCGGCTCAGCGTCTCGCCGTGTCACCGGCGGCTGCGGGAGCTGGAGCGGGCCGGTGCCATCAGCGGGTACCGGGCCGTCGTGGAGCCGGCCGCCGTCGGGCTGAACTTCGAGGCGCTGGTCTTCGTCTCCATGCGCCAGGAGGACCGGGACACGGTCGCCGAGTTCGAGCGGGCGCTCGCGGACATCCCCCATGTGCTGGACGCGCAGCGGCTGTTCGGCGAGCCCGACTACCTGCTGCGGGTGGCCACCGCCGACCTCGCCGCCTTCCAGGGGCTGTACGACGAGCGGCTCGCGACCCTGCCGGGGGTGCAGCGCCTCACCTCGACGCTGGTGATGAAGCACGTGGTGCGGGACCGGCCGCTGCCCGCGTAGCGAAACAGGCGGCGGCTCACCCAGCGTGAACCACCGCCTGCCAGACAGGACCCAGGTTGCTCTACTTCGTCGGCTTCTTGCCGGTGACGCCCAGGTGGACCAACAGGGCGAGGTTCGGCCTCAGTTCGGCCTGTTTGACGCCCCAGGTCTGGAAGCCCTTCTGGTGCGAGGCCACCGCCGCGAGCATCGCGACGATCGAACCCGCCATCGCGGCCGGGTTGACGTCCTTGTCGACCTTGCCCTTGGCCTGCAACTGAGTGACCGCCTCGGTCAGGGAGTTGTTGACCGAGTTCAGGATCTTCATACGGATCTTGTAGAAGCGTTTGTCGCCCTCGGACGCGCCGAGGTCGACGACCCGCAGGATCGCGTCGTTCCTGCGCCAGAACTCCAGGAATCCGTCCACGAGTTCCTGCGCGGTCTGCCAGCCCGCCTTGCCGACCCAGCTGCGGCCCTCGACGAGCTCGGTCAACCCGGCTCCCTCGGTGGCCATTTGCTCGGCGATCTCCAGGACGGCGCCCTCGACGTCCGGGAAGTACTGGTAGAAGGTCGCGGGCGAAGTCCCCGCCTTCCGGGCGACATCGATGACTTTGACGTCCCGGTAGGGGGAGGAGCTGAGCATCTCGCTGAGGCAGTCGAGCAGCTTCTGCCGGGTCGCCTGCCCACGCCGGCCGGCCACGCGGCCGTCGACGGTACGCACTTGTCCTGTCATGTCGTCAGCTTACCGAGGCGTGATCGGGGCGCGATTCGGCCGACTGCAAATGGGGTGCATGAGGATGCGGAGACTGGTGTGCCTGGTCTGCGCGCCGCACAAGACGCCGTTACGTTTGCCGCATGGCCGAAAACAGGGCATCCACGAACGGAACGGGATACCCGGAGGGCGTTCCGTGCTGGGTCGACGCACAGCTACCCGATGTGGCGGCGGGCAAGCGGTTCTACGGTGAGCTCTTCGGGTGGGACTTCGAGGAGGCGTACGACTCCACCGTGTGGGCGCTCCTCGACGGTGACCGCGTCGCCGCGCTCGCCCGCAAGCCGGACGGGCGGCTGCCCACGGTGTGGACGGTGTACTTCGCCACCCCGGACGCCCGGGCGCTGGGGGAGCGGATCCGTGCGGCGGGCGGCCAGGTGGTCGTCCCGCCGGTGCGGATGGGGGCCGGGCTCGGCGCCGCCGCGCTGGTCACCGACCCCGAGGGTGCCGTCTTCGCGCTCTGGGAGGCGGACGGCCACCAGGGCTTCGGCCGCCGGCACGAGACCGGCACGTTCGCCTGGGTGCAGCTGTACGCCCGGGACACCGAGGCGGCCAACGCCTTCTACGGCGCGCTCTTCGCCGACGCCCTGTTCGGGCCGGACGCCAGGCCCGACTTCGGCCGCGCGGCCGTCTCCGAGGTCTTCCCCGCGATGATGCCGCCGCACTTCGTCGTCCACTTCCGGGTGGACTCCTGCTCGGACACCCTCGACGCGGTGAACCGGCTCGGCGGGCGCGTACAGGTGCCGCCCTTCGAAACGTCGTACGGCACGGTCGCCGTGGTCACCGACGACCAGGGGGCGTCGTTCGCGGTCCTGGAACGCTGACCGCACTCTTACCTTCGGCCGCCTTGGACCGTCTTGGGCCGCTTTCCGCGTCCCACTATGCGAACCGGCGCTTTCGCCGTGCCGCGGGCTGTGGTTTTGTCCCAAGACACCCCGTTCCGCCCTCGGGTTCGCAACCACGCCCCGAGACAGGAAGAATCAGGGTGCGTGCCGCCGAGGCGGTGCGGTGGTGAGACGCTGCACGGGGTCGCGTACATATCTGGGTGACGGGGCCCGTACGGGGAGGTGGCAGGCAGAGTGGTGGATCAGCTGACGCAGCACGATCCGCGCAGGATCGGGCCGTTCGAGGTGCTCGGACGGCTGGGTGCCGGCGGCATGGGGCTGGTCTATCTCGCGCGCTCGGCTTCGGGCCGGCGCGTGGCGATCAAGACCGTGCGTACGGAGCTCGCCGAGGACCAGCTGTTCCGCGTCCGCTTCACCCGTGAGGTGGAGGCGGCCCGGGCGGTCTCCGGCTTCTACACGGCCGCGGTCGTCGACGCCGACCCGCGCGCCGCCGTGCCGTGGCTGGCCACCGCGTACGTCCCCGCGCCCTCCCTCGAGGAAATAGTGAACGAGTGCGGGCCGCTCCCGGCCCAGGCGGTGCGCTGGCTCGCGGCAGGCGTGGCCGAGGCCCTGCAGTCCATCCACGGCGCCGGTCTCGTCCACCGCGACCTCAAGCCGTCCAACGTGCTCGTCGTCGAGGACGGTCCCCGCGTCATCGACTTCGGTATCGCGTCCGGCGTATCGAACACCCGTTTGACGATGACCAATGTCGCGGTCGGTACGCCCGCCTACATGTCGCCGGAGCAGGCGAAGGACTCCCGCAGTGTGACCGGCGCCAGCGACGTCTTCTCGCTCGGCTCGATGCTGGTGTTCGCCGCCACCGGACACCCCCCGTTCCACGGCGCCAACCCGGTCGAGACCGTCTTCATGCTGCTCCGCGAGGGCCCGGACCTCGAAGGCCTCCCGGACGAGCTGCGTCCGCTCATCGAGTCCTGTATGCAGATGGAGGCCACGGCCCGCCCCAACCCGGCCGACCTCCAGGCCCAGCTGGCGCCCCACCTCTTCGGCTCCGGCTCGGACGACAGCGGTACGGCGTCGGCGTGGCTGCCCGAGCGGGCGGTCGGCCTGATCGAGTCCCGCAGAGGCGGCCGCCCCGCGGTGAAGCCCGCGCCGTCCTCCGGCCGCAGCGGCGGCGGCCGCGTCGCCCCCGCGCCCGTGCCGCCCCCGCCCCCGCACGACCCGGTCGTCCCCGGCCCGCAGCCCTCGCCCGTCCCGGTCGGCGCCCCCGACACCGGCCCGGTCCGGCTGGCCGGCGCCGCCGTCCCCATCGGCCCCGGCCCCCGCGTCGCCGACGCCCGCGCCGCCGCGATGCAGGCACCCCCGCCCGAGGCGGGCCTCGTCGCCTCCTGGTCCAAGCCCCGCCCCGGCGTCAACGGCACCGACCCCGCCGTGGGCCCCGCCGTACCCGCGTTGCCGCCCACGCCCCCGGAGCCCGCGGCCGGCTGGCGGCCCTGGCGTTTTCGCATGTCGAACGACGTCTGGGGCACCCCTTCCGTCGCCGACGACCTCGTCTACGTCACCTCCTTCGAGGTGCACGCCCTCGACGTGGCCACCGGCCGCCGCCGCTTCAAGACACGGGACGTCGCCTGGTCGATGGCGGTCGCCGACGGCCGTATCCACGCCTCCGACGGCCCCACCCTGTTCGCCCTGGACTGCCGCGAGGGCGCGGACCTGTGGCGGCTGCAGACGGACGCCTGGGTGTACTCCCTCAAGGCCGAGCGGGGCACGGTCGTGACCGGCACGCGCGGCGGCGGCGTGCAGGCCTGGGAGGCCTCGAACGGGCAGAAGCTGTGGGAGCTCACCGGGGCGCAGTCCGACTTCGAGTCCCCGGAGGCCGGGCCGGCGCTGTACGACGGCACGGTGTACGTCTGGCAGGACGCCCGGCTGAAGGCCCTGGACGCCCGGACGGGCGACGAGCGCTGGTCGTACCCGATCGGCGACGCCGCCTCCTGCGGCGGGGTGCCGGTGCGGGTGGCGCAGGCGCACGACGGCTATGTGTACGTCTCGGCCGGGACGCGGGTGCTCGCGCTGGACGTGGTGAGCGGCCTGGTCCGCTGGCACTTCGAGGCCCCGGCGGTCTTCCTGTGCCCGCCGACCTTCGTGCCGGGCCCCGCCGTGACCGGCGGCGGCGTGTACCTCGCCGACTACCTCGGCACGGTCTACGCCCTGGACGCCACCGACGGGCGCGACCGCTGGCGCATCGCCACGGAGTCGCGTTCCTCCATCGAGCCGGTGCTGGTGGCTGCCGGTCATGTCCACGTTGGCAGCGGCAAGGGCCTGTACACGCTGGACGCGGTCACCGGGACGCCGAAGTGGCGCTTCCAGGCGGGCGGCGACATCGTGGGCGCCCCCGCGGTGGCGGAGGGCCGGATCCACTTCGGCTCCACCGACCACCTCCTCTACACCTTGAAGGCCGACGACGGCCGCCTGCGCTGGAAGCTCGCCACGGGCGGGGAGATCACCGGGTCGCCGGTGGTGCGGGACGGGGTCGTGTACGCGTGCAGCAAGGACCGGTGCGTGTACGCGCTGGACGCGGAGAAGGGCACGGGGACGGCGCGCTCCGCTGGGTAGTGCGGGTGGGTGGTGCCGGATGAGGTTCGTGTTCGGGTGCGGCTCCGTTGTGGCTGGTCGCGCAGTTCCCCGCGCCCCTGGGGGTGCGACCCTGCGGGGCGCTACCCCCGTCTCTTCACGGGGCCTGCACTTGACGCTGCTAACGTGACGTGCTCACGATCAAGTCAACGGGGCTGAAAGGCCGTTCGGGGGTCGCACGAAATGAAGCTTCGCCATGTCCGCGCTGTGGCCGTTGTAGCCGGGGTGATGATCGCGCTGACGGGGGCCAAGCGCTCCCACGGTGGCGGTTGCGACGACAGCTCGTCCAGCTCCAGCAGCTCGTCGAGCAGTACGGGCGGCACGCACTACGACGACGATGACGACGACTACGGGTCCTCGGGCGGCGTCTCCGGCGGCAGCAGCGCCACCGCGTCCGCCGAGGCCACTCAGGACGTGCGGATCCGGAGCTGCGTGTACGACGCGACCCGGGGTGTCGTCGCCCAGGTCGAGGCCACCAACTCCAGCAGCATCACGACCTATACCTACGAGTTCGGCGTCACCTTCAAGGATTCGAGCGGCGCGGACCTGCGCACCAGCACGTCGACCATTCCGTACGTCTCGGCCGACACCACGGAGACGCTGGACGTGGCGGCCTCGTACGTCCCGAACGCCAACGAGAGCACGACCGGCGTGACTTGCGAACTGCGTGACGTGACCCGTACGGCGGTGTAGCTCAGCGGAGCCGGTGGTCGCGGCGCCGCGCCCGGAACAGCTCCGTCTGCCGCTCGCTCGGCAGGTTCCCGAGCGCGATCAGGTGCGGCGCCTGCGCGAACGCCCGGTCGAGGGCGGCCTCCCTGGCCGCCCACAGCGCCCGCACGGTCCCCTGCACACCCTCCGCCGGATACCCGGCGATGACGCCCGCGCAGTCCACGGCCGACGCCAACGCCCGCCCGGGTTCGGTGAGTTCGGAGACGAGCCCGACCTCGTACGCCCGTCGCGCCGACATCCGCTCCGCGCTCCCCATGAGCGCCATGCGCGCGGCCTCCCCGTGCGGCATCCGCAGCGCCATCAGCATCGACTCGTACGCGCTGACCATCCCGTAGGTGGTGTGCGGGTCGAAGAAGGTGGCGGTCGGGTCGGCGACGACGAAGTCCGCCTCCCCGAGCAGGTAGAAGGCCCCACCGCAGGCCATGCCCCGCACGGCGGCGACGACCGGCTTCCACAGGTCGTTGGACTTCGGCCCGACCCGCAGCAGCAGATCGTCCGTCATGTACGGCGAGTTGGGCTGCGGGACGACGGCCTCCCGGTCCAGCCCGGTGCAGAAGGCCCGCTCCCCGGCGCCGGTCAGCACGACGGCCCGTACGGTGTCGTCGAACCGTAACTCCCGCCATGCGGCGACCAGTTCGTCCCGCGTGGCCAGGTCGATGGCGTTGTGCCGCTCGGGCCGGTCGAGGGTGACCACGGCGACGCCCGAGTCCTTGTCGGTCGTGAGGCCGAGGCTCATGGGCGCTCCAGGACCCATCGAGGCAGCCCGGTGCCGCTGAAGACGGCCTGGACCTTCGCGCCGATGCGGATCCGGTCGGCCGGGAAGGAGTCGAGGGGGGCGTCGGGGGCGGTGACGAGGTTGCCGACCAGGCGGATGCGGGGGGCGTCGGAGAGTTCGACGACGACGACGTTGTAGGGGGCCTGCTCGGCGTAGTCGGGGAGCAGGGGCGGGTGGGGGACCACGTAGGACCAGATGCGGCCGTGTCCGGCGACCTGCCGCCATTCGCTCGCGAAGGACTGGCAGTGCGGGCAGCAGGGGCGGGGTGGGAAGCGGGGTTCCGCGCAGCCGGCGCAGGTCTGGACGCGGAGTTCGCCCTGGGCGGCGTACTGCCAGAAGGGGGCGCCGTCGGGGTCGGTGACGGGGGAGAGCATTCTTCGGTCAACTCCTCAGGAGCAGCGCGGAGGTGGGGACGCCTTCACCGGCGGTGACGAGACAGGTGGCGGCGCCGGGGACCTGGGCGGTACTGGTGCCGCGGAGCTGCTTGACGCCCTCGTTGACGAGGTTGAAGCCGTGCACGTAGGCCTCGCTGAGCCCGCCGCCCCCGGTGTTGAGGGGCAGTCGCCCGCCGATCTCCAGGGCACCCTGCTCGGTGAAGGCGCCTCCTTCGCCCCGCCCGCAGAAGCCGTATCCCTCCAGCGACAGCGGTATGAGGGCGGTGAAAGCGTCGTAGATCTGGGCGACGTCCACATCCTGTGGAGTGAGGTCGGCGTGCTTCCACAGGTGCCGGGCGGCGGTCCAGGCGGGGCCGGTGAGCGGGTCGTCGTTCCAGTAGTTGACCATGCCGTGGTGCTGGGCGGGCAGGCCCTGGGCGGCGGCGTGGACGTAGACAGGGGTGTGGCGGCAGTCGCGGGCCCGTTCGCGGCTGACGACGACGCAGGCCAGGGCGCCGTCGGTCTCCAGGCAGTTGTCGAAGAGGCAGAGGGGCTCGCTGATCCAGCGGGAGGTCATGTACATCTCGCGGGTCAGAGGGCGTTCGTACATCACCGCCGCGGGGTTCTGGTTGGCCCGGTTGCGGCAGGCGAGGGCGACGTTGAAGAGATGGTCGCGGGTCGCGCCGTACTCGTGCATGTAGCGGCGGGCGAGCATCGCGATCTCGTCGACGGGGCGCAGCAGGCCGTACGGGCGGGTCCACTGGGCGGGGGTGGGGAGCTGGGCGGCGGTGTTGCGCCAGGGCCGGGGCCCGCTGCCGCGCTTGCGGGAGCGCCAGGCGACGCCGACCGTGGCCTGGCCGGTGGTGATGGCGGCGGCCAGGTGCGCGACCGTGGCGCAGGAACCGCCGCCGCCGTAGCCGACCTTGCTGAAGAAGGTCAGGTCGCCGAAGCCGACCGCCTTGGCCAGCTCGACCTCGTCCGTCTCCTCCATGGTGTAGCTGGCGAGGGCGTCGACCTCGCCCGGGGCTATCCCGGCGTCGTCCAGGGCGGCGAGCACGGCACGGCAGGCGAGGGTCTTCTCGTCCTCGGGGAGGTGTCTGGCGAACGGTGTCTGGCCTATGCCGACTATGGCGGTCGCGTCCTTGAGTCCGGTCACGTGCACACCTCCGCGTCGCGGACGGGCTGCTGACAGGGCGTCAGGCTACAGCTAATCTGACGGGTAGTCAGCTCATGCGTCCTGGGTTCGGGGAGGCCGATCGTGGAATGGCAGAGCATCCCGGAGCTGGTCCGCCGGGCCGCCGAGCGGTACGCCGGCACCGAGGCCGTGGTGGAGGGCCGGACCCGGATCTCCTACGGCGAACTCGGCGCCCGCGTCGAACGCTCGGCGGCGGCCTGCGTCGCGAATGGCATCGCGCCCGGCGACCGCGTCGCCATCTGGGCCCCGAACACCCTCGACTGGATCGTCGCGGCGCTCGGCGCGGTGTCGGCGGGGGCCGTGCTGGTGCCGCTGAACACCCGCTTCAAGGGCACGGAGGCCGCGGACGTGCTGCGCCGCAGCGGGGCCCGGCTGCTCTTCGTGACCGGCACCTTCCTGGGCACCTCGTACGTGGCGTCGCTGCGCAGGGCGGTCGCCCAGGGGCCGGGGCTGCCGGAGCTGGAGCAGGTCGTCGTGCTGTCGGACGACGCCCCCGCGGACTACCGCACCTGGAAGGACTTCCTGGCGAGCGGGGACGGGGTGGGCGAGGCGGAGGTACGGGCGCGCGCCGAGGCGGTGGAGGGCTCCTGGCCGTCGGACATCGTCTACACGTCCGGCACGACGGGCCGCCCCAAGGGCGCGGTGATCACGCACGCGCAGACGCTCCGTGCCTACGAGGTGTGGAGCGACCTGGCCGGACTGCGGCAGGGCGACCGCTACCTCATCGTGAACCCCTTCTTCCACACCTTCGGCTACAAGGCCGGCGTGATCGCCTGTCTGATGCGGGGCGCGACGATGATCCCGCAGCCTGTCTTCAACGTCGGTACGGCCCTGGCGAACATCGCGGCCGAACGGGTGTCGGTGCTGCCGGGCCCGCCGACCCTGCACCAGTCCCTGCTGGACCACCCCGCCCGTGACTCCCACGACCTGTCCGCGCTGCGGCTGGTGGTGACCGGCGCCGCGGTGGTGCCGCTCAGGCTGGTGGAACGGCTGCGCGGGGAACTGGGCGTGGAGACGGTCCTGACCGCGTACGGGCTCTCGGAGGCCAGCGGCATCGTGACCATGTGCCGGCGCGGCGACGACCCGTCGGTGATCGCGTCGACCTCCGGCCGGGCGATACCGGGCACGGAAATCCGCGTCGAGGCCCCGCCCGGCGAGCCCGGCGAGGTCCTGGTCCGCGGCTTCAACGTGATGCGCGGCTACTACGAGGACGCGGCGGGCACGGCGGAGGTGCTGACGCGGGACGGGTGGCTGCGGACCGGCGACGTGGGAGTGCTGGACCGGGCGGGCAATCTCCGGATCACCGACCGCATCAAGGACATGTTCATCGTCGGCGGCTTCAACGCCTACCCGGCGGAGATCGAGCAACTGCTCGGCCTGCATCCCGGTGTCGCGGACGTCGCGGTGATCGGCGTTCCCGACGCGCGGCTGGGCGAGGTCGGCAAGGCGTACGTGGTGCGGCGGCCGGGTGCGGTGCTCACCGGCGACGACCTGATCGCCTGGGCGCGCCGGGAGATGGCGAACTACAAGGTGCCGCGGGTGGTGGAGTTCGTGGGGGAACTGCCGCGCAACGCGAGCGGGAAGGTGGTCAAGGGGGAGCTGCGCGCCTGAAACGCACCGGCCGCGGCGGCTCCCCTCCGCGCCGCCGCGGCCGTTCCCCGTGTGCTGAGGCTTACTTCGCCGGCTTGAAGGGCTCCGACGTGGCGTGGATGTCCTTCGTCTCCAGCGGCTCACCGGTGGCGTGGATGTCCCCCTGGGTGGTGGCGCCCCCGTCCGCCGCCTTCGTATCGGCGGCGGCGGCCTCGACGGGCTCCGAAGTGGCGTGGATGTCATCCACCTTGACGGTCTGCTCGTCACTCATGATCGCTGCTCTCCACTGGTCTGGTCGGTCAGTCGGTTGGCAGGGCCCGTCCGGTCACTCCCCCGAGGGTGCCCGGACGGGCCGTTGGGCCGCTCGCCTTAACCGCGGGCGTTCGGCCCTCTTCCCCGACCCGTCTGCCCCCCGACGCGACGGATCGACTGTCTAGAGGATGTAGGGCGGCGATAAACGAACGATGAACGCCGCGAGGGCCCCCGCTCAGGCGGCCTGGACGGGAGCCAGCAGCTCCCGCACGGCGGCGGCCTCCGGTGAGCCCAACTCCTCGTAGATGCACACCGCTTCCTCCCAGCACACCCGGGCGCGCCCCGTGTGGCCCACGGCGGCCAGGGCGCGGCCGAGCACGGTCAGGACGTTGCCGCGCCGCCACTCCCCGCCGATGCCGCGCAGCACGGTCAGGGCCATCTCGGCGTTCGCCGCGGCCTGGGCGTACCGCCGTGCGGCGATGTCGACCTCGGCCAGCCGGAACAGGGTCATGCCCTCCCACAGCCGCTGCCGGCTGTCGCGGAAGACCTCCAGGGCCTCCAGGAGCCGGTCGGCCGCGGGGGCGAGCTGTCCGCTCTGGGTGAGCGCCATGCCCAGCGCGTAGCGGCCGTTCGCGCCGCGCATGGAGTTGCCCATGGCGTCGTAGATCTCCATGCCCTCCTGGGCGAGGGACACGGCGCTCTGGGTGCGGCCGGTCGCCAGGCGGATGCGGGAGAGGTTGCACAGCGCGCTGGCCTCGCCCGGGCGGTCGGCCAGCGTCCTGAAGTGCCCGATGGCCCGGGAGAGGTGCTCCTCGCCGTCCACGTTGCGCCCCTGGTACAGGGCGATGACCCCGCGCGCGTTGTGCGCCCAGGACACCGGCAGCAGGTCGTCGGCCCGGTGGGCCAGGCCGATGACCCGCTCGGCCTCCTCGTCGGCCATGTCGAACCGGCCGCTGTCCAGGTGCGCGTGGGACAGGGTCATCAGCGCACGGGCCTCGACCCGCTCCACGCCGGCCTCGCGGGCGGCCTCCCTCAGGGTGCGCGCGGTGGCCTCGTACTCCTTGGAGTTGGCGCCCGACTCCGAGAGGTCGACGGCGGCCCACAGCAGGTCGACGGCGCGCCGCAGGGCCCCCGGGCGCTCGGCGCACTGGCGGGCGAAGGAAAGCAGGCAGTTCGCCTCGGTGTACAGCCAGTCCCGCGCGCCCTTGCGGTCCGCGAACGTCAGCCCCGGATGGGTGGTGTCCGCCAGGTGGTCCACCAGCCGGTCCCCGGGCCGCTCGATCGCGTACACGGCGGTGGCGGTGGCCAGGTAGAAGTCCAGCAGCCGCGACATCGCCGGCGCCTGCTCGCCGGGCGGCTGCTCGTCGCGCTCCGCGCACGCACGCGCGTAGAGCCGGACCAGATCGTGGTACCGGTAGCGTCCCGGCGCCGCCGACTCCAGCAGCGAGGTGTCGACGAGGGACTCCAGCAGGTCCTCCGTGTCCTCCGGCGGCAGATCCAGTACGGCGGCAGCGGCGGCCAGCGAGATGTCCGGGCCGTCGGCCAGGCCCAGCAGCCGGAACGCCCGGGCCTGCGCGGGCTCCAGGGCGCCGTAGCCGAGCTCGAAGGTCGCCTTGACCGCCAGGTCGCCGGCCTGCAGCTCGTCGAGCCGGCGCCGCTCGTCGCCCAGCTTGGCGGCGAGGACGGACACGGTCCAGGTGCGGCGCGCCGCCAGCCGGGACGCCGCGATACGGATCGCCAGCGGCAGGAAACCGCAGGCCGCGACCACGTCCAGCGCGGCCTCCCGCTCGGACGCCACCCGCTCCTCGCCCACGATCCTCGTGAACAGCGACAGCGCCTCGTCCGGGGACATCACGTCCAGGTCGACCAGATGCGCGCCCGCGAGGTCCACCATCCGCACCCGGGACGTCACCAGCGCCGCGCAGCCCTCCATGCCCGGCAGCAGCGGACGTACCTGGGCGGCGTCCTTGGCGTTGTCGAGCAGCACCAGGACCCGGCGGCCGTCCAGCACCGAGCGGTACAGCGCCGCCCGCTCCTCCAGCGAGTCCGGGATCGCCGAGTCGGCCGTGCCGAGGGCGCGCAGGAACGAGCCCAGCACCGTCTCCGGCTCCGCCGCCCGCGGGCCCGCGCCCTGGAGGTCGACGTAGAGCTGTCCGTCGGGGAAGGCCGCGCGCGCCTGGTGCGCGACGTGCACGGCGAGGGTCGTCTTGCCGACGCCGCCGATGCCGGCCAGCGCGGACACCGCCATCACCCGGCCCTCGGCCGTGGCGAGGACGCCACTGAGCTCGGAGACGAAGGCGGAACGGCCCGTGAAGTCGGGCACGGTCGCCGGGAGCTGCGCGGGCCGTACCGGTACCACCGCCGGTTCGGCGACCGGGGCCGACGGCTGCGCGAGGCCGGGGTCGGCCTGGAGGATCCGCTGCTGGAGCTCCTTCAGGCCCGGGCGCGGGTCGACGCCCAGCTCGTCGGCCAGCAGGCGCCGCGTGTCCGCGTACACCGCGAGCGCCTCCGCCTGCCGGCCGCTGCGGTACAGCGCGAGCATCAGCAGCTCCCGCAGCCGCTCCCGCAGGGGGTGCGCCGCGGTGAGCGCCGTCAGCTCCGAGACCGCCTCCGCGTGGCAGCCCAGCTCCAGGTCCATGTCGAGGCGCGACTCCTGCAGTTGGAGCCGCCACTCCTCCAGCCGGACCCGCTGGGCCTCCGCGTACGGCCCCGGGACGCCCGCCAGCACCTCGCCGGCCCACAGCGACAGCGCCTTGCCGAGCACCTCGCACGCATGGCACAGGTCCCCGGCGCTCTTCGCCTTCTCGGCCTCCGCCGCGAGCTCCTGGGCGACGGCCAGGTCCAGCGCGCCGTCGTCCAGACCGCGTACGGCGTAACCGCCCGACTCGCTCACCAGGACCCCGGGGTCCAGCACCTTCCGCAGCCGCGAGGCGTACGTCCGGACCGCCGCCAGCGCCTGCGAGGGCGGATCCTCGCCCCACAGGGCGTCGATCAGCTCCGCCGCGGTCGCCGTACGGCCCTCGCGCAGCAGCAGGGCCGCGAGCAGGGCGCGCTGCTGGGGGGAGCCGGTGGGGAGCTGTTCCTCGCCCCGCCACGCGCGTACCGGACCGAGCACGCCGAAGCGCAGCGCCGCCGTCGGCTCCGCCGCCGCTGCTGCCGCCGAGAAGCCGTGCCCCCTCTGCTCCGGCACTCGCGGTACCCCGTCCATCCGTCTCCCCTAGGCAGCTGCCCGCACCAGACCCCGCTCGGGTCGGCCGAGAGAAACCGGTCCTCGCGGCCGAGTTGATCCAAACGGCAGGGTCCGGACCCGTTTACATCCCCGCCAGTCTGCCTTGTTCCGTTCGATGCGTCAGCTGTGGAGGGGCTGATCACAGGCAGGCACGCGGGATATCACAGGGTCCTCACGTGGCCTTCGCACCGCGTGGCCACTCCCGCGTAGCTGACGGGTCGTCAGATCGGCGCTACCGTGACGGACATGGACACCGAGACCGCGTTTCCGCTGATCATCTCCGTCGACGACCACACGGTCGAGCCGCCCACCGTCTGGCAGGACCGGCTTCCGAAGAAGTACCTCGACACCGGACCGCGCATCGTCCGCGCGCCCCTGAAGGAAATGACCTTCCTCGGCGGCCGCTTCAAGCCCGTCATGGGCCGGTCCGGCGACGACGGTCCCGTCGGCGACTGGTGGGTGTACGAGGACCTGCACCGGCCGATCACCCGCCTCGACACGGCCGTCGGCTACAGCAGGGACGAGATCAAGCTGGAGGTCATCACCTACGAGCAGATGCGCCCGGGCTCGTACGACGTCCCCGCCCGCCTCGCCGACATGGACGTCAACCACGTCCAGTCCGCCCTCTGCTTCCCGACCTTCCCCCGCTTCTGCGGTCAGACCTTCACCGAGGCCGCCGACCACGAGCTGGGCCTCAAGTGCGTCCAGGCCTACAACGACTGGATGGTCGAGGAGTGGTGCGGGCCCGCGGCGCGGGGGCGGCTCATCCCGCTCACCCTCATCCCCCTCTGGGACGCCGAACTCGCCGCCGCCGAGGTCCGCCGCAACGCCGCCCGGGGCGTGCGCGCCGTCGCCTTCTCCGAGATACCCCCGCACCTCGGGCTCCCGTCCGTCCACACCGACGCCTGGGACCCGTTCCTCGCCGCCTGCGACGAGACCGGCACGGTCGTCGCCATGCACATCGGCTCCTCCAGCCGGATGCCCTCCACCTCCGCCGACGCCCCGCCCGCCGTCGGCTCCACCATCACCTTCGCCAACTGCTGCTTCTCGATGGTCGACTGGCTGATGAGCGGCAAGTTCGAACGCTTCCCCAACCTCAAGGTGATGTACGCCGAGGGCCAGATCGGCTGGATCCCGTACATCCTGGAGCGCGCCGACGTGGTGTGGGAGGAGAACCGGGGCTGGGGCGGGGTCGCCGACAAGGTGCACCGCCCGCCGTCCGAGCTCTTCGCCGACCACGTCTACGGCTGCTTCTTCGACGACGCCTTCGGGCTCAGGAACCTGGACGCGATCGGCCTCGGGAACGTCCTCTACGAGACCGACTACCCCCACTCCGACTCCACCTGGCCGAAGTCCCGCGAGGTCGGCGAGGCGCAGATGGGCCACCTGGACCCGGACGTCGTGGAGCGGATCGTGCGCGGCAACGCCATCGACCTGCTGGGGCTCACGCCGGACGGGCTGTGGGCCCCGGGAGGACGCCGTTGATCGTAAACAACCGGCCCTGAACGGAACCCCGAGCGCGTGCACGCCATCTTCCCCACCGAGGTTCGAAGCACCTCGTACATGACCATTCCGTACATAGCACTCTTCGGTCGGGGCAACCATGGCTCTCCAGCACGCGCAGGTCACCGTCGTCGTCATCGGGTACGACGACGCCGCCCATGTGGCGGACGCGGTGCGTTCGGCGCTCGCGCAGGGGCCGGCCGTCCGGGAGGTGATCGCGGTCGACGACTGCTCGTCGGACGGCAGCGTGCCGCTGCTGGAAGACCTGGCCGCCGGGGAACCGCGCCTGAAGGTGATCCGGCGCCCGGTCAACAGCGGCGGCTGCGGCACCCCGCGCAACGACGGACTGAACGCGGCGACCTCGCCCTATGTGATGTTCCTGGACAGCGACGACGTCCTGCCGCCGGGCGCCGTCGACGCGCTGCTGGAGGCGGCCGTGCGGCACGACGCGCCGGTCGCCGCCGGGCTGTGCCTGCGCAAGGAACTGCCGTCCGGGCGCGAGACGCCCTGGCAGCCCGAGCTCTACACCGCGCGCACGCTGGTCGCCCACCCCGCCCGGCGGGCGCGTCTGGTGCGCGACACGCTCAGCGTCAACAAGCTCTACCGCACCGACTTCCTGCGCACCCACCGCATCGCCTTCCCCGAAGGCCGCTTCCCCTACGAGGACTTCGTCTTCACCGCCCGCCTGCTGGCCGCCGGACCGAGCATCGCGCTGGTCCCGGAACCGGTGTACCTCTGGCACGTGCGCCGGTCCGCGGCCCGGCTGTCCATCTCCCTCGACCGCGCGAACATCGCCAACTGGCGGGCCCGGATCGAGGCCGACCGGATGTCCTACGACATCCTGCTGGCCGCCGGGGAGAAGCAGCTGGCGCGGGCGACGCGGGCCCGCTTCCTCGACCACTCGCTGCGGATGTACGCGCGTGAGCTGCACCTGCGCGGCGCCGACTACCGGCGCGAGTGGTGGACCCTCACGCGCGCGTACCTGGCCTCCTTCGACGAGGGCGACCTCACGGCGGCGCCCACGCCCGGCCGGATCGTCGCCCGGGTGGTCCTCGCCGCCGAGGAGCCACGCGACCTGGACCGGCTGCGGGAGGTCGCGGCCCGCCCGGCACGGCTGACCCCGCCGTACGCGCAGGCCGAGGACGGCTGCCCGGTCTGGTCCGCCGACCTGCCCCAGGCCGAGCTGGACCACCTCCTCCTGCGCCCCGCGCACCGGCTGCCCGCCGCCGTCGACGCCGAACTGCGGCCACGCGTGTGGGGCACGGTGCTGCGGCTGCGGCTGCACGAGATGTACGGGCGGATGGCGGCCGCCGGGCCGGAGAGCGTGGAGGCGGAGTTCGTGGAGCGGGACACCGGCCGGCCGGCGTTCAACGAGCGGGCGTTCCTCGCGGCCGACCCGGACGCCGAGACCTGGTCGGCCGAGTTCCCGGTCGACCTGGCGACGCTGGGCGGCGGCACCTGGGACCTCCGGCTCCGACTGCGCTTCAAGGACGGCACCCACCGGGAGACCACCGCCCGCGCGATCACCGGCGCCGGACTGCTCGGCCGGCGCGCCCTGCCCAGCGCGCGCTACGCCGTGCTGCTGGTGCAGCCGTACGCCACCCACTCGGGGGCGCTCGCGGTACGCCTCGCGCCCGGCCTGAGCGGAGTGGCGGACGTCGTACGGCGTCGCCTCAAGCGCTTCTTCCGCTGATACCCGATCCCACGAAAGGCTGTACATGACCTGGCTGATCACCGGTGGAGCCGGCTACATCGGGGCGCATGTGGTGCGCGCGATGCTCGACGCGGGCGAACGGGTGGTCGTCTACGACGACCTGTCCACCGGGTTCTCCGCACGGGTTCCCGAGCACGTGCCGTTGGAGGTGGGGTCCACCCTCGACGAGCCGCGCCTGACGCGGGTGATCCGGGACCACGGCATCGAGGGAGTCGTCCACCTCGCGGCCAAGAAGCAGGTCGGCGAGTCCGTCGAACTGCCGCTGCACTACTACCGGGAGAACGTCGAGGGCCTGCGCACCCTGCTCTCCGCGGTCACCACGGCCGGCGTCGCGTCCTTCGTCTTCTCGTCCTCCGCCGCCGTGTACGGCATGCCGGACGTGCACCTCGTCACCGAGGACACGCCCTGCGCACCCATGAGCCCGTACGGCGAGACCAAGCTCGCCGGCGAGTGGCTGGTCCGGGCCACGGGCCGGGCGGCGGGCCTCGCCACGGCCTCTCTGCGGTACTTCAACGTGGCGGGCGCGGCCACCCCCGAACTCGCCGACACCGGTGTCTTCAACGTCGTCCCCATGGTCTTCGAGAGGCTCACCGAGGGTGCCCCGCCGCGGATCTTCGGCGCCGACTACCCGACCCCCGACGGGACGTGCGTGCGCGACTACATCCACGTCGTCGACCTGGCGGAGGCCCATGTGGCGACCGCGCGGCGGCTGCGCGAGGCACCGGGCACGGACCTCACCCTCAACATCGGGCGCGGGGAAGGGGTCTCGGTGCGCGAGCTGATCGACCGCATCAACGAGGTCACCGGCCACGACACCGCCCCGGTGGTCACCGACCGCCGCCCCGGCGACCCGGCCCGCGTCGTCGCCGCCGCCGACCGCGCCGCCACCGAGCTGGGCTGGAAGGCCCGGTACGGCGTCGCGGACATGATCGCGTCGGCATGGGCGGGCTGGACGGCCGCCGCTCCTGCCGCCGCCGCCCCAGCTCCAGCCGTTACCGCTCCAGGAAGCTGAACAGCGCCTCCCACCGCCCCGCGATCTCGTCCGCCCCGTACCTGCGGATGTTCTCCCGCGCCGCGTCGCCCATCCGGTCGCGCAGCGCCGCGTCGGACATCAACAGGTCCAGCCTGCGGGCGAGTTCGCCGGTGTTGCCGGGCCGGGCGAGGAGACCGTCCGCGCCGTCCTGGATGATCTCGTGGACGCCGGGTGCGCAGTCGAAGGCGGCGCAGGGGACACCCATGGCCATGGCCTCCATGAGGGCGAGCGGGAAGCCCTCGCCCCGGGAGGACAGCGCGAACACCGAGCCGCCCCGCAGCGCCCCCGGCACATCGCTCGTGCGGCCCATCCACCGCACCGAGTCGTCGAGCCCCAGGGCGGCGCAGTGCTTCCGAAGGATCTCCTCGTCCTCGCCGGAGCCGTAGATCTTCAGCACCCAGCCGGGGTGGCGGGGCGCCACCTCCGCCCAGGTGTCGAGGAGCATGTCGACGCCCTTCTCGTCACTGAGCCGGCCGATGCTGATCACGGCCTTCTCGGTACGCGGCGAGGGCACCTCCGGCAGCCACGGCACGGCGTTCGGCAGGAACGAGGCGTTGTCGAGGCCCGCGCCGATCCACAGGTCGGCGTCCTCACGGGTGAGGACGAGCATGCGGTCGACGTCCCGGTAGTGCCTGAGGACCCGCTGGAAGCGCGAGGACCGCTTCGAGGTCTCGAAGGACTCGTGGCTCATCCCGACGACGGTCAGACCGGTGGTGTCGGCGAGCTTCACCCACTCCATCGCCCACACCTGGGTCACGATGACGACCCCGCCGGGCCGCGCGGCCCGGAAGAGGCCCGTCAGCACGGCGGCCTTCGCCCGCATGCTCGCGTCCCGCGCCCGGCCGGGGGCGGGCGGCTGCCCGTCGTACAACCGGGTCGTGGGGTACGGGAGTTCGCCGAGGTCGTGCGGGTCCTTGGGGGTCGTGACGCCGATGACGTGGACGCGGTGGCCGCGCTCGGTGAAGAGCCGGGCCATCTGATGGGACCAGCTGGTCACGCCGCCTATCTCGTCCACGCTGTTGGAGACCAGGAAGACGTCCCGCCCCATGGTGCCTACGGTCACTGTGCCTTCCTCCAGTCGGTGAAGAACTCCTCGACGACGCGCCGCGCGGCGGTGCCCTTGTCGTACTCGCCGAAGTCGGCCACGAACCGCTCCCGCGCCGCCGCGTACTTGAGCGTCTGCTCCTCCAGCGACGAGGCGGCCAGCAGGGACCGCAGCTCCTCCTCCGTGCGGACGACCGGACCCGGGGCCCGTTCCAGCAGGTCGAAGTAGGTGCCGCGGCCCTCGTGCACGTACTCCTCGTAGTCGTACGGGAAGAAGACCATCGGGCGGTCCAGCAGCGCGTAGTCGAACATCACCGACGAGTAGTCCGTCATCAGGGCGTCGGCCAGCGCGAGGAGGGGCGTCACGTCGTGGTGGTCCGACACGTCGATGACCCGGCCCCTCACGGACGGTGGGAGGACGACGTGGTTGAGGTAGTGCGCGCGGACCAGGAGGACGTACTCGTCGCCGAAGTCCTCCGCGAACCGCTCCACGTCGAAGGGCAGCGCGAAACGGCGCCCGCCCTGCTGCCGGAAGGTGGGCGCGTACAGCAGCACCTTCTTGTCGGCCGGGATCCCCAACTCGGCGGCCAGCGGCGGGCGTTCGGCCGTCTCTCTGGCCTGCGCGAGCGCGTCGTTGCGCGGGTAGCCCACCCGCAGCAGTGCCTTCTCGCGCAGCCGGAAGGCCTTGGCGAGGGTGCGCACGTCGTGCTCGGAGCGGACCAGGAAGTGGTCGAAACGGTCCAGGCTGCGCTGCTGCTCCGCCTGCTCGGCGCGGGCCTTCAGCTTCCAGCCGGGTTCGTCGAAGCCCATCCGCTTCAGCGCGGAGCCGTGCCAGGTCTGGATGTACGTCGTCCCGGGCCGCTTGGTCAGCTTCAGCGGGTAGCTCTGGTTGTCGATCCAGAACTCGGCGCGGGCCAGCGCCCGCAGGTACGGCAGCGACCAGCGGCGCACCAGCGTGGCGTCGGAGGGGAAGCCCTGCGGCTTGCCCGTGTACGACCACACGGCCTCGAAGTCGATCCCCTGCCGGCGCATCTCCTCGTAGATCGCCCGGGGACTGTCGCTGTACTGCCGGCCCAGATGGCTCTCGAAGACCACCAGGCGCCTGTGCACCGGCATCCGCAGGAAGACGTCGTGGTAGAGGCGGAGCTTGGTGTCGCCGGAGGTCGCCTTCTTGCGCAGGGTCTTCGCCTTGCGGTAGCCGGCCTTCGCGAGGCGCCCCGGGGTGCCCTGCAGGCCGCGGGTGACGAGGACGTTGGCCTTCTTGTCGGGGACGAGACGGAAGGCGAGGTGGCCGCGGGCGGAGACCTGCGGCTCGATCCGGTCGGCGATCAGCCGGGTGAGGCGGGGGCGCACCGGCACCTGGCCGGTGACCAGGCCGGGGCCGGCGGCGGTGAGCCGGGTCGTCGTGCGCTCTCCGTCCACGTCGAGGTGGAGGCGCACGTCCCAGACGGCGTCCACGACACCGAGCGGACGCAGCCCCTTCGACAGGTCGGCCGACGCCTCCCAGGACACGTACGCCCCCTCGTGCCGCGGCGTCGGCACCGGGAAGCGGAAGGTCTGGAAGCGCACGCCCTGCCGGCGGGCGTAGAACTCCAGCTCGGCACGCAGCCGGGCGGCGGGCGGGATGACGCCGAGCGGGTTGGTGATGCGGCCCGCGAGCCGGACGACACCGCCGCGGCCCTCACCCTGCCGGTACTCGGTCAGCTCGTTGCGCAGGAACAGCTTCCCGACCGGCCGGGCGTGATAGCCGAGCTCGGTGACGTCCAGGACCCGGCGGGCCAAGGGGTCCTCGTCGATGTGCTCGGCGCACCAGTAGACCCGGCCGTCGCGCTCGGCGAGCGGGGCGGAGACCTTGTCGCGGTTGGTGAGCGTGTCCACGGCGGGCAGCAGGTTGTCCCAGTCGCTCATCCGCAGCAGATAGGCGCAGACCGCGTGGATCGGCTCGACCTCGTCGTACGCGGCCGGGTCGATCGACGCCAGGTAGGGCAGGGCGAGGGCGGCGAACTCCTGCCGGTAGGAGGCGTCCCGCGACGGCAGGTCGCGCAGGTGCAGCACCAGGTCGTGCTTGAGGAACTTGACGTCCTTGCGGAACCTCAGCTCGGTCAGGCCCTGGTCGGCGAGCAGCCGGTCGACCCGGCGGTGCATCTCCATGCGGTGCGCGAAGTTGGCGATCTCGGCGCGGCGGTTGCTGATCGACTTGGCGTCGGCCTTCTCGACCACGTTCCAGTCGTAGACCCGGTTCGGTATGAGCGTGATGCGGTGGGCCGCGGTGTACGCCCGGGCGGAGAAGAGCAGGTCCTCGTAGTGGATGCCGACGGGGAAGTCCAGGCCGCTGTCGAGCAGGAACTGCCGCCGGTAGCACTTGTTGGTCGACAGGGTGTCGAAGACCAGCAGGTCAGGCAGCTCGGCTATCGAGTCCAGGGTGCGGGTGCGGGCGTACAGCCACGGGTACCACTTGACCTCCTTGCGGTGGCGCGAGTCGACGTGGACGCGCACACACATGCCGGAGACGAGGTCGGCGCCGGTGGTCTCGGCCGCCTCCAGGAAGTTGCGGCAGGCGTTGCGCTCCAGGACGTCGTCGCTGTCGAGGAAGAGGACGTAGTCGCCGCGGGCCTTCAGGATGCCGTGGTTGCGGGGCGCGCCGCAGCCGCCGCTGTTCTCGGGGAGCCGGTACGCCCGCACGCGGTCGGGGTGCTCGGCGGCGAGGCGGCGGGCCACCTCGTACGAGCCGTCCGTGCTGTGGTCGTCGACGATCACGACCTCGACGCCCCGCAGGGTCTGCCCCAGCACCGAGCGCACGGCCGTGGCCAGCCTGGCCTCGTCGTTGTAGACGATCACGACGACGGACATGGCAAGGTCCGGTACGGCTACGTCCGCCCTGCCGACACCGGATATCGCGGACCGCTGATCCCCGTCCACATTCACCCCATTCATCACTGCTTCTGCCCTCTGGAAGCGATGATGCGCTTGAGGGCCACTTGGGTAGATGCCGCGGGCGGCGTGCCGGTTGCCTCGGCGGCCCGGACCCCTTGTCTGACGAGTCGTCAGCTAAGACCATGGCGGCCGAGGCGCGCGACCACGTGGTCCGCGCCGGTCCACCTGCCGGACACCGCCACCAGAGGGGGCACCATGCCAGCTCTGCCGCCGCAAGGACGTCTCGCCTACGGCATCCAGCTTCCCGTCCAGTCCCAGAGCACGATCTACGCCGAACCCTGGGAGGCCGCCGCCGGCCCCGACGACCTGCTCGCCGTAGCCCGGGCCGCCGACCGCGCGGGCTTCGCGTACCTCGCGAGCTGCGACCACGTCGCCATCCCGCGCCGCCTCGCCCCCGCGATGAGCACGGTCTGGTACGACCCCGTCGCCACCCTCGCCTACCTCGCGGCCGCGACCGAACACGTCCGGCTGCTCAGCCACGTCGCCGTCGTCGGCCTGCGCCACCCCCTCGTCACGGCCAAGCAGTACGCCACCCTCGACCACCTCAGCGGCGGCCGGCTGATCCTCGGGGTCGGGGCGGGCCATGTGCGCGAGGAGTTCGAGGCCCTCGGGGTCGACTTCGGGCGGCGCGGACCCGTCCTCGACGAGTCCATCGACGCCCTGCGCGCCGCCCTCGGCCCCGACGAGTTCCCCGAACACCACGGCAAGCTCTACGACTTCGAGGGCCTCGGCCAGCTGCCACGCCCCGCCCAGGAACACGTCCCCGTCTGGGTCGGCGGCTCCTCCCCGGCCGCCGTGCGCAGGGCCGCGCTCAAGGGGGACGGGTGGCTGCCGCAGGGGGATCCGCGGGAGCGGTTGCCCGAGCAGATCGCGCGGATACGGCGGCTGAGGGAGGAGTCCGGCAACGATGGCCCGTTCACCGTCGGGGCCATCGCTGAGCCGCTGTATGTCGGGGTGCCCGCCTGGGACGTCGGCCGCAGGACGGTCGGCGGGCCGCCGGACGCGATCGCCGAGTCGCTGCGGGCCTACCGTGCGATGGGGGTGGACCAGGTCCAGGTGCGGTTCAGGAGCCGGAGCCGGGCTGAACTCACGGACCAGGTCGAGGCGTTCGGGGAGACGGTCGCGCCGCTGCTGACGTAGCCACGTACGCGTGCCCCCACCACCCCTCCCGCCGACCGCCGTCATCCTCCGTGCCGCGGCGCCTCCCGATCTTCTTGAAAGCTTGAACATGCTCATGCCCGCCGCCGTATGTATGGACGTACTGACGTAGACGTACGCCCGTACGCTTCGGCGGAAGGACACAACGACGTGCGCACTTCCCGGAAACTCACCGTCGCCCTCGCCTGTCCCGAGGACATCTGGCCGCACCCCGACTGGCCGGCGCCGGACGACCCGTACGTCGGGCAGGTGGTGCCCCTGGGCGGGGCGGCGGACGTCGTGATCCTCTACCTCGACGACCCCGCAGCGGCCGTACGGGAGCTGCCCGCCGCCGACATCCCCGCGATCGTGATCAGCCCCTGCCGGGACACCGAGGCCATCGTCGAGGTGTTCCGGGGCGGGGCGGGCTATCTGGTCGAGGGCGACTACTGCACCTGCATGCTCTCCTCGGCCGTAGTGGGCGCGACCGTCGGGCACACCTACCTCTCGCCGGCGGCCTGCGCGGCCCTACGGGAGGGGGCCCGGCGGCTGCCCACCGGCGGGGAGGCGCTGGAGCGGCTGCGGGAGCTGCTCTCGCCGCGGGAGCGGCAGATCATGGAGCTGCTGTCGACCGGCCTGGGCGCGCAGGAGATCGGGCTGCGATTACGGCTGAGCGAGAAGACGGTCCGCAACAACCTCAGCAACATCTACGCCAAGCTCGACGCGCGCGGAAGCACGGACGCGGTCCTGAGGTGGCTGGGAGCCGCGCCCGTGCTTCGCGTCTGAGAACCAGTTACGGGGTGGACTGGATCTCCGAGAGGGGGATTTCGACGTCGGTGATGTTGTCGCCGCCCTCACCGAATCCGGGTTCCGACCTCAGGGCGCGGGTGGAATTCTGCAACCCCGACGCCTCGGGAGTTCCGCATTTCACATTGCGCAGCCAGAGGCGGCCGTCGGGAGCGCCGTTCTTCAGGAGCTGCGGGTAGAAGACATGGACGGCTGTGGAGCCTTCGCTCGGCGAGAAGAACACCTTCTGCCCGTCCTGTGCTTCCTTGTACGTGGCCCGCAGGAATCCGCTCACGTCGGTGCGCTTGGCGGACCACATGAAGAATCCGATGCTGTCCGCCTGCACGGTGTCCGTCCGGCTGAAGGCAAGGGTGGTCGTCTTGTCGTCACGCGTGATGTTGATTTCCGAGGTGCTGAACTTCACGCCGATCTCGAAGACGGAATTGGCGAGCTTCGTGTCGGCGTTCGCGACGAATCCGTCCTCCAGCTGGATGATCCGCGTGACGGAGGCGCTCACGTCGAACGTCTTGGAGGCGGTGCCGGACGATCCGCAGTTGTCGGTCACCGCGGAGACCCGCTGGTTGGGTCCGAGGTTGTTCCGCTTGAACTGGACGTCGACGAACTGGCAGTTCTCCAGCCTGTCGGAGTCCGACGAGCAGTCGGCGGTCACCTCGGAGGCGGTGGCGGCACCCGCCGAGTTCATCAGTGCCGCGGCCACCGCGATCGCCGCCACGGGGGCCAGGGCGAGGGTGATGCGCTTCTTCTTGCTCCGGTGACTTCTGCGGCCGGGGCGTGTCATGGAGGTTCTCCTGTGAGGGGTGAGGGGTGAGGGGGTGAGCGACGGGGTGGGGGTGGGAGAGCAGGGTCAGCAGTCGCTCAGGACGGCCTTGGAGGTGCCGTCCGCGACACCGGGAGCACCCGCCGCGCCCGGCAGGATGACGGGGCCCTCGACGACCTCCGGCGCCGCGAAGTTCTGCTCGGGGGTGGGGTTCGTGGCGAAGCCGCCCGGGTCGGCGTCGATGCGTACCCGCCATTCGCCGGTCATGCGCTGCATCTTCGGCGTGAACTCCATGTGCAGCACCTTGCCGACCGGCACTTCCCGCTGTTCCGTGTCCCCGGCCGTCGCCGACTTGATGGTCATGTCGAGGGTGCCCTTGTGCTTGAGCCAGGATCCGCTCAGGGCGCCGAAGATCCCTCCTCCGCCGCCTTGCTGGGTGACCGTGTACTTGCCCTGGCCCTGGGCCGCAGTGGCCGACCAGGTGATCGACACCTTCGCAGGCTCGGTCGCGTTCGGTTCACAGTTCGGGAAGTCGATGGAGGCCTTCTCGGTTGGCCCGTCGAATGTCTCGAACTTGGTCTCCACGAAATCGCAGTTGTCGGACCCGAAACTCGGCCCGGCGATCGGGTGCCCGCCGAAATCGAAGATGTCCTGTTCTTTCCCGTTGAGTACCTTGGCCCGCTTGCACAGATCCATGATCTGGTCGGGCGTCTTCTCCTCGGCGGCGTTCGCCGACGGCAGGAGTACGGCGGCCAGGGCCCCGCCGGTCACGACGGCCGATCCGACCGCCACGATCCTGATCTTCCTGTTCTTCAGTCTCCTCTTGGCCATGCGCAGATTTTGGATTCCCTTGACCGGCGCCGACAGGGTCAAACATCCCTACTTGTGAGTCACGTGAGATTCGCCTCAGCAACCCTCAGGGCTTGCATCTGACGCTTCGTCAGGTATGGCGCTACGATGCGGAGTTCACGATGCGGGGTCCACCGTTCCACCTCTCGAAGGGGGCCGTAATGGGCAAGCTCGACGGACGGGTCGTCATCGTCACGGGGGCGGCGCGCGGACAGGGGGAGCAGGAGGCCCGGCTGTTCGCCGCGGAGGGGGCGGGCGTCGTCGTCGCCGATGTGCTCGACGACCAGGGCAAAGCCCTCGCCGAGGAGATAGGTGCACTCTACGTCCATCTCGACGTGGGCCGGGAGGCCGACTGGCAGGCCGCCGTCGCCGCGGCGCGGAGCACCTACGGCCACCTCGACGGGTTGGTCAACAACGCCGGCATCCTGCGCTTCAACTCCCTCGTCGACACACCCCTCGACGAGTTCATGCAGGTCGTCCGGGTCAACCAGGTCGGCTGCTTCCTCGGCATCAAGACCGCCGCACCGGAGATGGCGGACGGCGGCACGATCGTCAACACCGCCTCGTACACCGCGGTGACCGGCATGGCGGCCGTCGGGACGTACTCCGCCACCAAGCACGCCATCCTCGGCCTCACCCGGGTCGCCGCCCTGGAGCTGGCGCCCCGCGGCATCCGGGTCAACGCCATGTGTCCCGGCGCCATCGACACCGCGATGTCCAACCCGTCGCTGCTGGACCCGGAGGCGGACGCCGAGGAGACGTCGCGGGCGCTCGACGGGCTCTACCGCAAGCTCGTGCCGCTCGGCCGGATCGGAAGGCCGCAGGAGGTGGCCCGGCTCGCCCTGTTCCTGACCTCGGAGGACTCGTCGTACATCACGGGGCAGCCGTTCGTGATCGACGGGGGGTGGCTGGCGGGGGTCAGCGTCATCTGACTGGTCGTCAGCTATTGACCCGCCCTGCCGGTGGTGCCACAGTCGTCGAAACTGACGGTACGTCAGAAATCTTCGTGACCGGGGACGGTGAACCTCCTTGGAATTCGGGCTCTTTGTACAGGGATACGTGGGCAAGCGCGCCGAGACCGACCCGCTCGCCGAGCACAAGGCGCTGATGGAGGAGACCGAGTACGTCATCCAGGCGGACAAGTCGGGCTTCAAGTACGCCTGGGCGTCCGAGCACCACTTCCTGGAGGAGTACTCGCACCTCTCCGCCAACGACGTCTACCTGGGCTATCTCGCGCACGCGACGGAACGGATCCATCTGGGCTCCGGCATCTTCAACCCGCTCGCCCAGGTCAACCACCCGGTCAAGGTCGCCGAGAAGGTCGCCATGCTCGACCATCTCACCGGGAACCGCTTCGAGTTCGGCTCCGGGCGTGGGGCCGGCTCGCACGAGATCCTCGGGTTCATGCCGGGCGTGACCGATATGAACTACACCAAGGAGATCTGGGAAGAGACCATCGCCGAGTTCCCCAAGATGTGGCTCCAGGACGAGTACGTCGGCTTCCAGGGCAAGCACTGGTCGCTGCCGCCGCGCAAGGTGCTGCCCAAGCCGTACGGGAAGTCGCACCCCGCGATGTGGTATGCCGCCGGGTCGCCGCCGTCGTACGCGATGGCCGCGAAGAAGGGGCTCGGGGTGCTCGGGTTCAGCGTGCAGAAGGTCGCCGACATGGAGTGGGTGCTGGAGCAGTACAAGACGGCGGTCGTGAACGCGGAGCCGATCGGGGACTTCGTCAACGACAACGTGATGGTGACGACCACGGCGATCTGTGCGCCTACGCATGCCGAGGCGATCGAGGTGGCGGTGCGGGGTGGCCTGCACTATCTGCCGTCGTTGGTGTTCCGGTACCACGACACGTTTCCTCGGCCCGAGGGGTTCCCGGTGTGGCCGGAGACGCTGCCGGAGTACACGGCGGAGTTCGTGGAGCTTCTCATCGAGGAGGAGCTGTTGATCTGCGGGGATCCGGACGAGGTGCTCACGCAGTGCAAGCGGTGGGAGCAGGCCGGGGCGGATCAGTTGTCGTTCGGGCTGCCTGTGGGGGTGCCGAAGGAGGAGACGTTGCGGACGATTCGGTTGATCGGGGAGCACGTGATTCCGAAGATCGACACGGATCCGGTGCATCGGACCACGCGGTTCCGGAGGAGTGCCTGATCGTCGTCGGCGGATGCGGGCGGTGGGGGCTGGTCGCGCAGTTCCCCGCGCCCCTTCAGGTAGGACATGTCCCCGTAGGTGAAAAGGGAGCCCCCATGCTTGATCACGTCATCAAGGGTGCGACCGTCGTTGACGGGACCGGCGCACCCGCGTACACCGCCGACGTCGGCATACGCGATGGTCGTATCGCCGTCATCGGTACCGTCACCGAAGAGGCCCGCAGCAGCGAGGACGCCGCCGGACTCGTCCTCGCCCCCGGGTTCGTCGACCCGCACACCCACTACGACGCCCAGCTGTTCTGGGACCCGTACGCCACTCCCTCCCTCAACCACGGCGTCACCACCGTGGCCGCCGGGAACTGCGGGTTCACGCTCGCGCCGCTCAATCCGGGGCGGCCCGAGGACGCGGACTACACACGGCGGATGATGTCCAAGGTCGAGGGGATGTCGTTGGTCGCGCTGGAGGAGGGGGCGCCCTGGAGCTGGAGTTCGTTCGGGGAGTATCTGGACGCGCTCGAAGGGCGGATCGCGGTCAACGCGGGGTTCATGGTGGGGCATTGCGCGCTGCGGCGGTATGTGATGGGGGCCGAGGCGGTCGGTGGGCAGCCGAGCGGGGAGCAGCTCGACGCGATGCTGCGGTTGTTGCACGACGCGATGGACGCCGGGGCCTGGGGCTTCTCCACCACCCAGTCGTCGAGTCACTCCGACGGCGCCGGGAAGCCGGTGGCCTCCCGGCATGCGCGGCCGGAGGAGCTGCTGGCGCTGTCGCGGGCCGTCGGGGAGCACGAGGGGACGCAGATCGAGGCGATCGTCGCCGGGTGTCTGGACCAGTTCAGCGACGCCGAGATCGAGCTGTTCGTGGAGATGAGCGCCGCCGCCGGACGGCCGCTCAACTGGAACGTGCTGACCATCGACTCGGCCGTTCCGGAGCGGGTGCCTCGGCAACTGCTCGCGAGTGAGCAGGCCCGCAAGGCGGGCGGGCGGGTGGTGGCCCTCACCATGCCGATCCTCACCCCGATGAACATGTCCCTGGGCACCTTCTGCGCCCTGAACCTCATCCCCGGCTGGGGCCAGGTCCTCGCGCTGCCCGTGCCCGAGCGGATCGCGAGGCTGCGCGAACCGGACGTCCAGGCCGAGCTGCTGCGGCACGCCACCTCCAAGGAGGCGGGCGTCTTCCGGCGGCTGACGAACTTCGGGCGGTACGTCATCGGGGACACGTACAGCGAGGCGAACCGCGGCCTGAGCGGGCGGGTCGTGGAGGACGTCGCGCGCGAGCGGGGGCTGGAGCCCTTCGCGTGTCTGGTGGAGATCTGCGCCGCCGACGACCTCCGTACGGTCCTGTGGCCCATGCCCACCGACAACGACCCCGCGTCCTGGACCCTGCGCGCCGAGACCTGGCAGCACGAGGACGTGCTGCTCGGCGGGTCCGACGCCGGGGCGCATCTGGACCGGATGTGCGGGGCGCCGTACACGACCCGGTTCCTCGGGGACTGTCTGCGCGGGCGGAAGCTGGTGGGGCTCGAGCAGGCCGTGAAGATGCTGACCGACGATCCGGCGCGGCTGTTCGGGCTGCGCGAGCGGGGGAGGGTGGCGGAGGGCTTCCATGCCGACCTGGTGCTGTTCGACCCGGAGCGGATCGACGCCGGTACGGCCACCCTGGTGCACGACCTGCCGGGTGACAGCCCCCGGCTGGACTCCAAGGCGATCGGCGTACGGGCCGTGTGGGTCAACGGGGTCGAGGCGATCCGGGACGACGTGGTGACCGGTGCCGTACCCGGGCGGGTGCTGCGGTCCGGGCGGGACACCAGGACGGTGGCCACCAGGTGAGCCGCGAGGGAGTGGGACGCCAGCGGCTGTTCGTCGGGGGCTCGTGGGTGGAGCCGGAGGGTGGGTACTACGGCGTCGTCGACCCGGCCTCCGAGGAGACCGTCGGATGGGCTCCGGAGGCCTCGCGGGATCAGGTGCACGCGGCCTGCGCCGCGGCCCGCGAGGCCTTCGGGCCGTGGTCGCGGACGACTCCGGAGGAGCGGGCGGCCGTACTGGACCGTACGGCGCGGATCATCGGCGAGCGTTTCGCCTCGTACGCCGAACTCGCCCAGGCCGAGACCGGGGCGACGACCGGCACGGCACGGGGCATGCAGGTGGGGGTGGGCGCCGCACGGTTCCGGCGGTACGCGCGCGTGGAGCCCGCCGAGTGGGCGATCCCGCCGCAGATCAACGAGGCCGGGCATGGGGGCACCTCCCACGCCTTCAAGGCAGTGGGGGAGGGGAGGGCCGGCGTGATGGGCGCCCTCGCCGTCCGCCAGCCCGTCGGGGTCGTCACCTGCGTCACCTCGTACAACAACCCGTGGGCCAACCCGGCCGGCAAGATCGCCCCCGCGCTGGCCATGGGCAACACGGTCGTCGTGAAGCCGGCCCCGCAGGATCCCCTGTCCGTCTACCGGATGGCGGAGGCGCTGGAGGCCGCGGGCGTGCCGTCGGGTGTCGTGAACGTCGTCTCCGGCCGCGCGGTCGAGGTCGGCGAGGCGGCCGTCTCCTCCCCGGACGTCGACATGGTGAGCTTCACCGGGTCCACGGCGGTCGGGCAGCGCATCGCCGAGGTGTGCGGGCGGGACATGAGACGCCAGCTGATGGAGCTCGGCGGGAAGGGCGCGGCGGTCGTCTTCGACGACGCGGACGTCGGCTCGGCGGTGGCCGGGATCGGCACGACGTTCTCCTTCTACAGCGGGCAGATCTGCACGGCCCCCACGCGGGTGCTGGCCCAGCGAGGCGTGTACGACCGGCTCGTCGAGCAACTGGCCGTCTACGCCCGGCGGTTGACGGTCGGGGATCCGCGTGCGGCGGGCACGGTCGTCGGGCCGGTGATCTCGGCGGAGCACCGGGACCGGGTGGAGTCGTACGTGGAGACGGGCCGCAAGGAAGGCGCCGTGGTGGTGGCGGGTGGTGAACGGCCGCCGTACGAGAAGGGCTTCTACGTCGCCCCCACCCTCCTCGCCGACTGCACCAACGACATGCGCGTCGCCCGCGAGGAGATCTTCGGACCCGTCGTCTGCGTCATCCCCTTCGACGACGAGGAGGAGGGCATCGCCCTCGCCAACGACACCGACTACGGCCTGATCGACTACGTCTGGTCCGGCGACGTGTCCCGCGCCTTCCGGGTCGCCCGACGGCTGCGGGCCGGCGGCGTCGGGATCAACACCGTCGGACGCAACATGGAGGCGCCCTTCGGGGGGTTCAAGAAGAGCGGAGTCGGCCGGGACGTCGGGTCGTACGCACTGCACGCGTACAGCGAGGTGCAGGCGATCGTGTGGCCGGGGTGAGCACGGGGGGCCAGGCTCATCGGCGAGGGGCGGGCCCGGACCCGGCTCACTGATGTCGCTCGGGCCCGCGTGCCTGCTCCTGGGCGCGGGCGAACTTCTCCTCCCAGCGACGGGCTGTGATGCGGCCGGCCCGCAGGCCGATCCAGACACAGCCGGCCGCTGCGGCCACCGCCAGCAGTCCGACCAGCATGTCGCCGAAGGAGTCCCTGGTGCCGTTCTGCCCCACATAGGTGAGGAACTTGCCCAGGCCCACCTCGCGGAGGAGGTCGGAGTCTGCCTTGATCCTGCTCGCCCGTGACGAGGAGTCGCCGCCGATCAGGCCGTAGACCAGCAGCACCGCACCGGTCCCCAGGACCGCGCGCGTCGGCGGCAGCCAGGTGGCGGGTGCGAGCGGCCGGGGCCGGAAGGCGGCGCCGAGCCGATAGGCGCACGGGACCAGCCGGTACAGCGCGGCGGCGCTCACCACGCAGGCCAGCCAGGAAAGGACCTGCGCCGCGTCGAACTCGTAGCTGGAGAACCACCAGCTGAGCCAGACGGCCACGACGGGGATCAGCGCCCACACGGCGCCGAGCGCGAACGCGCGGAGCACGGCCCCGGCCCGCGCGGCCGGACGCAACCGGACCGCCTCCGCAGCCCGCCACTCCCTCAGCCTGCGCTGCCGCTCCTGCTCCTCCTCCTGCGCCTGCCTGCCCCGTCGCCGCCGTTCCTCCTCGGCGAGCCTCCGCTCCTCCCGCAACCGCGGTTCCTCGGCCAGCCGCCGTTCCTTCTCCCGGCGGGCCGTCTCCTCCCGCCGCGCGCGTTGCTCCTCCTCGGCCCGGCGCCGCTGCTCCTCCCGCCCGGCCCAGGCGCGTCCCTCCTGCCGGGCCCGGTCGGACCACTCGACCTCCGCCAGCCGGCCGAACAGGGTCTCCCGTCCTCCGGCGGCCACGAGCAGCCGGTCGTACCAGCCGGTCGACGGAACCGGCGGGCCCTCGGTCGGCAGCGGGGGCAGCACCTCGGCCAGGTCCTCCGGTGGCAGCAGAGCGGCCAGCAGCGCCCCGGGCCCCACCTCGGCGGCCCAGTTCCGCACCTCGGCCGGCCAGACAGCGGTCTCGGACGCCCGCCAGGCCGCCAGGGCCTCGTCCCACGCGCGCTGCACGCCCTCCAGCCGGTGGAGCCCGGCGAACCCGGACAGGGTGTCGAGCAGCTGGTGCGGTCCGGACAGCTCCTCCAGGAGCTCCTCGTCGCCGCTGGAGCCGCCCTCTGCGCTGTCTCCGCCGACGTACGGGCGCAGGCACGCGCGCGCCAGCGTGCGGTAGGTGACCGGACGGCCGCGGTGGACGACCGGGCCCTCCGGGTCGAGCCAGCGGAGCAGGTGCAGCAGTTTGTGGTCGTGGGGGAGGGCGGGGTCGGTGAGCCGGTGGTCGATGAGGACGATGCGGCCCTCGACGTCATCGGTCCGGTGATCGTTGAACTGCCGGAGCCAGGAGCGGAGTTCGGTCCAGCCCTCGCTGGGCTGCGTGGCGGTGCCCATCCGCCGGAAGAACAGGTCGGCCGCGGTCGTCCAGTTCCCGCGGATCGTCTGCGCCAGGTCCTTCCTGGTGAAGTGCGCGGTCCCCGCGAGGACGAGCGCGCGGGACACGTGCGCTTGCTCGGTCATGAGCGGGGGCGGTGCAGGCAGGGGCGGTGCCTGTCCCGGGCCTCGGCGGCCTGGCGGTTCAACGCGTCGAACAGCGGGATCAGGCCGGGCGGATCGAGGAGTACATCACGGTGCTCGGCGGCGAAGGCGCCCAGCGGTGAGGTCAGGGCGCCGCGCAGGTCCTGAAGGTCGTGGGCCACGGCCGGCAGGTCGGATAACTCGTCGGACGCGTAGGTGGCCGTGCCGAAGAGGAGGGCGCGGGAGCGCTCCGGGTCAGGCAGCCGGATCATCGTCGGTCCGTACGGACATGCGGCCCCCGTGTGTGGTGCGGCGGTGTCGGGTGTTCATTTCAGTGAAGGGGTGATGGCATGTCAAGAAGCCGTACACCACACCTGGTTGACCTCAGACCGTTCCTCACCGACACCGCTCACCCGTCCAGGTCCACCCGCACCGTCAGCTGCCCCACCCCGACCACCCGGACCGCGGCGCTGTTGAGCCGGGGCAGGGCGCGCAGGCGGGCCGTGGTGTCGTCGTCCGGGAGGAGGTGGGCGGTGCCGGTGTGCCAGCGGCCCCGGAGCCGGACCCGCACCCGCGGGTCCGCCTTGATGTTGCGGACGTACTGGGAGCGCTCGCCGAACTCGGAGACCAGCCAGAACGAGTCGCCGACGCGGCGTCCGCCGACCGGGGTGCGGCGGGGCAGGCCGGAGACGCGGCCCGTCGTCTCCAGCAGGGTGTGGGCCGGCAGGCGGCGCATGACGGCGTTGAGGCGGCGCTGGAGCGCGGTGACGACGCGGTACTTGGTCTCGGGGCTGCGGGGCATGGTTTGTCGGGTCTCCCGTCTCGTGGCGGCGGTGATGCTCTTCAATGTCTCTCACGCGGGATCGAACGAATGGCGGAACCCCGAACGGTTCCCTCTGCGAGAGACGGTGCCCATGCGCGTGGTGACCTGGAACCTGTGGTGGCGGTTCGGCCCCTGGGCCGAGCGGCAGAAGGCCGTCCTCGCCGTCCTGCGGGACCTGCGGCCCGATGTCGTCGGCCTCCAGGAGGTGTGGGCCGCGGGCGGCGAGAACCTCGCCGCGTGGCTGGCCGACGAGCTCGGTCTGCACTGGACCTGGGCGCCCTCGCCCGCCCCGAGCGCTGGCGGCGGCGGATCGGGGAGCCCGGGGTCGACATCGGCAACGCCGTGCTGAGCCGCTGGCCGGTCGTGCGGCGGGAGGTGCTGCGCCTGCCGGTCCCCGAGGAGCTCGACGACGGCCGGCTCGCCCTCTACACCCGCCTGGACACGCCGGGCGGCCAAGTGCCGTTCTTCACCGCTCACTTGACGTCCGCGACGCACGCCTCGGCGGTACGCTGCCGACAGGTCACCGCGCTCGCCGAGTTCGTCGCCGCCCACCGCACCGGCACCGACTTCCCGCCCGTCGTCACCGGCGACTTCAACGCCCGGCCCGACTCGGACGAGATCCGCCTGTTCGGCGGCACCCGCACCGCGCCCGCCGTACCCGGCCAGGTCTTCCACGACGCGTGGGAGTACGCCGACCCGGCCACCCCGTCCGCCACCTGGGACCACACCAACCCGTACGTCCACCCCGGCCTCGGTCCCGCTGCCCGCATCGACTACATCCACGTCGGCGCCCCGACCGGCCCCGACGGCACCGGCACCGTGCGAACGGTACGCCGGGCCGGGGCCGGCCCGGTCGACGGGGTGTGGCCGTCGGACCACGCGGCGGTGGTGGCGGACCTGGAGGCCCCGGGCACCTAGGCCCGGTCGGCCTGACGTCCCAGGAAGATCGGGTTCGTGAACGCCGCCAACGCCCCCGGCCGCGGTCCCGCCGCCGCCTCGTGCCGCAGCTCCGCCCGGACGTAGGCAGCGTACGAGGGTGTCGTACGCCACTCCACGACACCCGAGCCGGCCACCGGCAGCGGTGGGCTGGTGAACAGGACGCCCTGGTCGGTGACGAAGCGGACCGTGCAGCGGGGGGCGCCCGAGGCCTCCAGGCGGACCGTCACCGGGGTGTCGCGGTCGGCCTTGAGGCGTTCGCCGATGCCGGCGTGCTCGCCCTTGGCGCCGGACACGCCGAAGTTCAGGGAGACGTTCTTCGACTCGGCCACGTACGACCGGCCCGCCTTGATGCCCTCCTGGATCGCCTCGCGGGTCAGGTCGTCGGCCAGGACCACCGTCTGCGGGCTGCCGACCGGGTCCGGGTCGCGGTGGGCGTCGCTGTTGCCCATGGCCGGGATCCAGTCACGGCCCTCCCGCACCGAGGCCACCAGCATGCTGTCCCAGTCGGCCAGGGTCACCTCGTCGTCCGGCGTGTACGGCCCGTTCCACACCTCGACCGCGTCCGCCTCGCCGAAGCCGAACTTCCAGTTGCAGCCGACGCAGGTGGCGTGCGGGTGGGCGGGCACGACGAGGCCGCCGGCCTTGCGGATCTGCCGGGCGAACCGGCCGAAGCGGTTGTCCCGGGCCCGGTAGCGCCAGTCCACGAAGGTGCCGGGTTCGGTGCCGAGCGCCACCACATGACCGTTGCGGGTCGTGACCTCCTCGCCCAGCATGATCAGGAGGTCGTCGCCGGCCAGGTCCGCCCAGTGCGCGTGCGCCGAGTGCGTGTTGTGCTCCGAGCTGTTGATGAAGTCCAGCCCCGCCGCCCGCGCCAGCGCCGCGATCTCGGCCGGCGTGCGGCGGCCGTCGGAGAACCAGGAGTGCAGATGGCAGTCGCCCCGGTACCAGGCCCGGCCCCGGCCCTTCGCCCGGTCCGGCGGGTACGTCGGCTCCACGGCCTCGCCGGGCTCGCCGTACGTCAGCGTGACGGTGACCTCGTACGGCAGCCCCTGCGGCGCCACCGTGTAGGGGCCCAGCGCGATGTGCCACGTGCCCTCGCGGACCGGGCCCGGCACGTACCCCGGCGTCGCCTCGTCCGCCCGGATGAAGAACTCCGTGCGCGCCCCGCCCGACCAGCCCCGGAAACCGCGGCCGCCGAGTTCGGTACCGCGCCAGTCGAAGATGCCGATGTCGAGGGCGTTGCCCGGGGTGCCGGCCGGGACGGACGGCTTCTCGTAGCTGTAGGAGACCTTGATCTCCCGCACCCCGTCCGGCACTTCGACCGGCAGGTACACGAAGTCGGGGGACCCGGGCGGCAGGGTGCCCCGCACCGTGCGGGTCCGCGCGTCCCGGGTGTCGTCGGCGCCACTGGCGAAGGTCACGCTTCCCAACGTAAGCGCGGCGGCCGCGCCCGTCACGAACAGCGCGCGTCTTCCCAGGCCGGCGTGGCCGCCCGTGTGGTCCGCGGGGCCCGCGTGATCGTCCTCGCACATGCTGCTGCTCCCCAGGTCGTCGTGAGTGACAGGGCGTGGGTGGTGCAGTGGTGGTGCGTGCAACTCTCGTATTCAGCCGTGAACTGCCGTGCAAGGGAAGGGAATCGGCAGACAATCGGCAGCCGACCGGTAGACGTGAAATCTGTGCCGACCGGTCGGTATGGACATCGGGGCGGTCGCGCGGTACAGATGCAGTCATGCGCATCTCCGTCACGATCTTCCTCACCGACGAGACCATCACCCCGATCCGGCTCGCCCGTGAGCTGGAGCGGCGCGGGTTCGCCGGGCTGTACCTGCCCGAGCACACCCACATCCCCGTCGAGCGGACCACCCCGTACCCGGCCGGCGGCGACCTGCCGCCCGAGTACGGCCGCACCCTCGACCCCTTCGTCGCCCTCGGCCAGGCCGCCGCCGTCACCGAACGCCTCGGCCTCGGCACCGGCATCACCCTGGTCGCCCAGCACGACCCGGTCGACCTGGCCAAGCAGATCGCCACCCTGGACCACCTCTCCGGCGGCCGTTTCACCCTCGGCCTCGGCTTCGGCTGGAACGTGGAGGAGGCCGCCGACCACGGCGTGGACTGGCGGACCCGGCGGGAACTGGTCCGCGACCGGATGGCCCTGATGCGAGCACTGTGGACGGACGAACCCACGGCGTACGAGGGCGAGTTCGGCGGTGTCCGGGCCAGCTACGCCTTCCCCAAGCCGGTGCAGAAGCCGCGCGGCCCGAAGGTCAACGGGCCCCGCACGCTGATCGGCGGGGCAGCCGGTCCGAAACTCTTCGCTCACATCAGCGAGTACGCGGACGGCTGGATGCCGATCGGCGGCCGCGGACTGTCCGAAACCCTGCCTGTGCTCCGGTCCGCCTGGGTGGACGCCGGGCGTGATCCGAACGCTCTCCAGGTGGTGCCGTACGCGGTGTATCCCAGCGCGGGGAAGCTCGCGCACTATGCCGAGCTGGGCATCGAGGAGGTTGTGGTGCAGCTACCGCCGGCGGGGGAGATGGAGGTGCTGCGCGTCCTGGACGAGTACGCCGAGTACGTGTAATCAGGCGTCCTGGCAGTCCCCTAAGGGACGCGGGGAACTGCGCGACCAGCCACAACGCACCCGCACCCGGCCATGCACAGCACCACCCCGAACCACCCCCGACCTCGCAAGCCTCGAACGTATGCTCAAGGAATGACGACTCCTGCGACCCCCGGAACCGGCCCCACCGAGAACTCCATGCGTCGCGCCCTCAAACGCGCCCGGGACGGCGTCGCCCTCGATGTCGCCGAGGCCGCCGTACTGCTGCAGGCCCGCGGCGAGGCCCTGGACGACCTCGTCGCGTCCGCCGGTCGCGTACGAGACGCCGGCCTCGAACAAGCGGAGCGTCCCGGCGTCATCACGTACTCGAAGAGCGTCTTCATCCCCCTCACCCGGCTGTGCCGTGACAAATGCCACTACTGCACCTTCGTCACCGTCCCCGGCAAGCTGCGCCGCGCGGGCCACGGGATGTTCATGTCGCCGGACGAGGTCCTCGACATCGCCCGCAAGGGTGCCGCCCTCGGCTGCAAGGAAGCCCTCATCACCCTCGGCGACAAGCCCGAGGACCGCTGGCCCGAGGCACGGGAGTGGCTCGACGCGCACGGCTACGACGACACCATCGCCTACGTCCGCGCCATCTCCATCCGCATCCTGGAGGAGACGGGCCTGCTGCCCCACCTCAACCCGGGCGTCATGACCTGGACCGACTTCCAGCGTCTGAAGCCGGTCGCCCCGTCGATGGGCATGATGCTGGAGACGACCGCGACCCGTCTGTGGTCCGAGCCCGGCGGCCCCCACCACGGCTCCCCGGACAAGGAACCCGCCGTACGGCTGCGGGTGCTGGAGGACGCGGGCCGTTCCTCCGTGCCCTTCACCTCCGGGATCCTCATCGGCATCGGCGAGACGTACGAGGAGCGGGCCGAGTCCCTCTTCGCGCTGCGGAAGGTCGCCCGGGCCTACCACGGCATCCAGGAACTGATCATCCAGAACTTCCGCGCCAAGCCGGACACCGCGATGCGCGGCATGCCGGACGCCGAACTCGACGAGCTGGTCGCCACGGTGGCCGTCGCCCGGCACATCATGGGCCCGAGCGCCTGCCTCCAGGCACCGCCCAACCTCGTCGACTCCGAGTACGAGCGGCTGATCCGGGCCGGCATAGACGACTGGGGCGGCGTCTCCCCGCTGACCATCGACCACGTCAACCCCGAACGCCCCTGGCCGCAGATCGAGGAACTCGCCGAGCGCTCGGCGGCCGCAGGCTTCGAGCTGCGGGAACGGCTGTGCGTCTACCCGGAGTTCGTGCAGCGCGGTGAACCCTGGCTGGACCCCCGGCTGCTTCCGCACGTCCGGGCGCTCGCCGACCCGGAGACGGGCCTCGCGCGTGCGGACGCGGTCGTCGAGGGCCACCCGTGGCAGGAGCCGGAGGAGGCCTTCGTCGCGTCCGGCCGTACGGATCTGCACTCCACCATCGACACCGAGGGCCGTACGTCCGACCGGCGCGACGACTTCGACGTGGTGTACGGCGACTGGGGCGCCCTGCGCGAGGCCGCGGCGCCGGGGATGGCGCCCGAGCGCATCGACACCGACGTCCGCCAGGCGCTCCGGGTCGCCGCCGACGACCCGACCCGGCTGACCGACGCCGAGGCGCTGGCCCTGCTGCACGCGGACGGCCCGGCGCTGGACGCGCTGTGCGGGGTGGCGGACGACGTCCGCAAGTCCGTGGTCGGCGACGACGTCACGTACATCGTCACCCGGAACATCAACTTCACCAACGTCTGCTACACCGGCTGCCGCTTCTGCGCCTTCGCCCAGCGCCGCACCGACGCCGACGCCTACACCCTCTCCCTGGACCAGGTCGCCGACCGCGCCCAACAGGCGTGGGAGGTGGGCGCGGTGGAGGTCTGCATGCAGGGCGGCATCCACCCGGACCTGCCCGGGACGGCGTACTTCGACATCGCGAAGGCCGTGAAGGAGCGCGTGCCCGGCATGCACGTCCACGCCTTCTCCCCGATGGAGGTCGTCAACGGCGCCACCCGCACCGGCATGTCGATCAGGGAGTGGCTGAGCGCCGCGAAGGAGGCCGGCCTGGACTCCATTCCCGGCACCGCCGCCGAGATCCTCGACGACGAGGTCCGCTGGGTCCTGACCAAGGGCAAGCTGCCGACGGCGACGTGGATCGAGGTGGTGACGACCGCGCACGAGCTCGGCATCCGCTCCTCGTCGACGATGATGTACGGCCATGTCGACCAGCCCCGCCACTGGCTCGGCCACCTGCGCACCCTGGCCGGCATCCAGCAACGCACCGGCGGCTTCACGGAGTTCGTGACCCTCCCCTTCATCCACACCAACGCCCCGGTCTACCTGGCCGGCATCGCCCGCCCCGGCCCGACGATCCGCGACAACCGCGCGGTGACGGCCATGGCCCGCCTCCTCCTCCACCCGTACATCCCCAACATCCAGACCAGCTGGGTCAAACTGGGCACGGAGGGCGCGGCGGAGATGCTCCGCTCCGGCGCCAACGACCTGGGCGGCACGCTGATGGAGGAGACGATCTCGCGGATGGCGGGTTCGTCGTACGGCTCCTACAAGTCGGTACGAGACCTGGTGGCCGTCGCCGAGGCGGCCGGGCGTCCGGCGAAGCCCCGCACGACCCTGTACGGCGAGGTCCCGGAGGAGCGGCAGCGGGCGGCGGCGGCCTCGGACGGGCATCTGCCGGAGCTGCTGCCGGTGCTGGACTGAGGAAGTCCGCCCCACGGGGGTCGGTACGATGATCCGACCCCCGCTGGAGGGGTTCCCGTAGCTTGTGCAGCTGAGGAGATGCGTGCCGTGCCTGCTCCCAAGGTCTGGGTGACCGGTCTGACGGTGGGAGCGATAGCCGCCGTCACCGTCCTCGCCGTGCAGGCCGACAAGGGGCCGCATCCGACGGCCACGGCGGCGGCCCGCCCGAGCGCGTCGGCGTCGCCGGGCGCGAGCCCCGCCCCGTCGAAGTCCGCCGAGTCCACCGCCGTGCCGGACGGTTCGGGCACGGGGCGCCGGGTGGTGTACTCCCTCGGCCAGAAGCGGGTGTGGCTGGTCGACGCGAGCGACGCGGCCCGCCGTACCTTCACCGTCTGGCCGGGCACGGTGAGCCCGGACCCCGGCACATACGCGGTGTCGTCACGCACCATGGCCACGACGGGCTCGGACGGCGTGCAGATCGAGAACATCATCTACTTCGCCGCCAGGTCCGGCGTCTCCATCGCCTTCTCCAACGCCGTGGACGGCTCCTCGCCCCCGCCCGCCGAGGGCAAGCAGACCGGCGGGGTCCGCACGCGGGCGGCCGACGGCGAGGCGCTGTGGACGTTCGGGGAGACGGGCACGCCGGTGGTCGTGGTCAAGTAGGCCGAGTGGGGCGGGTCCAGCAGGCCGTGGGCTCGCTGCATCTTTCGATGTACCGCAGGATCGGCTTCGCTCATGACGATTCGGGGCGTGACCGTCGTGACGATGAGTACATGACGCAGCCCACGGACGAGCTGGCCCCGCGGCCCGCCCAGGAGACCCCGCCCACCGGACGACGACTGCCCCTCCTCGACGTCCTGCGCGGGGCGGCCATCCTGGGCACGCTCATGACGAACGTATGGATCTTCACCGGGCCCGGCGCGGAGTGGGGCGCCCTTGAGGCCGGTACGGACACGGGAGCCGTCGAGACGGTCTTCAGCGTGCTGGCGAACGGCAAGTTCCTGTCGCTGCTGACGATCCTGTTCGGCGTCGGTCTGGCCATCCAGTACGCCTCGGCGGCGCGGCGCGGGCAGCCGTGGCCGGGCCGCTACCGGTGGCGGGCGCTGTTCCTGTTCGCCGAGGGCACCGTGCACTTCGTGCTGGTCTTCGCCTGGGACGTACTGATGGGATACGCCGTCACCGCGCTCCTCGTGGCCTGGCTGCTGACCCGCTCGGAGCGGGCGCAGCGGCGGGTGATGTGGTGGGCGGCGGGCCTCCATCTCACGTTCATGGCCCTGCTGACGGCCGCCCTGGCGACGGCCGGAGGCGAGGACGGCGGCGAGGGCGGCGGTGTCTCCGCAGAGGTCGTGGATCTGTACGCGCACGGCGGCTACCTGGACCAGATCAACTTCCGTCTGGAGAACGCGCTCGCGCTCCGCATGGAGCCGGTCCTGACCTTCTTCCTCCTGCTCTTCCTCTTCCTGCTGGGCGTCCGGCTGTTCCGGGCCGGGGCCTTCGGCGCGGACGAGACGGGCCGCCGACTGCGCTCCCGCCTCCTGGCCTGGGGCCTCGGCCTCGGCCTGCCCCTCAACGCGGCGGCGACCCTGGCCGGCCCGGACTTCTTCCTCCTGGCCCGCTACGGTGCCGCCCCGCTGCTGGCCCTCGGGTACATCGGCCTGATCGGTGCCCTGGTGGACCGGGTACGGAGGCCGGGCCCGCTCATGACGGGCCTGACCTCCGTCGGCCGCACCGCCCTGTCCGGCTACGTCCTGCAGAACGCGCTCTGCGTCCTCGTCTCGTACGGCATCGGCCTGGGCCTGGCGGAACGGCTCGGCGACACGGGTCCCTGGTGGGTCGTGGGTCTGTGGGCCACGGTCTGCGCGGTCCTGATGGCGGGCTCGACCCTGTGGCTCAGGCGCTTCTCGACGGGCCCGCTGGAGGCTGTCCAGAAGTGGGCGCTGCGCCACTGAAGCGTCGGCGTCAGCTGTCCCTCGGGAGGTGGTTGACGATCAGCACGACGCCACTGAACAGGAACACTCGCGTCGCGGCGTCCAGTCCGTTCCAGTCCCCCGACTGCCACATGGAGAACCACTCACCGCCGATGGCGATGAACCCGGCGCCGAAGAGAAGCATCAGCATCAGCAGGCCGTAGGTGGAGAAGCGGCGCGCCCGGGCCTGGTCGCCCCGGGCCCACAGCCAGGTGCCGTATATCAGCACGAGCGCGGCGACGGTCTCCCAGACGATGATCGCGACGTATGCGGCGTTCTGAAGTCCCTTGCTGGTGATGGCTCTCCACATCAGGTCCTCGTCCTTGAACGTGGTGTCCATGGCCAGGACGTGCTGCACGAACTGCTGGTTCGTCCCGAAGTCGGTGATGTTGCCGAAGGCCACGAGGGATATGTAGAGGGCCACGGTGCCGGTGAGGAGGGTGGCGGCCAGGTGGAGTGCGGTGCGTGGGGGTGTGGTCATGCAGATCATTTTCCGTACTGGGCCGGGGGGCGGGAACCCATTGAGCCAGTTCCGTGCGGAAGTCAGGCGGCGGGAGCGGGAGCCGGCCTGGAAGCGGAGGGGGAATCGGGGCTCGGGCTCGGGCTCGACGTCGGCAGGTCACCTTCCGGGCGGCGCACGCCGGTCAGGTCCGCGCCCTCCAGCGTCACGTCCGTCAGGTCCGCCTCCCGCAGGTCCGTCCGCTGGAGACGTGCGTCGGAGAGGTTCGCCCCGGTCAGCACGGCGTCGCTGAGGACGGTACCGCGCAGGTTCGCTCCGGTCAGGTCGGCATGCGTCAGAACCGTCCCGCTCAGCGAGGCACCGTGAAGGTCCGCTCCGGACAGGTTCGTGTCCGCCAGGTTGCCGTGGGAGAGGACCGCGCCGGCGAGGTTCGCCCGGCTCAGGTCCGCCCCGTGCAGATCGACACCTGCCAGCTGGACGCCTCTGAGGTCGAGGGGGCGGTCACCGTCGTGGGTGGGGTCGCGCTGGCCGAGCACGGACAGGGCCGCCTGGATGTCGGGAGCCTTGTCGGTCTTGGCGGCGGGCTTCTTGGTGGCGCGGCTGCGGATGTACTCGGACAGCGTGGCGATCACGGTCGGCTGCTGCCGCGGAGAGTCCTCCATGATGCCCTGGAGCGAGAAGATCGCACCTCTGCGGATGTTGGCGGACCCGTCGTCCAGGCGTTCCATGGCCTTGTCGAGCCGGTCCGCGATCTGCCCCTGCTCGGAGATCGTCAGCTCTTCGGAGACCTGGATCACGGACACCCAGGTGAAGACCAGCGTGGCGACTGCCGCGACGCCGGGGAGGACCGCCGCGAGAAGAACGGCCCAGTGCCCCCGAGGCCCCCCGGGCACGTCACCCGGCGTCCCCGGGAAACCGCCGGCCCGCTGCGGCGCCCTGTTCCGCTGCCCTGGTCGCCGGGCCCCGAGCGGAGCCCTGGGACGTTGTCCGCCCGTCGGCTGCCGTGCGTCAGTCCGCCGCTCCGCGATCCGCCGAAGCTGGCGGCTCCGTGCCCCCGCACGCGGTGTACCAGTGGTCATGACTGCCATTTGATCCGACAGCGACCCCAGGAACAAAGGGCGTTGGCGTGCTTCACAGGACCCCCACCTCCGGGTGTTGGCGCAGAATGAGGGGGTGCCGGTCGGTGGACGTGAGGGAGACGTGGGATGGCGCAGGCTCGGCCGTCGATGCAGGAGCTGATACGGCAGCGCGGGCGCGCCGGTTTCGTGGGGCGGGGGGCCGAACGGGCCGCCTTCCGGGAGAACTTCGACCTGGCGCCGGAGGACGAGCGGCACCGGTTCCTGTTCCATGTGCACGGCACCGCGGGGGTCGGGAAGACGTTCCTGGTGCGCGAGCTGGAGCAACTGGCCCGGGAGAAGGGCGCGCTCACCGCGTACGTGGACGAGACCGTCGGCAGTGTGCCGGAGGCGATGGACGCGATCAGCCGTCAGTTCGCGGCGCAGGGCCGCAGGTTCAAGGAGCTGGACCGCTCGCTCGCCGCCCATCGGGAGCGCCGGCACGAGGCGGAGGCCGCTGTCGCGGCAATGGCTCCGGAGAGCCCGTCGGCCGGTACCACGGCGGTGATGCGGGCCGGGTTGGTGGGGCTCGGCATGGTGCCGGGTGTCGGCGCCTTCGCGGGCGCGCTGGACGCGGCCCAACTCGCCCAGGGAGCAGACCGGTTGCGGGCGGGGCTCAGCGCCCGCTTCCGCAACCAGGACGATGTGCAGCTGGTGCTGTCCCCGGAGCGGGTGCTCACCCCCGTACTCCTCACCGAGCTGGCCGAGGCGGCGTCGACGGCGCCGTGGATCGTCCTGTTCTTCGACACGTACGAACGCACAGGGCCATATCTCGACGCCTGGCTGCACGAGGTGATGACCACCGACCGGCACGGCGCGTTGCCCGCCACCGTCGTCGTGGTCACCGCAGGACAGCACCTCTTCGACACCGCCCGCTGGGGCGGCTTCGCCGACTTCATGACCGACATCCGGCTCGGCCCGTTCACTGAAACCGAGGCGCGCGGCCTGCTCGCGGACCGGGGCGTCGTCGCCGAGCCGGTGGTGGCGGAGGTGCTCCGCCTCACCGGCGGACTGCCCGTACTCGTCTCGACCCTGGCCGAGCAGCGCCCCACAGGGCCCGACGACATCGGCGACCCCAGCGCCACCGCCGTGGAACGCTTCCTGAAGTGGGAGCAGGACCCCGCGCGCCAGGCCGTCGCCCTGACCTGCGCGCTGCCCCGGCGGGTCGACGTGGATGTCTTCCGGGCGGTCGTGGAATGCCCCGACGACCAGGTCGACACCCTCTTCGGCTGGCTGCGCCACCTCGCGTTCGTGGACGACCGCGGGGACCGGCTGCGCTACCACGACCTGGTGCGCGAGCCGATGCTACGGCTGCAGCGGCGGCGCTCACCGCGCAGTTGGACGGAGCGCCACGAGAGGCTCGCGGGGGTCTTCAGCCGCTGGCGCGAGGAGGCGGGGAGCGGGCTGCGCCCCACCCGGGAATGGGTGGACGAGCCCTGGCGCGAGCTGCGCCTGGAGGAGACGTACCACGCGCTGTGCGCCCGGCCCCGCACCGCGCTCGCCGCGGCCCTGCGGGACCTGGTCTGGGCCTGCGCCGTCGATGTGGTGGTCGGCCGCCGCTGGGCGCGGATGATGGCGGAGGCGGGCGACGCGACGGACGATCCCGCCCTGCGCGAGTGGGCCCCGCTGCTGCGCGAGGCGCTCACGCACGACGCGACCGCGATGGCCGGGGTGGCGGACCTGGTCCTGTCCCGGCCCGGGCTTGACCGGCAAGGGCGGGCAGTGGCGCATCTTTTCCGGGCGCGGGAACTGCGCCGCGAGGGGAAGTACCAGCAGTCCCTGGCCGACCTCGATCGGGTGATCGAACTTGATCCGACGCAGGCACAGGCCCACTCCAGTCGCGGCCTCGCCCTGCGGTCCCTCGGTGACTTCCCGGCGGCGCTGGCCGCGTTCGACACCGCGATCGAGCTGGCACCCGACGATGACTTGATGATCGGGGAGCGCGCGGAGACCTGCCGTCTCGCCGGCCGTTTCGAGGAGGCCATCGCCGACTTCGGCCGTGCCATCGCCCTCGACCCGACCGATCCGGAGTACCTGGCGGGGCGGGCGGTGTGCCGACAGGAACTCAAGCAGTACGACGCGGCCCTCGCTGACTTCGACGAGGCGGTGCGGCTCGACGGGGAGTACCTGTGGCCGCTCGTGCGCAGGGGCAGGCTGCATGGGTTCCGGGGCGAGTGGGACGAGGCGTTCGAGGACTTCGACCGCGCGGTGGGCATCGACCCCGACTCCCCGTGGCTGGCATCCGAACGCGGGGACGCCTACCGGCGGGCGGGCCGCTTCGAGGAGGCCGTCACCGAACTCGGCCGGGCCGTCACCCTCAAGCCCGACTACGGCTCGGCCCTCGCGAGCCGAGGCCAGGCCTGCCACGAACTGGGCCGCCACGAGGAGGCGTTGACGGACCTCAGCCGTGCCGTAGAAGTGCTCCCCGACTACTCCTGGGCCCTGGTCATCCGGGCCCAGGTACGGGACCGACTGGGCGACCAGGACGGCAGGTTCGAGGATTTGCGCCGAGCCGCGGAGGTCGACTCCGAGGACGGCTGGGCAGCGGCGGAACTGGGCTCGGCGTACCGCCTCGCGGGCCACTACGACGAGGCACGGGCGGCGTTCGTCCGGGCGGTGGAGCAGGACCCGGAGTACGACTACGCGTGGGCGTCCTTGGGCGCGACGGAGCACGCTCGGAAAGCCTACGAGGAAGCGCTCCGGTGCCTCGACCGCGCGCTGACGATCAACCCGGACTACGGCTGGGCCTACAGCCGCCGGGCGGAAACCCGCCTGGCGATGGGCCGCACCGAACAGGCCCTGGCCGACCTCGACCGCTCCGTGGCACTGTGCCCGGAAACGACCTGGGCCGCGAACGAGGCCATAGGCCTCCTGCTCCTGACCGCCCGCTGGGACGAGGCGGCAACCCGCCTGGCCACCCCGGCGGACCCCGAAGACGGCCTGGACGACATGCGGGTGATGCTCCACCGCCACAACGAGAACTGGCCCGAGGCCCGAGAGGTGTCCGAGCGCCTACGCGCCTCAGAGCCACTGCCCGGCACCTTCCACCTGGCCCTGACCCTCAGCCGCGCCGAGGGCCTACGTACCGCCGAACCCCTCTGGCGCGAACTGTCCACCATTGCCCTGGAGGACGACGACCTCGGCGATTCGGAGCGCGCCCAGGGCCGCTGCTTCATCAACTGCGCCCTGTCGTCCTGGCCCGAGGCCGACCAGGGCCTGACGGATCTCCTGGCCATGGGCCCTGCGTGGGACGAGTTGGCCTACGTCGCCTTCACCCTCGCGGAACTCCTCCAGTGCCCCGACGTGGACCACGCGGAGGTCACGTCGCGCTTGACGAGGGTTGCGGAGGCGAGGGACGCGACGCGGGCGCGTTACGCGGAATGAGCAGAACCCCTGACCTCTCCCCAGTGGAGTGGGTCAAGTCGAGCTACAGCGGTAACGGGGGCGGCAACTGTGTTGAGTGGGCTCCGTCCTACGCCCCCTCCGGCACCCTCCCCGTCCGCGACAGCAAGGTCTCGGACGGCCCGGCGCTCACCTTCGTACCGTCCGCATGGTCGTCGTTCGTCACCGCTGTCCAGCAGGGCGAGTTCGGCACCGTGTGACCTCCGGCGTTACCTCAGCCCACGCCGGGCATCGTTCAGCACGGCGTGGGCATCCGCGCCGAACACGGCGGACTCCCGTAGGGTCCGCCAGACCTTCGTGTAGAGGGCGAGGTTGTCCGAGTCGTCCAGCCACAGCTCGGCGTGCCAGTCCTCGGCCACGACAAGGCGGTCGTCGAGGATCCAGAAGCCGTTGGCGGGCACGATCTTCACCACGGCGGTGAACGGAACGATGCCCAGCTCGACCGTGTTCACACCGATCATGCCGGTCAGGCGGTCGAGTTGGGCGCCGAGCACTGAGGGAGGGCAGATCCGGGAACGCAGCGCGGCCTCCCACATGAGGACGTGGACCTTGCGTCCGGGCCGGTACAGCCACTCCTGGCGTTGCACCCTGGCGCGTACGGCGTCCTCGACATCGCCGGCCGCTCCCATGAGTTCCGAGTACCGCGTGATGACGTGACGTGCGTACTCGAGAGATCGACAGCGAACTGTGGGAGGTCGACGCGTCCGACTGTGGCCCGTGTGACGAGAAGGTCCCCGACAGCCACTGACCGACCGTTAAGGTCGCCCCGTCCCCTCCGGCGACTGCACGGGGGCGGGGTTCCCGTTCGTGCTCGTGGAGGAATACGTCTTGCCCGTACGTCATGACCTGGGCATCGAGACCGATGTCTGGAACGCTTACGCCGAGTCAGCCTTCAAGGACGACGCCGAGCCCGTGTTCTGCTGGACCCAGTACGCGGGGCACGGCCCTGGCCCCGAGGTGCTGGGCGAGAGCCCTGCCCAGGTGTTCGAGATCGGCTGCGGCACCGGGCGCGCGGTCGCCCATCTTGCTGAGCGGGGCATCAGGGCCCACGGCCTCGACCTGTCGCCGGTCATGGTGCGGAAAATCAGCAAGAAATGGGCGTCGACCGGCGCCGTCTTCCATCAAGGCGAGGCAATCTCCTACCTGCGGGCCACCGACGAGACGTACGACGCCATTTACTCGATCTTCGGCGCGGCTTGGTTCGCCGACCCGCTTCGGCTCCTGCCCCTGGTCCGTGAACGGCTGAGCCCCGGAGGTGTGTTCGCCTTCTCGCAGCCGCCGGCCATTCCCGGCGCGTACGGCCCGCAGGGCATGTACAAGGGGGGCTTCGCCGGGAAACCGATGTACACGTACCGCTACAGCTATACGCCCCGACGGTGGAAGAACATGCTCGTGTCCGCGGGGTTCCGTGACGCGCAAGCCCAGGTCATCGAAGCTCCCACGCCTGGCCACATCGGCACGCTCCTGGTGCGCGCGGAAGCGTGAGGGCGCGAACGCCCAGCAGGCGCAGAGCCTCGATAACGGAGGCCGGGCTGGGCCGGAACGGGATGGGTGATAACTGACCACTCGCGCCCACTTCGGTCACACCTCGCATACCGTTCCGCCCCCTGAACCGACCGTCTCCGGTCGATTACAGTGACGAACGGTCGTGCGAGGACGCTGTCACGGGGAGGTCTGGATGGGTGCGACACTCGGCGCCGTCTGGGGCCGTACCGAGCAGCAGGACTTCCGCAGCCGGGTGCGTGGCACGCTGCTCGGCGTGGCCGTCGGCGACGCCCTCGGGGCGCCGGTCGACGGGCTCGGGTTGGAGGAGATCCAGGAGCAGTACGGCGCGGAGGGTCTCATGGACCTGGGGTTCGGGTACGGGCGGCGCGGTGCGGTGACCCATCTCACGCAGCTGAGCCTCTTCTCCGTGGACGGGCTGATAAGAGCCCAGGTCAGACGGGACACGGGGGCCTGGCATCCGCCGACCGACCTGCACCGGGCCTATCTGCGGTGGGCCGCCACCCAGCGGGACTGGGGCCCCGACGAGCGCCGCAAGGACGACGGGTGGCTGGCACGCGAGGAGTGGCTGTACGCCCGCCGGGATCCCACCCGGGCGCTCCTGCTCGGCCTCGGTGACGAGACCATGGGCACGCTGGAGTCCCCCAAGAACGCGGCCGAGCTCGGGCCGGAGGCCGTCGCCCGTTCCGCGCCCTTCGGACTGCTCGTGGGCTGGGAGCCGCAGCTCGTCATGCAGCTCGCCGTGGAGTGCGCCACGCAGACCCACGGTCACCCGATCGCCTATCTGTCGGCGGGCGCGTACGCCGTCGTCGTGCACGGCCTCGCCTGCGGGGAGAGCCTCGACGGTGCCGTCCAGCGGTCGCTCGCGCTGCTCGCCCCGCGGCCCGGCCACGAGCCCGTGTCGGACGCGTTGCAGCACGCCCTGGGCGCCGTACGGCAGGGCATGCCCACCCCGGCCCGGGTCGAGGAGCTCGCGGCCGACGGCTCGGCGGACGGGCTGCTCGCGGCCGCCGTGTACTGCGCCCTGGTCGGCGAGGACGTCCGGCACGGGCTCTGCCTCGCCGTGAACCACGACGGCCCCTCCGCCGCGGCGGCCTCCCTCACCGGCGGCCTCCTCGGCGCCCTCCACGGCGAGACCGCCCTCCCCCCGGCCTGGCTGGCCGAACTGGAAGGCCGCCCCACCATCCTCGAACTCGCCGACGACTTCGCCATGGAGATGACCCAGGGCCCGGCCCTGCACAGCCCGGCGGGCGCCGCACCGGCATGGCTGGCCCGGTACCCGCGGGGGTGAGCCCGGCGCCGGGGCCTTCTTGCGTGGCGCCGCCGCCGGTCTGAGGGGGAGTCGTCGCCGGAGCCCGGTGTCGTCTCATCTGCCGGTCGGATGCCAGGTGTGGTCGGCCGGGTGCGAGTCCTGCCGACCGGATGCCGGGTGCTGTCGGCATGGCGAGGTTGGCGCCCTCGCCGTTCGGGGGCGCGAGGTGGGCGTCCGACGCCGCCGAGATCCCCGACATGGACTCCGACGCCAACACCGCGCACGCCCTGCTCGAACTGCTCGCCGAGAAGAGCCGCTGACGACGCCGGTGAGCGCTCGGGAGGGGTCCCGAGCGCCCGCTGGTACCCATGACGGGTGACGCACTCGCTGACGTACGACCCCGTGGTCGACGCCCAGCCCCTGCCACGGGTCCGCCCGCCGCGGACGCCGCCACCGGGAAGGGCGCTGGTACTGGCGCCCGGGGGGATGTATCTGGTGGACACCACCGAGCACCGACTGGCACTCGACCTACGGCTGCCCGGCCGGGACGCGCCCGACGCGTTCCACTGCCACCTGCGGCTGATGTGCCGGGTCACCGACCCCGCCGAGATCGTGGCCCGGGGCATCCGGGACATGAGCGCCGCCTGGTACGACCCGCTCCACGCCCGACTGCGCGACGTGTCCCGCCGCTACGGCACCGAACAGCTCCGGGAAGCGGAGGAGGCCCTGAACACCGCGCTGCGGCGGGTCACGGGCGCCCCGGCCGTCCGGCTGTACGACGCCCGTGCCGAACTGCGCGCGTTACCGGGCCTGTTGGAGGCCTCTGGTCCCAGCCGTGTGCGCGGGGTGCCTCGGGTGGTGACGGGGCCGCGGCCGACGCCGGGCGGGGCCGAGGTACTGCGAGGCGAGGTGCTGGCCCGCAAGGAGGAGCCACTGCCGCCTCCGTCCCCCGCCCCGACGCGCCGCGCCAGCAGGGTGCGGGGGACGACGGCGACGGGGGAGAAGCGAACGGAGGAGACGCGAACGGAGGAGACGCGAACGGGGGAGGAACGCCGTAGCGGCGAAGGACCGGTGACCGGCCCATGACCATCCCCCCGAAGCCCACCCGCGCCCCGGACTCCCGCCCCTCCCAGCCCGCTTCTCCGCCCCCGCACCCGGGCCACCTCACCTGGTCCGCCACCCACACCCGCCTCCAGGCCCTCACCGTCTGGACGGAACGCCGCCCCGGTCACGGAGAGGACGCCGAGCCGCTCGCGGTCCATCACCGGCCCACCGGGAACGGCCTGTTGGCCGTGTTCGACGGCTCGGGCGGGTCCGGCGCCGCCCCCGCATGGCACGCGCCCGACGGTGCGACGCACACCGGTGCCTGGGTCGGGGCGCGGAGCGCGCGACTGGCGGCGGAGTGCTGGTTCCAGGGGGTCGTCGACGGCGAAGTGCCGGACACCACCGAGCGGTTGAAGTACTGCCTGCGGGCCGTGCTGGACCTCGCGCCCCACGGGACCCGGAGCAAGGTCACCGGGTCGATGCGCCGACTGCTGCCCACCACCATGGCCGCGGTCCGCTACCGGGTCGACGACGAAGGCGTCCGCTGGCAGGCCCTGTGGGCCGGTGACTCGCGGTCCTACGCCCTGCTTCCCGGCAGCGGTCTGCACGCCCTCACCCGGGACGACACCCACGAGGACGACACGCTCGCCCAGCTCCGCCAGGACCCGCCGATGACGAACGTTATCTGCGCCGACCGCGACTTCGAACTCTCCGTCCAGCAGGGCGAGTTCAGTGAACCCTGCGTGCTGCTGGCGGCGACCGACGGGTTCTTCGGCTATGTCCACACCCCGGCCCAGTTCGAGTGCCTGCTCCTCGACACGCTCGGGCAGGCCCGGAGCGCGGGCCACTGGGCCGAGCTGATGCGCCAGGCGATCCAGCCGGTCACGGCGGACGACGCCTCGCTCTGTCTCGCCGCGCTGGGCTTCGACGACTTCACGCACCTGCGCGGCGCCTTCGCCGGGCGACACGACAGCGTCGTGCGCGGCGGGTACCAGGACGTTCCGTCGGCCGCCGGGCCCGACGCGGTGCGGGACTGGCAGGACCGGACGTGGGAGTCCTACCGACACACATACGAGCAGCTCATGCCGGGGGTACGGGAGTGAAGCGGGGCGATGTGATCGGCGGGTACCGGGTGGTCAGCGACCCGACCAACGCCGACGGCGGGAAATGCGTGTGGGCCTTCGCCGAGAAGGACGGCCGGGAGTACTTCCTCAAGCGGTTCCTCGAACCCAAGCGCCCACGCGAGGGCGGCGGCGGCAGCGCGGCGAGCCGACGGATCCGGCTGGAGACCTGCCGTGAGTTCGAGGAGCGGCACCGGAGCATCATGAAGCGGCTGCGCCCCGACGCAGGCGGCGCGGGCAACCTGGTCCTCGCCACGGACTTCTTCCACGCGGGCAGCACCTACTACAAGGTCACCGAACGCATCGACACCGCCGGCCTGGAGAAGCCGCAGTCACTCGGTCCGAAGCAGCGGGCGGTGCTGCTGCGGACCCTGGCGACCAGCCTGCGGCTGCTCCACGACATCGAGGTGGTGCACGGCGACCTGAAGCCGGCCAACGTCCTGGTCCAGAGGCGGGAAGGGGCCGCGTTCCACACGGCCAAGCTCATCGACTTCGACGACTCCTACCTCTCCGGGCGGCCACCGGCCCGGGAGGACATCGCCGGCGACTCGCTGTACGGGGCGCCGGAGTGGCGGCGTTATGTGCAGGGCGACGAGTCCGTCGAGGGCGGGCAGCTGACGACGGCCGTGGACGTGTTCGCGCTCGGCCTGATGACCCACGTCTACCTCACTGGCTCCCTCCCCGCCCACGACAGTCGCTTCGGCTCACCGGCGGACGCGGTCAACGCGGCCGACCCCCTGGCCGTCGACGAACGGCTCGGCACCTCGACACAGGCGCTGCTCACGGCCATGACCTCGGCCGACCCCGGCGCCCGCCCGACCGTCGACGACTTCCTGGCGGCCCTCAAGGACCCGGAGGCCTGCACCCTCCACGCCACTCCGCAGCCACGCCCGGCCACCCCTGCCGCGCCCGCCCCCGCCCCGTCCGCCGCCGACGGACCGCGCAGAAGCCGCGTCCAGTTCAACCCGCCCGACCGCCCCCATGACGGACCCGCTGACGACAAGCCCACCGACGACAGGCCCGCCAAGTCCAGGGTCCGCATCAATCTCGGTCACCGCCGAGAGGGCCTGTCCAGCGACCGACCCACCCCGTGACCGAGAGGACGCACGCACATGAGCGCCGAGATCGAGAAGTACCAGGGGAACCTCCAGTACGCCGTCGACATCGTGATGTGCATCGACGCCACGGGCAGCATGCACCCCGTCCTGGACATCGTGAAGAACAGCTCGCTCCAGTTCCATCAGCGGCTCGACGAGGTGATGGGGAGGAAGAGCAAGGAGATCAGCCAGCTGCGGCTGAAGGTCATCGCCTTCCGGGACTTCGGCGACGACCCGACCGACGCCATCGAGCAGACGGACTTCCTGCGGCTGCCCCAACAGGTCGCGGAGTTCGAGAAGTTCGTACGGGGGCTGCGGGCGACCGGCGGCGGTGACATCCCCGAGTCCGGCCTGGAGGCGCTGGCCCTGGCGATCAACTCCCCCTGGGAGACCGGCCTCGACCGGCGGCGCCACGTCATCGTCATGTTCACGGACGCGCCCGCGCACCCGCTCGGCACGGTGGGCGCCTCGGCGCAGACGTATCCGCGGGACATCCCGCGCAGCATGGACGACCTCTTCGAACAGTGGGGGTACGCCCGCAGCCAGACGGCGGTGATGGAGCAGTCGGCGAAGCGGCTCGTGCTGTTCGCGCCCGAGGAGGAGCCGTGGAAGGAGGCCATCGGGGAAGAGTGGGACCTCACCCTGCACTTCCCGTCCAGGGCGGGCGAGGGGCTGGAGGAGTTCGAGATGGACGAGATCATCGAGACGATCGCGAACAGCCTGTGAGGTTCCAGGTGCGGGGCGCGGGCGTCCGGCTCGACCACGACCGGGGGTGGCTGGTGTTCACCTGGGGCACGGCCGGCGGCGTCGACGCGCAGCTGGCCATGCCGCCGGAGCGCTGCGTCGGGATCCGCGGCCGGTCCGCCGGGCACGGGACGAGCCTGCGCCTCGGGTTCCGGTTCCGGCCCTCGGGGGAGAGCGAGCCCGAGGTCGCGGCGGAGATCGTCGTAGGCCCGGACGGGGCGGAACGGGCCTGGCAGTTCGCCCAGTGGTTCGCCGACCAGTACGGCGTCCAGGAGCTCTCCGCCTCCTGGTGGGACCTCGAACCGTCCACCGCCGAGCGGGAGAAGGCCGACCGGGACTGGCTCACCGCCCCCGTCTCACCGGCGACCCGTGTGCTGCTCCGCTCGGTCATGGCCCGCCTGACCGCCGCGGACACGTGACCCGAAGGAGTCATCATGACCGGGCCGACGTGGCAGTGCTCGGACTGCGACACCTTCAACGACGCCACGGCGCGGGTGTGCGACGTCTGTGAGACACCCCGGCGCGCGGCGACGGCCCCCAAGGCCGCCTCCGGCCCGACGAGCGCCGAACCGGGAAGGACGCCGCCCCGGAAGTCGCCCCCGAAGCGGTCGCCCGCGAGGACGCCCCCGGCCAGGAAGGCGTCCGCCAAGAAGACGCCCCCGGCGAAGAAGACCGCGGCGGCGAAGAAGGCCGCCACGGCCAAGAAGGCGACCCCCGCCGGGAAGCCACCGCTCCGCACCGGCATCGACCTGGTCGGAGCGCGCACCTCCGTGGCGGGGCTTGGCTGGGTGTGCCCCACCTGCGGTCACCGGGTGGCCGGGTACCTCACCTGCGACGTCTGCTACACGGGTTGGACACCCGAGGCGACGACGACGGTGCGCGGGAGGCCGCTGACCGGCACCACCCCGCGTCCGTCGGCCACGCCGGACTACCGGAGGCCGACGCCCAGGGAACCGACCCGCGGCGAGGTCGTCGCGGGCTGCGGCTGCATCCTCTTCATCGCGGCCACCGTCGTCACGCTCGTCGTCCTGCTGATCCTCAACTGGTCGACCGTGACGTCGTTCCTGACGGGCGCCGACTCCTCGAAGGGTTCCGCGACCCCGTCCCCGACGGTCTCCGCGAGCGGCCCCTGCCCGAAGGAACTGGCCGCGATGCTGCCGAAGGGCACGGCACCGGGCGCCCGCCTCGTCGCGGCCTACAGCAGGGAGAACGTGAAGGACCGGTACGCGTTCTGCCGTACGAAGGCCGGGAAGGTCTACTACTTCATGGCGAAGAAGACCGGCGCTTCGTACGGCAGGCCCACGGTGGCGACGAGGTCCGGAACCGGGTACCTGGTGCGTTTCCCCGACAGCGGATTCCGGTTCCGGGACCTGGAGCTGACGGCTTACGACAAGGACGACAAGGAGCTCTGGAAGGAGAAGCTGACCGCGGAGGCCACCGTGGGCTGACGACCGTGGGCTCAGTCCTTCCCGCGCGTCCCCACCGCGTCCTCCACCGGCCCCGCCGGCGCCGGCACCGCGGCCGCCGCGGCCCCGTCCCCGTCGGTGTTGATCTTCTCGACGATCGCGAGCCGCTCCGGGGTGTCCTCCGGCTTCACGAAGCCGATGAGGATGTACAGGACGAGCGACACCGCCAGCGGGATGGAGACCTGGTACTGGAGCGGCACCCCGCCCTCGATCTGCCAGCTGATCGGGTAGTTGACCAGCCAGAAGGCGAGCAGGCCCATCGACCAGCTGGTGAGCGCGGCGGTGGGGCCGGAGCGGCGGAACGGCCGGAGCAGGCCCAGCATCATCGGGATCGCCATCGGGCCCATCAGACCGGCGACCCACTTGATCACCACGGTGATGATGTCCTTGAAGGTGGGGGAGTTGACCTGGGTCGCCGCCGCCATGGACAGGCCGAGGAAGACGACGGTCGTGATCCGCGCGACCCGCAGCCCCTGCCCCTCGCTCCAGGTCCGTGCCCGCCGCCAGATCACCGGCACGCAGTCCCGGGTGAAGACGGCGGCGATGGCGTTGGCGTCGGAGGAGCACATGGCCATGGTGTGCGAGAAGAAGCCGACGATGACCAGGCCCAACAGGCCGTGCGGCAGCAGCTGTTCGGTCATCAGGCCGTACGAGTCGGAGCCGTCCGTCTTCTGCGACTCGACCAGCAGCGGCGACATCCACATGGGGAAGAAGAGGACCACCGGCCAGACCAGCCACAGGATCGCCGACAGCCGCGCCGAGCGCTCGGCCTCGTACGGTGTGGCCGTGGCCATGTACCGCTGGGCCTGGTTGAGCATGCCGCCGTTGTACTCGAAGAGCTTGATGAAGAGGAAGGCGAGGAGGAAGACCGTTCCGTACGGCCCGACCAGCGGTTCACCGTGGCCCTGGAGCTCGGGCCGGTCCCAGGCGTCGAGGAAGCCGATGCCCTTGTCGTTCAGCTTCATGATGACCGCGACGAACATCGCCACGCCGGCCAGCAACTGGATGACGAACTGGCCGAGTTCGGTCAGCGCGTCGGCCCACAGCCCGCCGATGGTGCAGTAGACGGCGGTGATGCCACCGGTGATGAGGATGCCCTGGTTGAGGGAGACCCCGGTGAACACGGACAGCAGCGTGGCGATGGCCGCCCACTTGGCGCCCACGTCCACGATCTTCAGCAGCATGCCGGACCAGGCCAGCGCCTGCTGGGTCTTCAGGTCGTAGCGGTTCTTCAGGTACTCCAGCGGGGAGGCCACGTGCAGCCGTGAGCGCAGCCGGTTGATGCGCGGCGCGAACAGCTTCGACCCGATGGCGATGCCGAGCGCGATGGGGAAGGACCACGTCACGAACGACGTGACGCCGTAGGTGTAGGCGATGCCCGCGTAGCCGGTGAACATCACCGCGCTGTATCCGGACATGTGATGCGAGATGCCGGACAGCCACCACGGCATCTTGCCGCCCGCGGTGAAGAAGTCGCTGACGTTGTCCACCCGTTTGTGCGACCAGACGCCGATCGCCACCATCACGCCGAAGTAGCCGATGAGCACGGCCCAGTCGAGACCGTTCATGTGCGCCCTCCCAGGGTTCAGCCCGGCGCTCATCCTGGGCGCTGTCGCGTGAACACGACAAGCGAGCGTAAGGTCAAGGGGAGGTAAAAATGTTCGAGATGAGGTCCTGGGTTCACCTATATGAACTCATCGCATCAGCTCCCCCGCGTTGACCAGCAACGACTGCCCCGTCAGAGAACGTGCCCTGTCCGACGTCAGGAACACCACCGCGTCCGCAACGTCCCCGTCCGTGGCGAGGTCGGGCAGTGCCATCCGTTCCGTCAGCCGCTTCAGCACGTCGGCCTCGGGCACGCCCTCCGTCTGCGCCGTGAACTGGACGAACGCCCGCACCGGAGGCCCCCACATCCAGCCCGGCAGCACGGTGTTCACCCGGATCCGGTGCGGACCCAGCTCCCGCGCCAGCGAGTACATCGCGCTCGTCAGCGCCCCCTTCGACGCCGCGTACGCCGCCTGCCGGACCTGCGAGGGCGCGGCGACCGAGGACTGCGTCCCGATGAACACGACCGAGCCCCCGCGCTCCTTCAGGGCCGGCAGACAGGCCCGCGTCATCCGCAGCGACCCCAGCAGGTTCACGTCGATCACCGACTGCCAGGTCGTGAAGTCGGCGTCCTCCAGGCCGCCGAAGTAGGAGTCCCAGGCCGCCACATGGACCACTCCGTCGATCCCCCCGAACCGCTCCCGCGCGAGCGCGGCCAGCGCCTCGCACTGTGTCTCGTCGGTGATGTCCGTCGCCCGGTGCGCCGTGTGCGCTCCGTCCGGATCGATCTCGGCCGCGCACTTGGCGAGGTTGGCCTCCGTGCGCGCCCCGAGGACCGCGTTCCCCCCGTCGCGCACCACCGTGGCGGCGACCTGGTGGCCCAGCCCGGCGCCCACCCCCGACACGACGACGGTCTTGCCCGCGAGCAGTGACATTCCGCTGCCTCCCGACTCTGGACGCACTATCTGACGGCCCGTCAGAGTATGGGTGACCGCAGGAAAGGGGAACCGCATGAGCGAGGACACCCGCAGCGAGACGTACGCCGAACTGGCCGCCGTCGGCCCGTACGGGGTCCACCCGGGCCACGCCCTGATCACCATGGTCGAACCGCACCCGGGTCACGAGTACGCCTACAACCGCTGGTACGAGGACGACCACTACTACGCGGGCGCGATGGCGATGCCCTGGATGTACGCCGGGAGGCGCTGGGTGGCCACCCGCGACCTCCAGCTCCTGCGCTACCCGCAGAAGTCGGCGGTGGCCCAGCCCGTCACCGCCGGCTGCTACATCTCGACGTACTGGATCACCGACGGCCGCTACGCCGACCACATGCGCTGGACGGTCGCCATCAACCGCCGACTCAACCGGGACGCCCGCGTCCACCAGGACCGCACCCACGTCTTCACGGCGTTCCAGGACCACGAGGCCACCGTGTACCGCGACGGCGCGGCGGGCCCCCGCGACTTCCACGCCCTGGACCACCCCTACGCGGGCCTGGTGGTCCAGGTCATCGACGCACACTCCCCCGAGCACCGCGCCGACCTGCTGGAATGGCTGCGCACCCGACACCTCCCGAAGCGCCTCGCGGGCTCCCCGACGGCGATGGTGACGATCTTCCGGCCCACCCCGCTCCCGCTCGACCGCATGTCCTACGTCAAGCAGGTCGAGGGCGTGGACACCCGGCTGACCTTGCTGTGGTTCCTGGAGGAGGACCCGAGGCAGTGCTGGGAGGAGCACTTCACTGGACTGGACACGGCGGTCGAGGAGTCGAAGTGGGGAAGGGTGGAACTGATGGCACCGTTCGTCCCGACGATCCCGGGGACGGACAGGTACGTGGACCAGCTGCGCTGACGGGATCCGTCAGCGCCACTCCTCCGGACAGGGCGTCCCCCGAGAGAAGTTGTACGGCGCCGCCAGCCGGTACTCGCCCGCCCGCGGAGCGACCAGCGTCGTCCACCTGTCGCCCTGCGCGTCCTCCTTCGTCTCCATCAGACAGCCGTTGACGTTGGCGTACGACTTCGGCAGACCGTCGGCGCGGTTCTTGGACGCCTCCGTCTCCTGCGGCGGGTCGAGCTTCTTGCCGTCGGCGTCGACGAGGCCCAGCCAGGGCGAGTACGGGATACGGATGAGGACGCGCCCCGGCTTGTTCACCCGCATCGTCATCTCGCCCTGCTCGGCCCGCTCGACGACGGCGTTCGGCTCGGCGAGCGGCGCCGGGCGGGTCACCTCGAACAGCTGCCAGTTGGCGTCACCCCACACCTGCCTGAGGTACGGCAGGCCGCGCTGCACCAGTTCCCGCTCACGCTGGGCCGCCGAGGGGTCCGGCTCGTCCTTCGGCAGCACCACGAAGTGCACGGCCCAGCGCTTGAGCCACTCGTAGTAGTTCGCCGAGTTGAGCGTGCCGTCGTAGAAGAGCTGGTTACGCTCCATGTCGGCCTGGCGGGTCCAGCCACGGGCCAGATTGAAGTACGGCGCGAGAGCGGAGGCCTCACGGTGGGAGCGGGCCGGGACCACCTCGACGCGGCCCTTCTCGGCGCCGACCTCCTGGAGTTCGTTGACCAGCGGCGCCAGGTCGCGGGCCCAGGCCGCCTCCGGGGCGGCGTGGATGATGTCGTCGACCGTCTTGTAGCCGATCCACCCGGCGAAGGTCAGCAGTGCCAGCACGCCCGTGTACCACTTGCGTGAACGCGGCACCGTGAAGGGCAGCGCGGCCACGAGAGCCGTCCCGCCGAACAGCATCGCCAGGCGCGTGATGTTGGAACCGATCTGCGAGCTGACCACCCAGACCAGGACGACCGAGAGCCCGTAGACCGCGGACACCAGCCGGATCGTCTTCCAGTCCTCGGGCACGAGCACGAAGGTGGCGACGGCGATCAGCAGCGGCAGCAGCACCGAGCCGATCACCATCGGCTGGGTGCCGGAGAAGGGGAACAGCCAGGCGGAGACGGCCACGACCGCGGTCGGCGCCAGCCCCAGCGCCCAGGCGCCCGGCCGCCGCTTCTGCAGGAACAGCGCCACCGCCACGAAGCCCACGAACAGTCCCGCCACCGGCGACGCCATGGTGGCCAGCGCGGCCAGCGGCGCCGCGCACAGCGCCTTCGCCCAGCGCTTGTAGCGCCAGCGGTGCGGCCAGCAGAACACGACGGCGACCGCGCCCAGCGCGAACATGTTGCCCAGCCCGAAGGTCACCCGCCCCGAGATGGCGTTGCACACCAGCCCGAAGACCCCGGCGAGCGAAGCCCACAGCGGGTTGCGCACCGAGCGGCTGCGGATCAGGATCAGCGTCAGCAGACCCGCGGAGATCGTGCCCGCGATCATCATCGTCGTACGGACACCGAGGACCGACATCAGATACGGCGACACCACGCTGTACGACACCGGGTGCATCCCGCCGTACCAGGCCAGGTTGTACGCCGAGTCCGGATGCCGGCCGACGAACTCGGCCCAGGCGTCCTGCGCGGCGAGGTCGCCGCCGCTGCTCGCGAACGTGAAGAACCAGATGACGTGGAGGAGCCCGGCCAGGGCCGTGATCGACAGCACCGGGTGACGCAGAAGACGCTCACGCAGAGTGCGGACGGCGGCGGTCAGACGCGACGGTGGCTCGTTCTCCGGGCGGCTCGGGCCGTCTCCCCGACGTGGCGCGGGTACGCGTATTCGCGGACCGGCTCCCCGTCCAGGATCGGCGTCGTCGGCGCGTGTCGGCTCCGCAGTGGCCACGTCTGAGGCACTCCCCGTGCTGTCCCGTCTTCTGTTCCGGCCGCGTCCCGTTTCCCGCGTGTTGTCGGCCCAGTATCCGAAGGTTCTCCGGTCGCGCCGTGCGAGCGACGACCTGCCCGTTTCGTGACGCTAGCACGCAGCCCGCCGACGAGACCTGTCGGCGGGCTGCGGTGCCGTGCTGCTTCGCCCCTCCCGGGTCAGCCGAGGCGGGTCAGCTTGTCCGTGAAGCCCGGTTCGGCCAGGTCCGACTGCAGGGCCACCGGGATCTTGACCGCACCGCTGCTGCCGTCACCCACGGTGAGCGTGCCCACCTCGGTGCCGGCCTTCGCGGTGTGCGGCACCTGACCGGCGGCGAAGGTCAGCTTCACCTTGAGACCGGACCAGCCGACCGCCTTGACGTCCTTCGTCGCGACGACCGGGGTGCGGCCGCCGAGGCCGTCGTCGACGTACCCGACGACATCGCCCTTCTTGAGGATCGTCGCCGACTCCAGGGCGTCCTGCGCGGCGCGGATCAGCTTGTCGCCGGAGTCGAGCGCGGCGGCGAGGATGCCGCCGCCCGCGTCCGGCTGGCGCACCACCGCGCCGACGACGGTGCGGGTCTCGCCGCCGATCTCCTTCTTCGCGGCGAACACCAGGTTGCCGAGGGCGGAGGTGGTGGTGCCGGTCTTGATGCCGACGACGTTGTTCTTGCCGACCAGCTGGTTCCAGTTGCCGTGGTTGTGGCCCTTGTAGTCGTCGTACGACATCATCGCGGCGACCTCGCGGAAGGCGGGCTCCTTCATCGCGGCCTTGGCCAGCTTCACCTGGTCCACGGCGGTGGACACGGTGGTGTTGTTCAGGCCGGAGGGGTCGGTGTACGTGGTGTTCGTCATGCCGAGGTCCTCGGCGGTGGCGTTCATCTTCGTCACGAACGCCTTCTCGGAACCGGCGTCCCAACGGGCGAGGAGCCGGGCGACGTTGTTCGCGGATGCGATCAGGATGCTCTCCAGGGCCTCGCGCTGGGAGATCTTGTCGCCCTCGGTCACGTTGACCGTCGACTCCTGGCCCGCGTCCGACTGGTCCTCGGCGGCCTGGTCGATCGTGATGCTCGGGCCCTCGGCGCCGCTGTCGAGCTTGTGCTCGCGCAGGATGACGTACGCCGTCATGACCTTGGCCACGCTGGCGATCGGCACCGGCTTCTGTTCGCCCGAGGAGCCGAAGGTGCCAATGCCGTCGACGTCCAGGGCGGCCTGGCCGTCGGCGGGCCACGGGATGTCGACCTTGGCGCCGTCGAAGGTGTAGGCGTCCTCGGCGGTGAGGTCGAGGGTGGGGTCCGGGAGCGGGCGCATGCTCTGTACGACCGCGAAGACGATCACCAGCAGCAGCACCAGCGGGGTCCAGATCTTGACCCGGCGGATGGCCGTGCGGACGGGGGTGTCCGGGGGCGGCGGGGTGTTCGTCAGCTCGGCCAGGAGGTCCAGTGGGGGCCTGGGCGGCAGGGGTTGCTGGGTGGTGCGCTCGGGGCCGATCTGGGGGACGGCGGCGGTGACGTCCGCCGGGGCCGGGGCCGGGGCGGGGGCCGGGGTCGGGGGCTTGGGGGTGTCCTGCTTGATGTCGGGCTTGAGCGCGACGAACTTGCTGGTGCGCTCGGCGGGGGTCTCGGCGTCGGGCCTGGGGGCCTTCAGCATGGTGGTGGGCTGGTCGACCGAGGGCTTGTCGGGGCGGACGGCCTTGAAGACGGCGGTCGGCTGATCGACGGGCTTGGGCTTGGCGGGGGCCGCCGGCGTCGCGTCGGCAGCGTCCTCGGCTTCGCCTTCGGTCTTCGTGTCCCCACCCGCTCCGCCCGTGCGGGTCTCGTCGTCGGGTGCGGGTGGCCCCTGTGGGGCCTCTTCGCCGTCGGCGGCCGCGGGCGCGTCGTCGTCAGCGTCCTCGGCTTCGCCTTCGGTCTTCGTGTCCCCACCCGCTCCGCCCGTGCGGGTCTCGTCGTCGGGTGCGGGTGGCCCCTGTGGGGCCCCCTCGCCGTCGGCGGCCGCGGGAGCGTCCTCGTCCGCGTCGGCAGTCGCCGAGGGCTCCTCGGAGCCGCCGCCCTCGCCGTCGCTCGCGGCGGCGTCCTGCGCGTCCTCGTCCGCGTCCGGCGTCGCCTTCGCGTCCTCGGTGTCCTCGGAGGCTACCCAGGCCGCCACAGCCGCCCTCAGCCGATCGTCGCCCTTGCCCTCGGCATCGGCGTCCTGAGCCTCGGCGTCTTCAACGTCCTCGTCGCCCTCAGCCTCCGCGGCACCCGTCTCGACCTCCGCGGCACCCGTCTCGGCGTCTTCGACCTCCGCGGCACCCGTCTGGGCGTCCTCGGCCTCCGCGGCCCCCTCGCCGGCGTCTTCGACCTCCGCGGCACCCGTCTCGGCGTCCTCAGCTTCCGCCGCGTCCCCGTCCGCCCCGGGCTCCTTCGTCTTCGCCCTCACCGCGTCCAGTTCCTGTCGGGACAGGACCCTCGTCGCGGTGTCCACGCCGCCCCGCTGAGCGGCAGCGCCCTCGCGGGCCACTGCCAGGCGGGGGTCCGGGCGGGCGGGGGTGGGGTCGTCTGATTCGGGAACCGGGACCGCGCTCCCCGACATCGGTTCTGCCGACGACTCGCGCTGCTTCGACCTGTCGGGGGACTCGCCCGCCACCGATGCCTCCTCCATGTGCCGCCGCACGCCCTCCGTGCGTCTGCCGAACCGTGAGCCGCCGCAAGGGCACCGTGCCCGTACGACCCCCCGTGCCGCTGTCCGAACCATGTACCAGTGTCCAGGGCGCGGACCTCAACTCATCCGGTAGACGAGAACGACATACCTACCGGTTCCCTCACGAACCGGTCACGCACCCTCGACAGATGAATGTGAGAGGGGTCACCCTGTCATTCATCCACGCGGGGAGGCATGGATGGGCAGGAGCCGCAGAACGATTCCGGAGGAGCTTCTGCTGCTGGCGTTGGACCCGACCACGGGTACCACCGCACAGCCGCAGTCGCTCGACCTCGGTCTGGCCGGAGCACAGCTAGTGGAGCTGGCGCTGGCCGGACGGATAGCCCCTGACGGGGATCGTATCGCCGTGGTAGTACCACGGCCGACTGGAGATCCGACACTGGACTGCGCGTTGGAGTTGCTGCGAAGGCGTGGCGCTCCCGTGCGTGCCGTCCACTGGATCGGCGGGCCCCGGCTGGGGCTGCGCCAGACCTACCTCTCGCATCTGGAACGGTGCGGCATGGTGCATGCCGTGGCGGGTCAGATGTGCGGGGTGTTGCCGACGACTCGTTACCAGGCGACGGACAACGCCATCAGCCGGGAGATCAGGGCCCGGCTGGATTCAGCGATCCGTACCGGCGTACCGCCGGACCCACGGACCGCGGCGCTCGCCGCACTGGCTCACGCGGTCGGCCTCGGCAAGCACCTGTATCCGGGGAACGAGGGCAGGTCCTCGCGCTCCCGGCTGCGGGATCTGATCAGGCACGACCCCATGGGCGGCCTCGTGGCGCACGCCGTGATGGACGTTCAGAACGGCGTGGCGGCCCAGCCACGTCGGAGCCCGGCCCCGACCCCGGCGACCGGCCGTCAGGCCGCCCCCGGCGGCAGGGTGGCGGAACCCGCCCGTGGTGTTCCGGTGCAGCCGCGCCGCGGCTCCATGGCGCGTGTCGTGGCCCACTGAGCAGGGCTTTCGGGTAACAGGGCCTTCGTACGACAGGGCCCTCGCTCCACCAGCACCGCACACGCACCACATGCTCCACACGCACGCCACGCACAGCACCGCGCCGCAGTCCCCACGACCGGTTCGGGAGCCGCTGTCCGCGCGGGGTGACGGGACCGTACGTCCGGACGACGACCGGGTCCCGTCGCCCCGCGCGGCCGTATGTGTGCCGCGTTTTGCCGGGGGTGTCCCCGAACTGGCGTGTATCCAGCGCATATCCACCGTTTGCCAGCGGTAGTAAGCACCTTGGTGGCAGTCTGCTCAACAGCAGATACGCAAAGTCGCAATCACAGGCAGGCAGCCGGAGGTGCACGTCCCGTGGCGTCCAATGTCAATCCCACCGTCAGGCGACGCCGGCTGGGCCAGGAGCTGCGCCGGCTCCGCGAGCTCAAGGGCATGACGGCCGAAGAGGTGGCCGAGCGGCTGCTGGTGTCGCAGTCGAAGATCAGCCGGCTGGAGAACGGGCGGCGCAGCATCAGCCAGCGCGACGTCCGCGATCTGTGCGGGGTCTACGAGGTGGAGGACCACCGCATCGTCGACTCGCTGATGCAGATGGCCAAGGATTCGCGGCAGCAAGGGTGGTGGCATTCGTTCGGCGACATCCCCTACAGCGTCTACATCGGTCTGGAGACCGACGCGGCCAGTCTGCGGGTGTACGACCCGCAGGTCGTGCCGGGGCTGTTGCAGACCAAGCAGTACGCGGAGGCCCTGATCGCCGGGGCGTTGCCGGAGACGGCGTCCACCGAGATCGAGAAACGGGTCCAGGTGCGGATGCGCCGACAGGAACGAATCTCCACCGAGGAGAACCCGCTGCGGCTGTGGACCGTCCTGGACGAGGCCGCGCTGCGCCGTGTCGTCGGCAACAAGTCCCTCATGCGCGACCAGCTGGAACAGCTCGTCGAGCAGTCCCAGCTGCCGCACGTCACCGTGCAGGTCATCCCCTTCGAGATGGGCGCCCACCCCGGCCTCAACGGGCAGTACGCGATCCTGGAGTTCCCGGACGCGGCCGACTCCAGCGTCGTCTACATCGAGGGCGTCACCAGCGACCTGTATCTGGAGAAGGCGAACGACGTGCAGAAGTACAGCGTGATGTACGAGCACCTGAGGGCGCAGGCCCTGAACGTCGAGCAGTCCCGGCAGTTCATCGCGAACATCGCCAAGGAGTACGCGGCCTGAGAAGCGCCGTACCGTACACCGTCCCCCGGGCAGGGTGGAAGACTCCCATGGAATATGCCACCCACCCGAGTGAATAGTCGCTTCGTCAGCCGATGTTGGCGAGTAGCGTCGATCACGCCACCCAGCAACAACGTTGGCGTGAATCGCCCTGCGGGGTCCCGTCCGGACGCGCAGTGCGGTGACAGCAACTCGACATCTGGCAATTCGGAGCAAACATGGCAATTCGTCAGGGTTCCACGGACACGTGGACCAAGTCCTCGTACTCCACAGGGAACGGCGCTTGCGTCGAGATCAAGTCGCCGGTCACGGCGGCCATGGCGGTGCGGGACTCCAAGGTTCCCGAGGGCCCGGTCCTGGCGTTCCCCGCGACCGCGTGGAACACCTTCGTGGCGTCGGTCAAGGCGTGAGGGGCGGTTCCGGCTGAACCTCGCCCGCAACCGACCGCACGAACCACAACTGCACAAGCACCACAGGAAGAGCCCTCTCGACCAGCCCGCCGTCCTTGCCGAGAGGGCTCGGCTGTGCCCCGGCCCCCGAGCCGGACACGTCTTACGAGGCCCGGCGGGTCACCTCACCGGGAACGCCACATCGCACACCGGGTCCTGCGCCCCCGCCGCCTCCCAGTCCGCGAAGTACACCTCGCGGCACGGGCCCGTCTGTTCCAGGCCCTCCCGGGCGATCCACTCCTCCACCGCCTCGAAGGCGGCCAGGATCTGCGGATGGGCCACCTGCGCCTTGGTGATCCGGGTGTAGGCCAGCCGCTGGGCAGATTCCACCCGCACCTTCGTCTCCCAGGTGCGGCCGTGCCGCTCGGCCCACGCCCGGGCCGCCGCCTCGTCGGCCACCGGCACGCACGACTCGGCCGGTCCGTCGCTCTCCATCGACACCTCGGAGTGGTACACGACGAACGGCGGCCCCGTGATCCCGCCGCACTCCCGCGCCGCCGACTCCAGTCGGCCCAGCGACGCCCCGATCCACGCCGGCAGCTCGCCCGCCAGCACATGCCGGGTCTCGCCGATCACCACCTGCCCGGGCACGTCCACCGTCTCGACCACGAACCTGCCGTACATCTCGGAGCTCCTCCCCGACAGCCGCCCACGGAGGTACTCGGCGAGCGTGCGCTGCCCCGCCACCCGCGCCTCGACATCCGCCCAGTACGCGTCCAGCCGGACCGCGGCCACGGCACCGGACGGTGCCTCGACCACCTCCGCGACCCGTGCGAGCGGCATGTCCAGCTGGCGCAGCAGCGCCACCAGCCGGGCACGCTCGATCTGGGCGGCGCGGTAGTAGCGGTAGCCGCTGACCTCGTCGACCTCCGCGGGAGGCAGCAGCCCCAGCCGGTCGTACAGGCGCAACGCCTTGGCCGAGAGCCTGGCCCGTGCGGCGAACGCGCCGATGGTGAGCAGTTCGTCGTCCACGGCCTCATCCTCCGTCACCGGGCGGCTGTTCCGCCCGGTGCGAAGGACGCTCGGCCCTGCCCCAGGGGCAAGGTCAACCCGGCTACGCCAGCTGGCCCTCGACGGCCGCCACCAGCTCCACGGCCTCCGGCTCGGTCTGCGGCGAGAACCGGGCGACGACGGTGCCGTCCCGGCCGATCAGGAACTTCTCGAAGTTCCAGCGGATGTCACCGCTGTGCCCCTCGGCGTCGGCGAACCCGACCAGACGCTCGTACAGCGGGTGCCGGCCCTCCCCGTTCACCTCGACCTTCTCGGTCATCGGGAAGGTCACGCCGTACGTCGCCGAGCAGAACTCGGCGATCTCCTCGGCGCTGCCGGGCTCCTGGCCGAGGAACTGGTTGCAGGGCACCCCGAGCACGGTGAAGCCGCGCTCCGCGTAGCGCTCCTGGAGCTTCTCCAGGCCGTTGTACTGCGGGGTGAGGCCGCACTTGGAGGCGACGTTCACGATGAGGACCGCCCGGCCGGTGTACTGGGCGAGGTCGGCGGAGCCACCCGTGAGGGCGTTGATGTCGACGTCGAGGGGGGAGCTGTTGTCATGGGTTGTCATGAAGCGGATGCTAACTCCGCTACGGGTCGCACCGGCGCTGGGCGTCGACGAGGATGTCGCCCGCCGCCGTCCGCGAGTACAGCACCGACCGCCCCGCCCGCCGCCGCTCCACCAGCCCCGCGTCCAGCAGCACCCGCAGATGCCGTCCGACCGATCCCAGGCCCTGTCCCGTCACCGCGACCAGTTGGCTCGTGCTCACGGGGGAGTCGAGCAGGACGAGGACCGTGGCGCGGGACGGTCCCAGCAGGGCGCCCAGGCTCGCGGGGACGGTCCGGGCGCCCGGGTCGGTGAGGGCGCCCGTGCAGGCGTAGACGAGGGCGTACCGGTCGGGCTCCTCCCAGGAGACCCAGCCGGTCCTCGGAGTGACCGGCATGAAGACGAGTTCGGCGCCGGAGATCTCGCGGGGCGGGTACTCGTGCAGGTTCACCTGGAGCCGGTTCCCGCCGAGCCAGCGGGTCTGCCCCGGCCGCAGGGAGTCCAGCACCGCCGCCCAGCCGCCCTGGCTCACCCGCGCGGTCCGGGCGGCCACGTCCGCCTCCAGGATCCGTCGGCGCCGGTCCCAGTACGGCCGTACGGTCCGGGTCCAGACGTACTCCAGGAGCGCGGCGGCGCGGTCGGGGAGGTCGTCGCGGTCGAGTACGGCGGGCAGCGGGCCGGCGAGGGAGACGGCGAGGTGGGCGCGCGCGGCGGCCGGGTCGGCCGAGCGCACCCGGGCGACGACCTCCTCGAAGCTCTCCCCGTCCTTCGGGGTGGGGGTGACGAAGTCGGCGATCCAGGACCGTCCGAGGGCGGCGCGTACGAGCCGCGCGGTCGTGGGGTCGGCGGCGAGGCGGGCCCGGTAGGCGGGCAGATGGGCGTGGAGCCAGGCCTGTTCGCCGGGGTGCGAGGGCGTGCCCGCGTGCAGCAGCTTCAGGCTCGCGAAGGTCTCGGTGAACGGGGAGAGGACGAAGCGGCTGCGGACGAGGGTGTCCGCGTTGAGCTGCCACCACCCCATGCGCACCCCCCGGTGTTTCGCGTCCGCGCGAAACAATACGACCGCCGCGCCGGGCGCCGCAGACTCCGCGCATGCGCAGCTACCGCGAGCTCTTCCGCACCCCCGAGTTCACCCCGTTCTTCCTCGCCTCCGCGGCCCAGGGCGCGGCCCTGACGATCGGCGGGCTGGCGCTGGCCACGCTGGTCTACCGGGCCACCGACTCGCCGCTGCTGTCGGCCGTGAGCATGTTCGGGCCGCAGCTCGCGCAGATGCTCGGGGCGACCTTCCTCCTGTCGGGCGCGGACCGGCTGCCCCCGCGGGCGACGCTGAGCTCCATCAGCCTCGCCTTCGCCGCCTGTACGGCCGTGCTGGCGCTGCCCGGCCTGCCCATCGGGGCGGTCTTCGGCGTGATCTTCCTCCAGGGCCTGATCGCCTCGCTGGGCGGGGGAGTGACCGGCGGCCTGCTCAACGAGATCCTGCCCAAGGACGGCTTCGTCCTGGGCCGTTCGGTGTTCAACATGGTCTTCGGGCTGGTGCAGGTCGTCGGGTTCGCGACGGGCGGCGCCCTGCTGACGCTGCTGTCCCCGCGGACCTGTCTGCTGCTGTCGGCGGCGCTGTACGCCACCGCGTCCCTCGTCTTCCGGCTGGGCCTGACCGCCCGTTCGCCCCGCAGCGCGGGCCGCCCGTCCGTCGCGGCGACCTGGCGCACCAACGCCCTCCTGTGGTCCTCGCGCCCCCGCCGCCTCACCTACCTGGGCCTGTGGATCCCCAACGGCCTGATCGTCGGCTGTGAGTCCCTCTTCGTCTCCTACGACTCCGGGGCCGCCGGCGCCCTGTTCGCCTCCGCGGCGCTGGGCATGTTCGTCGGCGATCTGACCGTCGGCCGCTTCGTGCCGCCCGCCCTGCGCGCCCGCCTGCCCGTCCCGCTGCTCCTGCTGCTGGCCACGCCGTATCTGCTGTTCGCCCTGCGGCCGGGCACGCTCTGGGCCGCCCTGGCCGTGTCCGTCGCCTCCGTAGGCTTCGGCGCGAGCCTCGCCCAGCAGGAACGCCTCATGGCCCTCACCCCCGACGAACTCGCGGGCCACGCCCTCGGGTTGCGCGGCGCCGGGATGCTCACCATGCAGGGGCTCAGCGCCGCCCTCGCCGGCTCGATCGCCCAACTCACCTCGCCCGCGACGGCGATGACGGCCATGGCGGTCTCCTCGCTGGCGGTGACCGTGACGCTGGGGGTGGCGAGCCGCAGGGACGCGCGGGACGTGCGCGACCGGAAGAGGGGAGTTTCTCCCACCGATTTCCGGGCCCCGGTGTCGCCAGAATGAGGGCACGGGCGCTTCGGCCCCCGTACCGGAGACAGCACCGCACAGGCGACAGAGGGGAGCGAGTCGTATGGAACGCGCGACGCGGCTCGGGGGGAACAGTCCGGCCGACGAGAGCGGAGGGCCCGGGGGGTTCTCCGTCACGGCCGGATGGGTGGGGCTGCGGCAGGCGCTGACCCTGTGCTGGACGGCGACGGCGGCCCTCGGCCGGTCGCTGTCGGTCTGCGGGGCGATCAGCCTGATGGGACCCGGCCTCGGCTTGGTGCCGCGCGCCATGGAGGGCATCCGCGACCTGGCCGCCCGTCGGCGCGAACTGGCACTGCGCTGGTCGGGTGTGGAGATACCGGGGCCGCCCGGCCCGCTGCCGCCCGTGCCCGAGGGGGCGTCCGGGGTGGTGGCACGCTACCGGTGGATCATGAGCGACCCGCAGACCCGGCGGGAGTACGTCTGGGTGCTGGTCGACCCACTGGCCGGCGCGCTCCTCGCCTTCCTCCCCCTCGCGCTGGTGCTGAGCGGCGGGTGGGGGATCTTCCTCGCCTTCTTCGGCGTCCCGCTCTCCGCCGAGTGGGACGGCCTCTGGTACCAGTTCATCCCGATCGAGGGCCAGGCCACCGCCGTGCTCGCCGGGGTCCTCGGCGCCCTGCAACTGCCGCTGGCCCTGTGGGCGGCGCCGCGCGTCGTGCGCCGGCACGCCCTTTACACCCGCGCGATGCTCGCCCCGAGCGAGAGCGAGCTGATGGCCGGCCGGATCCGGCACCTGGCCGCGACCCGCTCCGACGCCGTCGACACGCAGATGGCCGAGATCCGCCGTATCGAACGCGACCTGCACGACGGCGCCCAGGCCCGCCTGGTGGCGATGGGCATGACCCTGGACGCCGCCGAGAGCCTCCTGGAGACCAACCCCGAGGCCGTGCGCGCCCTGCTCGCCGAGGCGCGCGAGTCCTCCGCCAAGGCGCTGGCGGAACTGCGCGACCTGGTGCGCGGCATCCATCCGCCGGTCCTCGCGGACCGTGGACTCGCCGACGCCGTCCGGGCGTTGGCGATGGTCTGCCCGGTCCGCACCGAGGTCGAGATCGACCTGCCGGGCCGGCCCGAGATGCCCGTCGAGTCCGCCGCGTACTTCGCGGTCTCGGAGGTCCTCACCAACGTCGCCAAGCACTCCGGTGCCGACCAGGCGCTGATCGACATCCACTACGCTCGCGGAATGCTGCGCATCACCGTCACCGTCACCGACGACGGCCACGGCGGCGCGGACGTCTCGCGCGGCAGCGGGCTGCGGGGCATCGAGCGCCGGCTCGCCACCTTCGACGGGGTGCTCGCCGTGCACAGCCCCGTGAACGGACCGACCCTGGTGACGATGGAGCTTCCGTGCGTATTGCCCTCGCCGAAGACCACTTCCTCCTGAGGGACGGACTCGTCCGCCTGCTCGGCGCCCACGGCCACGAGGTCGTCGCGGCGGTGGACAACGGTACGGAACTGCTGGACGCGCTCGTCGGTGAGCGGCCGGACGTCGCGGTGGTCGACGTCCGGTTGCCGCCGACGTTCACCGACGAGGGCCTGCGCGCGGCCCTGGCGGCCCGCAAGCGGCTCCCCGACCTGCCGGTCCTGCTCCTGTCCCAGTACGTCGAGCCGCTCTACGCCCGCGAGTTGCTCGCCGATGGCGGGCGGGCGGTGGGCTATCTGCTGAAGGACCGGGTCACCAACGGCACCCAGTTCCTGGACTCCATCCGCCGGGTGGCCGAGGGCGGCACGGTGATGGACCCCGAGGTGGTCGCGGGCCTGCTGACCCGCAAGGAGCGCGACGAGGCCGTGGGCACCCTCTCGGCACGCGAACGCGAGGTCCTGGAGTGGGTGGCCCAGGGGCGCTCCAACGCCGGTATCGCACAGGGTTTGTTCATCACGGAGAAGGCCGTCGCCAAGCACATCGGGAACATCTTCACCAAGCTGGGACTGCTGCCGACGGACGGCGACAACCGCCGGGTGCTGGCGGTGCTGGCGTATCTGGACCAGTGACCGGACTGTCTCGGATAAGGGGAGTTCGGAGTTCGGCCCGTCGACACTGAACGGATCGGGCCGGCCCTCCGTATGCTTAACCGATCGAGGCGCGTATCCGGACGAATCACTCGATCTTCATGGGGTTTGCATACGGGCCGCCAGTGCCGCGGCCTCGGGGGGATGTGAGGCGACCATGGCGACGGCGAACAACACGGTGCGCGCGGGCAGCGTGCTTCCGGTGGACGCGGCGCGCTGGGCGATGTGGGCTTTCGTCATCGCGAACGCGGTGATCGTCGAGGCGCTGTTCGTCAGCGCCGGCGAGGGCAAGAACGGCGTGCTCACGGTCGCCAAGTTCTTCGGCCTGCACGCGGCCCTTCTGCTGCTGTTCCAACTGCTGCTGGTGGCCCGGCTGCCGTGGCTGGACCGCCGTATCGGCATGGACCGACTGACGGTGTGGCACCGCTGGGTCGGCTTCACCCTGCTGTGGACCGTCCTGACCCACGCCACTCTGGTGGTGCTCGGCTACGCCACGCTCGACGACACCTCCATGGGGAAGACGTTCGTCGCGCTGAGCGGGGTGCCGGCGTCGCTGCTGGGCATGCTGGCCGCGGCCGTCGTCGTCATGACCGGCGCGATCTCCACGCGCGGGGTACGCCGCCGCCTCCGGTACGAGGTCTGGCACGGCCTGCATCTGCTGCTCTACATCGCTCTCGGCCTGGCGTTCGTCCACCAGTTGCAGGAGACGACGACGTTCACGTCCTCCGCGTTCGCCACGGCCTACTGGTGGATCCTGTGGCTGTTCGCCTTCGGCGCGCTGCTGACGGGCCGCGTCGTCGTGCCGGTGTGGCGCAACGCCTACCACCGCTTCACGGTCACGGCCGTGGTGCCGGAGTCGCACGACGTGGTCTCCGTCCACGTCACCGGCCGCCACCTCGACAAACTTCCCGCCCGCGCGGGCCAGTTCTGCATCTGGCGGTTCCCCGGGCACAACCACTGGTGGCCGGCCAACCCCTTCTCCCTCTCGGCGGCGCCGAGCCCCCAGGGACTCCGTCTGACGGCGAAGGCGGCGGGCACCGCCAGCGCCGGGCTGCGCGACCTCCGGGTCGGCACCCGCGCCTACGTCGAGGGACCGTACGGGGCGTTCACCTCACTGCACCGGAGTCGGCCCGGCGCCCTGCTGATCGCCGGCGGTGTGGGGATCACGCCCGTGCGGGCCATGCTGGAGGAGGAGACGACCGGTGACGTCGTCGTGCTGTACCGGGTGCGCGACGAGGCCGACGCGGTCCTCCTGGACGAGGTGCGCCACCTGGTCGCGCGGCGGGGCGGACGGCTGCACCTGCTCACGGGCAGGACCGCCGAGTTCGGCGCCCCGCCGTTCGGCCCGGAGAACCTGCGTCGACTGGTCCCCGACGTCACCGGACGCGACGTGTACGTCTGCGGCCCGCCCGCCATGACCGCGGCGGTGCTCTCCGGCCTGCGCGAGCTGCGGGTTCCGGCGCGACAGGTGCACGCCGAGAGGTTCGGCCTGGCCTGACGGGGCTCGCCGCGTCAGCTGAGCCAGTCCGCGGCGTAACCGTCGTAGGTCCCGTCGTGGGTGGCCAGGTGGACCCACTGGTCGACGTACTCCTTGAACTCCTCATCGCCACGCGGCAGCAGGTACGCCTTCTCGCCGAAGGTGAAGGGCTTGTCCGGGTTGATCGCGCAGAGCTCCGGGTGGAGCTTGGACTGGTACTCGGTCTCGCTGCCGTCCGTGATCATCACATCGGCGTGGCCCGCGACGATCTCCTCGAAGATCGTGGTGTTCTCGGGGTGGGTGATGAGGGTGGCCTGGTGGATGTTGGCCTTGGCGAACGCCTCGTTGGTGCCGCCGGGGTTGACGATCACCCGGACACCGGGCTGGTCGATCTCCTTCAGCGACTGGTACCTGCCCTTGTCCTCGCAGCGGGCGATCGCTGACTTGCCGTCCACGAGATAGGGCGTGCTGAAGTACGCCTTCCGCGCCCTGCCCAGCGTCACGGAGACGCCTCCCATGCCGACGTCGCACCTGCCCGCCGTCAGGTCGTCCATGAGCCCGGCCCAAGTCGTCGCCACGAAGCGGGGTTTCACGCCCAGGCTGTTGGCGAGGTTCCTCGCCATGTCGATGTCGATGCCGGTGTACGACTTCGTGGCGGTGTCCAGGTGGCTGAACGGCCGGTAGTCACCGGTGGTGCAGACGCGCAGCACGCCGCGGTCGGGCACCTTGTCCAGAAGAGTGGTGCTGGAGTGGTGCCGACCGGACGCGGTGTCGACCTGGGTGGCGTAGGCGGCGGCTCCGCCGAGGGCGGTGGCGAGCGCGAGGGCGAGAGCGGTCAAGGTGGTTCTGCGTGGCATGGGGTCACTTCCTGACCGGGGGTCGGCGGGTGGGGCTGCCGTCATCACAAGCCGGCATCGCGACTTCGTTACCCAGCCGATCACGTGCTGAACGTATCCGGAGGCTGAGGCCCCGGGCAGCGACGGCCGTCACCGTCCCGTGCCTTCACCGTGCCGGTGCGTTCACCGTGCAGGCCCCGCCACTCCGGCCGCCGCCCCCGCTGCCGTCGGAGCCACGGCACGGCCGGTCTGCGGGGAGATCATGCCGGCGCACAGGCCGCGGGCGGCCAACCCCTGGGCGATGCGCGGGAGCGCCGCGAGGGAGTTGGCGGACCAGTCGTGCATGAGGATGACCTGGCCGTTGGTGAGCCGGCCGGCCGCCGCCACGATCGCGTCGGTGCTCGCGCCGTTCCAGTCCTGCGAATCGACGTTCCAGATGATCTCGGTCAGGCCGTACTTGGCCGCGACGGCCTTCACCGCGGCGTTGGTCTCGCCGTACGGCGGCCGGAACAGCTTCGGCGTACCGCCGCCCGCGGCCGCGATGGCCTGCTGGGTCCGGGAGATCTCCGAATCGATCGTCGCCTGGCTCTGCTGGGTCAGATGCGGGTGGGTGTAGCTGTGGTTGCCGACCCACATACCGGCATTGACCTGGTCCCTGACCCGGGCCGGGTAGGCGGCGGCGTACTGGCCCTGGTTGAACATCGTGGCCCGCAGCCCGTTCCGCGTGAGCGCGCTGAGCAGGGCCGGGGTGCTGCTGGACGGCCCGTCGTCGAAGGTGAGCCCGACGTACCCGTTGCAGGCGGCGGCCTGCGCCGGGGCGGCGGTGTCGACGGTGAGGGTGCCGGCAACGGCGAGGGAGGCGACGGCGAGGAGCGGGAGACGCGGTGTGGCTTTCATGAGGAGGGGGCCTCCAGCTTGGGGACTTTGGAGAAGCAGGGGGAGGGGGAGCAGGGGGAAGGGGGGAGGGAGGAGGGAGGAGGGTCAGGGAGCCGGGATGGGCCCACGGACCCAGACCCTTCCCCCCGTCCCCTGCCCCCTGCCCATCCCCGAACAGGCCTATCGCACCGTGATGTTGGAACTCCCGCTGCTCTGGTATCCCTCGGTGGCGAGGATCATGTAGTAGCTGAAGCTCCCCAGGGGCATGCCGGCGCGGGCCCAGGCGTCGAAGTGGTTGCCGGTGGTGATGGTGCCGCCGGTCCGCTTCGACTGCCGGACGCTCCAGTACTGGTTGAACGTGCGGGTGCCCTCGACGGACGGGGCGTTGTAGCGGGTGGTCTGGTAGATGTCGTACGTGCCGCCGTCGCTGGTGACAGTGCCCTTGTAGGTCCCGGTGGGCCGGTAGGTGCCCCAGTTGTCGACGACGTAGTACTCGACGAGCGGGTTCGATGTCCACCCGTACAGAGTCAGGTAGCCGTTGCCGGACGGGTTGAAGCTGCCGGAGTAGGTCACGGTCCTGCGTGAGCCGTTGCTCCAGCCCTTGCCGGCGACGAAGTTCCCGGTGTTCCGCCACGAAGTGCTGTAGTTTCCGCCGGAGTTCAGGGTCATGGAGACCGTGCCCTGGCTGTCCGTCCAGAACGAGTAGTAGTACCCGTTGTCGGTGCCGGTCCGGTTCGTGGTGATGACCGTGGCCGCCTCGGCGGTGCCGGGCAGGGCCAACGTGGCCCCGGTGGCCAGCAGCAGGCCGCAGACGCTGCGACGCGTCGGGTTCGCGGATCCGTCGTTCATGGGCGTGCTTCCTCCTCGTCCTCATCGCGCTCTGCCAACGGCGAACAGTTTTGATATGGCCCTGCCAACTGTCAATAGTTTCGGCGTGTGCCGCGAAACATTCGATGCGGCAATTGGGTTATAGGTCGGCGTCTTGCCTGCTCATCAGGGGTTCCGGTGTCGCGAGTCGATAATGATCGGCGACGATCAAATCGCTTGATCAAAACTCCGAATCAAACCTTCGAATGTTTCGAAGGATTTCCCCGTGCCCCGCGCTGTCCGGCGTCCGTCTTTCCGCTAGGACCAGGGGAGGACCAGGGCGCCCCAGGCGACGACGGGGCCGAGGGCGACGATTCCGCCCGTGTAGCCGATGACCTGGCGGTAGAAGCGGCGGGTGTCCACGCCACGGGCGTTGCTGAGGACGAGTGCCCCGTTGGTCGAGAAGGGCGAGGTGTCGACGATCGTCGTGGAGACGGCGAGGGCGGCGATCAGCCCGGGACCGCTGAGGTGGCTGGAGAGCAGCAGCGGTACGGCGATGGGGATGATCGCCGTGAGGATCGCGGTGGAGGAGGCGAAGGCGGAGGTGATGGCCACGGTGAAGCACAGCAGCAGGGCGACGACGAGCGGGGCGCCCAGGTCGGCGGCGCGTTCGGAGATCTCCTCGATGACGCCGGCCTTCTCCAGCATCGCGATGTACGTCATCATGCCCGCGACCAGAAGCAGGGTGGACCAGCTGACCCCGTCCACGGCCTTCTCCTGCCGCTTCATGTCCACCAGGGCCAGCAGGGCGCCGGCGGCCAGCGCGAGGAATCCGATCTCCAGGTGGAAGCCGAGAGCGCCGACGACGAGGGCCACCAGCGAGGCGAGCGTGAGCCACTGCCGCCAGTCGGGCCTGCCGGAGACGGCGAGGTCCTCCTCGTCGGCTGCCTCCGCGGCGCTCTCCGCCAGCGGCGCGGGACGCTTGGCGAGCAGGGCGTAGGTGAGGACCGAGAGCACCAGGTTGATCAGGAAGCTGGCGGTGAACAGCGCCACGGCGGAGACCTGCAGATCGGTCTTGTCGACGAGGCCGAGCACCAGGGCGCCGGAGACGGCCAGTGGGGAGAACGCGCCCGCGTGTCCGCCGCTGATCACCATCATGCCGACGACCAGCGGGTTCAGCTTGTAGCGGTAGGCGAAGTTCATGCCGATCGGCGCGAGGATCGCGACTGCGGCCGGGGTGAACGTACCGAACGCCGTCAGCAGGGCGGCCACCAGGAACAGCACCCAGGGGATGAGCTGTACCTTGCCGCGTACCAGCCGCACCCCGGCGGCGACGAGCCAGTCGATGGTGCCGTTGCGGCGGGCGACGGAGAACAGGTAGGTGACGCCGACGATGGTGACGAAGAGCTTCGCCGGGAACCCCTCGAAGATCTCGTCCTCGGTGAGGCCGAGGGAGGCCGTGCCGACGGCGAAGGTGGCGACGAAGGCGAGGATGCCCAGGTTGATCGGCAGCACGGTGCCGACGACGAACATCACCAGCAGGGCGCCTATGGAGATCACTTCAGCAGACATCTTTGTCCTTGGTGCGGTGGGGACGGGGTGGCGCGCCCCAGGAGGCGCGAGGGTATCCCGGTGCGGACGGCTGGGAGCCGGCCCCACCGAGCTGATGTTCGTCGCGGCTCAGGCGGCTTGCGGGCTGCCTGCCGCCGGTACGTAGATGCGGGCGTCGGCGAGCAGCCGGGCCGCGCGCCGCACGGTGACCCGGTGCGGCAGGCCGTCCCGCACGTCGGTGCAGCGGACCGCGACGACACCGGCGGGCGTGCCGAGGCGCAACCACTCGTCGGTCGGGCCACCCGTGGCCCGGGATACGACGGACCCCTCCAGCAGCCCGGCCGCCGCGACGGCGACGGCAGAGGTCAGGCCGATCGCGGGGTGCGGGGCGTTCATGGTGAGCATCCGCACCGACACGTCGTAGTCCTCGGCGCCGACCGGTTCACCGAGGGTGGTGGTGTACGGCACCGGCGGGCCGACCAGGCCCACCTTGGGCACCGCGTCACCGGGCTCCTCGCCCGGCAGGCGCAGCCCCATCAGGGGCGCGGCGGTATGACGGACGGTGCGCAGCCAAGGGACGTCCGCGCTCATCCGCTCCAGTGACTCGGCGCCGGTACGCCCGGCACCGACGGCGTCGACGAGGACGACCGGAGCTCCCGCGGCCACCATGCTCACCCGTACCGGCTCGGCTGCGCCGACCCGCAGGTCCTGGGCGGCCCGGCCGGTGGGGAGCAGTAAGGCGGTGGTGGCGGCGGGGTCGCGGAAGGTGAGGCCGACCGCGACCCCGCCGGCCCGGGTGCCGGGTACCGTCTGGCGGCCGAAGTGGTGCACCACGCCCCCGGCAGTGTCGACGACCCCTTCGAGGACCGCCCCGGTGTTGGTGTTGTGCATCACCACGCGCGTCCGGTCGCCGGTGACCGGGACCATGCCCTTGCTCACCGCGTACAGGGCGACGCCGGTGGCGCAGTTGCCGCAGTTGCTCGTCCACTCCACCGCGCCCGTGCCGATGCCGACCTGGGCGAACAGGTAGTCGACGTCGACGCCGGGCCGGGATGAGGCGCTGACCACGGCCGCTTTCGAGGTGGTGGGGGTCGCCCCGCCCACCCCGTCCAGCTCCACGGGGTCGGTGGCGCCGTACGCGGCGACCAGCAGCCTTTCCAGGTCGCCGCGGTCGGCAGGGACATCGACCTGGTTGAACAGCCAGCACTTGCTTGTGCCGCCACGCACCAGGCTCGCGGGAATGTGCACGTCTGAGGCTCTTCCTGGATCAACGGAGGTACGGAAAGGGCCGAGAAGCGGTCACGGGCGTATCGCGGGCCGGTGCACCGCTCGGCGATTGCGGAGACCTTCGCAGAGGCGTGACTTCGGAACAATCGCAGTTCGCTTCACCTGGGTTTAGCTCAGCTAAAGTCGGCGGCATGCTCAACGTGCGCCGCCTGCTGCTGCTCACCGAGGCCACCGAACGCGGTTCGCTCACCGCCGCGGCGGAAGCGCTCGGCATGACCACCTCCGCCGCCTCCCAGCAGATGTCCCTGCTGGAGCAGGAGGCGGGGCAGCCCCTGATCGAGCGGCTGCCACGGGGAATCCGCCCCACCCCGGCGGGTGCCGCGCTGGCCGGACGCGGCCAGGCCATCCGCCGCGAACTGCGCGCCGCCCAGGCCGACCTGGACTCCTTCACCGCCCTCGACCAGGGCACGTTGCGGCTCGGTTCCTTCCCCACCGCGAGCGCGTCCCTGCTGCCGCTCGCACTCACCCGCTTCCGCCGTCGCCACACCGGGATCCGCATCGAGGTACGTGCCGGAGTCCTCGCGGAGCTGCGGGAGATGCTGCACACCGGCGAGGTGGAGCAGGGGCTGCTCTGGGACTACGAATGGAACCGCCTCGACGATCCGGCGCTCGCCCTCACCCACCTCCTGGACGACCCGACGGTGCTGGTCGTCCCCGCGGACTCACCCCTGCGCACCCACCCCTCCGTGCGCCTCGGCGACCTCGCCGACCAGGAGTGGATCATCCGCGCCGACAACCACCCCGTCGCCGACGTCCTGCGCCGAAGCTGTCGCCAGGCGGGATTCGAGCCGCGCATCGCCTACTCCTCGCACGACTACCAGGAGGCGCAGGCCATGGTCGCCGCCGGTCTCGGCATCGCGCTCGCACCCCGCCTGGCCCTCACCAGCCGCCGCAGCGACGTACGCCTCCTGCCGTTCGCCTCCGACGTCCCGGCCCCCACGCGCCGCATCCTCCTCGCCCGCGCCGCGGCACGCCCCGCCACCCCACCCGCCCAGGCGATGGCCCGCGTCCTGCGCACGGTGGCGCGGCGATTCACCGCCCCGGACCTGCACCGGGCCCAGCTCGGGGCGGTCCGACGGGGCTGACGCTGCGACGGTTCGCGACGGGGCTGACGCTGCGACGGTTCGTACGGGCCGTCGCGGAACATCCGCCGCCCGGGCTGAGCCCCACCGGTCCGTCGGCGGACGAGGTGCGCTACCAGGGATGTGCGCTACCAGGGCAGGTCGCGGCGGACCAGCGCCCGAGCGAACGGTTCTCCGGTGGCCCGTGCATAGGCCATCCGCTCGTGCACCTCACTGAGGGTGCGCGGGCGGTAGCCGGGGCCGCCGCAGCAACTCTTGTGGAAGCGCACACCGGCGTGCAGCAGCACGGACAGGGCACGCCACGCGTTGGTGTCCCGCCTCCTGGGCGCCGCGAAGGCGGAGCCAACGTGGATCAGTGGTTCGGCGCAGCGTGGACAGACCCGGTCGCGGTCGTGGTGGCCGGGGTAGGGCTGCTTGTACGAGGCCTGGCAGGGCAGGCAGACGTACGAGGTCTTTCCATGGGCCATGCGGGAAGGGTAGGGCCGCGACGGGGACGGGTTCGACAGCTTTGTGGCAGTGGGGCCGTTGAACAGCGCCGGGACGTCGCCGACAGCGGCCACTGCACCGAGACCTGGACACCCGGAGTGGGCATCCAGTCCATGCACGAGCGAGTCGAGCTCAGAGCGGTGACGCGTGGTGCCCCCGGCAGGATTCGAACCTGACACCCTCTTCAGGAGAATCCGTTCCAAGAGGACCCCGTGGTGGGCCGGCTGCCTACGGCTTCGGCGCGGGTTGCTCCCCTGAGCCTCGGACGATCAACCGGGTGGGAACGGTGATGGTGCGAGCCCGGGAGCGGTCGCCGTCGAGGCGGGCCAGGGCGGTGGTCGCGGCGCTGCGGCCGATTTCTTCGGGGTCCTGGGCGACGACGGTCAGGGCTGGTTCCAGTGCTTCGGCGAGGGAGACGTCGTCGAAGGCGACGACGGCGACGTCCTTGCGCTTGCTGCGCGCGAGTTCGGCGACGATGCCGAGCGCCATGATGTTGTTGCCGGCGAACAGGGCGGTGGGGGGATCGGCCAGTTCGAGGAGTTGGGCGGTCGCGGCTTCGGCGCCCGGCTGGTCATGGGCATTGGCGACGAGCGAGCGGTCGTAAGGGATGTCGGCTTCTTGCAGGGCCGCGCGGTATCCGGCGAGGCGTTCGCGGCGGGTGTAGAGCTTGACGGGCAGGTCGCCGACGAATCCGATGCGGCGGTGCCCGTGGGCGATCAGATGGGCGACGCCGTTCTGGGCCCCCGCGCGGTTGGAGCTGACGATGCTGTCCGTGGACAGGCCGACTCCCGGGCGGTCCAGGAAGACGATGGGCAGACCCGCCGTACGGTGCGATTTGAGGTCGGAGTGGTCGGCGCCGACGGCCGGCACGACGATCAGGATGCTGACCCGTCGGGCGAGGAACTTGGCCGTCAGGGCGCGTTCGCGGTCGGGGTCGTCCGCGGAGGAGCCCATGAGCAGGGTCAGTCCGCGTTCGCGGACGGTGTCCTCGATGCCGCGGGCCACGGCTCCGAAGAAGGGGTTGGCGAGGTCGGGGATGACCAGGCCGATGGTGGTGTCCGGGCCGCCGACGCGGATGTTGCGTGCCATGAGGTTCGGCTGGAAACCGAGCTTGGCCACGGCGGCGAGGACCTGTTCCCTGGTCTCGGCCGAGGCGTATCCGTCCTCGTTGAGAACTCGGGAGACGGTCTTGGCGCTGACGCCCACCTCTCGGGCGACGTCTGCCATGGTCGGGCGGCGGTTCGCTGCCATGGAGGAAACAGTCTCCTGTCTCGTCGGTTCCGGCCGCGGCCTCGGCCGGATCCTGTGCGTGCTTCAGTTGGCCTGAACTCCCGCGGCCTTCGCCGCCTCGGAATCCGCTACGACAGTACCTCCGGCCTCGTCGACGCTGAGAGCGCCGGTCATGATGGCGACGACCTCCGCCATGGAGTAGTCCGAGGGCTTGATCACGGCGGCGCGCCTGCCGAGGCGGTGGACGTGGATCCGGTCGGCGATCTCGAAGACGTGGGGCATGTTGTGGCTGATCAGGACGACCGGCATGCCCTTGTCGCGGACGCGGCGGATGAGGTCCAGGACCTGTCCGGACTCCTTGACGCCGAGGGCGGCGGTGGGTTCGTCCATGACGACGACGCTACGGGCCCAGGCGACGGCGCGGGCGACCGCGACGGCCTGCCGCTGTCCGCCGGAGAGGGTCTCGACCGACTGGGTCAGCGAGCGCAGGCCGATCTTCAGGTCGGCCATGTGCTCTGCGGCTTCCTGGCGCATGCGCTTCTTGTCGAGCATGCGGAAAGCGCTGCCGAGGATGCCGGGGCGGCGTAGTTCGCGGCCGAGGAACATGTTGGAGGCGATGTCCATGGAGGCCGCGACGGCGAGGTCCTGGTAGACCGTCTCGATGCCGTGGGCGCGTGCGCTCTGCGGGCCGGAGAAGGTGATCGGCCTGCCGTTGAGTCGGATCTCGCCCGCGTCCGGGACCACCGCGCCGGTGAGGGCCTTGATCAGGCTGGTCTTGCCGGCGCCGTTGTCGCCGATGACGGCGAGGACCTCACCGGGCAGCAGGTCGAAGTCGGCGCCGTCGATGGCCGTGACATGGCCGTAGCGCTTGACCAGACCTCGGGCCTGCAGGACAGGGGTGGGGGAGCCGGTGGCGGTCATCGGGCCTTCTTCCGGGAGATCTGGTCGACGGTCACCGCGAGGATCACCAGCACGCCGGTGATCAGGGTCTGGTAGATCGAGGCGACGCCCATCAGCTGCAGACCGTTGCGGAAGACGCCCACGATGAGGACACCGATGAACGTGCCCAGCACCGAGCCGCGTCCACCGAAGAGGCTGGTACCGCCGAGCACCACGGCGGTGATGCTGTCGAGGTTGTCGGTCTGCCCCGCCTGCGGATCGCCCACGCCGGTCCGGGAGATGAGCAGCAGCGCGGCGATGCCGTACAGCAGGCCGGCCACGGTGTACACGCCGATGGTCAGACGGGAGGTGCGGATGCCGTTCAGCCGGGCCGCTTCCGGGCTGTTGCCCAGGGCGTAGACGTGTCGGCCCCAGCTGGTGCTGCTCAGCGCGTACGCGAGCAGGAGGAACAGGGCGATGGTGACCAGCGAGCCGTAGGTGATGTCGGTGTTGCCGAGCGGGAAGGTCTGCCCCAGGGCGGTCAGCGGGCCGGGCAGGTTGGTGACCGTCTGCTCCTCGGAGTAGATGTGGGTCAGCGCGAACGCCACGTTCAGCATGCCGAGGGTGACGATGAACGGCGGCAGCGGGATCTTCTGCACCAGCGCCCCGTTGAGCAGGCCGAAGCCGCCGCAGACGACCAGGCCCAGCGCGATGGCGGCGAGCGGGGGCAGGGTGCCCTCGGCGGCCATCTTGGCGATCATGATGCTGCCGAACGCCATCACGGCTCCGCAGGACAGGTCGATGCCCGCGGTGAGGATGATCAGGGTCTGGCCGATGGCGAGGGTGCCGACGACCATGACCTGCTGCACGATCAGCGAGAAGTTTCCTCCGGTGAGGAACTGGTCGGTCGAGAGGGAGAAGAAGACACAGGCCAGGAGGAGGGCGGCCAGTGGGCCGGTGGTCGGTTGCGTGAGCAGTCTGCGGATCGTGGTCGGTGCTTTGAGCTCGGCGTACGGCGTGGACGTGGAGGGTGGCGTGGACGTGGCAGTCATGCGAGGTCCTTGTCGGAAGACTCAAGTCCTGGTGCGTCCTTGTCGGACGGCGGGAGGACGAGGGGGCGGCCGTCCCCGGTCGGGGAGGAGGGGGGCGGCCGCCCCGCTGAGGGGTGTCGAACGGCGGCAGCTGGAGGTGGTGGCTCAGCCCCAGCAGTTCTCCAAGCCGTAGGCGGTGTCCTTGGACGTGACCCCGTCCTGCGCCTTGTCGGTGATCAGAGTGACGCCGGTGTCGGTGTAACCGGACGCCTTCTTGCCGTCCTTGGCGTACGTCGCGACGGCCTTGACGCCCTCGGCGGCCATCTTCAACGGGTACTGCTGCGAGGTCGCGGCGATCTTGCCGTCCTTGACGGCCTGAGTGCCCGTGCAACCGCCGTCGACCGAGACGATCAGTACGTCCTTCTCCCGGCCCTTGGCCTTCAGCGCGGTGTACGCGCCCAGGGCGGCAGGCTCGTTGATGGTGTAGACGACGTTGATGTCGGGCGACTTCTGCAGGCAGTTCTCCATCGCGGTCTGGCCCTTGGCCTGGTCGCCGCCGGTGTCCTGGGAGCAGACGACGGAGGGGTCGCCCTCCTCGATGCCGAAGCCCTTCAGGAAGCCGTTGTGCCGCTGGACGCCGACGGAGACACCCGGTGCGAGGTCGAGGGTGGCTATCTTGGCCGGCTCGCCCTTCATGGCGGCCTTGGCGTACTCGCCGATCAGCTCGCCGGCCTTGAGGTTGTCGGTGGCGAAGAGGGCGTCGACCGCGCTTTCCGGCTCGGTCGGCGTGTCCAGAGCGATGACCAGTACGCCCTTGGCCTTGGCCTTCTCGACCGCCGGCACGATCGCCTTGGAGTCGCTCGGCGTGATCAGGATGCCCTTCACTCCGGCGGCGACCATGTTCTCGATGGCGGTGACCTGACCGGCGTTGTCCCCGTCGAACTTGCCCGCCGCGGTGGACAGTTCGACACCGTTCTCCTTGGCGGCCTGCTCCGCGCCCTCCTTCATCTTCACGAAGAACGGGTTGGTGTCGGTCTTGGTGATCAGACCGACCTTGACGCTGCCCGATCCGGTGCTCGCGGTGCCCGATTCGGATCCGGATCCACAGGCGGTCAGGGTGAGGGCCGCGACACCCATGCAGGCAGCGGATCTGAGCAAGGAGAACGGCAGACGAGAGATGCGTGACATGAACAACTCCTGCTGGATTGCGGGGCGGGCGGCCGGCATCGGGGCATGCAGCCCCGGATGTCATCGTTGACTTATGTCATCGTTGACACTGCTTGGCGAGGATGATGGACTCCGCCTGCGGGCAACGTCAATGCCTTGCACCCGACACAAATCGGCAACGCCGGTGGCCGTCGTCCGCCCGGAGCCGTTCGGCGGCAGCCCGCGACGTGCCCGTTTCGGCAGCGCGTTCCATGAGAAAGCAGCACCCCGACTGCCCCCGGTCGACAAAGGACAGGAAACCGTGACGAAAACCCTGCTCGCCGAGTTCACCGCCCGAGAGGGGGCGGAGGGCGAAGTCGCCCGCCTGATCCGGGACTACGCGCTGAAGGTGCGCGAAGAGGAAGGCAACCTGACCTTCGACGTCTTCACCAAGGCCGCCGACCCGCGCGCTTACTGGATCTTCGAGGTCTACCGGGACGAGGACGCCTTCAGGGCACACCTGGACGCCCCGTACGGTGCCCCGTTCAACGCCGCCCTCACTCCGCTGATCGAGGAGGACGCTTCCGTGCTGACGTTCCTCGACCCGCTGGCCGCGCATCCGTGACAAGCGTGGAGTACGCGGCCCCTCGCGGGCGTACGGACCTCTGACCCGTCACCGCCAGATGGACCTCAGCTGCCACGCCTGCATGCGCTCGAGGGTGGCGGCGCCGCCCTCGGCGAAGACCTCGACGCCGGTGCTGGAGGGGTCGGGGAAGATCTGGTCGGTGATCACTGCCTCGCCGCTGCCGCCGAAGACCTCGACGGACGACCGGTCGACGAGGATGCGAAGCTTGACCTTGCCGTTCCTGGGCTTCAGGGGCGCGGTCTGCACGCTGTTGGAGAAGGCGTCGGAGAAGGCGTTGTGGAAGTCGACGGCGCCGGAGCGGGTGCGGTCGACGTACAGCTCCTCGGCCGTGGTGTCGTAGCCGATGACGGTCTCCTCGCCGCCCGCTCCGGTGCGCACCTTGAGGCCGAAGCGTTCGGCGTCCTTGAGGGAGAAGGTCGCCTCGATGTCGAGCGCCTCGCCCTTGCCCGCCGGGGCGATCAGGGGCTTGGAGGTGCTCTTGACCGTGACGCCGTTCGCGGTTGTCGGGCGCTTCTCCCGCAGGGACTTCACGCTGTTCACCGGCTTGCTGGTCAGCCGGACGCGGCCGTCGACGGTGCGCAGGGCCATCTCGCGGGGGATGCTCTGGGCGCCGCGCCAGGGGGAGGTGGGGATGGCGCCGGCGTAGTCCCAGTTGTTCATCCAGCCGATCATGTAGCGCTTGCCGCCCGGCGCGTTCTCCCAGGACACCGCGGCGTAGTAGTCCTTGCCGTAGTCGGTCCAGTCGGCGAGCTGGACGGCGGACTTGGCGGGCTTGTCGGCGGCGGTGAACTGGTCGGCCATGACGTGGCCCCAGCCGGCGGTGTTCATGTCGACGACCTGGATCCGCGCCTTCTTGCCGACGTACGGGCGCATGTCGAAGGAGGCCCAGTCCAGGCTCTCGCTGTCGGTGCCGGTGGCGCTGCGGACGATCTTGCCGTCGACGAGCAGGTTGACGGACGTCTCCTGGGAGACAGGCGTGGCCAAGGCGTCGGACATCACGATGTGGTCGACGTTGAGGTGGCCCCAGCCGCCGCCGTTGTTGTCGACGATCTTGATCCGCGCCTTCTTGCCGGCGAGGTCGCTGACGTCCCAGGAAGCCCAGTTGAGCGCTTCCGCGTCCTTTCCGGTGGCGCTGCGGACGACCTGGCCGTCGACGAGGAGTTCGACGGCGGTGGGGTTGTCGGAGCCGGCCGGGTGGTTGCCGCCGCCGATGAGGAAGTTGATGTGCTTCTTGTCGATGGTGAACTCGGGTGAGGTGAGGGTGCCGGTGGCGGCGTCGCCGTTCAGGAAGGTGTTGGCCAGCCCGTCTCCCAGGAAGCCGGAGACCTGTTGCTGGCCGGGGAGGGTGCCGGTGGCCGGTGCGGCTCCGAAGGCGTCCCCGGTCGCCGTCCAGTCGCCGTACGTTCCGCCTTCGAAGTCGGCGAGGACCGTGCCCTCGGGCGGCGTCCCGTCCAGGACGGTTCCGGCCTCGTGCGGATGCCGCCCGCCACCGATCTTGAAGTTCAAGTAGGGGCTGCCAACGGTGAATTCGGGTGAGGTCAGGGTGCCCGTTGCGCCGTCACCGCCGTGGAAGCTGTTGGCGAGGCCCTTGCCGTCGAAGCCGGAGACCGCCCCCTGCCAGTCCACCGACCCGGTTGCCGGTCCCTGGCCGAACGCGGTACCGGTCGTTGTCCACTCACCGAAGCCGGCGCCTTCGAAGTCCTGTACCACCGTGCCGGTGGGCGGGGTGTAGGTGCCCTTGTCGTCCGCGGTGAACTTCTTGCCGTCGAAGTCGCCGACGAAGTACTGGGCAGCCGAACCACCCGCGATGCCACCGGGGTTGATGTTGACGACCAGGACCCACTTGATCTTCTTCCTGTCTCCGTCGACCGCGAGGGGGAACAGGTCCGGACACTCCCACACGCCACCGGTCGCACCGGCCGGCCCGAACTCGCTCTGCAGCTCCCAGTCCTTGAGGTTCTTGGACGAATAGAACCGCACCTTGTGCTCGGCGGACAGCGACACCGTCATCAGCCAGCTCTTCGTCGGCGCGTACCACTGGACCTTGGGATCGCGGAAGTTGGTGGAGCCGATGTCGATGACGGGATTGCCCTGGTACTTGGTCCAGGTGCGGCCCCGGTCGGTGCTGTAGGCGAGCGACTGGGCCTGCTCGCCGCCGTCCTTGTAGGCGCTGGTGTAGATCGCCACCATGGGCGGGTTCCTCTTCGTGCCGAACCCGGTGGTGTTGTTCCAGTCGACGACCGCGCTGCCGGAGAAGACCATCTCCTCGGCGTCGTGCGACAGGGCGAGCGGCAACTCCTCCCAGTGCACGAGGTCCTTGCTCACCGCGTGCCCCCAGGACATGTCGCCCCAGGCGTTCCCGTTCGGGTTGTACTGGTAGAAGAGGTGGTACTCGCCCTTGTAGTAGACGAGGCCGTTGGGGTCGTTCATCCAGTTCTTCTCCGGAGTGAAGTGGAACTGGGGTCTGTAGGTCTCGGTGTACGTCGGGGTGTCGGCCGCGACGGCCTGCGGGGCCAGCGGGGCTGCCGACAGGGCGCAGACGGTCGCCACCGCCGCCATCATCCGTATGCGGGCATGCCGGGATACGCGTGCAGCGCTCATGGTGTCTCCTAGTCCCGCGGCTCGTCGGCGCAGCACCGACTGCGGCCCCGGCGCGGACGAACTGAAAGTGACATCCCAGGCAGGCGTCGACGTCCACGCCGCCGCCCAGGGTGTCATCGATGACTTGTGTCATCGATGACATCGAGTGCCCGATTATGAGGCGCAGTCCGGTGACCGCGTCAACGGTCCGGACGTGATTGCGTCCTTCCGCGGCGGGCCGGGGTGAGTAAACGGCCAGGTCAGGGCGGCGATTTGGGCGGCGAACCGGCAGACTTCCGCGGCCTCGTCGAGACCGGGGAGCGGTCGCGGGTCGAAATTCGTGTGAACGAGTTGTTTCCGGTGTGTTGACCGGTCGAGCCTCTCGGTGCTTCACTGCCGGAACCGCTACCGGAACCGGTTCCGGAACCGATTCCGGTAGCGGTTCCACATGACTCTGTACGATCGGCACCTTCGGTGCGGGAGGAAGTCTTCCGCCTCTGCAGGAAGGGAGGGAGGTGACATGGGAGTCACCATCGCTGACGTCGCCGCGCACGCCGGGGTCAGCAAGACGACGGTCTCGCGGGTGCTGAACGCCAAGGGCGAGATCAACGAGAACACCGTCCTGAAGGTCCGCCAGGCGATCTCGGAGCTCGGCTATGTGCCGAGCGCCGGGGCAGTGGGGCTCGCACGCGGCACGACACAGATGATCGGCATGCTGGTCCCTGACATGGCCTGGGCCTGGGCCGGCATCGTGCAGGCGGTCGTCGAGACGCTGGAGACCGAGGGCTTCGGACTGCGCATGCTGACCGTCAACCGCGGTGAGGAGTCACTGCGCAGGCTGGGTCTGCAGGTCGCCGCCAAGTCGTTCGACGGTCTGCTGGTGATCGAGCCCGAGGGAGCCCTGGCATCCATCACGGAACTGCACGAAGCCGGGCTGCCGGTGGTGCTGATCGACGACCGCTTCCAGCGGCCGGGATTCCCCTACGTGGCCACCACCAACCGGGAGGGCGGTGAGCAGGCGGCACGCCACCTGCTGGACCTCGGCCGCCGTCGCCCGCTGGTGGTGACCGGTCCCGAGGAGTACGGCTGTACTCGGGAACGGCTGGGCGGCTTCGTCGACGTCTATGCGCAGGCCGGGATCGAGCTCGACCAACGCCACATCATCCGCGGCGACTTCCTGTTCGAGAGCAGTCGGAGCGCCATCGCGCGGGCTCTCGCGGACGGTGGGGAGTTCGACGCGGTCTTCGGGCACAACGACCCCTCGGCGGCCGGCGTGCTCGCCGCCTTGCACGAGGCCGGCCTGCGGATTCCGCAGGATGTCGCCGTGGTGGGGTTCGATGACGTCGAGCTGGCGTCGTACACCTATCCGGCACTGACCACCATCCGCCAGCCGATGCGGGAAATGGGCGAGGCAGCTGCCCGTCTGCTGCTCGACCACGTGCGCAGATCGCCGGAGGCAGCCCCCTCGCGCATCATTCCCACCAGCCTCGTGATCCGTGGCTCGACGTTAGAACCACACTCGAACTGACGTGACGGCATCGCGCTGCGCAGGTGATGGTGCCTCGCAGCCGGGCGGTGCGTTGCCAGCGACGCACCGCCCCGTGTCCCTGAAACCTCGGCGAACCACTCCGCCCTCGCTTCCCCACAACCCCTTGCGGCTCGCCTGCGTTCACGCGGCACCGCCCACCCGCACCTCTCCGCCCGTGCGTGCCCGATCCGGACACCGAACGGTGCGCCTGGCACACCCGCCCGGCCGCCACCCACTCCGCGTCGATGCTCCAGCCGCCACCCACGGTTGACCGCCGATGCCGCTGCCACCGCAGACGGTCTCCCCTCATGCGGTGATCCATCCGGGCGTCCGCCCGCTCCCACCCTTCGCCGCCCCCCGCCTCTGTATCGCTCAACGGCTAGGAGCCGCACCATGCGCATAACAACCCGTCACGCTGTCAGAACCGTCCAGACCCTGTGCGTCACCGTCACGGCGGCCCTGGTGGCCACCGGCTGTGGCCGGAGCGAGGATTCCGCCCCAGGCAAGGACGCGCCCGCCGAGATCGGCGCGGGCAAGGCCAAGGGGACGGTGGTCATGTGGAACCTGGGCGACATCGAACCCGCCCTGAAGGACATGGCCAAGAGGTTCGAGCAGGAGAACCCGGACGCCGATGTCAAGATCACCTCGGTCCCGTGGGACGGCGCCCATGACAAGCTGACCACCGCGATAGCCGGAGGCAACACGCCGGACATGTCCATGGTCGGGAGTACCTGGATGGCCGAGATGGCCGCCATGAACGGCTTCCAGGCCACCCCGACGTCGATCAAGTCGTCGGACTTCTACCCCGGCCAGTGGGACACCACCAAGTACAAGGGCGCCTCCTACGGCGTCCCGTTCACCGCCGACACCACGGTGGTCTACTACCGGACCGACCTCACCGAGAAGGCCGGCATCAAGGGCGCCCTGGCCGGCGACCGGGAGGGATACCTGAAGGACCTCAAGGCCATCCAGGCCACCGCGGGCAAGCAGAACCCCAAGCTGCGCAACGCCACCGGGCTGGTGATGGGCTTCAACTCCTGGGTCTTCTGGGTGCCGATGGTCTGGCAGCAGGGCGGTGACATCTACGACGCCAAGACCAAGAAGTTCACCTTCGACACGCCCGAGGTCGCCAAGGCGCTGGAGTACTGGGCGAGCGTCCCGAAGGACGGCCTGGCGCCCACCGACAGGTCGGACAACGTGCAGAACTTCCGGGACGGGCTGATCGCCACCTATCAGGAGGCCGCGTGGGCCGGTGCCAGCTTCCACAAGGACGCCCCGGAACTGGACGGCAAGTGGAAGACCATGCCGGTGCCCTACTCCGAGCAGCCCGCCGGGTTCGCCGGCGGCACCGACCTGGCCGTGTTCAAGGAGGCCGAGAACCCCGACGCGGCCTGGAAGTTCGCCCGGTTCCTGACCGAGCCCGCCAACCTCGCGGCCTATGCCAAGGCCACCGGCGGCCTGCCCCCTTCGCCCCAGGCGTGGACGGACGGGAACCTGAGCGCGGACGAGAACATGAAGCCGTTCGACGAGCAGCTCAAGGTCAGCAAGGCGCCGCCCGCCATCACGACCTGGCAGCAGATCGCCGACGCCATCGACTCCGAGCTGGAGAAGCTGGCCCTCGGCAAGGCCACCGTCGCCGACGTGCAGAAGGCGCTGCAGTCCAAGGCCACCAGCATCGGCACCGGCCGCTGAGCGCCACCGCCATGAGCACCCCTCGTACGGACGGATGACATCCATGTCCACGAAAACGCTCCCCGGGCGGAGCGACAACGACCAGCAGAGCACCGCGCGGCCGGAGCGGCGTGCCGTACGCCGGCACGCCCCGTTCCGGGGCATGGCGCGCGGCAGACAGGCCCGGGCCGCCTGGATCCTCGCCGCGCCCTTCCTCGCCCTGTTCGCGACCTTCATGCTGCTGCCGCTGGTGTGGTCGCTGCTGATGAGCCTGACCGACACCAGCAGCGCCGACCTGCGCACACCGCTGAACGTGTCGTTCATCGGCCTCGACAACTACGTGCGGCTCTTCCAGGACGAGCAGTTCTTCACGGCCCTGCGCAACACGGCCGTGTTCGTCCTGGTGGCCCTGCCCCTGACGCTGGCCGCCGGGCTCGCCGCGGCGGTCGCCCTCGACCGCGGCATCCGGCGCTTCAGGGCCGTCTTCCGGGTCGGCTTCTACCTGCCGGTGATCACCAGCATCGTGGCCGTCGCCGTGGTGTGGAAGACGCTCCTCGAACCTCGCGCGGGACTGGTGAACCTCGTCCTGGGCTGGTTCGGGATCGACGGACCGGCCTGGCTGGCGGACACCCGCTTCGCGCTGCCCGTCATGATCGTGATGGCGGTGTGGCGCAACCTCGGCACCGTCATGATCATCATGCTGGCGGGCCTGCAGTCCGTCCCCCAGTCCTTGATGGAGGCGGCCGAACTCGACGGCGCCGGCGCCTGGCAGCGGTTCTGGCGGGTCACCTTCCCGCTCCTGCGTCCGGCCCTGCTGCTGACCGCCGTGACCACGGGCATCGGCTACCTGCAGTTCTTCGACGAGCCGTTCGTGATGACCGACGGGGGACCGCTGGACTCCACGCTGTCGGCCACGTTGTACGCCTACAAGCAGTTCGGCAACGGCAACTACGAGATGGCGTCGGCCGCCAGCTACGTCATCTTCGTCCTCATCGTGGCGCTGACCGTGCTGCAGTTCCGCGTGCTGCGAGACAAGGACTGACGACCCATGAGCACCCTCTCCACCCTTCCCACGGCACAGCCGGGCACGGACCGCGTGCTGAGGCGCCGCCGCATCCGCCGGAGCTGGGGTCAGCCCTGGCTGTATCTGCCGCTCGCCGGCGCCCTGCTGCTGATGATCGCGCCGTTCCTGTGGATGCTCTCCGGCTCCTTCAAGCCCGAGGCCGACATCCGCAGGGTGCCACCGGTCCTGATACCCACGGCGCCCACGACCGCCAACTACGGTGAGCTGTTCAGCTCGCTCGACTTCACGAGCATGTTCGCCAACTCCGTGATCGTGGCCCTGGCCGTCACCGCGGGCAACCTGATCTTCTGCTCGATGCTCGGATACGCCCTGGCCAAGCTGGAGTTCCGGGGACAGCGCGCCGTCTTCCTGCTGGTCATGGGGACGCTCATGATCCCCGGCCTGGTCACCTTCGTACCGCTGTACGTGCTGGTGGCCAACATGCAGCTGACTGGCTCCCTGTTGGGGCTGATCCTGCCGTTCCTGGCCGGCCCCTTCGGGGTGTTCCTGATGCGGCAGTTCATCTCCACCCTGCCCGACGAGCTGATCGACGCCGCCCGCGTCGACGGCTGCCGCGAACTGGCCATCTTCTGGAAGATCATCCTGCCGCTGACCAAGCCGGCCCTCGCCACCCTGGGGATCATCACGTTCCTCGGCTCCTGGAACAACTTCCTGTGGCCGCTGGTGGTGGCCCAGAACGAGAGCCAGTACACCCTCCCCGTCGGCCTCGCCCTGGCCAGCAGCGGACAGTCCTTCACCCGCTTCGGCATCCTGCTCGCCGGTGCCGTGGTCGTCCTGCTGCCGGTGATGATCGTCTTCCTGATCTTCCAGCGCCAGTTCGTGGCCGGCATCGCCACCACCGGCCTGAAGTGACACCGGGCTCGCTCCCGTCCCGCCGCCTTGAGTGCGGTTCGGCCGCGCCGCAAAGGGGCGCGGGGGCTGTATCGGTTCGCGGCCCCGCCCCGTGAGCGCGACCAGCCACGACGAGTCCGCAGACGAACGACGGCGCATCGCGGCCTTTCCAGCGGAGCGCTCAGCGGCGGGCGGCGGTGTCCTTGCGGCAAGCGTCCGCCGCAGCCGATCAACTCTCTTACCCCGTACGACTCATCACTTGGAGAACACAGTGGGACAGCCGGTCCGCTCTGCGGCGTACCTGGATCAGGAAGCTCCCGTGGAAGCGAGGATCGAGGACTTGCTGCCGCGGATGACCCTGCCGGAGAAGGTCGGGCAGTTGCTGATGCTCGACGCGCAACACGGGGACCTTGAGGACATCGTGTCGGCCAAGCTCGCCGGATCGGTCCTGCACGTGTCACCCGACCTGATGCCTCAGGCCATGGAACTGGCCCGGCGGACCCGGCTCGGCATTCCGCTGCTGACAGCCGACGACGGCATCCACGGCCACTCGTTCTGGCCGGGCGCGACGATCTTCCCGACCCAGCTGGCCATGGCCTGCACCTGGGACCCGTCCCTCCTCCATCGGGTGGCACGAGCGGCCGCGACCGAGATCGCGGCGACCGGAATCCACGGGACGTTCTCCCCGGTGCTGTGCATCACCCGTGACCTGCGCTGGGGCCGGATCAACGAGACGTTCGGCGAGGACCCGTTCCTGATCGGCGAACTCGGGGCGGCGATGGTCCGCGGCTATCAGGGCGAGGGCCTCAGCGACCCGACCGCCGTGCTGGCCTACGCCAAGCACTTCGCGGGCTACTCCGAGACCCTCGGCGGGCGCGACGCGAGCGAAGCCGATCTCAGCCCGCGCAAGCTGCGCTCGTGGTTCCTGCCCCCGTTCGAGCAGGCGGTTCGGGCCGGCTGCCGCGCCTTCATGCTCGGGTACCAGTCGATCGACGGGGTGCCCATCACCGCGAACGAATGGCTGATCAACGATGTGCTCAAGGGCGAGTGGGGCTTCACCGGCACGCTGGTGACCGACTGGGACAACGTCGGCCGGATGGTCTACGACCAGCGGACCTGCGCCGACCACGCCGAGGCGGCGGCGGTCGCCGTCAACGCCGGCAACGACCTCATCATGGCCACCCCCGCGTTCTTCGAGGGCGCCCAGGAGGCCGTCGCGCGCGGCCTGATCGAAGAGAAACAGATCGATGACGCGGTGCGGCGGGTTCTGCGGCTGAAGTTCGAACTCGGGCTCTTCGAGGACCCCCGCACCCCCGACCCCGAGCGGCAGGCACAGGTGATCGGTTGCCGCGAGCACGCCGACCTCAACCTCGAGACCGCCCGACGCTCCCTGGTGCTGCTGCGCAACGAGGGCATCCTGCCCCTCGAGGGCGGGCTGACGGCGGACGGATCCGGCCGCGCCGCGAGTGGGGGCGTGCCTCGGACGATCGCGGTGATCGGCCCCAACGCCGACAGCACGGAAGCCATGCTCGGCGACTGGGCGGGCGCCACCGGCCAGGTCCCCTGGATGCCCGAGGGACATCCGCGCGAGTCGGTGGAGACAGTGCTCGACGGCCTTCGCGCCGTCGCACCCGCCGACTGGACCATCACGTACGCCCGCGGAGCTGACATCGCCGACCCCGCCTCCACCTCCGAGTGGTCCCTCGGACCCGACGGCCAGCCACAGCCGGCCGTTTTCACCCCCGCCCCGGTCGACCAGGCACAACTTCGGGAGGCCACCGCAGCCGCGGAGGCCGCGGACTACGCCGTCGTGGTCGTGGGAGACAGCATCGACCTCACCGGCGAGGTGCGCTCCACGGCGACGCTCGACCTCCAAGGCGGCCAGATCGCACTGCTGGACGCGGTCGCCGCCACCGGCACACCGATGATCGTCGTACTCGCCCAGTCCAAGCCGAGCACCCTCCCGGACTCGGCACTGAACGCCGCAGCACTCGTCGAGGCGTTCAACCCGGGCATGCGCGGTGGCCGCGCCGTCGCCGAGCTCCTTCTCGGACTCATCGAACCCAGCGGCCGGCTCCCGGTCTCCTTCGCCCGCCACGTCGGACAGCAACCGGTCTTCTACAACCAGGTGCGAGGCCAGCACGGGAACCGCTACGCGGACCTCACCCAGGACCCCCTGTTCGCGTTCGGCGAGGGCCTCACCTACACCAACGTCACCTACTCCGACCTGGTCGTGCACACCCCGGACGTCACCGCCGACGGCACCGTCAACGCCACGGTGCGACTCACCAACAGCGGCAGCCGCCCGGCACGGGAAACCGTCCAGGCATACATCAGCGACCTGACCACCACCGTCACGTGGGCCGAGCAGGAGCTCAAGGCGTTCACCCAGGTCGACATCCCTGCCGGCGAAAGCCTGGACGTCCGCATCGGCATCCCCGCCGCACAGTGCTCACTCGTCACAGCCGACAACCAACGAGTGGTCGAACCAGGTGAGTTCGCGATCCGCGTCGGCCCCAGCTCACGACGGGAGCGGCAACTGAGCGCGGAATTCCGCATCCGGGCCTGAAGCCTGCATCCGGCCCTGAAGCCCGTATCCGGACCTGAAGCCCGCATACAGGCTCGAAGACCCCCGCCCCGCCGGCCTGCCGCCCCGCCGAACAGAGGGCCGGCGGGGCGGGCACCATCTGCAATATCGAAAGGCACGCGTGTGTCCACCACACCCCGCGATGAGCACTACCCCGTGGCGCACCTGCGCCCGCCCCGCAACTGGCTCAACGACCCCAACGGGCTGGTCTTCCACGACGGTCACTACCACGTCTCCTACCAGTACAACCCGTACGGCGCGACACACGCGAACCTGCACTGGGGGCACTTCCGCAGCCCCGACCTGCTGAGCTGGGAGCCGCTGCCGATCGCCCTGTCCCCGACGCCCGGCGGCGTGGACGGCGACGGCTGCTTCTCCGGCAACGCCGTCTCCGACGGCGACCGGCTCGTCGCCTTCTACTCCGCCCACCTCGTGGAGCGCTCCCCCCAGCACCAACCGGTCACCTGCGCCATCTCCCACGACGGCGGCAGGACCTTCAGCCCGCGGCGCGAACTGCTCATCCCTGAGCTGCCCGAGGGGTGCACCATGTACCGCGACCCGTACGTCTGGCAGGACGGCGACGGCTGGCGGATGCTGGTCGGCGCCGCCCTCGCGGACGGCCGCGCCGCCGCCCTCCTGTACGACTCGCCCGACCTGGAGACCTGGACGTACCGAGGGCCTTTCGCGGCCCGCGAGAAGGAGCCGATCAGCGGCACGGACCTGCTCACCGGTGAGGGCTGGGAATGCCCCCAGTACCTCCCGGCGGCCGACGGACGCGGCGCCCTCATCTTCAGCGCGTGGAACCTACCGACGGGCCCGCAGAGCGTCGCAGCCCTGATCGGTGAAGAGCACGACGGCCACTTCACGGCCGGCCCGGCGGTACCCACCGACCACGGCCCCGACTGCTACGCCCCTGCCCTCCTGCGCGCGCCGGGCGACCGGTGGCTGCTGTGGGGCTGGTCGTGGGAGGCCCGCGACGAAGCCTGGGCCGTCGCGGACGGATGGGCCGGCGTCCTCACCCTCCCCCGTGAAATCCACGTCGACGACAACGGCACCCTGCGTCAGGAGCCCGCCACCGAACTGCTCGCCCTGCGCGGCAGGCACGTCATGCACGCCGAGGGCGAGACGTATGGCCCGCGGTCAGTGGACCTCGGCAGCGTGGACCGGGCCTTCGACCTGACGGCACGTATGGAGGCGACCGCAGAAGCCGGTCTGCGACTGCTCACCACCCCGGACGGCTCCGAGTACCTCGACATCCGCTTCGACACCGAGGCGGGCGAACTGGTCGTCGACCGCGATCACGCCTCACTGGACCTCAGGGCACGCGGCGGCTCGTACCGGATGCCCTGTCCAGTCGGTCGGCCGGTCGAACTGCGTGTTGTCGTCGACCACTCCATCGCCGAGGTCTTCCTGACCACCACCGGCCAGGCCCTCACCCTGCGTTTCTACCCGACCGGGCAGGGACCGTGGCGCATTCAAGCCCGCACCGCACCGGGGACGCGCCTCGGCTACGCGGTCGACGCGTGGCAGCTGCACCCGCTCGTGATCAAGGAACCGGGCACCGGCGCGTAGCCCCGCGCCGACGTCCACTGCCGTCGCCGTAGAGCCGACCACAAGTCGGACACTCCTCCCCCCACTCGCATTGCAAAGCACTCGCACAACCGGTCCGAAGGAGGACTTCGATGAGTTCATACGGTCTCGGACGACGCCAGTTCCTCACCACCGCCATCGGCGTCGCGGCCGCCTGGACCCAGGTGTCCGGGAACGCCGTCGCCGCCCCGCAGCGGGAGGAGGTCACACACGACAACTCCGTGAGCGTCTGGCTGACAGACGTCTCGGCCGACAGGTGGGTCGCCCGCCAAAGCGCCGTGCGCTTCGAGACGAGGCGAACGGCCAACCCGCTCACGATCAAGATCGACGACAGCGTCAAGTACCAGCGAGTCCAAGGCTTCGGTGCGGCCATGACCGACTCCTCCGCCTGGCTTATCGACAAGCTGGCAGAGGCTGAGCGGGCCAAGCTGATGCAGAAGCTGTTTCACCCCTCGAAGGGCATCGGCCTCAGCCTGCTCCGTTCCCCGATGGGCGCCACGGATTTCAACGCGTCCGGGAACTACTCCTACGACGACATGCCTGCGGGCCAGACGGATCCGACGCTGTCCAACTTCACCATTCAGCATGATGAGCCGTACATCATTCCTGCACTGCGGCAGGCTCTCTCGCTCAACCCGTCCATCAAGGTGATGGCCAATCCGTGGAGCCCACCAGGCTGGATGAAGACATCCGACTCCATGATTGGAGGCACTCTCAAGGGTGAGTACACGTCCGCGCTCGCCAACTACTTCGTAAGGTTCATCCAGGCGTACGGCGAGGCCGGCGTGCCCATCTCCTACATTTCGCCGCAGAACGAACCCATGGGCACACCCTCCTGGCCCGGCATGTTCCTGTCCGCCTACCAGGAATCCGAGTTGATTCAGGAGATCGGCAAGGCTTTCGAGGCCAACGGAATCTCCACCAAGATCCTGGCCTGGGACCACAACTGGGATGTGCCCTCGTATCCCGAGACGATTTTCAGCGACCCCGCTGCCTCCCAGTACACCGCGGGAACCGGATGGCACATCTACAGCGGTGACCCGACCTCCCAGACTGTGGTCCACAACGACTACCCGGGCAAAGAGAACTACATCACGGAAGCCACCGGAGGTGTCTGGCAGGACAGCAAGCAGACAGCGTTCGGTGAGGCACTGGGTACGTGGATCATCAAGGGCGTGCGCAACTGGGCGAACGGGGTGATGCTGTGGAACATCGCGCTCGACCCCGATCTGGGTCCGCTCAACAGCGACACCGGCGGTATACCCATGTGCCGGGGCCTGCTCACGATAGATCCGGCCGACGGACGGGTGTCCTACAACGTGGACTACTACGCCCTCGCTCACGCCAGCAAGTTCGTCGAGCCTGGAGCACGGCGGATCTACTCGAACACCTTCGGGGACGGAAGCATAGAGAACGTCGCGTTCCAGAACCCGGACGGATCGAAGGTCCTGATCGCGCACAACTCGGGAAGCGCCACGAAGACCTTCAGCGTCGCCGACGGGACGCAGTCGTTCGACTACACCCTCAACGCCGGCGACGCCGTCACTTTCACCTACTCCGGTCCTGCGCAGCGCGGCCGCACCCCTGCAGCGACCAAGGTCTCGGACCCGACACACGACTTCACGTTCAAGTCGCCATCCGGCCCGGTCACCGTCACGTACGATCCGGCACTCCTGCCCCACCAGAATTCCATCCGCACCGGAAACAGGCTGCTCACGTACTCCCTTCCGATCGGCGCTTCCATCCAGACGACAGGAAGGGCGCTGAGCCGTAGCAAGTGGACCGCCACGGCTTCGGCGCAGCCGGATTGGGGTGTGGCCGCGAACGCGATCGACGGCGACGTCAACACCACATGGAGTCTCGGGCACGGGACGACGAGCGGCGACTGGTTCCAGATCGATCTGGGAAGCCCCACGAGCTTCAACAAGATCGTCCTCGACACCGGGGTGAACAACTCGTTCGACTACGTCACCAAGTACCAGATATACGTGTCGAACGACGGTGCTGATTGGGGTAGCGCGATCGCGAGCGGCAGCGGAGGCATAGGAAAGGTGGCCGTCACGTTGTCCGCCCGGACGGCGCGGTACATTCGCGTCGTCAGCACTGCGGCATCCGGTTTCTGGTGGGCAATCGGCGATATCGAGGTGTACGGGTCTTCGCGTGGAACCGGTTCGATCACAGTTCCGACGGCGGTATCAAACGGCCTGCAACTGAAGACCTGGACCAGCAAGGAAGGGGCACAGGTCACCGTAGTGTTCAACGGGACCGCCGACAGCAAGAGTTTCAAGATGTCCACCGACGGCTCGTACGCCTATACGCTGCCAAGCGGGACCTCGGCGATGTTCACCACCAGGAAGCTGTCGAGCTTCCCGACGCCGGTCTTCAGCAGCCTGACTCCGGAGCAAGGCATGCCGCGCTCCAAGTTCACGATTCGCGGATCTGGCTTCGGTGACGCGCAGGGGCTGGGTACGGTCTATTTCGGATCAAGCTATGCCGAAATAGACAGCTGGTCGGACACGAGCATCAGCGCCTACGTTCCGAAGGGACTTCCCTCGGGGAAGGTCATGGTTTCCGTGAAGGGAACCAGCGGAGTGAATGCGGGTCGATCTTCGTTCGACGTCATGGATCTGGGTCCTGCGCTGCCGCGGACGGGTTGGACCGCAAAGGCTTCCGACGCAAGTCAGTCGGATGCGCCCGGAAACATGCTGGACGGCAATTCCGACACCCGGTACAGCTCCGGAACGGGGCAGTACGATGGCCTCTGGATCCAAGTGGACATGGGGCAGACGCAGACGTTCGACAAGATCGTGCTGGATGTCGGCGGCAGTGTCAGCGACTATGCGCGAGGCGTAGACGTGTACGTATCCGCAGAGGGAACCGACTGGGCCAAGGTCTCTTCCGTGACAGACGGCCAACGAGTCCACCTCGTTTCCTTCCCGGCGCAGACGGCTCGCCACATCAAGGTCGTGAACACCGGGAATGTTGCGCGTAGCTGGTGGTCCATCGCGGAATTCAACGTCTACAACTGACCTCTGGATTTCACGCGGGCGAACGTTGACCTCGCCCCGACGACTGGGAGAGTCCTCTGCCTGTCGGGCGGTCAACCAGCCCCTGGAGACGCTCCTGGGTGGAGGGCGGTGCGCACCGCCCTCCACCCAGCGCGGTGCGGCACCCCTTGCCTCTGACACCGAGCACCTCTTTCGTCCCGCTCGGTCACAAGCTCCTGTGCTGCGGTGTGAGGGTGGCGCAACTGAAGTCCCGACGGGGTCTAACAGTGCGGAAACCGGCCGATACGGAGGCCGGACTAACTTCGTCACCATGAGGGTGTGGAGGCCATTCCGACCGTTGCCTGGCAGGCTCGGCGCAATCGCCAAAAGCCGTTTACGCAAGGGGGGTTCCGGGCGCCACCACCGTGACCGAACCATTTCCGGACGTCGGCCGATGCCTGGCTGGCGCAGTATCAGAGGCCGTGTCGCGGTGGTCATCACGGTCCCGATCTGCTTGTTGCTCTCGGTGGCCGGGCTGGCCGTTCACGGCCGTGCCGAGGCCTTGGGTGACGCGCGGACGACCCGTGCCGAGGTCGGCCTCAGTCTGCGGGTCCAAGCGCTGGTCCACCAACTGCAACGGGAACGCGGCCTGACGAATGGCCTATTGGGCGGCGAGGAGAGGTTCCGCAAACCACTGGCCGCTACGCGCAGGCAGGTCGACACGGCGCTGCGCGGAATGCGCCCCGAACGCGCCGTCGAGGATGTCATCCAGCGGCACTTGCGGCGCCTGGCCGCCATCCGCGCCGCCGCCGACAGAGCGACCGTCGGCACGGACGCCGCCGCCCGGACCGCCACTCTCACCTTCTACACTGCCGCCGTCGACGCCCTCAACGCCGTCGACCCCGTGGCGGCGACCGCGGCACGCGCAGACCGTCAACTGGGTGACGGACTCGCGGCGTTGCGGGAACTGGCCGCGGCGAAGGAGTCCGTCGCTCTCGAACGCGGGCTGCTCAACGGTGTGTTCGCCGAGGGTGCCTTCCGCGGCCGCGAGTACCTCGCCTTCACCGAGGCGCGCGCCACGCGCATCACCGCCCTCGCCCGCTTCCGGGAGGTCGCCTCCGCGCCCCGGCGCGCGGCTCTGAAGAACGTGTTCGGCACCGAGGAGGCCCAACTCGCCACCACCTACGAGAATCAGGCGGAAGGCGCCGCGGACGGTTCCGCGCTGCGCGCCGACCCCGGCGTCTGGTGGGACGCGATGACCGTACTCGTCGACGATCTGTACGCCGTCCAGCAGGCGGTCGGTGACGAAGTACGGGGTCGGGCCGACCGGCTCAGTCACGACGCGGAGCTGGCCCTTGGCGCCTACCTCGTCGCCGGAGCGCTCATGGCCGCCCTCGTCGCGGGTCTCGCCGCCTTTGCCTCACGTTCCCTCACGCGCCCGCTCGGCGCGCTCGCCGAGGCCGCCCACGACGTGGCGCGGCATCGGCTGCCCGCGACCGTCGCCCGTATCCAGCGGTCCCCGCAGGAGCACGAAGAGTTCCTCCCGCCGGCGGATGCCCCGGATGCCCGCGAGGCGCGGGCGCTGGCTGGCGCGGCGGAGATCGCCGAGGTGGCGGCGTCCCTGCGCCAGGTGGAACAGACAGCGCTCCATCTGGCCGCCCAGCAGGCCGGCCTGCGCCGCAACACCACCGAATCGCTCGCCAACCTCGGCCGCCGCAACCAGAACCTCGTGCGGCGCCAGCTCAGCCTCATCACCCGCCTGGAACGGCAGGAACTCGACCCGGACGCCCTCGCCGGACTCTTCGAGCTCGACCACCTCGCCACCCGGATGCGGCGCAACGCCGAAAGTCTGCTGGTCCTGGCCGGGCAGAATCCGCCGCGGCCCTCGGCAGCGTCCGCCGACGGCCTGGAAGTCGTCCAGTCCGCCGTCGCCGAGGTGGAGCAGTACCGGCGGGTCCGGATCGCGGCCGTGGAGCCGGTGCGGGTGCGGGGGCACGCCGTCGCCGATGTCGCCCACCTCCTCGCCGAACTCATCGAGAACGGGCTGAACTTCTCGCCCCCGACCGAACCGGTCGAAGTGCACGGCTGGTACGACACCGAGGACGACACCTACTGCTTCGCAGTCGTCGACCACGGCATCGGCATGTCCGAAGCCGACAAGGAACGTGCGGGCGCCCGCTTCCGCGACGCCGGTGAGGAAGCCCTTCTCGCCGCACCCACCCGGTTCCTCGGCCACCTCGTCGTCGGCCGGCTCGCCCACCGCCTCGGTGAAGGCGCGCAAGTCCACCTCTTCGACACCACCGGGGGCGGCCTGTCCGCACTCCTTGCCCTTCCCGGGCGCCTGCTCGCCCCCGCGCAGAACAGCTCCGCCACACCCCCACCCGCCAGGCCGGCTGTCTCCTCCCTGCTCAACGGCTTCCGAGCAGGTGTCGCCCGTGCCGAGGCCAGAAGCACACAAGGAGTGTCATCGTGACCACCGCCGTCCAGAGCTTCGGCTGGCTCATCTCGGAGTTCGTACGCACCACCGACGGCGTCACCGACGCCGTCGCCGTCTCCTCCGACGGTCTGCTCATGGCCGCCTCGGACAGCCTCGGCCGGGATCGCGCCGACCATCTGGCCGCGGTCGTCTCCGGTATCACCAGCCTCGCCCAGAACGCGGCGACGGCACACGGCTTCCACGGCATGAAGCTCGTCATGATCGAGATGCTCGGGGGCTTCCTCATGGTCGGTCGCATCCGCGACGGCAGCTGCCTCGGCGTACTCGCCGCCGAGGGATGCGACGTCGGCCTGGCCGGCTACGAAATGGCCGTCCTCGCCGACCGCGCAGGCGAACTGCTCACCCCGCAGTTGATACGCGCACTCAACTCCGCACCCGTGGCCGCGGGCTGACCGCAGCGCACTCCGACCACCTGCGTCTCGGGACCGGTCGTGTGCGGACCGGTCTTCCGGCCCAACCGACCACAGTCCACACGGGAACCCAAGTCTTGGTCTGCGTCCACTCAAAGCGGTAATGCGTGGTGCCCCCGGCAGGATTCGAACCTGCGACACCCGCTTCAGGAGTGAGATCGAATCCTTGCCGGGTGGTGCCTGACAGTGCGCGCGATGCTGTTTCTCCTGGTCAGAACCGCACGGCGAGCCACTTGAACCGGCTCATGCCGCCCAGTATCGGGCCGTCCGCCCACGCATCGCTCACGCGCCGGCGCCTGCTGAGCAATGCGTGGGTCGGACCTGGCCGAGGTCGATCTCTACCGGGAAGGGGGCCACGACCTTGAGGATGCCGGTGAACACGTCTGAGTCCCGGTAGGTGTTCGTCACGGCGGCGAGAACGTAGGTGTACACGAGGGGAACGCCTGTCGCGGCATGCTCCATCCGCCGGGAGAAGCCGATGCCTGCCTTGGCGTACTGGTCGACCTTCACGATCCGGTCGGTCTCCGAACCGGGCAATACCACCTCCGCGACCAGCCGCACGTGCTCAGGGCGGGTGGGGGGTGATGTCGATCGTGTCGGCGCGGTACACGACGACCTCCGGGTGGCGATTGGTGAGCGGGACGTCCTGGAGTCGGACGTCGAAGCCAGTGTCGGGCGGCATGGTCCGCGTCCATGATTGCCGCGGTCGGTTCCGCTGCCTCCGTCTCGCCCAATCAGTCCCGTAGTCGCACCTTCTGTAACCGATCCAGTTCGTACCGTTGACACCTCACCTGCTTCCCCTTACCGTCGCGCCAACATTTCGAACAGGTGGCTATATTTCGAACGTTGAAAGGCGAGTGCCCTGTGCGTTGCCGGAACAAGCACGCATCTGGTCGGGGCGCGGCACCGACCTGAACCAGCCACGGCGCACGGCCCTGTCTGAAGTCCGGTCCGTCCAGGGCGCGTGGGGCCTACCCCAACGGCACCCGTCCGGGACCCGACCTTCCATGCCGCCCGGGAACGGGTGCGGCGCGTCCAGCTCGTTCTCGACCTGCCCGCCGACGGCCCGGCAAGCTCCACCGCTTTTTCCTCGACGTCTGGCACACCGTCAACTCCTCACCGACGAGAAGAACAAGGAACTGTCACGATGTTCAATCGAAGAGCCGTGCTCGCAGGAGGCGCCTCCATCGCTCTCACCCTGTCCGCCTGCGGTAGGGACAGTGAGGGCGGCTCAGAGGACAGCTCCGAGGGCGGTACCGTCGGCATCGCCATGCCGACCCGGTCCTCCGAGCGCTGGCTCACCGACGGCAAGAGCGTCGTCGATGACCTCAAGGCCAGGGGGTACAAGACCAAGCTGGTCTACGGCGACGACGACCCGAAGGCACAGGTCTCACAGATCGGGAAACTGATCCAGCAGGGCGTCGCCGCGCTGATCATCGCGGCCATCGACAACAAGTCGCTGAACAGCGTGCTGCAGCAGGCCGCCGACGCGGAGATTCCGGTGATCTCGTACGACCGGCTCATACTCGGCACCAAGAACGTCGACTACTACGTTTCCTTCGACAACGAGATGGTCGGCCTGATCCAGGCCCACTACATCATCGAAAAGCTCGGCCTGGAGGACGGCAAAGGCCCTTTCAACATCGAGTTGTTCGCCGGCTCTCCCGACGACAACAACACCAAATACTTCTTCGACGGTTCGATGACTCACCTGCAGCCGTTCCTGGACAGCAGGCAGTTGGTCGTCCCGTCCGGCGAGACCGAACTCGAACAGATCACCACCCCGCGCTGGGACGGGCCCACCGCGCAAAAGCGCATGAGCGGCATCCTCACCAAGTGGTATCGCAGTGAGAGGATCGACGCGGTCCTGTCGCCGTACGACGGCATTTCGAGGGGCGTCCTGGCCGCGCTGAAGTCGGGCGGCTACGGCTCCGGCATCAAGCCCCTCCCGGTCATCACCGGGCAGGACGCCGAACTGGCGTCGGTGAAGTTGATCGTCGCGGGTCAGCAGTCGCAGACCGTCTACAAGGATGTCCGCCGGCTCGCCGAGGCCGCCGCAACCATGGTCGACGACCTGCTCAAGGACAGGGTGCCGTGGGTGGACGACTCCACGGGTTACAACAACGGAGTCAAGGACGTGCCCGCAGTCCTGCTGCAGCCCACGAGCGTCGACAAGACCAATTACGACACCCTCGTCACGGACGGCTACTTCACCGCCGACGAGCTCAAGTAGCGGCACGGCCTCTACGTGATTACGCCTGCACGACGCTCACACCCTCCTCCCGTCGGCGGTTGGAGTCGTGCCCGGCGTGGTGACGGACAGCCTGGGCCACCCCGAGATCGGCCTCACCATGGTCGTCTGCACGGAGGTCGCCCAGGACACCCGGCTGAAGGAGGGGCGGGGTTCGGTTTGGGCCGCGCCGGGGGCTCGGCCGGGGCGGCGGCGTTCGTCGTCACGTGGCCCAGCGCAGACCGCGACTGAGCGCCGGCCGCCGAACGACATGGATCTGGCGGATGCCGTTCGCGGCGAGAGGCTCGCAGACGTGTTTTTGTCCGGTCGCCGCGTCGCCCTTGCCGTGGCGTCGGCCTTCGTACTGTTCACGGCAGTCTCCAGGCGTCCGCCTCATGCGTGCTGTGAGAACGAAGGCCCTGCCGCCCATCAGGACGGCAGGGCCTCTGGCCTGCTGCTTCTTTGTGCCCCCGGCAGGATTCGAACCTGCGACACCCGCTTTAGGAGAGCGGTGCTCTATCCCCTGAGCTACGAAGGCGGGGGCTTGTAGAAAACCTTGTCGAAAATCCAGGGCGTGGATCTTCGGCAAGGAGAACAAGCCCGCTGGTCAGACGTGGTGTGGAGCTCTCTGCACTGCGGTTTGAGCAGACAGGGCGCCGTACCAACGACCGACCAGGGACAGCCTAGCGGATGTGTGCCAGTGGGCGTCGTCCGTATCGGAGGGGGTGAGCGGCATGGTCTGTAAGAGCGCCTCTGGCTTGCTGTTTCCTCAGCCTCGGCGGATGGTCGGGGACGCCGAGGGGGACATGGTTCGAGGGCGATAGGACCGTTCTGCTCTATGTGTATGGGTTGCCGTGGGCGTCGGGCGCCGACTCTCGTTGTCTGGAGCACCGACGGCGGGCTGCCGTTTCGGACGCGTTCAGACCGGGACCGCGGTTTCGGCGGCGGACCACGGGCCACGCTCGGCGATGAACCTCCGGTACTGGATGGACGGCAGCGTGGTGCTGCTGTCCCACGCGCGGATCTGGACGGCGCCCTCGACGATCTCCAGGCCCAGCAGACACGGGCCGGGTGCGCACAGCCCATGCACGGCCTGCACCGAGGTGAGGAAGTCGCGGGCCATGGCATGGGCCTCGGCGATCTCCGCGCTGCCCTCGAATGCGGCACCGGCCCTGATCAGACGGTCGGCAAGCGGGTCCTGGCCCTCATTTTGGGCAGCAGCATGCATGGAACCGCCTCACGTCCGAGGACCGAGGAGCGCCGCCCGCATACCCCCGGAACACCACAGCACGCGCCAACACACGAGATCACGGCGTCGAGGTGGGCCGGCCGCATCGGATGCCGGTGCAGCGAGGTCGGCCGTGCCCTTGTCAGCGGTGGCGGGGGCGGGGCAGGAGTGCGAACGCGGTTTCCGCGATCGAGGTGAGGCGGTCGGGGCTGTGGCCGTAGGCGCCTACGACATCGGTCCCGCGGATGATGGTCAGCAGGAGGTAGGCGAGGTCGTCGGGGTCGGCGTCGGGGTCGATGTCGCCGTTGCGCTGTGCCGCTCGCACGCAGTCGGCCACCGCTGTCCGGACTACGGAGAAGCAGTCGTTGGCCAGGCGTTTCACCTCGGGGTCGGAGGCGCCGATCTCCAGGGCCATTTTGGCGGCGAAGCAGGCCGCGGCCGTCCGGTCGGCGGCGGGGGGTACGTCGGGGGCGAGTGGTACCCCGTGGACGGCGCGGAGCAGGTAGGCGTGCAGTCGTTCCAGGGCGCCCTCGTCCGGTCCGGCGAGCATCTTCCGCGGACCCTCCCCGAGCCGGGCGAAGTAGCCGGCCATGGCCTGCAGCAGCACGCCGTGCTTGCCGTCGAACGCGGCGTAGAGGCTGCCGCGGCCCAGGCCGGTGGCGGCGCTGATGTCGTCGACGCTGGTGCCGTTGTAGCCCGAGGTGCGGAACTGCCGCTCGGCGGCGTGGAGGACGTGGTCGGGGTCGAAGCTTCGTGGTCTCGCCATACATCGAAGGTAAAGCCGACCTGCCGTATTTGACAACCAAGTACAGAACCACTAGGTTTCTGACTGTTCAGTCCACAACGGTCCTGAGCTCCCCGGACAGGCTGCGTGCGTGCCTGGCGCGATTGAGGGCAACCCATGCCTTCGAACTCCTCCGCGCCGCCCGGCGTGGCGACGCCTTCCAGGCCGGCAAGGCCCGGTCTGGTCCTCGCCATCCTGGCGACGGCGAGTTTCATCGCCGTACTGGATCTGTACATCACGAACGTCGGGCTGTCCTACATCGGCGGCGGTGTCCGCGAGTCCTCGCGGTCGAACCTGAGCTGGGTGCTCGGCGCGTACGCGATCACCTGCGCCGCTTACTTGCTACTTGGTCCGCAATGGCCGGACCGCGACGCTGCGAAGGCGGCTTGGAGGTTGAACTCATGACACAGGTGACCCAGCGACCGTCCTCTGGCGAGGACTCCCCGGCCAGGGGATCCCGGGCGAGCGACCGCGTCCGTCATTGGACGGTTCAGGCAGGCGGGCTGGAGGTTCCGATCCTTGAGGCCGGCAGCGGGCCGCTCGTGGTGTTCCTCCACGGGTTTCCCGACCATGCCGCCAGTTGGGCCGGGACCCTCGACCGTGTTGCGCGGGAGGGGTACTGGGCGGTCGCGCCCGCCCAGCGCGGATACTGGCCCGGCGGCGCGGCTCCCGACGGCTCCTACCGCATTGCCTCGACCGGCCAGGACGTCCTGGCCCTGATCGAAGCGCTCGGGCGCGAGCAGGCGGATCTCGTCGGCCACGACTTCGGCGCCGCGGCGGCGTACGCGGCAGCGAGCCTCGATGCCAGGCGTGTCCGCAAGCTGGTCACCATGGCGGGTCCCCATGGCCGTCAAACGATGAACGCGTTGGTCACCGACGGTGACCAGCAGCGACGCAGCTGGTACATGTTCTTCTTCCAGTCAGCCCTGGCGGAGGCGGCCGTCGAGCACGACGACTTCGCCTTCATCGACCGGCTCTGGCGGGAATGGTCACCCGGTTACGAGCTGCCGGACGCGGAGCGTGCCGCGCTCAAGGAAACCCTGGGTGCTCCCGGAGTGCTGACCGAGATCTTGGGCTATTACCGCCAGTTGTTCACGCCGCCGCCCGCGGACGAGGCGGCCCAAGCCCTGGAAGCCCGGGCCTTCGGTGCCATCACCGTCCCGTCGCTCTACCTCCACGGGGCCGACGACAACTGCTTCTCCGTGGAGGTGAGCGACGGCATGGACGACCTGTTCACGAACGGCTTCGAACGCATCGTCATACCCGGCGCGGGGCACTTCCCGCACCTCGAACAGCCCAAGACGGTCGCCGACCACATCGTGGGCTTCCTGAAGGGCTGACCCCCTCCACCAGTCACCCAGAACTCGAAGGGTTGACCGAACCATGACGGACAAGGAAAGGCAGGAGGCCATGGCTGTGGCGACTCCTCCGTACGCGAGCGACGCACTGGCCGAGGGGACCGTCGACGCGGTGGTGATCGGCGGGGGCGCCGCGGGGCTGAACGGTGCACTGATCCTCGCCCGCTCTCGCCGCTCGGTCGTCGTGATCGACAGCGGCTCCCCGCGCAACGCGCCCGCCCAGGCCGTGCACGGCCTCCTCGCCCTGGACGGCACCCCGCCGTCCGAGATCCTTCGACGGGGCCGGGAGCAGGTGCGCCAGTACGGCGGACGCGTCGTGGTCGGCGAGGTGGTCTCGGCCGAGCCTGCCGCCCCGTCGGCGGACGGGGACCTGCGGTTCACCGTCACCCTGGCCGACGGCCGCAGCATCACCGCTCGCCGCATCCTGGTGGCCACCGGCCTGAAGGATGTGCTGCCGGAGGTGCCCGGGCTCGCCGAGCACTGGGGGGACAGTGTGGTGCACTGCCCGTACTGCCACGGCTGGGAGGTGCGCGACGAGCCCATCGGCGTCCTCGCCACCGGACCGGTCTCCATCGAGCACGCGTATCTGTTCCGCCAGTTGACCGAGGACCTGACCTACTTCACCCACGGCACCGACCTGGATGAGGACAGCCGCGCCCGCTTCGCCGCCCGCGGCATCCGCGTCATCGACACCCCGGTCACCGAGGTCGTCAACGACACCGGCGGTGCCCTCGCCGGGGTGCGCCTGGCCGACGGGCAGGTCGTGGCCCGCCGCGTCGTCGCGGTCGCCGCGCAGCTGCAGGCCCGCACAAAGGGCCTGGAAGGTCTGGGCCTGCCGGTGCAGGACCTGCCGAAGGGCCGCGGTTTCGCCTCCGGCACGGCCGGCGCCACCGAGGTGCCGGGTGTGTGGGTGGCCGGCAACGCCACCGATCTGGTCGCCCAGGTCGGGGCCTCCGCAGCGGCCGGCGTACTGGCCGGCGCCGACATCAACAGGATGCTGACCATCGCGGACACCGACGCCGCCCTCCAGGAGATCGCCGAGGCAAGCCGCACAGCGGCCACTCGATGATCTTGAAGCCGTGAGATCTCAGCCCGTCACCCGCTCGCCTCACCTTCATCGGCGAGGAAACCGATCTGTTTTCCGGTCTGGAAGCTGATCAGCTTCCAGACGGTTTTCAGTCATGGCCGGCAAGCAAGCGGCAGGAGCGTCGCGCCGAGGTCGGCGCCACACTCCTCGACTTCCTCACCCACCTCGACGACTCCACATCCTCGGCTTCCTGCACGGCCGACCCACCCCCACCAGATGGAGGACACAACAATGACGGAACGCAATCCCATTCTGATCACCGGCGCCGGCGGCCAAATCGGTGGCGTGAGCAGGCTGATGGTCGACATGCTGCTCGAACAGGGCTACCCGGTGCGCGCGTTCGTGCGACGGGATGACGAGCGCGCGCAGTCGCTGCGCGAGGCCGGGGCCGAGGTCTTCGTCGGCGACCTGCTCAAATTCGCGGACGTGGCCGCCGCGCTGAAGGGTGTCCGGCGCATCTACTTCAGCATGAGCCTGTCGCCGTACTACGCCGATGCCCTCACCTTGATGGCCGCGGCGGCGCGAGCCCAGGGCGACATCGAGGCCTTCGTGCACATGTCCGACTACGAGCAGGTGTACATGACGCTCGAGAAGATGACCACACCGGATGAGGAGCGGCGTTCTTGGCTCGGTGGACTGGTCACGGACTGGTCACCGCAGCAGCGGGCGCACTGGGTCTGCGAGCAGGTGCTGGACTGGTCCGGCCTCCCGACCGTCAACGTGCGTGCGACCCTGTTCGTCGAGAACGCCTTGATCACCTGGATGCAACAGGGCCCGCTGAGCAACGGTGAACTGCGCCTGCCCTTCGGCAACCAGCGGCTCGCGCCCATCGCCGCTCACGACGTGGCAGAGGTGTGCGTGAAGATACTGGTCGACCCCGCACCGCACATCTCGAAGTCCTACGAGCTCACCGGTCCGGAGCTGAAGGACATGTACGGGTTCGCTGAGGACTACGCAGCCGCGCTGGGACGCCAGGTCACCTACATCCCCGAGGAATTGGACGCCTGGCACGAGGCCTTCGTGGACGAGACCTTCCTGCGGGAAACCCTGGGCGACTCCGCGGCCCAGCACGTGGCGGCGCACATGAGGACCCTGACCAGGCTGGTCGCCGGCGGGCGGTACGACGTCGTCACCGACCAACTGGAAACCCTGCTCGGGCACCCGCCGCGGACCATGCGGTGGGCGCTGCAGAACAATGCCCACCTGCGCGAGCTGGCGGTTGCTCCGAACCACTGAGCGCTCCGGAGCAGAACACGAGGTGGGGCGGGTCCCGCGTGAGGCAGCGGCCGCTGGGGCGTGATACGGGGGCTTCGGCTCGGCGTGACAAAATGGGAGGCCGTTCGTCCGTGCTTCGATGCTGCGAGGTTCTCCGTGAGCAAGCCCGTGGGCCGCGAGCCGCTGCGCCGTAATGCGCGGTCCAACCGGGCGCGCATCCTGGCCACGGCCCGTGAGGAGCTGGGGCGGAACCCCGATGTCACGCTGGAGGAGCTGGCGCGGGCAGCCGGGGTCGTCCGGCGCACCCTCTTCGGGCACTTCCCGGGGCGGGCGGCGCTGGTGGAGGCGCTCGCCGAGGAAGCCGCCGAGACGTTGCGGAACACGGTGGAGGCCGGGCCGGAGCCGGGGGAGTCGGCCGAGCAGGCGTTGGCGCGGTGCGTACTCCGGATGTGGCCCGTGGGTGACCGCTACCGCATGCTGCTGGCGCTCACCCGGCGGGACCTCGGCTCCGAGCGCGTCGCCGAGGTGCTCGCGCCGGCCCGGGAGGCCGTCACCGGGATCCTGGAGCGCGGGCAGCGGGACGGCGTCTTCCACTCCCATCTGCCGCCGGCCGTGCAGAGCACAGGCCTGATGGCGTTGATCGTGGCTCTGGTGGAGTCCGTCAACACCGGCGCGCTGGAGGACGACGGGCACCGGATCGCCACGGCCACCCTCATCGCGGCAGGCGTGCCGGAGGATCGGGCGAGCGCGGTGGTCGAGGAGGTTGCGTCGGCGCTGGCTGCGGCTCTTCCCGCCGACGGCACCTGATTTCTCTCCGGCCGAACCGTTCGACGTCGTCACGGCGGAAGGTGACCGACGTGCCGGAGAAGCGGGCGGTGAGGTTCTCCTTCCTGGTGGTGACCGAGCGCAGTCGGAGGCCGTCGGGGATGTTCCGCGGTGCGATCGGCTCGGCGAAGATCTGGCCGAGCAACTTCTCACCCGCCTCGGCAGGGCGACGCGGCCCGCGACCTTGAAGTCCTTGAAGGGATCCGGTCGCAACCGTAGCCCCAGGTCAGTTCCAGGCCCAGGGCGTCGGACAGGTCCGCGTACGGCTGGAAGACGATCGCCTCCGCCGAGCGCGCCCGGGCCTCGCTGTCGTCGTCCGACTTCGTCAACCCGTCCATCCGCAGGGCGAGTTCGCTCACCGGCAGCGGGCGGTCGGAACCGTCGGCGGGTTCGTGCGAGTACGAGTACGAAATCTCGCACTCCTGGTCACGGTCGTGCTCGGGGGCGGGGCGGTACGTCGGCCCTCCTCCGAAGGGCTTCAGGAGACAGGGAGTTGGGGGCGGCCATGTGTGAGTGCGAGTGGGGTACGGGCACGGGGTTTCAGACGGGACTCGGGAGCGACCCGGACTTCCGTACCTGATCGACCTTCGCGGCGGCGGCGCCCGGGGCGACTCCGGCGGCGATGAGGGTGGCGGTGGCGGCGCCGGTGCCGTCGTCGGACCACAGGCCGCAGTCGGCGCAGCCGAGCAGGGCCAGCAGTTGGGCCTCGATGGCCCGGCCGAGCGGGTCGGGCGGGACGGTGGTCTGGAAGACGCCCTGCCGGCGGCCGTGGGCGAAGACCCTCGTGGCCATGTCGCGGGCGGGGGTCAGCAGTTCGTCGACGCGTGCGCGTGCGAGGTCATGGCCGCGGGCCAGCCGGATCAGGGCACGGTAGCGGTCGCCGACGGGCCACATCACGAGGACGAATCGCGCCAGGTCCGCGACGGCGTCGGGGGTCGGGGCCGGGGCGCCCGCAACGGCGCGTCGGATCGCCTCCGCGGCCTCGGCGGCCAGGCCCTCGACGAGCGCGGCGCGGCAGGCGAAGTGGACGTACACGGTGCGCCGGGCCACACCGGCGGCACCGGCGATGTCCTCCAGGCTGCTGTCGGGGTCGCGGGTCAGTTCCCGCCGGGCCGCGTCGAGGATCCGGGCACGGGTGGCCCGCGCGTCCCGACGCGGCGCCGGAGGGGGCGGCGTCTCGTGGGGCCGGGCCGGAGATCGTCTCGGCCTCGTCGTCGGTATTCGTGCTGGTCGGCTCGTCACGTCGGTACCTCGAGGGCGGGTGTGGGGAGGGAGTCATCGCGATAGTTGCACATAGATGGGCAATAAACTAGTGTGCACATCGATGGGCAAATAAGAGCTTCCGCTCGTCCGCCCCGTCCCTCTCAGGAGCTATTGATGCCCTTCCTTGCAAACACCCCCGTGGAGAAAATGACCGGGCCGTACGCGCGGCGCTGGTGGGCGCTGCTCGTGCTGTGCCTGAGCCTGCTGATCACGGTGATGGCGAACACGTCGCTGATCGTCGCCGCCCCCGACATGACCACCGACCTGGGCCTGAGCAGCAGTGATCTGCAGTGGGTCGTCGACAGCTACACCGTTCCGTACGCGGCGCTGATGCTGGTGCTGGGCGCGATCGGCGACAAGTACAGCCGGCGCGGCGCGCTGGTGCTGGGTCTGCTGATCTTCGCCGCCGGTTCGGTGATGGGGAGCATGGTCGACGAGACCTCGCTGGTCATCGCGGCCCGCGCGATCATGGGTGTCGGTGCCGCGGTCGTGATGCCGGCCACGCTGTCCCTGGTGGTCGCGACCTTCCCTCGGAGCGAGCGGGCCAAGGCCATCACCGCCTGGGCCGCGACCTCCGGGGTCGCGGTAGCCGTCGGCCCGCTGGTCTCCGGCTGGCTGCTCGAGGACCACGCCTGGGGCTCGACCTTCCTGATCAACGTGCCGATCGCCCTCGTCGCCGTGTTCGGCGCGCTCGTCCTGGTACCGCCGTCCAAGGCGGAGGGCATGGGCCGGATCGACTACGTCGGTGGTCTGCTGTCGATCGTCACGGTCGGCTCCCTGATCTACGCCGCCATCGAGGGCCCGCACTCCGGATGGGGCGTCGGCCCCGTCATCGCCGCCGTGGTCGCCGGTGTCGGTCTGGTCGCCTTCGTCGCCTGGGAGCTGCGGCACCCGCACCCGATGCTGGACGTCCGAAAGTTCGCGCTGCGGCCCTTCAGCGGCTCGATGCTCGCGGTGATGTTCTTCTTCTTCGGCATGTTCGCCGTGATCTACTACTCGACGCAGTTCCTGCAGTTCGTCCTCGGCTACGGCGCCCTGGAAACGGGTGTACGGCTGCTGCCGCTGGGCGGTGCGGTGTTCCTCGGGTCCGCGCTGACCGGGATGCTCACCCCGAAGCTGGGGGTGAAGGTGATGGTCGTGACCGGCCTGGCCGTCGGCACGGCGGGCATGTTCCTGCTCACTCAGATCGACAAGGGGTCGACGTACGGGGACTTCCTGGTGCCGCTGATGATGCTGGGCCTCGCGCTCGGACTGGCCATCTCCCCGGCGACCGACACGATCATGGGCTCCTTCCCCGAGTCCGAGCTGGGCGTCGGCGGCGGTGTCAACGACACCGCGCTGGAGCTGGGCGGGGCGCTGGGCATCGCGGTGCTGGGCTCGCTGCTGGGCACGGCCTACCGGGACGAGCTGACCGACCTGGTGGGCAACCGGCTCCCGGGCGAGGCGATGGAGACCGCCAAGGACTCGGTCGGCGCCGGCCTGGCCGTCGCGGAGCGGGTCGGGCAGGATCCCTCCGCCGGCCCCCAGCAGGCCCAGGCCGCCGTGGACGCCGTCCACCAGGCCTTCGCCCACGGGGTCGCCCAGACCAGCCTCATCGGCGGGATCATCATGGCCGCCGGAACACTGATCGTCCTCGCGATCCTGCCGGGCCGGCGCGGGTTCGCGAAGAAGAGCGCCGAGCCGGGGGCCGGGACGACGGCGAGCGAGGCGGCGGTTGTGCGGGAGTACGCCGGGCCCATCCACTAGGGCGCGTATCGAGTCGTGATCTATCTGCGGGATTCGCTGTCGTGGCGGGGCCTGGAACGGTAGACCTTCTTGCGTGACACGCGTGCAACTGACGGACGAGGAATGGGAGTTCATCGAGCCGTACCGACCGATCGGCGAGTACGGCCCGTATCCCGAGCGGCTGCGGCAGCAGTTCGGGGGGATCTGGCGGCTCAAGACCGGCGGGCAGTGGCGGGAGATGCCGCAGGAGTTCGGCGCCTGGCCGACCGTCCACAACCGCTCCCGACAGTGGCGTGACGTCGGCGTCTTCGAGGCCCTGCTGGAGGGCCTGATCGCGGAAGCCGCGAAGCGGGGCGAGATCGCTCTGTCCCTGGTCAGCGTCGACTCCACCACCGCGCGCGCTCACCACGACGCGGCCGGGGTGCACCAGCAAGGTGAAACCGCGCCGAACGCGAGGGGCTCTCCTCCGCGGGCTTGTCGCCGAGCTGATGACGGCTGAATGCGGGGACAGCGACCGACGTGGGGCGACCGCCCCGATCCGGGCCGTCACATCTTGCGGAGAGAACGAAGGCGAGGAACTTACGGATCTCGCGGAGATCCGGCGCCTAGCCCAGCGGATGCGGGATCGGTCGTGGGCGGGTTCTCGTTTGCGCAGGTCAGGGGTGGCTGCTTGGCGGCGCGGAGGTGAGCTCGGCCGGGAGGCGTGGAGGGGGCCCCTGGGTCCAGACCACGTGGAGGGACGTGGCGGAGATGCGCCAGCCGTCGGGTGTTCGGACCAGTTCGGTGTCGGTGTGGCCGGCGGAGATGAAGACGTCGGCCGAGCCGTCCGCCAGGACGTGGGTGCTGAGCTGGGCGCCGCGGGCCGTGGCTCGGGAGCCGTCGATCTCGATGACGTTGTTGGTGCCGAGGTGGACGGTGCGGTCGAACAGGGCCATACCCTGGCGGACGCGGGCCAGCAGGGCGGCGCGGCCGTGGACGGTGCCGATGGGCATCTCCGCGGTGACGTCCTCGGTGTGGAAGGCGGCCGCCCACTCCTCGTCGAGGACGCCGTCGTCCAGGGAACGCAGATAGCGGTCCAGCAGGTCGGTGATCTCGGCGCGGTCGGTCAGGGTCTGCAGCCGGCGTTGCTGCCGACGCTGCGTCTCTTCGGTGTCCATGGGAGGAAGGGTTCTTCCTCAAGCGTGGTTGAGGTCAAGGGGCTCCAGCCGACCCCCGTACCTCGTCCCGTCACACCAACTCCCTCCCCGACCCGACCACGACCCCGTACGCATCCGCGATCGCCGCCAACGCCCCACGGTGCAGCTCGTCGGCGCTGACGTCGACGATCGACCTCGTGGCGCAGGTGTCCGCCGGGACCGTGGGAACGTTGCCGCGCAGGGCGGCCGAGGCGGAGGTGTAGGCGACGCACATGTGGGTCATGAAGCCGGCGATGATCACGGCCTCGTTCCCGGCCTCGTCCACGAGCTTGCCGAGGTCGGTTCCGTGGAAGGAGTCCGGGGCCTGCTTGACGACCACGGGCTCGCCGTCGACGGGGGCGACGCTGGGGTGGATGCGGCCGATGTCCTGGCGGATGTCGTAGAGGGAGCCCTCGCCGTCGTCGTGCTGGACGTGGATGATCGCGGAGCCGGCCGCGCGGGCCCGGGACAGCAGGTCCGCCGCGGCGTCCAGGGCGGGCTGCCAGCCGTCGAGTTCCATAGCGCCGCGGGTGTAGGTGTTCTGGTAGTCGACGAGGATGAGGGTCGAGGTCGCGAGGGCGGCCGGCGTGCTGTCGGCGCCGGCGAGGTCGCGCAATGTCTTGCTCGGCACGGTCTTCTCCAGGGGGAGGGGGCAGGGAAAGGTTCGGTGCGTGGGGATCAACAGTTCGTTGAGGTCGTTGTAGCCGTATGTGACGCTACGGTCCGGGCCGAAGCGTCCGCAATGACGTGGTAGTTGCAGAAACCGACTCCGGCGGGGGCGGAGCGGGTGTGGGAGCGGACGCGGGCGCGCGGCGCAGGGTGGGGTGGGGATCGTGAACCGGTTGATCGTGATCGTGCTGTTCGAAGGCGTCGACCTCCTCGACGTCACCGGGCCGCCGGAGGTGTTCTCGCTCGTCCCCGGGGAAGCCACCGGACAGGGCGGCTACGAGGTCGTACTGGCCGCCGAGACCTTGGAGCCGGTGACCACGGCGGCCGGGGTGCGGATTCTGCCCGACGTCACGTTCGACGAGGTCGGCGCGCGGGTGATCGACACCCTGCTGGTGCCCGGCTCGGTCGAGGTCGACAGCGAGCAGCGCGTCCACCCCGTCGCCGAACCCGGCACGGTGGCCCGGGTGAAGGCGCTGGCCGGACGTGCCCGGCGGGTGGCCTCGGTGTGCGTCGGGGCGCACATCCTCGCCGCCGCGGGGCTCCTCGACGGCAAACGGGCCACCACGCACTGGTCGACCGCGCAACGGCTCGCCGCCGACCATCCCGCGGTGCTGGTCGACCCGGATCCGATCTTCATCCGTCAGCAGGGTGAGCACGGGGAGGTCTGGACCGGCGCGGGCATCAGCGCCTGCCTCGACCTGTCCCTTGCGCTGGTCGCGGAGGACCTCGGCGAGAGCGTCGCGTTGCGCGTGGCCCGGCGGCTCGTGATGTATCTGAAGCGGCCCAGCGGACAGTCCCAGTTCAGCGTGCCGTTGGAGCAGGTCTCCACGACCCGGCGCGTCGAGGATCTGCGGCATCACATCCTGAACAACCTCGACCGCCGCCTCACCGTCCCGGACCTGGCCGCCCACCTCCACGTCGGGGAACGTCAGCTCACCCGGATCTTCAAGACCGAACTCGGTACGACACCGCACGCCTACGTCGAGTCGGCCCGGGTCGAGCGAGCCGCCGGCCTGCTGGAGACCACCGACGACACGCTGGAACGCGTCGCCTCCCGTTGCGGGTTCGGCACCGTCGACACCCTCATCCGGGCGTTCCGGCGCCGCCTCGCCACTACGCCGAGCGAGTACCGGGCCAGGTTCCGCGTTGACCTCAAGTGAACTTGAGATTTTACGTTGCCTCTACCGACCTCCCCTCACGGAGTCACGACTTCACGGAATCGAGGCACCCTCATGTCCACTCCCACGTCCCAGGCGTCCACGCCCCCGCTCAAGATCGGTGTCCTCATCGGCAGCGTCCGCCCCGGCCGCCTCGCCGACACGGTCGCCCGGTGGTTCGTGTCGGAGATCGGCCGGCGGGACGACATGGAGACCCATGTCATCGATCTCTCCGAACCGGCCCTCGCCGACCAACTCAAGCTCACCCTGGAGCGCTCCGACGCCCCGGGCGACGCGCCGGCCCTCGCCCAACGCATCGAAGGCCTCGACGGGTTCGTCGTCGTCACGCCGGAGTACAACCACGGCTACCCGGCCGCCCTGAAGCTGGCCATCGACTACGTCTACCGGGAGTGGCGGGCCAAGCCGGTCGGGTTCGTGTCGTACGGGGGCATGGCCGGCGGGCAGCGCGCTGTGGAGCAGTTGCGGCAGGTCTTCGCCGAACTGCACGCCGTCACCCTGCGCGACACCGTCAGTTTCCACATGGCCTGGGAGCGGTTCGACGACGAGGGCCATCCGTACGACCAGGACAGCACCGGCAAGGCCGCCGCCGTGCTGCTGGACCAGCTCGCCTGGTGGGGACTGACCCTGCGCGAGGGGCGCGCCGTCAGGCCTTACGACGGCTGAGCCCCCTCAATGCCTAACGGGCTCTGAAGGTCAACAGGCTTCACAGGCGGGCCCCACAGGCGGGCCCCACAGGCGGGCCCCACAGGCGGGCCCCACAGGCAGGACTCGCAGGCCGGCCTCACACCATCGCCACCCGCGCGAACCTCCCCGCCACCCGCAGATCCCCCTCCACCCGCCCCGCCGTCTCCACCAACACCGGCAGCACGTCCCGCACGCACTCCTCCACCGACCGCCGGGCGGCGTGCATCGCCACGTTCACCGCGGCGACGACCCGGCCCGTACGGTCCCGCACCGGTACCGCCACCGACCGCAGTCCCGCCTCCAACTCCTCGTCCACCAGGGCGTATCCACGTGTCCGTACGTCCTCCAGGGCGGCCCGCAGTGTCGCGGGGTCCGTGGTCGTCCGCGGGGTCAGCGGGGCCAGGTCGCCCAACTGCCGTTCGCCGGGCGGGAGGTCGGCCAGCAGAACCCGGCCGAGGGACGTCGCGTACGCGGGCAGGCGGGTGCCGACGGTGACGTTGACGCTCATGACGCGGCTGGTGGCGGCACGGGCGGTGTACTGGATCTCCTCGCCCGACGGCGTCAGTACCGCGAGGGACGCCGACTCGTGGACGCGGTCGGCCAGTTCGGCCAGGTGCGGGGTCGCGATCTGGGCCAGTGAGGTGCGGGAGAGGGGTGGGTAGCCGAGGGACAGTACGCGCGGGGTCAGCGCGAAGCCGCGGTTTCCCGACTGGCGTACCAGGCCGAGGTGTTCGTAGGTGATGAGCGCCCTGCGAGCCGTGGCCCGGGCCAGCCCGGTGGCGCGGGCCACGTCCGTCAGGGTCAGCTCGGCCCGGCCCTCGCCGAAGGCGGTCAGTACGGTCAGACCGCGCGCCAGCGACTCGACGAACTCCCTGCCGAGTTCCTGCTTGGAGGCCCCCGTCCAGACGGCGAGGTCCGCCGGAGCCGTGCCGGGACGCGGGTCCGGTGCCTCGCGCAGTTCGCGTTCCATCTCCGTGACCGTGGTCCGCAGCCGGGGGAGGAGCGTGTCGCGCAGGTCGGCGGCGGTGTGCCGGCTCGTGTGGCTCACCACGCTCGCCACGCACGCGATGCGGCCGCCCCCCGTATGCGGGTCACGCGGGTCGCGTGGAGCACGTACCGGCACGGACACCGCCACCAACCCCGGCTCGATCAGCTGGTCGTCCAGCGCCCAGCCGTCCTCCCGTGCGCGCGCCGCCCGGCGGGCGAAGTCCTCGTCGGAGGACAGGTGCTCCCGGGGCGGTACGGCCGGGAAGCCGCGGTCCTCCGGGTCCGCCGCCCGGCGTTCGTGCCATGCCTGCCACCGTGCGTCCGTCCACTCGGTGGCGAACAGCGGGCCCGGTGCGGTGCGTTCGGCCGGGAGCAGGTCGCCGATGCGGAAGCTGAGGGACATCGCGCGGCGGCGGGTTGCCTGGTGGATGAAGCGGATGCCGTCGCGGTCGGCGACCGCCAGGGAGACGGATTCGTCGAGTTCGTCGGCGAGCGCGTCCGCGTGGGAGGAGAGGAGGGCGGGCAGGCCGAGGGCGGACAGGTAGGCGTTGCCCAGTGCCATGACGGGGGGTGCCAGGACGACGTCGCGGCCGTCGAGGCGGACGTAACCCATGCGGGCGAGAGTGGCGGCGATTCGGTCCACCGTGGAGCGGGCGAGGCCGGTGGCTCGCTCCAGGCCGCTCGCGCTCAGTGTGCCGCCGGAGTCTGTCAGGTGCCGGAGCACCGTGACGCCGCGGATCAGTGGGGTGACCGCCTCGGTGGGTACGGGGTGGTCGTCCAGGGGTGTCTTCGCGGGCATCGGGTCTCCGGTACGGCGGTCTCGGCAGGGCCAACCGTAAGTGGTTCTCGCCCGCGCCGCCCCTACCCTTCCCATCCTTGAAGGGGCGCCGTCCCTTCCACCCCGGCAGAGGGCTCCGCCCCCTGGACCCCCGTCGGCCCGAAGGGCCTCGTCCTCGAACGCCGGACGGGCTGGATGAGCCAGACGACGTACGGGCCGAATGCGCAATGGCCTTACCCCCGCGTCACCCGCACCCGATACCCCCCGTCCAGCTCCGCCCCCACCACCTCCACCCGCACTCCCCGCTTCTCGTCCCGGAACTCCTCCCCCGGCACGAACGTCGCGTCCGAGAGTTCGGCGTGGACGTTCGGGCTGCGGGTGCAGCCGCCGCTGTCCTCGTGGGAGTCGAGGACCTTCACCGGGCCCATCCCGGTGTCGACGTCGGCGTCGACCTTGTAGATCAGGACGCCGGGACGGCACACGGCCTCGTCGTTGCCCTCGCGGGTGCGCAGTTCGACGGCGTAGCCGGTGCGGCGGTCCAGCGGTATGAAGACCAGCTTCGGGCCGCCCTCGCGGGCCAGCGGCGTGAGGGCGTACTCGGCGGTGCCGGGCGTGGCCGCGCAGCGGACCTGGGAGGCGTCCAGCCAGCCCAGCTTCCACTTGTGCCAGCCGAGCAGGTCGTTGTTGGCCCCCCAGTCCTCGCTCATGATGTCCCAGTGGCCGACCGCGCCGCCGCCCTCGGCGGTGTAGAGGTCGGGCAGGCCGAAGACATGGCCGTTCTCGTGAGGGAGGACCCGGTAGCCGGTGCGGTGGTAGGTGCCGGAGCCGTCGTCCTGGCGGGAGTAGACGAAGGACGCGTTGGTCACGGAGACGCCGTCGGCCACCGGAGCCTCCGCGTTGCCCGCGAACGTCACCGACAGGACCGTGTCCAGGGCGGAGGGGCCGGCGTTCGGGGTGACCAGCACGTTCAGGAAGTCGTACGAGCGGAAGTCCACCTTGGGATCGGCCGCGACCACGATGTCCTGGACCAGCTTGCGGTACCCGGGGTCGAAGGGTGCGCCGCGCTCTATGCCGTACGCCCGGAACGACTTGGGCATCCGGAGCCAGCGGGGGATCGGGGTCTCGGGGCGGTAGTCGAGGCGGCCGTAGGAGCTGGTGCGGAACCAGTTCTGGGTCTGCGGGAAGAACTCCGCGAAACGGTCGAGGGCCTTGCCCGGGCCGGGCGCGTCGGAGAAGTCGACCATCAGGGTGAGGGCGCGGACGGTGCCGGTGGAGCGGGCGTAGCCGCGAGTGGTGGGCATGCCCTCCGACATCTGGATGGTGGGTCGGCCGCTGATCAGGCAGGGGCCGAGTGCGGAGGGGGGGACCGGGGGCATCGGGCTCGCTCCGGCCGCCGTCGAGGTACCCGCCGTGAGGTGTCCGGTGCCTGCCGAGGTGCTGACCGCCAGGGTCAGGACGGTCACGGAGGCGAGGGCGGCCACACGGCGGGGACGTATCCGACGGCTCGGCTGCATGCATGGGCCCTTCAGTCCATGGCAGCCGCCGGACTGCGCGCTGCACCCTCTCGATCACCCTGTGTCGAGGGCTGTGCGGGCGCGCGCTGGAAGAGACCGAACGTGGGTTCTTCGGCCAATTGCTTGTGACTCAGGTCACATGAAATCTTCCGCGGGGCGGGAAATAACCGGGGACCCTCTCCCCGTTTAGCCCTGTGTCCGAGCGAAACGGGGACAGCTTCCCCGGATCGCCATCCAGCACCATCAGCAGCATCAGGAGTACGCCGTGCAGACCGTGACCCCCGTAACGCGCAAGGCGCCCCGGCCGCGCGCCGACGCCCTGCGCAACCGGGAGCGGATCGTCACCGCCGCCCGGGAGATGTTCGTCGAGTTCGGCCCGGACGTGCCGCTCGACGAGATCGCCCGCCGGGCCGGCGTCGGCAACGCCACGGTGTACCGCAACTTCCCCGACCGCGACGCGCTGGTCCGCGAGGTCGTCTGCTCCGTCATGGACCGTACGGTGGCGGCGGCCGAGCTCGCGCTCACCGAGACCGGGGACGCCTTCGAGGCGCTGGAGCGCTTCGTGCACACCGCGGCCGACGAGCGGATCAGCGCGCTGTGCCCGATGGTCCAGAGCACGTTCGACCAGCACCACCCGGACCTGGAGGCGTCGCGCGAGCGGTGCGAGAGCCTCGTCGGGGCGATCATGGACCGCGCCAAGGCGGCCGGCCAGCTCCGCTCCGACGTGGACGTCGGCGACCTCATGATCGCCGCGGCCCAGCTCAGCAGGCCCCCGGCGGGAACCGGGTGCGGCATGGCCGACCGCTATGTCCACCGTCATCTGCAGCTGTTCCTGGACGGACTGCGGGCCCCGGCCCGTTCGGTCCTGCCGGGCACGGCACTCACCATGGAGGACCTGCGTCAGGCCTGACCGGGCCGACGGACCGCTGACCGATCAGTTCAGGGCTCCACGGCAGTCATCACGTCACCGCATCACCACGTAACCAACTCACCGAACCGCATCTCACCGGTCGTCACAGCCGACGAGCCGTCCCCTTTTCTTTCACTTTTTCCGTCACGAAGTCCCGAAGTGGGTACCCCCATGTCCGAAACGGCCGCAAAGGCTCCAGGCAGCACCCTCGGTGCCGCCGATTCCAACCGCTGGAAAGCGCTCGTCTTCATCGCGCTGGCCCAGCTCATGGTCGTCCTCGACGCGACCATCGTGAACATCGCTCTGCCCTCCGCCCAGCAGGACCTGGGGATATCCGAGGGCAACAAGCAGTGGGTCGTCACGGCCTACGCCCTGGCCTTCGGTGGCCTGCTGCTGTTCGGCGGCCGGATCGCCGACCTCTGGGGCCGCAAGCGGGCCTTCGTCATCGGTCTCGGCGGGTTCGCCGCGGCCTCCGCGCTGGGTGGCGCGGCCACCAACGAGGCGATGATGTTCGGCGCCCGCGCGCTCCAGGGCGCCTTCGGCGCGCTGCTCGCGCCCGCCGCGCTCTCCCTGCTCGCGGTGATGTTCACCGACGCCAAGGAGCGCGCCAAGGCGTTCGGCATCTACGGCGCCATCGCCGGTGGTGGCGGTGCCGTCGGTCTGATCCTCGGCGGTTTCCTCACCGAGTACCTGGACTGGCGCTGGACGTTCTTCGTGAACATCCCGTTCGCCATCATCGCCGCGGCCGGTGCCTGGTACGTCATCCGTGAGCCCGAGGGCGGCCGCAACCGCTCCGCGCTCGACATCCCCGGCGTGATCCTGTCCACCCTCGGTCTGGTCTCGCTGGTCTACGGGTTCACCCGCGCCGAGTCCGAGGGCTGGGGCGACTCGATGACGGTCGGCATGTTCGTCGCCTCCGGCGTGCTGCTGCTGGCCTTCGTCCTCGTCGAGTCCAAGGTCAAGGCCCCGCTGCTGCCGCTGCGCGTGATCACCGAGCGCAACCGCGGCGGTGTCTACCTCTCGCTCGGCCTCGCGATCATCGCGATGTTCGGCCTGTTCCTGTTCCTGACCTACTACCTGCAGATCGTGAAGGGCTACTCGCCGGTCAAGACCGGCTTCGCCTTCCTGCCGATGATCGCGGGCATGATCACGGGCTCCACCCAGATCGGCACCCGGCTGATGACCCGGGTCGCGCCGCGGCTGCTGATGGGCCCCGGCTTCCTGGTCGCCGCGCTCGGCATGCTGCTGCTGACCCAGCTGGAGATCGGCTCGTCGTACGCGGCGCTGCTGCTGCCCGCGATGCTGCTGCTCGGCCTCGGCATGGGTACGGCGTTCATGCCGGCCATGTCCCTGGCCACGCTGGGCGTCAAGCCGCAGGACGCCGGTGTCGCCTCCGCGATGGTCAACACCTCGCAGCAGGTGGGCGGCGCGATCGGTACGGCCCTGCTGAACACGATCGCCGCCTCGGCCACCACGTCCTACATCGCCGACCACATCGGCGGTGCCGCCAGCCGGTCCCAGCAGCAGCTGGTCCAGCTGGAGGGCATGGTGCAGGGCTACACCAGCGCCATCTGGTTCGCCGTCGGCATCCTGGTGGTGGCCGCGGCCATCGCCCTGACCCTCGTCAACGCCGGCCGCCCGGGCGGTACGACGGTGGCGTCCTCCGAGGAGGGCGCGGCGGAGGAACTGGCGGTGCCGGTCGTCGCGCACTGACGACGACCGTCCGGCCGTCACTCTCGGGACCTGGCGTACGTACGGGGATGGGGACGCTCCGTACGTCGGCCACCAGGATCTGCCCCGGCTCCCTGAATGAGCGGTTCAGCGGAGCCAGGGCAGGTCCGCACCTGCTTCGCTCGGCTGCAGGCCCTCGGCGACGATCCGCATGATCTCGCCGAGGGCCTTCTGCTGTTCGGGGGTGAGCCGGTCGAACATCGCCTGCTGTACGGCCTCCACATGGCCCGGCGCCGTCTGCCGCAGCACGTTCTGGCCCGCGTCGGTCAGCACCGCGAACTGGCCCCGCTTGTCGTCGGGGCAGTCCTCGCGCCGTACCCAGCCGTTCTTCTCCAGCCGGGCGACGGCGTGCGAGAGGCGGGAGCGGGTGATCTTGGCGTACATCGCCAGCTCGGTCATCCGCAGCCGGCGGCGCGGTGACTCGGCGAGCTTGACCAGAAGGCCGTAGTAGACGTGCGGCATGCCGGCGTCCCGCTGGAGCTGGCGGTCCAGGTGGTCCTCGAGAAGCGTGGTCGCGTCGATGTAGGAGCGCCAGACGCGCTGTTGCTCGTCGCTGAGCCAGCGTGGTTCCGAGGTCGATGCCGTATTCATGTACTCCACTGTACGAGAGCTCTCCTTGAATTTTTAACTACCTGGGCGTACGGTCTTCTACAGGGAAGCTTTAGATTTGAAGCAAATCGGCTTCAAGCCCCCGGAGGGAGTCGCCGCCATGTCCGCCGCCACGCAGGAGCGCATGCCTGCCCTCTACCTCAGCCACGGCGCACCGCCGCTCGCGGACGACCCGATCTGGCCCGCCGAGCTCGCCGCATGGTCCGCCGAACTGCCCCGCCCGAAGGCGATCCTCATGGTCTCCGCCCACTGGGAGGAGGCTCCGCTCGCCATCGGTGCCACCGAGACCGTTCCTCTCGTCTACGACTTCTGGGGATTTCCCGAGCACTACTACCAGGTGACCTATACGGCCCCCGGCGCTCCCGGACTCGCCGAGTCCGTGCGGAAGCTGCTGCGCGCCCCCGGCATGCCCGTCCAGGACATCCCGGACCGTGGCCTCGACCACGGCGCCTACGTTCCGCTCGTCGAGATGTACCCCGCCGCGGACATCCCTGTCCTCCAGATATCCATGCCGACCCTCGACCCGGTGAAGCTCATGGAGATCGGCCGCAAGCTGGCGCCGCTGCGTGACGAGGGCGTGCTGATCGTCGGCTCCGGCTTCTTCACCCACAACCTGGCGGCGTTGCGCCAGGGCGGCATCCCCGCCTGGTCGGTGGAGTTCGACGACTGGGGCCGCCGGGCGCTGGAGACCCGTGACTGGGACTCGCTCCTGGACTTCCTCCACAAGGCCCCGGCCGGCCGCTACGCCCACCCGCGCACCGAGCACTTCGCCCCGCTGTTCGTGACGATGGGCGCGGCGGACGCGGCGGGCGAACTTCAGACCCCGCAGAAGTCGGTGATCGACGGTTTCTGGATGGGCCTGGCGAAGCGCTCGGTGCAGTTCGGCTGAGCCCCCCGGTCGCTCAGAGCTCCTTCTCGTACCAGGCGACGTCCCAGTACCGGCCGAACTTGCGGCCCACCTCCCGGTACGTCCCGACGTGCCGGAAGCCGAACCGCTCGTGCAGACGCGTGGACGCCTCGTTCGGCTGGGCGATCCCCGCGTAGGCGCGATGCACGTCCTCGTCCGCCAGGGCCTCGAACAGCGCCTTGTACAGAAGGGTGCCGATGCCCCGGCGCCCGGCGTCCGGGGCGACGTAGACGGTGACCTCCACGGAGGTCTGGTAGGCGGGCTTCGGTCGGAAGGCACTGGATGTGGCGTAGCCCAGAATCCGCTGTGAGTCGCCTGCGGGACCGTCCTCCACGGCAACCATCAACCGGTGCGGGCCGTCTTCAGGGTGGGAGAGCAGCCAAGGGCGGCGTTCTTCCGGCGTGAAGACGGCAGTATCGAACGTGATGGGCGTCTCACGTACATAGTGGTTGTAGATGTCGGTGAGGGCTTCGAGGTCACCCTCGGCTCCCGGCCTGACCTGCATCTCTGTGCGTCCCGACGACATCGTGCCTCCTCATGTGGCCGGACAGGGTACTGCAAGATCAGAAAAATAGGGGGGCGGGTTGGGAATTCTGTCCTGATTCCAGTCGTTGTTTCCATCGAACGGCGGGCACTCGAGAAGAGTCCCATCCGTTCACGAACCACCCGCCCGCCCCACTTCGCAAGGGAGCACGCATGGCAACCCGTGCCGTCGCCCGTCGTCAGTCCGCCACAGGCGAGGCCGTCGACGCGGCAAGCAGTGTTCGCGCCCATGGCGGCGAGATCGCGGACCGCGACCTGGTCGGCATGTACCTCGACGAGATCGCGCGCACGCCGCTTCTCGACGCGGCCAAAGAGGTCGAGCTGTCGCAGATCATCGAGGCGGGTGTGTTCGCAAGGCAGGTCCTCGACGGATACGAGGAGGCCAAGGCGGACGCCACCCGCGAGGAACTGGAAGCCCTGGTCGCCGACGGCGAGCGGGCCAAGGACATCTTCATCCGCTCCAACCTCCGCCTGGTCGTCGCGGTGGCCCGCCGCTACCCGCGCAGCGGTCTGCCCCTCCTCGACCTGATCCAGGAGGGCAACGCCGGTCTGGTGCGCGCGGTGGAGAAGTTCGACTACCGCAAGGGCTTCAAGTTCTCGACGTACGCGACCTGGTGGATCCGCCAGGCCATCACCCGCTCGATAGCCGACCAGTCCCGCACGATCCGCCTCCCTGTCCACCTGGTGGAGGAGCTCGGCCGGATCCGCCGGGTCCAGCGCGAGTTCAACCGCGAGCACGGCCGTGACCCGGAGCCCGCGGAGATCGCCGCCGAACTCGGCTCGAACGCGGACCGTGTCACCGACGTCCTGGACTGGGCCCGAGACCCGGTCTCCCTCAACATGTCGGTGGACGACGAGGGCGAGACCCAGTTCGGCGACCTCCTTGAGGACACGTCCGCGGTCTCCCCCGAGCAGTCCGTCCTCACCCTCCTCCGCAGCGAGGAACTGGACGACCTGATCGGCCGCCTGGACCAGCGCACCGCCTCCATCATCAAGATGCGCTACGGCATCGACGACGGCCGCGAGCGCACGCTGACCGAGGTCGGCAAGGAGCACGGCCTCACCCGCGAGCGCATCCGCCAGATCGAGAAGCACGCACTGCTGGAGCTGAAGAAGCTGGCCCGCAGCACGGGCTTCGACGCGGCGGCGTAGCGGACCGGGGGCGTGCGACCGGCTCCGCTCGCGTACGCCGGGTGGCGAAAGACCGCGCAAACATGGCGATGTAACGCCGCTTCAACCGCCAGACCCCCGGGAACAAGCCCTTAGGGCAAGGGAGTTCGGGCCCTGGATCCCCGGGGCCCCGACCCCGCACCACCCCCACCGACCACGTCCCGACGCACTCCCCCCGGCGCCGGGACTCTCCCCGAGCCGGGCTTCGGCGCCCATCCCCCCTGGGTGCCGGGCCCGGCTCCACCTCGCCTCACACGCTGGAAGGGCAGGCCACCCCGTACCTGAACCACGGGGTGGCCCACCCGAATGGCAGATTGTGCCACATGGGCATAGCCTGCCGAGCGTGAGCACCTCCCCCTCCCTCACGGAGCGTCGCAAGGCGGCGACCCGCATGGAGATCGCCCGAGCCGCGGCCGCCCTGTTCGTGAAGCAGGGGCTGCGGGCCACCCGAGCCGAGGACATCGCCCAGGCCGCGGGTATCGCGCCGCGCACCTTCTACCGCTACTTCGCCACCAAGGAAGAGGCGGTGGCCCCCCTCTACACGGCCGGCGCCACCCGCTGGACCGAGGCGGTCCGCGACGCCCCCGCCGACCTCCCCGTCCCCCAGGCCCTGGAACACGCCCTCCACCACACCCTGACCCCGGGCGCCGGCATCTCGGAGTCCTCCTGGCAATGGGTCCGCACCCTGGTCCGCCTCGCCATCTCCAACCCCGCCCTGCGCAAGGTCTGGTCCGAGGCCTGCCACGACTCCGAACGGGCCCTCGCCGGGGCCCTGGCGACGAGAACAGGCCAGGACAACGTTGCCGCGCTGAACTTCCCCGCCGCCGTGGCCGCCGCCGCGGTCCGGGTAGCCGTAGAAACCTGGGCCTCCGGCGACGCCCCCGCGGAGGGCCCCCAGGGCCCAGCAGCCCTGGCCGAGGCCAACTTGGCCGCGCTGAGGAACTTCCCGTGGAAGGACATGGGCGGGCCCGAGCAGTAGGTCGCCTGCGGGCCCGTCGTGGTTGGTCGCGCAGTTCCCCGCGCCCCTGGGGGTTGCAGTGGGCGGTGTGAAGGGCATTGGCTGGCGCGGGTGATAGGTCGTCTGCGGGTGCGTCGTGGTTGGTCGCGCAGTTCCCCGCGCCCCTAGGGGGTTGCAGTGGACGCACCCTGAGGCGACCGCGGCGCGAGGGGGAATGTCGGGGTGTCCGAGACGCGCCCGCAGTCGCCCATGGCGCGAAAGGGATGGCGGGGGCGAGACGCACCCGCAGCCGTCCACGGCGCGAAAGGGATGGCGGGGGCGGGACGCGCCCGCACCCGCGTACGGCGGCAAGGGGACGTGTCGGGGGGTGTCCGCCCGCAGCGGCGGGCGTCAACACACAGCACATCTCAAGGCAACCGAGCCGCCCGACCGAGGACGGACACCCCCCGGCACGGCCCCGACCCACCCCCTCACCGAACCGCGCTACGCGAACCCCCACCAAACCGCAACGGGCCGCCGCAGGCATCCCGGCTCGAACCGCCGGAGGCACCCGCAGGCATCCCCGCCCGAACCGCCGGAGGCACCCGCAGGCCTCACGTCACCCCGCCGCCCGACTCAACCGCCCCCCCAACTCCCGTACGCACCGCACCAGTTCCCCCGGCCCCTCCACCGAGAACTCACACCCCACCATCGCCAACCGCACAGCCAGCCACTCCACAGGCTCACTCACCACAGCCCGCACCCGACACCGACCCTCACCCACCGCCTCCGGCACCCCCAACCACCGAGGCAACCGAGCCCCCACGACCTCCACCCCCGCGGCGAACGTCACCACCACCTCGTACGTCTCCTGCCGAGGCCGGATCGACTGCCGCAAATACTCCGCCGCACTCCCCGTCGGCAACTCCCGCTCAGCGAACCGCACCCCCGTGGCGAACGGCTCACTCACCCGGTCGACCCGGAACGTACGCCAGTCCCCCCGATCGAGGTCGTACGCCACGAGGTACCACCGCCGCCCCGTCGACACCAGCCGATGCGGCTCGGTCACCCGCCGCGACCCCACCCCGTCCTTCGCCCGGTACGCGAACCGCAACCGCTCCCGCCCCGCCACACACGACGCCATCACGGTCAGCGTCTCGGGCGCGATACTCGCCCCGTCCCCACTGGTCAACGGCGTGGTCGCGGCCTGCAGCGTGCTCACCCGGTGCCGCAGCCGCGCCGGCAGCACCTGCTCCAGTTTGGCCAGCGCCCGGACCGACGCCTCGTCGACGCCCTCGACGGCGTGCCCCGCCCCCGCCCGCAACCCGACCGCGATGGCCACGGCCTCCTCGTCGTCCAGCACGAGCGGCGGCATCGCCTTGCCCGCGACCAGCCGGTACCCCCCGTCCGCCCCCATGCTCGCCTGCACGGGATACCCCAGCTCCCGCAACCGGTCGATGTCCCGCCGAACCGTACGCCGGGACACCCCGAGCCGATCGGCGAGCTCGCCGCCGGGCCATTCGCGGGGCGTCTGAAGAAGCGAGAGGAGCGTCAGCAGCCGTGCCGGAGTATCCGTAGTCATGAATCCGAGGATGCCGCAGAAATAGGACACGATCTGACCTACTGCAGGCCTAACTTCGACCCATGACCTCAGCCGAGACAAAAGCAGCACCCGTACCCCACCCCAGCCCGGCCGCTCAGCCCGCCGCAGGCGAACCCGCAGGCGACCCCGCAGGCGACCGTCGTCGCTGGTTCGCCCTGGCCATCGTGATGACCGCGGCCTTCATGGACCTGGTGGACGTCACGATCGTCAACATCGCCATCCCGTCGATCCAGCGCGAGGCCGGCGCGACGTTCAGCCAGATCCAGTGGATCACCGCCGGCTACGCCCTCGCGTTCGCCGCCGGCCTGATCACGGGTGGCCGTCTCGGCGACATACACGGCCGTAAGCGACTGTTCCTGATCGGCATCGGCGGCTTCACCCTCGCCTCGGCCCTGTGCGGCTTCGCCGCGAACCCGGAAATGCTGGTCGCCTCCCGCATCCTCCAGGGCGCGATGGCGGCCCTGATGGTCCCGCAGGTCCTGTCGATCGTGCACGCCACCTTCCCGGCGCACGAACGCGGCAAGGTTTTCGGCCTGTTCGGCGCGGTAGTCGGCCTCGGCGCGGTCACCGGCCCCCTCCTCGGCGCCCTCCTCACCGAGTGGAACCTCTTCGGCCTCGAATGGCGCCCGATCTTCCTGATCAACCTCCCGGTCGGCATCGCGGGCCTGATCCTCGGCAGCCGTTTCATCACCGAGTCCAAGGCACCCAGGGCCCTGAAGCTGGACCTCGTCGGCGTCCTCCTCGTCACGCTGGGCCTGCTGATGCTGCTCTACCCGCTGACCCGAGGCCGTGAGCTGGGCTGGCCGACGTGGGGGTACGTGATGATGGCGGGCGCGCTCGTCGTCCTCGGGGCGCTGGTGACGTACGAGAAGAGGAAGGGCACCCGCGACGGCTCCCCGCTGATCGAGCTCTCCCTGTTCAAGGTGAAGAGCTTCGCGGCCGGCATCGCCGTACAGACCGTCTTCGGCGTGGCGCTCGGCATCTTCTTCCTGGTCTGGACGATGTACATGCAGTTCGGCCTGGGCTGGCGCCCGTTGAAGGCGGGCCTGACCGGCATCCCGTTCTCGATCGCGGTCTCGACGGCGGCCGGCATGTCGGTCCAGAAGCTGGTCCCGCGCTTCGGCCGCAAGGTGCTCCAGGCGGGCGCGCTGGTGATGGCGCTCGGCGTGCTGATCTACATCTGGGAGGCGAACCGCTACGGCCTGTCCATCGCCCCCTGGCAGATGGCGCTGCCCCTGGTCGTGATGGGCGTCGGCATGGGCCTGATCGTGGCGCCGCTGACGGACGCGATCCTCTCCGAGGTGCCGCGCGAGCACGCCGGTTCGGCGTCGGGCCTGATCAACACGGTGCAGCAGATGGGCAACGCGCTGGGCCTCGGCCTGGTCTCGGTGGTCTTCTTCGGAGTCGTCGACGACCGGCTGTCCGAGGCCGCGCGGACTCCGCAGGCGGTCGCGGCGGCCTACGGGGACGGCTTCCAGCACGCGCTGGGCTGGGTGGCCGCGGTGCTGGGCGCGATCTTCCTGCTGATGTTCGCGCTCCCGGGCCGCCCGGCCCAGCACGTGGAGGGAGCGGCCGAGGAGCCGACGCGGACCGAGGAGAAGGAGCCGGCGCTGGTGTCATGACGACGGGGGAGGGGTGAGAGGCCCGGCGCTTCTGTGCCGGGCCTCTTGGGTTCCGCACTTCTCCACTTCAGAAGCCCGTTCGTGCCCGATCAAGCCCGAACCTGTTTACTTTCCGGAAATGCGGGCGTAGCCTCCCAGCGAAACCACAAGTTCGGGCACAGTTCGGAGGCGAACGGACATGTACGCACCGGAGCGGCAGCAGGAGATCCTCCGGCTGGCTCGTGACGGCGGCCGAGTGGACGTCCTGTCGCTGGCCGAGGAGTTCCAGGTGACGGCGGAGACCATCCGCCGGGATCTGAAGGCCCTCGACCGCGCCGGGCTCCTGCGCCGTGTGCACGGTGGTGCGATCCCGGCCGGGCGGCTGGACTTCGAGCCGGACCTCGCCGAGCGCGAGTCGACGGCGGCCGACGAGAAGGACCGCGTCGCGAAGGCGGCCCTCGCCGAGCTGCCCACGGAGGGCACGGTGATCCTCGACGCCGGTACGACGGTGGCCCGCTTCGCCGCCGCCCTGCCGCTGGAGGCGTCCCTCACCGTCGTCACCCACAGCCTGCCCATCGCGGCCCGCCTAGCGGACCACCCCAGCGTCCAGCTCCACCTGGTCGGAGGGCGCGTACGGCACCGTACGCGCGCCGCCGTGGACGCCTGGGCGCTGCGCGCGTACGGCGAGATCCGCGCCGACGTCCTGTTCGTCGCGGCCAACGGCTTCTCCGCCGAGCACGGTCTGACCACCCCCGACCTCGCCGAGGCGGCGGTCAAGCGCGCGGCCGTGGCCGCCGCCCGCCGCGTGGTGCTGCTCGCCGACTCCTCCAAGCACGGCCAGGAGCACTTCGCCCGCTTCGGTGACCTGAGCGATGTGGACCTGCTGATCACCGACAGCGGGCTGAGCCCCGAAGACGCCACCGCGATCGAGCGCGGCGGCACGGAAGTAGTGCGCGCATGATCCTCACCGTCACCCCGAACCCGTCCCTGGACCGCACCTACGAGGTGCCCTCCCTCGACCGCGGCGAGGTCATCCGCGCCACCGGCGAGCGCATGGACCCGGGCGGCAAGGGCGTGAACGTCTCCCGTGCCGTGGCGGCGGCCGGGCAGCGCACGGTCGCGGTACTGCCCCTGGGCGGCGCGCCCGGCGCGCTCGTCGCCGACCTGCTCGACGCCCAGGGCATCGAGGTCGCGCCCGTCCCCGTCGCCGGGGCCACCCGCTCCAACATCGCGCTCGCGGAGTCGGACGGGGTGCTCACGAAGATCAACGCGCCCGGCCCCGAGCTGTCGGCGGACGAGCAGGAGCTGCTCCTGGAGACGGTGCGCGAGCAGTCGCGCGACGCCGCCTGGATCGCCTGCTGCGGCAGCCTGCCGCGCGGACTCGCGCCGTCCTGGTACGCCGACGTGGTCGCCCGGGCGCACGCAGGGGGCGCGCGGATCGCCCTGGACACCTCGGGACCCGCCCTCCTCGATGCCCTGCGGGCTCGTCCCGACGTGGTGAAGCCCAACGCCGAGGAGCTCGCGGCAGCGGTCGGGCGCCCCCTGACCACCGTCGGCGACGCGCTGAAGGCCGCCGAGGAACTGCGTGAGATGGGCGCCGGCGCCGTACTGGCGAGCCTGGGCGCGGACGGGCAGCTTCTCGTGGACGGGGCGGGCGCCTGGTTCGCCACCGCGCGCGTGGATGTCGTACGCAGCAATGTCGGTGCCGGCGACTCCTCCCTGGCCGGGTTCCTCATCGCGGGCGGCAGCGGCCCGCAGGCCCTCGCCTCGGCCGTCGCGCACGGCGCGGCCGCCGTGCAGCTGCCCGGCAGCGTGATGCCCTCGCCTTCCGATCTGGACCCGTCGGCGGTGACGGTCACGGCCGAGGTGCCGGTGGACCGTGTCCTCAAGGAGCCGGTGTCATGACGAATGTCGCGGTTGTCACAGTTGTTGCCGATCCGGCCCATAAGCGGCGAAGCTCGGCGTTACTCACGCCCGCCGACGGACGGCAGGGCCTCCTGAGCCGCTCTGCCGCCCGGGGGAGGCGGGATTTCCCCGACCTCGCCTCCCCCACCCGAACCTCCCCCCACGGCACCCCCGTCCCCTTTCCCGCCCACCAGACTCACCGGGCGATACGCGTGCTAAGGAGCCCGCGATGAGCGACATGATCACCGCGGACCTGGTCGATCTCGACCTGTCCGCCGACACCAAGGAAGCGGCGGCGCGTGCCCTCGCCGAGCGCATGGTGGCCCTGGGCCGGGTGACCGACCTGGAGGGCTTCCTCGCCGACGTGGCCGCGCGCGAGGCACAGATGCCGACCGGCCTCGACGGCGGCATCGGCATCCCGCACTGCCGCAGCGCCCATGTCACCGAGCCGACGCTCGCCTTCGGGCGCAGCGCCGCCGGGATCGACTTCGGCGCTGCGGACGGCCCCGCCGACCTGATCTTCCTCATCGCCGCTCCGGCGGGCGCGGACGACGCCCACCTGACGATCCTTTCGTCGCTGGCCCGCCAGCTGATGAACGCCGAGTTCACCGACGCCCTGCGCGGCGCGGGCGACGCGGCGTCCGCGGCGGCGCTGATCCGGGGCGAGGAGCCCCCGGCGCCCGAGGCGGCCGACGCGCCCGCCGCCTCCGTTTCCCCAGACTCCGTGGCGTCGTCGGTGGCGGCCTCCGCCGACGCCGCCACGGGCACCACCTCCGAGGCACCCGCCGTGCCGGCCGCCGAGCGACCCTTCCGCATCGTCGCCGTCACCTCCTGCCCGACCGGCATCGCCCACACGTACATGGCCGCCGAGTCACTGGAGAACGCGGGCCGCGAGGCGGGTGTCGAACTCGTCGTCGAGACGCAGGGCTCGGCCGGCTTCACCCGGCTCGACCCGGCCGTCATCGCCGCCGCGGACGGCGTGATCTTCGCCCACGACGTGGCCGTACGCGAGAAGGACCGGTTCGCCGGGAAGCCGACCGTCGACGTCGGTGTGAAGGCGGGCATCAACCGCCCTGCCGAGCTCATCGCCGAGGTCCGCGGCAAGGCCGAGCGCGGCGAGGTCACCGGTGCCGCCCGGCCCGGCACCCCCGTCGAGCGCGCCGGCGAGTCCGGCGAGGGCTACGGCACCAAGCTGCGCAAGTGGCTGATGTCCGGCGTGAGCTACATGGTGCCGTTCGTCGCGGCGGGCGGCCTGCTGATCGCCCTCGGCTTCGCGATCGGCGGCTACCAGATCAACGAGGCCAAGTCGGTCACCGAGCACTTCGACTGGGGCCAGGTCGACAGCTGGGGCGCGCTGCTCTTCCAGATCGGCGCGGCGGCCTTCGGCTTCCTCGTCCCGGTCCTCGCCGGTTACATCGCCTACGGCATGGCGGACCGGCCGGGTCTCGTGCCCGGCTTCGTCGGCGGCGCGATCTCCGTGACCATCGGCGCCGGGTTCCTCGGCGGACTGGTCGCCGGTCTGATCGCCGGTGGCGTGGTCCTCGGCATCCAGCGGATCGACATCCCGCCGGTGCTGCGCGGCATCATGCCGGTGGTGGTGATCCCGCTGGTGGGCTCGGCGGTCGTCGGCTTCCTGATGTTCGTGGTGATCGGCAAGCCGATCTCCGAGGCGCAGAAGGGCCTGACCGACTGGCTGAACAGCCTCTCCGGCGCCAACGCCGTCCTGCTCGGCATCCTGCTCGGCCTGATGATGTGCTTCGACCTCGGCGGCCCGGTCAACAAGGTGGCCTACACCTTCGCGACGGCCGGCATCTCCGTCGCGGCGCCCAGCGACTCCGCGATGAAGATCATGGCCGCCGTGATGGCCGCGGGCATGGTCCCGCCGCTGGGCATGGCCCTGGCCACCACGGTCCGCAAGAAGCTGTTCACCACGGCCGAGCGCGAGAACGGCAAGGCGGCCTGGGTGCTGGGCGCGTCCTTCATCTCCGAGGGCGCCATCCCGTTCGCGGCGGCCGACCCGCTGCGCGTGATCCCCGCGTCCATGGCGGGCGGCGCGGTCACCGGCGCGCTGGCCATGGCCTTCGGCTCGACCCTGCGCGCCCCGCACGGCGGCATCTGGGTCACCTTCCTGATCGGCAAGCCGTTCCTCTACCTGCTGGCCATCGCCGCCGGTACGGCGGTCACGGCCGGCCTGGTCATCCTGCTGAAGGGGATGCGCCGGAAGGCACCGGAGGGCACCGCGGACGCCGTCTCCCCGGCCGCCGAGGCGAAGCAGCCGGTCGCCGCGTAGGCCTCCCGCTTGTCCCTTTGGGGAGCTGTGAGTTGTTCACGGCACCTGCGAGATACGTCACGGTCCGGGCCACCTGGCCCGGACCGTGGTGTCTACTGGGGCGTATGCCGGAAAACGTCACGATCCTCCAGCTGCTGGGCCCCGTCGTACTCGCCCTGGCGGTCGCACTGTGGGTGACCGGACTGACCCGTCTGCTGCGCCGCTACCGCGCGCTGGACCCCCGGCGCGCACCCGGCCAGGCGCTCCCCGGCCTTCCGCACCAGCGGCAGACCGCCCCCGACCTGGAGGCCGTCGAGCTCACTCCGGCCGAACGGGACGCCTTCGCGGGCCTGGTGCGACAGCTCGGCAACGGCCGCTGAGCACGGCGTCCGCCGCTAGGACACCTGCGCTGCCCGGCGTTACGAGAGCTGTGCCGCCCGCCGCTCCATCGCCGCGCGCGCCGCGTCCTCGCTGACGTACACCTCGCACATGTGCCGCCCGTCCGGCGTCGCCGTGTGCTCGACCTCCCAGAGGGACACTTCCTCGCCGTCGCGCAGCAGGAAGGCGTGCTCGTAGAGCGAGAAGCACAGCCCGGCGGCACGGCACGGACGTCCGAAGGCCTGGGTGATCTGGTGCGCGCACGCCGTGGCCAGCAGCGCGGCCGTCGCCGCGTCCGGCCGGTCGGGGTTCTCCGCCCGGCGCAGCACCCGGCGCGCGTGGTCCGCCGAGTCGTCCGGCGCGTACGCGTGCCGGGACGCGGGTATCGCCGACAGCTGCACCGTCACCGGCAGTTCGAAGTCCGGGGCGTCCGGCGGCAGCGGCAGCCGTGCGGTCGCGGCGCGCAGCTCCTCCTCGTCGGCGTACACCTCGTGCTGCGGTTCGCGGCCCCGTGCGGTGTTGTGGACGAGCTCCCACAGGGTGAGCGCCGAGCCGTCGGCGAGCAGCCAGGTGTGCCGGTACGTCTCGCGGTGCAGCCCCGCGCTGTGGTGCGCGGAGTGCAGTGAGCTGTCGTGGGCCAGGGCACAGTCGAGCCGCCGTATCGTCTCGTCCGGCAACTCGAAGGAGTTCAGGGCGCGGCCGAGAAGTCGCGCGAGATGCTCCTCCGGAGACTCGGGCGACTCGGCTGGTTCGTACGCTGCCGTCTCGTACGGAACGCTCAAGGTTTCTCCCGGCGTTGCTGCATGTCACCTTGTGGGTGCATACCGTAGCCCCTCGGTCGGACATCATGTCCGGGAACCGAGAAAACGTACGTCCGGTAAAACGCGCGGGCCGCGCGAGAAGTTCCCGCGCGGCCCGACGAACCGTCAAGAATCCCTGCTGGAAAGCTCCTTCAGGCCGTTACGAGGGAGACCGAGGGGGTCAGACTGCGCTGCCCGCCACCCACTCGTTCCACGACATGTTCCAGCCGTTGAGGCCGTTGTCCGGCGTCACGGTCTTGTCGGGGGAGTTCTTGACGATCACGACGTCACCGACCGTCGAGTTGTCGAAGAACCACTTCGAGGGCGTGTCCCCCTGTCCGCCCCGCACGTCCTGCAGGCCGACGCAGCCATGGCTCGTGCCCTGGCGGCCGAAGGGCGGGTTGCCCTTGCTGTACCAGTAGTTGCCGTGGATGAAGGTCCCCGACTGCGTCAGCCGCATCGCGTGCGGCACGTCCGGGATGTCGTAGGCGTTGGCGAGGCCGACCGTCCGGCTGTCCATCCGCAGCTTCTCGAACTTCTCGGTGATCACCATCTGCCCGTTGTAGGTGGTGAACTCCGGGCTGCCCGCCGAGATCGGCACCGACTTGATCGTCCTGCCGTCCCGCACGACCGTCATCGTCTGCGTGTTCACGTCGACCGTGGAGACCTGCGAACGCCCGATGGTGAAGGTCACCGTCTTCTTCTGCACGCCGTAGACGCCGTTCGCGCCCTCGACGCCGTCCAGGTCGATCTTCATCGTGACCTTGGAGCCGGCCTTCCAGTACTCCTCGGGCCGGAAGTCGAGCCGCTGCTGCCCGAACCAGTGCCCGACCACCTTCTGCCCGCTGCTGGAGGAGACGGTGATGTGCGACTGGACGGCCTTCTTGTCGCCGATCGCCTTGTCGAAGTTGAACGACACCGGCATCCCGACGCCGACCGTGGTGCCCTCGTCGGGTGTGTAGGTCCCGATGAAGCTGTTGGCCGAGGAGACCGTGGTGAAGGTGGAGTCCGCAGCGGTGCTGCGCCCGTCCCCGTCCTTCGCGGTGGCCGCGATGCGGTACTTCGTCCCCCGCTCCAGCTGCTCCTTCGGCTTCCAGCTGCCCCCGTCGGCGGACAGGGAGCCCGGCACGGACTGCCCGCTCTCCGCCACCGTCATCTTCACCTCGGTCAGCCTGCCGTCGCTGACCTTCACGCCGGTCGAGTTGATCGAGGCCCCGTTGGAGCCGTCCTTCGCCGAGATCTCGATCGTCGCGGCGGACGACGTGGAGTCCTTGCCGGCCTTGTCGTCGTTGTCGGCGTTGGCGCTCCCACCGCAGGCGGTGAGCGTCAGGGCGCCGATCATCAGGGCGGCACAGGCCCCCAGTGCGCGCCGCGCTGCTATGTCCGGCGTTGTCACGATCTGCTCCATCTTCATGCGATCTGCGGGATGCGTTCCGTTGCAGGGGGGAAGAGGTCACCGCCCCCGAACCGGGTTCCCAGCGTTCGTGGTGAATGCCGTCACGTGACAGAACCGCGACACTTCGACATCGTCAGCCTCCGTACAGCGCCCCGTACGACGGCCACACCCCACCCGGCCCGGCCACCGACCCGGCCGCCCGCACGGCCCGTACGATCGCGCGCGTCACCGCGTCCGCGCCCGCCGCGAGCAGCTCGTTCAGCGCGAGCGGATGCCCCGCGTCGAGCGGGCGGTCCCCGGTGGCCAGCGCGAACACCGTGTCCCCGTCATTGAGCAGATGCACCGGCCGCACGGCCCGCGCGATGCCGTCGTGCGCCGTACCGGCCAGCTTCTGCGCCTGTGCCTTCGTCAGGTCCGCGTCGGTGGCGACCACCGCGAGCGTGGTGTTCAGCGGGGGCGGCGCGCTCTTCGCCGCGATGTCCGCGAGCCGCTGCCGCGCGGCCTCGTGCAGGCCCGCCTCCGGGTAGTCGACCCGCCCCTGGAACAGCTCGCCGTAGAGCACGCCGGTCTCCGGATCCACCGCCGACCCGGCCGCGTTGGCCACGACCAGCGCGGCCACCGTGATCCCCGAGCCGAGGACCGTGCTCGCGGTGCCGATCCCGCCCTTGACCGGCCCGACGGTGGCCCCGGTGCCGGCGCCCACGCAGCCCTCCAGCACCGGGGCGCCCGGTTCGCTCGCCGCGGCCGCCTCGACGGCCTCCCGACCGGTGGCCGCGTCCGGCCTCGCGCGGAAGTCACCGCCCCGCCCGAGATCGAAGACACAGGCGGCGGGCACCACCGGCACGACATGCGCCGGATCCACCCCGACCCGCACCCCGCGCCGCTGTTCCTCCAGCCAGGCCATCACCCCGGACGCCGCGTCGAGCCCGTACGCGCTGCCCCCGGTCAGCACGATCGCCTCGACCTTCTGTACGAGGTTGCGCGGATCGAGGGCGTCCGTCTCCTTGGTGCCGGGCCCGCCGCCGCGTACGTCCACCGCGGCCACCGCCCCGCCCTCGGGCGCCAGGACGACCGTGGTGCCGGTGAGCCAGCCCTCGCCGTCGCGCGTCGCGTGGCCCACCCGCAGCCCGGCGACATCTGTCAGAGCGTCAACTGTCATGGGCCCAGTGTCGTCCAGCCACCTGCGCCGCCCCCGGAACTCTCGCGGAACTCACGAGGGACTCCGGCCGGACGCCGCCGCTCCTGCCGTCAGCCGACCGGCGCCGTCGCCTCCCTGCGCGCCCGGCCCGCCCTGCGTGCCGTCAACGTCTCCCCGGTCGCCACCGTCCCCGCCGAGACCAGCCCGGCCGCGAGCACCGCCCAGTCGCCCAGGAAGGTGCAGCAGATCACCAGGAGGGCCGCGGTCGGCAGCACCAGCTGCTGGGCGATGCCCACCTTGAAGTAGCGCGAGTGCAGCGCCCACACGGTGAGCAGATACAGCGCCGTCGGCAGGGTCACCGCCGCCGACGCCGCCAGCGTCGAGATGTGCGCCTTGTGGACGGCCTGTTCGACCGCCACCTCGAGACCCGCGCCGATCGCCGCCGCCGAGGCGAACACCACGTAGTGGCCGTAACCCCACAGGAAGGCCTGTCTGTTGGAGTTCAGATGGCCGTGGATCGGCACCACGAAGTAGATCCACCAGGCGGCGAAGATGATCAGCAGCCCGCCCGCGGCGATCGGCAGCAGGTCGCCCAGCGCGTCGTTCTCGTCGATGCCGGTCTTCACGGCCACCGTGGCGGCGGCGATGGTCTCGCCGAGCACGATGATCGTGAACAGCCCGTACCGCTCGGCGATATGACGCGGATGCCAGGACGTCGGATGGTCCTTCTCCGCGAACGGCGGCACACACATCTCCAGGACCGCCATCACCAGGAACACCCAGGGCCTGGCGTCCTTGGGCAGCACCACCAGGCCGACCCAGCCGATCTGACACAGCAGCACACCGCAGGCGTACCGCAGGGCCATCCGTCGTTCCGAGCCCTCGCTCGACCTGGCCGCGCGCAGCCACTGCGTCACGAGGGCGAGCCGCATGATCACATAGCCGAGCAGGACGGCCAGGTAGTCGTGGTCCTCGAACGCCCTGGTGACCCCGGCCGCCAGCACCAGCACGCCGGCGATCTGGACGAGGGTGACGACCCGGTAGAGGACGTCGTCGTTGTCGTAGGCCGAGGCGAACCAGGTGAAGTTCATCCACGCCCACCAGATGGCGAAGAACACCATCGCGTAGTTGAGGATCCCCTCGCCCGGATGCCCCTCCGCGACGGCGTGCACCAACTGCATGCCCGCCTGGGCGATGGCCACGACGAAGCACAGGTCGAAGAAGAGCTCCAGGGGAGTGGCGGCACGGTGCGCCTCACCGCGGCCCCGGGCCGTGAGCCGACGCAGGGGACGGCGGTGTCCGGGCGGGCGGGGGGAGTCCGGCGCGGGAGTCGAACTGGACGTCATGGGGTCAAGCACAGCAGATCGGGCGCGGAATTTCCTGCGAAGGGATCACAGCCGCGCATGCCTCCCGGGACCGTCGCGCGCAGGCTTTCCCGACCGTCGAGCCTAAGCCTCCAGGACCATCGCGTGCCAGGCTCCCCGGCCCATCGCACGCAAGCCCCCGGGCCGTCGTGCGCAAGCCTCCCGGGCCACCGCGCGCAAGCCCCCGGGCCGTCGTGCGCGAGCCTCCCGGGCCACCGCGCGCGAGCCTCCCGGGCCGCCACGCGCGAGCCTCCCGGTGCCGTCGTGCGCGAGCCCCCGACCCACCGTCGGGCAGGCCGTCGCCCTGTGGGCCGTACTCTGGACGTATGAGCACCGCCCCCGCCTCCGAGCCGCGCGAGCCGAAGCCCGCGCTGATCTTCGACGACCCGCTGGACCAGCAGTCCTCGGACGACACCGACCGGGGCTGGGGCGAGCGGCCGCGCGCCGACGGTGACAGCGCGGCCGACCTGAAGCGCTTCCTCGACGAGAAGCCGCCCCACCACATCTGAGCCTTTACCGCTGGTCGTGTCCCGAGCCGCGCTGGGCGACCAGCGCGTCGCGGATCTCCTTGAGGACCTCCAGCTCGGTCACCTCGATGACCTCCTGCGCGCCCTCCTTCGCCTTGCGGCGGGCCTCCACCCGGGCCAGGTACTTCGCCATCGGCAGGACCATCAGGAAGTAGACGACGGCCGCGGTGATCACGAAGCTGAGGGCGGCGCCGAGGACCGAGCCCCACAGGATCTGGATGCCCTTGTCGCCCGCGCACGACGAGCTCAGGCACGAGCTGTAGTGATCGAGGTTCTTGGTGCCGATCGCTCCGACCAGCGGGTTGATGATCCCCTTCACCACCGCGTTCACGATGTTGGTGAACGCGGCGCCGATGACCACCGCTACCGCCAGATCGACGACGTTCCCGCGCATCAGGAAGGCCTTGAAGCCGTCCCAGATGCCCGGTTCCTTCTTCTCGCTCACCGCGGAGCCTCTCCTCATGTGCACAGGTTGTGGAACGAACAGCTCCGCAACCTACGTCAGGGCTAGGCCATCCTGTCCAATTGCACCACCGGAACGTGGGGCTTGACAGGACGATGAGCATCATGTGTACGACACGCCCGACCCAGCTCAGCACAGCGTCACCGCCAGCCGCGCCGTAGCGCTCGCGCCCGCGAGACGCGCCGCCGTGGACCGCGGCACCGACAGCACCACCAGCGCCCCGCTCCCGGCCGTGACGTCCAGCGGCTCCGGCACCTTCGACACCCGCGCCCCGCGCGCGACGACCTCGGCGCCGCCGCCACCCCCGCCCGGCGCGCTCTCCTCCGCGGCGATCACATCGACCCGGTCGCCGGGCCGCAGCAGCCGCACGGTGGCCTCGTCGGCGATCCGCACCGGCGCGGAGACCCGCTCCACGGCCCGGTGTTGGCGAACCGGCTCCGCCACCGGATGCCCGCGTGCCGGGCCGGTCTCCCCGGGCCCCGCGGCCACGAGCGCGGCCGCGGTGACGGCGAGCCCCGCCGCCGCGGCCCGCCTGCGATGCCGTAGCAGCCGGCGCAACCGATACCGCCCGCCGCGCACCCGCACCGGAGCGAAGTGCGGCACCTCGCACGTGGCCGGAGCGTCCGTGCCCAGCGGCAGCGGAAGGACGGGGGAGAAGGGAGACAAGGAGGGGGAGGGGGCAGGGGCGGGGAGGGCGGAGGAAAGCGGACGGGCAACGGACATGAGGACCACCACCTGTGACGACGGAACGGCTTGGCAAGCCACGACGTAGCCACGATGAGCCATCGCGCCGCCGCCCGCCGGAGCCCGTGGACCACCGCCCGGTTGTGGAAAACTCCGCCACCCGAACGGGAAGTTCCACTGCTCCGCAGACGCCCCGCCCCGCACACCCCCCTGCGACCGTCCCCTGCAGCTGCCCCCTGCCACCGTCCCCTACGGCAGCTCGAACCCCGGATCCATCCCACCCAGCGCCGTCGCGCACAGACAGTCCCGCTCCTCGTTCGCCGGCAGCGCGGCCACCGCGTCGAAGAGCACGCCCCGCAGCCGGTCCACGTTGGCCGCGAACACCCGCAGCACCTCGTCGTGCGAGACGCCCTCGCCGGTCTCGGCGCCCGCGTCGAGGTCGGTGACCAGCGTCAACGACGTGTAGCAGAGCTCGAGTTCACGGGCGAGCGCGGCCTCGGGATGGCCGGTCATGCCCACCACCGACCAGCCCTGCGCCTGGTGCCACAACGATTCGGCACGGGTCGAGAAGCGGGGCCCCTCGACCACGACCAGCGTGCCGCCGTCCACCGGCTCCCAGTCCCGCCCTCGTGCCGCCTTCAGCGCGGCCGCGCGGCCGGTGGAGCAGTAGGGGTCGGCGAGGGAGACGTGCACCACGTTCGGCACGGTGCCGTCGGGCAGCGGCAGCCCGTCGAAGTACGTGCCGACCCGGGACTTCGTGCGGTCGACCAGCTGGTCCGGCACCAGCAGGGTGCCCGGCCCGTACTCGGGGCGCAGACCGCCGACCGCGCAGGGGCCGAGGACCTGGCGGGCACCGAGCGAGCGCAGCGCCCAGAGGTTGGCCCGGTAGTTGATGCGGTGCGGCGGCAGATGGTGGCCGCGGCCGTGCCGGGGCAGGAAGGCGACCCGCCGGCCGGCGATCTCGCCGAGGAAGAGGGAGTCACTGGGCGGCCCGTAGGGGGTGTCCACCTGTATCTCGGTCACGTCGTCGAGGAACGAGTAGAAGCCGGAGCCACCGATCACGCCGAGTTCGACGTTCGCCTTGTTCGCCATGTCCGCACCCTAACCGCACCCGCGAACGCCGAGGACCCCGTCGCCGGAGGGCGACAGGGTCCCGTAAGAAGTGCGTCCTACGTGCCCCTAGGAAGTGCTTACGCCGCGGAGCTGCTGGAGGAGGTGCCGGCGCTCGACGACTTCGACTCCGAGGACGACGAGGAAGACGACGTCGAGGAGGAGGACGAGTCGGACGAGGAGGACGTCGACGGCTTCGACGACGCCGGGGAGCTGCTCGACGAGGAGCCGCGGCTGTCGTTGCGGTAGAAGCCGGAGCCCTTGAAGACGATGCCGACCGCGGAGAACACCTTCTTGAGGCGGCCCTGGCAGCTGGGGCACTCGGTCAGGGCGTCGTCGGTGAACTTCTGCACCGCCTCGAGGCCCTCGCCGCACGCGGTGCACTGGTATTGGTAGGTCGGCACTGTCTTCCTCCTGGCACTCTCACTCGATGAGTGCTAACGACGGTCAAGTGTGACGTATTCCGGCCGCTCAGTCCACTGCCACCGGCACGCGGTGACCGACGCCACGTGCCACGGTGCGCCCCCGGGGCCGGGCCACCAGCCGTGACCGCAGGGCCACCAGGGTCGCCAGCGCCAGCAGCGTCCCGCCCATCGGGACCAGGAATCCGGCGCCGCCCCAGAAGCGGTCCTCCAGCTGTCCGGCCACGGTGACCGCGGCGGCCTGGCCGAGCGCGACCGCGCCCGTGAGCCAGGTGAAGGCCTCGGTGCGGGCACCGGCCGGGACCAGGCTCTCGACCAGCGTGTAGCCGGTGATCAGCGCGGGCGCGATGCACATGCCGACCAGCAGTCCGAGGCCGGCCAGGACGAGCACCGAGTGCGCGGCCCACAGGCCGGACGCGGCCAGCGCGAGGGCGGCGTAGCCCACGAGGAGGCGGCGCTGTGGGGCCACCTTCCACGCGATGGCGCCGCAGACGATGCCGGAGAGCATGTTGCCGGCGGCGAACGTGCCGTACAGGACGCCGTTGAGTCCGGGTTCGCCGATGGACTCGGTGAACGCGGTCAGGGAGACCTGCATGCCGCCGAAGACGGAACCGATGCCGAGGAAGGTCACGATCAGCACGCGCACGCCGGGGACGCGCAGCGCCGAAGAGTGCTCCACGCGCGCGTGCCCGGCGACGGCGACCGAGGGCTGGGTGCTCTTCTGCGCGGCGAACAGCAGACCGCCGAGCAGTGTGAGCGCGGCCTCCGTGACCAGGCCCGCGGCCGGGTCGACGGCGGTGCACAGGGCGGTGGCCAGCAGCGGGCCGACGACGAAGGTCAGCTCGTCGGTGACCGACTCGAAGGCGGCCGCGGTCGTCATCAGGGGCGAGCCCTGGAGCTTCACACCCCAGCGGGCCCGCACCATGGGGCCGATCTGCGGCACCGAGGCGCCGGTCGGCACGGCGGCGACGAACAGCGCCCACAGGGGTGCCTCCGCCAGCGCGAGCGCCGTCAGCGTCAGACCGGACGCGACGTGCACGAGGACGCCCGGGATCAGGACGGCGCGCTGTCCGTAGCGGTCGGCGAGGCGGCCGCTGTAGGGCGCGAACAGCGCCATGGAGACGCCGGTGACGGCCGCGGCGGCGCCCGCCGCACCGTAGGAACCGGTGGTGTGCTGCACCAGCAGCACGATGGAGATGGTCAGCATCGCGAACGGCTGGCGTGCCGCGAAGCCGGGGAGCAGGAACGTCCAGGCGCCGCGGGTGCGCAGCAGCTGTCCGTATCCCGGGCGGGAGGAGGCCGGCGAGTCCTTCGACTGCTCGGTGGTGACCGTGGATGCCACGGCCCGTGCCTTTCTGCCGCCTGGTAGCGCGGCCCCGTCGGGTGGGGGGCGGCGCCGAGAGCTGTCCTGTCGCGCGGAACTGCGGTAGATACCGGCGTCCGCTGAGGAGGGACGTCCCGGCCGCCATACGGTCGCGCCAGCTCTGCGTCAGGCAGAGGTGGTTCGATCTAGGGGTACGCCTGCATAGTACAGGGAACGCGGGCCGTTGACCTTGTGAATCTGAGCACTGCGGGCGCTCGGCCTGCGATCAGGACGTACCGTTCGTCCCCAGCCATCCGGCCAGCTTGCCGCCGGCCCCCACCGCGCGCAGTCGGCGCTCGGCCGCGTCCCGCACCGGGTCGGTGGCGACGACCAGGAGTTCGTCCCCGCGTCGCAGCACTGTCGTAGGCAGCGGAACGAACGATTTTCCATCGCGTACGACGAGGGTCACGGCGGACCCGGCGGGCAGCCGCAGCTCGTTGACCTCGACGCCGTGCATCTTCGAGCCCCGGGGGATCGCGAAGGACAGCAGATGCCCGCGCAGCCGTTCCAGCGGTGCCGATTCGATGCCGAGGTCGGCGGGCTCGGGTTCCTGGCCGAGCCGCAGCTTGCGCGCGAACCACGGCAGGGTCGGCCCCTGGACCAGCGTGTAGACCACGACCAGGACGAAGACGATGTTGAAGATGCGCCGGCTGTCCTCGACGCCGCCCACCATGGGGATCGTCGCCAGGATGATGGGCACGGCGCCGCGCAGCCCGGCCCAGGACATCAGGGCCTGCTCCCGCCAGGGGACGCCGAACGGCACCAGGCACAGCACCACGCTCAGCGGGCGGGCCACCATGGTCAGCACCAGCCCGATGACGAGCGCGGGCAGGATGTCGTCGCCCAGCTCGTGCGGGGTGACCAGCAGGCCGAGCAGGACGAACATGCCGATCTGGGCGATCCAGCCGACCCCGTCGGCGAACCCGCGCGTGGCGGGCCAGTGCGGCAGCTTGGCGTTGCCCATGACCATCGAGGCCAGATAGACCGCCAGGAAGCCGCTGCCGTGCGCCATCGCGCCGGCCGCGTAGGCGGCGACGGCGATGGCCATGACGGCGATCGGGTAGAGACCGGAGGCGGGCAGCGCCACGTGCCTGAGGCCCCAGGCGCCCAGCCAGCCCACCGCGAGGCCGATGGCGGCGCCGATGGCCAGCTCCAGCATTATCTCGCCCAGCAGCACGTACCAGTGCTCGATCGGACCGTGCGTGGAGAAGGCGACCACCAGGATGACCACGGGGGCGTCGTTGAACCCGGACTCGGCCTCCAGGGTGCCGGTGATGCGCGAGGGGAGCGGGATCCGCCGTAGTACGGAGAACACCGCCGCGGCGTCGGTCGAGGAGACGACCGCCCCGATGATCAGTGCCTGCCGCCATTCCAGCCCGACCAGGTAGTGCGCGGCCGTCGCCGTGACCCCGACGCTCACCGTGACCCCGACCAGCGCCAGCGCGGTGGCGGCCGGAAGGGCCGGCTTGATCTCCTTCCACTTCGTGCCGAGACCGCCCTCGGCCAGGATCACGACCAGGGCCGCGTACCCGATGACCTGGGTCAGCTCGGCGTCGTCGAAGCGGATGCCGCCGATGCCGTCCTGGCCCATGAGGACGCCGATGCCCAGGTACACGAGCAGGCTGGGGAGCCCGCTGCGCGAGGAGATCCGGACCGCGGCGACGGCGACGAGCAGGACGAGCGAGCAGACGAGCAGGAGCTGGTTGAGGTCGTGGACAGTCAGCGGCCGTTCCCTTCCCTGGCCCGCGCGCACGCGCGCGTGGGCTCACGTACATAGGACACGAAGTGGCGGTTCTCCGCACCCAACTACTTCGTTACCTTACCTAACTCTTGACGATTTCTTGACGCTAAGGGGTGCATGATCGAACGTCCGTCCGTGCTGGTTCCCTACTCCGAGTCAAGTTGCATCGGGCCCTGCGCCTATGGTTGCTCCAGCACTCCAGGACCGCCTGCCTCTCGCGTTAGGACAGCAAGGACAGCGATGCCCCCCAACACCACCGCCTCCACGGGTCAGCAGCCCGGCAAGTCCGGCAGGAAGAAGGGGCGCAGAGCCCGTCTGATCGTCCTCGTGCTGGTGCTGGCCCTTGTCGGAGGCGTCGGCTACGGGGGGTACTGGTCCATCAGCACCGTCCGTGCCTCCTTCCCGCAGACCACGGGATCACTCACGCTGCCCGGCCTGTCCGGGCCCGTCGACGTCAAGCGCGACGACTACGGCATCCCGCAGATCTACGCCTCCTCCGACGCGGACCTGTTCATGGCGCAGGGCTACGTCCAGGCGCAGGACCGGTTCTACGAGATGGACGTCCGCCGGCACATGACCTCCGGGCGGCTGTCGGAGATGTTCGGCGAGAGCCAGGTCGACAACGACGAGTTCCTGCGCACCCTCGGCTGGGACCGCGTCGCCAAGGAGGAGTACGACAAGACGCTGTCGGCGTCCACCAAGAAGTACCTGCAGGCCTACGCCCAGGGAGTCAACGCCTATCTGGACGGCAAGGACAACAAGGACATCTCCCTGGAGTACGCGGCGCTCGGGTTCACCAACGACTACAAGCCCGAGAAGTGGACCCCGGTCGACTCGCTCGCCTGGCTGAAGGCGATGGCCTGGGACCTGCGCGGCAACATGCAGGACGAGATCGACCGCGCCCTGATGACCAGCCGCCTCGGCCCCAAGCAGATCCAGGACCTGTACCCGGACTACCCGTACGGCCGGAACGAGACGATCGTCCAGACCGGCCAGTACGACGACATCACCAGGACCTTCCAGCAGAGCGGCGCCACGTCCTCCGCGGGCTCGTCCGGCACCGGCACGGGCGCCGCCTCCGGCTCGGGCACCAGCGGCCTGCAGAGCCAGCTGGCGGGCCTCCAGGACGTCCTGGACGACCTCCCGACGGCCGTCGGCGTGAACGGCAACGGCATCGGCTCCAACTCGTGGGTCGTCGACGGCAAGTACACGATCACCGGCAAGCCCCTGCTGGCCAACGACCCGCACCTGTCGGCCGCGCTGCCGTCCGTCTGGTACCAGATGGGCCTGCACTGCCGCGCGGTCTCCAGCAAGTGCCAGTACGACGTCAGCGGCTACACCTTCGCGGGCATGCCCGGCGTGATCATCGGCCACAACCAGAACATCGCCTGGGGCATGACCAACTCCGGCGTCGACGTCACCGACCTCTACCTGGAGAAGCTCTCCGGCGACGGCTACCAGCTCGACGGCAAGACGGTGCCCTTCACCACGCGCGAGGAGACCATCAAGGTCGCCGGCGGCTCGCCCAAGAAGATCGTCGTCCGCGAGACCGAGAACGGACCCCTGCTGTCCGACCGCAGCTCCGAGCTGGTGAAGGTCGGCAAGAAGGCCACCGTCGACACCGCCGCCCCCGACCGTGGCGACGGCTACGGCATCTCGCTGCGCTGGACCGCGCTCGACCCGGGCACCTCCATGGACGCCGTCTTCGCCATCGACAAGGCGGCGAACTGGACGGACTTCCGCGGCGCGGCGGCCCTGTTCGACGTGCCCTCGCAGAACCTGATCTACGCCGACACCAAGGACAACATCGGCTACACGCTGCCCGGGAAGATCCCCACGCGCGCGAAGGGCTACGACGGCTCCGTCCCGGCGCCCGGCTGGGACTCCAGGTCCCGCTGGACCGGCTACATCGACGAGGACGAGCTGCCGTACGAGTACAACCCGTCCCGGGGCTACATCGTCACCGCCAACCAGGCCGTCGTCGACAAGGCCAAGTACCCGTACACGCTCACCACGGACTGGGGCTACGGCGCCCGCAGCCAGCGCATCAACGACCTGATCCAGTCGAAGATCGACGGCGGCGGCAAGATCTCCACCGACGACATGCGCCAGATGCAGCTCGACAACAGCAGCGAGATCGCCAGGCTGCTGGTCCCCGAGCTGCTGAAGATCGACATCTCCGACAAGGACGTCCGGGACGCGGCGGACGTCCGGGAGGCACAGGAGCTCCTGGAGGGCTGGGACCGCACCCAGGACGCCGACTCGGCGGCGGCCGCCTACTTCAACGCGGTCTGGCGCAACATCCTCAAGCTCGCCTTCGGCAACAAGCTGCCCAAGGAGCTGCGGGTCAAGGGCCAGTGCCTGCTGGTCGACCCGGTCAGCACCACGGGGCCCGTGGACGCGACCGAGAAGGTACGCGAGTGCGGCGAGCGCGACACCGACCAGGCGCAGCCCGACGGCGGCGACCGCTGGTTCGAGGTGGTGCGCACCCTCATGGAGGACAAGGACAGCGACTGGTGGACGACGCCCAAGTCGGGCAACCGCAAGGGCGCGAACCACAACCGCGACGACCTGTTCCGGCGCGCCATGGTCGACGCCCGCTGGGAGCTGACCGCCAAGCTCGGCAAGGACATCGACACCTGGAGCTGGGGTCGGCTGCACCGCCTGTTCCTGAAGAACCAGACCCTCGGCACCGAGGGCCCCGGTGTCCTGCAGTACATCCTCAACCGCGGCCCCTGGAAGCTCAGCGGCGGCGAGGCCACGGTCAACGCCTCCGGCTGGAACGCCGCCGGCGGCTACGGCGTCGTCTGGGTGCCGTCGATGCGGATGGTGGTCAACCTCAGCGACCTCGACAAGTCGAAGTGGATCAACCTCACCGGCGCCTCCGGGCACGCCTACAGCGCCCACTACACCGACCAGACCGACAAGTGGGCCGACGGCGAACTGCTCGACTGGTCCTTCTCGGACAAGGCGGTCGAGGACAGCACCAGCGACACCCTGGTGCTCAGGCCGTGAGCCGCTGACGCCGTACCGCCGAAGGGGCCCTCCACGCGCGCGTGGAGGGCCCCTTCGCGATCGGGGCGGGCTCAGTGCTCCTCGAAGCGGCGCACCCCCGACGGTGTCACCACCGCGTGCACCGGTCGGTCGTGCGGCTCCTCCGGGACGCGCTCGACGACCTCCGAGTCGTACAGCAGCACCACCAGCGAGGGCCGGGCGCCCGCGCGTTCCAGACGGGCGAGGACGCGGTCGTACGACCCGCCGCCGCGCCCCAGCCGCATCCCGCGCGCGTCGACCGCCAGGCCAGGCAGCAGCACCACGTCGGCGCCGGTCACGGCGTCCGGGCCGAGCCGCTCGCCGGACGGCTCGAAGAGGGCCATCTTCCCGCCGTGTTGGACGCGGGCCAGGGAACCCTCCCCGAAGTAGCCGCCCCAGTCGAGGTCGTTGTCGGGCAGCAGGGCGGGCAGCAGGACGCTCACCCCCCGCGCGCGCAGCGCGTCGAGCAGCGCGAGGGTGCCGGGTTCACTCCCCACGGAGACGTACGCCGCCACGACGCGCGCGTGTGCCAGCTCGGGCAGCTCCAGCGCCCGCCCGGCCAGCGCGCCGGCCGATACCCGCACGTCATCCGCCGTCAACCTGCCTCTCACCGACAGGATCTCCCGCCGCAACGCGCGCTTGTCAGGATCGTCCGGACGTCCGGTGTGACTCATGGGCCGCTCCCTTACCCTTCCCAATGTGCTCATAAGAGAGCCAAATAACCGGAGCCTCAGATTCCCTACAAAGGCACCGGATAGGGTGGCGGGCATGACTCAGTCCCACCCTCGGATCAGCAAGGCTGTCATCCCCGCAGCGGGTCTCGGCACCCGCTTCCTGCCGGCCACCAAAGCCACTCCCAAGGAGATGCTGCCGGTCGTCGACAAGCCGGCTATCCAGTATGTGGTCGAAGAGGCCGTGTCCGCGGGCCTCGACGACGTCCTCATGATCACGGGCCGCAACAAGCGCCCCCTGGAGGACCACTTCGACCGCAACTACGAGCTGGAATCGGCCCTGCAGAAGAAGGGCGACGCCGGCCGGCTCGCGAAGGTGCAGGAGTCCAGCGACCTCGCCACCATGCACTACGTCCGCCAGGGCGACCCCAAGGGCCTCGGCCACGCCGTCCTGTGCGCGGCCCCCCACGTGGGCCACGAGCCCTTCGCCGTCCTCCTCGGCGACGACCTGATCGACCCGCGCGACCCGCTGCTCAAGCGGATGGTCGAGGTCCAGGAGCGGCACGGCGGCAGCGTCGTCGCGCTGATGGAGGTCGCGCCCGAGCAGATCCACCTCTACGGCTGTGCGGCCGTGGACCCCACCGAGGACAGCGACGTGGTCAAGGTGCACGACCTCGTCGAGAAGCCGGCCGCGGCCGACGCCCCGTCCAACTACGCCATCATCGGCCGTTATGTGCTCGACCCGCACATCTTCGACATACTGCGCAAGACCGAGCCGGGCCGTGGCGGCGAGATCCAGCTCACCGACGCGCTCCAGCAGCTCTCGCAGGACGAGAAGGTCGGCGGCCCCGTGCACGGCGTCGTCTTCAAGGGCCGCCGCTATGACACCGGCGACCGCGGCGACTACCTGCGTGCCATTGTCAGACTCGCATGCGAACGTGAAGACCTGGGCCCGGACTTCCGGACCTGGCTTCGCAGTTACGTAGCCGAGGAGATGTAGCGAGTTGAGCACCGCCGCGCCCCGCCCCGCCGGCCAGGACCACCTCTGGTCGGTGGACGAGCACCTGGAGGACATCCTCACGACCGTCCGCCCCCTCGAACCCATCGAGCTGCAACTGCTCGACGCCCAGGGCTGTGTCCTGGTCGACGACGTCACGGTGCCGGTCTCCCTGCCGCCGTTCGACAACAGCTCCATGGACGGGTACGCGGTCCGGGTCGCGGATGTCGCGGGCGCGAGCGAGGAGTTCCCCGCCGTCCTGGAGGTCGTCGGGGACGTCGCGGCGGGCCAGGCCGACCTGCTCCACGTGGGGCCCGGCCAGGCCGCCCGCATCATGACCGGCGCCCCGCTGCCGCCCGGCGCCGAGACCGTCGTCCCCGTGGAATGGACCGACGGCGGCCTCGGCGAGGGGCCGGTCACCGGCATGCGCGCCCGCAGCCTGGCCCCCGAGGGCGCCCAGGGCCAGGTGCACGTCCACCGGCCGGCCGAGGCACGCGCGCACGTGCGCGCCAAGGGCAGCGACGTGAAGTACGGCGACCGCGCCCTCGAAGCCGGCACGGTCCTCGGCCCGCCCCAGATCGCCCTGCTCGCCGCCATCGGCCGTGGCACGGTACGGGTGCGCCCGCGCCCCCGGGTCGTCGTCATGTCCACCGGCAGCGAACTCGTCCAGCCCGACGAGCAGCTCTCCGGCGGCCAGATCTACGACTCCAACAGCTTCGCCCTCACCGCGGCCGCCCGCGACGCCGGCGCCATCGCCTACCGCGTGGGCGCCGTCGCCGACGACGCCGAGACCCTCCGCTCCACCATCGAGGACCAGCTCGTCCGCGCCGACCTCATGGTCACCACCGGCGGCGTGAGCGTCGGGGCGTACGACGTCGTCAAGGAAGCCCTGTCGCACGTCGCCGACGAGGACGAGGCCGGCGGCGGCATCGACTTCCGCAAGCTCGCCATGCAGCCCGGCAAGCCCCAGGGCTTCGGCTCCATCGGCCCCGATCACACTCCGCTGCTCGCGCTCCCCGGCAACCCGGTGTCGTCCTACGTCTCCTTCGAACTGTTCGTGCGCCCCGCGATCCGCACCCTGATGGGCCTGGAGGACGTCCACCGCCCCCGGACCACCGCGACCCTGACCGCCGACAAGGCGCTGACCTCGCCCAAGGGGCGCAGACAGTTCCTGCGCGGGACGTACGCCGACGGCGCGGTGCGGCTGGTCGGCGGCGCCGGATCCCACCTGGTCGCCGCCCTCGCGCACGCGGACGCGCTGATCGTCGTCCCCGAGGACACCGAGAGCGTCGAGCCCGGCGCCGAGGTCGAGGTGGTCCTGCTCGGCTGAGCGGCCCTGGTTGGCGGTACCGTGTCGCGCACAGCAGGCCCGTGCGCCGCACCGCGACGGGCCAGGACCGGGAGCGCCACACCAGCATGAGCACGCAGGACCCATCCACGCAGGACCACCTCACGCACATCGACGAGGCGGGCGCGGCCCGCATGGTCGACGTCTCCGAGAAGGACGTCACCGCGCGCACCGCCCGCGCCAGCGGCCGCGTCCTCGTCTCGCCCCGTGTGGTCGAGCTGCTGCGCGGCGAGGGTGTCCCCAAGGGCGACGCCCTCGCCACCGCCCGGATCGCCGGGATCATGGGCGCCAAGCGGACCCCCGATCTGATCCCGCTCTGTCACCCGCTCGCGGTGTCCGGTGTGAAACTGGACCTGTCGGTCGCGGACGACGCCGTGGAGATCGTGGCCACCGTGAAGACCACGGACCGCACGGGCGTCGAGATGGAGGCCCTCACCGCGGTCTCCGTCGCCGCGCTCACCGTGATCGACATGGTGAAGGCGGTCGACAAGGGAGCGGTCATCACGGACGTACGGGTCGAGGAGAAGACGGGCGGCAAGTCGGGCGACTGGAGCCGGGCATGACGTATCGGGCTCTGGTGGTCACCGCCTCCAACCGGGCCGCGGCCGGGGTCTACGAGGACAAGGGCGGTCCGCTGGTCGCCCAGGGCCTGAAGGGCTTCGGCTTCGACGTCGAGGGACCGCAGGTCGTGCCCGACGGCGACCCGGTCCTCGCCGCCCTGCGCGCCGGCGTCGACGCCGGCTACGACGTCATCGTGACCACGGGCGGCACGGGCATCTCTCCCACCGACCGCACACCGGAGGCCACCCGAGCCGTCCTGGACTTCGAGGTTCCGGGCATCGGCGAGGCGATCAGGGCGTTCGGACGGGAGAAGGTGCCCACGGCGGCGCTGTCCCGCGGGCTCGCCGGAGTCGCCGGGGGCACGCTGATCATCAACCTGCCCGGTTCCAGCGGCGGGGTGAAGGACGGTCTGGCCGTCCTGGAGCCCCTCCTGATCCACGCCGTCGACCAGATCCGCGGCGGCGACCACCCCAGACCCAGCAGTGGGGGTGCGAGCTGAACAGCCCATCCTGGCCCGTCGTGCTGAGGGACGGCGACGTCGTCCTCAGGCCGATAAAGATGCGCGACCAACGGGCCTGGCGCGAGGTCAACCGGCGCAACCGGGACTGGCTGCGGCCGTGGGAGGCGACGATTCCGCCGCCCACGCCCAGCGGGCCGATCGCGCACCGGCCGACCTACCGCCAGATGGTCCGGCACCTGCGCTCCGAGGCGAACTCGGGCCGCATGCTGCCGTTCGTCATCGAGTACCAGGGGCGGCTGGTCGGGCAGTTGACGGTCGCCGGGATCACCTGGGGATCGATGTGCTCGGGGCACGTCGGCTACTGGGTGGACGAGGCGGTGGCGGGCCGCGGGGTGATGCCGACGGCCGTGGCCCTGGTCGTGGACCACTGTTTCCGCGGCGTCGGTCTGCACCGCATCGAGGTCTGCATTCGCCCCGAGAACCGGCCCAGCCGGCGGGTCGTGGAGAAACTCGGATTCCGCGAGGAGGGGCTGCGTCCGCGATATCTCCACATCGACGGGGCCTGGCGGGACCATCTCGTCTTCGCGCTCACGGCGGAAGAGGTGCCGGAAGGGTTGCTGAGCCGCTGGCAACGGGAACGCTCCCAGCGAGCCGCGGACGCGAAGTCGCAGAACACCCGGCAGAACCCGCAGGGGAATCCCGCGTAGTCCGAAGACGCCTCGGAAATTGAATAAGTGTTCGAAATTGATCGCAGGATGACCGGCTCAGGCATTAAATTCGCGGCCTCGGCGGCCTGCTGATCGCATCGGTCACAAAAAAAGTTCGAAATATCAGCCAGATCGTGCGACACACCGGCTCAATTGGCGGATGGCCCCACGGAAACCCCTCTACCGTGTGAGGCGTGAGCAGCAGCGGCCTCATCTACGCAGTCATTGTCGGGGCCTGGGCCGCCTACTTGGTGCCGATGTGGCTCCGTAGGCAGGACGAGCTGAACGAGGCCCGTCCGACGGAACGCTTCAGCACAGCCATCCGGTTGCTGTCCGGACGGGCGGGGATGGAGCGCCGGTACGCCAAGGACCTGCGCGCGCGCTCCACCGAGGAGGGGGAGCCCAGCGCCGACGACCCGGGCGACGTCACCGAGTCGGTGGACGTCCGGGCCTTCGCCATGCCTCCGACCCGTCCGCAGACCCAGGCGCCGGTCCCGGCACAGGCACCAGGGCGCCCGGAACCGGCACGCGACTCCGCGCGGGACCAGGGGAGCAAGCCGGCACCCGAACACGGTTCCCGGTCGGCACCCGAACGCGCGAGCGCGCCCTCCGCCGAAGCGGGCCCCGGCCCCGCGGCCAAGGCACGCAAGCGGGTGCCCGCCGCCCGGCGAGCCCCCTCGGACGAGGCGGCCGCGGCACGCGCCCGGCGCTCGAAGGTGCTCGCGCGCCGTCGCCGTACGACCGTGATGCTCTTCCTCGCCTTCACGCTCGGCGCGATCGTCGCCGCGGTCGGCGGGCTGGCGTTCCTGTGGGCGCCCGGCGTCCCCGCCGTGCTGCTCAGCGGGTACATCGCGTACCTGCGGTCCCAGGAGCGCCGCCGCTTCGCCTACCAGATGGACCGACGGCAGGCCGAGGCCGCCGCGCAGCGGCTTCGTGAGCATGCGCGCCAGTCGGGTCGTCGCGGCGGCACCGACCCCGGTGCGGGCCTCGACGAGCCCGACGAGGGGGCCGAACCAGGCGCCACCGACCCCAGCCTGTCCGCCCTCGCCGCCGACCGGCGCGCCCTCGTCGAGCAGACCGACCACGCCGAGTGGGTCGACCAGCAGCGCGAGCGGCAGCGCAGGCCCGGACACGGCGACAGCTGGGACCCGGTGCCCGTGCCGCTGCCGACGTATGTGACCGCGCCGGTCGCGCCCCGGGCCACGCCCGACGTGGACCTCGGCGCCCCGGACGCCTGGAGCTCGGCGCGGTCGAGCACCGTGGGCCGGGACCGGGAGACCGGCGTCGAGGCCGGGGGCGGTGCCGCGCGGGGCGCGGAGCCGGGCGACGGGGACGCGGGGTGCGAGGAGGAGAAGGCCGACGGGGGCGGTCGCAGCGACGCCCGCCGCGCCGCCTCCGCCCGCCGGGCCCGCGAGCGGGGCCGTACGCCGCTGTTCGACCAGTACGAGGACGGCGACCGGCCGCGCGCGGCCAACGAGTAGCCGTCACCTGCGGCCGGGCGCGGCGGCCGGCCGGGAACGGATTTCCAAGCAGGCCGATCGGGGTGCTAAAGTTTCACTCGTTGCAAGGGCCTGTGGCGCAGTCCGGTAGCGCACCTCGTTCGCATCGAGGGGGCCAGGGGTTCAAATCCCCTCAGGTCCACCGCAACAACTCTCCGGGGAAACCCGGGAGTTGAGAGATCCCGTCCGATCGGCTGATCGGGCGGGATCTTTGTTGTGCCCAAGTGCCGCCGTCCCGAGGGGGAGCGTGGAGAAGGTCGACGCAGAGTTATCGGCGGGACGTGCGGCGCCGCTGCGGATTCCGGGCTTCCGGCGGTTCGTGCTGGCCAACCTCGTCTCCGCCACCGGGTCCGCCATGGCGCCGCTCGCGCTCGCCTACTCCGTGATCGGGGAGGGCGGCGGAGCCGGTGAGCTGGGGCTGGTGCTCGCCACGAACACCGTGCCGACGGTGTTGTTCCTGCTCGTGGGCGGAGTGCTCGCGGACCGGATGTCCCGCAGCCTGATGCTCTTCCTCGGCAATCTGCTCGCGGCCGTCGCCCAGGGCGCGCTGGCCGTGATCGTCGCCACGGGGCAGGCGTCGACGACCTCCATCGCGGTCTGCGGTTTCGTCTCCGGGACCGCGGTGGCCTTCACCGTGCCCGCCACCCAGGGCGCCGTCGGCCAGATCGTCCCCGTGGCACAGCTGCAGCAGGCCAACGCGCTGCTCAGGCTGCCCAGCAACGCCGTCAAGGTGCTCGGGCCGGCCATCGGCGGAGCCGTCGTCGCGGTCAGCGGCCCGGCCTGGGCGCTCGCCTGGGACGCACTCACCTTCGCCGTCGCCGCCCTCCTGCTGCTCGGGCTGCGCCTGGACGCGCCGATCATCGTCACCAGCGCGCTCAGCGACCTGCGGCACGGTTGGGCGGGGTTCTGGTCGCGGACCTGGCTGTGGACCTACACGGCCGCGGGCACGCTCCTGGTCGCCGCGTGGCTGGCCGGATACCAGCTGCTCGGGCCCGTCGTCGCGGCGGAGCGGTACGCGGGGGCACGCGACTGGGGGCTCGTGCAGGCCGCGTTCGCGGCGGGGCTGCTGGGCGGGACGGTGGTGTGCCTGCGCTGGCGGCCGTACCGGCTGCTGGTCGTGGCCATCCTGGCCTGTACGCCGCTCGCCGCGCCGCTGCTCGCCATGGCGTGGGGACTGCCGCTGCCCTGGGTGCTGTTGGCCGCGCTGCTCGCCGGGGTCGGCCTCGACGTGACGATCGTCGCGTGGACGACCGCCTTCCAGCAGCATGTGCCGCAGGGTGAGTTGGGGCGTATGAGCGCGTTCAACAACGTCGGCGAACGGCTCGCCATCCCCCTCGGCTATCTGCTCACGGCCCTCGCGGCCGGACTCTGGGACAGCCGGACGGTGCTGGTGGCGTGCGCGGGACTGGTCGTGCTCTCCCTGGGCCTCAACCTCTGTGTGCGGGACGTGTACCGCATCAACCGACTGACGGGCGAGGAGGGCGGGGGCGGGTGAGGTCGGGCGTACGGGTCACAGGGCCTTGGCGTAGCACAGGCTGAGCTCGTGGAAGCGGTAGAAGCCGAACTTCTCGCACGGCTCGTACCCGCTGGACGTGTACAGCGCCACCGCCTCCGGCTGCTTGGCCCCGGTCTCCAGGACCATGCGCCTGCGGCCCGCGTCCCGCGCGTCCTCCTCCAGCGCGGCCAGGATGCGGCGTGCGAGGCCCCGGCCGCGCATCTGCTCGATGACGTACATCCGCTTGAGCTCGGCGTCGCCGTCCGCGTTGCCCTCGCCGTTCTCGTCCTGGGACCGCCAGCCGCCGGAGGCCACGGGGGTGCCGAGCTCGTCGTACGCGATCAGGTACAGGCCGTTCGGCGGCCTGAAGTCCGTGACGTCCAGCGGGGTGGCGTCGCCGTCGTCGCCGTAGCGGACGCCGTACTCGGCCTGGACCTGGTCGTTGAGCTTGACAGCGTCGGGGTGGTCGAAGGCGACCCGGCGTATGTCCATGCCGAACACCGTATATGAGTTCTATTGCGCCGGATTCCAGAACCGGACTGGGTCCAGGGTGCCGGTATCGGTATGTGCTTTTACGGCCGTATCGGTACCGGGGTCTCGCGGTGCGCAGCCCACGCCCCAGCTGCAGCGGTAAGCGCGGCCCTGTGGGGCATAGGGCGCGTTCGCTCCCAGCCCTCCCATGCGGCGTAGACCGTGCGCGCGAGGGCGGTGACCGCCGCGGGGGCAGCTGTGCGGTACGCGGGAACCTGCTGGGCTATCGACTCCGCCTGATCTGGTGTGTGCCCGGCGGCAATGAGCCGGGGGACTGTCAGCGCGGCATCTGCCCATGCAGGGGCAGGGCAGGCAAGGGCCCAGTCCAGCAGAATCAGGTCGCCGGCGTCTTTGATCAGCATGTCGCATGTTGTCGACCAGGGTTTCGCGCAGGTCTGTGTTGATCAGCGTCCGCGCGTCGGTCGGGATGCGCTTCTGTGCTGTGGTCACGTTCCGTGCCTCCTTGAGTTGGGTGGTGCTTCGGACGTGGTGCGCACCGTGGCGGGCCTTCTGTTGGCGGCCTCGGCCGCGGTGGAGTCCCCGGCCGCCCGGGGAGGGAGATGCGATGTGGGGGCGGGCGGGGAGTCTGCTTCCGCGCTGTGCGGTGATCCGCGAGGCGGCGTAGGCGGCTGCGGGTTGGAAACCCGCCCCCGGCCGGGTAGGGGAAACGCGCGGCGGGGGGCATGGACTGTGGGGGCCGCCGTACGGGTACGGGGGCCACGATGAGGGGGTACGCGCATCGCTGTCTGTGATGGTGAGGTGGTACGAGACGCGGGCGGCGAGCTTGTGTATGGCGTCCGCATACCTGGTCGGGTCTCGGACCCATGTACGCAGTACGTCAGCGGCGTGTGTGTTACCCGTGAGGACGAGCGGGGCGGCGTGCAGCCACGGGGCGAACGGGTCCGGGTCGAGGCGCCGGGCAAGCCGTTCGGCCTGTGCTTGGAGCCATCGCGCGGCGAGGCGTGGTGAGCGGGCATTGTGAGCGGCGAGAACAACCGCGCGGTTGCCGTTCAGAGGCGTCGCGAGAGCCTTGCACCGGTAGCCGACAGGGCGGGGCGCGGCCGGGGAATACGAGACTGCGCGTAACGGCCGGGGGTTGCGGCCGGCTGTGTCCCTCGACGTGTCCCGTGCGAGGTCACCGAGTTGGGGGTGGAAGGGCGCAGCGGTGCCTAACGCGCCGCCTTGAGAAGGCTGGTGGGGGTTCCTCGTCGACTCATGCCCCTGAAGCTAAAAACGAGTCAGGGGGCCAATGTGACTCAGGGGGATACGACCCTCATCCGTCGAGGTGGAAGCGGTTCGACATGCGGCGCAGCTTCTCGCGAGTGGCGGTGCGCTCGTTGTAGACGATGCTGCGCAGCGTCGAGCGGGCGATGGGATGGTTGCGAACCAGCTGCGGGGCAATGCGTTCGGCCGTCTCAAGTTCGGACAGCGCTTTGTCGCGGTTGCCGTCCCACAGCCACTTGCGGGCGAGGTCCATGTGATGGTGGCCCTGGCGGGAGTTGGACAGCGCGGCGACCAGGTCGGGGCTGGTGCGACGGTTGAGGGAGAGGGCGCGCGTTTGGTCGCCGGTCTCCAGCGCGACGCTGATCGCGTGAATCTGGACGTTGCCCGGTGAGAACGTCACAGGGTGCCGGTCGTAGGTGGGCGGCCCTTGGTGCTCGTTCAGACGGTTGCCGGCGGCACGAGCGGAGCGATTCGATCCTCGGCTTCCGATGACCGGCCCGCGACCCGCGGGTGCATCCCACTCGTCCACGACCACGGTCGCCCCGCCGGCGACGTGCATACGGACGCGGACGTGCCCGCCGCCCTTCGCGTAGTCCTTGCCCGGGGGTACGACGACGAGCGGGCCGCCCTCGGCGATGCGTACGACGCCGTCGCGGATCTCGTCGAGGGCGGGGCAGGTCTGGGCGCGGCCGGCGTTCTCGCGCACCTTGCGTTCAGGAGAGCGGATGCGGTCGAGCAGATTGCGGTGGGAAGGCGTTTCAGCTCCGTGGCTTCGGAGAGCTGAGGCCGAGCAGGACGGCGCACGGGCTCGCTGGCGGGGGGACATTCGAGCCCTACGTCTTTCGCTGGGTGCACACGGTCAGGCGGTTACGTCTACGCGGTCGAGATGCCCGGTCTGCGGAATTGCATGAGATTCGCCCGATTCTGTGGAGATGGCCTAGGTAAGAAATCGTTAACGAAGCCCCATGAGCAAAGTTCGCCATTGTGTACGCATCTTCCCGCTGGTAGCCTCCCTGCTGTAATGATCAAGCAATTGCCTGACCAGTAATTGCCGAACGTACGGGGATTTACTTCGTGAGTATGCGAAGCAAGGGGATTTCTACCGCGATTGCCGTAATTATGACCGGCGCAATGTGCGGAATTGGCGCCAATACTGCATATGCGACTTCACCGGAAGGTGGCAGGACGGCAGTAGTCGCACAGGCGGCAACGGCAGGACAATCCCGCGTCGGAGCTAATGAAATCTGCACAGTCTTGGGGATCGGCAGTGGTGCGGCAGGCCTTGCCAAGGCGCTGGCCAAGGGTGCGTCGTGGGTAGGGATCGGAGCTAGTGTCGGGTGCTATTTGTACTCGAAGGCGAAGGAAGCCACGCCTGCGCAAAGACGGGCCGCCATGATCGCTTCATACAAGAAGTACCAGGCAATGAGCGATATTAAGAAGCTCGATGCGCTCGGTTACTACTGTCGAAAGAAGGATAGCGGTGGCGGTGGCGGTGGCACTGATGTCGCCCCCCTCAGTACGCGGATAGGGTGGACGGACATCAAAATGAAGGGCGTGACATACACGTGCACAGCAACCGGGGACTGACCGGCCGCCGCCTGGGTAATGGAGAGCGATTCTCGTTCTCCATAGCTCTGGCCGTAGTGAGCCTGCTGTGGATCACGCAGGACATGGCTCCATGGGCAACCGTACTGTGTGTGGCGGGAGCAGCTGGGGGAGTGCTGGGAGTGCTCTTCTTTGGGTGGCGCTACATTCGCACGCGCGGGGATTAGTGCAATATGCCGCGGCAGGGGCCACGGCCCCTGCCGCGGGCAGCCTCACCGCCCACAGGGCGGAACACGTACGCGAGGGCGAAGGCCAGCGCCCCCGGCTACAGGTACCGACGCGTCCTACGCATCGTGAGCCGGTCACTCGGTTGCGAAGGCGTATGGGCTCAACGAACGGACGTTGAGGCCGAGGCGTTCAAATGGCTCACGCGAGAGGCAGCCCCGCTACCAGGTGGTGCATCCCGTACGAGAGCGGTTGGTGGCCGAGGTGAGGAACTCACCCAGTAACGTACTCTCCTGTCGCCTGGGAGAGTGTTTTGCTGACTGTGACCTCTGTGAATGTGAACGGGCTGCGGGCCGCCGCGAAGAAGGGCTTCGTGGAGTGGCTCGCCGGTACCGAAGCCGATGTGCTGTGCCTGCAGGAGGTGCGTGCGGAGCCGCAGCAGCTGCCCGAGCAGGTGCGTACGCCCGACGGCTGGCATGTCGTGCACGCGCCCGCCGCCGCGAAGGGGCGTGCCGGTGTTTCCCTGTACACCCGGCGGGAGCCCGACCGGATCCAGGTCGGCTTCGGGTCGAGTGAGTTCGACGGGAGCGGGCGCTACGTCGAGGCGGACCTGCCGGGTGTGACGGTCGCCTCCCTCTATCTCCCCTCCGGCGAGGTCGGCACCGAGCGGCAGGACGAGAAGGTCCGCTTCATGGGTGAGTTCCTGGCCTATCTGAAGGACCTGCGCGAGCGCGCCGCCGCCGACGGCCGCGAGGTGCTCGTCTGCGGTGACTGGAACATCGCGCACGAGAAGGCCGACCTGAGGAACTGGCGGGGCAACCAGAAGAGCTCCGGGTTCCTGCCGGAGGAGCGGGAGTGGCTCGGCGAGGTGCTCGCGCCCTCGGCGGGCGGGTACGTCGACGTCGTACGGTCGCTGCACCCGGACGTGGAGGGGCCGTACACGTGGTGGTCGTATCGAGGCCGTGCCTTCGACAACGATTCGGGATGGAGGATCGACCTTGCGGTGGCTACCCCCGGGCTCGCGGAGCGCGCGGTCAAGGCATTCGTGGAGCGGGCGGCCAGCCACGCGGAACGGTGGTCGGATCATGCTCCCGTCACGGTTGTCTTCGAGATGTGACAGGGCGGGCGCGGGCAGGTCGTAGCGGCCCACCCGCGCCACCGCGCCGGGCGTTGTCAGTCGTTTTGCGCACCGGGAGACCGGAGGCATCGCGGACCGTCTTATGCCGAAGCCCGAAAAGTGCCTCGATGGAGTGAATGTCCTTGGAAAGCGGGATATTCCAGGCTTAAGACTGCTTCCGCAACCGCCGGTCCAGGGCCAGTGACAGTTCTGCCTCCACCACGCTCCTCGCCAGTGGGCGAAGGCGTTGCAGGTCTTCCTCCCCCGCGTGGCGCAGGACGATGTCGGCGAACATCTCCGCGAGGTCGTCGACGTGTTCGCGGACGCGTTTGCCGGCGGCGAGGACCTCGGCGAGGGGGATGCCCTCGCGGACCAGGGCGGAGGAGACGTCCAGGAGGCGGCGGCTGATGTGGACGATCTCGTCGCCGTCGGTGCCGAGGTAGCCGAGTTCCATGGCGGCGGCGAGGTTCTCGGGGGTGACCTCGCCCTCGAAGCGGGCGGCGAGTTCCTCGGGGGTGAGGCGGACCGGCTCCTCCTCGGTGGGGGCGCCGACGCCGAGGAGGTCGGCGACGTCGCGGCCGTGGTCGAGGGCGTCGGCCAGTTCCGCGATGCCGTTGAGGGTGTGGCCGCGTTCCAGCAGGGCCGAGATCGTGTGCAGGCGGGCCAGGTGGTGGTCGTCGTACCAGGCGATGCGGCCCTCGCGGCGCGGTGGCGGTATCAGCTTGCGTTCGCGGTAGAAGCGCAGGGTGCGGACCGTGATGCCGGCCAGGCGGGCGAGTTCCTCCATGCGGTATTCACGCTTCTCGGTCACCTGGGCACCTTAAGGCGTACCGCAGGTAACTTTCGTCGGCCGACCCCTACCGGTCGGTACGGACCTCCTCTACTCTCCCCATTGCGCCAGTGTTCACTGGCAGGGTTCCGGTTCAAGTGTGTTCAAGTGTGGAGGCACAGGCATGGCCGAACGCGAACATGTGCGGGTCGCGGTGGTCGGGTCCGGGTTCGGTGGGTTGGGGGCAGCCGTCCGGCTGCGACGCGAGGGCGTCACCGACTTCGTCGTCCTGGAGCGGGCCGACAGCGTCGGCGGCACCTGGCGGGACAACAGTTATCCGGGGTGCGCCTGCGATGTGCCGTCCCATCTGTACTCGTTCTCCTTCGCGCCCAACCCCGACTGGCCGCGCACTTTCTCCGGGCAGGAACACATCCGGGCCTATCTGGAGCACGTCACGGACGTCTTCGGGCTGCGGCCGCACATCCGCTTCAACGCGGAGGTGGAGCGGATGACCTGGAACGGCGAGCGGCTGTGCTGGGACATCGAGACCAGCGGCGGGAGTCTGTCGGCCGACTTCGTCGTCTCCGCCACCGGGCCGCTGTCCGACCCCAAGGTCCCCGACGTCCCGGGGCTCGACTCCTTCCCCGGCAAGGTCTTCCACTCGGCCCGCTGGGACCACGACTACGACCTGCGCGGCAAGCGCGTCGCGATGGTGGGGACAGGAGCCTCCGCCATCCAGATCGTGCCCGCCGTCCAGCCCGACGTGGAGCGGCTCATCCTCTTCCAGCGCACCCCGCCCTGGGTCATGCCCCGCGTCGACCGCGCCATCACGGGCGTCGAACGCTCCCTGCACCGGGCCCTGCCCCTCACCGCCCAGCTGCGCCGCGGACTGCTGTGGGGGATCCGGGAGCTCCAGGTCCAGGCGTTCACGAAGCATCCGGGCGAGCTCGGCTTCGTGGAGCAGTTGGCCAAGCGCAACATGGCCCGCTCCATCAAGGACCCGGCCCTGCGCGCCAAGCTGACCCCGGACTACCGCATCGGCTGCAAGCGGATCCTGCTGAGCAGCACGTACTACCCCGCGCTCGCCCAGCCCAATGTCGACGTGGTGGCCAGCGGGCTGAGCGAGGTCCGTGGTTCGACCGTCGTGGCCGCCGACGGGAGCGAGGCCGAGGTCGACGCGATCATCTTCGGCACGGGGTTCCATGTCACCGACATGCCCATCGCCGAGCGGGTGGTGGGGGCCGAGGGCAAGACGCTCGCCGAGGCCTGGAAGGGCGGGATGGAGGCGCTGCGGGGCGCCTCCGCGGCCGGGTTCCCGAACTGGATGACCGTCATCGGGCCCAACACGGGGCTCGGGAACTCCTCCATGATCCTGATCATCGAGTCCCAGCTGAACTACATGGCCGACTTCCTGCGGCAGCTGAACGTCCTGGGAGGGCGGGTCGCCCTGGACGCGCGGCCGAGTGCCGTGCACACCTGGAACCGGCGGGTGCAGGAGCGGATGAAGCGGACGGTGTGGAACACGGGCGGCTGCACCAGCTGGTACCTGGACGCCACCGGCCGTAACGCGACCATCTGGCCCGGGACCACCTCGGAGTTCCGGCGGGTCACGCGGCGCGTGGACCTGTCGGAGTACGCCGTGCTCCGAGCCACCGCCGAGGAAGACGTCAAGGAAGAAGCCGAGGTGACCGCGTGAGCCGTCTCATGCACGTGACGTCCGGGCCGTACGCCCCGCCCGCCCCCGCCCGTGAGCTGACGGCCACCTCCGCCGACGGCGCCCGGCTGCACATAGAGGTGCACGGCCCGCAGGACGCGCCGGCCGTCGTCCTCGCGCACGGCTGGACCTGCTCGACCGCCTTCTGGGCCGCGCAGATCCGGGAACTGACCGCCGACCACCGGGTCATCGCCTACGACCAGCGCGGCCACGGACGCAGCCCCGCCGGCCCGGCGTGCAGCGCCGACGCGCTCGCCGACGACCTCGAAGCCGTACTGAAGGCGACCCTCGCGCCCGGCGAGAAGGCCGTGATCGCCGGACACTCCATGGGCGGCATGACGGTGATGGCCGCGTCCACCCGCCCCGGGTTCCGCGAGCACGCCGCCGCCGTCCTGCTGTGCAGCACCGGATCCTCGCGGCTGGTCGCCGAGTCCACGGTCCTACCGCTGCGGCCGGGACGGCTGCGGACCTGGCTGACCAAGCGCGTCCTCGGCGCCCGGGCGCCGCTCGGGCCGGTCACGCCGGTCGCGCGGGCGATCCTCAAGTACGGCACGATGGGCCCCGGTTCGGCCCCGCACATGGTCGAGGCGTGCGCGCGGATCGTGCACGCGTGCCCGCGCAAGGTGCGATACGCCTGGTCGCAGGTCCTCGATCTGCTCGATCTCGACCACGGCGTACGGGAGTTGGCGGTACCGACCGCGATCGTCGTCGGCACGGCCGACCGGCTGACCCCGCCCGTGCACGCCCACACGCTGGCCGCCGCGCTGCCCCACTGCCTCGGCGTCACCGAACTGCCCGGCCTCGGGCACATGACGCCGATAGAGGCGCCCGGCCCGGTGACCGGGAAGATACGCGAACTCGTCACGCGGTACACGCGCAGCACGACGTACACACAGGTGAAGGAGGGCGCATGAGCAGGGTGAGCCTCGAAGGGCAGGTCGCCGTGGTCACGGGGGCGGCGCGCGGCGTGGGGGAGCTGCTCGCCCGCAAGCTCTCCGCGCGCGGCGCGAAGGTGGCGCTGGTCGGGCTGGAGCCGGACGTGCTCAAGCAGGTCTCCGAGCGGCTGCACAGCGACAGCGACCACTGGTACGCCGACGTCACCGACCACGAGGCGATGGCCCGGGTCGCGCGGGAGGTCAAGGAGCGGTTCGGGAAGGTCGACATCGTCGTCGCCAACGCCGGTGTGGCGAGCGGCGGTCCGTTCGTGGACTCCGATCCGGAGGCCTGGCGGCGGGTCATCGAGGTCAACCTCATCGGGTCGGCGGTGACCGCGCGCGCGTTTCTGCCGGTGCTGATGGAGAGCCGCGGCTATCTGCTCCAGATCGCCTCGCTCGCCGCCATCACCCCGGCGCCGATGATGACCGCGTACTGCGCGTCCAAGTCCGGTGTCGAGGCGTACGCGCACAGTCTGCGGGCCGAAGTCGGCCACAAGGGCGTGCGGGTGGGTGTCGGGTATCTGTCCTGGACCGACACCGACATGGTGCGCGGTGCCGATCAGGACGACGTCATGCGGGAGTTGAGGAAGCGGCTGCCGTGGCCGTCCAACAAGACGTATCCGCTGGGGCCCGCGGTCGACCGGATCGTGGCCGGGATCGAGTGGCGGTCGAGTCATGTGTACGCGCAGTGGTGGCTGCGCGGGATGCAGGGGGTGCGCGGGTATCTGCCGGGGCTCATCGGGACCGTGGGACAGCGGGAGGTGCGGCGGTTCGGGGACCGGCTGGAGGGGCGGCGGATCGGGCTGGTCGGAGCGGGCGGCGCGGCCGATGAGCAGGCGAGGACTACGCGGCGTAACTGATCGACATGCGGGGGGTTATCGCCCGTGTGAATCTGGTCGAGGCCCCACCGAGGGGCCAATCCCCCACTCACTACGGGAGTGAACCCACATGGGTATGAAGGACCAGTTCAAGGAGAAGTCCGAGCAGCTCCAGGAGCGTGCTCGCCAGCACGGGCAGCAGGAGCGCGGGCGTCCGCAGGGGCAGCCGCAGCCGCAGCAGCCGGAGCGGGGTCGGCCGCAGCGGCCGCAGCGGGACGAGGAGTCCGAGCGGGTGCGTCGTGAGGACGAGGAGCGGTTCGACCGGGACTACGACCGGTAGTCGTAGCCCTCGGCTCAGCTGACGTGGACGTGGGGTGCCCCTGCTTGGGGGGTGCCCCGCGTCTGCGTTTCGGGTGCGGGCCGGTGGGGGCTGGTCGCGCAGTTCCCCGCGCCCCTGGGTGGGTTGCCCTACGCCACGTCAAGTCGTGCGGGGCGGCAGCTTGGGCCTTGAGCGATCCGGTACGTGTGTGTAATCCGGGGGCGTTGCCGGGGGGTTGGATTCCAGGAGGTCCAAGGCCAGTTCAACCGCGTCCGTCAGTTGGGCGTGTCTGCCCTCCGCCCAGTCCAGCGGTGTCCGGAGGACCTCCACGTCCGGGGTCACCCCCTTGTTCTCGATGGTCCAGCCGTAGGCGTCGAACCAGGCCGCGTTCATCGGGACCGTGATCACCGTGCCGTCGCCGAGGCGGTGGCGGCCGGTCATGCCGACGACTCCGCCCCAGGTGCGTTGGCCCACGACCGGGCCGAGTCCGAGGAGTTTGAAGGCGGCCGTGATCATGTCGCCGTCGGAGGAGGTCGCCTCGTCGGCGAGGGCGACGACGGGGCCGCGTGGGGCGTTCGAGGCGTACGACACGGGCTGGGCGTTTCTCGTCAGGTCCCAGCCGAGGATCGTGCGGGTCAGCTTCTCGACGACGAGTTCGCTGATGTGGCCGCCGGCGTTGCCGCGTACGTCGACGATCAGGGCGGGGCGGGACATCTCCATGCGCAGGTCGCGGTTGAACTGGGCCCAGCCCGAGCCGCCCATGTCGGGGATGTGGAGGTAGCCGCAGCGGCCGCCGCTCAACTCCCGGACGACGGCGCGGCGTTTGGCGACCCAGTCCTGGTAGCGCAGGGGGCGTTCGTCGATCAGGGGGACCACTGCCACGCGCCGCGCGCGGCCCGCCTCGCCCTCGGCGGGGGTGAAGGTCAGCTCCACGGTCGTGCCGCCGGCGCCGGCGAGCAGGGGGTAGGGGCCCGTGACCGGGTCCACGGGGCGGCCGTCGACGTGGGTGAGCACCGCGCCCTCGCGGATGCCGGTGCCCGCCAGCGGGGAGCGGGCCTTGGAGTCGGAGGACTCGCCGGGGAGGATGCGGCGGACCATCCAGTCGTCGTCGCGGCGTACGAAGTTGGCGCCCAGCAGGCCCTGCCAGCGCTGGTAGTGCGGGGGGCCCTCGTTGCGGCGGGCGGCCGTGACGTAGGCGTGGGAGGTGCCGAGTTCGCCGAGTACCTCGCGGAGCAGGTCGGCGAACTCGTCGGGGGAGGCGACCCGTTCGACCAGGGGGCGGTACTGGGCGAGGACCGCGTCCCAGTCGATGCCGCACATCCCCGGCTCCCAGAAGTACGCCCGGATCAGCCGGCCCGCCTCCTCGTACGCCTGCTTCCACTCCGCCGTCGGGTCGACCTCGTGCAGGATGCGGCGCGAGTCGATCCAGACCGTGCTGTCGCTGTCGCCGGACTCGGCGGCGGGCACCGCCCGCAGGTCGCCCTCGTCGACGAGGACGAGGCGGGAGCCGTCGCCGCTGACCGCGAACCAGTCGAGGTGGTCGACGAGTTCGGACTTCTTCGCCTTGCTGATGTTGAAGTGCTCCAGGGTCGGCCGGCCGGTCGTGTCGTCCGGGTTGGCGAACGTCTCGCCCAGCGCGCCCGAGATCGGCCAGCGCAGCCAGACCAGGCCGCCGCCCGCGACCGGGTGCAGCGCCGAGTACTTGGAGGCGCCGACCGGGAACGGGGTGACCCTGCTCTCCAGGCCCTCGGTCTCGACGGTCGGCGCGGCGCCGGTCCCGCCCTCCTCGTCCTCCACCGGGTCCAGGCCCCCGGCGGCCGGGCGGCCCTCGGGGGTCAGGGCGAAGGGGGAGGGGGTCGCGGAGGAGAGGGGGACCAGGTAGGGGCGGCAGCCCAGCGGGAAGGAGAGGTCGCCGGTGTGGACGTCGTAGACCGGGTCGAAGCCCCGCCAGGAGAGGAAGGCGAGATAGCGGCCGTCCCGGGTGAACACCGGGTTCTCGTCCTCGAAGCGGCCGCCCGTGACGTCGAGGATCAGCCCGTCCCTGATACGGGCCAGCTTGATCTGGCGCAGGGAGCGGCCGATGCCGGGGTGCGACCAGGTCAGCCAGGAGCCGTCCGGGGAGAACGCCAGGTCCCTCACGGGGCCGTTGACCGAGCTGATCAGCTCGGTGACCTCGCCGTTGGAGTCCTCCGTCGCGTCGAGCAGCAGGAGCCGTCCGTCGTGGGCGGCGATGGCGAGGCGCTCGCCCTGCGGGTCGGCGACCATCTCCAGGACCCGGCCCACCTCGCCGGAGGCCAGCCTGCGCGGCTCGCGGTCACCGGTCGCCCGCGGCAGGTAGGCGATCTCGACGGCGTCCTCGCCCTCGGCGTCCGTCACATAGGCGACCTGCCCGGCCGAACCGAGCATCTCCGGGAGCCGGACCCGTACGCCCGGCGTGTCGGTGATCGTGCGGGCCGGGCCGTCGCGGTGGGTGAGCCAGTAGAGGCTGCCGCGGACGACGACGGCACTCGCGCGGCCGGTCTCGTCGACGGAGATGCCGTCGACGTGCTGGGCGGCCGGCACCTGGTACCTGCGGCGGCCGGCGCCCGACCCGTTCAGGCGTACGTCCAGGCGGCGCGGCTCGGAGCCGGCGGCGAGGTCGTCCACGATCCACAGGTCGCCCGCGCACTGGTACACCACCCGGGTGCCGTCGCTCGCCGCGTGCCGGGCGTAGAAGGCGTCGTGGTCGGTGTGGCGGCGCAGGTCGGAGCCGTCGTACGCGCACGAGTAGAGGTTGCCGACGCCCTCGTGGTCGGAGAGGAAGGCGATCCGGCCGCCGACGAACACGGGGGAGTCGAGGTGGCCGTCGAGGTCCGCGAGCAGGCGCTCGCCGTGCAGCCACAGGCGGCCGGTGGCGCCGCCCCGGTAGCGCTTCCAGGAGGCGGGCTCGTGCGGTGGGGTGCCGGTGAGCAGCAGGGTCCGTCGCTCGCCGTCGAGGTCGGCGACCTGGATGTCGGAGCACGGCCCCCAGGGGAGTTTGCGGCCGGGGTCGCCGTCGGGGCGGACCTTGTAGGCGAAGGTGTAGTGGGAGAAGGGCTCGCCGTGGGAGGCCACGGCGAGGATCACGCCGTCGGGTGTCCAGCCGCACACCCGGGTGTCGGCCGAGCCCCAGTGGGTGAGCCGGGTCCCCGGGCCGCCGTCGACCGGGACCAGATGGATCTCGGGGACGAGGCCGCGCCAGCTCGTGTACGCGAGATGGCGGCCGTCGGGCGAGAAGCGGGGGTGGCCGGCCTTGGCGCGGTCCACGGTGAGGCGCCAGGCGCGGCCCCGGTCGTCGAGGGGGGCCAGCCACAGGTCGTCCTCGGCCACGAAGCACAACAGGTCGTCATGGAGATGCGGCAGGCGCAGATAGCTCACCTCCCCATGCTTTTCCTGTGGACGGAGCTGGGCAACTCGTGACATCCATGCCATGGCGATGTCGTCGTGACCCACGACACGAACGAAACCGTTTCGTTTCGCTGGAGGGTGCGCTACATTCGTTGTGTACGAAACAGTGTCGTTCGGAGTGGGAAGGTGAGCAGGCATGACCGAGGTCGCAACGGCGCGTCGCAGTCGGATCACCCCGGAGCGCGAGGCCGAGCTCTACGCGGCCGTGCTCGACCTGCTCCGCGAAGTCGGCTACGACGCCCTGACCATGGACGCCGTGGCCGCTCGCACCCGGTCCAGCAAGGCCACCCTCTACCGCCAGTGGGGCGGGAAGGCCGAGCTGGTCGTGAAGGCCATCCGGCACAACAAGCCTGGCCGGGACATCGGCGAGGTCGACACCGGGTCGCTTCGCGGCGACTTCCACGCGCTCATGGCGCATGCGGACGACGCCGAGATGGCGCAGAGCAGTGCCCTGATGCGCGGGCTGGCCATGGCGATGCACGCGAACCCGGACCTGCACAGGGAGTTCCGGGGCCAGATCGTCGAACCGGAGATCGTGGAGTTCCGCCGCGTGCTCCAACGCGCGGTCGACCGGGGTGAGGTCCGTCCGGACTGCCCCGCACTGGACTTCGTGGTGCACATGATGCTCGGCGCGTTCGTCACCTGCACGATCCTCGACGAGAGGCCGCCGACGCGGGCCTTCCTCACCTCGTACATCGACGCCGTGGTCCTCCCCGCCCTCGGCGCGCCCGTCCACTGACGCCCGTCACCGACGAGCCCCCTCCCCAGCAAGCCCTCCACCTGACGTAACCGCTCACGTCGTCGGGCTGATCACCCCTGCCCTCGGGCCTGGGTCGAAACCAGGCCCTACAACCCACGACCTGACCGGGAGTCGCCCTCGTGGCCACGTTCCTCTACAAACTCGGCCGGCTCGCCTTCAGGCGACGGCATTTCGTCGCACTGATATGGGTCGCGCTGCTCACCCTCGCCGGCGTCGGCGCGGCCAGTGCGCCCGCCGCCGGATCCACCTCCTTCTCGATCCCCGGCACCGAGGCGCAGAAGGCGTTCGACCTGCTGGAACAGCGCTTCCCCGGGATGAGCGCCGACGGCGCCACCGCCCGGGTCGTCTTCAAGGCGCCGCACGGCCAGAAGATGACCGACCCCGGCAACAAGGCGACCGTCGAGGACACCGTCAAGGAGCTGTCCGACGGCTCCGAGGTGGCCTCCGTCGCCGACCCGTACACCGGGCACGCCGTGAGCAAGGACGGCACGATCGCGTACGCGTCAGTGAAGTACGAGGTCTCCGGCATGGAGCTCCAGGACTCCTCGCGCGAGGCCCTTCAGGACGCGGCGCAGGACGCGCGGGACGCCGGGCTGACCGTGGAGGTCGGCGGTGACGCGCTCCAGACGACGCCCGAGACCGGCGCCACGGAGATCATCGGCATCGGGGTCGCCGCGGTCGTCCTCGTCATCACCTTCGGCTCACTCATCGCGGCCGGACTCCCGCTGCTGACCGCCCTGATCGGCGTCGGCATCGGCATCTCGACGATCACCGCGCTGGCGAGCGCGCTGGAGCTGGGCTCCACCACCTCGACGCTGGCGATGATGATCGGCCTCGCGGTCGGCATCGACTACGCCCTGTTCATCGTCTCCCGCTACCGCGCCGAACTGGCGGAGGGCCGCGAGCGCGAGGAGGCGGCCGGACGCGCCGTCGGCACGGCGGGCTCCGCGGTGGTCTTCGCGGGCCTGACGGTCGTGATCGCGCTGGTCGGCCTGTCGGTCGTCAACATCCCGATGCTGACCAAGATGGGCATCGCGGCGGCGGGCACGGTCGTGATCGCCGTGCTGATCGCGCTGACGATGATCCCGGCGCTGCTCGGCTACGCGGGCAGGAAGGTGCAGCCGACCGGGAAGAGGAGCCGCTGGATGGGCGGCGACCGGGCCGCCAAGAAGGCCGCCGCCGCGGCCACCGTCTCCGGTACGGCCTCAGGTACGGCCTCCGGTACCAACTCCGGTACGGCCGCCCCGGCCAAGCCCAACATGGGCACCCGCTGGGCCAGCTTCGTCGTACGCCGCCCGGTGGCCGTCCTCCTCCTCGGCGTCCTCGGCCTCGGTGCCGCCGCCATCCCCGCGACCTCCCTCGAACTGGGCCTGCCCGACGACGGATCGCAGCCGACGTCCACGACCCAGCGGCGGGCGTACGACCTGCTGTCCGAGGGCTTCGGGCCCGGCTTCAACGGCCCGCTGATGGTCGTGGTCGACGCGAAGGGCAGCGACGACCCGGACGCGGTCTTCAAGCAGGTCGGCAACGACGTCAAGGGCATCGAGAACGTCGTCACAGTCACGCCGGCGACGCCCAACAAGGCGGGCGACACGGCCACCATCACGGTGATCCCGGACGCCAAGCCGTCGTCCGTCACGACCGAGAACCTGGTCCACGCCATCCGTGCCAAAGGCACCGAGGTGAAGGCCGACACGGACGCGTCCGTGCTGGTCACCGGCTCCACGGCGATGAACATCGACGTCTCGGAGAAGCTGAACGACGCCCTGCTGCCCTACCTGGCCCTGGTCGTGGGCCTGGCCTTCCTCCTGCTGATCGTGGTCTTCCGTTCGGTCCTGGTCCCGCTCAAGGCGGCGCTCGGCTTCCTGCTGAGCGTGATGGCGGCCCTCGGCGCGGTCGTCGCGGTCTTCCAGTGGGGCTGGTTCGCGGGCCTCATCGGCGTGGAGGAGACCGGCCCGGTGATGTCCATGATGCCGATCTTCATGGTCGGCGTGGTCTTCGGACTCGCCATGGACTACGAGGTGTTCCTCGTGACCCGGATGCGGGAGGCCTACGTCCACGGAGAGAAGCCGAGCCAGGCGGTGGTGACCGGCTTCCGGTACGGCGCGCGCGTCGTCACGGCCGCCGCCGTGATCATGATGGCCGTCTTCGCGGGCTTCATCGGCTCGTCCGAGTCCATGGTCAAGATGATCGGCTTCGGCCTCGCCGTCGCCGTCTTCTTCGACGCCTTCGTGGTCCGCATGGCCATCGTCCCGGCGGTCCTCGCCCTCCTCGGCAAGAAGGCCTGGTGGCTGCCGAAGTGGCTGGACCGCGCCCTGCCGAACGTCGACGTGGAGGGCGAGGGGCTGCGGACGCAGACCGACAAGGACGGGGACGGCGAGCGGGAGCTGGTCCGCGTCTGAGCGGTGCTCCTGAGGAGCGACCAGTGAAGTGGGCCGGCCGGTGAGGGCTCCGTGGGGACGGGGTGCCCTCACCGGCCTTCGCGTCCTCCGCGGGCGCCGCCTGCGACATGGCGGCCGCCTCACCATCGCCCCGGGCACCCGGAATTCATTCGTGGGCCACGTATCGGCCCGCTAGCCTGCGGGACATGAACCGATTCGACGATGCTCTTCGTGAGCTCGGGCTGGCCGACCTCCAGGCGCGGATCCGCCGGTTTCCGGACGCGACCCGTACCGCCGTCGAGGCCGCCGAGGCGATCGGGTGTGAGCTCAGTCAGATCTGCAAGTCGCTGATCTTCGCGGCGGACGGCGAGCCGGTGCTGGTTCTGATGGACGGGGCCTCGCGGGTCGACGTCGAGCTCGTCCGGAAGGAACTCGGCGCCGAGAAGGTCACGCGGGCCAAGGCGGAGGTCGTACGGGAGACCACCGGGTACGCCATCGGTGGGGTACCGCCCTTCGGGCACCGTACGAAGACGCGCGTGCTCGCGGACCGTTCGCTGCTCGGCCACGACGTCGTGTGGGCCGCCGCGGGGAACCCGCACGCGGTGTTCCCGATGGCGCCCAAGGACCTCGTCACCCATGCCGGCGCCACCCTCGTGGACGTGCGCGAGCAGCCGCGGACTTCGTGACCCCGCTGGTCACGGCCGCGGTCCTGCTCGCGGCCGTCACACACGCCAGTTGGAACGCCCTCGCCCACCGGATCCCCGACAAGCTGGTGGGGTTCACGCTCATCACGGGCGGCGGGATGGTCATCGGGCTGGCCCTCATCCCGTTCGGGGGGTTTCCGGCGGCGGGGGCGTGGCCCTGTCTCCTCGCGTCGGCCCTCGTCCACATCGTGTACTTCGCGCTGCTCATGAAGTCGTTCCGGCTGGGCGACTTCGGGCAGGCGTACCCCATCGCGCGCGGCAGCGCGCCGCTCGTCGTCGCCGTGGTCGCCGCCTTCGTCGCCCATGAGGTACCGGACGGATGGGCCGCCGCCGGGATCGCGCTGTCCTGCGCGGGACTCACGGGCGTCGCGCTGTGGGGGCTGCGCGGGAACCCGCCCAACTGGGCCGCGATCGGCGCGGCGCTGGCGACCGGGCTGAGCATCGCGGCGTACACCGTGCTGGACGGGCTGGGGGTGCGGGCCTCCGGGTCGTCCCTCGGGTACATCGCCTGGCTGATGGCGGTGCAGGGACTCGCCGTGCCGGCGTACGCCGTCTGGCGCTGGCGCCGGGAGACGGTCGCGGTGCTGCGGCCGTTCGCCGGGGTGGGACTGCTGGGTGCCGCGCTGTCCTTCGCCGCGTACGCACTGGTGCTGTGGGCCCAGACGAAGGCCGAGCTGGCGCCGATAGCCGCCCTGCGGGAGTCGTCGATCATCGTCGGCGCCGCGATCGGCGCCGTGTTCTTCAAGGAGCGGTTCGGGGCGCCGCGCATCGTGGCGGCGGGGTTGCTGGTCGTGGGGATCGGGCTGATGCTGCGCGCGGGGTAGCGGGAGCCCCTGCCCGTTGTGGCCGGGGCTCCCGCACCGTCAGGTGTTCGGTCAGCCGCTGAAGGCGCCGTTGTTGCAGCCCATTGTCGAGCCGAGGTGCGTGCTCTGGGCGCCCGAATCGCCCTCGCCGTTGACGCCGCTGCCCAGGAGGCCGTTGAGGATTCCGACCACGCCGAGGATGTCGATGTTCAGGTCGTGGGACTTGCAGTTGGTGCTCTGCATCACGTCGACTTTGTTGCCCCGGGGGCCCTGGTCGGCCTGCGCGGTGCCCGCGCCCACGAGACCGACGGTGGTGAGGGCGGCGACCAGGACCGCGGCCTTGCGAAGCTTGTGCATGTCATCTCCGGTGGAGTGAGGTGGATGCGATTTAGGGAGATTAAGTAGGAAATGCCCCAAATCATCCTGTGGCGCGCCGAGTTTCGCGATCTTCTGCCGGGATGATGCTGTTCCGGGGTGACGACGGCGGCCTGAAGTCGGGCCCTACACGCGCCGCGTGATCCCCGACAGGTCGTGTGCCGTCACGCTGTTGCGGTCGGTCACGGACCGGCCGAGGGCGTGGTGGGGCCACAGCCCCGCGGCCACCCGGCGACTGCGCTCGCTCCACTGACGGGCCGCCAGGTCACCGGCCTTGTAGTGGTTGAGGGCGTAACCGCCGGTGTGGATGCGCACCAGGGTGAAGCCGCCCGGGTACTCCTTGGCGGCGGCGACCTCCTGCTGGGTCACGTGCGGGGCCCGCGACAGCACGGTGCGCTTGTTGCGGTGGGTGTGGCCGGCATGGTGGAGGAAGACGCCGGGCGCGGACGCGTAGGCGTCGACGACGGCGCGGGCCTGGCGGCGGTCCAGCTGCTGGCCGCGGGTGACCGGGAAGACCGAGTCCCGCACGGTCAGGGGGTGGTGGCCGAAGACGAGGGTCGGCTGGTCCGGGGCCTCCCTCAACCGGGCCTGGAACCACGCCAGTTGCTCCGGGCCGAGCCCGCCCGCGTCGGCGCCGTTGCCGGTCTTGACGTAGGTGTCGAGGCCGATGACCCGCAGGCCGCCGAGGTCGCGGGCGAAGTACCCCGGCCCGGCGTCACCGACCGGGAACGCGGTCTGGAAGGAGGCGTTGTCCCGGGAACGGTCGTGATTGCCGCGTACGACGAAGTAGTCCTCGCCGTGCGCGCCGAAGCCGTCCAGGATCCGCCGCGCCGCACCGAGGTCGTGCGCCGCCCCGCCCGCCGAGATGTCGCCCCCGGCCAGCAGTACGTCCGCCCCGCGCCGCCGGGCCTCCTCGACCAGGGCGCGGCTCATCAGCTCCGGATACGGTGCCCGGCCCGGCTGCTGAGGCACCCCGCGCAACAGGGGGATGCCGCCGACGAGGCCGGCGGTCGTCTCGCCGAGGTGCAGGTCGTTGCAGAGCGCGATCGACAGCAGATGCCGGCCGGGCGGCGGCTGCGGGGTGGTGAAGCAGTACGGCCCGCCGCTCGATCCGAACCCGAACGTCGAGGTGCCCACCGCGTTGCCGCGTACGAGGTGCAGCGGGGTGGGCGTCGCGGCGGTGCCCCGGGAGCGGGCCTGGTAGTAGTACGTCTGCCCCGGCTCCAGGTCGGTGAGTTCGACCTGGTGGTGGGCGGTCGGGCGGCCCTCGGACGCCGTGCGGTTGAGGCGGGAGGGGTGGGTGCCGTAGACGATCTCGCCCTCGGTGAGCGCGGGGAGGGGGTGGCCCAGGCCGTCGTCGGTGCCCGGGATCCCGGTGTACCAGGTGATGACGGCGCGGTCCTCGGTGAGGGTGACGAGTTCGAGGCTGACGGCGATCAGGTCGTCGGGGTGGGGGGAGCGGGACCGCTGCACGGCGGCAGACGCCGACTGCAGCAGGGCGGGGGCGAGACGGGCGCCGGAGCGAAGCACCTCGCAGGGGCCGGGGAGGGCCGACAGTGCCGCGAGGGCGGGGAGGTGGGCGGAGAAGCAGCAGCGCATGTCCTCGATGTGGCCCGGTGCGGTGAACGGGGGAGGTGGCGGTGGCGGCGGGGCCAGGTCCGGCGCGCGACATCTCCGTGGAACGCGACATCTCCATGGAAGCAGGGCGAAGGCGGTCACCGAAGGGAGTGTGCCGAGTCTCACTGATCCCGAGTTGCCGTGTTTGCTCCTCTGACTGGTCGGCGGTGGCCTCCTGGGCGCACCCTGGAAGCAGAACTTCCGGAGGTGATCGTCATGATGCACACCGCAGTGGGATGGCATGTCGAGCTGGAGTTCCAGGAGGACGAGACGCACACCAGGGCGGTGGCGATGGTGCGCCTCCCCGACGGCAGTGAGGTACGCGCCCACGGGCATGCCTCGCGGCACCACACGGACGCGAATCAGCCGCGGGTGGGGGAGGAGATTGCCGGGGCGCGGGCGTTGAACGAGCTGGCGATGCAGATGCTCACGAAGGCGCACAGCGAGATCGACCAGGCGTCGGGGCGTACGTCGCATCCCATTCACGTGTGAGGGTGCCGGGACAGGTTGTGTTTCGGCCGCGGCGGCGTGGGGGCTGGTCGCGCAGTTCCCCGCGCCCCTAGGGGGTTGGTGGCGCCGCGCGTCAAGAGGTGAGGTGGCTGGTCGCGCCCGCGCGGCGGAGCCGCAAATCGATACAGCCCCGCGCCCCCAAAAGATTGGGGGCGTGCCGGGCCCTGTGCTGCACTGGCGCCGAGCCTTTACGAGAGTGCTGCCCGCACCGCCCGTATCAACCCCTGGGCCCTCGGGTCCGCTGTCACCGTCTTGCGGAAGCCGTTCGTCACGTAGGCGAAGGCGATCCCCGACTCCGGGTCGGCGAAGCCCAGAGCGCCGCCGCGGCCGGGGTGGCCGAAGGAGCCCGGGCCGAGGAGGGGGGAGGCGGGGCCGTGGAGCATGTAGCCGAGGCCGAAACGGGTGTTGACGACCAGGACGCGATCCGGGCCCGACGACTCCTCCGCGCGGGCCGCCTCGACGGTCGCCGGGTCGAAGAGCCGTACGCGGTCGACCTCGCCGATCAGCGCCGCGTAGAAGCGGGCCAGACCGTCGGCCGTCGCGATGCCGTTCGTCGCGGGGAGGGCGGCGGCGAGGTAGGCGGGGTCGTTCTGGTCGGGGAACGGGGTGATGGCGGCGAAGGCGCGGCGCGTGAGGGAGTCCGGGTCGTCGTAGGCCTCGGTGACCGACCGCTTCGGGCGTGAGCGCAGTCCACCGGCCGGTTCAGGACCGTCGACCCGGCCGGTACGGCCCACCCGTGCCGCCTCCGACTCCGGCAGTCCCAGCCACAGGTCCAGGCCCAGCGGACCGGTGACCTCCGCCGCGAGCCACTCGCCCGCCCAGCGTCCCGTCACCCGCCGCACGAGTTCGTCCAGCAGCCAGCCGTACGTCAGTGCGTGATAGCCGTGGTCGGTGCCCGGCTCCCATGCGGGCGCCTGCGCGGCCACCGCCTCGGGGCCGCGGTGCGGGTCCAGGGCCTCCTCGGGCGTGAGCGGGTGGTCCAGCACCGGGAGCCCGGCGCGGTGGTTCAGGACGTGCCGGACCAGCAGCCGCTCCTTGCCGTGCGCCTTGAACTCCGGCCAGTACGCGGCCACCGGCGCGTCCAGGTCCAGCTCTCCGCGCTGATGGAGGAGGAGCGGTACGGCGGCGGCGACCCCCTTGGTCGCCGAGCGCACGACCTGCGCGGTCCCGTGCTCCCAGGGCCGCGTGCCGTCGACGTCCTTCGTACCGGCCCACAGGTCGACGACCTTGCGCCCGTCCCGGTACACGGCGACCGCCGCACCCCGCTCGCCGAGCGAGGTGAAGTTCCGTACGAACGCCTCCCTGACCGGCTCGAAGCCCTCGGCCACTGTGCCGTTCACATCCACGTCCGTACTCCCTGCGCCTGTGCTCCACGGCCACCGCCAGCCATCCCAACACAGGCCCGAGTCCCCCGATTCCAACTGTGGCCGACGTCTCCCCGACCGATCCCGGCCGCGGAATTCAGCCCAGCAAAATGCTCACGTCGATGTTCCCCCGAGTCGCGTTCGAATACGGGCACACCTCGTGCGCCGCATCCACCAGCTTCGCCGCGAGGTCCGCGTCCAGTACCGGCAGGGACACGCTGAGGGCCACCGCGAGGCCGTAGCCGCGGTGCTTGTTGGGGCCGATGCCGACCTTCGCGGAGACCGTGGACCCGGTGAGGTCGTAGCCCGCGCGGTTGCCTACCAGGATCAGCGCGTTGTGGAAGCAGGCGCTGTAGCCGGCGGCGAACAGCTGCTCGGGGTTGGTGCCGTTGCCGTCACCGCCGAGTGCCGGCGGCATCGCGACCTTGAGCTCGATCTGCCCGTCCAGGCTGGTGACGAAGCCGTCCCGGCCGCCGTGCGCGGTGGCCTCGGCGACGTACATGATCTTCGTCGGACGGGTGTCGACTGCCGTGCCCTCGTCGGTCATGGTTGGCCCTCCCCCAGAAGGAACGTGCGCAAGTACATCGTGCACAAGGTACTGGCCGGTATGGGGCCGCTGTTACCAGGGGGTAGTAACCATTGGTAAGCCGAGATCAGCGGGCCCGGTCGGCGGCGGCCGTCGCCTTCGCCGCCAGCTGCCACAGCTCCTCGCGCAGCCGCTTCACCTCCGGGCCGCCGAGCCCGGTCTCCGCGAGCAGCGTGCCGGGTACGCACTGTGCGCGCTCCCGCAGCCCCTCGCCCTGCGCGGTGACCGCGACGAGCACCGACCGCTCGTCCCGCGCCGACCGCTCCCGCCGCACCAGCCCGGCCGCCTCCAGCCGCTTCAGCAGCGGGGAGACGGTCCCGTAGTCGAGCCGGAGGGCCGCCGCCAGTTCCTTCACCGTCGTCTCGCCGCGCTCCCACAGGACCAGCAGGACGAGGTACTGCGGGTAGGTGAGCCCGAGTTCGTCGAGGAGCGGGCGGTAGGCGGCCGTCACGGCGCGCTGGGCTGCGTACAGCGCGAAGCACAGCTGCTCGTCGAGCAACAGCGAGCCCTTGGTCTCCTCGTTCGTCACGCGCCCTCCCTCACGCGCGAACCGGCTTCGCCCGGCTCGCGCGGGGGCACCCCCACCACGGACCGCGGATCGAAGCCGAACGGCAGCTCCAGCCGATGCGTGCGCATCAGCTCGTCGTCGGACAGCAGCTCCGCCGTCCTGCCGTCCGCCGCGATCACGCCCTCGCTGAGGACGAGCGAGCGCGGGCACAGCTCCAGGGCGTACGGCAGGTCGTGCGTGACCATGAGGACGGTGACGTCCAAGGAGCGCAGGATGTCGGCCAGTTCACGGCGGGAGGCGGGGTCGAGGTTGGAGGAGGGCTCGTCGAGGACGAGGATCTCCGGCTCCATCGCCAGCACCGTCGCCACCGCGACCCGGCGGCGCTGGCCGAAGGAGAGATGGTGCGGCGGGCGGTTCTTGAACTCCGCCATGCCGACCCGCTCCAGGGCCCGGTCGACGCGTTCCTCCAGCTCCGGCCCCTTGAGCCCGGCCGCCGCGGGCCCGAAGGCCACGTCCTCGCGGACCGTCGGCATGAACAGCTGGTCGTCCGGGTCCTGGAACACGATCCCGACCCGGCGCCGGATCTCGGCCATGTGCTGCTTGCCGACGGGCAGCCCGGCGACGTGCACCGTGCCCGTGCCGCCGCTCAGGATGCCGTTGAGGTGGAGGACGAGCGTCGTCTTGCCGGCGCCGTTCGGGCCGAGCAGCGCGACCCGTTCGCCGCGCGCGAGGGAGAAGTCCACGCCGAACAGGGCCTGGTGGCCGTCGGGGTAGGCGAAGGCCAGACCGGCCACTTCCAGGGAGGGAATCGGTTCCGTCACAGCGACCATCCCAGCAGACAGACGACGAGGGCGGCGAAGGGGAGCGCGAGGGCGTACGACCACTGCGCCCGGGACGCGGTCACCTCGTCGATCACCGGCATCGAACCGGCGTACCCCCGGCTGATCATGGCCAGATGCACGCGCTCGCCGCGCTCGTAGGACCGGATGAACAGCGCGCCCGCCGACTTCGCGAGCACGCCCCAGTGCCGTACGCCCTTCGCCTCGAAGCCGCGCGACTCACGGGCGACGCGCATGCGCCGCATCTCGTCCGTGATCACGTCGCCGTAGCGGATCATGAACGACGCGATCTGCACGAGCAGCGGTGGCAGCCTCAACCGCTGCAGTCCCAACAGCAGTTCCCGCAGCTCGGTCGTCGAGGCGAGCAGCACGGAGGCGGCGACGCCGAGGGTGCCCTTGGCCAGCACGTTCCAGGCGCCCCACAGTCCGCTGACGCTCAGCGACATCCCCAGCGCCTCGACCCGCTCGCCCTCCGCCACGAACGGCATCAGCACCGCGAACGCGACGAACGGCACCTCGATCAGCAGCCGCTTCAGCAGAAACCCGGCGGGCACGCGGGCGGCGTACGCGACGAGCGCGAGCAGCACGGCGTACAGCCCGAACGCCCACATCGCCTCCCGCGGTGTCGACACCACGACCACCACGAACGCGAACGTCGCGGCGAGCTTGGTGTGCGGCGGCAGACCGTGCACGGGCGAGTGCCCGTGCCGGTAGAGCCGGTGCGCGTGCCCTGCGCCCATGTCAGACGCTCGTGCTCGTGGGGGACACGTCGGCCCCCTCGTCCGTACGACGCCTGCGCACCGCCCAGAAGACGCCGGTGCCCGCGACGACGGTCGCGCCGACGCCGATCACTCCGGCGAGACCACCCGAGAGGCGGACGTTGTCGATGTTCTTGACGCCGTAGTCGGCGAGCGGCGAGTCGGCACTGGCGTGCTCCTCGGCGGACTCGGCGAAGCCCTTGTCCTCGGCGACCTTCTCCAGGCCGTCGGGGCTGGCGGAGGCGTAGAAACTGACGAATCCGGCCAGCACGAGGGAGGTGGCCAGGCCGCTGATCCACAGGGTGCGGCGCGAGGTCCGTGCGGCGACGGGCCGCGCGGCCTCGGCGGCCGGGGCGTCGACGAGTTCGCCGCCGACCCGCAGCTTCAGCGGCTGTCGCAGGTCACGGGCGCCGTACACCAGGTCCGGGCGTACGGCGACGACGGCGCCGATGGTCAGCGCGGTGATCACGGCCTCGCCGATGCCGATCAGCAGGTGGACGCCGACCATGGCGGTGGCGACCTTGCCGATCGAGACGTCGGTGGTGCCGCCGATCCAGAACAGCAGCGTGAACGCGAGGGCCGCGGCCGGCACCGACACGATCGCGGCGACGAAGGAGGCCGCGGTGATCGAGCGCCGGGTCTTCGGCAGGACCTTCACCAGGCCGCGGAAGACGACGTAGGCCACGACGACGCCGACGATCGCCATGTTGGTGATGTTCACGCCGAGCGCGGTCAGGCCGCCGTCCGCGAAGAGGATGCCCTGCATCAGCAGGACGACGGAGATGCACAACGCGCCGGTATAGGGGCCGACGAGGATGGCGGCGAGGGCGCCGCCGAGCAGATGTCCGCTGGTCCCGGCCGCGACGGGGAAGTTCAGCATCTGCACCGCGAAGATGAACGCGGCCACCAGGCCGGCCAGCGGCGCCGTCCGCTCGTCGAGCTCGCGGCGCGCACCGCGCAGGCTCACGGCGACCGCGGCCGCGGCGACCACTCCGGTCACGGCGGAGGTCGGGGCGTCTATGAATCCGTCAGGTACATGCACCCTTCGATGGTGTGGCTTGATGCGAACCATTCGCAAGAGCGGCTCACTCTCTGTTGTAAACACGAGATAAGACGCTCCGGAGGGTGTAATACCGGAAATATGGGACATTGGAGGGGAGGCGGATGCATGGTTTCCGCGCAGGTGACGCACGGTAAGGGGACGTCCGATGTCCGTAGTCGAGCAGTATGCGCGAGCCCATATCGTCACTGACGCGGACCTCTTGGCGGAGGAACAGGACGCCGTTCCGGTCGTGTTGAAGTACGACCCCGAGACCGATCCGCGCCTGGTGCGCATGCGGTTGCCCGGCCGCCGGTCACGCGAGTGGACCTTCTCGCGCTCCCTGCTGGAACAGGGCCTGCGCGCGCCCGCGGGCAGCGGGGAGATACAGGTGTGGCCGTGCGGCCGCGTGCAGACCGTGGTGGAGTTCCACTCCGCGCAAGGCGTCTCGGTGGTGCAGTTCGAGACGAAGGCCCTGATGAGGTTCCTGCGGCGGACATATCTGGCCGCCGCACCCACCGCGCCCGTCGAGCGTGAGCCTCAGCTGAGGAGCTGACCCTCAGCCGCCCAGCTTCAGCAGATCCGCCACGATCGGCCCAGCCGTGTCACCGCCGTGGCCGCCCGCCTGGACCACGCCCGCCGCCGCCAGGTCGCCCCGGTACGCGGTGAACCAGCCGTTCGGCTTCTTCTGGCCGTCGACCTCCGCCGAGCCCGTCTTCGCGCCGACGTCACCGGTGACCCCGGACATCGCCTCGGCCGCCGTGCCGTAGGCCGCCGTGTACGCCATCAGCTCGCGCAGCTGGGACAGCGTGGACGCGGACAGGGAGCGGGAGGCGGTGGCGAGAGTGCGGTTGTCGACCGAGGGGGCCACCAGGTAGGGCTGCTTGAAGGTGCCCGTCTTCACGGTCGCCGACACCGACGCCATGTTCAGCGGGTTCATCCGCACACCGCCCTGGCCGATGAGCGAGGCCGCCATCTGGGCCTGCGACTGGACCGGGACGGAGCCGTCGAAGGTCGGGACGCCGACGGACCAGTTGTTCATGGAGAGGCCGAAGACCTGCTGAGCCTGCTGGGTCAGGCTGTCGTTGTCCAGCGCGGGCGCCTGGCTGATGAAGGCCGTGTTGCAGGAGCGGGCGAAGCTCGCCTTGAAGGTGCCGCCCTTGATCTCGAACTTGTCGTCGTTCTGGAACTTCCAGCCGCCGTACGTGAAGTACTTCGGGCAGGGGTGCTCCTTGTCCGCCGACGCGAGGCCCTTGTCGATCAGCAGCGAGGAGGTGATGACCTTCATCGTGGAGCCGGGCGCGAGGGAGCCCTGGAAGGCCGTGTTGAAGCCGTGCGAGGAGTTCGCGACGGCCAGGATCTCACCGGTCGAGGGGCGCAGCACGACCACCGACGCCCGCGACTTGGCGGCGACCTGCTGCTCCGCGGCGGCCTGCATCGTCGGGCTCAGCGTCGTCTTCACCGTGCCCGGGGTGCCCTGGCTCAGCTCCAGCAGGGTCTTGTCGGACAGCTCGGCCTTCTTCGACGCCTCGCCCCGGACCACCTGGAGCTCGACGCCCGCCTTGCCGCCGGCCTTGTCGCCGTACTTCTCGCGCAGCCCGTCCAGGACGGAGCCCAGCGACGGGTACTTGTCCTCGGTGATCTCGCCGCCGTCCCGGTCGAGGGCCTTGACCGGCGGGGTGCCGGACTCGCCGGTGACGAGGGTGTCGCCGTCCTTCAGGTCGGGGTGGACGATCGCCGAGTGCCACTCGACGAGCGGCTTGCCGTCCTCGGCGCGCCGCACGACCGTCAGCGAACTGCCGTACGCCAGCGGCTTGGTGGTGCCCTTGTAGGAGACGGTGCCCTTCACGGCGAAGGGGACCTTGTCGCCGGTGCGGGCGCCGGCGGTGAGGGTGACGTCCTTGATGTGGGCGTCCTTGGTGTAGCCGGTCAACAGGGCCTTGGCGGCCGTGGTGTCGTCCGTGGCGGCGGCCGCCTCGGTGACCTGCCCCCGCTGCCAGGCGGTGAGGAACTCGCGGGCCGCGGACGTGACCTCGGTCGCCGACAGGGGGCCGGTCTTGACGTCCTTGGCCTTGTCGTCGGCGCTCGCCGACGTCGACTGCGTACGGCTGTCGGCGACGGCCCCGCCGCCGAACAGCGCGTAGGCGCCGAACCCGGCGCCGCCGACGACCACGGCGATCATCCCGCCGAGCACGGCGGGGTTGGTCTTCCGTCGCTCAGCGACGCGCCCTCTGTTGCCCACTGCTTTCCGTTCCCTCGCGTATTCCAGGGGCCCCCGCCGCCCCGCCTGACTCACGCATACCAACGACGGGGACCACCCTAGAGTCCCGTGCCCCAGGGGATGAGTTCAGCCGGACGCTCGTAGCACGTCTGCGACAATCGGGCCCGCCGCGTCGCTGCCGTGGCCGCCCTGCTGGGCCATGGCCGCGGCCGCCACGTCATCGCGGAAACCGGTGAACCAGCTGTCCGAGGTGGCCTCTCCGCCGACCTCGGCGGAACCGGTCTTGGCGCCGATGTCACCGCTCAGCCCGGACATGACCTGCACGGCGGTGCCCGGGGACGAGGTCGCGGTCAGTCGCATCATCTGCTTCAGCTGGGCGACGGTGCTCGACCGCAGCCCGTCGGCGGTGGCGAACGGGCGGTCGTCGAGGTCGCGGGCGACCAGGTACGGCTGCCGGAACGTGCCCGTGATCGCGGTCGCCGTCACCGAGGCCATGTTCAGCGGGTTCATCTCGACCTGGCCCTGACCGATGGCGTTGGCCGCGCGGTCCGGGCCGGTGGAGGCGGGGACGCTGCCGTCGAAGGAGGTGATGCCGGTCTTCCAGTCGCGGCCGAGCCCGAAGCGCTGCTCGGCCTCCGCCGTCAGCGAGGCGTCGGAGAGCGGATCCTCGTCGACGAGCTTGATGAAGGCCGTGTTGCAGGAGCGCATGAAGCCGGCCGCGAGCGTGGCGCTCGCGCTCTCGTCCGGCTTCATACCGGTGAGGTTCTTGAAGGTCTGGCTCTGCCAGGTCGCCGTGGACGGGCAGGGCGCGGGCCCGTTCATCGTGGTCACGCCGTTGTCGATCAGCATCGCCGAGGTGATGATCTTCATCGTGGAGCCCGGCGGGACACGTCCCTCGAAGGCCGCGTTGAAGGCGTCGTCGCGGTGGTTGGCCACCGCCAGGACCTCGCCGGTGCTCGGCTTGACGGCCACCACCGAGGACTGGGCGTACTTCTTCACCGCCTTCTCGGCCGCCGCCTGCACGCTCGCGCTGAGCGTCGTCTCCAGCTTGCCGGGCCTGCCCTTGGCGAGGGTCAGCAGCGAGGTGTCCGGCGACTCGTCGGCGTGCCGGATCGCCAGCTCGATGCCGGGGGTGCCGCCCGCCTTGCTGCCGTATCTGTCGCGCAGGGTGTCCAGGACCGGGCCGAGGGAGGGGTACTTCTCCTTCGTCAGCACGGTGCCGTCGCGGTCGACGGCCTCGATGGGCGGGGCCGAGGCCTCGCCGGTGACCAGCCTGTCGTCCTTCTTCAGCTGCGGGTGGATCACGGTCGGCTGCCAGTCGACGAGGGCCCGGCCGGTGGTGATGCCGCGCACCACCTTGAGCTCGCTCTTGTAGCTGAGCGGCTTGGACTTGCCGTCGTAGGTGACCTTCGCCTTCACCGTGAAGGGCACGGTCGCGCCGGTCGCCCTGCCCGGCGTGATCTTCACGCCGGTGATGTGCGCGCCCTCGCTGAAGGACGTCAGCACCGGCACGGCCGCCGCGTCGTTGTTCGTGTACGCCGCCGCCTGGGCCGACTCCCCCTTCTCCCAGGCCGCGAAGAACTTCGCCGTGGTCTCCTCGACCTCCTCGGCGCTCGGCGGCCCCGACCGCACCGGCGCCGGCCCTCCCTGGCCGGTCGCCCCTCCGCCGTTCAACGCCGACATGATGTTGTACGCGCCGTACCCGGCCCCGCCCACCATCAGGGCGAACACGCCGCCTATGACGGCGTTTCTGACCCCCTTGGACATGTGTCCCTCCCCGTTTCGGTCCACCGCACTGTAAGTGGCGTGGGGGACCACTGGGGGAACTGTTTTCTTTTGTTGTCCGAATGTGTGACCGATTCTTGGCCGAACGAACGGGCTGGCCCGGGGGTTGTCAAGCCCCGAAATGCAGTGCCGTGACGCGAACCTGCGGCCGGGGCGCAATGGAGGCAGGGGTCGCCGCGGAGGTGTGGCACCACGGAGACGAGGAGCGATCGACATGCTGAGCAGCACTGAACCGACCCGGATCTGGCAGGCGCTGCTGTCGGCCCTGCGCCGACGGGTCACGGCCCGTGCCTCGCTGCTCTGGCTGATCGCCGCCGCCGCTCTGTTCGCGCTCTGCCTCGGCTCGTTCGTGTCGTGGGCCGCGGAGGACCGTGCCGTCGTCCTGGCCCCCGTCAGCGGCAGCCACGAGAGCGCGCCACCGGGGGATGTGGACGAGGCAGAGCCGGCGGAGGATGTCGCGGCCCTGGAGAGCGCGTCGGCCTCGCCGAGCATCCTGCCGGTCGTGGTCTCCGGGGTGTCCGGCTTCGGCGGGCTGCTGAGCGGTGCCGCGGCGATGATCACGGTGCTGCGCGCCGCCGACAAGGGGAGCCCGAAGCAGGCCCCGCACACCCCGCGGCGCGGGCGGCACTGTGGCTGCGGACGCGTCGGGCCGTCGTCAGTCCGGCTGGGCGTGACCGGTGACGGCCGCTGACGATCACCGGCGACCGGCCGTCGCCGTCCGTCGGCCGGCTACACCCAGGTGTCCAGCCACATCCGCGAGCGCCAGCTGTCTATGGGGATCGCCGTGCCCGTGTAGAGGGGCCAGAAGTAGATGAAGTTCCAGGCGATCAGCAGGACCAGGACGCCCGCGCCCGTGGCGCCGGCCACCCGGCGGGTGTCACTGGAGCCCGGCGGGCCGATGATCGCGCCCAGGAGCATGGCCACGGCCAGGCAGAGGAAGGGCAGGAAGACGACGGCGTAGAAGAAGAAGATGGTGCGTTCCTGGTAGAGGAACCAGGGGAGGTAGCCGGCCGCGACGCCGCAGGCGATGGCGCCCGCCCGCCAGTCGCGGCGGAAGACCCAGCGCCACAGGACGTACAGGACCGCGAACGCGGCCACCCACCACAACAGCGGGGTGCCGATCGCCAGCACCTCGCGCGCGCACTTCTCGCCCGCGTCGACGGGGCAGCCGTCCTTGCCGGGCGCGGGGGACTCGTAGAAGTACGACACCGGGCGGCCGACGACGATCCAGCTCCACGGGTTGGACTGGTAGGTGTGCGGCGACGACAGGCCGACGTGGAACTCGTACACCTGGGACTCGTAGTGCCACAGGCTCAGCCACCAGTCGGGGAACAGCCACGACCAGCTGCTGCCGCGGCCGTCGGCGCCCGCCCAGTTGCGGTAGTAGCCGCCGGTGCCGTCCGTCGGGGAGAGGATCCAGCCGGCCCACGACGCGATGTAGGTGACGATCGCCACCGGCACCGTCGCCAGGAAGGCGAGGCCCAGGTCGCGCTTGAGGACCGCGGTGTAGGGGTGGCGGGCACCGGCGACCCTGCGGGCGCCGACGTCCCACAGCACCGTCATCAGGCCGAACGCGACCAGGAAGTACAGGCCGTTCCACTTGGTGCCGATCGCCAGGCCCAGCATCAGACCGGCCAGCCAGCGATAGGGGCGCCATCCCAGGCGAAGGGTCTGCGCGACGTCCGCGTCGGGGCGGACCCGGCCGTCCGGGTCGGCCGGCAGCGCGGCGGCGAGGCGCGCGCGGGCCCGGTCCCGGTCGAGGACGAGGCAGCCGAACGCCGCCAGCACGAAGAACATCAGCACCCCGTCGAGCAGCGAGGTGCGCGCCATCACGAACGCCAGCCCGTCCACCGCCATCAGCGCGCCCGCGAGGCAGCCGAGGAAGGTCGAGCGGAAGATACGGCGGCCGATACGGCACAGCAGCAGGACGGCCAGGGTGCCCAGCAGCGCCGTCATGAACCGCCAGCCGAACGGGTTGAACCCGAAGACCAGCTCGCCCAGCCCGATGACGTACTTGCCGACCGGCGGGTGGACGACGTACGCCGCGTCCGTCGGGATCTTGACCTGGCTGCCGATGTCGAGGATCAGGTCGTTGGCGTTCTTGTCCCAGTTGACCTCGAAACCGCGGTGGACCAGCGCCCAGGCGTCCTTGGCGTAGTACGTCTCGTCGAATATCACCGCCTTGGGGCTGCCCAGGTTCCAGAACCGCAGCACCCCGGCGAGCAGCGTCACCAGCAGCGGACCGATCCAGCCCGACCAGCGCGCGATCCGCTCGGCGAGCGGCCGCGGTACGCCGAGGAACTGCCACATCCGCGGGCTGGGCTGGACATACGGCGGCACGAGCCGGTCGCGGACGTCGCTCCAGGGCGTCGCCGTGTAGCCGAATCGGCGCAGCCGCTGCTGCCACGACGGCCGCTGCTCGTGGGTCGCCTGGCCCTGCCGGGTGTCCGTGGAGGACGCGGTACTGGTCACCGCGCCATCGTAGGGAACACGTCTGTGACAGTCGCGCGGATGCGCCCTGCGAGGATGGAAACGTGACAGGAACCCTTGTTTTGGCAGGCACCCCCATCGGCGACGTCAAGGACGCCCCGCCCCGGCTGGTCGAGGAGCTCGCCGGCGCGGACCTGATCGCCGCCGAGGACACGCGCCGGCTCAAGCGCCTCACCCAGGCGCTGGACGTGCAGCCGACGGGGCGGGTCGTGTCGTACTTCGAGGGCAACGAGGCCGCGCGGACACCCGAGCTGGTCGAGGCGCTGCTGGCGGGCTCGCGGGTGCTGCTGGTGACGGACGCCGGGATGCCGTCGGTGTCCGACCCCGGGTACCGGCTGGTCGCGGCCGCGGTGGAGAAGGACGTCAGGGTCACGGCGGTGCCGGGGCCGTCCGCCGTGCTGACCGCGCTCGCCCTGTCCGGGCTGCCCGTCGACCGGTTCTGCTTCGAGGGGTTCCTGCCGCGCAAGGCGGGCGAGCGGCTGTCGCGGCTCAGGGAGGTGGCCCAGGAGCGGCGGACGCTCGTCTACTTCGAGGCCCCGCACCGGCTCGACGACACACTCGCCGCGATGGCCGAGGTGTTCGGAGCCGAGCGGCGGGCCGCGGTGTGCCGGGAGCTGACCAAGACGTACGAGGAGGTCAAGCGCGGTGGGCTGGGGGAGCTCGCGGCGTGGGCGGCCGAGGGGGTGCGCGGGGAGATCACCGTGGTCGTCGAGGGGGCGCCGGACAAGGGCGCCGAGGAGGTCGACGCCGCCGAGCTGGTCCGGCGTGTTCGCGTGCGCGAAGAGGCGGGGGAGCGGCGCAAGGAGGCCATCGCGGCGGTGGCGGCGGAGGCCGGGCTGCCCAAGCGGGAGGTCTTCGACGCCGTGGTGGCGGCCAAGAACGCCGGGGCGTGAAACGCCGTGTGAGCAGGGCGTATATCGCATGAGCGTGCGCCCCATGCGGGGGTAAAGGGAGCCGGGCCTTTCGGCAAGGAACGTCCAAGTCGCCCCCAACAGTGGACAGATGGCGTGCGTTCGCTCCTGCGGAGGAGTCCACTGGGTGGTGGGACGCAACCCGTCCCACCAGCGGACCACAGGAGCTGGCATGAGCGAGATCACCGGACACACTGGCCTTCGCAACGGTGCGACCGCCGTCGTCAACGAGTCGTACTCCTTCGCCTGCATGCGCTGCGGGCACGGCTGGGAGCAGTCGTACGAGATAGAGCACCACATAGACGGCGAAGGCCGTGAGTTCGTGATGTACGTGGCCGACGGCCAGGTCGTGCCGTCGCCGCTGAGCCGGCCCACGTGCCCCAACTGCGACAACCACCTCGTGCGCATCATGCGTCCGGGGCGGGTCTCCTCGGTGCGCAACGCGGTGCACCAGCAGCGCCGGGTGCCGTCGGCCGGTCCCGTGGAGGTGCCGGGCGTGCCGTCGGACGCCACGGCGCCCAAGGAGGACCACCACTGGCACCTCTCCGACCTGCTGCACGTCTTCCACCGCAAGGCGAGCTGAGCCCGGCGCCGGCCGAAAGGCCGACCGGTTCGACGGCATGCTCCTTTCGTAGGATCGGGGCATGCCTTCGAACACCTCCGACAAGCACGCCGCCCCGCCGCTCCCGGAGCCGCTCCGGGTGCCGGTCGCCGACTCGCACACCCACCTCGACATGCAGTCCGGCACGGTGGACGAGGGTCTGGCCAAGGCGGCGTCGGTCGGGGTGACCACGGTCGTGCAGGTGGGCTGCGACGTACGCGGCTCCCAGTGGGCGGCCGAGACGGCGGCGCGGTACGACGCCGTGCACGCGACGGTCGCCCTGCACCCGAACGAGGCGCCGCGCATCGTGCACGGGGACCCCGACGGCTGGTCCCGGCAGGGGGCGCGCGAGCCGGGTGGTGCGCGGGCGCTCGACGAGGCACTCGCGGAGATCGACCGCCTCGCCGCGCTCCCGCAGGTGAAGGGCGTCGGCGAGACCGGCCTCGACTACTTCCGCACCGGCCCCGAGGGCAAGGAGGCGCAGGAGGCGTCCTTCCGCGCCCACATCGAGATCGCCAAGCGGCACGGCAAGGCCCTGGTCATCCATGACCGCGAGGCCCACGCGGACGTGCTGCGGGTGCTGAAGGAGGAGGGCGCGCCCGAGCGGACCGTCTTCCACTGCTACTCCGGGGACGCCGAGATGGCCGAGGTGTGCGCCCGCGCCGGCTACTACATGTCCTTCGCGGGCAACGTCACCTTCAAGAACGCCCAGAACCTGCGGGACGCGGTGGCGGTGGCCCCGCTGGAACTGCTCCTCGTGGAGACCGACGCGCCCTTCCTCACACCGGCGCCGTACCGCGGACGGCCCAACGCGCCGTATCTCATTCCGATCACGGTGCGCGCCATGGCCGCCGTCCGGGGGATCGACGAGGACGCGCTGGCGACGGCCCTCGGGGCGAACACGGCACATGCCTTCGGCTACTGACGGATAACCGCCGCATAACGCTCGCAGGGGTACACCTCCGACTTGTCGCGACTATGGGCAGTCGCGTCGCTTTGGAGAGTTTTCACCGCTCCGCTAGGTTCTGGGGGCCCTGAAACGGACCCCTCCGCTGGAGCGTGTCGTCGTGAGCAACGTGCAGTACGAGACGTATGGCCCGAGCCCGGCCCACCGGCCCCCGGGGTACGGCGGCTTCGACCCGCACAGCGTCCAGACGCTGGCGTACGGCGTGGGGACGGCCCCCTCGTACGAGGGATACGGCGGGTACGAGGGATACGAGGGATACGAGGGGCGTGACCTGTACGGCGGCGCGTACGACGACACCTACCGGCCCGCCTACGAGGAGCCCGAAACGGAGTACGAGCCCCTCGTGCGCCCCCGCAGCGGCCGGCGCGCCGCGCACCGGCGCAGGACGCGGCTCGCCGAGCGGGGCGACGGACCCATGCGCCGGCTCGTCCCGCAGGCCCTGGTCGTGGCCTTCCTCGCGGGCGGCACGAGCGCCTTCGTCGCCAAGGACAAGGCGATCGAGCTCAACGTCGACGGCAAGCCGCGCACCCTGCACACCTTCGCCGACGACGTCACCGAACTCCTCGAGGAGGAGGGCGTCGACGTGGGCGCGCGCGACGCCGTGGCACCCGCCGTCGACGCGGCCCTCACCAGCGGTGACGAGATCGCGGTGCGCTACGGGCGGCCCGTGCGGCTGACCCTCGACGGGCAGCGGCGCGAGGTGTGGACGACGGAGCGGACGGTGGAGGCGGCGCTGCGGCAGATCGGGGTGCGCGCGGAAGGGGCGTACGTCTCCACGTCGCGTTCCCGGCGCATCGGGCGGGAGGGGCTCACGCTGGACGTGCGGACCGAACGCGGCGTGACGGTCATGGCCGACGGCCGGGCACGCACCATCCGCACCAACGCCGCGACCGTGGGCGAGGTCGTGCGTCAGGCGGGCATCACGCTGCGCGGCCAGGACACCACCTCCGTCCCCCTGGACAGCTTCCCGCGCGACGGGCAGGCGGTCACGGTGCTGCGGATCACCGGCCGCAAGGAGATCCACGACGAGGCGATCCAGTTCGCCGTGCAGCGGGTCGAGGACCCCTCGGTGTTCAAGGGCACGGAGGTCGTCGAGCGGGCGGGCCGGGTGGGCCTGCGCCGGGTCACGTACTCCCTGCGCACCGTCAACGGCGTCAAGCAGAAGCCCCGGCGGATCAGGTCCGAGGTGGTGCGCGAGCCGCAGACCCAGGTGGTGAAGGTCGGGACCAAGCCGCTGCCGACGTCCGTGCGCGCCGCCGGGGGCCTGGACTGGCAGGGGCTGGCGGCCTGCGAGTCCGGGGGACGCCCGGACGCGGTCGACTCCTCGGGGACGTACGGCGGGCTGTACCAGTTCGACACCCAGACCTGGCACAACCTCGGCGGCGAGGGCCGCCCGCAGGACGCCCCGGCGGAGGAACAGACGATGCGGGCGAAGAAGCTGTACGTGCGGCAGGGGGCGAGCCCATGGCCGCACTGCGGGGAGCGGTTGCACGGGTGAGCGGTACCAAGGCAGCGGGGGCGCGCCCCCAAAGGGGCGCGGGGCTGTGACATATGCGGCTCCGCCGCGTGGGCGCGACCAGCCCCCACCGGCCCGTGGCTGATCACCGTGCAACAGCGGAGCGTACCGCCCCGTACCCTTGTGGCCGTGAGCAGCAGCCCCACCTCCGACGCCCTCCTGGGCCCCGCCGACGTCCGTGAACTGGCGGCCGCCCTCGGTGTGCGCCCCACCAAGCAGCGTGGCCAGAACTTCGTGATCGACGCGAACACGGTCCGCCGTATCGTGCGCACCGCGGAGGTCCGCCCCGACGACGTGGTGGTGGAGGTCGGCCCGGGACTCGGCTCCCTCACGCTCGCCCTGCTGGAGGTGGCCGACCGCGTCACCGCCGTCGAGATCGACGACGTCCTGGCCGCGGCGCTGCCCGCCACCATCGCGGCCCGCATGCCCGAGCTCGCCGACCGTTTCGCGCTGGTGCACTCCGACGCGATGCACGTCACGGAACTGCCCGGCCCGCCGCCCACCGCGCTGGTCGCGAACCTCCCCTACAACGTGGCCGTCCCGGTCCTCCTCCACATGCTCGCCACCTTCCCGAGCATCGAACGCACCCTCGTCATGGTGCAGTCCGAGGTCGCCGACCGCCTCGCCGCCGCCCCCGGCTCGAAGGTGTACGGCGTGCCGTCCGTGAAGGCGAACTGGTACGCCGAGGTCAAGCGGGCCGGAGCCATCGGGCGCAATGTCTTCTGGCCCGCCCCGAACGTCGACAGCGGCCTCGTCGCCCTGACCCGGCGCACCGAGCCGGTCAGGACCACCGCCGCCAGGCGCGAGGTCTTCGCCGTCGTGGACGCCGCCTTCGCCCAGCGCCGCAAGACACTGCGCGCCGCGCTCGCCGGATGGGCCGGTTCGGCCGCCGCCGCCGAGGCCGCCCTCGTCGCGGCCGGCGTCTCCCCGCAGGCCCGCGGCGAGGCCCTGACGGTCGAGGAGTTCGCGGCCATCGCGGAGCACAAGGAAGCCGCCGCCCAGCACGAGGAGTCCGAGTAAGTGAGCGCGAGCGTCGCCGTCCGCGTCCCCGCCAAGGTCAACGTCCAGCTCGCGGTCGGCGCCGCCCGCCCCGACGGCTTCCACGACCTGGCCAACGTCTTCCTGGCCGTCGGCCTGTACGACGAGGTCACCGTGACCCCGGCCGACGAACTCCGGATCACCTGCGAGGGGCCGGACGCCGACCAGGTCCCCCTCGACCGTACGAACCTGGCCGCGCGGGCGGCGATCGCCCTCGCCGAGCGCCGTGGTCTCGAACCGGCCGTCCATGTCCACATCGCCAAGGACATCCCGGTCGCCGGCGGCATGGCGGGCGGCAGCGCGGACGGCGCGGGCGCGCTGCTGGCCTGCGACGCGCTGTGGGGCACGGGCGCCTCCCGTGAGGAACTCCTCGACATCTGCGCCGAGTTGGGCAGCGACGTGCCGTTCAGCCTGGTCGGCGGGGCGGCCCTCGGTACCGGGCGGGGCGAGAAGCTGCGCGTGCTCGACGTGGGCGGCGCCTTCCACTGGGTGTTCGCGATGGCAGGCCGGGGGCTGTCCACGCCCGCCGTGTTCCGGGAGTTCGACCGGCTCGGCGAGGGCACCGTCATCCCCGAGCCCGTCGCCTCCCAGCCGCTGCTCGACGCCCTCGCGAAGGGCGACCCCGACGCGCTGGCCGCCGCCGTCTCCAACGACCTGCAGCCCGCCGCCCTCTCCCTCTTCCCGGAACTCGCCGACACCCTCGACGCCGGCCGCGCCGCGGGTGCGCTCACCGCGCTGGTCTCCGGCTCGGGCCCGACGACGGCGTTCCTCGCCCGCGACCCCGAGTCGGCGGCGAAGGTGGCCGAGACCCTGCGGGCGTCCGGCACCTGCCGCGCGGTGCGCGCCGCGTCGGGGCCCGCGCCGGGCGCCACCGTCGTGCGGACCACCGGAGCGTGACGCCGTACTCACAAGTAGGCGTTCTTTGCCCGATCTCCACACGAAAGTACTGCGTTCGCAGTACAGGTGGGGCGGGTGGGGCCGTTAGGGTCACTTGACGTTTCAACTGCCGGGCCCGTGTGTGCCCCGTGTCCGGCCCCCACCGTCAAGTGCACTTCTGGAAGGGGACACTTCCGTGTCCGAATCCCCCACCCCCGCCCAGCCGTCTCACCGCAGAAAGCGCTCACTGTCCCGTCGCGGCATGATCGCCGCCGGCGGTGCCGTGGCCGCGGGAGCCGCCGTCACGCCGATGGTGTTCGCGGCCACCGACTCCGGCGAGAGCGACAACTCCGCGTCCGGCTCCGGCGATTCCGGCACGACGCCGGAGAAGTTCCCCACCACCCGGACCGAGACCGCCACCGGCACCGGCACGGCCACCACCGCCTTCGCCGCCTCCTACGTCGGGGTGCGCTGGTCCGGCGCCGAGACGGGCGCCGCCATCCGGCTCGCGGACGGCGGCTGGCAGAACCTGGCGAGCGGCTGCGCACACGTCGAGGACGGTGGCACGGCCCTGGTCGCCGCCGACAACGCCAAGGCGTACGAGGTGAGGGCCGCCACCGGCATCGACGGCGTGCGCTCCCTCGCGATCGACACCACCGACGGCCCGAACCGCACCGTCCGGGTGCCGAGCGAGCCCACGCGCGTACGTGGCGTCCGCTACCTCTCGCGCGCCGCCTGGGGCGCCGACGAGTCCAAGCGGTTCAAGCCGGACGGCTCGGTGAACTCGCCCGAGACGTACTACCCGCTCCAGATCATCACGGTCCACCACACCGCGACGCCCAACGCCGACCCCGACCCGGCCGCGACGGTACGCGCGATCTACGAGTACCACGCGATCACCAACGACTGGGGCGACATCGGCTACCACTTCCTCATCGACGAGGCGGGCAACGTCTACGAGGGCCGCTACTCCGGCGACGACGGCATCCCCGCCTTCAACCAGGACGGCGACCTCGTCACCGGCTTCCACACCACCGGCTACAACTCCGGCGCCCTCGGCATCGCCCTGATCGGCGACCTCGACGGCCAGGCCCCGACGGACGCGGCCAAGGCCTCCCTGATCCGCCTGATCAAGGTGATCACCCGGTTCAAGGGCCTGGACCCGCAGGCGCGGGTCACCTACACCAACCCGGTCAACGGCACCAAGAAGGACACCAACACGGTCGGCGGTCACCGCGACTACCTCGCCACCGAGTGCCCCGGCCAGATCATGTACGACCTCCTCGGCGAGGTCCGCGCGGCAGCCGCCCGCCGCTGACGCGGCCACGGCTCGGCACGGGTGCGCCCCGGGGACACGGGGGATCCCCGGGGCGCACCCGTGCCCGGAAATCCCCGCGGTGCCAGGCTGTCGGTGTGCGCGACTACCCTGGAGGGTCGATCGTCCCCCTGGGCAGGAGAGAAATGGCCGTCAACCTGGTCAATGTCGAGAACGTCAGCAAGGTGTACGGCACCCGTGCCCTGCTCGACGGTGTGTCGCTCGGCGTCTCCGAGGGGGACCGCATCGGCGTCGTCGGGCGCAACGGCGACGGCAAGACGACCCTGATCCGGATGCTGGCCAAGCTGGAGGAGGCCGACACCGGCCGGGTCACCCACTCCGGCGGACTGCGGCTCGGCGTGCTCACCCAGCACGACTCGCTCGACCCCGAGGCCACCGTCCGGCACGAGGTCATCCGCGACATGGCCGACCACGAGTGGGCGGGGAACGCGAAGGTCAGGGACGTACTCACCGGCCTCTTCGGCGGTCTCGACCTGCCCGGCTTCCCGCAGGGCCTCGACACCGTCATCGGCCCGCTCTCCGGTGGCGAGCGGCGGCGGATCGCGCTCGCCAAGCTGCTCATCGAGGAGCAGGACCTGATCGTCCTCGACGAGCCCACCAACCACCTCGACGTCGAGGGCATCGCCTGGCTCGCCCAGCACCTGCGCGAGCGGCGCTCCGGCCTCGTCTGCGTCACCCACGACCGCTGGTTCCTCGACCAGGTCTGCACCCGCATGTGGGACGTCCAGCGCGGCGCGGTCTACGAGTACGAGGGCGGCTACTCCGACTACGTCTTCGCGCGCGCCGAGCGCGAGCGCATCGCCGCCACCGAAGAGGTGAAGCGGCAGAACCTCGTCCGCAAGGAGCTGGCCTGGCTGCGACGCGGCGCCCCCGCGCGGACGTCCAAGCCGCGCTTCCGCGTCGAGGCCGCCAACGAGCTCATCAAGGACGTGCCGCCGCCCCGGGACAGCAGCGAGCTGATGAAGTTCGCCTCGTCCCGGCTCGGCAAGACCGTCTTCGACCTGGAGGACATCACCGTCCAGGCCGGCCCCAAGGTCCTGCTCAAGCACGTGACATGGCAGCTCGGCCCCGGCGACCGCATCGGCCTCGTCGGTGTCAACGGCGCGGGGAAGACCTCCCTGCTGCGGGCGATGGCCGAGGCTGCCCGTACGGAGGGCGAGACCCAGCCCACCGGTGGCCGCATCGCCGTCGGCAAGACCGTCAAGCTCGCCTACCTCTCCCAGGAGGTCGACGAACTCGACCCGAACTGGCGGGTGCTGGAGGCCGTCCAGGCGGTGCGCGAGCGCGTCGACCTCGGCAAGGGGCGCGAGATGACCGCCGGGCAGCTGTGCGAGACGTTCGGGTTCGGCAAGGAGAAGCAGTGGACGCCGGTCGGGGACCTCTCGGGCGGTGAGCGGCGGCGGCTGCAGCTGCTGCGTCTGCTCATGGACGAGCCCAACGTCCTCTTCCTCGACGAGCCCACCAACGACCTCGACATCGAGACCCTCACCCAGCTGGAGGACGTCCTCGACGGCTGGCCCGGCTCGATGATCGTCATCTCCCACGACCGGTTCTTCATCGAGCGCACCACCGACCGGGTGTTCGCCCTGCTCGGCGACGCCACCTTGCGGATGCTGCCGCGCGGCATCGACGAGTACCTGGAGCGCCGGCACCGTATGGAGGCGCAGGCCGCCGCCGCCACGACCTCCGGGCCGGGGGCGGAGAAGGTCGTGCCGGAGAAGAGTGCGGCCGATGCGCGGGCCGCGAAGAAGGAGTTGCAGCGGATCGAGCGGCAGCTCGACAAGCTCTCCGAGAAGGAGACGAAGCTGCACGCGCAGATCGCTGAGAACGCCACGGACTTCGGGAAGGTTGCCGAACTCGACGCGGAGTTGCGGGACTTGGCGGGGCAGCGGGATGAGCTTGAGATGCGGTGGCTGGAACTCGCGGAGGACGCGTAGCGGTAAGGGAGCGACACGGGGGTGCCGCTGTGTGTCGGTTGTCGGCTGCGGCGCGGTTGTGGCTGGTCGCGTAGTTCCCCGCGCCCCTTCAACCCGGGCGCTGCGCGCCCTGGGTGAAGGGGGTGTGAAGGCGGATAACGGGGGCATCACGAGCCGGTCCTCCCTTGGGAACAGCGGGCGAGACGGCCCGGTGGGGTGTCGGCGGTGGGTGATAGAAAGAGCCGTCTGAGAACAGTCTGAGAACCGTCGGTGTGGCGGAAACGCGATGGCGCAGGACGTGGCACCACACCGGGCACGAGGGGGAACCGTTCATGAGCCAGCCGCCCAACCAGCCGCCCCAGGGCGGTTTCGGCGCACCGCAGGACCCGCGGGAGGGTGGCTTCGGCGCACCGCAGCCTCCGCAGGACGCCCCGCAGTCGCCGCCCCCGCCGCCGCAGGGTCCGCCCCAGACGCCGCCGCCCCCGCAGGGCCCGCCGCCCGGCGCCCCGCAGCCCGGCTACGGCTACCCGCAGCAGCCCGGGCCGTACGGCCAGCCGCCGCAGCCGCAGCCGGGGCCGTACGGTCAGCCACCGCAGCAGCCGGGGCCGTACGGGTATCCGCAGCAGCCAGGGCCCTACGGCCAGCAGCCCGCACAGGGTTACGGCTTCCCGCCCCAGCCGCAGTACCCCGGTGCCCCGCAGCCCGGCTCGCGCAACCCCTTCAAGGGTAAGCCCGCCCTCGCCGTCGGTGCCGCGGTCGCGGCGCTGGCCGTCATCGGCGGCACCGTGTTCGCGGTGACCCGCGGCGGGGACGACGACCCGAAGAAGCCGGTCGCCCAGGAGAGCGGCGACGCGAAGAACACCGAGTCCCCGAGCGAGGACCCCGACAACGGCGGTGGCGGCGGCGCCGACCCGGAGAACCTCAACGGAGGCCGTGAGGCCGGCGATTCGAAGGTGCTCTGGTACAAGCCGGCGCCCGACGCGCCCGGCTCCGGCGCCGACGCCCCCGGCATGTGGATCACCGACAAGGCCGCGGTGAAGGCCGCGTACAAGCAGGTCTTCGCCTACAACGTCGGTGACGGCGAGGCCACCTGGGACCCGATCACCTTCCCCGAGAAGATCTGCGCGGTGACCCCGCAGAAGTCCGCCGACGACAAGGTCGTCGTCGCGTACATGAGCGGCAGCAGCGACCGCGCCAAGTGCAACCAGCTCCAGCAGATCGACCTCAACACCGGAGCCAAGGGCTGGAAGGCCTCGGTCGAGAACGGCGCGCTGTTCGACAGCACCCTCGACGTCGAACTGTCCATCACCGGCAAGACGCTGATGGTGGCCCGCTCCCAGTCCGGCACCGCGTACGACATCAACAGCGGCGAGAAGCTGTGGGACAAGAAGCGGTACGGCGACGCCTGCTTCCCGGACTCCTTCGCGGGCGGCGAGAAGCTGATCGCCGTGGCGGGCTGCAACGCCAGCCGCAGCAACGAGCACGACGAGGTGCAGGAGCTGGACCCGGCGACCGGCAAGGCCAAGTGGACCTGGCAGTTCGCCAACGGCTGGAAGGTCTCGCGCGTCTTCTCCGTGGACCCGCTGGTCATCTACAGCACCAACGAGGACAAGAAGCAGTGGAACATCTCCACCTTCGGCCCCGACGGCAAGCGCCGCTCGCAGGTCGACGTCGCCCTGGAGATCGGCGCCCAGTGCGGCTGGGCCATCCTCCAGCGTGACCTCCAGGGCTGCACCGGCGTGGCCGCCGACGCCGACACGCTCTACATGCCGACCAAGGCAGTCACGGGCCCCAACGAGATCGTCGCGGTCAACCTCGCCAACGGCAAGGAGAAGTGGCGTGTGAAGTCCCCGGCGGAGGAGTCGATGCTGCCGATCAAGGTCGAGGACGGCAAGCTCATCGCCTACGTCGATCCGTCGTACGACGCGGGCGGCCAGGTCGTGTCCATCCCGGTCACCGGCGGCAGCCCCAAGCCGACGACGCTGCTGAAGAACCCGGCGAGCGCCTCGGACGTGGAACGAGGCTTCTTCACCAAGGCGTTCGACTGGGCCGACGGGCGCTTCTACCTCTCCAGCACCCGGCTGACCGGCAACGACGCCGCCAAGGAGAAGCTGATCCTCGCCTTCGGCAAGTGAGGCGCGCGCCGGACAACCCCCTCGCCGCCGCCCCTTTCGTCCCCCTCCCCTGAGGTACCCACGCCATGACCCAGCCGCCGCCTCCGCCGCCGAACCAGCCCCCGCAGGGCGGGTTCGGCCCGCCCCAGGACCAGCCGCCCCAGCAGCCGGGGAGCGGCGGCTTCGGCGCGCCTCAGACCCCGCCGCCGCCCCAGGGCCCGCCGCCGTCCGGGTACGGCTACCCGCAGCCGCCCCAGCCCCCGCAGACCCCTCCGGGCGGGTACGGCCACCCCGGCCAGCAGCCGCCCGCTCCGTACGGTCAGCCGCAGAACCCCTACGGGCAGCAGCAGGCCCCGTACGGCCAGCCGCAGCCGCCCGGCTACGGCTATCCGCAGCAGACCGTGCCGCTGCACCACCAGGCCGGCGGGCCCGGCGGCGGTGGCAGGTCCAGCTCGCAGCTGGCCGTCATCGTGGCCGCGGCCGTCGTGGTGATCGCGCTGATCATCGGCGGCGGCGTGTGGTACGCCAAGTCCGGTGACGCCGGCAAGGACGAGACCGCCAGCTCCAGCGGCGGCACCAGCGGCGGCTCCGACGGCGAGGGCGGCGGCGCGGGCGACGACACCCCCGACGGCACCGAGAAGGTGCCCTCCGACACCAACTCCTCCGTCCTCTTCCAGGTCCCCGCACCCAAGGTCGAGGACGACACCAGCGTCGTCGTGTCCGGCTCCTGGCTGACCGACAAGGCGTACGTCAAGAGCGGTGTCTCGGAGATCGTCGGCTACGACCCCGAGAAGGGCACCAAGCTCTGGACGATCCCGCTGCCCGGCCCGGTCTGCCAGGCCAGCAAGCACGTCAACGACGACAACCTCACCGCCGTCGCGTTCCAGCCCGGCAAGCCGACCAAGGACAGGCCCTCGTACGGCTGCAGCGAGGTCGCGGCGATCGACCTCGACGCCGGCAAGAAGCTGTGGACGAAGCACGCCGAGGTGGACGGGTCACCGATCCGCTTCGACAACATCACCGTCAGCGGCAACACCGTCGCGGCCGGCGGCACGAGCGGCGGCACCGCCTTCGACATCGAGTCCGGCAAGCAGCTGTGGGTCCCGAAGGCCGACGACGGCTGCTACGACCTCGGGTACGCCGGGGGCGAGAAGCTGGTCACGATCCGCAAGTGCGGCTCCTACCAGCAGCCTCAGCTGCACATCCTGACGGTCGACCCGAAGTCCGGCTCGGTGATCTCCGAGTACAAGATGGCCGAGGGCGTCGAGTACGCCAGCGTCATCTCCACCGAGCCGCTCGTCGTCGCCGCCGAGGTCGGGGACACGGACTCCATCGGCCTCTCGGACGTCTTCTCGATCGACAACAAGACCGGCAAGCTGCGCATCCGTATCTCCGTGCCCAGCGACCAGTTCGAGGCCCGCTGCTCCGGTGTCACCACGATCGAGCAGTGCAAGGGCGTCGTGGTGGGCAACGACCGGCTCTACGTCGAGACCAAGCAGCACGACGGCAGCCGTGGCTCCTACGGCATGACCAACGAGATCGTCGCCTTCGACCTCGCCACCGGCAAGCAGACCGGGCAGCGGGCCGACGCGGGTGACCGCTACACGATGACGCCGTTGCGGATGGACGGGGGCAACGTGATCGCGTACAAGCGGCCGCCGTACGACAAGGGCGGGCAGATCGTCAGCATCGACGGCGGCACGTTCAAGGAGACGGAGCTGCTGGAGAACCCGGCGTCGAGGTCGGTCCGGGACGTGGAGACGCGGCTGTCTCCGCAGTACTCCGAGATCATCTACTCGCAGGGGCGGCTGTACATGTCCGCCGTGTACGCGAGCGAGTTGACGAGTTCGGACACGCGGAAGGTGCATGTGATCGCGTTCGGGGCGCAGGGCTGAGTTGGGTTCTGGGCGATGTCGTCGGTGCGTCGTTGGCGCGCACGTACGGCTGCTGCTCGCCGCCGTTTCCACCACGGCGAAGTGCCGATAGTTTTTCGACCCCGGCTACTCACTCAACTCCTTGAGTGGACGGGGCTGTACACATGCGTTCCGGTTACGTGGGGAACGGAGGCTTCTTCCGGGGGGCTGACGGCAGCCACCGGCACCGCGTTGCTCTGGGCTTGAACAGCGAGTTCGGCCCCACATGGGCGAGAGACGTCAGCTAGGCTGAACGCCTCGAACTGATGACCTATAAGCAACGGGGGTTGCTTTATGCCTACTTGTGTGGGCTTCCCACGTCCTGGAGATACCTGGGGTCGGCCGAGCGGGAGCCGGCGTGGCTTCTGACTTCTCCCGACTGATGAAACAGGACTTCTCCGACCTGGAGGCCGCGGCCAAGTCGTGGCGAGGGCTGTCGACGATCATGGACTCCCTCACCGACCGCCATCGGCGGCAGGTCACGGGACCGCTGCACCAGTCTTGGGAGGGGGACGACGCGAACGCTGCCCTCTTCTACCTGGAGGATGTCGAGTCGCGGATCGGCGTGGTGGAGACGGAGGCCATGGCTATCTCCGCAGTCCTGGAATCAACCAGGTTCTGGATGGAGCAGGCCCAGACGGCCCTGCGCAATGCGGTTCGGCGTGCGGAGGACGACCGCTTCAACGTCGACGACGACGGCTGGGTCAGCGACCCGACGACCACGGATCTTCCACGCCAAGATCCCGATGCACAGAGAATCATCGCGGATCGCAGTGCCCTGCTTGGGGAGCACCGCGCAGCCATTGATGATGCTCTGGCCGACGCGCACAAAGCCAGCAATGACGGTACGAAGGCCCTCGCGGAGCTGAACGGCGACATCCTCACCGACCCGCTCAGCCACGACGCGGCGGCGGAGTCCGCCCAGGACGTCAAGAATGCGATGAAGGCGCTGGGCGAGCAGCCCCCACAGATCCCCGAGGACGACCCAAAGGCCGCTGCGGAGTGGTGGAAGGCTCTCAGCCCCGAGGAGCGCCAGACCTACACGACTCTCTATCCGAAGCAGATCGGAGCGACCGACGGCCTGCCGTCGAATGTACGCGACGACGCCAATCGCACGGCCCTCGCCCAAGAACTCAATCTGGTCCAGGAGGGTAGCTGGGACGAAGGGTTCCCGGGCGAGAGTGACGAAACGGTCAACAAACGCCTGAGCAACCTGCAGGTGCTCAACGAGCAACTCGAAGCCCGGGACGGTGCGCCCAAGGGTAAGGAGCTGTACCTCCTCGGCTACGACTCCAAGGCAGATGGACGTGCCATCATCGCCATGGGCAACCCGGACACGGCCGACAATGTCGGTGTCCAGGTCCCGGGCACCAGTACCACAATGAACTCCACAGAAGGGCAGTTGGGGCGCATCAGCAAGCTGCAGGACTCGGCTGGGGAAGCAGATCCCACTGCGGAAACGGCCATGGTGTACTGGCTGGGCTACGACGCTCCTGAAGTTCCGATCAGTGAGGCCAATAACCTTAGTGTCGCTGGCCCCGGCCGGGCTGAGGATGGTGCCCAAGACTTGCGGGACTTTACGCACGGCCTGCGTGCCTCCCATGAAGGTGAGAGGGCAAACCTTACTGTGCTCGGCCACAGTTACGGATCCACCGCTGTGGGCGCAGCAGCAGCCGGAGGCGACGGTTTGGATGCGGACAATATTGCCGTTGTTGGCAGCCCCGGCATGACCGTGGACCGAGCGGAAGAGCTCAATATTGACCCAAGCCATGTCTATGTAGGTCTGGCTGAAGACGACCTTGTCAGAGATGCTCAAGACCTGAGCGTCGGGCATAACGTGACTTCCGATTACTTCGGTGCGAATCGGTTTGCAACCGACACTAGCGGCCACAGCGGTTACTGGGATGAGAACAAGGATGGCATGAGCGAAAGCCTGGCAAACCAAGGACGGATCATTGCTGGCCGTCAGCCGAGCGAATACAACCCTCCTCCCTCGATGCCGGCCCAACCGCCCGGACATCTGTGATCAACGTCAACTGTTCCGATGTTCCGCCAGCCACAAGCGAGAACGATGCTCCGCAAGAACATGCTCATAGCTGTCCTGGCAATCACGATTACCTTCTTCACCGGAGCTTGCATGTCCCAGCAAACCGACGACATTAACAAACCCCTCCCTCGCAAGAGCAGGGAGGAATCGCTGCAATGGGCGAAGGACTACACCTCGACCATGGCACGATATGCTGATGTCGAGATCTCCGGTGATCCTGCGCCGAGGAAGCGTTTTGACACCTGCGTAGGTCAGAACGACGAAGTGGCCGAAGACGGGCGGTATACGCTCACCTATACTGGCTATGCAAAGCTCCCGGATAAGCAGCACATCCCCGCCATCCGTAAGCTTCGTAAGGCGCTTGAGGAGCACGGGATCCGCATTACCAGCCACACCGAGCGCCCTGAAACACCTGAAGCAATCATGTACGCCAGGAGCGACAGTGAGGGCTACTCGCTCATCGCGGACTCGGTTAACCCACCCGGCACTCTCCGGCTCTCTGTCTCCACCCCTTGCTTCCTTCCTCCAGGAGCCACGCAGCAGCAGTTCTGACCGCCTGAGAGGAACCTGACATGTCCAAGAGCACCAAAGCTGACCCGTCCGAGCTGCGCGCCTCCGCCGGCGCATGCGATGACATCGCCCGCACCATGAAGGGGCCGGCCGACAAGGCCATCAAAGAGGCTGGCACCGCGGGCAGTTCACTCAGGGGTTGGTCGATGGGGTCGGCCCTGACGGAGATCGCTACCAGCTGGAAGCCCGCGCTTGACGGTTTGCATGCCCGCGTCCAAGCCGGCGGCGACAACCTCAGATCGTCTGCGAACGGCCATGAATGGAACGACCAGCGAGTTTCCCAGGACTTCGAAAAGGCCGAAGCGGACACGGCAACGCAGGCCACTCCCGGCGTGATGCCTCCGGCGCTGCGCCCGGCTGGCGGGGAGTCGCACCGGGTAGGGAGTCTGGGAGGCCAGCAGGCCGGCGATGCACCGCTGGACCCGCGCGCTTCGTACGGCACCAATATGCCGACGTACGACGAGACCATCGGTATACGCCCCACGCCCGGCACGAACGACTTCGGCTGACGCGGCGCGCTCCTGCCTGATCGATCGGCGGGATCCGCAGGGCGGACGAACCTGCAGTTCAGACCCGGCTCCTACCGCTGGTAGGGGTTGCCGCCTGGCGGGGGCTGGTTCGGTGGGGTGGCTGGGGGTGTGGGGTGTTGCTGGTAGAGATTCGGGGGCACGGCCTGGTTGCCGTACGGCTGCTGCTGGGCGTGCGTGGTGAAGCCGGGCGGCGGGCTGTCGCGGCGGGCGCGGTTCTTGCTGCGGACGGCGAGGGCGCCGATCATGAGGACGAGGAGGACTCCGCCTGCGGCGAGGGCGAGGATCGTGGTGGTGCTCAGGCCGCTGCTGTCGTCCGAGCTGCTGGTGGAAGCCGGGGGTGTGGAGGCGTCGTCTTTGCCGGTGCTGCTGGAGTCGGCGGCGGGCATGGTCAGGGGGCCGTTCTTGGGGCCGGCCGGGATGTCCTGCTTGAGGGCGGCGAGCGGCTGGATGTAGCCGTAGCCGTACTTCTCGTCGGGGAGCTTGAGGCCCTTGGCGTCGTCCGGGAGACCGGCCGTCTTGGTGAGGCGGTTGACGATCTGGCCTGCGGTGAGGTCGGGGAACCTCTCGCGGAGGAGGGCGCAGGCGGCGGAGACGTAGGCGGTGGAGGCGGAGGTGCCGTCGCCAATGTTGTACTCGGAGTTGGAACCGCCTGTGGAGACAACGCTGACGCCAGGAGCCGTTAGCAACGTATTCGGGCCGTAGTTGGACTTTGCCCAAATCTCCCCGGCTTTGTTAACCGCGCCCATCGCGACTGCTCTGGGGTAACTGGCGGGATAGAGCGGCTGCTCGCTGCCAGTTCCGTCGTTTCCAGTGACCAACGACAATGACGTCCTTCTTGCCCGTGCGGATGTGCGTGCGCTGCGACCGCGTCACCGACACTCCGGTCCTCGTCTCCGAGGTGCACCAGAACTCCGGGCCCGGATTCAGTGTGTACGCGTGCGGCGACTGCGCGCCTCACTTCCTGCCACCGCCCGACGTGTTCGACCTCTTGCGGGCCAGGCGCCGGGGCACGGGAGGTTGACCACCGGGGCGCACGTGAAGCCGCCGCGACCGTCCTGAGACACCCGGCTTGGACGGACCCGGACAGCCTCCTGTCCGGTCACCGTTGGGGTGAACGGCACCCGAAGCTGTCCAGGCGGAGGGTGCCGTTCGCCGTTCTGAAAACGCCGACGCCTGACCCGCAACGCACCACCCGAGCCCCCTCGCCCGGTCGCCTCGCCTCACGACCTGGCCGGGCGGGCGGCGCGCCCTCACGCCCCGGCTCAGGCTCCGGCACCCGCCCCGGCTCCATCCCCGCCCGCTCCTCCAGCCGCCGCCCCAGCGACACAATCGCCGAGTCCTGGGGCTTCCCTGAGCTCGCCAAACGGTGACACGAAGGGACCGTTGGCATACTGCCTCATCTTCGCCGAATGCGCGGAACGCCGGAAAATCCGCCGTTCCGGGGCACTTCTCACCGGTAGGGGGAGCGCAACGTCGAACAAGCGTGTAGCTTCCGGGGGCATGAAGGGTGGGGGAGTCGGGAGGGGGGCTCTGTCCGTCCGTGCGGAGGGGACCGGAGTCTTGGGGGACTGGGGGGTTTCTCGATGGGAGTGCGGCTCATGGTGGTCGACGACCACCGGTTGCTCGCGGAGGCGTTGGCGTCGGCGTTGAAGCTGAGAGGGCATCGGGTGCTGGCCGCGGCGGCGCCGGCCGCGGGGGCGGCGGAGCTGGTGATCACGCGGGCGCCCGAGGTGTGTCTGCTGGGGACCGCTTCGCCCGCGGAGCCGGGGATGTTCGATCCGGTGGTGAAGATCAAGCGGGAGCGGCCGCAGGTGGCTGTGCTGGTGTTGGGGCCGGTGCCGAGTCCTCGGGGGATCGCGGCGGCGTTCGCGGCGGGGGCGTCCGGCTATGTGCGGCACGACGAACGCATAGAGGGCGTCGAGCGGGCGATCATGAAGGCTCGGGCGGGGGAGGCCGCGGTGGCGCCCTCTCTGCTGCAGGGCGCGTTCAGCGAGTTGCTCAACCCGGCCGCCCAGCCGGACGACGAGGGGCAGCGGCTGTTGCAGATGCTCACGCCTCGCGAGGTCGAGGTCCTGGTCCGGGTCGCGGACGGCGAGGACACCCGGCTGATCGCTGCGGGGATGGGCATCGCACCGTCGACCGCGCGTACGCATGTCCAACGGGTGCTGATGAAGCTGGGCGTCGGGTCGAGACTCGAGGCGGCGGCGTTGGCGGCGCGGACGGGGTTGCTGGACCAGGCGGGCCCCCTCCCGCACACGTCCGGGGAGACGGAGGTGGGGCGGGAGCCGTGACAACTCCTGCCCCGCCTCACTCGCTGTCCGCGCTGATCACCCGCGCGGCCCCCGGTCAGCGCAGCACCGAGCAGGAGCCGCTGATCGTCGCCGCGGAGCCCGAGGCCGGGGATGCCGTCGCGGGTGACCGCGCCCCAAGGGGCAGTGCGGGACGACGAGATCAGCGACGGCAGACCACGACCACGCTCATGAGCCCGCACCGTCTTCTGCTCCGGCCGGTGCGTGTCCTCGGCGCTATTCTGGAGGTAGCGCACAAGATGTGCGCACATCATGTGCGAAAGGCCGGTGCATGAGCGCGACGAACATAGAGGTCAACCCCGAGCTGCTGGCCGATGCCATGCGTCTGCTGGGGACCAGGACCAAGAAGGACACGGTCAATACGGCACTGCGGGAGGTCGTCCAGCGTCTGCGGAGGTTGGAGGCGCTTGAGCAGATGACAGCGCGTGCCGCACGAGGTGAACTCGATCCCGCCATTCACGCGTACGAGGCCCGCAAGAGCGCGCAGCGGAGCGGCGCGTGATCGGTTCCTATCTGATCGACACCTCAGGGATCTGGCAGATCCTTCGTGACAGGGACGTCCAGTCCCGGTGGATCGGGCCCATCGAGGCAGGGCTGCTCAAGGTCTGTGCCCCGACCTGTCTCGAGTATCTGTACTCGGCGGAGAGCCCCGCCGGCCGGGACGAGATGGAGGCAGAGCTGGCAACCCTCTTCGCGCGAGTCGCCGTACCCAAGGACGCGTGGCGCTGGGCCGAGAACGCCCAGTACAAGCTCACTCAGAAGGGGCAGCACCGCGGTCCCGGGCCGGTTGATCTGGTGCTGTGCGCCACCGCCGTGCACCACGGTCTCACCCTGCTGCACGCGGACAACGATTTCACCACCGTCTCCCGAGTCCTCCCCGAGCTCGTGGAACGGGACATTCGGCGCGCCGAGTCGTCCCCGCTGGGCTGACCGCGGCACGGCCCGGGGGCTGAGCCCGTTCGACACACCCCGGGCCGAGTCCCGGTCGGTTATTCGGAAGGCCTGTCCTCCTGCGGCGGCAGCTGCGGCGTCGGATGTGCCGTGGGCCGCAACGTCAGCCACAGCAGGAAGAAGACCCCGAGGGCCAGCATGCCCAGCCCGGTCCAGAGGTTGATGTTGACTCCCTCGGCCTTGTCGATCGCCGCGTCGTCGTCCGTGAGTCCGGCGATCGTGACGATGACGCCGTAGATCACGAAGAGCCCGCCGATGATCCGCCGGATGTCGAAGAGCCGGGCGGCGGTCTCGGACTTGCCCTCCAGTTCGGTGACCTCGCGCTGGACGTCCTTCTCGGAGTACCCGGGGCGGCGGGGGTGGTCGGAGTGGTCCGTCATGGTCTGTCGACCTCCGATCGTCAGAGCGAGAACGAGAACGGGATGTAGCAGGCGGCCGCCAGCACGACCGCGCCCCAGCCCAGCAGCGCCGGCTTGCGGTACCACGCGTCGTCACCCTCGGCGGGCGGCTCGGCCATGCCGGGAGAGCGGGTGCCGTAGACCAGCCCCTGGAGGTCCTCCGTCGGCTTGGGCGCCGTGAAGAGGGACACGGCCACCATGACGACCGCGCCGGCCACGAAGCCCGCGATGGCCGAGACGAAGTTCGCGCCCTGGTCGGAGGGGATGCTGATGATGTCTTGTTTGTAGAAGACGAAGTAGTTGATCATCGCTGCCGTTGTGCCTGCCAGGAGGCCCCAGAAGCCCGACTTCATCGACGCCCGCTTCCAGAACATGCCGACGATGAAGACCACGAACATCGGCACGTTGAAGAAGGAGAACAGAGTCTGGAGGTAGCTCATGATGTTGGAGAAGGAGGAGGCGAGGAACGCCGTGCCGATGGACGCCAGGACTCCGATCGCGGTGATCAGGCGGCCGAAGCGGACGTAGTAGGCGTCCTCGCGGTCCGTCACCACGTACTTCGCCCAGATGTCCGTGGTGAACACGGTGTTGAAGGACGAGACGTTCGCCGCCATGCCGGCCATGAAGGCCGCCAGGAGACCGGTCACCGCGATACCGAGGACGCCGTTGGGGAGCAGGCCCTCCATGAGGTAGGGGATGGCGTCGTTGTACTGGTAGCCGGACTCCTCGGTGCCGAAGCCGGGGACCAGGGCGGCGGCGGCGAGGCCGGGGATCATCACCAGGAACACGATGAAGATCTTGGGGAACGCCGCGATCAGCGGGGTGCGCTGGGCCGCTGAGAGGTTCTTCGCGGACAGGGCGCGCTGGACCTCCGCGAAGTTCGTCGTCCAGTAGCCGAAGGAGAGGACGAAGCCGAGGCCGAGGACGATGGTCAGCCAGTTCGCGCCGAGCGGGTTCGCCTCGCCGATGCCGGTGCCGCCCCACGCGGTGACGAAGTCGTCGCCGTGGGACTGCGTCAGCTTGTCCGTCAGGCCGTCCCAGCCGCCGACCTTCTTCAGGGCCAGGATGGTGATCGGGATCAGGGCCGCCAGGATCACGAAGAACTGCAGGACCTCGTTGTAGATCGCCGAGGACAGGCCGCCGAGGGTGATGTACGCCAGGACGAAGAAGCCCGCCACGACGATCGCCACCCACTGGGGCCAGCCCAGCAGGGCCTCGACGACGATCGCGAGGGCGTAGAGGTTCACACCCGCGATCAGGATCGCCGCGAAGGCGAACAGGATCGAACTGAGCAGGTGTGCCGATTTGTCGAAGCGGAGGAGCAGGAACTCCGGTACCGAGCGGACCTTGCTGCCGTAGTAGAAGGGCATCATCACCAGGCCCAGGAAGACCATGGCCGGGATGGCGCCGATCCAGTACCAGTGCACCGTGTACGCGCCGTACTGCGCGCTGTTCGCCGCCATGCCGAGGATCTCGGTCGCCGCCAGGTTGGCGGAGATGAAGGCGAGGCCCGTGACCCAGGCGGGCAGGGAGCGGCCGGAGAGGAAGAAGTCGAGGCTGGTCTTCACCGAGCGGCGGGCGGCGAAGCCGATGCCGAGGACCACGACGAAGTAGATGCCCAGCAGCGTGTAGTCGAGCCAGTTCGTGGGGAGCCGTAGCTCGGCGGCGAGGTGGGTGGGGGTTTGTGTGGGGGTTTGCATAAGTACTCGCTTCGTTGCGCGAACCGATACAGAGCGGAACCTACGCTGTTGCGTTCAGTAATTGAACATGTCGAGTGGCGCCCTTTGTTTGATTGTGATGTTGACGATCGTGGTGGGTTGTGTTTTTCTGTGTTTGGTTATGTTTGATGGAGGCTCGGAGGAGTCTCGCAAAGATCTGAGTGGCTCGAATGGAGTCCGCCGTGAAGAAGACCTCGACCCAGCTGGCCGACGGTCGTGAGCTCGTCTACTACGACCTGCGCGACGACACGGTGCGGGACGCCGTCGACCGTCGTCCGCTGGACCGGACCGTCACGACGTCCGAGGTCCGCCGGGACGAGTTGCTCGGCGACTGTGTCGCCATCGCCTCGCACCGGCAGGGGCGGACCTACCACCCCCCGGCCGACGAGTGCCCGCTGTGCCCCTCCGACGGGGAGCGGCTGAGCGAGATCCCGGACTCGTCGTACGACGTCGTCGTCTTCCAGAACCGCTTTCCCTCGCTCGCCGGTGACTCCGGGCGCTGCGAGGTCGTCTGCTTCACCTCCGACCACAACGCGTCCTTCGCCGACCTGACCGAGGAACAGGCGCGGCTCGTGCTCGACGCGTGGACCGACCGGACCTCCGAGCTGTCATCTCTGCCCTCCGTGGAGCAGGTGTTCTGCTTCGAGAACCGCGGTGCCGAGATCGGGGTGACCCTGGGGCATCCGCACGGGCAGATCTACGCCTACCCGTTCACCACGCCGCGCACCGCCCTGATGCTGCGCTCCGTCGCCGCGCACAAGGACGCCACCGGCGGGGAGAACCTCTTCGACGCCGTGCTGGAGCGTGAGCTCGCCGGCGAGCGGGTCGTCCTGGAGAGTGAACACTGGGTGGCCTTCGTGCCGTACGCCGCGCACTGGCCGTACGAGGTGCACCTGTACCCGAGGAACCGGGTGCCCGATCTGCTCGCGCTCGACGAGGAGGCGCGCTCAGAGTTCCCCAAGGTTTATCTGGAACTCTTGAGGCGCTTCGACCGGATCTTCGGGGAAGGCGAGCCTCCGACGCCGTACATCGCCGCCTGGCACCAGGCGCCGTTCGGGCAGCTGGAGGACTTCGAGGGCGTCGTGCGGGAGGATTTCGCGCTTCACCTCGAGCTTTTCACTATTCGCCGCACTTCCGGCAAGCTGAAGTTTCTCGCGGGTTCCGAGTCCGGCATGAACGTGTTCATCAACGACGTGCCGCCGGAGCGCGCGGCCGAGCGACTGCGAGAGGTAGCGAGTTCATGAGTGGGAAGTACCTGGTCACCGGTGGCGCCGGCTATGTGGGCAGCGTGGTCGCCCGGCATCTGCTGGAGGCGGGTGACGAGGTCGTCGTGCTCGACAACCTCTCCACCGGCTTCCGCGAGGGCGTGCCGGCCGGGGCTTCCTTCATCGAGGGCGACATCCGCGACGCCGCCAAGTGGCTCGACCCCTCCTTCGACGCCGTGCTGCACTTCGCCGCGTTCTCGCAGGTCGGCGAGTCGGTCGTGAAGCCCGAGAAGTACTGGGACAACAACGTCGGCGGCACCATGGCGCTGCTCGGCGCGATGCGGGACGCCGGCGTGCGCAAGCTCGTCTTCTCCTCCACCGCCGCCACCTACGGCGAGCCCGAGGAGGTGCCCATCGTCGAGTCGGCCCCGACGCGGCCCACGAACCCGTACGGCGCCTCCAAGCTCGCCGTCGACCACATGATCACCGGCGAGGCGGCGGCCCACGGGCTCGGCGCCGTGTCGCTCCGCTACTTCAACGTCGCCGGTGCCTACGGCGACTGCGGTGAGCGCCACGACCCCGAGTCGCACCTCATCCCGCTCGTCCTCCAGGTCGCCCAGGGCAGGCGCGACGCGATCTCCGTCTACGGCGACGACTACCCGACGCCCGACGGCACCTGCGTGCGCGACTACATCCACGTCGCCGACCTCGCCGAGGCCCACCTGCTCGCGCTGAAGGCCGCCCGGCCCGGCGAGCACCTCATCTGCAACCTCGGCAACGGCAACGGCTTCTCCGTCCGCCAGGTCATCGAGACCGTCCGACAGGTCACCGGGCACCCGATCCCCGAGGTCGTGGCCCCGCGCCGCGGCGGCGACCCCGCCGTCCTGGTCGCCTCCGCCGACACCGCCCGCGAGCGGCTCGGCTGGAACCCGTCCCGCGCGGACCTCGCGGGGATCGTCGCCGACGCGTGGGAGTTCGCGCAGCGGCGCGGCAAGTAGAACGTACTGAAAGGTCAGGGTCAGGGGATGAGCGTCGACACGGCAGCCGCGGTCGCCGAGCGGTTCAAGGAGCTGTACGGGGCCGAGCCGGAGGGGGTGTGGGCCGCGCCGGGCCGGGTCAACCTCATCGGCGAGCACACCGACTACAACGACGGCTTCGTCATGCCGTTCGCACTGCCGCACACCGCGCTCGCGGCGGTCTCACGACGCGAGGACGGCGTCCTGCGCCTGCACTCGGCGGACGTCGAGGGCGGGGTGGTCGAGCTGCGCGTCGAGGAGCTCGAACCCGAGTCGGACCGGAACTGGACGGCGTACCCGTCGGGTGTGGTCTGGGCCCTGCGCGCGGCCGGGCACGCGGTGACCGGCGCCGACATCCATCTGTCCTCGACGGTCCCGGCGGGCGCGGGCCTGTCGTCGTCGGCGGCCCTGGAGGTCGTGGTCGCGCTCGCGCTCAACGACCTGTACGACCTCGGCCAGAAGGGCTGGCAGCTGGCCCGGCTGTGCCAGCGCGCCGAGAACGTGTACGTCGGCGCCCCGGTCGGGATCATGGACCAGACGGCGTCGGCGTGCTGCGAGGCCGGCCACGCCCTGTTCCTCGACACCCGGGACCTCTCCCAGAAGCAGATCCCCTTCGACCTCGCGGCCCTGGGCCTGCGCCTGCTGGTCGTCGACACCCAGGTCAAGCACTCCCACAGCGAGGGCGAGTACGGCAAGCGCCGCGCGGGCTGCGAGAAGGGCGCGGCGCTGCTCGGCGTGGACGCCCTGCGGGACGTCGCCTACGACGACCTGGGCGCCGCGCTGGAGCGGCTCGGCGACGAGGAGGAGGTGCGCCGCCTGGTGCGCCACGTCGTCACCGAGGACGAGCGCGTCGAGCGGGTCGTCGCCCTGCTGGAGTCCGGCGAGACCAGGGCGATCGGCCCGGTCCTGACCGAGGGCCACGCCTCCCTGCGGGACGACTTCCAGGTCTCCTGCCCCGAGCTGGACCTCGTCGTGGAGTCGGCGAACACGGCCGGCGCCCTGGGCGCCCGCATGACCGGCGGCGGCTTCGGCGGCTCCGCGATCGTGCTGGCCGAGGCGGCCGACGTCGAGACCGTCACCAAGGCGGTCGAAGAGGCTTTCGCGGCAGCCGGGTTCACGGCACCGAGGGTCTTCGAGGCGGTACCGGCGGCGGGGGCTCGGCGGGTCGGCTGAGCGAGGTGTGAAGGTCGGGGCCGTTCCTAGGGGAGCGGCCCCGTTCGCGTGCCCGGGCGGATGTTTCCCGCGCGGGAGAGGAGCAGGGGGAGTGCACCCGCCCTCGGGCGGCGGTAGGGGCGGTCGGGGCGGGCCGGGCGGCGGTGGAGGGCCAGAAGGGCGCCGACGAGGGTCAGGGCCAGATGGGCGGTCAGGGGGGCCGCCGTTCCGTAGTGGGCGCGGAAGCGGGCGCGCAGGTGCCGGATCCGGGTGGCCAGGTCGCTGAGGGAGAAGGCGTGCAGGCCGGCGCTGGTGGTGAGGCCGTCGGCGCGGTCGAGGGGCAGGTCGTGCAGGTCGTCGAGGAGTTGGAAGACGTACCCCAGCTCGGTGAGCAGGGCGCGTTCCGCCGCTGACATGCCGGGGCGGAGCAGGGACAGCAGGGCGACCATGCCGAGGCCGCCCTTTCCCCTGGTGATCTCCAGGACCTCCGGCAGGGGCAGACGCGGGTCGCGCTGGGCCCGGGAGCGCAGCTGGAAGGTGTGCAGTTCCCGCAGGAGGGGATGGACCGGGTCGTCGGGCGGATGGGGCAGGCGTACGGCGATGGCGTCGTGCAGCAGGAGCAGCAGTTCCTCCAGGCGGCTGTGCGGGGCGAAGGGCTGGCCCGCGAACAGGGACGCCAGGTCCCGGTCCAGGCCCTCGCGGTCGCCGTGGTCGACGAGGTCGTCGTAGAGGCGGGTGAACGAGCTGCCCAGGACGGCCAGTTCGGCGTCGAAGGGCACGCGGGCCATGGACGCGTATCCCCACAGGGCGAAGCCCACCTTCACGCCGGTGCTGAGCAGCGTCGCGTGGATCCGGCTCCGCTCCTCGGCGTCCGGCACCGTGCGGTGGACGAGCGGGAGCACCGCGCGGTCGTAGGCGGGCCCCAACTGCCGGGAGTCGACGCACAGGAACCGGACGAGCGAACCCCATCCCCGCGCCGTGACCGCACACCGCAGGACCGCCACCGCATCACGTCGTGTGTCGCTCCTGGCCTCCCCCATGCCGTGAAGCCTTACCGTGGCCCAGCGCGCGTAGTCCATCCGGATGCGCGCCGTGCGCCCCTCGCGCGTCCGACAGGGGGGTGACGTCGCGCGGCGTTCGGGTACGGTCTGAACGGGGGAACAACCGGTCCGGAATGGACGGTCGGATGTGGAGACTTCACCAGGAGCAGTCGAACCGTCAGGCCTGCCCGGCGGCCGTCGGGGCGCCGTGCCACGGCCTGACCTGCAAGTGCCGCTTTATCCGCCGGGCTCACGACCGGCGGCCCTGGCCAGAGCACTGCTCGTACGGCTGCGCACGCCCGGCTTCGCCGAGGCGCAACGGGCGACGCGGCGGGGTTTCGCCCTGATCCTGGTGCTCTGGGCCGCCGCGCAGTTCGCGGTCGGACCCGGGGCGCGGCCCTACCTGACGTGGACCGCCGCGGCACTGACGCTGTGGCTGCTGGCCCGGGTGTTCGCGCTGGGCAGGACCGAGAAGCGGCAGCGCCAGTACGAGCAGCGGTGGCTCGCGGGACAGACCGCGACCCTGCGGGACACCTGGTTCGAGGTCGTGCGCTGCACGGTGCGGCACCGGCAGGGGCCGGGGCAGGACGGCTGGGGCGAGTCGAGCTACGAGCTGGCGTCCCGCGACCATGTGCGTGAACTCCTCGCCCGGCAGGCGGCGGAGCGGAAGTCGGGCCGGTCGTCGAAGGTGACCGTCGAGTTCCGGTTCGCGCTGCCCGGTCGGCAGTACGAGGCGCTGGCGGCGGCGCACGCGGACCTCACGGACGTCGAACTGGTCGTCGCCGCCCGGCAGTTGCCCTTCGGCAAGGTCCGCTTCCCCGCCGCCGCGTACCACGCCGAGACCCCGCCCGGCCGGAAGGGCGGGTACTGGCCGAGCCGCACCACCTTCTGGGTCCTGGGCGAACCCCTGCTCCACACGGCGTCCCCGGACGGGTTGCCCGCCGCTCCGGCCGACTCGTCAGCCGGCGGCCGACTGATCGGCTGACCCCCGCGGCGCCGGGGAACCCGCCGGACGGGCCGCGGCCAGGTGGTGCTGGAGGCTGGCGTGCCGGAACTGGTAGTGCGCGCCCGTGGAGCGCAGCACGCCCAGCCGGTACGCGTCGTCGAGGAAGGTGACCAGGTGCCAGGGCGTACGGCGGTGCCAGGCCAGCCACCACCGGGCCGTGTTGAAGTGGCCCCAGGCGCTGGTCGACAGCACGACCATGCCGAGCCCGGCCCCGGCGAGCAGCGCGCCGACCAGGGCGCCGACCACGCCCGTCGTCGCGGGGGACGCCGAGAACACCAGGTCGTAGCGCGCCTTGTGGATCCCGGCCGTGGCGAGGAAACCGCCCACGGCGGCGCCCGCCAGGGAGCCGAACAGCCACGCGTAGAGCACCGCGTCACGGTCGTCCCGCAGTGACCTTCGGGGGGTGATCGCGTGCTTCGGCTCGGTGGGGCGGGTGAACCGGCGCGCGGTCGCGAAGACGACACCGAAGGCGAGCCCGGCCGCGATCCCGTACGTCACGGAGTACAGCAGTCCGGCGATCAGCCCGCCGGTGACCAGCCCGATCAGGCCGAAGCCGAGGTCGAGCAGCAGGGGGCGCAGCACCAGACGGGGCTGCTGTGCGGTGCGGCGGGGCACGAAGCGCCGGGGTGGCTCGGTGCGCAGCAGACCGAGCAGCGGGCTGAAGACGACGCCGACGCCCGCGCCGAAGAGGGCGCCGAACGCGGGCCGCCCGAAGAGGCCGAACAGCAGCAGGCCGAGGAGACAGCAGCTCACCGTGCCGATCACACCGGGGACCACGACGAACGGGTAGCGGGGCACCCCGGCCAGCCCGCGCAGTTCCCACCAGCTCAGGTCCACGGCACCGTGCTCGCCGTCGCGGCGCCGGGAGTCCAGCCGGGACGCGAGAAACCGGAGGTACCCGAGGGCCGCGGGCGCCGGCCAGTAGCGGGCGGGCCGGCCCGGATTGCCGTCGTCCGCCCCGACGGGCGGTGACTCGAAGACGACGGGGACGAACATGTCGAGCAGATACGCCTCGACCGCCTCGCTCGTGCCGAACCGTCCGGAGTCCAGCAGGTCCGCCGGGGTGCTGCCGCGGGGCTGGTAGGTGGCGCGGGTCAGGAACAGCATCAACGGCCGGGACAGGGCCGTGGCCAGCGGTCCCGTCGGATCGGTGCGCAGGCTGGTCAGGACCGGTTCCCAGCGCTCCAGGTCGTCGGGGAAGTGGGACTCCAGATAGGTGACGGTGTCCTCGGCCGCGACCGGCAGCAGCCGTACGACACGGGTGTCCGGCAGCGGCTCCTCGGCCGTCGTCGCGTGGAACTCCTCGGTACGGCAGGTCAGGACGGTGTCCGTGGGCAGGTGGGTGTTCTCCCGCAGCGCGCGCAGCACCTGGCCCCGCGCCTCGGGAGGCAGTTCGTCGAGGCCGTCGAGGAGCGGCAGCAGCCGGCGGTGGACGAGGAGTTCCCTGGCCGCGCCGCTGCCGTACTTCGTGGTGTCGCCGAGGAAGCCGTAGTCCTCGGTGAGTCGGCTCACGATCCAGTCCTGGAAGCTCGTCTCCGGGTCCCAGGCGGACAGTTGGAGCAGTACGGGGACGCGGCGCGGGTCGCCCCGGCGGCACAGCGCGAGGGTCAGATCGACACACAGGCCCGTCTTGCCGGAGCCCGCGTCACCGACGACGACCAGGCGGGAGGGGTGGGCGAGGTAGTCGTCGATCAGGGCGTCGAGCGAGCCCTGGCGGGCCGCCGGGCCGTCGGCCGTGCCCGCGGGCGGGCGGGAGCGGGGTTCGCGGACGGTGTCCCACAGCACGGGGATGCGGTCCACGGCGAGATGCTGCTTGCGGCGGCCTGCCTCGGTCGTCCAGTGCCGCTCGATAGCGTGGTTCAACGCGGCCGCCGCGGCGTCGAGCTGGGCACCCTCGCTGCGCTCCGCGTTCCACGCCCAGGTGCGCTGGACGAGGGATCTGGCCGGTGAGGCGATGAGCAGCGTCCCGCCGATCCCCAGGGCCGCCGTCACTGGCTCCAGTCCGAACCGGATCACCGCCCAGACGGCCACGGCGATCCCGGCCAGCCAGAGAGCCATGGTCCACCGCTCTCTGCTCGTCATGCAGTCATGAAATCCCAACTCCACCTGGCCGTCCATAGGGTGACGGATCATCGCCGGAGCCGGGACCCAGATGTTTGGTCAGTGTGTACTCCGTGATCCCCGGCGGATAGTCCGGGATCACGCACACCACGTCGTACCCCTGCTTCTTGTAGAACTCCGGCGCCTGGAAGTCCCACGTCTCCAGGCGTACGGCGGTGCAGCCCCGTTCGTCGCGGGCCGTGCGCTCGGCGTGCGCGAGCAGTCGCGAACCGAGGCGGGCGCCGCGGTGCCGTTCGTCGACCCAGAGGTACGTGACATGGAGCCAGGTGGTCCAGGTGTGCCCGACGAGCCCGCCCGCCACGGCGCCGGTGTCGTCCAGCGCCCAGACCTGGAGCGGACGTTCGCGTTCACCTGGGGTTCCGCGCAGGGCGCGCAGGATCGGGGAGGCCGCGGTGTTGGTGTCCCGCAGCCGCCGACGGAGCAGATCGTGCCGTGATTTGTCGACTTCTGTCTCCAGACGAAACATGCGGCTCACCATAAACGCGTCGGCGAACCAGTTCTGCGAATTACCTTCCGCTCCTGCCGCCCGGCCGTACTCTGATGAACGGCACCGGTGGGGGCCGGTGCTGATCAGGGGGCGAGACAGGTCGGGTTCGACGCCCGAAGTGGGGGTATCGGTTTCCGCACGGCGGCGGTCGTGCGGCCATCCGCGCTTCGGGCGTCGTGCCCGCGACGGTGTTCGTCTCCCGGTGTCGTCCTCATGACGATGGGGTATCCCCTGCTCTTCGGGAGCTTGGGGAAGGGGGTTTCGTGGTTCGCATCCGAGTCCTGGTCGTCGACGACCATCGCATCTTCGCCGAGTCGCTCGCCGCCGCGCTGGCGGCCGAGCCCGACGTCGACGTCTCCGCCGCCGGCAGCGGTCCGGCGGCGCTGCGCAGCCTGGAGCGGGCGGCCGCCGAGGGGCGTCGGTTCGACGTGCTCCTCGTCGACGCCGACCTGGGCGGCAACGTCCAGGGCATCCGCCCCGCCGTGCCGGTCCAGGAGGTCGGCGAGGACGGGCTCGTCGACGGCATCTCGCTCGTCGCCGGGGTCCGTACCGCGCAGCCCGCGGTACGGATCGTCGTCCTCGCCGAGAAGGACGATCCGCGCCGGGCCGCGCTCGCCCTCCAGGCCGGGGCCTCCGGGTGGGTGGCCAAGGACTGCTCGCTGTCCCGGCTGCTCACCGTCATCCGCGGGGTGCTGCGCGACGAGACCCATCTGCCGCCCGCCCTGCTCACGGGCGTCCTGCGCGAGCTGACGGCCGCGCGCAAGCACCGGACCGAGAGCGAGCGGCTGGTGGAGTCGCTGACCCCGCGCGAGCGCGAAGTCCTGCGCTGCATGGTCGCCGGCCTCGGCCGCAAGGCCGTCGCCGAACGCCTCTACCTCTCCCCCCACACCGTCCGCACCCACATGCAGAACGTCCTCGGCAAACTGGGCGTCCACTCGACCCTCGCCGCGGTCGCGCTCGCGCGCCGGGCGGGGGTGGGGCCGGTGGATCTGACCGGGGATGTGGTCGAACGGGGCGGTCAGTTGGCGTAGGGCGGCTGGACCTGGACCTGGACCTGGCTTCGGGGGCGGGGCGAGCAGCCGCGCCGGGGTGTTGTCGGCCGGCTGCCGCGGCAGGTCGGCGAAGACCTCGGCGGTGTCGTCGAGGCCGCATCGGGGGCCGCGAGGCCGGAGCACGGCGCGCCGTGCAGGGGCCGAGCCGGGCCGGGAGAGCCTGTCGGAGACCGGCAGTGCGGCCGGTTCGCGAGGCGAACTGCGGCCGGGTCGATGACGCGTCTCGCGTGAAGCCCCCGCTGGGACACGGGCGACGGCATCGCGCCGGGCGCTGGGGTGCGGGGAGGTGTCCCGGAGGCCGAGTGCGCGCTCCGCGGTCGCCGGGGCCCGTCGCTGCTCGGCCTGTCCGGCGGATGCGGCCCAGCAGGGCGGCCAGTCCGCCGGCAGCCCGGACCTGCCACCACGCCGGCACGGCGGAACTCGGTGAGGCCCCTGCCGACGCCCTACCCGGGGATGTTGTCGAACGGCGCCGTCAGCTGCCGCAGCAGGCCCGCCAGTTCGCCGCGCTGGGCCCGGGAGAGTTCCGCGAGGATCGCGCGCTCCTGGTCGAGCAGACCCGCGAGCGCCTGATCCGCCCGGTCGCGGCCCTCGGGGGTGAGGCGGACCAGGACTCCGCGTCGGTCGCTGGGGTCGGGGAGGCGTTCCACCAGGCCCTTCTTGGCCAGGCGGTCGATGCGGTTCGTCATCGTGCCCGAGGTGACCAGGGTCTGGGTGAGGAGCTGGCCGGGGGAGAGCTGGTACGGCGTTCCCGCGCGGCGGAGCGCGGTCAGTACGTCGAACTCCCAGGGCTCCAGGCTGTGCTCGGAGAAGGCCAGCCGCCGTGCGCGGTCCAGATGCCGGGCCAGTCTGCTGACCCGGCTGAGTACCTCGAGCGGTTCCACGTCGAGGTCCGGGCGCTCCCGGCGCCACGCTGCGACCAGCCGATCGACCTCGTCCTCCATGACGATCAGTGTAGTGGTTGTGTCGACATGAAGTCTCTTGACGTCAAGATATCTGGAAGGGCAGGCTGGAGAACGACCGACCGAGCGTCAGGAGGCCTCCCCATGTCCGCCGCCGCCCCCACCTGGGACCCCGCCCAGTACCTGCGTCACGCCGGCCACCGGGCCCGCCCCTTCGTCGACCTCCTCGCCCAGATCCCCGACCTCCCCGGCGACCACCCCCGCGTCGCCGACCTCGGCTGCGGACCCGGCAACGTCACCGCCCTGCTCGCCGAACGCTGGCCCGGCGCCCGCATCACCGGCTACGACAACTCCGCCGAGATGCTCGACAAGGCCCACGTCGAGCACGAGGGCCCCACCCCGGGCGGCGGCCGCCTCGACTTCGCCCACGCCGACGTACGGACCTGGACGCCCGACGAGCCGTACGACCTGATCGTCAGCAATGCCACGCTGCAGTGGGTGCCGGACCATGTGGAGCGTTTCGGCGCCTGGGTGGCCGGCCTGCGGCCAGGCGGCACCTTCGCCTTCCAGGTCCCCGGCAACTTCGACGCCCCCAGCCACCGCCTGATGCGCGACCTCGCCCACCGCCACGGCCTCACCGACACCCTGCGCCACGACGACGCCGTCCTGGCCCCGCGGGACTACCTCGCCCGCCTCACCGACCTCGGCTGCGTCGCGGACGTCTGGGAGACGACGTACGTCCACCTCCTGACCGGCGACGACCCGGTCCTGGACTGGGTGAAGGGCACCGGCCTGCGACCGGTCCTCACCGCCCTCGCCGACGAACCCGAGGCGCGGGACGCCTTCCTCGACGACTACCGGGCGGCCCTGCGCGCGGCCTACCCGACCGGGGCGCACGGCACGCCGTTCCCGTTCCGCCGCATCTTCGCCGTGGCCCGCAGGGGAGCGTGATGATCACCGCCGTCGACCACGTCCAGCTCACGGCCCCGCCCGGCACGGAGGGGCGGCTGCGGGCGTACTACGCGGGCGTCCTCGGAATGACGGAGATCCCCAAGCCGCCCGCGCTCGCCGCGCGCGGGGGCTGCTGGTTCCAGGCGGGCCGTGTGCAACTGCACCTCGGCATCGAGAAGGACTTCCGGCCTGCCAAGAAGGCCCACCCCGGGTTGCGCGTCACCGGGATCGAGACGTACGCCGCCCGGCTGGCGGCCCGGGGAGCGGTCGTCACCTGGGACGAGCACCTGCCGGGGCATCGGCGGTTCTACTCCTACGACCCCGTGGGGAACCGACTGGAGTTCCTGGAGCCCATCGGCTGACAGGCCGTGCTCGGGCGACTCAGCCCCAGCAGGCGCCTGACCTCCTCGTGCGGGATGCCCTCTCCGAGCGTGCCCTCGGCCTTGCGTCGCCGGTAGTCGGCGACCGCCAACGCGTGTTCGAGATCCTCGATCACCTGGGTTCCCCCTCGTGGTCGCTGTTTGAGTGCCCCGGCGCAGGGTCACCCGATCGATGACCCCGACGTCGACCTCGCGAGGAGTGAGGAACGTGGCGAAGGAAGAGAAGACCCGCGCGAAGAAGGAACAGGTCAAGGGCAAGGCCAAGGAAGCCATGGGCCGGATGGCCGGCAACGAGCGGATGACCGCCGAGGGCAAGACCGACCAGATGAAGGGCGACGCCCGGCAGGCGAAGGAGAAGGGGAAGGACACCTTCAAGCACTGAGGGCCAGGCACTGAGGGCGCCCCCGCGGGGTACGGGCACAGCGGGCGGCGCCCGGTGCGTCAGCTCTTGCGGTGCCCTATCAGGCGCGGCTTCGCCTCCAGCCCGTCCAGCCCGTGCCAGGCCAGGTTCACCAGATGCGCCGCCACCTCCGCCTTCTTCGGACGGCGGACGTCCAGCCACCACTGGCCGGTCAGGGCGACCATCCCGACCAGGGCCTGGGCGTAGAGCGGGGCGAGCTTGGGGTCGAAGCCGCGGCTCTTGAACTCGCGGCCCAGGATGTCCTCCACCTGGGTCGCGATGTCCGAGATCAGCGAGGCGAAGGAACCCGTCGACTGGGGGATGGGCGAGTCACGGACCAGGATGCGGAAACCGTCCGTGTACTCCTCGATGTAGTCCAGGAGCGCGAACGCCGCCTGTTCGCACAGCTCACGGGGGTGGCCGGCGGTCAGGCTGCTCGTCACCATGTCCAGCAGGCGCCGCATCTCGCGGTCCACCACCACCGCGTACAGCCCCTCCTTGCCGCCGAAGTGCTCGTACACCACCGGCTTGGACACCCCGGCCTTCGCCGCGATCTCCTCCACCGACGTGCCCTCGAACCCCTTCGCGGCGAACAGCGTGCGACCGATCTCCAGCAACTGCTGGCGCCGCTCCGCCCCCGTCATCCGGGTACGACGCGTCCGCCGGGGCTTGTCGTTGCTGGGGGTACTGCTGGAGTCGGTCGCCACGGCGTCAATCATGCCGCCTTGGCAGGCTCCTTCCGGCGCCGGGAGCCGCCTTCCCCGGTGTTCCGGCGCGAATCGATACGCGAGCGTGACGGCCAGCGCACGTCGTACGCCCAGCCCAGCATCTCGAACCAGCGGATGAACCGGGCCGAGGAGTCGATCTGGCCCCGCTCCACACCGTGCCGCGCGGAGGTGGGGTCGGCGTGGTGCAGGTTGTGCCAGGACTCGCCGCAGGAGAGCACGGCCAGCCACCACACGTTGCCCGAGCGGTCACGCGACTTGAACGGCCGCTTGCCGACCGCGTGGCAGATCGAGTTGATCGACCAGGTCACGTGGTGCAGCAGCGCCACCCGCACCAGGGATCCCCAGAAGAAGCCGGTGAACGCGCCCCACCAGGACATCGTCACCAGACCGCCGATCAGCGCCGGCAGGGCCAGCGACAGCACCGTCCACCAGATGAACTGGCGGGAGATCCCGCGGATCGCCCGGTCCTTGATCAGGTCCGGCGCGTACTTGTCCTGCGGGGTGCGCTCCTCGTCGAACATCCAGCCGATGTGCGCCCACCACAGGCCCTTCATCAGGGCCGGGACGGTCTCGCCGTAACGCCACGGCGAATGCGGGTCACCCTCCGCGTCGGAGAACTTGTGGTGCTTGCGGTGGTCGGCGACCCAGCGCACCAGCGGGCCCTCCACCGCCATCGACCCCGCGACGGCGAGCGCGATCCGCAGCGGACGGTTCGCCTTGAAGGAACCGTGGGTGAAGTACCGGTGGTAGCCGATCGTGACGCCGTGGCAGGCGAAGAAGTAGAAGAAGACCAGCAGACCGAGGTCCAGCCAGCTCACGCCCCAGCCCCACGCCAGCGGCACCGCGGCGGCGAGCGCCAGGAACGGCACGACGATGAAGAGGAGAAGCGCGAACTGCTCGAGCGACCCCTTCTTCTCGCCGCCGAGCGTGGCTGAGGGAAGTCGGGTGTCGTCGTTCGCCTTCGGGGCGTCTTCGATCACATCGGAGCTCGTGGTCATGGGCGTCCCCTGTGGGGTCGAGGGTTGTGGCAGGTGCCGGGGTCGCGGGAACTGTTCCCAGGTTCCGTTACATCGGTCCCTACGGTTCCGTAACCTACGGCGTCGTAAGTATGGCAGTGCGTCGCCCTGCGGCAAGAGCCCGAGAGACTGCGCGTCCGCATGGACACCTATCCTTGGAGTCGGTCGGACAGCGCGGTCCGCTCTGATTTCTTCCCGGATGTCAGGAGCCGTATGCGGCCCAGCCGCGCGGCCCCAGGCGCCGGGTTCCCTCCCGGACGAGCTTCAACACTGCAAGGAGCCGCACCTGTGAGCAGTGCCGACGACCAGACCACGACGACCAGCAGCGAACTGCGCGCCGACATCCGCCGACTGGGTGACCTCCTCGGTGAGACCCTCGTCCGCCAGGAGGGCCCCGAGCTGCTGGAGCTCGTCGAGAAGGTCCGCCGCCTCACCCGAGAGGACGGCGAAGCCGCCGCCGAGCTGCTGCGCGGCACGGAGCTGGACACCGCGGCCAAGCTGGTCCGCGCCTTCTCCACCTACTTCCACCTGGCCAACGTCACCGAACAGGTCCACCGGGGCCGTGAGCTGCGCGCCCGCCGCGCCGCCGAGGGCGGCCTCCTCGCCCGTACGGCCGACCGCCTCAAGGACGCCGACCCCGAGCACCTGCGCCAGACGATCCAGCACCTGAACGTGCGCCCCGTCTTCACCGCGCACCCCACCGAGGCCGCCCGCCGTTCGGTCCTCAACAAGCTCCGGCGTGTCGCCGCCCTCCTGGAGACTCCGGTCCTCGAAGGCGACCGCCGCCGCCATGACACCCGACTGGCGGAGAACATCGACCTCGTATGGCAGACCGACGAGCTCCGCGTCGTACGCCCCGAGCCCGCCGACGAGGCCCGCAACGCCATCTACTACCTCGACGAACTGCACGCCGGCGCCGTCGGCGACGTCCTGGAGGACCTGACCGCGGAGCTCGAGCGCGTCGGCTACAAGCTGCCCGACGCCACCCGCCCCCTCACCTTCGGCACGTGGATCGGCGGCGACCGCGACGGCAACCCCAACGTCACCCCCCAGGTGACCTGGGACGTCCTCATCCTCCAGCACGAGCACGGCATCAACGACGCCCTGGAGATGATCGACGAGCTGCGCGGCTTCCTGTCGAACTCCATCCGCTACACCGGCGCCACCCAGGAGCTCCTCGACTCCCTCCAGGCCGACCTCGACGCCCTCCCCGAGATCAGCCCCCGCTACAAGCGCCTCAACGCCGAGGAGCCCTACCGGCTCAAGGCCACCTGCATCCGGCAGAAGCTGGAGAACACCAAGCTCCGCCTCGCCAAGGGCATCCCGCACGAGGCCGGCCGCGACTACCTCGGCACCGGCGAGCTGCTCCAGGACCTCACGCTGATCCAGACGTCCCTGCGCGAGCACCGGGGTGGGCTGTTCGCCGACGGCCGCATGGACCGGATCATCCGCACCCTGTCCGCGTTCGGCCTCCAGCTGGCCACCATGGACGTCCGCGAGCACGCCGACGCCCACCACCACGCCCTCGGCCAGCTCTTCGACCGGCTCGGCGAGGAGTCCTGGCGCTACGCCGACATGCCCCGCGACTACCGCTCCAAGCTGCTCGCCAAGGAGCTCCGCTCGCGCCGGCCCCTCGCGCCCAGCCCGGCGCCCGTGGACGCGGCCGGCGAGAAGACCCTCGGCGTCTTCCAGACCGTCAAGCGGGCCCTCGCCGTCTTCGGACCCGAGGTCATCGAGTCGTACATCATCTCCATGTGCCAGGGCGCCGACGACGTGTTCGCCGCCGCCGTCCTCGCCCGCGAGGCCGGCCTCATCGACCTGCACGCCGGCTGGGCCAAGATCGGCATCGTCCCGCTCCTGGAGACCACGGACGAGCTGAAGGCCGCCGACACCATCCTGGAGGACATGCTCTCCGACCCGTCCTACCGGCGCCTCGTCGCGCTGCGGGGCGACGTCCAGGAGGTCATGCTGGGCTACTCCGACTCCTCCAAGTTCGGCGGCATCACCACCAGCCAGTGGGAGATCCACCGCGCCCAGCGCCGACTGCGCGACGTCGCCCACCGCTACGGCGTCCGGCTGCGCCTCTTCCACGGCCGCGGCGGCACCGTCGGCCGCGGCGGCGGCCCCTCCCACGACGCGATCCTCGCCCAGCCCTGGGGCACCCTGGAGGGCGAGATCAAGGTCACCGAGCAGGGCGAGGTCATCTCCGACAAGTACCTCGTGCCGTCGCTGGCCAGGGAGAACCTGGAACTGACGGTCGCGGCGACGCTGCAGGCCTCCGCGCTGCACACCGCCCCGCGCCAGTCGGGCGAGGCGCTCGCCCGCTGGGACGCCGCGATGGACGTCGTCTCCGACGCCGCCCACGCCGCCTATCGGCGTCTCGTCGAGGACCCCGATCTGCCGACGTACTTCCTCGCCTCCACGCCGGTCGACCAGCTCGCCGACCTGCACCTGGGCTCGCGGCCCTCCCGCCGCCCCGGGTCGGGCGTCTCGCTCGACGGACTGCGCGCCATCCCCTGGGTCTTCGGCTGGACCCAGTCCCGGCAGATCGTCCCCGGCTGGTTCGGCGTCGGCTCGGGCCTGAAGGCGCTGCGCGAGGCCGGCCTCGACACCGTGCTCGACGAGATGCACGAACAGTGGCACTTCTTCCGCAACTTCATCTCCAACGTCGAGATGACGCTCGCCAAGACCGACCTGCGGATCGCCGCCCACTACGTCGACACGCTGGTGCCGGACGAGCTGAAGCACGTCTTCGACACCATCCGCGCCGAACACGATCTGACCGTCGCCGAGGTCCTCAAGGTCACCGGCGAGCGGGAACTCCTCGACGCCCAGCCGGTCCTCAAGCAGACCTTCGCCATCCGCGACGCCTACCTGGACCCGATCTCCTACCTCCAGGTCGCCCTCCTCAAGCGCCAGCGTGACGCCGTGGCCGCCGGAGAGACAGCCGACCCGCTGCTCTCCCGCGCCCTGCTGCTCACCGTGAACGGCGTGGCGGCCGGCCTGCGCAACACCGGCTGACCCACCGGCCCGACGACGGTGCCCCCGTGCTCGTACGAGCACGGGGGCACCGGTCGTCTCACGACCTCGGCGGTCAGGCCCTACGACGCCGGAACACCAGGTAGCCGCCCGCGCCGAGCAGCGCGGCGGCCGCCGCGGACAGCAGGCCCACCGGCGCGCCGTTCCCGGTCTCGGCGAGGTCGCCCTCACCACCGCCCTGCGGCGACGGCGACGCGACCGCCTCGCCCGGCGCCGACGGGCTCGCGGAAGGCTCCTCGGTGGACCCACCCGGCGTCTCGGAAGGCGAAGCCGAAGCCGACGGCGTCGCCGTACCGCCGCCCTCCTCCTCGTCCTCGCAGTCCGTCCAGAACACCTTGTGCTTCGCGGACCCCTTCTCGCCCTCGAAGTTCCAGAACAGCTTGTAGTGCCCGTCGGGGAGCGTCATGTCCGCCGTACGGCCATGACCCTCGCCGTCCAGCGTGATCGCACCGGACTTCACGGTCTCGCCCTTCACGGCGGCCGTGGGCGCCCAGGCCTCGATGTGCCAGGAGACCTGCTGCACGCTGTCGAAACCGAACGCGTCCAGGTAGAACTCGCACACGTGCGGTTCGTTCCTGCGCAGTTCCTCGCCGGTGGTGGCGTCGTGGATCTTGACGGTGCCGTTGTCACCGGGAGCGGTGGCGTGGGCGGCGGCCGGCGCGGAGAGCAACGCGGCCGCGGCGACGGCGGACAGAGCGCCGACGCGGTTGAGGGTACGCATGAGGCAGTAGTCCATCTTCGAGAAGGAACGGGAAGATGTGGAGGGGGCGGCTCAGCATCCAGCCCGCACTGACCCCGGGTCAATCACGAACAGACAACACTCAGATCCTCCACAGATATGGAGAACGGCCAGCACCTCAGACCGTCACGAACGCCGCGGTCAGCAACGCGATCCCCGACCCCGCCAGCACCCACGCCGCCCGCGTCCGCCGCAGCCCACCTGCGACGACGACCGCGGCCAGCAACAGCGCACCACCCAGCGGAACCCACGCGTACAGCACACCCGCCGGCCCCGACCGCACGACGTCGTCACTGCCCGGCTTCACCACGACCGTGTACGTCTGCCCCTCGCGCACGGCCACGGTCTTGTCGATGGTCACCGACCCACGCGCCCGCGACCCCGCCGAAATCGGCGCGTACGGCCCACTGCACGTGTCCGCGCCACACCGCGTCACCTTGATCGTGCCGCTCTCCCGGCCCTTCGTGAGCATCACGTGCTGCGCACTGCCCCACGACGCCCACACACCCGCGATCAGGATCAGCACCGCGACCGTGCCCATCGCCGCGAACCGCCCGAACCGCAGCGCCGTGAAAGCGCCCTGACTGGAGACAACGGCAGAAGGCATGGCCGCGATCCTTGGCCATGCCCCTGCGCCCGGTCAACCTCGGTCCGGCCGACCGGCCGGACAAGTCACGAGTTGTACGTGCTTTGCGCCCGCTCCAACCCCTCGATCACCAGACACTCCACCGCGTCCGCGGCCCGGTCCACGAAGTAGTCCAACTCCTTGCGCTCCGCGGCCGAGAAGTCCTTCAGCACGAAGTCCGCGACCTGCATACGACCGGGAGGGCGCCCGATGCCGAACCGCACCCGGTGGTAGTCGGCGCTCATCGCTTTCGTCATCGACTTCAGGCCGTTGTGCCCGTTGTCGCCGCCGCCGAGCTTCAGCCGCAGAGTGCCGTAGTCGATGTCCAGCTCGTCATGGATCGCGACGATGTTCGCGAGCGGCACCTTGTAGAAATCGCGCAGGGCGTTCACCGGCCCGCCCGAGAGGTTCATGTACGACATCGGCTTCGCGAGGATCACCCGCCGGTTCAACGGCCCCGGCGGACCGATACGGCCCTCCACCACCTGCGCCTGAGCCCGGCCGGCCCGCTTGAACCTCCCCCCGACCCGGTCGGCCAGCAGATCGGCCACCATGAACCCGACGTTGTGCCGGTTCATGGCGTACTCGGGCCCGGGATTGCCGAGGCCCACGATCAGCCACGGGTCATTGGCGCCGGTAGTCACGTCCACGTCTCCTTGCTGTGCTTTCCCGGAGCTGCGACATCAGCGGCTCCGCCGCGGGCCCCCGGACCCCCAGGACAAACGCCGGTCCGCGGGGATGACCGCCGCGAACATTGTGAGGCAAGCCTGAGTGACAGGCGTCGGCCGCTGCCCCGCACGGGAACAGCGGCCGACCAACCGATGACAGCGAGGATCAGGCCTCGGCGACTTCCTCGCCCTCGGCGGCCTCGCCCTCCGGGGCCTCCTCGGCCTGCGCGGCCAGCACCTGGAGGACGACGGCGTCCTCCTCGACGGCCAGCGTGGTGCCCTTCGGCAGCGTGATGTCCTTCGCCAGGACGGAGGCGCCGGCCTCCAGGCCCTCGATGGAGACCGTGACCGACTCGGGGATGTGCGTGGCCTCGGCCTCGACCGGCAGCGCGTTCAGCACGTGCTCCAGCAGGTTGCCACCCGCCGCCAGCTCGCCCTCGGTGTGCACCGGGACCTCGACCGTGACCTTCTCGCCGCGCTTGACCAGCAGCAGGTCCACGTGCTCCAGGAAGCCCTTCAGCGGGTCACGCTGCACGGCCTTCGGGATCGCCAGCTCGTTCGACTTGCCGTCGATGTCCAGCGCGATCAGGACGTTCGGCGTACGCAGCGCCAGCAGCAGGTCGTGACCGGGAAGCGTGAGGTGCAGCGGGTCCGAGCCGTGGCCGTACAGCACACCGGGAACCTTGCTGTCACGACGGATACGACGGGCGGCACCCTTACCGAACTCGGTACGGGTCTCAGCGGAGATCTTGACCTCGGACATACGGATCACTCCTCGTAGAAACTAGAGACGGACGTGGTCACCCGGCCACGAACGGCCTGCTACGAAGAGCGCGTCGATAACGGACAGCCGACACCTGAACCAACAGGTGCGGCCTCCCTCGCCGAGCAACTGAAGCAGTCTACTCGGACAGGGAGGCCGCACCCAAAAGGATCTTTACCGCGGATTCCTACTGCTCGTCGAAGAGGCTCGTCACCGAACCGTCCTCGAACACCTCGCGCACCGCGTTCGCGACCGTCGGCGCGATCGACAGCACCGTCAGCTTGTCCAGGTCGCGACTCAGCTCACCCGGCGTCGGCAGCGTGTTCGTGAACACGAACTCGCTCACCCGGGAGTTCTTCAGCCGGTCCGCCGCGGGACCCGACAGCACACCATGCGTCGCGGTGACGATGACGTCCTCCGCGCCGTGCGCGAACAGCGCGTCGGCGGCCGCGCAGATGGTCCCGCCCGTGTCGATCATGTCGTCGACCAGGACACACACCCGGCCCTTGACCTCACCCACGACCTCGTGGACGGTCACCTGGTTGGCGACGTCCTTGTCCCGCCGCTTGTGCACGATGGCGAGGGGAGCACCGAGCCGGTCACACCAACGGTCCGCGACCCGCACCCGCCCGGCGTCCGGAGACACCACGGTCAGCTTCTCCCGCTCGACCTTGCGGCCCACGTAGTCCGCGAGCAGCGGAAGCGCGAAGAGGTGGTCGACCGGGCCGTCGAAGAAGCCCTGGATCTGGTCCGTGTGCAGATCCACGGTCAGGATCCGGTCCGCGCCCGAGGTCTTCATCAGGTCCGCGATCAGACGCGCCGAGATCGGTTCACGCCCACGGTGCTTCTTGTCCTGCCGCGCGTAACCGTAGAACGGCACGATCACCGTGATGGAGCGGGCCGACGCACGCTTCAGCGCGTCGATCATGATCAGCTGCTCCATGATCCACTGGTTGATCGGAGCCGTGTGGCTCTGGATCACGAAGCAGTCCGCACCGCGCGCCGACTCCTGATAACGGACGTAGATCTCGCCGTTGGCGAAGTCGAAGGCCTTGGTCGGGACGACCCCGACACCCAACTGCTGGGCGACCTCCTCGGCAAGCTCGGGGTGGGCGCGGCCGGAGAAGAACATCAACTTCTTCTCGCCGGTCGTCTTGATCCCGGTCACAGCTGTCTCCTCAGAGGTGTCTCAACAGGGTGTGCACTTATCACGGTACGCCGTGTTTGGCGCACCCGTTTCCGGTCAGTCCTCGCTCTCGACCTGCCGTGACGCCGCCTCGGCCGCCTTCGCCGCCGCGCTGCCCGGACGCTTGCGAGCCACCCAACCCTCGATATTCCGCTGCTGACCGCGGGCCACGGCCAGCGAACCGGGCGGCACGTCCTTCGTGATCACCGAGCCCGCGGCGGTGTACGCGCCGTCCCCGATCGTGACAGGAGCCACAAACATGTTGTCCGAACCGGTACGGCAGTGAGAACCGACCGTCGTGTGGTGTTTGTCCTGTCCGTCGTAGTTCACGAAGACACTCGCGGCGCCGATGTTCGAGAAGTCGCCGATCGTCGCGTCACCGACGTACGAGAGGTGAGGCACCTTCGTCCCCTCGCCGATCGAGGCGTTCTTCGTCTCGACGTACGTCCCGATCTTGCCCTTCGCCCCGAGACGGGTACCGGGCCGCAGGTAGGCGTACGGCCCCACGGTCGCCTGGGCCCCGACCACGGCGCCGTCCGCGACGGTGTTGTCGACCCGCGCCCCGGCGCCGACCCGGGTGTCCTTCAGCCGGCTGTTCGGACCGACCTCCGCACCCTCACCGAGATGCGTCGAGCCCTGGAGCTGGGTCCCGGGGTTGACGACGGCGTCCTGGTCGAACGTGACGGTCACGTCGACCCACGTCGTCGCCGGGTCGACCACCGTGACGCCGGCCAGCATGGCGGCCGTCAGCAGCCGGTCGTTCAGGATGCGACGCGCCTCGGCGAGCTGCACACGGTTGTTGATGCCGGCGATCTCGCGGTGGTCGGCGGCGACGGAGGCACCGACCCGATGACCGGCCTCGCGCAGGATCCCGAGGACGTCGGTCAGATACTCCTCGCCCTGGCTGTTGTCCGTCCGCACCTTCCCCAGGGCGTCGGCGAGCAGTTGTCCGTCGAAGGCGAAGACCCCGGAGTTGATCTCACGGATCGCAAGCTGCGACTCGGAGGCGTCCTTGTGCTCGACGATCGCCGTCACCGCGCCGGACGCCCCGTCCCGCACGATCCGCCCGTACCCCGTCGCGTCCGGCACCTCGGCCGTCAGCACGGTCACCGCGTTGCCGTCCGCGGAGTGCGTGGCGGCGAGGCGGGTCAGGGTCTCGCCGGTGAGCAGGGGAGTGTCACCACAGACGACCACGACGGTCCCGTCCACGGCCCCGCCGAGCTCCTCCAGAGCCATCCGTACGGCATGACCCGTACCGTTCTGCTCCGCCTGCACGGCGGTGCGTACGCCGGGGTCGATCTCACCGAGGTGCGCGGACACCTTCTCCCGCGCGTGCCCCACGACCACGACCAGGTTCTCGGGCCGCAACTCACGTGCGGCGGCCAGCACATGACCCACGAGGCTGCGTCCGCAGAGCTCGTGCAGGACCTTGGGTGTGGCCGACTTCATACGGGTGCCCTCACCCGCTGCGAGAACGACGACGGCTGCCGGGCGAATGGCGCTCACGGGATGCCCTTCGGCTGTGGAGGGGGTGGGGTGACATCCGCAGGATACCGGGGTGTTTCGTGGGGGACATGAGAGCGGGCCCTGACTTGGCTGTCAGGGCCCGCTCCGAGGTCTTGGGTGCTGTGGCTCCCCCGCAAGGATTCGAACCTTGTCCTGCTGGTACCAAAAACCAGTGTGCTGCCAGTTACACCACGGGGGACAGCGAGTCAGACCTTACCGGAGACGGGATCGGGTCCACGAAAGTCACCGGAAAACGGGGACCGGGCGCCCGTAGGCTGGAGGCATGACCACGACGGGGGAAGCCCACGCAGAGGCGCCGCCACCGAGAGCGGGGCCGTGGTGGTGGGGCAGGGTGCGCAGTGCCGTGCTGGACGTGAGTCTGGGCGTGGCGTCCGCGGTGGAGTGCGGTTTCGAGGGGGTCCGGTTCGCGGGGGACGCGGGGATCCCGCAGGCCGCGGGGGTGGTGTTCGGGGTTCTGGCGGGCTCGGTGCTGGTGTTGCGGCGCCGGTGGCCGATCGCCGTCGTGCTGGTGTCGATCGCGGTGATGCCGGCCCAGATGGGCTTCCTGATGGGCGTCGTCGGGCTGTACACGCTCGCCGCGTCCGAACTGCCCCGGCGGATCATCGCCTCGCTGGCGGGGATGTCGTTCGTCGGCGCGTTGATCGTGACGTTCGTGTGGCTGCGGCAGGACGTCGGGCGGGGGAGCCTGACCGTCGGGGACTGGGTGGTGCCGTTCGCCTCGATCACGACGGCTCTCGGGGTGACCGCGCCTCCTCTGCTGCTCGGGCTGTATGTCGGGGCCCGGCGGCGGTTGATGGAGAGTCTGCGGGAGCGGGCGGACAGCCTGGAGCGGGAGCTTCAGTTGCTGGCCGAGCGGGCCGAGGAGCGCGCCGAGTGGGCGCGGAACGAGGAGCGCACCCGTATCGCCCGGGAGATGCACGACGTCGTCGCGCACCGGGTGAGTCTGATGGTGGTGCACTCCGCCGCGTTGCAGGCCGTGGCCCGTAAGGATCCCGACAAGGCGGTGCGGAACGCCGCGCTGGTCGGGGACATGGGGCGGCAGGCGTTGACCGAGTTGCGGGAGATGCTCGGGGTGCTGCGCAGTGGGGACGTGCGCGCGGCGGACCGGTCGCCGGGGGCCGTGGTGCCGTTGGCCGCCGTGGGGGTCGCCGCGGCCGCGGCGGCGGACCGGGAGCGGGACGGCGGGGACGACGGGGCTGCCGACGGGCCCTGCCTTTCGGAGCTGGACGCGTTGATCGGGCAGTCGGCGGCCGCGGGGATGGCCGTGGACCTGTCGGTGGAGGGGGAGACGCGGTCGTATGCGCCGGCGATCGAGCAGACCGCGTTCCGGGTGGTGCAGGAGGCGTTGACCAACGTCCACAAGCACGCGGCGGGGGCGAAGACGTACGTGCGGCTCGCGCACCGGGTGTCGGAGATCGCGATGCAGGTGGAGAACGAGCCGCCGCCGGAGCCGTCGTCGGCGTCGTCGGCGCGGCTGCCGTCGGGGGGCAACGGTCTGGTGGGGATGAAGGAGCGCGTGGCCGCGCTGGGCGGGGTGTTCGTGTCCGGGCCGACGGACGCGGGGGGTTTCCGGGTGTCGGCGGTGATTCCGGCGGCGTAGGCTCAGCCGGCCGTGAGGCGTGCCGGTTCTATGCCGGCGACGAGGGCGGCGAGGGCCTGGTCGATGTCGGGGCCGAGGTACCAGTCGCCGGTGTGGTCGAGGGCGTAGACGCGGCCTTCGGTGTCGATGGCGAGGAGCGCCTGGGTGTCGGTCTCGGCGCCCAGGGGGCAGACCTCGGTGTCGAGGGCGCGGCCGAGGTCGCCGAGGGTGCGGGCCATGTGCAGGCCGTGGAGCGGGTCGAAGTGCAGGGCCGCGGGGGCGACCTGGCGGCCGGGACCGGCGGGGGTGATGTGCAGGCCGCCGAACTCCGCCCAGGCCTCCACGGCGGCGGGGAAGACGGCGTGGGTGTGACCCGCCGGTGAGGTGTGTTCGCGCAGGGTGTCGGCCCAGATCTCGGCCTGCTTGATGTCCCAGCGGCCGGGTTGCCAGCCGGCGGCGCGCAGGGCGGCGTCCACGGGGACGGGGAAGCGGGTGCTGGTGGTGCGGTCGGTGTGCATCTGCCCTTCGTTCGTCGGTGCCTACGGATGTGCCGGGTGAGGTGAGAGGGACGGGCTAGCCGTCGGTGGTCGTCGGGTCGACGATGCGGACGCCGAAGTGGGCGCTGAGGGCGGTGCAGGCACGGCAGGGCGTGGCGAAGCTGCCGTGCAGGGGGTCGCCGTCCTCGCGGATGCGGCGGGCGGTGAGCTTGGCCTGCTTGAGGGCTTTGCGCGCCTCGCCGTTGGTCATGGGTTTGCGCGCGGAGCGTTTGCTGCGGGCGGCGTCGGCGGTGGCGATGTGGCGCGAGATGAGGATCGTCTCGGCGCAGCGGCCGGTGAAGCGGTCCCGCTCGGAGCTGGTGAGGGTGTCGAGGAAGTCCTGGACGAGGTGGTGCAGCTGCGGGGGCTGGTCGCCGCGGGCGGCGGTGCCGGTGAGGGTGGCGCCGCGGACCGAGAGGGCGGCGGCGACGGTGGGGAGTATGCCGTCGCGGCGGTGCAGGAGGGCGGGCGCGTGCGGGGTTTCGGTGGCGCTCCAGCCGATGCGGGGGTCGCCGGACCTGGGCGCGTGGGCGCCTGTCTGCGTCGCGTTCACGTTCATCATCCCCTCCCGAGCATCCCCCGGGCATGCTCTCGGACGTCACAGAGTGCCAAATGCCGTGGCAGGTGCGGAAGCTGGGGCGTCGCGACACGCCCGGGTTTGGGCGGGCTGTCACGGCGGGGTGACGGCTGGTCACGGAAGCGGAGGGGGTGACGACCGGCGCCGGTGACCGGTGTCGTCGTACCGCATAGGCTGTCGGCACCGCTTTCCATGCGGTGACGCGTGGACGCAGACGAGACAGTCGATACGTGGCGTTGTGACCGAGAGTGGTCATGGTGGCGCGTATCAGAACGCCGCAGGGGGCAACCGCCATGACGACAGGTCGGCTCGGGCAGCAAGCCGCGCCGCCGAACGCGGCCTACGCCGGGCAGGTCGTGCATTTCCCGGATCCGGTGCGGGCGACCCGTCACCCGAGAGGGGTACGGGTTGACGGGCGGGGTTACCCCGATTTCTCGCCGTACGCGCGGGCGGCGGCGGAGATCGCGGAGCCGCCGGAGGGTTTCGGTGTCGACGAGTTGCGGCTGACGGACTACGTGTCGGCGAACGCGGCGCTGGCCGCGTCGGGGCACGAGCTGTGGGACACGATCCCGGCGGTGGCGACGCCGCACGGCTGGACGTGGCACCACGTGGTGGGCTCCCGGCGGCTGGAGCTGGTTCCGGTCGAGGTGAAGGCGCTGCTGCGGCATCACGGTGGCATCGCCACGTCGGCGGTGGAGCACGACAAGCGAGGGACGCGGCCGTTGCAGGAGACGCGGCCCGCTCACTTCCGGCTGCCGAAGTCGGGTGTGGCGGTGACGGAGGCGCAGGCGCTGGGAGTCGAGGAGGATCTCGGGTACCGGCTGCCGGGCGCGTACCGGTCGTTCCTGAAGGCCGCGGGCGGTTGTGCCCCGGTGGGGACGGCGCTGGACGCGGAGTTGGGGCTGCTGGTGGACCAGCCGCTGTTCACGGTGCGGGACGAGGCGGCCGTCAACGACCTGGTGTACGTCAACAAGTGCCTGCGGGACCATCTGACCAAGGACTACCTGGGTGTCGGGTTCGTGCAGGGCGGGTTGCTGGCCGTGAAGGTGAAGGGCGAGCGGCTGGGTTCGGTGTGGTTCTGCGCGTACGACGACGCGCGGGACGTGGATCCCTCGTGGCCGCCGGCGGAGCGGGTGGAGCGGCTGCTGGTGCCGTGCGGTGAGGACTTCGACGCGTTTCTGTCCCGGCTGGCGGGGTCTCCGCCGGAGTTGGAGACGGTGGCGAATCTGATGGTGGACGGTGGGTTCGCGCGTGCGGTGCCCGTGACCGCCGCGGCTGTGGGGGAGTGAGCTTCGCGATGGTGACGTTCGCGCAGGCGCAGGAGCGTGCGGAAGAGTGGATCAACGGCGAGGTGCCGTCGTACCAGCATCGTGAGGTGCGGGTGCGGGAGTTCGGCCTCGGGTTCGTGGTGTGGGCCGAGGACCGTGCGGACGGGCCGCGTTCGGACGGCGGCGCGCAGCGGTTGGTGATCGCCCGCGACAGCGGGGAGGCCACGCTGTGGCCGTCGCTGCCGGTGGGTGAGGTGATCCGCCGGTACGAGGAGGAGTACGGCCGTGGGGACGCGGTCGCCGAGCCGGCGCCGGCCGCTCCGGCCCGGGTGGACCTGAACCAGACGTCGTTCCTGCTGACGCCGCCGGAGTGGTTGCAGGAGGCGGCGGACAAGCTGGGGATCCAGGGCAGGGACGGAGGGTCGGGCTCGGAGTCCGGGTCCGGGCAGGGTGCCGATGAGGGTGCGGCCGGGGCTTCGGCGGCTGCTCCGCCGGTGCCGAGTGTGCCGGGGGTGCCCGACGGGGCGACCCCTTGGGCCGGTACGGACACCAACCCCGGCCCCGGTGAGGACCGTTCCGTGCCGCTGCCGGAGACGGTGTTCGCGCCGCCGTTGAGCGGCGAAGACGCCGCTCCGCCGGACGCCAAGACCGCGCTGATGTCGGGTGGCAGCCAGCTTCCGTCGACGGCGATCGAGCCGGCGCTCGACGAACCGAACACGCCGCCCGCGCCCCCCGTGCCTCCGGGGGCGCCTTCGTACGGCTACCCGCAGGGTGCTCCTGGTGCTCCTGGTGCTCCTGGTGCTCCTGGTGCTCCTGGTGCGGCTGACATGCCTCCGCCGGGTGCCACGCCGCCGCCCGCCCCTTCGTACGGCTATCCGCAGGGCGGCCCCGAGACGCCGGGGCGGCCGCTCCCGCCCAACGCCGAGGACATCGCCGACGCCGCGACGAGCAAGGCGGCGCCGCCGCGTCCGCGGAACGGGGCGGTGCCGCCGCCTCCGCCGGGGGTTCCTGGGGTTCCGGGGGCGGGGGGTGCGACTCCCGCGCCTCCTGCGCCGCCGTCGGCGCCGGGTGCTCCGGGTGCTCCGGGTACGCCGGGCGCTCCGGGAGGCGGGTACGTTCCGACGCAGCTCGTGTCGGCGCTCGGGCCTGAGGGGCCCGAGGGTGTGGCGGGGCCGGGGGTTCCGCCGCCGCCCGGTGCTCCGGGTGCTCCCGGTGCGCCTGGTGCGCCTGGTGCGCCGAATCCTCCGGGCGCCCCCAACCCGCCCGGTACGCCGGGTGGTACGCCCCCGGGTGGGGTGCACCATGCCGCGACCGTGCTGGCCGACCCGAGCCAGATGGGGGGCGCGCCGCAGCCTCCCGGGCCTCCTGGTGCGCCGGGTGCCCCTGGTGTGCCGAATCCGCCCGGTGTCCCCAGCCCGCCCGGCACCCCGGGTGCTCCGGGCATGCCGGGTGCGCCGCAGCCTCCGGGCCCTCCCGGCGTTCCTGGTGCGCAGAGTGCCGGTGGCCCTGGCGCGCCGCAGCCTCCGGGTCCCCCCGGGACGCCCGGCGCTCCGGGTGCTCCCGGTGGCCCGGGTTCCTCGGGCGGTGCCCGGGGTGCCGTTCACCATGCGGAGACCATGCTGGCGGGGCCCCCGGTGGGCGGCCCCGGCGTGCCTCCGCCGCCGCCCGCTCCCGGTGCGCCCCAGCCGCCCGGGGTTCCGGGAATGCCTCCGGGCGGCCCCGGTACTCCTCCCGGCGGTCCCGGCGGCCCCGGCGGTCCCGGCGGTCCCGGCGCTCCCCAGCCCCCCATGCCCCCGGGTGCGATCCCGCCGCCCGGTCAGCCGGGCCACCCCGCGCCCGGTCAGCCCGGTCAGCCCGGTCAGCCACCGGCGTACGGCTATCCCCAGCAGCCCACCGGGCAGCCGACCGTCGGCCCCGGCTACCAGGCCGTGCTCCGCTACCGCGCGCAGGACGGGTCGGAGCAGCAGCTGATCCGGCGTTCGGCGCCGGGTACGCCGCACCCGGAGTGGCAGATCTTCCATGAGCTGCGGGGCATGAACGTGCCGCCGGACCAGGTGCTGGAGCTGCACACGGAGCTGGAGTCGTGCGAGCTGCCGGGCGCGTACTGCGCGCGGATGATCCGGGAGCAGTGGCCGCAGGCGCGGATCACGTCGATCGCGCCGTACGGCACGGATCACGCGAGCCGGCAGCAGGGCATGCAGCAGTTGCTCGCGCACCAGGGCGAGTTGCACCAGGTGGCCGACGGGCCCGCCCGGCCGGCTCCGATGCGGGCGCCGTTGCCGCAGGTGCAGGCGGTGCCGCCGATTCCGCCGGAGGGTGTGGCGCAGGAGCTGGCGGCGGCGTTCGGGCCGGGGCTGTTCCGGTTCGAGCAGGCCGCCGTGTCCCGGCAGGGTGTGCCGCCGGTCGTGGCGCACAGCCTGATGGTGGGCGGCCTGCCGATGGACATGGGCCCTTTCTTCTGGGCGCAGGCCCAGCCGGGGCGGCCGGTGCCGACACTGGCGGAGCTGGCGCAGGAGCGCGGGGTGCAGCCGGCGTCGGACGCGGGCTCGTATCTCGTCATGGGCAGCGACTTCGGCAAGGCGCTGTGTGTGCAGTACGGGACGGCGCACATCGTCGCCGTGCCGGTGGAGGCGGGGCCGGGCGGTGCGCCCGTACCGCCGCAGTTCGTGAACACCGGACTGCCCGAGTTCCAGCGCTGTCTGGCGCTGCTGGGCCGGATGTGGCGGCTTCGCTTCGGTCTGAACCAGGAGCAGGCGGGGCGTTGGACCGTCGACTTCCAGGCTCAGCTGGCCGCGCTCGACCCGGCGGCGCTGGGGTCGCCGGAGAGCTGGTGGTCGGTGCTGCTGGAGCAGATGTGGGACGGGCTGCTGTGACGGCCGTTCGGCTGTTTGTCGTGAGATGACGGCAACCGGGTGATGTCACCCGGTTGCCGCGGGCTGTCGCCGAGTGCGGCGTGCGGGCGTGAGAGGGCCGGCTTCCGGTGGTACTACCGGGAGCCGGCCCTTTCGTATGCGCTCTTGGCCGTTTTGCGCGCCGATCGACCTTCCGTGCGCCGCTGGTCTTCGTGTGCGCCGCTCGGCGTGCCTGCGTGCCTCCGTGCCCCTGTGCGGTGTCGGCTGCGCGGAGTGTCGCGTTATGAACGCTTCCGCCCGATACATCAAGATGTGCGCTAAATCATCATTTCGCATCCGTTCGGCGGAGAGGGGTTCCAGGATGAGTAGCGCACCGGTCCCGCTCTACGACTTCGTGGTCGTACGAGGGCGTGGCTACCGTCCCGAACAGGTCGACGCCTACATCGACGCCCTCTTCCGGGACCGTGACGCCGCCTGGGAGCGGGCCGCCCGGCTCACCGTGCTCGCCCGGGAGATGGACGACGAGGCGCGGCGGCTGCGGGACGTGGTCGCGGGGCTCGCCCCGCAGACGTACGAGGAGCTCGGGGAGCGGGCGCGGCGGCTGTTCGAGCTGGCGGAGGAGGAGGCCGCGGCCGTGCGGGAGGGGGCGCGGCAGGAGACGCAGCGACTGATGGAGGAGGCGCAGACGTACGCGGACGAGCTGCGGGACGCGGCGCAGTCGCACGCCGACGCCGTGACCGCCGCGTCCGAGGAGTGGGCCCGGCAGCGGCTGCTCGCGGCGCGCGCCGAGGCGGGCGAGACCCGTATCGCCGCCCGGCGCGATGTGAAGGAGGAGCGCGGCGAGGTGCTCGGCCCGTTGCGTCAGGTGCGGCAGCAGACCGCCGCCCTGGTCGCGCGGCAGGCCAAGGAGCACGCCGAGCGGTCGGCGGAGGCCGAGCGGGAGGCCCAGCGGCGGCTGGCCGCGCTGGAGAAGGCGGAGGCGGAGCGGACGGCGCGGGCCGAGGCCTCGCTGGCCGAGGCGCAGCAGGAGCTCGCCGACGCGCGGGCCTCGGCCGAGCGGTTGCAGGAGGAGGCGGCCGCGCGGGCGGCGGAGCTCCTGGAGCAGGCACGGCAGCGGACCGAGCGGATCTCCCGGGAGACGGAGCGGGTGCTGCGCGAGCACGGGGAGATGTGGGACGAGGTGCGCCTGCAGATGGACCAGATGCGCAACAGTCTGTCGACCCTGGAGCGCCAGGCGGCGATGGAGTGAACCGGGGCAGGGCCGCCGGACCGGCGAGCACCCCGCCCTCCGACCCACCCCGCCCCCGACTCCGGGCGCCAGGCGCGCGCCTCAGTCCCCCCTGCGCACCGCCCCCGCGAGAATCCACCCCTCGACGGCCTCGTACTGCCGTCGCTGTTCCTCCGACTCACCCCGCCCCGACAGGACCGTCCCCAGCCATCCGAAGGCGAAGCCGGCCGGTACCGACACCAGGCCGGGGGTCGTGAACGGGAACCAGTTGAAGTCGGCTTCGGGGAACGCCGAGACCGGTGACCCGGAGACCAGATTCGTCCCCGGCATCAGCACCAGCACCACCACCGAACCGCCGATCAGCGTCCACAGCAGGCCCGACCGGGTGTACCGGCGCCAGAAGAGGCTGTAGACGAGGGCCGGGGCGATGGCCGAGGCGCCCAACGTGAAGGACAGGGTCACCAGCGGCTGGAGACTGCGGTGCTGGACCATCGTCGCCAGCACGATCGCCGGAACCCCCACCGCCAGCGCCGACAGCCGTGCCACCGTCATCTCGCGGCGGCCCGACAACTCCCGCAGCCGCGTGGCGAACACGTCGTGGGCGAGGGAGTTCGCGCAGGCCAGGATCATGCCGGCGACCGAGGCGAGCACCGTGAGGAAGATGGCCGTGGTGACCGCGGTGAAGAGCAGGGTCTCCGCGGTGGAGACCTCGGCGCCGAACGCCGCCCGGGAGCCCAGCAGATACGCGGTGTTGCCCTGCGGGTCCGCCCCGGCGATCACCGCCCGCCCGATCAGTGCCGTCGCGCCGAAGCCGACGACCGTGATGACCAGCACGAACAGGGCCACGCTCGAAACCGCCCAGGACATCGAGCGCCGGACCTGACGGGCGCCGGCCGCCGTGTACATGCGCATGGTGATGTGCGGCAGCACCGCACCGCCGAGGACGACGGCGAGCTGGGAGCTGATCATGTCGAGGCGCGGATGCGGGCCGCCCGCGAACTGCAGACCCGACTCCAGGAACGCCGAGCCGACCCCGCTCTGCCGGGCCGCGGCGGCGAACAGCGCGCCCGGGTCCCAGTCGAACCGCGCCAGCACCAGCAGGGCGACCACGGCGCCCGAGCCGAGCAGCATCACCATCTTCAGGATCTGGATGAGCGCGGTGCCCTTCATCCCGCCGATCGCGGCGTAGCTGATCATCAGGACGCCGAGGCCGATGATGCACCCCGTCTTGAGGCTGTCGCTGGAGAACCCGAGGATGAAGGCCAGCAGTTGTCCGGTGCCGGCCAGCTGCACCAGCATCAGCGGCACCAGCGCGGCCAGCGTCACCGCGCACGCCGCGATCCGCACGCCCCGCCCGGGCATACGGCGCGCCAGCGCGTCGCCCATGGTGAACCGGCCCGCGTTGCGCAGGGGTTCGGCCAGCAGGAACATCAGCAGCATCAGCGACAGGGCCGTGCTCAGCGCCAGCACGACACCGTCGTAACCGCACAGGGCGACGACGCCGGTGGTGCCCAGTACGGTCGCGGCGCTGATGTAGTCGCCCGCGATGGCGAGGCCGTTGCGCATCGGGGACAGGGAGCTGTAGCCCGTGTAGAACTCGTCGAGGTCGTCCCGGTCCGGGCCGGTCATCACGCACAGCAGCAGCGTGATGGTGGCCACGGCACAGAAGGCGACCAGGGACATCGCCTGTGCGTCTCCGCTGAAGTCGGTCATCGCCGCAGCCCCCGGTTCCCCGTCTCCCGCTTGGCGTCTACTTCGGCCAACTTGCGGATGCGGTCCGCGAGCGGGTCGACGTAACGACGGGCGGTGTGCTCGTACAGGCCTATCGCCAGCCAGGTGACGGGCAGTTGGATCAGGGCGAGCAGCAGCCCGGCGGGCAGTCCGTCGGTGACCGTGCTCGACATGAACCCGGGCGCGGCGGCGGACAGGATCAGGAACAGGGTGAAGTAGCCGAGCGCGGTGAGCGTCGCCACGCGCCGCTGCCAGCGGTAGGCCGTGCGCAGGATCCGCAGGTCGCTGTGGTGTCCGAGGGGTGGGTGGTCGGGGGTTCGGTGCCGTGGGGGTGGCGGCCCCGGCGGGGTGGGGGTCTGCCAGGGGTAGGTGTCGTACGACGGTGACGTGCCGTACGACGGTGACGTGCCGTACGACGGTGACGTGTCGCCCGGGCCGTACTGGTACGGCGGTGACGGGTCGAAGGACGGGGACATCCCGTGGCTCCTTGCGTGGCTCGGGTCCGGTTGCGGCGGACCGCAGGGAGGTGGGGGGCGGGCGAGCAACGCACGTTACTCGGCGGTACCGAGATAGGCGAGGGTTTCACCAAACTGAGTGGTCGGTATGCGCTTTCTCCATCAAACCGTGTCTGACCTGGTGTGTTACCGGCGTTAACTCAGACTTTTGAGCACAGGTGACGGCCGGCGAAACTGATCGGCCCGGCGGATCGTCTTGGCAGGCGTGACAGCGACGGTGCGGGCGGCGGCGAGCCGGTGGGGGGCGCGGTGGGCGGTCCGCGGGCGTGTGCTCACCGCGTGCGCCGTGCTGACGGGCTTGTTGCTGGCGTTCCACCGGGCCGTGCCCAATTCGCTGGGACGCGCGGGGAGTCTGCTGGAGGCCTTCCTCCCCTGGCTCGGCGCGGTGGTCGTGCCGTTGCTCGGTCTCGCCCTGCTGCGCCGCTCCGCCGTCGCGCTGCTGGCGCTGCTGCTGCCGGTGGCGGCCTGGACGTACCTCTTCGGCGGGCTGCTGCTGCCCGCCCCACAGCCCGGCGCCCGCGAGCTGGTCGTGGTGCAGCACAACGTCAGCGACCAGAACGCCGACCCGACGGGCACCGCCCGCGCCCTGGCCGACGTCGAGCCGGACCTCGTCGCGCTGGAGGAACTGGTGCCCGGGGCGCTCCCGGCGTATGAGAAGGCGCTCGGCGAGGACTTCCCGTATCACGCCGTGCGGGGCACCGTCGGGCTCTGGTCGAGGCATCCGCTCGGCGCTGTCCGGACGGTGGACATCAGACCCCGTGGGATCGCCGAGGACTGGAGCCGCGGGCTGCGGACCCTGGTGCGCACGCCGCACGGCGACGTCGCGGCGTACGTCGCGCACCTGCCCTCGGTCCGCGTCCGGGCGAGCGGGCTCGCGTCGGCCCGGCGGGACGAGAGCGCCGGCCTGCTGGGCGCGGCCATCGCCGCCGAACCGCAGCGGACGGTGATCCTGCTGGGCGACCTCAACGGCACGGTCGACGACCGTGGACTCGCGCCGCTGACCTCACGGATGAACGTGGCGGAGCGGGGCTTCGCCTTCAGCTTCCCGGCCGGACTGCCCCTGGCCCGGATCGACCAGGTCATGGCCCGCTCGGCGACGGTCGGTCACATCCGCACGCTGCCCGCGACCGGCAGCGACCATCTGCCGGTCGCCGCGCGCGTCACGCTGCGGTAGCGCCGGCCGAGCGGGCGGTCCGGAAGCCGCCTTCACCGCTTCTCGACCGTGGCGTGCCATCCGACGCACAGGTGGTCCTCGACCGGAGCGGTCGGCGGCGCTGTGGGGAGCGTCGTGGGAAGCGCGGTGGCCGGTGACGCCGGGGTGCATTCCGGGGACAGCGGCTCGCGGGTCGACGACGGCTCCGGGGCGTAGGGGCTGGAGGGGCCGGCGGAGGGGGTGCTCGCGTTGAGGTACTCGGTCGCCACGTACCCGGCGACCGCGACCGTCAGGGCCGTGGCCGCGAGTGTGCGCGTGAGCCTGGGCATCGCGGAATCTCCTTCGGGACAGCGGGAGTTCGGGCCACCGTACAAGCGGTGGGATCAGTTCTCCTCAAGTACCGGGAACCGCCTCGGCGCCAGCAGCAACAGGACCAGGAAGGCCAGTGCCGCCGCGCAGGACGCGCCCAGGTAGACGGCGTGCACCGCGTCGGCGATGGCGCGTCTGGTGGCCTCCGGTGCCGTGCCGCCGGAGTCCAGGGCGCGGGTCACCGAGTCCAGGTCGCCCGCGCCGCCGAGCCGGGAGGCGAGTACGCCGTTCGCGACGGCGCCGAAGAGCGCCGCGCCCAGCGTCTGGCCCGTCTGCCGGCAGAACAGCACCGACGCGGTCGTCGTGCCCCGCTCCGACCAGCCGACCGTTGACTGCACGCCCACGATCAGCGGCAGTTGGAACAGCCCGAGGGCCGCCCCCAGCAGCAGCATCAGCAGGGTCGGCTGCCACGCCTGCCCGGGGTAGGGCAGGAAGGGGAAGGCGAGCAGGATCAGCGACGCCGTCCCGATGCCCAGCATCGCCGTGTTGCGGAAGCCGATCCTGCGGTAGACGTGCTGGCTGCACGCCGCCGACAGCGGCCAGCTCAACGTCCACACCGACAGCACGAACCCGGCCGTCATCGGGGCCAGTCCGAGGACCGACTGGGCGTACGTCGGCAGGAACACCGTCGGCGCCACCATCAGCAAGCCCAGTGCGCCCAGCGCCAGGTTCACCGCCGCGATCGTCCGGCGCCGCCACACCCAGCCCGGGATGATCGGCTCGGCCGCCCGGCGCTCCACGACCACCACGACCGCCACCAGCGCCAGTCCCGCACCGAACAGGGCGAGCGACGGACCCGACAGCCACGGCCAGGCCACCCCGCCCTGCACCACCGCCGTCAGCAGCACGCCCCCGCACGCGAACACCGCGAGCGCGCCCGCCCAGTCGACACGCGCGCGCGTGGCCGGCGCCTCCGGGTCCGGGGCGCGCTTCGGCTCGTGCAGGTGCCGCACGATCAGCCACAGGGCCACCGCCCCGATCGGCAGGTTGAGCAGGAAGATCCAGCGCCAGTCCGCGTACGCCGCCAGGACCCCGCCCAACCCGGGCCCCGCCACCGCCGACACGGCCCACACCGTGGACAACCTGGCCTGGATCCTGGGCCGTTCCTCCAGCGGGTACAGATCGGCGGCCAGCGTCTGCACCGTCCCCTGGAGCGCCCCGCCACCCAGCCCCTGCACGATTCGGAACGCGATCAGCGCCGCCATGTTCCAGGCCAGCGCGCACAGCAGCGAGCCCAGCAGGAACAGCGCCGCGCCCACGACCAGCACCGGCTTGCGGCCGAAGGTGTCGGAGAGCTTGCCGTACACCGGCAGGGTCACGGTCACCGCGAGCAGATAGCCGGAGAACAGCCAGGAGAAGACCGAGAAGCCGCCGAGGTCGCCCACGATCTGCGGGACGGCCGTGGAGACGATGGTGGCGTCGAGCGCGGCCAGCGCCATCGCGAGCATCAGAGCCGCGACCACGGCCCCGCGCTTGTCGGTTCCGGTGTGCGGTGCGGTGTCGCGTATCGCCGGTCTCGTACTGCCCACCGGGTTCCCTTCCTAATGCATTCCCCTTGCACCTATATGCCGCCGAACAGCTTCCCACTTGACCCTGACGTCGCGGCAGGGTGGAGCCTGGATGGACCGCAGGGTGGAGAGAACCCCGACGCGCGCTCCACCGAAGGGTGGAGAGCCCTTAGGGGTACCTCCGTACTAGGTCTCGGGGAGGGTTGGTACCGCCGGAGGACGAGACGCCCGGGGGGCCGTCCTTAATCTGGCTTTACGCCGCTGGGGGGCGGCTCACCGAACCGGCGGGGGTGGGGTTTTCCCCCGTACAAGACGGGGCTCGGCACCAGCGCGCCGGACCCTGCTCCGGCGCCAGACTCAACGACGTACCCAGTCATCGACGTACCGGCCCACGGCCCAGTACGCCGACTCATAACCGACTTAGGAGACATACCGTGACATCGGCTGTGACCATTCCCGGGCACGGGGGCGATTCAGAAGGTGTGGCGCGAAGCGCCTCGGTTAGGGGCGGTGGTCGGGCGGCGGGAGGGAGTACGGCCGTTGCCGCGCGGGCGCGGCAGGTCGTCAAGGCGTACGGGTCGGGGGAGACCCGGGTCGTCGCGCTCGACCACGTGGACGTGGACATCGCTCGGGGGCAGTTCACCGCGATCATGGGCCCCTCGGGGTCCGGCAAGTCCACCCTGATGCACTGCCTCGCCGGGCTCGACACCGTCACCGGCGGCCAGATCCACCTCGACGACACCGAGATCACCGGGCTGAAGGACAAGAAGCTCACCCAGCTGCGCCGGGACCGGATCGGCTTCATCTTCCAGGCGTTCAACCTGCTGCCGACGCTGAACGCCCTGGAGAACATCACGCTGCCCATGGACATCGCGGGCCGCAAGCCCGACAAGCAGTGGCTCGCGCGGGTGGTCGACACCGTCGGCCTGTCCGACCGGCTCAGGCACCGGCCCACCCAGCTCTCCGGCGGCCAGCAGCAGCGCGTCGCCGTGGCCCGCGCCCTGGCCGCCCGGCCCGAGATCATCTTCGGTGACGAGCCGACCGGAAACCTCGACTCGCGCGCGGGCGCCGAGGTACTGGGCTTCCTGCGCCGCTCCGTCGACGAGCTCGGGCAGACCATCGTGATGGTCACCCACGACCCCGTCGCCGCCTCCTACGCGGACCGGGTGCTGTACCTCGCCGACGGGCGCATCGTCGACGAGATGTACAAGCCCACCGCCGACGCCGTCCTGGACCGCATGAAGGACTTCGACGCCCGGGGGCGTACGTCATGACCGTCCTGAAGACCTCGATGCGCAACTTCTTCGCGCACAAGGGACGCATGGCCCTGTCGGCCGTGGCCGTCCTGCTGTCGGTGGCCTTCGTGAGCGGCACGCTCGTGTTCACCGACACGATGAACACCACCTTCGACAAGCTCTTCGCCGTCACCGCCTCCGACGTCACGGTCAGCCCCAGGACGGCCGAGGACGAGGACGACGGCGCCGGCACCGGCCGCCCGGTCTCGCTGCCCGCCTCCACCGTCGAGCAGGTCGCGGCCGTCGACGGCGTCCAGCAGGCCGAGGGCGCGGTCGCCTCGATGAGCGTGACCGTCGTCAACTCCGAGAACGAGAACATGGGTTCCTCCACCGGCGCGCCCACCATCGCCGGCAACTGGACCAAGAACGACCTGAAGTCCATGGAGATCACCTCCGGGCACGCCCCGCGCGGGCCCACCGAGGTCATGGTCGACGCCGACACCGCCGACAAGCACGACCTGAAGCTCGGCGACGAACTGCGCACCATCGCCGCCACCGGCGACATCCGCGCCCGGATCGTCGGCATCGCCTCCTGGAAGGTCACCAACCCCGGCGCGGCCGTCGTCTACTTCGACACCGAGACCGCCCAGCGGGGCCTCCTCGGCGCCACGGGCCGCTTCACCCAGGTCGCCGTCACCGCCGCGGCCGGCGTCAGCGACACCCAGCTCAAGCAGGACATCACCAAGTCCCTGAACGGCTCGTACAAGATCCAGACGGCCAAGGAGAACGCCGACGAGAACCGCAAGGACGTCGGCGAGTTCATGGACATCATCAAGTACGCCATGCTCGGCTTCGCCGGGATCGCGTTCCTGGTGGGCATCTTCCTGATCATCAACACCTTCTCGATGCTGGTCGCCCAGCGCACCCGCGAGATCGGCCTCATGCGGGCCATCGGCTCCTCCCGCCGCCAGGTCAACCGGTCCGTGCTGGTGGAGGCCCTGCTGCTGGGCCTCATCGGATCCGTCCTGGGCGTCGGAGCCGGTGTGGGCATCGCCGTCGGCCTGATGAAGCTGATGTCGATGGCCGGCATGAACCTCTCCACCGACGACCTCACGGTGAAGGCGGCGACCCCGGTCATCGGTCTGATCCTCGGCGTCGTCGTCACCGTCCTCGCCGCCTACCTCCCCGCCCGCCGCGCCGGCAAGGTCTCCCCGATGGCCGCCCTGCGCGACGCCGGGACCCCGGCCGACATCAAGGCCGGCTGGATCCGCGGCCTGATCGGGCTCGTCCTCACGGGCACCGGCGCCTTCGCCCTGTTCGCGGCGGCCACGGCCGACAAGGCGAGCGACGGCGCGCTGATGCTGGGCGGCGGCGTGGTGCTGACCCTGATCGGCTTCGTGGTCGTCGGCCCGCTGCTCGCGGGCGCCGTGGTCCGGGTGATCAGCGCGGTCCTGCTGCGCGCCTTCGGCCCCGTCGGCCGCATGGCCGAGCGCAACGCCCTGCGCAACCCGCGCCGTACCGGTGCCACGGGCGCCGCCCTGATGATCGGTCTCGCCCTGGTGGCCTGCCTGTCGGTGGTCGGCTCCTCGATGGTCGCCTCGGCGACGAGCGAGCTCGACAAGTCGGTCGGCGCGGACTTCATCGTCATGCGCGGCCAGCAGTCCATCGTCGCGGACGCCGAGAAGGCGATGCGGCAGACGCCGGGCCTGGAGCACGTCTCCCGCTCCAAGCAGGTCGACGCCACGCTGACCTCGCCCGACGGCAAGACCGACGACACCGGGCTCACGGCGGCCGACCCGACGTACGCCGAGGACCTGCGCCGTGCGACCACGGAGGGCACCCTGTCCGCCGCCTACGGCAAGGACGCCATGTCGGTCGGGTCCGACTACGCCAAGAAGCACGGTGTGCACGTCGGCGACACTGTCTCCGTCGCCTTCAAGGGCGGCGAGACGGCGAAGCTGAAGGTCACGGCCATCACGGACGACGACACCGCCTTCGACCAGGGCGCGCGCTACATCAGCATCGACACCCTGGAGCGGTACCTCCCCGCCGACCGGATCCCGCAGAGCGACATGCTGCTCGCCAAGGCGAAGGACGGCCAGGAGGAGGCGGCGTACGCGGCGCTGAAGAAGTCCCTGCACGACTACCCGCAGTACCCGGTCCGCGACCAGACCGACTACAAGCAGGAGCTCAAGGACCAGATGGGCCAGCTCCTGAACATGATCTACGGCCTGCTCGCCCTGGCGATCATCGTCGCCGTCCTCGGCGTGGTGAACACCCTGGCCCTGTCGGTGGTGGAACGCACCCGCGAGATCGGCCTGATGCGCGCCATCGGCCTCTCCCGCCGCCAGCTGCGCCGCATGATCCGCATGGAGTCGGTGGTGATCGCCCTGTTCGGCGCCCTGCTGGGCCTCGGACTCGGCATGGGCTGGGGCGCGACGGCCCAGAAGCTGCTCGCCCTTGAGGGCCTGAACGTCCTCGACATCCCGTGGCCGACGATCATCGGCGTCTTCATCGGCTCGGCCTTCGTGGGCCTGTTCGCGGCCCTGGTGCCGGCGTTCAGGGCGGGCCGGATGAACGTACTGAACGCCATCGCGACCGAATAGCCGAGTAGCCGAGTAGCCACAGAGGAACCGGAATCACCGAGTAGCCACCGCATACGGGGGTTGCGGGGGACGGGCCCGGTCCGCAGGAGATCCACTGCCTGCGGACCGGGCCCGACACATGTACGTCACCCTTCGGTCTGTCGCTCCAGCAGCACGACCCCGTAGGCGGTGCCCGTGACGACGTAGCGGGCGTCAGGGTGGAGTTCCCGGGCGTAGGCCTCGACGTCGCTGTAGCGCTTGCGGGAGTTGTCGAGGGCGATGTAGTCGGGATCGATGCCGCGTGTGTTGCTGATCCAGAAGACCCGGCAGCGGGAGGTGAGCCGGCTGATCGGAGCTATGTTCGCCTCGACGGAGGCGTCGTCCGGAACCTGGGAGAGGAGCCGCTCGACCGCCGTCACGCGCGCGGGCTTGCGGTAGATCTCGCTCTCCGTCAGCGCGGCGAGCGGCAGCGAGGTGGTCAGCGCGACCGAGGCCGCCGCCACGGCCGCCGGCAGTTGCTCCGCGTACGACCGCAGCCACGCGCGCGTGCTGTGCCGTGCGGTGTCGAGGGCGTCGACGAGCGCGAGGGTCACGACGGGCATGAGCACGGCGCTGTAGTGCCAGTCGGTGCCCCAGTACTGCGAGTAGGACGAGACGAAACGCCAGCCGACAGTGGGCAGTGCGACCAGCAGCAGCGGCGAGCGGATCGCGAGCAGCCCGGTCGTGGGGACGAGCAGCCAGCCGAGCGTACGGAGCTTGGTGTCGAGGCCGTCGAAGGGGCCGCCGCCGCCCGACTCGCTCACCTTGTTCCAGTAGTCGTAAGTTCCGGCGCTGTTGAAGCTCGGGATGACCAGCAGCAGGGTCACCGCGACGGCCACCACGCCGAACACGGCGACACCCAGCCCGTACCGCGCCGCCCGCGCGGAGTCCTGGCGGGCCCGCAGGGCGACGACCACGCCGATGGCCGCGACGGTCATCCCCAGGTCCTCCTTCACGAGGACCAGCGGCAGCGCCCACAGCAGAGCCCCGCGCCAACGCCGCGCGAGCAGCGCCTCAAGGCTGAACGCGATCAGCGGTACGGCGAAGCAGATCTCGTGGAAGTCGAAGTCGACAGCCTGCTGAAGTCCCCACGACAGCCCGTACGCCACCCCGATCGCGAGCCCACGCCACCGCCCCAGCATCCGGGCCGCGGCCCGGGCGACCGGCACGGCCGACAGCGCGAACAGCACGGCCTGCGCCACGAGAAGCGTCACCGGCGAGGGGAACACCCGGTAGAACGGCGCCAGCAGCACCGTCACCGGGCTGAAGTGATCCCCGAGGATGTTGAACCCCGGCCCCTTCAGATCCGCGATCGGCGCCTGAAGATGCGCGTACGACCGGATGACCTGCTCGAAGATCCCCAGATCCCACGACCGCTGCCCCAGATGCCGGTAACGGCCGACCGAGACGATCGCATAGCCGACGAAGAGCACGACAGCCAACAGCCACGGGTCACGCCGCCCGGAACCGGGCCGCGCACGCCCGTCCGGGCTCGCGGCGGGCGCCGATATGTGGGGGTCCGCGGACGTGTCCGGCGTCGTGGAGGTGGCGGGGGTGGGCATGGGGGGACCTTACGTGGTGCGGGGGACAGCGCCACAACCAGCCCGTCCGGCGTTCGAGGACGAGGCCCGGAGGGCTGATGGCGGGGTCCGGGGCGGCAGCCCCAGCGGGGTCGAAGGGGCGGAGCCCCTGCACGGCCACGTCAACGCCGCGCACAAGAGAACGGACGTTATCCACAGGCCCGGCACCCGCCCGCGCAGCGACGTACGCTGGAAGCCCCCGGCCTGCCACCCGCGTCGGGCCCTTCGTGTTGCCCACCCCCCGGACGGAAGCGCCCCTCCATGAGCCTGCACGGTCTGCTCGACGCCGTAGTCAAGGACACCGCCCTCGCGGAAGCGATCACGGCGGCCGCAGACGGCAACCGCATGCACGTCGACCTCGTCGGCCCCCCGGCGGCCCGCCCCTTCGCCATCGCCGCTCTCGCCCGCGAGACCGACCGCCCGGTCCTCGCGGTGACGGCGACGGGCCGCGAGGCCGAGGACCTCGCGGCGGCCCTGCGCTCGCTCCTCCCCTCCGAGGGCGTCGTGGAGTACCCGTCCTGGGAGACCCTCCCGCACGAGCGCCTCAGCCCCCGCAGCGACACCGTCGGCCGCCGCCTCGCGGTCCTGCGCCGCCTCGCCCACCCGCGCACCGACGACCCCGAGACCGGCCCGGTCTCCGTCGTCGTGGCCCCCGTCCGCTCGGTCCTCCAGCCCCAGGTCAAGGGCCTCGGCGATCTGGAACCGGTCGCCCTGCGGCACGGCCAGACCGCCGACCTGAACGAGATCGTGGAGTCCCTCGCGGCCGCCGCGTACGCGCGCGTGGAGCTCGTCGAGAAGCGCGGCGAGTTCGCCGTACGAGGCGGCATCCTGGACGTCTTCCCGCCCACTGAGGAACACCCCCTGCGCATCGAGTTCTGGGGCGACGACGTCGAGGAGATCCGCTACTTCAAGGTCGCCGACCAGCGCTCCCTCGAAGTCGCCGAGCACGGCCTGTGGGCGCCGCCCTGCCGCGAACTCCTCCTCACCGACGACGTACGGGCCCGCGCGCGTGCCCTCGCCGAAGAGCACCCGGAGCTCGGCGAACTGCTCGGCAGGATCGCCGAGGGCATCGCGGTCGAGGGCATGGAGTCCCTCGCCCCCGTCCTCGTCGACGACATGGAGCTGCTGCTCGACGTCCTGCCCAAGGGCGCCATGGCCGTCGTGTGCGACCCGGAGCGGGTACGCACGCGTGCCGCCGACCTCGTGGCCACCTCGCAGGAGTTCCTCCAGGCGTCCTGGGCCGCCACGGCCGGCGGCGGCGAGGCCCCCATCGACGTCGGCGCGGCCTCCCTGTGGTCCATCGCGGACGTCCGCGACCGCGCGCGCGAGCTGGAGATGATGTGGTGGTCGGTGTCGCCGTTCGCGGCCGACGAGACCCTCGACGCGGACACCCTCAAGCTCGGCATGCACGCCCCCGAGTCGTACCGCGGTGACACCGCGAAGGCCCTCGCCGACACCAAGGGGTGGCTCGCCGAAGGCTGGCGCACGGTCTTCGTGACCGAGGGCCACGGCCCGGCCGCCCGCACGGTCGAGGTGCTCGGCGGCGAGGGCGTGGCGGCCCGTCTGGAAACCGACCTGGGGGAGATCTCCCCGTCGATCGTCCATGTCGCCTGCGGCTCGATCGACTACGGCTTCGTCGATCCCGCGCTGCGGCTGGCCGTCCTGACCGAGACCGACCTGTCCGGGCAGAAGGCGGCCGGCAAGGACGGCGCCCGGATGCCGGCCCGCCGCCGCAAGACCATCGACCCGCTCACCCTGGAGACGGGCGACTACATCGTCCACGAGCAGCACGGCGTCGGCCGCTACATCGAGATGGTGCAGCGCACCGTGCAGGGCGCCACACGCGAGTACCTCGTCGTCGAGTACGCCCCCGCCAAGCGCGGCCAGCCCGGCGACCGGCTCTACATCCCCACCGACCAGCTGGAGCAGATCACCAAGTACGTCGGCGGCGAGGCCCCCACCCTGCACCGCCTGGGCGGCGCCGACTGGACGAAGACGAAGGCACGCGCGAAGAAGGCCGTCAAGGAGATCGCGGCCGACCTGATCAAGCTCTACAGCGCGCGCATGGCGGCCCCCGGGCACGCCTTCGGCTCGGACACCCCCTGGCAGCGCGAGCTGGAGGACGCCTTCCCCTACGCGGAGACGCCCGACCAGCTGACGACCATCGCCGAGGTCAAGGAGGACATGGAGAAGTCGGTCCCGATGGACCGCCTGATCTGTGGCGACGTCGGTTACGGCAAGACGGAGATCGCGGTCAGGGCCGCGTTCAAGGCGGTGCAGGACGGCAAGCAGGTGGCGGTCCTGGTGCCGACGACCCTCCTCGTCCAGCAGCACTTCGGCACGTTCTCCGAGCGCTACTCGCAGTTCCCGGTCAACACCCGGGCCCTGTCCCGCTTCCAGACCGACACCGAGGCGAAGGCGACCCTGGAGGGCCTGCGCGAAGGCTCGGTGGACATCGTGATCGGCACGCACCGGCTGTTCTCGTCGGAGACCAAGTTCAAGGACCTGGGCCTGGTCATCGTCGACGAGGAGCAGCGATTCGGCGTCGAGCACAAGGAGCAGCTGAAGAAGCTGCGCGCCAACGTGGACGTCCTGACGATGTCCGCCACCCCGATCCCGAGGACCCTGGAGATGGCGGTCACGGGCATCAGGGAGATGTCGACGATCACGACCCCGCCCGAGGAGCGCCACCCGGTCCTGACCTTCGTCGGCCCCTACGAGGAGAAGCAGATCGGCGCCGCGATCCGCCGCGAACTGCTGCGCGAGGGCCAGGTCTTCTACATCCACAACCGCGTCGAGTCCATCGACCGCGCGGCCGCCCGCCTGCGTGAGATCGTCCCCGAGGCGCGCATCGCCACCGCCCATGGCCAGATGTCGGAACAGGCGCTGGAGCAGGTCGTCGTCGACTTCTGGGAGAAGAAGTTCGACGTCCTGGTCTCGACGACGATCGTCGAGTCCGGCATCGACATCTCCAACGCCAACACCCTGATCGTGGAGCGTGGCGACAACTTCGGCCTCTCCCAGCTGCACCAGCTGCGCGGCCGGGTGGGGCGCGGGCGCGAGCGCGGGTACGCGTACTTCCTGTACCCGCCGGAGAAGCCGCTGACGGAGACGGCCCACGAGCGGCTCGCGACCATCGCCCAGCACACTGAGATGGGCGCGGGCATGTACGTCGCCATGAAGGACCTGGAGATCCGCGGCGCCGGCAACCTGCTGGGCGGCGAGCAGTCCGGCCACATCGCGGGCGTCGGCTTCGACCTGTACGTCCGTATGGTCGGCGAGGCCGTCGCCGACTACCGCGCCTCGCTGGAGGGCGGGGTGGAGGAGGAGCCGCCGCTGGAGGTCAAGATCGAGCTGCCGGTCGACGCCCACGTCCCGCACGACTACGCGCCGGGCGAGCGGCTCCGCCTCCAGGCCTACCGTGCCATCGCCTCCGCCAACACGGAGGAGGACATCAAGGCCGTACGCGAGGAACTCGTCGACCGTTACGGCAAGTTGCCCGAGCCGGTCGAGAACCTCCTGCTGGTGGCGGGCCTGCGGATGCTGGCCCGCGCGTGCGGCGTCGGCGAGATCGTCCTCCAGGGCAACAACATCCGCTTCGCACCGGTGGAGTTGCGCGAGTCCCAGGAGCTGCGGGTCAAGCGCCTGTACCCGGGCACCGTCATCAAGCCGGCCGTGCACCAGCTGCTGGTGCCACGCCCGAAGACCGCGAAGGTGGGCGGAAAGCCGCTGGTCGGGCGGGAGTTGCTGGGCTGGGTCGGAGAGTTCCTGGCGTCGATCCTGGGGTCGTGACAGCGCCTACGTGCGCCACGGGACCGTCCCCCTCGCCTCGATCCGGCTCTGGCTAGCCCTAGCCCTAGCCCTAGCCCTAGGCCTAGCCCTAGCCCTAGCCCTAGGCCTAGCCCTAGCCCTAGGCCTAGGCCTAGCACTAGGCCTGGTCGGCGAGGGGCCCTTCACGTCTCGGCGCGGCGGAACCTACGGTTTGTGGGTTACCCAGAGCAGTTCCGCCGGCCAGCGGTGTGCCCAGTCGGGCGGGTCGGTTTCGTTGTAGCCGTTGAGCGTTCCGAGGTCGGGTCGCGGCTCGATGAGGTCGTCGATGATGAGACCCGCGCCGCGCAGGACCCTGACCCAGTCGCCGTAGGTGAGCTGGTAGCTGGTCGCGCCGTCGCCTTCGGCAATGGTGTTCAGCCCGAAGTAGTCCTGCCGCAAGGTCGTGGTCACGCGGCTGGCGGCTTCGTCGTAGCAGGCCTCGAACCATGGGCTGGCGACGTTGAACACCAGGCGCCCGCCTCGGCCCAGGACACGTGTGGCCTCCGGGACGGCCAGGTGCGGGGGCGCCCAGCTGAGCCCACCGAAGTCGCAGAACACCAGGTCGAAGCTGTCGGCGGCGAAGGGGAGTTGTTCGGCGGCGCCCTGCACCAGCGGGTAGCGGGCCGCTCCCATCGCGCGGGCCGCCGCGGCCAGTTGGGCTTCGGACAGGTCGAGCCCGACGACGGTGGCGCCCTCGGCGGCCAGCGCCCTGGACCACTGGCCGGCGCCGCAGCCGAGTTCGAGGACGCGCTTGCCGGTGACGTCGCCCAGGGCGTGCAGGTGTGCGTCGGGGATGGAGTACATGCCCCACAGCCGGGGTGCGGCGCCGATGCGCGGGTCGTGCTCGTGCTGGTAGGCGCCGCTGATCTGGTTCCAGAGCCGCCGGTTGGCGGGGATGCTGTCCACGTGCCGACTCCAGCACCGCCTGCCGGAGGCGGTCAACACGATCAGGGCGCTAGGGGGTGCTTCGAAAGTCCCGCACAGCACCCACGGCGCCCTGCACCAGCCGCTGCCGCGGCGGGCGCGGGCACCGCACGGGACTCTCGAAACACCCCCTAAAGCGTGTTGCACAACGGCGATCACGACGGGATCCGGCCACTCGGGGCAAGGTCAACTGCCCAGTTGTGGGTTGATTTCCACCGTCCTGACAGCGTCTTCGAAGACTCCTTTGGAAGATCGTTTCGCGTTGTGCAACACCCTTTAGTCGGCCCGTACCTCGGTGTTCTGGCAGGCGTGCAGCAGCCAGCGTCCGTCGGGCTGCTTGGTCATCACGTAGAGCGGGGCGCCCTCGCTGTCGACCTCGCCGTCCGGCGAGTGGTAGACCTGCCGGACCTTGACGGCCACCACGTCGGGCCGCAGGAACCGCGTGTGCGTCACCTCGTAGGTGACCTCGCCGTCCCAGCTCGCGGCGGGCAGCACGGCACGGGTGAACTCGGCGATGGCGTCGAAGCCGAAGAGGACCTTGCCGTGGCCCGTCGTCCACAGGGCGTCGGGGTGGAACAGGGCGAGGAAGCCTTCGGCGTCCTTGGCGCGCTGGGTGCGTTGGACGGTGGCGACGACCTCGGCGATGGCCTCGAGGTCGGTGCGTTCGGTGGCTGTGGGCGCGGTTTCTGTGGACATGTGGACCACTCTGGTTCCTCAAGTGCACTTGAGGTCAAGGGGGTTCAGAGAGTTCGGGGTTCAGAGAGTTCGGGGATTCGGAGGGGCCGTGGCTTCGGAGGGTCCGGGGCTCGGGAGCTCGGGGTACTCGGAGCTCGGGCTATTCAGGGTGCGCTCGGTGGCTCGGCGCGGAACAGTGTCGCCGCCAGTGTCCGGAACACCTCCTCGGGATCCCTGTCGCCGACCGGCCCGTCCAGGTTGTGGCCGAGGAGCAACGTGGCGAAGCCGTGCGCCAGGGACCAGGCGGCGACGCCGGCCAGGCGGGCGTCGACACCGAGGGCCTCGGGGCGCACGCCGGCGACGGCGCCGCGCAGCGCGTCCCCGGCCAGGGCGCGGGCGGCGGTCAGCTCCAGGTCGTCGGCGCGCAGTAGTTCGGGTGTGAACATCACCTGGAAGTGCGCGGGGTGCTCGCGTGCGAAGCGGACGTAGCGCACACCGGCGTCCTTCAGGTCCGCTGCCTCGTGCAGCGTCCCCGCGAGCAGTCCGAACCCCTCGGCGGCGATCGCCGTGAGCAGCCCGGTGCGGTCCTTGAAGTGGTGGGCCGGCGCCGCGTGCGAGACACCGGCACGGCGGGCGAGGTCCCGCAGGCTCAGTGCGGACGGCCCGTCGGCGGCGATGACGTCCAGCGCGGCGGTGAGGATGGCCCGGCGCAGGTCGCCGTGGTGGTAGGGGCGACGCGGGCTGGAGGGGCTGGAAGAGCTGGAGGAGCTGCGCGGGCCGGACGGGGTGACGGGGTCGGACGGGGTGACGGGGCTGGACGGGCTGTGGGGGCCGGACGGGTTGCCGGGGCCCGACGGGGTGCTGGCCGGCGGCTGAGGGGCCGCGGAATCGGACGGGTGTCGTGCTGGGGGCATGGTCAGCAGCGTACCCGCAGTCTAGTCATTGACAAGTTTCGACGCGGCGGGGCAAACTTGTCAGTGTCAAGTTGCAAGCCTCGGGGGACCGGGATTCTGAGACGGGGTGTGTCATGACGCAGCACGAGGGACATCTGGCACCGGATCACGTACGTCAGCTCTGGCACCTGCTGGAGCCGCTGCACGCGGTGCTGTACTACGCGCCGGAAGTCTTCGAGGAGGCCGCGGCTCTGGGGTACGCCACGGCGGAACGCTGGCCGAGTTACTTCCCCTACCGGGCGGCTCCGTTGGGGGCGGTCGGCGCGCGCCAGGTGGCGTCCGCCTTCTACAGCTTCAGCCCTCGCATGGTCGCCGAACACATGGATCCGGCGTGGAAGACCGCGAGCCCCGAGGCGCTCCTCGAGGCGCGGGCGCGCGGGATCGACCGGGCCTACCGCGCGCTCTTCGGCGACCGGACGGACAGCCCCGAGCTCGCGGAAGCCGCGGCCCTCGCCCGCCGCGCGGTGGAGTCGGCGGACACCGCGGGCCGCCCGCTCGCCGCGGCCAACGCCGCCCTGGACTGGCCCGAGGCCCCGCACCTCCAGCTCTGGCACGCGGCGACACTCCTGCGCGAACACCGTGGAGACGGCCACGTGGCGGCCCTGATGGTGGCCGGCCTCGACCCTGTCGAGTCCCTGGTCTCCTTCGCAGCGATAGGTGCCGCGTCGGTCGAGCGCTTCGAGAGCCGCGGCTGGACCCGGCGGGAATGGACGTCCGCCCAGGCGCGCCTCACCGCCCGGGGGCTGGTCGACGCCGAAGGTGCGGCCACGGAGGCCGGGGGCGCACTCCGTCGCACCATCGAGGAACAGACCGACCGACTCGCGGCCGCGCCCTGGCAGGCCCTGACGCCGGACGAGGTGGGCCGCCTGGTGGAGCTGCTGGGGGAGTTCTGGGTGGCGGTGCTGTCCTCCGGCCTGCTGCCGTCGGAGACGACGCTGGGGATCGGAAAGGTCTGAGGGCCCCGGCACGCCTCGCGGCAACGGAGAAGCCGCCCGCCGGAGACGGATCTCCGGGGGCGGCCCTTCTCAAGACGATCCGATGGAGGCCGTGACTTGGGCGCCGGGGCATGCGGTGCTGAAGTGTGCCCCCGCCTCGGCGTCCTGCCCGAGGGACGCGTGGTCCTCCGGGAACTCCGGCCGCTACTGCTGCTCGGGCGGCCGGTCGCGGTCCATGCCGAGTCCGCGCTCCATGCGCTGCTGTGCGTCGTCGACCTGGCCCTCGTACTTGTTGCCCGTCTTCTCGTTGGCCTGCCGCTCCGCGGCGTCGGACATGTCCCTGGCCTTGTCCTGCGCGTGACGGTTCTTGAACCTGTCGAAGATGCCCATCCAAGAGCTCCTTCCGGAGGTGACTCACCACCGACCATACGCCGGAGATGTGAAGTATGCGCACTTGGTCCGATCGAGGAAGGCTGGCCCCTGCCGAGGTCTGGACCTCTTGAATGCCGCCGTGCGCCGGGTCGCTACCGTGTGCACGACGGTGTGCCCGGGGAAAACCGGGAGAACCGCCTGTGCGGGGCGGACCGGAACGGGGCACAAGGGGAGGGGACGCATGGTGACGCGTCGAAGGGGCGGCGCGGCGAGCGCCGCGGCGATGCTCGGCATGGTGCTGGTCCTGGCGGGCTGCGAGAACGTCGATCTGCCGTCGGCCGGCGCCGAGCCCTCCGGCTCCGCCCCCGCCGCGGGCGCCGGCCGCGCGGTCAGCCCACTGGACAACCCGGACGGCACGAAACCCGGACTCGCGCCCCTCACCTCGGACGCCGACCGGGCCGAGGCGCGGGCCCTCATCGAGAAGGTGGCGACCAAGGGCCGCGGCCCGAAGACGGGCTACGAGCGGGACGAGTTCGGCTACGCCTGGATGGACTCGGCCCCGGGCGGCATCCCGTTCGCCCGCAACGGCTGCGACACCCGCAACGACCTCCTTCGGCGCGACGGCGAGGACGTCCGCTTCCGCTCCGGCTCGGACTGCGTCGTGACCTCGATGACCCTGCACGACCCCTACACGGGCCGGACCATCGACTGGGCCAAGTCCCGCGCCACGACCGTGCAGATCGACCACGTCATGCCGCTGTCGTACGACTGGCAGATGGGCGCCTCCCGCTGGCCGAAGGGCAAGCGCCAGGACATAGCGAACGACCCCCTCAACCTCATACCGGTCGACGGCCCCACCAACAGCTCCAAGGGCGACTCCGGCCCCGCCTCCTGGCTGCCCCCGAACAAGCGGATCCGCTGCTCGTACGCGGTGCGCTTCGCCCAGGTGTCGCTCAAGTACGAACTCCCGGTGACCACCGCCGACAAGGAGATGATGCTGGGCCAGTGCGCAGGCTGACCCGGCGTGCGCCGCGATGTCCGGCGGCGCACGGAAAACCGCTGGTCGCTGCCGTCGCCCCGCCCCTACGGTGGCAGGCATGGAACTGAAGGTAGCGAGCCTCGCCGAACGCCCCGAGATGCTCGACCGGGTCCTGGAAATGCCGGACACCTGGCCCGAGTTCACGACCCAGGACCCCGTGGGCAACGCCCACTACGGCCGGATCCCCCGTGAACTCCCGCAGTACGCGCTGTTCGCCGAGGACGAGCGGGGCGAGGTCGTCGCCCACGCCTTCAGCGTCCCGTTCGCCCTCGCCGCCGAAGGCCGGGGTCGGCTGCCCGCCCGGGGCTGGGACGAGGTGCTGGTGTGGGCCTTCGCCGACCTGCGCCGCGGCACCCCTCCCGACACCGTCAGCGCCATCTCCGTCGTCATCGCCCCGCACGCCCAGGGCACCGGCCTGTCCGCCCGCATGCTCTCCGCGCTGCGCGACAACGCCCGAGCCCACGGTTTCCACGAGGTCGTCGCCCCCGTCCGCCCCAGCGCCAAGCACCTCGAACCGCACACCCCCATGGAGGAGTACGCCCGCCGCGTACGCTCCGACGGCCTGCCCCACGATCCGTGGCTGCGCGTCCACGCCCGCGCCGGCGCCACCGTCGACTCCGTCGCCCCGGCCTCGATGACCGTCGCCGGCTCGCTGGAGCAGTGGCGCGGCTGGACCGGACTGCCCTTCGACACGGCCGGTGACATCGAGGTGCCCGGTGCGCTGGTGCCGGTGCGGTGCGAGCCGGAGCGGGACCACGCGGTGTACGTCGAGCCCAACGTGTGGATGCGGCACCCGCTGTGAGCCGGCCCGGGACGCGCCCCGCGAGGCGGGCTCATGCGGACTTCTTCCAGCCCTGGCAGCCCGTGGTCTTGAAGTACGCGTCCGACGCGCTGATCGTGACGACGGCCGAGCCGGTCACGTTGTCGTTCGCGATGATCGACTCCAGGCCGTGGTCGGCGTCCTTGGCGCGCTCCCAGTAGCAGGAGTCGTCCGTGTTGCCGGTGGACTTGTAGGTGCCGGGGGCGATGTCGACGCCGACTCTGAACATGCCGCCGTCGCCGGACATCTCCGTGGCGGGGGAGCCCTTGGCCTTCGCCTTCGTGTCGACGGCCTCCCAGTCCTCGCAGCCGCTCGACGAGAAGAGCTTGTCGGTGGTCTTGACGGTGACGTAGCTGGTGCCTGTCACGTTGTCGTTGGCCAGCAGCGAGTCCATCTCCCCGGAGGAGTCCTTGGCCCGCTCCCAGTAGCACATGCCGTCGCTGTTGCCGGTGGTGCGATAGGTGCCGGGCTTCACGTCCGAACCGACCTGGAAGTCGCCGTCCCCCGCGAACGCTGCCTTCTTCTCGGCCGCCTCGGCCGTGTCCTTCCCCTTCTCACCGCCGGACGTGCGCTCCCCGGACGACGAAGACGCCTGGTCGCCGCTGCCGGAGTCGCTGCCGCCGCCGTCCCCGGCGTTCGCCGACACGGCACCGATGACGACGATCCCCACGACGGCGCCCAGCGCGATCTTGCCCTTCATGCCCATGACTGTGTCCCCTCCCCACGGCGGCGACCACCGCCGAATCGGCAGTCGCTCGTTCGCTGCGTCAATAAGAGCAGAGCCTGTGAACCGAGTCAACACGATTCACGCGATGTCGTGTGTACACGGCCGTGAATGGGTCGATCTTGCGTACGTCGGTATGCTCGGCGTCACACGCGGACGCGGGGACGACGCGGAGGCCCGCGGACGACCGCGGACGACGAGGGGAGTGGGCGGATGCAGGACCACGCGACGGAGGTGACCGCCGCCGGGATCGCCCGGCTCGCCGGTGTCGGCCGTGCCGCCGTCAGCAACTGGCGCCGCCGCCACGCCGACTTCCCCAAGCCCGTCGGCGGCACCGAGACCAGCCCCTCCTTCGCCCTCGCCGACGTCGAGGCCTGGCTGCGCAAGCAGGGCAAACTCGCCGAGGTGCCCCTGCGGGAACGCGTCTGGCAGCAGCTCGCCGGCCACCCCGAGGGCCCGGTCACGGCGCTGCTCCACGCCGGCTGCGTCCTCCTGCTGATCCATGACCGACCCCCGATCTGGCTGGAGATCGGCGCCGGTTCCGACGAACGACTCGCGGCGATGCTGCCCGGGGCGCTGGAGGAGGTGCTGCTGCCGAGGTTCGGTGCCGCGGCCACCCCGCCGACTGTTCACAGCACCCCGCTGCCCCCCACCCCCACCGCCACGCCCACCTCCACCGCCACGCCCACCCCCGCCGTCCGCCTCCCCACCGGTCCCGAACTCCTCCCCTCCGCCCCCCTCCTGCGCGGTACCGCCGAGCTCGCGGCCGAGCTGGGCGCCCGCCAGACGTTCGAGTTCCTGCTCGGCCGGCACCTGGACGCCAACCCGCGCCAGTACACGCTCACCCCCGCCGAACTCGCCGGACTCATGGCCGACCTGGCCGGCCCCGCCCGCACCGTCCTCGACCCGGCCTGTGGTACCGGCGCCCTGCTGCGCGCCGTCGCCCCCCGCCCCGACCAGGAGCTGTACGCCCAGGACAGCGCCCCCGAACTCGCCGCGCTCACCGCGCTCCGGCTCGCCCTCCAGACGCGGACCGTCGTACGCGGCGCCGTCGGGGACACCCTGCGCGCCGACGCCCACCCCGAGCTGCACGCCGACGCCGTGCTGTGCCACCCCCCGTTCAACGAGCGCAACTGGGGCCACGACGAACTCGCCTACGACCCGCGCTGGGAATACGGCTTCCCGGCCCGCACCGAGTCCGAGCTGGCCTGGGTGCAGCACGCGCTCGCCCGTCTCAAGGACGGCGGCACCGCGGTCCTGCTGATGCCGCCCGCAGCCGCCTCCCGCCGCTCCGGCCGCCGTATCCGCGCCGACCTGCTGCGGCGCGGCGCCCTGCGCGCCGTGATCGCCCTGCCGGTCGGCGCGGCACCGCCGTACAACATCCCGCTCCACCTGTGGGTGCTGCGCCGGCCCGACCGGGCGGCGGGGCAGCCCGAGGTGCTGCTCGCCGACGTGGGGCAGTTCGCCGGGGAGGCACGGGGCGGGCCCGACTGGCAGGCCGTGCGGGACGCCGTGCTCGACGCCTGGCGCGTCCACGAGCGCACCGGTTCGCTCGACGAACGTCCGGGCCTGGCCCGCTCGTTGCCCGTCATCGACCTCCTCGACGACGACGTGGACCTCGCCCCCGCCCGCCATCTCCCGCCCCCCGCGGCGGCCGACGGCGTCGAGCAGCTCACGGCCGTGCGCGAGCGACTCGGGGAGACGCTGCGCCTGACCGCCGACCTCACCCCGCCGCCCGCCGGCACCAATCCGCTCGCCCCGCGCTGGCCGCTCACGACCATCGGCGAACTCGCGCGCGGGGGCGCCCTGGTGATGCGGACCGGTGGAAACGGCGGGCACGCGCGCGTGCCCGTGCTCACCGACAACGACGTGCTCTCCGGAACGGCTCCCTCCGGGACGTTGCCCGAGAGTGACGAGGAGGCGGTGCTGACCGAACCGGGCGACGTCGTCGTGCCGGTGCTCGGCGGCGGCTCCATCGCGCGCGTGATCGACGACGCGACCGCGGGCGCCGCCCTGGGGCGCAACCTCGTGCTGCTGCGCCCCGACCCCACGGCGCTCGACCCCTGGTTCCTCGCCGGCTTCCTGCGCGGCACCGCCAACAACCGCCAGGCCAGCAGCTACGCCTCCACCGCCACCCGCCTCGACGTGCGCCGGCTCCAGCTGCCCCGGCTCCCGTTCGACGAACAGCGTCGCTACGGCGCCCGCTTTCGCGCCCTCGACGAGTTCGAGCGGGTGCTGCGGCACGCGGGTCGGCTGGGGGAGCAGCTCGTGCGGGGCATGTACGACGGGCTGACGGACGGGACGGTCGCGCCCGACTGAGCGGTGAGCCGACGGCGCCCGTCCGGAAGCCGGGCCTCCGATCCGACCTGCGACGTCTTACGAAGTGATCAGCACGACAACGGTTCGGTACAACCGGTGACCGTATGTCGGTGTCGACCTATACGCTCGAAGCGACCCTCGCACGACCGCACTTCAGCCATCCGTACTCAGCCATCGATCAGGAGCAGCCATGCAAGGCCACGGCTACACGCAGCCGGTGAAGCAGCCGCCGCCCACCGGGTGGCTGGTCTTCCTGCGCGTGTTCTTCGTCGTGCTCTCCGTGCTGAGCTTCGGCCTGCTGGCGTGGGCGATGATGCTGCGCCTGGCCATCGTGACCCGCAAGCCGCTCGACTGGGGCCTGTTCGCGGCGTCGATCGTGGTGGAGTACGGCGGCCTGATCCTGATGGGCATGGAGCCGGGCGACGAGATCCACACCGCGGGCGGCTGGACGGGCCTCGCGCTCGTCCTGGGCGGCATCGTGGCCGCCGTCGCGTACTACCTCTCCGCGGACATACGCCACTTCCACCAGCTCCGCTACCCCGGCTACGGCACACAGCGACCCCCGGTCGCGGCCCCGGCGTACGGCTATCCGCAGCCCCCGTCGCCGTACACCACCACGACCGCCCCGCAGACACCCCCGCCGCCCCGGACCCCGGCACCGCACACGCCGATACCGAACACACCGGCGCCGCACACTCCCCTACCGAGCACCCCGGCGCCCCGCGCCGCCGCCCCCCACACCCCCGTACCGCCGCCCCCGCAGCGTCCCGCGCCCGCGCGGATCGACCAGGTGCGTGCCGAGCTCGACGAGCTCAGTGACTACCTGCGCCAGCACGACGGCCGGCAGGACGGCAACCACGAGGGCGGAAGGTGACCGTGGCGACGGGACGTGTCGTCGCCGGCCGCTACGAACTGTCCACGCTCATCGGACAGGGCGGCATGGGACAGGTGTGGACGGCCTACGACCAGCGGCTCGACCGGCGCGTGGCGGTGAAGCTGCTGCGTCCCGACAAGGTCGCCGGGCAGGAGGCCGACGAGCTGCGCCGCCGGTTCGTGCGCGAGTGCCGGGTGACCGCGCAGGTCGACCACCCCGGGCTGGTCACGGTGCACGACGCGGGCAGCGAGGGCGAGGAGCTGTTCCTCGTCATGCAGTACGTCGACGGCGCCGACCTCTCCGACCACCTCGCCGAGCACGACCCGTACCCCTGGCAGTGGGCGGTCGCGGTCGCCGCGCAACTGTGCGCGGTACTGAGCGCCGTGCACGCCGTGCCGATCGTCCACCGTGACCTCAAGCCGCGCAACGTCATGGTGCGGCAGGACGGCACGGTCACCGTCCTCGACCTGGGCGTCGCCTCCGTCATGGACGCCGACACCACCCGCCTCACCCACACCGGCACCCCCATCGGCTCGCCCGCCTACATGGCCCCCGAGCAGGCGATGGGCGGCGCCGTCGGCCCGTACACCGACCTGTACGCACTCGGCGTACTCCTTCATGAACTCCTCAGCGGAGACGTGCCGTTCTCCGGTTCGACGGCGCTCGGCGTACTGCACCGGCACCTGTACGAGCCGCCGCTGCCCGTGCGCCGGATCCGCACCGAGGTCCCGGAGGCACTCGAAGCCCTCGTCCTGCGCCTGCTCGCGAAGGACCCGCAGCACCGGCCCGCCTCCGCGCAGGAGGTCTACGAGGATCTGGCGGAGCTGCTGCCCGCGCGCGGGACGCCCACCGGCTCGCCGCTGGACCCCACCCGCCCCTTCCTGCGCCCGCACGCCCCCTGGCCGGACCGCGCCCGCACCCCCGCGCCCCAGCCCGCCCCCGTCACCCCGGTCGCGCCCGCCACCGAGAAACCGGACGTCGCGCGCGCCGTCGACGAGGTCAAGCGGCTCCTCGGCGAGGGCCGTATCACCCAGGCCGTCGACATCCTCGGCGCGATCCTGCCCGCCGCCGCCGAACAGCACGGCGAGCACTCCCCGGTCGTCCGCACCCTGCGCAAGCAGTACGCCGCGACCCTCATGGACGACGGCCAGTACCGGCGCGCGCTGCCCGAACTGCGCCGTCTCGCCGACGAACGCGCCGCCGAGGCCGGCCAGGCCGACCCCCAGTCCCTGCGCTTCCGCCTCGACGCCGCCCAGTGTCTGGAACAGCTCGGCGAACCGGCGGCCGCGCTCGCCGAGTACCGCGCGCTGCTGCCGTACTACGAGAACCAGTACGTCTCCGGCGACCCGCGGCTCGCCCACGACGTCCGCCGCCGCATCGGCCACCTCCTGCTCGCCCTCGGCGACCGCCCCGCCGCCCACGACACCCTGGCCAGGCTGCTGATCGACGTGGAACGCCTGCACGGTCCGGGCCATCCGCTGGCCGCGGAGGTACGGCGGACGCTCCAGTGGCTGGGGCAGGTGCGCGGCTAGGACGTGTCCCCGCCGGACCGGGACCGGCGGGCCGACTGGGCCGAGTGGGCCGGGCGGGGGTGCTTCGGTGCCCGAACTCCTGGCGAATCGTTGGTCGAATGGGTTGGCCAGAGCTTGCCCACTGCCTACCATCGATCACCGCAAGACTTTGTGCACCGCCGCACAAGCTTCCTCGGGAGGTCTCCTTGCACCGCCGCCGTCGTACCGCGCTCCTCCTCTCCGCCGCGATCGTCGCGGCGCCTTTGCTGACCGCCTGCGGGAACGATGCGCATCCCGGTGCGGCAGCCGTCGTCGGCGGCCAGCGGATCACCGTCGCGCAGCTGGAGAACCGGGTCAGCGAGGTCCGCGCGGCACAGCGCGCCGCCGTACCGGACGACGCCCAGTACGCGCAGGTCATCGCCAAGTCCGGCACCCTCCCGCGCGACGTCCTGCACACCATGGTCCTCGACCAGGTGCTGCACCGCGCCGCCCAGGACGCGGGTGTGACCGTCACCCGCAAGGAGCTCCAGCGGATGCGCGGCGGACTGGAAGAGCAGGTCGGCGGTGCCAAGGCGCTGGAGACGGCCTGGCTCCAGCAGTACGGCATCCCGCCGCAGCGCCTCGACGAGAACCTCCGGCTCCAGCTGGAGGCTCAGAAGCTCGCCACCTCGCTCGGCACCGACACCGGCAAGCCCGCCTTCTGGAACGCGCTGTCCGCGGCGTCCAAGAAACTCGACATCGACCTCAACCCCCGCTACGGCACCTGGGACGTCCAGAAGAGCGGCCGGGCCGACGCGAAGACGCCGTGGGTGCGCGAGGTGACGGCGGAGCGGCAGACGGCATAGCGGTACGGCGCGCGGTTGTACGGCACAGCGCGTGGCTGTACGGCGCTGCGGTACCGCGCAGGCGTCGGGTGTAGCCGTCCCGCCTGTGGATAACTCGTGGAGCTGTCGGCGACGTGGGTTACGTTCGGATCGTGAACGCAACCAGTCCCGAAGCCGCCGCCCCCGGCCGCATCGTCCTGCTCACCACCAGCCACCGCGTCGCGCCCGGCCTGCTGTCCTGGCCGGCCTGGCAGGCGCTGCATGCGGCCGACCGTGTGCTGTGCGCGGACGGCGCGCATCCGCAGCTGCCGTATCTGCGTGAGGCCGGGATAGCGGTCGACGAGGCCGCCCCGACCGCCGAGCAGCTGATCGACGCCTGCGCCGGCGGTCGCACGGCCGTGGTCGTGGCCACCGGCGAGGGCGAGCCGGCCCTCACCGACGGCCTCGCCCGTCTCGCGGGAACCGGCCGCGTGCGCATGCCCGAGCTGGAGCTGCTCCCCGCCTCCTACGACCTGCCCGGCGCCCGCCTCCTCGACCTCGTGCAGGTCATGGACCGGATCCGCGTCGAGTGCCCGTGGTCCTCCCAGCAGACCCACAAGGGCCTGGCGAAGTACGGCATCGAGGAGGCCTACGAGCTCGTCGAGGCCATCGAGGAGGGTGACCGCGACGAGCTCCGTGAGGAACTGGGCGACGTTCTGCTGCAGGTCGTCTTCCACGCCCGTATCGCGGAGGAGGACGCGGACGCGCCCTTCTCCATCGACGACGTGGCCGGCGGCATCGTCACCAAGCTCATCCACCGCCACCCCCATGTCTTCGGCGACGAGACGGCGACCACCCCCGAGGAGGTCAAGGAGCACTGGCTGCGCACGAAGGCGGTCGAGAAGCGGCGCGAGTCGGTGACGGACGGCATCCCTCTCGGCCAGCCGGGCCTCGCCCTCGCCGCGAAGCTGGCGTCCCGGGTCAGAACGGCGGGCCTGGAGGTCCCCCTGCCGACCGGCGAGGGCCTCGGCTACGAACTGCTCGCCCTGGCGGTCCGCGCGGAGGCGGCCGGTGTGGACCCGGAGGCGGCCCTCAGGGTCGCGGCCCGGGCGTACCGGGATGCCGTGCGGGCTGCTGAGGGGCTGACACCTCCGGATACCGTCGAGGAGTGACCGACCAGCCCGACCTCACCGGCAGCACTCCCACCGGCAGTACTCCCACCGGCAGTACTTCCACCGGCAGTACTTCCACCGGCAGTACTTCCACCGGCAGTACTCCCACCAGTACTGCCCCCACCGGCGACACCCCCGCACCCCCCGACCTCTTCACCTGGGAGTTCGCCACCGACCCCTACCCCGCCTACGCCTGGCTGCGCGAGCACGCGCCCGTGCACAAGACGCGGCTTCCCAGCGGGGTGGAGGCCTGGCTGGTCACGCGGTACGCCGACGCCAAGCAGACGCTCGCCGACAACCGGCTGTCCAAGAACCCGGCCCACCATGACGAGCCCGCGCACGCCAAGGGCAAGACCGGGATCCCGGGGGAGCGCAAGGCCGAGCTGATGACGCATCTGCTCAACATCGACCCGCCGGACCACACGAGGCTGCGCAGGCTCGTCTCCAAGGCGTTCACGCCCCGCAGGGTCGCCGAGTTCGCGCCCCGGGTGCAGGAGCTCACCGACCAGCTCATCGACCGGTTCGCCACCGAGGGAACCGCCGACCTGATCCACGAGTTCGCCTTCCCGCTCCCCATCTACGCCATCTGTGACCTGCTCGGCGTCCCCCGCGAGGACCAGGACGTCTTCCGTGACTGGGCGGGCATGATGATCCGGCACCAGGGCGGCCCCAGGGGCGGGGTCGCCCGGTCGGTGAAGAAGATGCGCGGCTATCTCGCCGAACTCATCCACCGCAAGCGCGAGGCCCTCCCCGACACCCCCGCCCCCGGCGAGGACCTCATCTCCGGCCTCATCCGCGCCTCCGACCATGGCGAGCACCTCACGGAGAACGAGGCCGCGGCCATGGCCTTCATCCTGCTGTTCGCCGGCTTCGAGACGACCGTCAACCTCATCGGCAACGGCACCTACGCCCTGCTCACCCACCCCGAGCAACGCGCCCGCCTCCAGACGTCCTTGGCGGCGAAGGAGACCGGCCTCCTCGAAACCGGCGTGGAGGAACTCCTCCGCTACGACGGCCCCGTGGAGCTCGCCACCTGGCGCTTCGCCACCGAGCCGCTCACCCTCGGCGGACAGCACATCGCCCCCGGCGATCCCGTCCTCGTCGTCCTGGCCGCCGCCGACCGGGACCCGGACCGCTTCGCCGACCCCGACGTCCTCGACCTCTCCCGCCGTGACAACCAGCACCTCGGCTACGGCCACGGCATCCACTACTGCCTCGGCGCCCCGCTCGCCCGCTTGGAGGGCCAGACCGCCCTCGGCACGCTCCTCACCCGGCTGCCGGACCTCCGACTCGCCGTGGATCCGGGCGAGTTGAGATGGCGCGGCGGACTCATCATGCGCGGACTGCGTACGCTTCCGGTGGAGTTCACCCCGGTTGGGTGAGTGTGTCCGCCTCGGCGAACATGACACGCGCTCAAGTCTGTGATCTTCACGTGATCTGCGCGGCATTAACTTGTGACAAGTGATCGTCTGCCTATACGTTCACGCATCAACGTGGCGCCCATGTTTCACGCGCCGCGGTCACCGCTGTCTCGCGAAAGGTCCCCGCATGCTCTCCGGGAACGGTCGTCACCGTCGCCCCCGTCAGGCCCCGGCTCTCCTCGTCGCGGCCGGAGTGACCGGGTCCGCCATCGCCATCCCGCTGCTCGGCGCGGCGAGCGCGAGCGCGGCCGACGGCACCGTGTGGGACAAGGTGGCCGAATGCGAGAGCGGCGGCTCCTGGAGTGCCGCCGACGAGAGCGCGGGCCGCTACGGGGGGCTGCAACTGACCCAGGATGACTGGGAGAAGTACGGCGGCCTCGACTACGCCTCCAGCCCCGACCTGGCGAGCCGCTCCCAGCAGATAGCCGTGGCCCAGGATCTCCTCGCGGACCGGGGGACCAGCCCCTGGGGTACCTGCGCGGTGGTCAACGGACTCACCAAGCAGTCCGGCGCCCTCGACCTCGACACCGGAGTGGAGGAGGACTCTCCCTCCGAAGTGTCCGGATCATCCGGATTGCTCGATTCGCTCACCTCGTCCAACTCATCCGGTTCATCGAATTCATCCGAGTCGTCGGGATCGTCGAACTCGTCCGAGTCGTCGAGCCAGGCCGACGACCCCTCCGGTGTGCCGAGCGAGTCCTCGGGCGCTTCATCCGAATCCTCCCAGGATTCCTCTCCTTCCCCCTCCTCGTCCTCTTCGTCATCCAAGGCCAAGGACTCCGCCAAGTCCGAAACGTCCCCCGACACAAAGGCCTCACAGTCGCCCGACAGCTCCCCGGTGGAGACGATCGGTGGGAACAATCAGGACGATGTGGTGCAAGACGTGGGTTCCTGGAGCCTCGTCGACACCGGAGCGATCGACGCCGAGACGGCCGGCTCCGGCCGGCATCGCGGCCCCAGCGCCGACGAGAGCGAGGTCGACGCCGGTGCTGCCGAGTCCGCCAAGTCCTCGGGGCGCCACTCCTCGTACAGCGTCCGCGCCGGCGACACTCTCGCCTCCATCGCCGACTCCCTTGACCTCGACGGCGGGTGGCGTGCGCTGTACGCGGCGAACAAGGACGCGATCGGTCCTGACGCGAACCACATCTTCGCCGGTCAGACCCTGGACGTCCCCGGCGAATAGGGTCCGAACAGGGCGAAAAACAGCGCCAGTTCGCGTCACTATTCGCACCTGAATGTCCGTTTTAGATGCAGTGAGAGATAGATCTCAGAAGCCCTGATCGTCTTTGTAATTCCCGGAATCGCGTGTCTACGGTCATGACCGCTCGCCACCAGTGCGGGCCCCGACAGCCGTCACGCCGAATCCTGCCGGCGGCCGTCCGGGAACAGTCGTCGCGTCAAGCGCCGTAGGCAGGAGCGGGGGACCCAAGGTTTGCGCCGGGTCCGGCAGTTGAGGCCCTTCGGGGCCGCACGGCCGGAGCCGGCTCGGGGTGAAGTCGCGCATCGAGAGCCGAAAGGCGAGCGAGCGCGGCCGGGCAACTCAACCGGCCCGAACCCGACAGCTCACCTCGCAGGCGTCGGTGAGGGGATCTCTCCATGCTGTTTTCCAGCAAGGGCAAGCACCGTCGTCCGTCCAAGGCCGCTCGCGCCATAGCCGTCGTCGGCGTCACCGGCGCCGCCGCCGTCGCCGCCCCGCTGATGGCGGCCGGCAGCGCCTCCGCCGCCACCGCCTCCGAGTGGGACGCCGTCGCCCAGTGCGAGTCCGGCGGCAACTGGTCGATCAACACCGGCAACGGCTACTACGGCGGTCTGCAGTTCTCCGCCTCCACCTGGGCCGCGTACGGCGGCACGGCGTACGCCTCCACCGCCGACCAGGCCAGCAAGGGCCAGCAGATCGAGATCGCCGAGAAGGTCCTCGCCAGCCAGGGCAAGGGTGCCTGGCCGAACTGCGGCACCGGCCTGTCGAGCGCCGCGTACAGCGGCTCCTCGCAGAGCACCGAGACCGCCCCGCGCGCCACCGAGGAGCAGCCGGCCTCCCGCTCCGCCGAGCGCCCGGCCGCCGAGAAGAAGTCGACCAAGACCGTCACCACCCCGACCGGCAAGAAGGTCAAGAAGGGCGACGGCGAGTACAAGGTCGTCAAGGGCGACACCCTGAGCTCGATCGCCGAGGCGGAGAAGGTCAAGGGCGGCTGGGAGGAGCTGTTCCAGCTGAACAAGGACATCGTCGAGGACGCCGACCTGATCTACCCGGGTCAGCAGCTGCACCTGAAGTGATGCCGCACCCGAAGTAATACAGGGGCGACAGCTGAACCACAGGGCCTTCACATCCGTGGACCTCATGGTGAAGGCCTCGTGAGGGTCACCCCCGTCCCCACGAACTCCCCGCCTCGGTGCGTCTTCCCCCGTACGCACCGGGGCGGGGTTTCTTGTGCCGGGCTCTCCGTGTCGGCCCCTTTTGCACCGAAGTCTTTGTTCCGTTCGGAAACAATTTACTCTCGGTTCTGTCCCACGGGGCGGTCGACCCCTGGTCGAACGCCCCGAGCCGGTTAGGCTCGTCTCGCAGTACCCACCGCGGACTGCGTACCCGCGTCACATCCCAAGAAGGAGATGCTCGTGCCGTCCATCGACGTCGTCGTAGCCCGGGAAATCCTCGACTCGCGAGGCAACCCCACCGTCGAGGTCGAGGTCGGCCTCGACGACGGCAGCACGGGTCGTGCCGCCGTCCCGTCCGGCGCCTCCACCGGCGCCTTCGAGGCCATCGAGCTCCGCGACGGCGACCAGAACCGCTACCTCGGCAAGGGTGTCGAGAAGGCCGTCCTCGCCGTCATCGAGCAGATCGGTCCGGAGCTCGTCGGCTACGACGCCACCGAGCAGCGCCTGATCGACCAGGCCATGTTCGACCTGGACGCCACCGACAACAAGGCCTCCCTCGGCGCCAACGCCATCCTCGGCGTCTCCCTCGCCGTGGCCCACGCCGCCTCCGAGGCCAGCGACCTGCCGCTCTTCCGCTACCTGGGCGGCCCCAACGCGCACCTGCTGCCGGTGCCGATGATGAACATCCTGAACGGCGGCTCGCACGCCGACTCCAACGTGGACATCCAGGAGTTCATGATCGCCCCGATCGGCGCGGAGTCCTTCTCCGAGGCGCTGCGCTGGGGCGCCGAGGTCTACCACACCCTCAAGAAGGTGCTGAAGACCAAGGGCCTGTCCACCGGCCTCGGCGACGAGGGCGGCTTCGCCCCGAACCTGGAGTCCAACCGCGCCGCCCTCGACCTCATCGTCGAGGCCATCAAGCAGGCCGGTTACGTCCCCGGCGAGCAGATCGCGCTCGCTCTCGACGTCGCCGCGTCCGAGTTCTACAAGGACGGCTCCTACGAGTTCGAGGGCAAGTCCCGCTCGGCCGCCGAGATGACCGAGTACTACGAGGAGCTCGTCTCCGCGTACCCGCTGGTCTCCATCGAGGACCCGCTGTACGAGGACGACTGGGACGGCTGGAAGATCATCACCGACAAGCTGGGCGACAAGGTCCAGATCGTCGGCGACGACCTCTTCGTCACCAACCCGGAGCGCCTGGCCCGCGGCATCGAGGAGGGCGCCGCCAACGCGCTGCTCGTCAAGGTCAACCAGATCGGCTCGCTGACCGAGACGCTGGACGCCGTCGAGATGGCCCAGCGCAACGGCTTCAAGTGCATGATGTCCCACCGCTCCGGCGAGACCGAGGACGTCACCATCGCCGACCTCGCCGTCGCCGTGAACTGCGGCCAGATCAAGACCGGCGCCCCGGCCCGCTCGGACCGCGTCGCCAAGTACAACCAGCTGCTGCGCATCGAGGAGATCCTCGACGACGCCGCGGTGTACGCCGGCCGCAGCGCGTTCCCGCGCTTCAAGGGCTGACACCCGGCTGACACCCGGCTGACCCCCACCTGGGGTGAGCCTTAGCCAGTCGTACGTACGTCCCCGTACTCGGTCCCGTACCGTGTGCGGGGACGTACGCGTGTGAAACGGGAGGCGGGACATGGCCGTCAAGGACCGGGACCGGTTCTCCACCGCGACCAGGATCCGGTTGCTCGGCGAGCAGACCGCGGCCCGCGTCTACCGCTCCCAGACCAAGCGGCAGGCCCGGCGCTCCAGGCTCACCGGACGCGCCGCGCTGCTCGCGCTGGTGCTCTGCTCCATGGTCGTGGCGCTGGCCTACCCGATAAGGCAGTACGTCTCCCAGCGCGCCGAGATCGCCGACATGCAGCGGCAGAAGGAGGAGGCCGCCCAGCGCGTCGAGCAGCTGCGCGACCTCAAGGCACGCTGGCAGGACGACGCGTACGCCGAGCAGCAGATCCGGCTGCGGCTGCACTACGTGCTGCCCGGCGAGACCGGCTTCATCGTGGTCGACCCGGACGCGGCCAAGCAGGCCCGCACCGACCGGCGCGCGGCCGACCGGCCCTGGTACACGAACATCTGGGACGGGGTCGACAAGGCCGACGCGGCCGCCGACCACTGAGCCCAGCGAGAATCCGATAGAAAGACAGGCATGCACACGCCCCCGCCGCCCACCCCGCGCACCGAGCCCACCGACGCCGACGTCGAGGCCTTCAAGCAGCAGCTCGGGCGTCCCCCGCGCGGGCTGCGCGCGATCGCGCACCGGTGCCCGTGCGGGCAGCCGGACGTCGTCGAGACGGCCCCGCGGCTCCCCGACGGCACGCCCTTCCCGACGCTGTACTACCTGACGTGCCCCAAGGCGTCGTCGGCGATCGGCACGCTCGAGGCGAACGGCGTGATGAAGGAGATGACGGCGCGGCTGGAGAGCGACCCGGAGCTGGCCGCGTCCTACCGGGCCGCGCACGAGGACTACGTCCGGCGCCGCGACGAGATCGAGGAACTGAAGGGCTTCCCGAGCGCGGGCGGCATGCCGGACCGGGTGAAGTGCCTGCACGTGCTGGTCGCGCACTCGCTGGCGGCCGGGCCGGGGGTGAACCCCCTGGGGGACGAGGCGATCGCGATGCTGCCCGAGTGGTGGGCCAAGGGGCCCTGCGTCCTTCCCGCCGAGTGATCTCGCCCCCGCCGCCCCTCCCCGTCCCCTCCCCTGAAGGGGCGCTGCCCCTTCGACCCCGCCCGGGGGCTCTGCCCCTGGACCCCCGCTCCTCGAACGCCGGAGGGGCTGAGATGAAAGGGCACCCCATGACCCGCGTCGCCGCCATCGACTGCGGTACGAACTCCATCCGCCTCCTGGTCGCCGACGTCGACCCGGCCACGGGCGAACTCGTCGACCTGGACCGCCGTATGACGATCGTGCGGCTCGGCCAGGGCGTCGACCGCACGGGCCGGCTCGCCCCGGAGGCCCTGGAGCGGACCTTCGCCGCCTGCCGGGACTACGCGGCGATCATCAAGGAGCACGGCGTCGAGCGGCTGCGCTTCGTCGCCACCTCCGCATCCCGGGACGCCGAGAACCGGGACGAGTTCGTCCGCGGGGTCATGGACATCCTGGGGGTCGAGCCCGAGGTCGTCACCGGGGACCAGGAGGCCGAGTTCTCCTTCACCGGCGCCACCAGGGAACTGGTGGGGCGTGCGGACCTGCACCGGCCCTACCTCGTGGTGGACATCGGCGGCGGCTCGACCGAGTTCGTCGTCGGCGAGGAGCACGTCCGCGCGGCGCGCTCCGTGGACGTCGGCTGCGTACGGATGACGGAGCGCCACCTGGTCCGCGACGGCGTCGTCTCCGACCCGCCCTCCGAGGGGCAGATCGCGGCGATGCGGGCCGACATCGAGGCCGCCCTCGACCTCGCCGAGGAGACGGTGCCGCTGCGCGAGGCGAGGACGCTGGTGGGGCTCGCCGGTTCGGTGACCACGGTGTCGGCCATCGCGCAGGACCTGCCCGAGTACGACTCGGCCCGCATCCACCACTCCCGGATCACCCACGACCGGGTCCGCGAGATCACCGACTGGCTGCTGCGCTCCACCCACGCCGAGCGCGCGACCGTACCCTCCATGCACCCGGGCCGAGTTGACGTCATCGCCGCGGGTGCCCTGGTCCTGCTCGCCATCATGGAGCGCATCGGCGCCGAGGAGGTCGTCGTCAGCGAGCACGACATCCTCGACGGCATCGCCTTCCAGGTGGCGGAGGAAGCCGAACAGGGCAAGAACGGCAACTGACGCCCCGTACGGCGAAGGGCCCCGGCACCGCATGGGAGGTGCCGGGGCCCTTCGTGTCAGCCCCTGAGGGCCTGTCCGTCAGTGTCTCCTTTACTACTGCTCGGTAGCCGTCGACTGAGCAGGTCGGCTAGCGTATGAGCGCCCCCGAGGGGGGCTTTCGGGCCCCTCGAAGACCCCCTGGAGGCGCCCGCCGGAGAAAGTTCGTGAAGTTCTTCACAAGGAATTGGGCCCCGGAGAAGCACGGACGGGCGCCGGTTGACCCTTCCGAGGGGTGAACAGGGCCTTGAACATGTTCAGATGGCCGGTGTAAGGAAGGTTCGAGAGAGTCCCTCAGGGAGGTGTTTCGGGTCGCTCACAGAGGGCCCGGAGAGCCAGAGAGGCAGCTCACGCGGCATTGACAACGGGGCGTAACGCCTCCGGGTTCCCGATCGTGACCATGACCTGGGTCACGCGGGCCGGGGAGTGTAGCACAGGGCCTGCAAGAGCTTGTGAAGGGGCGCACGAGCAACCCCCCTGAGGCGGGTGGATACTCGATGGCATGAGCACCACGGAGCGTCCCAGGATCCTCGTAGTAGGCGGTGGGTACGTAGGCCTGTACGCAGCTCGGCGCATCCTCAAGAAGATGCGCTACGGCGAGGCGACCGTCACGGTCGTCGACCCCCGGTCGTACATGACCTACCAGCCCTTCCTCCCCGAAACCGCCGCCGGCAGCATCTCCCCGCGCCACGTCGTCGTCCCGCTGCGACGCGTGCTGCCCAAGGCGGAGGTCCTCACCGGCCGGGTCACCACCATCGATCAGGACCGCAAGGTCGCCACGATCGCCCCGCTGGTCGGCGAGGCGTACGAGCTGCCCTTCGACTACCTGGTCATCGCGATGGGCGCGGTCTCCCGCACCTTCCCGATCCCCGGCCTCGCCGAGCAGGGCATCGGCATGAAGGGCATCGAGGAGGCCATCGGCCTGCGCAACCACGTCCTCGAGCAGCTCGACAAGGCCGACTCCACGACCGACGAGGAGATCCGCCGCAAGGCGCTCACCTTCGTCTTCGTCGGCGGCGGCTTCGCGGGCGCGGAGACCATCGGCGAGGTCGAGGACATGGCCCGCGACGCGGCCAAGTACTACACCAGCGTGTCCCGCGAGGACATGCGCTTCATCCTGGTCGACGCCGCCGACAAGATCCTCCCCGAGGTCGGCCCCAAGCTCGGCCAGTACGGCAAGGAGCACCTGGAGGCCCGCGGCGTCGAGGTCTACCTCTCCACGTCGATGGACTCCTGCGTCGACGGCCACGTCGTGCTGAAGAACGGGCTCGAGGTCGACTCCAACACGATCGTCTGGACGGCCGGCGTCAAGCCGAACCCCGCCCTGTCCCGCTTCGGTCTGCCCCTCGGCCCCCGCGGCCACGTCGACTGCGAGCCGAGCCTCCAGGTCAAGGGCACCGACTACATCTGGGCCGCCGGCGACAACGCCCAGGTCCCGGACCTCGTCGGCCGCAAGGCGGGCAACGAGAACGCCTGGTGCCCGCCGAACGCCCAGCACGCGCTGCGTCAGGCCCGCGTCCTCGGCGACAACGTGATCTCCGGTATGCGGGGCTTCCCGCAGAAGGACTACTCGCACGCCAACAAGGGCGCGGTGGCCGGTCTCGGCCTCCACAAGGGCGTCGCGATGATCGTCATGGGCAAGATGAAGATCAAGCTCAAGGGCCGTCTCGCCTGGTACATGCACCGTGGCTACCACGGCCTGGCGATGCCGACCTGGAACCGCAAGGTCCGCGTCTTCGCCGACTGGACCCTCGGCATGTTCCTCAAGCGCGAGGTCGTCTCCCTCGGCGCGATGGAGCACCCGCGCGAGGAGTTCTACGAGGCCGCCAAGCCGGCTCCGGTGGCTGCCGCGAGCAAGGCCGAGAAGGGCGAGAAGGCCAAGGCCTCCTGACCCTCGGGCCTCTCATCACCACCCCGAAGGGGCCGCCCGCCATCCGTGGTGCGGGCGGCCCCTTCGGCATGTGTGCGACCCCGAGGGCTTCGGGCGGTCAGAGAGCCCGGCCGGGCTGGCCGCCGGCGGGCAGCTGGACGCTGTCGAGGAGCTGCTTGTAGTCCGCTTGCACGGTGTCCGGGTCCGTGCCGACGCCAACCGCCGCGATCTGGACCACGTAATCGCCCGTGTCGATGAAGCCGACACGGCCGGCGGTGCCATCAGGGGCAGCGATGTCCGCATGGAGCGCGGGATGGCCGTCAGCCGTCGTGCCCGTACTGACGTCGGTACTTTCGATCTTCTCCTCGGCGGACTGCGCGGGCTCGTTGTAGCCCGACACATAGCCATCGAGGGCGGAGTCGAGATCGTTCTGACCAGCACCGGACGATTCGACGACCGAGAACTGGGCGATCATGGAGTCGGTCTCCGCTACGTACGTACGACCGTCAGGCAGATTCTCGACCTTGGGTTTCGCGGGAAGCTCGGCGGTGATGCCGCTGTGTGCATCCTTGGTCTCCACCCATCGGGCATCAGCCGCTGTGACGCTCGGGGCGTGCGGCGCCGGGGCGGCGAACGCGGTGCCCGGCAGCAGGGCACCTCCGGTGATCACCGTGGTCGAAGCGGTCAGTAGGGCGAAGCGCTGGAAGCGGGAAAGTCGAGTCATGGCCGTTCACATCCGTAGGAAGCAGGGAAAGCGGATACGTCCATTAGGGCCCGCTTCCGAGGGCCCGTCATGACACGGCCTTTCGTGACAGGAGAACTCGGGACTTGACACCGGCAGCGATGCCGTCGGCGTCCTGGACAGCGACGCCCGGATGCTCTGACAATTTGCCCAAACGTGACACCGTGGCGGGACAGCGTCGCGGGCGTTCTGGTGTTTACGTTGTTGGTCATTCCGGGATTCCTCGTCACGGAGGTGTGCGCCATGCCAGACGCCGCGGTGCGGCTGAAGGACCTTCTCGAACAGTTGCTGGGAGTTCCCCTCCCGGTGCGCATCCGCGCCTGGGACGGTTCGCAGGCGGGGCCGCCGGGCGCGCCGACTCTCGTCGTACGCAATCGCCGTGCCGTACGGCGGCTGCTGTTCAAGCCGGGTGAACTGGGCCTGGCCCGGGCCTGGGTGGCCGGGGACCTCGACATCGAGGGCGATCTGTACGCCGCCCTGGATCTGCTCGCGGGGCTCGTGTGGGAGCGCGGGGAGGACGCCCGAAGCCTGGCTCAGGCGCTGCGGGACCCCGAGGTGCGCGCCGCCGTGCGCGGTCTCCTCAAGCTCGGCGGACTTCCGCTGCCGCCCGCGCCGCCCCCCGAGGAGGTGCGCCGGGCCCGCGGCCATCTGCACACCAAACGCACCGACAGACGCGCCATCAGCCACCATTACGACGTGGGCAACGACTTCTACGAGATCGTCCTCGGCCCGTCCATGGTGTACTCCTGCGCCTACTGGTCGGCCCCGCCCCCGGACGGCACCACCCTCGAATCCGCCCAGCACGACAAGCTCGACCTCGTCTGCCGCAAGCTCGGTCTCCGTCCCGGTCAGCGGCTGCTCGACGTGGGATGCGGCTGGGGCTCGATGGCGATCCACGCGGCCCGCGAGTACGGCGTGAGCGTCGTCGGCATCACCCTCTCCCAGGAGCAGGCGGCGTACGCCCGCAAGCGCGTCGCCGACGAGGGGCTCACCGACAAGGTGGAGATCCGCGTCCAGGACTACCGGGACGTCGAGGACGGTCCGTACGACGCCGTCTCCTCCATCGGCATGGCCGAACACGTGGGCGCCGACCGGTACCTGGAGTACGCCGACGTGCTGTACCGGCTGCTCAAGCCCGGCGGGCGGCTGCTGAACCACCAGATCGGGCGGCGGCCGCAGCGCGACGAATCCACGTACCAGGTCGACGAGTTCATCGACTCCTACGTCTTCCCCGACGGCGAGCTCCAGCCCATCGGCGTCACCGTCGCCCAGCTGGAGCGGGCCGGGTTCGAGGTGCGCGACGTCGAGTCGATCCGGGAGCACTACGCGCTGACCCTGCGCCGTTGGGTCGAGCGCCTGGAGGCCGACTGGGGGCGGGCGGTGAAGCTCACCGGCCCCGGGCGCGCCCGTGTCTGGCGGCTCTACATGGCCGCCAGCGCGCTCGCCTTCGAGCGCAACCGCATCGGCGTCAACCAGGTGCTGGCGATCAGGACCCCCGACTCCGGGGACGCCGGAATGCCGCTGCGGGCCCGTACCTGGGGCTGAGACGACAAGGGCCCCGCTCCCTCCCGGGAACGGGGCCCAAGTGCGCGTACTGCTATTCCGCCTTGATCGCGTTCAGCATGTTCAGCCGCGCGGCGTTGCGGGCCGGCCACAGTGCGGCCAGGACGCCCACCAGGCCGGCCAGTACCAGGAAGATCCCGATCCGGTCCCAGGGCAGGACCAGCGTGTAGCCCGGGATCTGCGCCTTGATGGTCTCGCCGATCGCCCAGCCGAGGAACGAACCGAGGCCGATGCCGACCACCGCGCCGAACACCGAGATGACCACGGCCTCCAGCCGGACCATCCGCTTCACCCGGCGCCGGTCGAGACCGATCGCCCGCAGCATGCCGATCTCCTGCTGCCGTTCGAAGACCGACATCGCGAGGGTGTTGACGACACCCAGGACGGCGATGATCAGGGCCATCGCCAGCAGGCCGTACATGATGTTCAGCATCGTGTTGATGGCGCCGCCGAACTCGTTGCGGATGTCCTGCCGGTCCATCACCTTGATCGCGGGGTTGTCGCCCAGCGCGTCGACGAGGACCTGCTCGTTGGCCGCGGTCTGGCCGCCGTCGACCTTCACGAAGATCTGCTGGATGTACGGCTGTGTCTCGTGCGGCTTGACGGCCTCGGTGTCGATGAGGACCGGGGAGAGGAACTCGCTGTCCTTGAAGACGGCGCCGACGGTCAGCTTGCCCTTCTTGTCGTCGCCGAAGGTGACGGGGAGGCTGTCGCCCGGCTTCCAGCCCTTGCGCTCGGCCGTCTTCTCGGCGACCGCGATCCGCCCCTTGGCGAGCGAGTCGACGCTGCCGCTGACGACGTCGACCTTCAGGACCTGCTCGATGTCGCCCGGCGTGACCGCCGAGGCGGACACGAAGTCGTCGCCGCCCAGCTGGAAGTAGACGCTCTGCTGCGGCGACACGGCCGAGACGCCCTTGGCCTTCTCCAGCGCCGTCAGCGCGGACTGGTCGAGGTCGCCGCCGTTCGCCATCGAGACCATGTAGTCGGCCTTGATGTTGTCCGTGGTCATCTTGTCGATGGCCGTGCCGACCGTGATGCCGAGCACCGAGAGACCGGTGACCAGCGTCAGGCCGATCGCCAGCGCCGAGGCGGTGGCGCCGGTACGGCGCGGGTTGCGGACCGCGTTCTGGCCGGCCAGCTTGCCGGCCACGCCGAACGGGCCGACGAGCAGCGGGCGGACGAGCGCGATCACGGGCCGGGACAGCAGCGGGATCAGGATGATCACACCGATCAGCGCGAAGAACGCGCCCGCCGCGATGTACATCCGGCCGTCGTCGCCGCCGGACGACGCACCCAGCACGATCGCGGCCGAGCCGAGGGCGGTGACGGCCGCGCCGATGGAGTTGCGCACCACCAGCGACTTGGTGGTCGCCACGGCGTGCACGCTGCTCATGGCCGCCACCGGCGGGATCTTCGCGGCCCGGCGGCCGGGCAGCCAGGCGGCCAGCATCGTGATCAGCACACCCACGCCGATCGCGGCGAGCACCGGCGTGGCGGACACGATCAGCGGGCCGCCCGGGATCTTCATGTCGAACGCGGCCATCCCGGACCGCAGTCCGACCGCGAGGCCGATGCCGAGGACGAAGCCGATCACCGAGGCGACCAGACCCACCACCGCGGCCTCGGCGAGCACCGAGCGGGTGATCTGCTTACGGGACGCGCCGACGGCCCGCATCAGCGCGATCTCCTTGGTGCGCTGCGCGACCAGCATCGTGAAGGTGTTGGAGATCAGGAAGACCCCGACGAACAGCGCGATGCCCGCGAAGCCCAGCAGGACCTGCTTGAGCGAGCCCATGCCCTCTTCGATCTGCGCGGCCTGCTCGTCGGCGAGGGCCTGGCCGGTCTTCGCCTCGGCGGTGTCCGGCAGCAGCGGCTCGACCGCGTCCAGGATCCGCGCGTCGTCGGCGCCGGGTGCGGCGGTGACGGTGGCGCTCGCGAAGTAGCCCGGCTTGAGGTACTGCTTCTGGGCGACCGCGGTGTCGAAGAGGACGAGGCTGCCGCCGGCGTTCACGGCGCCGTCCTCGGTGGTGAACACACCGCTGAGGGTGTACTCCTTCACCGGGCCGTTCGTGGCGACCCGGACCCGGTCGCCGACCTGGTACTCGCCCTTGGCGGCGGACTCCTTGTCCAGGGCGATCTGGTCGTCCTTCACCGGGCCGGAGCCGTCGGTGAACGTGTAGGCGGGGTCCTTGCCGTCCTTGCCGGGGGAGAAGTTGGCGCCCTTGTTGGACCAGCCGACGCCGATCAGCTTCCCGTCGGGGTCGGCGACCCCGGCGAAGCCGTCCACGCGGCCGTAGGCGGCGGCGACGCCGTCCACCGCGGAGATCTTGTCGAGGGTCCTGGCGGAGAGGCCGGGCTCTTCCTCGGGGTTGTCCGGGTCGGCGTGCGAGGTGACGGCGACGGCGACGTCGTCGTAGCTCTTCGCCGACTGGTTGCGGAAGGCGCTGGAGAGGGTGTCGGCGAAGACCAGGGTGCCGGAGACGAACGCGACGCCGAGCATCACGGCGAGCACCGTCATCAACAGCCGGGCCTTGTGCGCGAGTACGTTGCGCAGGGCGGTGCGGAACATCAGCTGGTGCGGCCCTTCGCGTCGAACTGCTTCATGAAGTCGAGGACGTTGTCCGCGGTGGGCTTGTACATCTCATCGACGATCCGGCCGTCGGCGAGGAACACCACCCGGTCCGCGTAGGCCGCGGCGACCGGGTCGTGGGTCACCATCACCACCGTCTGCCCCAACTCCCGTACGGAGTTGCGCAGGAAGCCGAGCACCTCGGCGCCGGAGCGCGAGTCGAGGTTTCCGGTCGGTTCGTCACCGAAGATGATCTCGGGCCTGGAGGCGAGCGCACGGGCCACGGCGACGCGCTGCTGCTGGCCGCCGGAGAGCTGGGCGGGGCGGTGGCTGAGGCGGTCGGCCAGGCCGACCATCCGGATGACCGAGTCCACCCACTGCTTGTCGGGCTTACGGCCCGCGATGTCCATCGGAAGGGTGATGTTCTCCAGCGCGGTCAACGTCGGCAGCAGGTTGAACGCCTGGAAGATGAAGCCGATCTTGTCCCGGCGCAACTTGGTGAGCTGCTTGTCCTTCAGGGAGCCGAGCTCGGTGTCGCCGATGCGCACCGAACCGGAGGAGAAGGTGTCCAGGCCGGCCACGCAGTGCATCAGCGTGGACTTGCCGGAGCCCGAGGGGCCCATGATCGCGGTGAACTCGGCCTGCCGGAACTCGACGGTGACCCGGTCCAGGGCGACCACCTGGGTCTCGCCCTGTCCGTAGATCTTCGACAGATCCGTGGCACGCGCGGCCACGGTGGTGGCCCGGCCGGCGATGGATGCGGTGGTCACGAGAAGGCGCTCCTGAGGGACGACGATGTGTTCGAAGGGACGTCATCCATCGTCCTGGCCGAAGGGCGTCGTGTAGTCAGTCGCTGTTCCGGTTCCGAAGGCAGACTGCGGATGGACGGAGCACCGCGGTGTCATACCTGAGGATGACGAGGACCCCTGACGCGTGTTCGCGTCTGGAACAGGTGGAGCGTCCTTGTTTGGACGGTGAAATTCCGTCATTCCGCATGCGCCGTCCAGGGCCGCGCGTAAGGCTATTGGCAAGTGCGGATGGCGTGTTCCGTGGGCTGATGCACCCTCAGACGTCAATAAAATAAGACAACATCGGTCCGCCCGTCCGCTGTTCGGGGGATGTATCCCGATAGGCTCGGAACCTCGATGCGGAGCCCATGGCCTGCCCAGATGGTGGAATGCAGACACGGCGAGCTTAAACCTCGCTGCCCCTTCGCGGGCGTGCCGGTTCAAGTCCGGCTCTGGGCACTTCCGACTTCCCTCCTCCCCTCCCGCTCTCCGGGCTTCCCTTCAAGAGTTCACCACCGACCGTTGACAGCGGGCGGGTGCGGCCGGAAACTCACGTCAGACAATGGTGAATAAAACTTCACCAGGCGAACTGTGAAGGGAAGCGACCCGATGCGTACGACCGTCGGCATCATCGGAGCGGGCCCCGCCGGCCTCCTCCTCGCCCGTCTGCTCCACAACGCCGGCATCGACTCGGTCGTCCTGGAGAGCCGCGACCGCACCTATGTCGAACACCGCCAGCGCGCCGGGATCCTGGAGCAGGGCACCGTGGACGTGCTGCGCGCGGCCGGCGCCGGCGAGCGGATGGACCGTGAGGGCCTGCGGCACGACGGCATCGAGCTCCGCTTCGACAGGAAGCGCCACCGCGTCGACTTCCCCGCCCTCACCGACGGCCGGTCCGTGATGGTCTACGCCCAGACCGAGGTCTGCAAGGACCTCATCGCCCTCCAACTCAAGGACGGCGGACCGCTGCTGTTCGAGGCGGAGGCGCTGGCCGTCGAGGGCGCGGACACCGCCGGTCCGCGGATCCGCTTCCGGCACGAGGGCGTGGAGGACGTCCTCGCATGCGACTACGTCGTCGGCTGCGACGGCTTCTGGGGCGTGGCCCGCAAGGCGATCCCCGCCGAACTCACCCGGGTCTTCGAACGGACGTACCCCTTCGGCTGGCTCGGCATCCTCGCCGACGTCGCGCCCTCGCACGACGAGCTGGTCTACGCCCGCCACGACCGCGGCTTCGCCCTCCTGTCCATGCGCTCCCCGTCCGTCTCCCGCCTCTACCTCCAGGTACCCGAGGGCACCGACGCCGAGGCGTGGGGCGACGACGAGATCTGGACGGAGCTGGAGCGCCGCTTCGAGACCGCCGACGACTGGCGCCTGGAGCGCGGCCCGATCACCCAGAAGTCGGTCACCCCCATGCGGTCCTACGTCCACGAACCCATGCGGCACGGCCGCCTCTTCCTCGCCGGTGACGCGGCACACATCGTGCCGCCGACGGGCGCCAAGGGGCTGAATCTGGCCGTCGGAGACGTCGTCACCTTCGCGCGAGCACTGGCGTACCAGAGGGAGACGGGCTCGGCGGAACTCCTCGACGCCTACTCCGAGACCTGTCTGCGCCGCGTCTGGCAGGCCGAGCGGTTCTCCTACGACATGACGACCCTGCTGCACCGCGCCCCCGGGGCCACGCCCTTCGAGGACCGGCTCCAGCTGGCGCGTCTGGAGCGGCTCGCGTCGTCGCGGGCGGCCGAGACGGACCTCGCCGAGGGGTACACGGGCTTCCCTTTCGGGTGAGCCGGGCGGGTGCGTACGGGTGCGGGCCAGGGGAGTGATCTCCGGTCGGTTCCGGCCATGTCGCAGCTTGGTCATGAATGATCCCCTCCGTGGCCGGGAATCACTCGGCCGCGTAGCGTGTTGGCGAGCACGACGAGGGAAAGATCCTCCCCAAGCACTAGGGTCAATCCTTTGCCTACCTATTACTCTTGAGCCAAGGCCACGCACGGTGGCCATGGAGGAGTGAAATGAGGAGCAGCAACCCGGTCTTCTCGCGACGGGGGTTCAGCCGCGACAACGGCTACGCGGGCTTCAACACCGCGCCGCAGGCCGGGGGCGCCGCTGTCGGCACGCAGGGCAACCCGTACGCCCAGCCGCAGGCCGGCAACCCGTATGCGCAGAACCCTTACGCCCAGCAGGACCTTCAGTACGGCGCACCGCCGCAGGCCCCGGCCACCACCGGCCGGATGACGATGGACGACGTCATCCTGCGCACGGGCACCACGCTCGGCACCCTGATCGTCACGGCCGCGCTCGCCTGGGCGCTGCTGCCGGTCGACGACGCGAACATCAGCCGGTCGTACGGCATCGCCATCGCCGCCGGTCTGGTCGGCATGGTGCTGGCGCTGGTGCAGTCCTTCAAGCGCAAGGCCTCGCCCGCGCTGATCCTGTCGTACGCCGCGCTCGAGGGTGTCTTCCTCGGTGTCGTCTCCAGCGTCGTCGACAACCGCATCGCCAGCGGTGCGGCCATGCAGGCGGTGCTCGGCACGATGGCGGTCTTCGCCGCCGTGCTGGTCGCGTACAAGGCGGGCTGGATCCGCGTCAACCGCCGCTTCGTCGGCTTCGTGATGGCGGCCGCGCTCGGCTTCATCCTGCTGATGGCGGTCAACCTGCTGTTCGCCGTCTTCGGCGGCGGTGACGGCCTCGGCTTCCGCAGCGGCCCGCTCGGCATCGTGTTCGGCATCGTCGGCATCCTGCTCGGCGCCTGCTTCCTCGCCCTGGACTTCAAGCAGGTCGAGGACGGTCTCGCCTACGGCGCGCCGCGCGAGGAGGCCTGGCTCGCGGCCTTCGGCCTCACCATGACGTTGGTGTGGATCTACATGGAGTTCCTGAGGCTCATCTCGATCCTCAACAACGACTAGCCTTCGACGACGGTCGACAAGCGAAGGGCCCCGGGTTCGTCCCGGGGCCCTTCGTCGTCTGTGCGCGCGTCTCGCCTAGAGGAACTTGCGCGCCGCCCTCCTCAGGTCGTACTCGTGGACGATCGCCTTCGCGTGGCCGTACGCGAGGTCGTATTCGTGGCGCAGCCAGCTGACCTTCTCCTCGAAGCGGACGAGGGCCGGGCCTTCTTCTACGGTGCGCAGCCAGTCGGAGACTTCACGACCGGTGCAGTGGGGGATGCGGGCGAGCATGTTGCGGTGGGTCTCCTCGGAGAGGACGTGGGACATCGGCGCCTCCGGACGCAAAGGGGATGTAAGCCGGTCCTTCAGGTCACCGTGCCTGAGCGTTCGCCCGTTGGCAACAGTCGCGTACGCTCACGGCGTGGTTGATACGACGCGTCTGACCCAAGCCGTAGATCACTTCGCCGACCGGTTGCGGGCGGCGCCGCAGTCTCGCTTGCAGCGGGGCGCTGCCGCTGAGGCTTTGGGGTTGGCCAGGCGGTTGGCCTCGTGGGCGCAGGCTGTGGAGTCGCCCGGGGTTGAGCCTCGGGAGATGCCTGATGCGGGGATGTTTGCTGCGGCGGATCAGATCACCGTTGCTGCCCGTGACTTGGCGGTGGTTCTTGAGCGTGAGGACCAGGTCTCCGAAGCGGTGGCGTTGGTCGAGGAGGCGCAGAAGAGAGCGGGCGTCTGAGGCTCGTTGGCGGCTGCGGGTTTGTGGGGGCTTGTCGCGCAGTTCCCCGCGCCCCGTTGGGGCGCGTTGCAGGCACCCGGCGCCAAGAACTACAGGCTCGCTATGACCCTGTCGGCCAGGATGTAGACGTTCTCCTCGCCGCAGGCGAAGGTCAGGGTGTACGCGCCTGAGACTCCCGAGCCGCCCAGCAGTACCGGGGTCTCGCCCGCGCGCAGGGCCGAGGCCAGGCGTTCTGCCGTTTCGCGGTGGCCCGGGGTCATGCAGAGGGTGGTGCCGTCGGCGAAGACGTAGACGTCGAGGGTGCCGAGGGGGCCGGGGCGGACGTCGGTGAGTTCGGTGGCGGAGGCGGCCAGGTCCTCAAGGGTGGAGACCGTGCGCTCATGGTCGTTCACGGCTGGTGAGGAGACCGGGACGAAGTCCGGGTGGGAGGGGTGGCGGCGGCGGGCCGCGGCCAGTTCGGGGGAGTCCCCGGCGAACTCGTCGGCGTCCGCGGTCGGCTCGGTCACCGGCTCCAGATGCTCCAGGCCCGCGAAATCGGCCTGGCGGGGCAGGAACAGCTCGCTGTCGGACAGGCCCAGCAGGGTGGGCGCGTCGGAGCCGTCGCGGGACTCCTGGGCGGCCCAGAAGGCGCGCGCCTCGGCCAGTTCCCGCTCGCGTTCCTCGGCGAGGGCCTCGGCGACCGCGGCGCGTATCTCATCGGCCTCGGCGGAGAGGCGGGCCTGCGGGACCATCCCCCGCGCCGCGGCGGCGTTGTTCTGTGCCAGCTCGGTGTGCAGGGCCGCGACCTGTCGGCGCAGCACCATGAGGGTGCGCAGGACGGCGACGCCCACGGCGCCGGTGGCGGCCGTGGTGAGCAGCAAGGCGATCGGCATGGCGCTCACTGACGTACTCCCGGTTCAAAGTCGACCCCCGACTTCCTACATCAGCTTGAAGGGCGGACTATCCAGCTGTCAGTGCGTAACGTCACGAAACGGACAGGATTTTGGGCCTGGAGTTTGGTGGTGCAACGGCGCTGAGCTGCGTAAATCCCTCCGCAGAGGGAGATAGGTCACATCCTGGGGGAGATTGGATCACAAAACGGCCCAGAACCAAGGGGGTTCCCGGGTTCTGGGCCGAAGGCTCACGCTGGGTCGTGAGTTGACTACTCAGGTGATCGCTCGCCGGGTCAGCTGAGGCGCTCGATGACCATCGCCATGCCCTGGCCGCCGCCGACGCACATCGTCTCCAGACCGAACTGCTTGTCGTGGTGCTGGAGGGAGTTGATGAGCGTGGTGGTGATGCGGGCACCGGTCATGCCGAAGGGGTGGCCGACGGCGATGGCGCCGCCGTTGACGTTCAGCTTGTCGATGTCGATGCCCAGGTCGCGGTAGGAGGGGATCACCTGGGCGGCGAACGCCTCGTTGATCTCGACCAGGTCGATGTCGTCGATGGTGAGTCCGGCGCGGCGCAGGGCCTGCTGGCTGGCCTCGACCGGGCCGAGGCCCATGATCTCCGGGGAGAGGCCGGAGACGCCGGTCGACACGATGCGGGCGAGCGGGGTGAGGCCGAGCTCGCGGGCCTTGGTGTCCGACATGATGACGAGGGCCGCGGCGCCGTCGTTCAGGGGGCAGCAGTTGCCGGCGGTGACCAGGCCGTCGGGGCGGAAGACCGGCTTGAGGCCCTGGACGCCCTCCAGGGTGACGCCCGGGCGGGGGCCGTCGTCCTTGCTGACGACCGTGCCGTCGGGGGTCGTGACCGGGGTGATCTCGCGCTCCCAGAAGCCGTTCTTGATGGCTTCCTCGGCGAGGTTCTGCGAACGGACGCCGAACTCGTCCATGTCCTGGCGGGTGATGCCCTTGGAGCGGGCGAGGTTCTCCGCGGTCTGGCCCATGGCGATGTACGCGTCGGGGACGAGGCCGTCCTCGCGCGGGTCGTGCCAGGTCGTGCCCTCCTGCTGGGCGACGGCGGCGGTGCGGGCCTCGGCCTCGGCGAAGAACGGGTTGTGGGTGTCCGGGATGCTGTCGGAGTTGCCCTTGGCGTAGCTGGAGACCATCTCCACGCCCGCCGAGATGAAGACGTCGCCCTCGCCGGCCTTGATGGCGTGCAGGGCCATGCGGGAGGTCTGGAGGGAGGAGGAGCAGTAGCGGGTGATGGTGCAGCCCGGGAGGTGGTCCATTCCCATCTGTACGGCGACGATGCGGCCGAGGTTGTTGCCCTGCTCGCCGCCGGGGAGGCCGCAGCCGAGCATCAGGTCGTCGATGTCGCGGGGGTCGAGCTCCGGGACCTTGGCGAGGGCCGCCTGGATGATGGTGGCGGTGAGGTCGTCGGGGCGCAGGTCCTTGAGGGAGCCCTTGAAGGCGCGGCCGATGGGGGAGCGGGCGGTCGAGACGATCACGGCTTCGGGCATCACGGCTCCAGTCGAAAGGTGTGGCGCGCAGCGCCTCGTTGAGGGTGGTGGTCGGGCGACGGGCGGGCATACCGGGGGGTCGGGCAGGGCTGTGAGGGAAGTTACCCGTACGTACCGTCGAGGTCACGGGCGTGGCGGTGTGACCCTGACCGCAATTTTCTAAGCGCTTGCTTTCCTCGCCCCCGCCGCCCCTGCCCGTCCCATCCCTGGCGGCTGTGCCCCCAGACCCCCGCTGTCGGCCCTGCGGGCTTCGTCCTCAGACGCCGGACGGGCTGAACGACTCAGCCCCTCCGGCGTTTGAGGAGCGGGGTCTGGGGCGGAGCCGCAGAAGGAGGGGACGGGTAGGGGCGGCGGGGGCGAGGAAGGCTTGTCGTTCAGGGGGACGGCGTCACCGGCGTACGGTCCGGCTCGGGGACGCGGCGGCGGCGTCGGCGTTTCAGGAGGGCCCAGGGGCCCTTCGGGCCGGTCGGCATCGCGGCCGTGACCTCCGTGCCGGCCTCCGACGCGGCCTCGGCCGCGGCACGGGCCACGGGGAGGAAGCCCTCGCGGCGGGAGACGTCGGGCCGCTCCTCCTCCGCCGGCCAGAGGCCGAGGGCCGCGCAGACCGTAGGGAGGACGGCCATCGCCGCCGTGGCGTACCCCTCCGCGGAGGGGTGGTAGTTGTCGGGACCGAACAGCTCGCGCGGGTTCGCCGCGAACTCCGGACCCAGCAGGTCGCCCAGCGACACCGTCCGGCCGCCCTGCTCGACGACCCCGATCGTCTGGGCGGCCGCCAACTGACGGGAGGCCCGCCGGGCCAGCCAGCGCAACGGTTGCTGGACCGGTTCGATCGTGCCCAGGTCGGGGCAGGTGCCCACCACCACCTCCGCACCGGCCGTGCGCAGACGGCGTACGGCGGAGGACAGATGGCGCACCGAGCGCGTGGGCGGCATCCGGTGCGTGACGTCGTTCGCGCCGATCATGATCACGCAGACGTCGGGCGCGAGCGCCGGGTCCGACAGGACCAGGGCCACCTGGCGGTCCAGGTCGTCCGAGCGCGCCCCCGGCAGGGCCACGTTGCGGAACTCCACCTGCCGCTCCGCCACCGCCGCCAGCCCCGAGGCGAGCAGCGCCCCCGGCGTCTGCCCCGCCCGGTGCACGCCCTGCCCCGCGGCCGTCGAGTCACCCAGCAGCGTCAGCCGCAGCGGCGGTTCGCCGGGGTTGGCGTACAGGCGGCCGTAGCGGCCGTCGGCGTTCGGTACGTGGTTGCTGGTGCCGTTGCCCACATGGCGCCGGGCCAGCCGCACCTCGGCGAGGAGCAGACCGACGGCCGCCGCCCCGGCCAGACCGATGCCGCCGCCGCCGTACGCGGCGCCCGCCGCGATCCGCCGGGCCACCCTCGCCCTCGACATGCTCGTCATGCGTCGCCGCCACCTCCTCATAGCCGTACATCCACTGCTTGCCCCGCACGGACCGTGGCCCAATCCCAACGAGGAGTGAACGACCGTCATGGGCCCCCTGCAGGCCATAGGCTGGCGGAACCAGTAAGACCACTTCAGACCACTTCTTTTGCAGCATCCGGAGACAACGGTGCAATTCCACGACTCGATGATCAGCCTCGTCGGCAACACCCCGCTGGTGAGGCTCAACAACGTGACCAAGGGCATCCGGGCGACCGTCCTGGCCAAGGTGGAGTACTTCAACCCGGGCGGCTCCGTGAAGGACCGCATCGCCCTGCGCATGATCGAGGCCGCGGAGGAGAGCGGTGCGCTCAAGCCCGGCGGGACCATTGTCGAGCCGACCAGCGGCAACACCGGGGTCGGGCTCGCCATCGTGGCCCAGCAGAAGGGGTACAAGTGCATCTTCGTGTGCCCCGACAAGGTGAGCACCGACAAGATCAACGTGCTGAGGGCCTACGGGGCCGAGGTCGTCGTCTGCCCGACCGCGGTCGACCCCGAGCACCCGGACTCCTACTACAACGTCTCCGACCGGCTCGTACGCGAGACGCCCGGCGCTTGGAAGCCCGACCAGTACTCCAACCCCAACAACCCGCTCTCCCACTACCACTCCACCGGCCCCGAGCTGTGGGAGCAGACGGAGGGGAAGATCACCCACTTCGTCGCGGGCGTGGGGACCGGCGGGACCATCTCCGGCACCGGCCGCTATCTGAAGGACGCCAGCGACGGCAAGGTGCAGGTCATCGGCGCCGACCCCGAGGGCTCGGTGTACTCCGGCGGCTCCGGGCGGCCGTATCTCGTCGAGGGCGTCGGTGAGGACTTCTGGCCCACCGCCTACGACCGGACCGTCGCCGACGAGATCGTCGCCGTGTCCGACAAGGACTCCTTCCAGATGACCCGGCGCCTCGCCAAGGAGGAGGGCCTGCTGGTGGGCGGCTCCTGCGGCATGGCCGTCGTGGCCGCGCTCGAGGTCGCCGAGCGGCTCGGGCCGGACGACGTCGTCGTCGTACTGCTCCCCGACAGCGGGCGCGGCTACCTCAGCAAGATCTTCAACGACGAGTGGATGGCCGACTACGGCTTCCTGGAGGACGAGGGCCCGAACGCGCGCGTCGGCGACGTCCTCAACGACAAGGAGCACGGCGCCATCCCGTCCCTCGTCCACATGCACCCGGACGAGACGGTCGGTCAGGCCATCGAGGTGCTGCGCGAGTACGGCGTCTCGCAGATGCCGATCGTGAAGCCGGGCGCGGGCCACCCGGACGTCATGGCGGCGGAGGTCGTCGGCTCCGTCGTCGAACGCGAGCTGCTGGACGCGCTGTTCACCAAGCGGGCCTCGCTCGACGACCCGCTGGAGAAGCACATGTCGGCCCCGCTGCCGCAGGTCGGCTCCGGCGAGCCGGTCGGCGACCTGATGTCCGTGCTGGGCACGGCGGACGCGGCGATCGTCCTCGTCGAGGGCAAGCCGACCGGGGTGGTCAGCCGGCAGGACCTGCTGGCCTTCCTGGCCAAGGGCGGGAAGTAGGGCGAACGCGCGGTGAACGGGGCGTGGCCGCGGCGAACTCGGGATGACCGGGGCTGCTCGGGCCGTCGCGGAACTGGTACGAGCGCGTCACGTTCACGCAGCACCCGCTTAACACGGGTCGGGCACATTAGTGGATGTCGGCAGGGCGGGAGCGGCTCCCCGCCCAGGCCGGCACCAAAACGTCCAAGGACCTCCGGAGCGGCTCCCGGACCTCCATGGACGCCCGGACGTGAAACCCGGTCCTGACCCGGTCAACGTCCTTCGCGGGGACCGCCGTCGTCCCGCCCCCCGGTAACGGGGGTGCGGCGGTCCCCGCCACACTCTTTCCCCGGCCGATCGAAGGCCGGAGGTTCAGTCTTCCCAGCGGTCCTCGCCCTTGGACGGCTTGCCGCGGCCCCGGAAGATGTCGGGGTTGTTGCGCACCGCCTGCACCACGTTGATGCCGACGATGCCGATCCAGGTGACGAGGAGGCCGCGCAGGCCGGCGACTCCGCCGCCGATGCCCGACAGCGGGATCGCCGCGACCAGCGAGACGATGCCGAAGCCGAATCGCTCGCCGAAGGAGTCCGTCGGCTTCGGGGACCGTGCGCCCCGGGCCGTCGCCATCTGCTGCTCAGCCAGCTGCCGCCGCAGCCGGCGCTCGACCGCCCCGTCGATGCGCTGGTCGACCTTCTCCATGAACGAGTCGACCAGCGCGGGCTCGTACTCCTCGCCCAGCTCCCTGCGGGCCTGCAGGGTGGCGTTGAGTTCCTTCTTGAGCTCGGTGTCCCGCGCGTCCATTCCGGTCATGCGCTCCACGGTAGGGAGCCCGCACGACCGCCGCACTGGGGTTAGCCCCCCTGTTCGGCTGGGGTGCACGGCCGGACGGACGGCGTCACTTCGCCAGCCCGTGCTCCTTCGCATACGCGTTCGCCACGTCCTCGGGGTCCTTCTTGTCCTTGTCGACCTGCCGGTTCAGCTCGGTCAGCTGGGCGGTGGTCAGGGTGTTGCCGAGACGGGCGAGGGCCTTGCGGACGGTGGAGTCGGCCTTGCGGTCGGCGATGAGCGGGACGACGTGCTGGCCGGGGATGAGGTTCTTCGGGTCCGACAGCACCACCCAGTCGTTCGCCTGGATGTCCGTGTCCGTGGTGAAGAGGTTCGCCACGTCCACGTCGCCCTTCTTCAGGGCGCCCTTGACCAGCGGACCGGAGGAGTCCAGCGACTTGAACTCCTTGAACTCGACCCCGTAGACGTCCTTGAGGCCGACCGCGCCGACCTCCCGCTTCTTCACCTCGGGCGCCGCGCCGATCACCAGCTTGCCGTTCTGCTTCCTCAGGTCGGCCAGGGAGGTCAGGCCGTACTTCTCGGCCGTCTCCCGGGTGACGACGAAGGCGTCGGAGTCCTCGGCCATGCCGTACGGCAGGACCTGGAGGCCGCTGGGGAGGGCGACCGTGAGGGCGTTCTGCATCTCGCCCTCCTCCGTCGCCGTCGACTTGGTGTCGAGGTAGTGCAGCAGGGCGCCCTGGTACTCGGGGAGCAGGTCGATGTCGCCGCCCTTGAGCGCGGGGATGAGGATCTCGCGGGTGCCGAGGTTGGGGCGGACGTTCACCTTCACGCCGACCGCGTCCAGTACGGCGGCGTACAGGTAGCCGAGCACCTGGTTCTCGGTGAAGTTGGCGGTGCCGATGGTGATGCCGCCCTTGCTGGAGCCGCCGCCGGAGCCGGCGGAGCCCTCGCCTTCGAGGGAGGTGATGCCGCTGGAGCAGGCGGACAGCGCGGGGACGGTGACGGCCGCTCCTGCGAGCGCGCCGAGGAGAGTACGACGGTTCATCGGAAGGTTCCCTAGGCAGTGCGGTGGCGGAAGAGGAAGCGCTGGAGGCCGGACAGGGCCAGGTCGAGGATCACGGCGACCACGGCGACCAGCACCGCGCCGCCGAGCACCTGCACGAGGTCGCGCTGGGCGAGGCCGTCGAAGACGTAGCGGCCGAGGCCCCCGAAGGAGACGTACGCGGCGATCGTCGCCGTGGCCACGACCTGGATCAGCGCCAGGCGCAGGCCCGTCATGATCAGGGGGAGGGCGAGGGGGAGCTCCACCTGGAGCAGGACCTGGTGGCCGCGCATGCCCTGCCCGCGTGCCGCGTCCTTCACGTCCGGGTCGACGGCCGTCATCCCGGCGTAGGTGTTGGTGACGATCGCCGGGACCGCGAGGGCGACCAGGGCGACGTAGACCGGCAGCATGGACAGTCCGCCGGCCAGGAAGACCAGCACGACCAGGCCGACGGTCGGCAGGGCGCGGCCGAAGGACGCGAGGTTGATGGCGAGGAAGGCGCCCTTGCCGGTGTGGCCGATCAGCAGGCCGAGGGGGAGGCCGATCGCGGCGGCGATGAGGGTGGCCAGGAGGGAGTACTGGAGGTGTTCGGCGAGGCGGTGCGCGATGCCGTCCGGGCCGGTCCACTGCTCGCTGCCGACCAGCCAGGCGCCGAGGTTCTTGAAGAGTTCGTACATGTCAGGCTCGCCGCCTCCGCCACGGGGTCAGGACGTACTGGAGGGCGACCAGCGCCGCGTCCGCGACCACGGCCAGGAGCAGCGTGAGGACCACTCCGACGATCACCGGGGTCGGGAAGTTGCGCTGGAAGCCGTCGGTGAAGAGCTGGCCGAGGCCGCCGTCGCCGATGTAGGTCGCGACCGAGACCAGGGAGATGGACATGACGGTCGCGATCCGGACGCCGGCCATGATCACGGGCAGCGCGAGCGGGAACTCGACGGTCAGGAGTGTGCGCAGGGGGCGCGTGCCCATCGCCTTCGCGGCCTCCTTCACCCTCACCGGGACCGAGTCCAGGCCCTCGACGGTGTTCCGGAGCAGGACCACCAGCGTGTAGACCGTCAGGCCGATCACCGTGGTGGTGCGGGTGAGGCCGGACACCGGGAGCAGGAGTACGAAGATCGCGATCGACGGGATCGTGAACAGGACGTTGGAAAGGCCCAGCAGGAAGCCGCGCAGGGGGCGGATCCGGTGGGCGATCACCGCGAGGGGCAGGGAGATCAGGACGCCGAGGAGGACGGCGGTGAGCGCGGCCTGGAGGTGGGAGAGGGTGAGGGTGGTGAGGTCGTCGGTGTGGTCGCCTATCCACGACCAGTCGATGGTCATGCGGTCACCCTTGCTTCCGTGTGCGCCTGGCCCGCGTGCTGGTGGATGTCGTCGCGGGAGGTGACGCCGGTGAGGACGCCGGCCGCGTCGACGCGGGCGATCAGGCCGGTGGGGGAGGCGATGGACTCGTTCAGCGCCGCGAGGAGCGAGTCGTCGTCCTTGAGGGGGCGTACGGGGATCTCGGCGTCCTTCGACGCCCAGTTCACGGGCCTGTTCGCCTCGTCCAGGACCAGGCTCCAGTCGCCGCCCTCCGGTGCCGGACCCTGCGGCACGTCCGCGAGGGTGCGCAGGCTCAGCAGCTTCAGGCCCCGCTCGGCGCCGAGGAAGTCGGCCACGAAGTCGTCGGCGGGGCGGGCGAGGAGTTCGGCGGGCGGGGCGCACTGGACCAGGTGGCCGCCGGTGCGGAAGATCGCGATCTGGTCGCCGAGCCGTACGGCCTCGTCGACGTCGTGCGTGACGAAGACGATGGTCTTGCTCAACTCCTTCTGCAGGCGCAGGAGTTCGTCCTGGAGCTGGGTGCGCACCACGGGGTCGACCGCGCCGAACGGCTCGTCCATCAGCAGCACCGGCGGGTCGGCGGCGAGTGCGCGGGCCACGCCGACGCGCTGCTGCTGGCCGCCGGAGAGCTGGTGCGGGTAACGCTTGCCGGTGTCGGCGCTCAGGCCGACGGTCTCCAGGAGTTCCGCCGCCCGGGCACGCGCCCTGCGGCGGCTCCAGCCGAGCAGCAGCGGGACGGTGGCGATGTTGTCGAGCACCGTGCGGTGCGGGAACAGGCCCGCCTGCTGGATGACGTACCCGATGGAGCGGCGCAGCTCGGCGGCGTCCTGGCGGGTGACGTCCTTGCCGCCGACCCGGATGGTGCCGGAGGTCGGTTCGACCATCCGGTTGATCATCCGCAGGGTGGTCGTCTTGCCACAACCGGAGGATCCGACCAGGACGGTCACGCCGCCCTCCGGCATGTCCAGGGAGAGATCGTGGACTGCTGTCGTGCCGTTGGGGAAGCGCTTGTGGACCGCGTCGAACTGGATCATGAGATGTCCCTTGCCCGGCTGTATAACGTCATGCAGAGTTCTTGGTAGCTGAATAGGTTGTCAACGGGTTGGTGTAAATCCGAAGTAACGGATGACCGAAGGGCAAGATCGAATGTCCGGGTTGAGGGGAGTCTGGGCTTGATGTCGTCTCGGATCGTGGACACAGCGGGATCCGTCCACACCGGCCTCGTCGTCCTCGACGGGATCGGACTCGGCGTCGAGGACGTCGCCCGCCTCGCCGACGGGAGCGCCCGGCCGGTTCCCGCGACCGACGCGATGAAGCGCGCCGAGGAGTCCTGGGACGCCGCCCGCCTCATCGCCGCGACCGGCCGCGTCTACGGCCGCTCCACCGGCGTGGGCGCGAACCGGAACGAGGACGTGCCCACCGACGCCGCCGCCGAGCACGGCCTGCGCCTGCTGCGCAGCCACGCCGGCGCCATCGGCGAGGAACTGCCCGCCCGGCAGGTACGGGCCATGCTCGCCGTACGCGCCAACCAGCTGCTCGCCGGAGGCGCCGGCCTGCGCCCCACCGTCATCACCGCGCTGTGCGAGGCCCTGGAGAGCGGCGCCCACCCGGTCGTCAACGAGTTCGGCTCGGTCGGCACCGGCGACCTCGCGGCGCTCGCCCAGACCGGCCTCGCGCTGGCCGGCGAGCACCCCTGGCGCGGCTCCGGGGCGCCCGAGCCCCAGCCGCTCGACAACAACGACGCCCTCGCGTTCATCAGCAGCAACGCCCTCACCCTCGGCCAGGCCGCCCTCGCCCTGCACGAACTGCGTGGACTCGTCGCCGCCACCCAGGTCGTCGCCGCCCTGTCCCTGCTCGCCGTCGACGGCTCCCACGAGGCGTACGCCGCCCCCGTGCACACCGCCCGGCCGCACCGGGGCAGCTCCGAAGTCGCCCGCCGGATGCGGGCGTTGATCGGCGCCGAGGACCGACCGACCCCGCCGCTCGGCCGGATCCAGGACCCGTACGGCTTCCGCTGCCTGCCTCAGATCCACGGCCCCGCGCACGACGCCGCCGACGCCCTGGAGGAGGTGCTCGCGGTCGAGATCAACGCCGCCGCCGAGAACCCCCTCATCTCCCCCGAGGACATGGCCGCCTACCACCACGGCGGCTTCTACCAGGCCCAACTCGCCCTCGCCCTGGACCACTTCAGGCTGGCCCTCACCCAGGTGGCCCGGCTCTCGACGTCCCGCCTGTCCACCCTCAACGAGCCCGCCTACACCCGCCTCAAGCCCTTCCTCGCCGATCCCGAACCCGCCTCGTCCGGCGTGATGATCCTGGAGTACGCCGCCGCCGCTGCCCTCGGCGACCTGCGCGCCTTCTCAGCCCCCGCCTCGCTCGGGCACGCTGTACTCTCCCGGGGCGTGGAGGAGCAGGCCAGCTTCGCCTCGCTCGCCGCACGGCAGACACTGCGCGCGTGCGGCGCGTACCGTCTCGTCGTCGGCTGCGAACTCGTCGCCGCCGTACGGGCGTTGCGCCTGCGCGACCTGCGGCCCGACCCGGAGCTGCCGGTGGGCCGGGCGCTGGCGCTGGCCGAGTCGGTGCTCGACGACGACCTGGCCGACCGGCCGCTCACCGATGATGTGACGGCGGCGGCAGCACTGCTGGACCGGTTCACGGACATCTGGAGGGGGAGCGCGGCATGAGCGCGGACAGGAACACGAGCGGGGCGGACAGTCCCGCCGCGCGACTTCAGGCGCTCTTCGAAGGGCACCGGCTCACCCCGACCCAGCGGCGCATCGCGCACAGCATGGTGCGCCGGGCCGCCGACGTGCCGTTCCTGTCCAGCGTCGAGCTGGCCGAGCTCGCCGGGGTCAGCCAGCCCTCCGTGACCCGCTTCGCCGTCGCCCTCGGCTTCGACGGCTACCCGGCGCTGCGCAGGCACCTGCGCGAGGTCGCGCCCGTGGAGCAGGCGGCCGACGCCGGCTCGTACAACGAGTACCAGCAGGCCGTCGAGGCCGAGATCGAGAACCTCCGGCACCTGGCGGAGGTTCTCGCCGACCCGCGCCCGGTGCAGAAGGCGGGGCGGGTGCTCTCTGCCTCGCGTCCGCTGCCGGTGCTGGGCCTGCGGGCGGCCGCCTCCCAGGCGTACGGCTTCTCCTACTTCGCCGCCAAGGTCCACCCGGACGTCCGGCTGCTCCACGAGGGCGGCACGATGATCCACGACCGGATCGACGCCGCCGTCCGGGCCGGCGCCACGGCCCTGCTCTGCTTCGCGCTGCCCCGGCATCCGCGCGAGGTCGTGGACACCCTCGCCTACGCCAAGGAGGCCGGGCTGACGGTGGTGACCGTGGCCGACTCCGCGTTCGCGCCGGTCGCCAAGGTCTCCGACCTGCTGCTGCCCGCCGCCGTCGGCACCGGCCTCGCCTTCGACACGGCCTGCGCGCCGATGCTGCTGGGCCGGGTCCTGCTGGAGGCGATGTGCGACGACCTGCCGGACGCGCAGGCGCGGCTGGAGGAGTTCGACGCGCGGGCGGCGGCGCGGGGGTTGTTCGTCGAGTGAGCCGGTGAGGGCGGCAGGGTGCAGGGCGGCAGGGTGACTTCTTAAGGCTCGTCTCACGTTCGGTGGCTAGCGTGCGCGCACAGCATCTGGACAGACGTGAGACGGGAGGCCGGACGTGGCACACGGAGGAGGACAGGGGCTGGCCCGGGTGGCCGTCGTCGTACGGGCCGGGGCGGCGCCCCTGTGGTGGCTCGGGGTGTTCGCGGCGGGTATCGGGGTGTTGACGCCGGGGATGACGGGACGCCGGATCGGGGTGCTGGCCGGGGCGGCGCTGTTCGTCGTGGCGACGGCCGTCGTCGCGTACGTACGCCGCGGGCGCTACACCGAGCTGAGCCGCTCGGCCGCCCGCGCCGGCAGGCACGACGTCCTCCAGGACCGTGCCGTGGCCGTCCGCAACTGGCGCCGGGGCCACCGCTGGTGGCTGCTGCTCGCCTTCCTCGCCGCGCTGGGCAGCGCGTTCGCCGTGCCCGCCGCGGGCGGGATGCTGCTGGCGGGGTGCGGCACGGGGCTGCGGCTCAAGGCGGCGTGGCTCGGCCGGCGGGAGCGGGACGGGAACGCCCTGCTGTGGGTGCGGGTCGACTGGCTCGACGGGCGGGGCGGCCGGCCCGCGGGCAAGGCGGTCAAGGCCTACCGCGGTACGGGCATCGCCGCGGGCGACGCGGCCCCGGGCGGGAGCCGCCGCCGCACCGCGGCGCCGGTGTAGCCCGGCCTCCGTGGCCGGGGCGGCTCAGACCTCCAGCTCCTCCTCGATCTTCTTCAGCTGGTGCCGGGCCATCGCCAGGTTGGCCCGCTTGGCGTCGAGCACGAGGTACAGGAAGAGGCCGTTGCCGCCGCGCCCCGTGATCAGCCGGATCAGGTGGTACTGGTCGGAGAGGGTGATCAGGATGTCCTCGATGCCGCCCTTGAGTCCGAGGTGCTCCATCGTGCGCATCTTGGCGCGGACGACGTCGGTGTTGCCGGCTGCGGCGACATTCAGGTCGAAGGTCTTGCTGCCGCCCAGCGTGCCCAGCGCCATCCCGCTGGTGTAGTCGACGAGCGCGGCCCCCGTCGCGCCCTCGATCGAGGCGAGGCATTCCTTCAGGGTGGTCTCGGTGTTGGCCATGACGTGTGTTCCTCTCAACTCTCGGCAGTGGTACGCGCGTCGGCGGTGGTGGTGCGTGCGGCACGCGCGGTCTTCGTGCGGGTGGGCATGGGTCTGGCGGGCTCCTTGGCGGGGCTCTTGGCAGGGCTGCGGCGCACCGGGGCCGCCTTCGCGTCGACGAGCTCCCCGATGCGGGCCCCGGCGCGGCGGCCCTCCAGGTGCAGCCGGCCGACGTTGACGCCGTCCGTGGCCAGCAGCGTCAGCACGGCCGTTCGGCCCGCCGCGTACGTCGCCACATAGCCGTCCGCCCCGCGTACGAGCAGTTCGCGGAAGTCGCCCCGGCCGGTGGCGTCCGCCACCCGCACCGCGACGCCGAGCGCGGCGGCGGTCAGGGCGGCCAGGCCGTCCGGTTCGACGCCGGGGGTGTCGTGGGCGAGGACGAGGCCGTCCACGCCGGCCGCGAGCGCTCCGGTCAGCTGGGGCACGCGGGCTCTGAGCCGACGGAACTCGTCGAGTATCGGGGCCTCGGCCGCCATCAGGTTTCTCCTCTCGGCACGGGACCGCTGCGGCGGGCGAGGCACCCCGGCCGGCTCGCGGTCCTCGACGGGATCGCGCGCCTCCAGGGGCCTGCGGTCCTCGAACGGTTTAAGGTCAAAGGGCCTCCAGCGCATCCCTGACCCTCTTCAGCAGCGCGACATAGGGGTCGGCGGCGACGACGTCGGGCGGTGGGTCCGGGGCGGGCGGCGGCTGCGGGGCGACCAGCCCCGCCGCGGCCAGCCGCCTTATGTGCACCAGCGTGTGGAACGCCGGTCTGCCCAGCTCCCGCGCGATGTCCACGGCCCTGCGCACGCCGTCCACCCGTTCCAGTACGGCGGCCTGCCGGGTCGGCACCGCGGGGGCCGCGACCGGGTCGGCGCGGACCAGGGGCGCACCGTCCGTCGCCGGGTCCGGCCAGATGCGCCGCAGCAGGGCGCGGCGGCGCAGCATCTCGCGCTCCAGCGCGGCCACCGGCACCGGATGCACCGAGGCGAGCCAGTGCGCGGGGCCGTAGCGGAAGCGACCCGGCGTGCTGCTGGGCGCCAGCGCGAAGTACGCGGCGTCGAACAGCGCGCCGACCTGCGCCAGCTCCAGCGCGCCCGGCCTTACCCCGTACCGAGCCAGCCGCTCCTCGTCCGCGCTGTCCTCGGCGTCCCGCCAGGCCTCGGCGGCGAGGGTGCCGTGGGCGGTGAGCAGCTCGGCGAGACCGGGGGCGAGCGGGCTCTCGGCGTGCACCACCCGGCCCTCGGCGAGATGGAGCGTGCCGTGCTCGCGGTCCAGGACACCGGTGGCCCGCTCCTCGGCCAGCCGGGTCAGCATCGGCGAGACACCGACTCCGGCCCGCTGGTGCGCCGTCGCCCGGTCCCGGACCGGCAGCCGGGGCGGCGGGGTGGTTCCGACCACGGTCATCCCAGCACCAGCCGTTCGGCCATCTCGCCGAGCCGGATGCGGGCCAGCGCCAGATTGCCGTCCGCGCGGGCCAGCCACAGGTACAGGAACACGCTGCTGTCGAAGGACGTCGGCACGAACCGCAGCACGTGGTAGCTGTCCCGGTTGCTGAGGATCAGGTCCTCGACGGGCGGATCCGCGGCGTCGGTGCCGTCGCCGGGGCCGAACGCCTGCTGCTCGGCGGCCAGTCGGGCCAGCTCCGCCGCCTCGGCCGCCGCCGTCTCGTGATCACCGCCCGGAGGGTCGCCCACCGTGCCCAGGGCCAGCCCGCTCGTCCAGTCGACCAGCGCGGCGCCCCGCGCACCGGGCAACCGCATCGTCTCCAGCAAGCACTCGTCGATTCCGGGCACCGTCGCTCCCCTCCCACCTCGGGGTCCGGCTGAGTGACGGCCAAACTACGCAACGTGTGTGCGGCGAGTGAGCGTTCGGGCATTTTCCAGTGGAACATGCGCCGAGTGACTAGGGTGGGTCGACTGCCCCTGTTTCACGTGACTTGATCGCGTATGGACCACGGCTCCGGATCGGCCTGCGTCAACGGTGCGTCGGTGTGGTCAGGGTGGTGAGCGAGGCCGTGTGCGCCCCTCCGGATTCGGCCACGATCTCGTCGAGCGACTGCGCCTCCCGGACCGTCGCGAAGGCCATGCCCCCGGCCCCGTCCGGCGCGAAGCCGTAGATGCCGGGCCGGGCCAGGGAGTTGTACGCGTAGTGGTGCGCGAAGTAGTACGCCCCCGTGTCCAGCGCCGCCACGTGGTCCCCCTGCTCCAGCAGCGGCAGCGCCGCCCCCTCGGCCAGCAGGTCGCCCGAGAAGCAGGCCGGCCCCGCCACGTCCTGCACCACCGCGGGGCCCTCCTTCGGGCGCCCCTTGCCGTCGTAGGCGCCGATCCGCAGCGGCCAGCTCCCCGGCGCGTACACCGTCCGCGTGGCGACCTGCACCCCCGCGTGCGTGACCGCCACCGGACGCCCGCCGGCGCTCTTGGCGTACTCGACCCGCGCCACCACCGTCCCGTGTTTCGCGAGCAGCGAGCGACCGAACTCCGTGACCAGCCCGTACCGCCCGTCGAACAGCCCCGGCACCGCCTCGCTCAGCAGCCGCGCGTACTGCGCGTACGTCGGGCTGGTGGCGTCCGACGCGAAGTTCACCGGCAGCCCGCCGCCGATGTCGAGCGTGTCGATCTGCCGCCGTCCGATCCGCCGGTTGATCTCCTCGGCGAGCTCGTAGGCCGCCGCGACCCCCTGCGCCATCAGCGACAGCGGGATGCCCTGCGAGCCGGTGTGCGCATGCAGCCGGGTCAGCCACGGGCGGTCCTGGTACGCCCGTACGGCCCACTCCCGGGCCCCCTCGTCGCGCAGCGCCACCCCGAACTTCGAGGTCGCCGTGGCCGTGGACGTCGCCTCGATGGAACCCCCGCCGACCTGCGGATTCACCCGGATCCCGAGCGGCGAGCGGCTCGCGGTCATGGGGGTATCTCCCACGCCTTTCGGGCTGTGGGGGAGCACGAGGGCGTCGATGCGGTCCAGCTCCTGCGGGTTGTCCGCGTTGACGGCGATGCCCAGAGCCAGCGCCTCCCGCAGCTCGGCCGGCGTCTTGGCGGGCGAGTCCAGCACTGTCATCGCCGGAGGCAGCCCCGCCGCCCGCGCCAACGCCAGCTCACCCGGGCTCGCCACCTCCGCGCCGACGCCCTCCTCGCGCAGCAGCCGCAGCACCGGCACCAGCGGGGTCGCCTTCACCGCGAAGGCGTGCAGCACCGGCGTGCCCGGCGCCACGACCGCGTCGAACGCCGCCCGCAGCGCCGCCGCCGACTCCCGGATACCGGTGACGTCCAGCAGTCCGACGATGGGGGCGCCGGGGGCCAGCAGCCCCTGCTCCACCGCAGCCCGCACGGCGTCGTCCCGTCGGGCCACCCGCTCGGCGTCGTCCGCTCCGGTGTCCATGGCATCCCCCGTCATGTCGTCGTACGAGCCCATGCATCCAGCCAAACATCCAGGACGCGCGCGTGCTGGCCCGCGAACATATTGACTAGTTCTATTCAGCAGTTCAGGATGTGAATATCCACCTCAACAGTTCGCAGTCACAGTCCGCTGGGAGGCAGACCATGTCAGGACCCCGCCCCGTCCGAGCACCGCACGGTACGGAACTGAGTGCCCTGGGATGGCAGCAGGAAGCCGCCCTGCGGATGCTCCAGAACAACCTCGACCCCGAGGTCGCCGAGCACCCCGACAAGCTCGTCGTCTACGGCGGCACCGGCAAGGCCGCCCGCGACTGGCGCTCCTTCGACGCGATGGTGCGCACGCTGAAGGGGCTGAAGCAGGACGAGACGATGCTCGTCCAGTCCGGCCGCCCGGTCGGCGTCATGCAGACCCACGAGTGGGCCCCGCGCGTCCTCATCGCCAACTCCAACCTCGTCGGCGACTGGGCCAACTGGGAGGAGTTCCGCCGCCTGGAGGCCCTCGGCCTCACCATGTACGGCCAGATGACCGCCGGCTCCTGGATCTACATCGGCACCCAGGGCATCCTCCAGGGCACCTACGAGACCTTCGCCGCCGTCGCCGCGAAGAAGTTCGGCGGCACCCTCGCCGGGACGATCACCCTCACCGCCGGACTCGGCGGCATGGGCGGCGCCCAGCCGCTCGCCGTCACCATGAACGACGGCGTCGCGATCTGCATCGACTGCGACCCGCGCGCCATCGAGCGCCGCATCGAGCATCGGTACCTGGACGTCAAGGCCGACAACCTCGCCCACGCGCTCCAGCTCGCCACCGAGGCCCGTGACGCCCGCCGCCCGCTCTCCATCGGCCTGCTGGGCAACGCCGCCGAGCTGCTCCCGCGGATGCTCGCCGAGGGCGCCCCGATCGACATCGTGACCGACCAGACCTCCGCCCACGACCCGCTGGCCTACCTCCCCGTCGGCCTCGCCTTCGAGGACATGGCCGACGCCGCCGCGAAGGACCCGGCCGGGTTCACCACTCGCGCCCGCGAGTCCATGGCCAGGCACGTCGAGGCCATGGTCGGCTTCATGGATGCCGGCGCCGAGGTCTTCGACTACGGCAACTCGATCCGCGGCGAGGCCCAACTCGCCGGATACGAGCGGGCGTTCGCCTTCCCCGGCTTCGTCCCCGCCTACATCCGCCCCCTGTTCTGCGAGGGCAAGGGCCCCTTCCGCTGGGCCGCCCTGTCCGGCGACCCCGCCGACATCGCCAAGACCGACAAGGCGATCCTCGACCTCTTCCCGGAGAACGAGTCGCTCGCCCGCTGGATCAAGATGGCCGGCGAGCGGGTCCACTTCCAGGGCCTGCCCGCGCGCATCTGCTGGCTCGGGTACGGGGAGCGGGACAAGGCGGGCGAGCGGTTCAACGACATGGTGGCGAGCGGTGAGCTGGCGGCGCCGCTGGCGATCGGGCGCGACCACCTCGACTGCGGTTCCGTCGCCTCGCCCTACCGGGAGACCGAGGCCATGCTCGACGGCTCCGACGCCATCGCCGACTGGCCGCTGCTGAACGCCATGGTGAACGTGGCCTCCGGCGCCTCCTGGGTCTCCCTCCACCACGGCGGCGGCGTCGGCATGGGGCGGTCCATCCACGCCGGACAGGTGACCGTGGCCGACGGCACGAAGCTCGGCGGCGAGAAGATCCGCCGAGTGCTGACCAACGACCCCGGGATGGGCGTCATCCGGCACGTCGACGCGGGCTACGACATCGCGGACTCCGTCGCCGACGAGCGGGGCGTGCGGGTTCCTATGCGCGAGGGTGACGACGCGTGACCCTTCCGGGAGATGAGCGGGGCGGCAACCGCCCGATGGGGGCCGAGGCCTCGGCGCCGGGCGCGGGTCCGGCTGTGCCCACCCGTTCCGCCCTGCGGAACGACTGTCCGCAGCCTGGATCGGCCGACGGGGCACAGCCTGAGCCGACCGGCGTGGCGCGGCCCGCGTCGGTGCGGGGCGGGAACTCCTTCCACGAGATGTGGCGCGAGCTGCTTCCCATCGGCAGGCACCCCCACTCCCACGGCTACCGGCGGTTCGCCTGGACCGGGACCGATCTCGAATGCCGGGCCTGGTTCAAGGAGCAGGCCGAGGCGCGTGGGCTCGCCTACGAGGTCGACCGGAACGGGAATCAGTGGGCCTGGCTCGGGGACCCTGCCGCCGGGGACGCCGTGGTCACCGGGTCGCACCTGGACTCCGTGCCGGACGGAGGAGCCTTCGACGGGCCCCTGGGCGTCGTGTCGTCCTTCGCCGCGCTCGACGAACTGCTCGGCAGGGGCGTCCACTTCGCCAAGCCGCTCGCCATCGTCAACTTCGGCGACGAGGAGGGAGCGCGGTTCGGGCTCGCCTGCGTGGGGTCGCGGCTCACCGCGGGGCAGCTCACCGTCGAGGGCGCGCACAAGCTGACCGACGGGGACGGGGTGAGCCTGCCCCGGGCCATGGAGGCAGCGGGCTACGACCCCGAGGCCATCGGCGCCGACCCCGAACGGCTCGGCCGGATCGGCGCGTTCGTCGAGCTGCATGTCGAGCAGGGCCGGGCGCTGGACCTGTCCGGGGACCGGGTCGGGATCGCCAGCGCCATCTGGCCGCACGGACGGTGGCGGTTCGACTTCCGGGGCGAGGCCAACCACGCCGGCACCACCCGCCTCGTGGACCGGCGCGACCCCATGCTGTCGTACGCCGAGACCGTGCTCGCCGCCCGCCGCGAGGCCGAACTCGCCGGTGCCGTCGCCACCTTCGGCAAGATCTCCGTCGAGCCCAACGGCGTCAACGCCATCCCATCCCTGGTGCGCGGCTGGCTCGACTCCCGTGCAGAGGACCAGGCGAGCCTCGACCGCGTGGTCGACGGCATCGAGCGGGCGGCCCGGGAGTACGCGGCGGCCCACGGCATCGACCTCGAGGTCGTCCGCGAGTCCTTCACGCCGGTCGTCGAGTTCGACCACGCCCTGCGCGACGAACTGGGCCGCATCCTCGGCAAGCACACCGACATCACCGTGCCCGTCCTGGGTACGGGTGCCGGACACGACGCCGGAATCCTGTCCGGGACCATCCCGACCGCCATGCTGTTCGTACGCAACCCCACGGGCGTCTCGCACTCCCCGGCCGAGTTCGCCGCCGAGGACGACTGCGTGGCCGGAGTGACCGCCCTCGCCGACGTACTGGAAGGACTGGCCTGCACGTGACGCCCACCCAGCGGACCCGTACGTACTGGCTGGAGCACGCCTGGCTCGACACCCACGTCGAGCCGGGCGTCGCCCTCGACGTCCAGGACGGTCGGATCACCGCCGTCCGGACCGACGTGGCGACCCCGCCGCCCGGCGCCGAGGTCCTGCGCGGTCTGACCCTCCCGGGTCTGTCCAACGCCCACTCGCACGCCTTCCACCGCGCCCTGCGCTCCACCGTCCAGGTCGGCTCCGGCACCTTCTGGACCTGGCGCGAGGTCATGTACGCCACCGCCGACCGGCTGACCCCGGACAGCTACCGCGCGCTCGCCCGCGCGGTGTACGCGGAGATGGCGCTGGCCGGCATCACGAGCGTCGGCGAGTTCCACTACGTGCACCACGCCCCCGGCGGCACCCCGTACGCCGACCCCAACGCCATGGGCGAGGCCCTCGTCGAGGCCGCCGCCGACGCCGGCATCCGGATCACCCTCCTCGACACCGCCTACCTCTCCTCCGGCTTCGGGCAGGCGCCCAACAACCACCAGCTCCGCTTCTCCGACGGAACGGCCGAGGCCTGGGCCGAACGCTGTTCAGTTCTCAAGGACCGGGATCACGCACGGATCGGGGCGGCGATCCACTCCGTACGGGCCGTGCCCGCCGACCAGTTGGCGACCGTGGCGCGGTGGGCCGAGGAGCGGCGGGCCCCGCTCCATGTGCACCTGTCCGAGCAGACCGCCGAGAACGACGCCTGCCAGGAGGCCCACGGCCGCACACCCACCCGGCTGCTCGCCGACCACGGAGTCCTCGGGCCGCGCACCACCGGCGTCCACAACACCCACCTCACCGACGAGGACATCGCCCTCATCGGTGGCAGCGGCACCGGCACCTGCATGTGCCCGACCACCGAACGGGACCTCGCCGACGGCATCGGACCCGCCGTCGCCCTCCAGCAGGCCGGCTCCCCGCTCTCCCTCGGCTCCGACAGCCACGCCGTGATCGACCTGCTCGAAGAGGCCCGTGCGATGGAGCTGAACGAGCGCCTTCGCACCCGCAGGCGGGGTCACTGGACGGCGGCGGCCCTCCTGCGGGCGGCCTCGGCCGACGGCCACGCGGCGCTCGGCTGGGACGGCGCGGGCACCCTGGAGACGGGCTCGCTCGCCGACTTCACCACCATCGCGCTGGACTCGGTCAGGACGGCAGGGCCGCTTCCGCGGCTCGGGGCCGAGACGGCCGTATTCGCCGCGTCGGCAGCAGACGTGTCGCATACGGTCGTGGCAGGTCGGCACGTCGTGCGGGACGGGGTCCACGCCCTCGTACCGGATGTGCCGAAAGCCCTCGCGGACGCCGTCGAAGCCCTGCGCGGCCGATGACCGCGAGCCTCCCGCCCGCGCGGCCCGCGCCCGTATCCCTCTCCGCCCCCGAACCCGACCCCACCGCAGACCAGGCCACCAAGGACGCCATGAGCAACGCGACGACCGTCAGCCCCGCCCACTCAGCGAGCACCGCAAGCACGCTCATCACGAACATCGCCAGCCTGGTCACCAACAACCCCTCCCTCGGTGACGGTTCCCCCCTCGGACTGATCCAGGACGCGGCCGTCGTCATCGAGGGCGACCGCGTCGTGTGGACCGGTGATCAAAGCAAAGCACCCGCCACTGACAATCGGGTCGACGCGGGCGGCCGGGCGGTCGTCCCCGGCTTCGTCGACTCCCACTCGCACCTCGTCTTCGCGGGCGACCGGACGCAGGAGTTCAACGCCCGTATGTCCGGGCGTCAGTACAGCGCCGGCGGCATCCGCACGACCGTCGCCGCGACCCGCGCCGCGAGCGACCGGGAACTGGAGGCCAACCTCACCCGTTACCTCCACGAGGCCCTCCGCCAGGGCACGACCACGTTCGAGACCAAGTCCGGCTACGGCCTCACCGTCGAGGACGAGGCCCGCGCCCTGCGCATCGCCGCCGCCCACACCGACGAGGTCACCTACCTCGGCGCCCACATCGTGTCCCCGGACTTCGCCGAGGACCCGGCGGCGTACGTCGCCCTCGTCACCGGCGAGATGCTCGACGCCTGCGCCCCGTACGCCCGTTGGATCGACGTCTTCTGCGAGAAGGGCGCCTTCGACGGCGACCAGGCCCGTGCGATCCTGACGGCGGGCAAGGCGAAGGGCCTGCACCCCCGTATCCACGCCAACCAGCTCTCCTACGGCCCCGGCGTCCAGCTCGCCGTCGAACTCGACGCCGCCTCCGCCGACCACTGCACCCACCTGACGGACGCCGACGTGGACGCGCTCGCGCACAGCGACACCGTCGCCACGCTGCTCCCCGGCGCCGAGTTCTCCACCCGCGCCGAGTGGCCGGACGCCCGCCGCCTCCTCGACGCGGGCGCCACCGTCGCCCTCTCCACCGACTGCAACCCGGGCTCGTCCTTCACGTCCTCCGTGCCCTTCTGCATCGCGCTCGCGGTACGGGACATGGGGATGACCCCGGACGAGGCGCTCTGGTCGGCCACGGCGGGCGGCGCGGCGGCCCTGCGTCGCGACGACATCGGCCGCCTCACCCCGGGCGCCCGCGCCGACCTGCTCCTCCTCGACGCGCCGAGCCATGTGCACCTGGCCTACCGACCGGGCGTACCGCTGGTCAGCGAGGTGTGGCGACGGGGACTGCGGGCGGTCTGATCAGGCGTCGCCGGCCCGCCACCGCTGGTCCTCCCGCCCCGCCTCCCGTACCAGGTACGGCCGGCCGTACCCGGCATCGGTCAGCGCGTGGTCGAGGGCGATGCCAGGTCGGATCACCCCGTGGGAGTCCACCGTGAACCTCAGGTTCCGGCCGTTGTACCCGTACACCGCGCCGCACTCCCAGATGCCGAGCCCCAGGTCCACCGAACCCCGGCTGTCCAGGCAGTAGTCGGGGTAGTCGTACGACTGCAACAGGCCGAGTTCGGCGTCGACGCGCCAGCGTTGGTCGGGCGCGGACGTGCAGGGGGCGGTGATGACGTCCGCCCCGTTCCACGGTGGGCCGTCGATGTCCAGGCACCGGCCCGAAGCGACGTTCACGACCTGGGCGAAGGAGCCGTTCGGCGGGTGGACGGAGGGGGACGGCGGCTTGGGACGAGCGGCCTTCGTGGGGGCCTCGCTCTTGGTCGGGGACGGCGACTTGGACGTTTTCGACGGCGATGGCGAGGGGGATGACGTGGAGGGTGTCGCCGACACCGTGGTCGTCACCGTCACGGCCACCGGCGGCACGCTCACGGCGGTCCTGACCGCCGCCACCGGATCCTGTGCCGGAGGCGGAGCGCCCTGCGACGCCAGGAACATCGCCAGCGGCAGCATCGCCACGCCGACTGCCGCGGAGACCAGTACGATCCGGCCACGGTCCCACGCCAGGCCGGCCAGTGGCCAACTCCGTTCCGTCGCGGGGCGAGCGGACACCGGCTCGCCCGCGCTCGCCGCGTACCCCGTACCGCCCCACGGCAGCAGTCCCTCCGCGAGCGCCCGCGGCGGTGCGTCCCGCAGCGCCGACAACTCCTCGTACGCCGTCGTGCAGTGCGGACAGTGCGCCATGTGGGTGTGCAGATCGGCGCTCTCGCGCGGACTGTCCGGCCGTACCGACTCCTCGATGAGGCGCCCGAAATCGGGACAGTCCGGGTCGTCGGAGTCGTTGAGGCGGGCGCGCAGGCAGGCCCGGGCCAGGCGCTGGAGAGCCGGCTCGACGCCGTAGGTCACGTCCTCGCGGCTGAGGCCGAGCAGACCGGCCGTCCGCTCCACCGGCTCCCGTTCCACGATTCCGTACCAGATCAGGCCCTGCTCGCGGGCCGTAAGGGACTGGAAGGCGGTGAGCATCGGCGGGACGGGACCGGAGGGGCCGGCCGTGTTCAGGATGAGCAGCAGGCCCGCGTCGAGGCCCGCGGCCCGCTCGTCCGTGGCCCACGTTCCGGCCAACCGGGCGGTGAACAGCAGGAGTCGGTGCCGCCAGGGCAGACCCGGGTCGGCGCCGCGGGCCGTCTGACGGGCCGCCAGCGTGAACGCCTGGGCCGCCAACTGCCGTGCCATGGACTCGTTCGGGGTGCACAGCCTGGCGTAGGCGAGGACGGAGGCATGATGGCGGGCGCGTAGTTCGCGCAGCGCCGGGTATGCGGTGGCGGTGTCGGTGCGCAGCAGTTCGGTGAGCCGCGCGTCGGACGCGTCGGCGTGCATCCCGGGGTCACGGTCCCTGCCGTCGTCGGCCCGAGCCATCCGCCTGCCTCCTCGCAGCCTCGCCGCCCGCGCGGAGTGAGTTTCTACCGGCGGGTATGACGGCTCATAGTGAAGGAAGGGGAGCCTGCGGAAAAGGGTTTCTGTGGGTAACACATGAGCCTGGTGTGAACCGCCGAGACGGCTTGCCCGTTATCCGCCTGAACGCGCTGCCCGGCGTCCGTCCGGACGCCTTGCCAGCGCTTCGCACAAACGTGCTGTGCCCGGTATCCGGCCGACGGATTCGGCGGGGTACCGGGCACAGCGGCGGGTCGGCGGGAGGGGGGCGTGCCTCCGCCGCAAGGCATCACTCCTCGACCGTCAGCCCCTTGCGGAGCCGGATCAACGTCCGTGACAGCAGGCGGGACACATGCATCTGCGAGATGCCGAGTTCCTCGCCGATCTCCGACTGGGTCATGCCCGCGACGAATCTCAGGGAGAGGATCTTCCGGTCCCGGGGCGGGAGTTCGGCGATCAGCGGCTTCAAGGACTCCACGTACTCGATGCCTTCGATGCCGTGGTCCTCGTAGCCGATCCGGTCGGCCAGCGCGCCCTCGGCGTCGTCCTCCTCGGGCTGGGCGTCCAGCGACGAGGCGGTGTACGCGTTCGACGCCGCCATGCCCTCGACGACCTCGTCGTTGCTCAGACCGAGGCGCTCCGCCAGTTCCGCCACCGTCGGGGCGCGGTCCAGCTTCTGGGCCAGCTCGTCACCGGCCTTGGCCAGGTCGAGCCGGAGCTCCTGGAGTCGGCGCGGCACCCGCACCGACCACGACGTGTCGCGGAAGAAGCGCTTGATCTCGCCGATGATGGTTGGCATCGCGAAGGTGGGGAACTCGACTCCGCGGCTGAGTTCGAAGCGGTCGATCGCCTTGATCAGGCCGATGGTGCCGACCTGGATGATGTCCTCCATCGGCTCGCTGCGCGAGCGGAAGCGGGAGGCGGCGAACTTGACCAGCGCGAGGTTGAGTTCGACGAGCGTGTTGCGGACGTACGAGTATTCGTGGGTCCCTTCCTCCAGCGACTCCAGCCGCTCGAAGAGGGTCTTGGAAAGGGCCCGCGCGTCCACCGGCCCCACCTCGTCGTACGGGGGGATGTCCGGAAGCCCGGCGAGCGCGTCGTCCTGGTCGAACTCCTGACCGAAGCCGGGTTCGGGGCGTACGTCGCTGTTCAGCTCGATGGGATCCAGATGTTCCGGTTGGGATGCCGACGTCGCGCTCTGGGTATGCGATGCGTCGAGCCGGGGTGACATGATGTCCTCCATCGTTCTCGGCATATGGCTGCCGAAGCCTGTGCGTGCACTGCGGTGTGCGGCGCCTCCAAAGCCGGCCGAGTTCGGTTACGTGTCTCTACTAGCCCTACCCGCTTTCGTGAGCCCACCGCAAGTGCGCTCTGGTCCGAAATGTCCGATTCTGGGTGGATGTTCGGGTGTTGGAGGGCGTAGGGAAGGCGTAGTGTTCGACAGCGTCAGTCAGCAGCCACGACGTCGGGAGTGAGACACGGCATGGACCGCGGGACGGTCGGCAGCGCACAGTCTGGCCGACTTCTGGTCGAGGTGCGGGAAGAGGGCTCCAGTGCCGTCGTGACCCCGGCGGGTGAGTTGGATCACCACACCGCCGATCTGTTGCGTGAGCCACTCGAGGACTGCCTGGAGAAGGGCTTCAGTCGGCTGGTCGTCGACTGCTCGCGGCTAGAGTTCTGTGACTCCACGGGGCTGAACGTGCTGCTCGGGGCGCGACTGAAGGCGGAGGCCGCCGGTGGCGGCGTGCATCTCGCGGGGATGTTGCCCGTGGTGGCGCGCGTGTTCGAGATCACGGGGGCCGAGGCGGTCTTCACCGTCCACGACTCGCTCGACGCCGCTCTGGCCGCCGAGACCGGCAGGGCCGACGAGGCCGACGGGGCGGGTTGACCCCGCACGTCCGGCCCTGCAGCAGAGGTCACATCATTCGTGCCGAATACGGGGGTGTTCCCTCGGTCTGCTCGGGCAGGAGACATCCTGAAACCTGTCGGCTGTGATGTCGGCCACCGGGAGTGGGGGGCGTGTGTGACCGGCGTATCAGACAAGGACCTTGTGTACTGGCGTACTGACTCTGCGTACTGACTTCTGAATCGTGTGAACGTTGAACTGGTGAATCGGTGAGGTGAAGCGCTGATGAGCACCACCCGGCCTTTCTCGCCGGGCGACCGCGGCCCTGAGCCCAGCGGCGCTTCCGGGGTGCCCGAGGGGGACGTGCCCGCCGCGGAGGGCTCCGACGCGGGCGCTCCGGCGGCCGAGGCGTCCGACGGGGGCGCCGTGCCGTCCCTGCGGCCCGAGCCGTCCACGGCGCCCGAGGCGGCGGCGCAGGCGGCAGCGGGGCGTCAGGTCCGCCGGCTGGACTTCGGTGACCAGAGCGGGGTCGTGCCGCTCGCCCGCGACTTCGCCCGCCAGGCGCTGTACGCGTGGGGCTGGCTGCCCGCCGCCACCGCCGACCAGCGGGCCGCGGCCGAGGACGTGCTGCTCGTCGTCTCCGAGCTGGTCACCAACGCCTGTCTGCACGCCGAGGGCCCCGAGCAGCTGTGGATCGCCTGCGACAACAAGGTGATCCGGGTCGAGGTCGCCGACAAGGGCACAGGTCAGCCGGCACCCCGCACCCCGCACCGCGCGGGCCGCCCCGGCGGCCACGGCATGTTCATCGTCCAGCGGCTCTGCCTGGACTGGGGCGTCATGCGGACGCCGGGAGTGGCGGGCAAGACCGTGTGGGCGGAGCTGGGAGCACCGGCGTGATCGTTTCGGCCGTACTGCTCCGCCGAGATCCATACGGCAGGCTCTGAGCCCGGCCCCGGGTTACCAGCGGTCACCCCCTCCACCCGAACCCCTCCACGCGCACGCCGGATCGTCACAACTCCGGCGTGCGCCGTGTCTTCCTTCCTCAAGGCCCCGGGCGTACCTTGACGGCCGATCTGATGTGCCGTCAGGAATGAGGGGACCGTGTCGAAGCAGAAGCGAACCGCCGCGCTCGCGACCGCCGCGGCCCTGGCCGGATCGGCGGTGCTGATGGCCGCCCCCGCGGCCATGGCCGAGGTCGTCGACGTCAACTACGCCTGCAAGACGCCGATCGGCGACAAGAGCGCCGTCTCGCCCATCGACATCAAGGGCGTCAAGAGCGGCAGCGGCTACAAGATCACCATGTCGTGGCAGAAGGGCGTCTCGTCCAGCCCCGTCGAACTGGGCAAGGGCGCGATGAACCCGAGCGCCACCATCAAGCTGGGCGGCGCCGACAGCGGCACCCTGAACGTCACCGGCCCCGCCAACCAGGAGGCCATTCCCGCCAACACCCCCATCAAGATCAACGACTTGACGGGCACCTACACCCCGAAGAAGACCGGCAAGGTCACCTTCACGGCGGGCGTGCTCACCATCAAGGCGCTCGGCACGACGACCACGTGCACGCCCACCAACGGCCCCGGACCGTCGCTGACCCTCGACGTCACGGCGGCGGGCGGCGGCGGATCCGACAGCGGGAGCCAGGGCGGCTCCGGCTCCGGCGCCGAGCTCCCGCAGACCGGACCCGAGGACTCCGCGCTCGCCCTCGGCACCCTCGGCGGCACGGTCCTGCTCGCGGGCGCGGCGGGCGCGCTGTGGCTGACGCGCAGGAGCCAGACGGCACGCCGCTGACCGTTTCGTGGGATCCCGCCCCGCCGCCCGACCACCGCCCCTCAACGAGGCGCTTGGCGCCGCACCTCCTTGATGGAGCCGCCGATGTCGTCAGCCGTCCGTGTCCTGGCCCTGTCCCTTCTCCTGCTGCCGACGGCCGCCCCCACGGCGACCGCCGCCGAGGGCTGGTCCGTCGCGCCCTCCGGCGGTGGCCGCCCGTCCTTTTACGCCGAGGGCGCGCCCGGGACGGTCCTGGAGGACACGGTGTCCGTCACGAACCGGGGCGCCGCGCCGGTCACCGTACGGCTCCACGGCACCGGCGTCCCCGTCGCCTTCGCCGACAGCCGGGTACGCGTCCCTGCCCGCACCCGCGCCGAGATCCCCTTCACGGTGACCGTCGGGGCTGGTGCGGCCCCCGGCGACCGCTCCGGCGAGATCGTCGCCCGGGACTCCGGCGGCCGGACGCGGAGCAGCGCCCTGCGGCTGCGCGTCACGGGCCCCGAACTGTCCGCGCTGACCGTCGAACAGGTGGCGGTGCACGCGGAGGGCATCACATACGTGCTGGTCAACAGGGGTACGACCGCGCTGGTCCCGAGTCTCGCGGTCCGCGCCGACGGTGTCCTCGGCCGCCTCCTCGACCGCGCCCCGCGCCCCCTCCCCGTCGAACTGCCCCCGAGCAGCCGTACGAAGCTCACCGAGCCGTGGCCCGACCGGCCCGCGCTCGACGCGGTCGACATACGGCTGACGGTGACGGCGGCGGGCGGCGCCGGCGACACGGCGCAGGTGTCGGCGCGGTTCGTGCCGTGGGGTGCCGTGGCGGGGACCGCGGGGGCGCTCGCGACGGCGGGCGCCCTGTTCGCCGTACGCCGTCGAAGGCGCCGCGCACGCCATGGCGGCGAGGCGGTCGAAGTCGAACAGCCCGTGCAGCAGTCGGAGTTGACGGGAGCGGGGACGTGACGGGCAGGGTGCGGATTCCGGCGCTGGTGACGGTACTGGCGCTGCTGTTGCTGCCGATGGCGGCCCCGAGCACGGCGGCGGCCGCCGATCCGCCCAGCGTGAAGCTGTCCAAGTCCCAGGCGGGCACGGGCGGTTCGGTCACGGTGACCGGCAGCGGCTGGCGGGCGCGGGCCCTGCTGATGATCCTGATCTGCGGCCGGTCCGTGCCGTCGTCCGGCGTGACCGGTGGCACCAACTCCTGTGCCAACGCGGACGGCAGGGCCGTGACGACCGACGCCGAGGGCCGGTTCAGCCGGAAGCTGCCCGTGGCCGAGCCGCCCGTGCCGTGCCCGTGCGTGGTGCACGTGGCGACGGTGACCGGGGCGAAGGCCGAGGCCGACGCGATCTTCCAGGTGGCCGGGCACGCGGTCGAGCCGCTGCCCCCCGAGCCGGCCGGCGGGCGCGTGTCGGTCCTCACGGACACCCGGCTGGACGGCTCCAGCGGCCTGCTCACCTGGTTCGGCGCCCCACCGGCGCGCACGCTGGTGTTCACGGTCGGCAACGTCGGCACCTCGCCGGTGCGGAACCCGGTCTTCCAGGTCGGCACCTCGCACGGCGTGTTCGCGCCGCAGTGGGAGGAACAGCAGTGGCGCGGCACGATCCAGCCGGGCGGGAAGGCACGGATCGAACTGCCGGTGGAGCTCGCCGCCGGGGCGCACGGCGACTACACGGTCTCGCTCAAGTACGGCGGCAAGGTGATGGCCGAGCAGCCCTGGGGCGTGGGCCGGCCCTGGGGCGTGACGCTGTTCTGGATCCTGGTCTGTCTGGTCGTACCGGCGGCCGTGTTCCGCGTCGGCATGGCGGTCGTGGACCGCGTACGCCCCCGGCAGACCACCCGGCGCCGCCGGCTCCGCCTCCCCGGACCGGCCCTGCGCATCCCGGGGTTGAAGCCCCGTGCGGAGGCGAGACACGCCCTCGCCTCCCCGCCCTCGACCCTGCCGTGGTTCACCCCGGACAACGACCCGGGCACGACCGGCAGGCTCTCCGCACCGCATGACGACGGCACGGCCGATCGGCTCTCCGCACCGTACGACGACAGTTCGACGAGTCCTACGACCCCCACCAGGAAGGCACCCCCGTGAGCGAGCCAAGGAGAGTCACACCGGTACGTCCCCGGAGAGCGACCGCGGCGGGCGCCGCCCTGATGCTCGGCGGCGCGGGCGTACTGCTCGGCGTGGCCGCGGCGCCCGCGCAGGCCGCCGAGGTGGCGTACGCGACCGAGTGCATCCCGCCCGCCATCTCCGGGCTGCCACCGGTCCAGGGCACCACCAAGGTGGAGATCACCGCACCCGCCGAGGCGAAGGTCGGCGACGAGGTGGAGATCGTCTGGAAGTTCGTCCAGGCCGCGTCCAAGAACCCGAACATCCTCGACCTGGAGGCCAACACCGTCCAGCCGACCGGAACCCTGAAGGCGGCCGGCGCGCAGACCGCGGCCATCTCCATGCAGGGCCCCCGGGAGAACCCGCCCATCCCGAAGAACACCGACATGAAGCTGTCCAGCATGAAGGGCAAGCTCAAACTGACGGCACCGGGCGAGGTGTCGCTGACTCCGGACGCGTACAACATCAACGTCAACAAGCCGATCTCCACCGACACCAAGTGCGCGCCGAAGGAGACGGTGAAGCCGGCGGCCACGATCAAGGTGACGGACGGGGGAGGGGGCCCGGGCGGGACGACGGGAGGACAGCCGACGGTCGTCCCGACACTGCCGACGAGCTTGCCGACCGATCCGCCGACGGGGCCGTCGAGCCCGACGCCCACGCCGAGTGAGACCGAGACCGGCGACGACGGCGGGACCAGCACCGGAGGCGGGGACGGCGGGCAGACCGACTTCACGGGCAAGGAGGTCCAGGTCCCCTACGAGTGCAAGACGCCGATCGGCGACAAGGAGGCGACCTCGCCGGTCCAGATCAACGCCAGGAAGAACGGCGGCAGCTTCGACCTCACCGTCCAGTTCAAGAAGTCGGTGATGGACAGCCCCGCCGACATCCCCAAGGACTCCGTCAAGCCGTCGATGGAGGTCGCCCTGGGCGGCGCCGACAAGGGCACGGTCCATGTCGAGGGCCCGACCAACGCCGAGCCCATCAAGTCGGGCGACCCGATCGAGATCCCCGACCTCACCGGCACCTACAAGCCGGGCGCGAGCGGCGAGTCCACTCTCTCCCCGGGCGTCCTCACGATCGAGGCCCTGGGCACGACGACGACCTGCACCCCGGCCAAGTCGGAGGTCTCCCTGACCCTGGACACCACCGAACAGGCGAGCGGCGCGTCCGGCGGCGGCTCGACCGGCGGCTCGGCGGGCGGCTCCGCCGGGGGTTCCTCGACCGACGGCGGCCTGGCGGCCACGGGCGCGGAGGACCAGGGCTCCTTGAAGGCACTGGGCCTGGTGGCGGGAACGGCGCTGCTGCTGGGAGGAGCGGTGTTCACGTTCATGCCTGGAAGGAGGGCCAGGTAACCCCCGCTCAGGGGCGCGGGGCTGTATCCATTTGCGGCTCCGCCGCGTGGGCGCACCGAGGCAGAAGAAAGGGGCCGCTGAAACCCACCTGGATCTCAACGGCCCCACGGCTCAGGCGGAGCGCTAGCGAACGTCACCCATCAACGCCCGGATCTTCCGCCCGGCCATCATGAACACCAACCCGGCGGCAACAGCGATGACGGCCCACATCGTGTAGTACACCGCGTCCCCCAGCGGAGCGTTCAACTTGGTGGTCCAGCCGTTGAGCGCGTTGCCCGTCGCCGTGGCCAGGAACCACAGGCCCATGATCTGGCCCACGAACTGCTTCGGCGCCAGCTTCGTCGACAGGGACAGGCCCACCGGCGACAGGCACATCTCGCCGAGGGTCTGCACCAGGTAGACGCTCAGCAGCCAGAAGACGGTGACCTTGCCCGTGTCGCTGTTCGCGGCGGCGGCACCGGCCAGGCCCATGATGCCGAAGGAGCCACCGATGAGGAGCATCGCCAGGGCGAACTTCATGGGCGTGCTGGGCTCACGGTCGCGCCGGGCCAGCTTCACCCACAGCGCGGCGAAGATCGGGGCGAGCACGATGACCATGGCCGGGTTCACGGACTGGTACCAGGACGCCGGGAACTCCCAGCCGCCGATCATGCGGTCGGTCTTGGTGTCCGCGAAGATCGTCAGCAGCGAACCGGACTGGTCGTAGATCATCCAGAACAGCACGGCGGTGGCGAAGAACCAGGCGAAGGCCTGGATCTTGGGCTTGTCGGACTTGGCCAGGGCCGGGTTCCGGTACATCGTCACGAAGTAGACGATCGGGACCACGATGCCGAGGACCGCGAGGACGTTGACGACGTGCTCTATATCGTACGTGCCCAGCGCGATGTCGATGACCAGCGCACCGAGGGCGATGCCGCCCCACAGCACGACCTTGCGCAGCGCGGCGCGCTTCTCCTCCGGGGAGGCCGGGGTGCCCGGCTCCTTGCCGATGTCGCCGAGGTGGCGGCCGCCGAGGACGTACTGGATGACCGCGAGGGTCATACCGACACCGGCGACGCCGAAGCCGAGGTGCCAGTTGACGTTCTCGCCGAGGTAGCCGACGACCAGCGGGGCGGCCATGCCGCCGATGTTGATCGCCATGTAGAAGAGCGTGAAGCCGGCGTCGCGGCGGGCGCTGGGCTGGCCCTCGTAGAGGCCGCCGACCATCGCGGAGATGTTCGGCTTCAGCAGACCGGTGCCGATCGCGATCAGGCCGAGACCGCAGAAGAAGGCGATGTCCGCGGGGATCGCCAGCGTGAAGTGGCCGGCGGCGATGACGATGCCGCCGACGAGGACGGCCTTACGGGCGCCCCAGAGGCGGTCCGCGACCCAGCCACCGGGCATGGCGGCCATGTACACGACCGCGTTGTACACACCGTAGATCGACGCGGCCAGGGCTTCCCGGCCGGCGAGCGGGCCGTCGAGGACACCCGCGATCAGATAGAGGACGAGGATGCCGCGCATCCCGTACCAGGAAAAGCGCTCCCACATCTCCGTCATGAAGAGCGTGGCCATACCGCGGGGGTGGCCGAAGAAGGTCTTCTCGGTGCCGGGGGTGCCCGGGGAGGCCGAGTCCTTCGTCAGGCTGGACGCCATGGTCGATCCTTGCTGGTCGGGACGCGCATCGACGCAGAACGGTCGCGCGCCCTGTGGGGGGCGGCCGGCACCGGCGGCCACGGCCGTCCGTCCCACGCCCGAGGGGAGTCCGCTTCGGATCGCGAAGCGGAGGACGGCGACCGCCGGGATCCACGCCCCCGCCTTCGGGGGCCCGGCCACAGGTCGTTCGTTTTCGGTCCGCACATAAAAGAGACCCTCAGCGTCAAGTGCCGCCGAAGGTCGCCGCAGTGCTACAGGCGTAGATTCACCATACGTCACGACACTGCCGGATATGGAAGGACTTGAGACACGGATCACAGGTGTCGAGGGAACCGCGGGCACCCTTTCCAAGGTCCTTTCCAGGATCGCACCTCGTGGCATAGGTCCGTACCACAGTGCTCGAAGGTAAGAGACCTGCCAAGAGCGAGTAAGAATCAAGGCGCCGATCACACCCCAGCCCGTGTCGTGGGCGGACTACCATCAGCTCATGACCCGTGTACTGCTCGCCGAGGACGACGCGTCCATTTCGGAGCCGCTGGCCCGCGCACTGCGCCGGGAAGGGTACGAGGTCGAGGTGCGGGAGGACGGCCCCTCCGCGCTCGACGCCGGAAATCAGGGCGGGATCGACCTGGTCGTACTGGACCTCGGTCTGCCCGGCATGGACGGCCTTGAGGTCGCCCGTCGGCTGCGCGCCGAGGGCCACACCGCCGTGCCGATCCTCATCCTGACCGCGCGCGCCGACGAGGTGGACACCGTTGTCGGACTGGACGCGGGCGCCGACGACTACGTGACCAAGCCGTTCCGGCTCGCCGAGCTGCTCGCCCGGGTCCGGGCCCTGCTGCGGCGCGGTGCCGCCGAGCCCCAGCAGCCGCCCGCCACGCACGGCGTCCGGATCGACGTCGAGTCGCACCGGGCGTGGATGGGCGACGAGGAACTCCAGCTCACGGCAAAGGAGTTCGACCTGCTGCGGGTGCTGGTGCGCGACGCGGGGCGGGTCGTCACCCGGGACCAGCTGATGCGCGAGGTCTGGGACACGACCTGGTGGTCGTCGACCAAGACGCTCGACATGCACATCTCCTGGCTGCGTAAGAAGTTGGGCGACGACGCGGCCAACCCTCGCTACATCGCGACGGTGCGGGGCGTCGGCTTCCGCTTCGAGAAGAGCTGACGGGCCGTCGGGCATCGGGCCCGTCCGTCCCGCCCCGTGAGCCGCACAGACAGATAGCAGGACATGCGCCGCCAGACAGATAACAGGACATGCGTCGTCGACTGATCCAGTCCACCCTCGCCGTCGTTCTCGTCGTGATCGCCGTCTTCGGCGTGTCCCTCGTCATCGTCGAGACGCGGACGATCACCAGCACCGCCCAGGAGCGTGTGGACACCGAGGCGGTGCGGCTGGCCAGCATCGTGGACACCCGGCTCCTCGGGGACCAGACCGTGAACGCCTCGGCGTTGCGCGACCAGATCCAGGGGGATCGTTACGCCGAGATCCGCATCCCGGGCAAGCCCGTGATCGAGGTCGGCACCAAGCCCACCGGGGACGTCATCAGCGCCCACGAGACGGGTGAGGAGGGCGAGACGGTCAGCGTGCAGGAGCCGCGCTCGTCGGTGACGCGCGAGGTCGGGCGGACGTTGCTGATCATCGGGGCGGTGGCGTTGCTCGCGGTGATCGCGGCGGTGCTGCTGGCGGTCCGCCAGGCCAACCGGCTCGCCTCCCCGCTCACCGACCTCGCGGAGACGGCGGAGCGCCTCGGCTCGGGTGACCCGCGTCCCCGGCACAAGCGGTACGGCGTCCATGAGCTGGACCGCGTGGCCGACGTCCTGGACTCCTCGGCCGAGCGCATCGCCCGCATGCTCACGGCGGAGCGCCGACTGGCCGCCGACGCCTCCCACCAGCTGCGGACCCCGCTCACGGCGCTCTCCATGCGGCTGGAGGAGATCACCCTCACCGACGACCCCGACACGGTGAAGGAGGAGGCGACGATCGCCCTGACCCAGGTGGAACGGCTCACGGACGTGGTCGAGCGCCTCCTGACCAACTCCCGCGACCCCCGCAACGGCTCCGCCGTCACCTTCGACCTCGACGAGGTCATCCAGCAGCAGCTGGCCGAGTGGCGGCCCGCCTACCGCAGCGCCGGGCGGGCGATCGTCAGCTCGGGCAAGCGGCATCTGGAGGCCGTCGGGACGCCTGGCGCGGTTGCCCAGGTGCTGGCCGCCCTGATCGAGAACTCCCTCATGCATGGCGGCGGCACGGTGGCCCTCCGTACTCGCGTCACCGGCAATCAGGCCGTCATCGAGGTCACGGACGAAGGGCCCGGGATCCCGGCCGACCTCGGTGCCCGTATCTTCGAGCGGGCCATCAGTGGCCGCAACTCCACCGGGATCGGCCTCGCGGTCGCCCGTGATCTCGCCGAAGCGGACGGCGGCCGCCTGGAAATGCTCCAGACCAACCCCCCGGTCCTGGCCCTCTTCCTCTCCCGCACCCCTCCACCGAAGCCGAGCCAGGACTCGGGCCCGACGGTGCGATAACAGCAGCCCTCGCCCCCGCCGCCCCTACCCGTCCCATCCCCAGGGGCTCCGCCCCTTCGACCCCGGTCGGTCGTCCTTCGGGTGCGGGTGGGTGGGGGCTGGTCGCGCCCACGCGGCGGAGCCGCATATCGACACAGCCCCGCGCCCCTTTCTGGGGCTCCGCCCCAGACCCCGCTCCTCAAACGCCGGAGGGGCTGGATTTGCCGGGCCGACGCTGAATTTCGCCGGTCGGGACAGAGCCACTGCCATCCCGAACCCCCACCTACCCGCAGGGGGCTACGCCCGCCCAGGCCACCCCCAGCCCGTCCGGCGTTTGAGGACGAGGCCCGAAGGGCCGCTCAGGGGGGTCTGGGGGCGGAGCCCCAGGGATGGGACGGGTAGGGGCGGCGGGGGCGAGGGAAGGTCGGGTCAGCCCACGCGCTGGCGGACTCGGGGCTTCTCGGGTCCCCGACCCCGCTCAAGGAACGATTCCGCGCCCGCCGCAGGCTCCTCCGCGGGGAGCGCCCGGAACACCCACGTCCGGTACGACCAGAACCGGAACAGCGTCGCCACACCGATACCGAGGAACTTGAAGACGTTGCTCTGGAGCGGACTGTCCCACCCGAAGCCGTACGTCGCCGCGTACAGCACCCCGTTCTCGATCACCAGACCGACCACGCTGAACAGCAGGAACAGCCCCAGTTCCTTGGTGCGCCGGCTCTTGTCCCGATCCCGGTACGTGAAGTACCGGAACCCGAGGTAGTTGAAGACGATCGCGACGACGGTGGCGATGACACTCGCCCGCACCACCTGGAGATCGGTCACATGCCGCACCAGGTTGAACACGAGGAGATTGACCAGAAGCCCCGCTCCACCCACCGCGCCGAACTTGGCGACCTCACGCACCAGCCGGTCAAAGCGCTGCCGTACGGCACTACGAGGTACCGGAGGAGGCGCCGATTGAAGCCCCGAGGAACCACGTCCCATGGTCGTGAAGGCTCCTGTCGGTCGATTTGTCGGTCGGTTTCCGTCAACCCAGCCATGCTAACCACCCCCCTGGTCGATTGCCTGTGGGCGAGCTCATAGGTCGGGACATAGGACGGGAAGAGGCCTGAAAAAGTCCGGTAAGAGGGTCGCCCCGGAGCGGCCGATACCCTAGGGGCGTGACGTTCCCGGTAGTCGGCATGGTCGGCGGGGGCCAGCTCGCGCGTATGACACACGAGGCGGGCATCCCGTTGGGCATCAGGTTCAAGCTTCTCAGTGACACCCCTCAGGATTCCGCGGCGCAGGTCGTCGGCGATGTCGTCATCGGCGACTATCGCGACCTCGACACGCTCCGCGAGTTCGCGAGGGGCTGCGACGTGATCACTTTCGATCACGAACACGTACCCACCGAGCACCTCAGGGCTCTGGAGGCGGACGGCATCCCCGTGCGCCCCGGCCCCGACGCGCTCGTGCACGCCCAGGACAAGGGGGTGATGCGAGCGAGACTCGACGCGATCGGCGTGCCGTGCCCACGGCACCGCATCGTGACCGATCCACAGGACGTGGCCGTCTTCGCGGCCGAGGGCCTGCCCGAGGGCGCCGAGGGCGACGGCTTTCCGGTCGTCCTCAAGACCGTCCGTGGCGGCTACGACGGCAAGGGCGTCTGGGTCGTCGACTCGGCCGAGGAGGCCGAGGACCCGTTCCGTGCGGGCGTCCCGGTCCTCGCCGAGGAGAAGGTCGACTACGTCCGCGAGCTCGCGGCTAACGTCGTCCGCTCCCCGCACGGCCAGGCGGTCGCCTACCCCGTGGTGGAGTCCCAGCAGGTCAACGGCGTCTGCGACACGGTCGTAGCGCCCGCCCCCGACCTCGACGAGAGCCTCGCGCTCAAGGCCGAGGAGCTCGCCCTGACGATCGCCAAGGAGTTGGACGTCGTCGGCCACCTCGCCGTGGAGCTCTTCCAGACCCGCGACGGCCGCATCCTCGTCAACGAACTGGCGATGCGCCCCCACAACTCGGGCCACTGGACCCAGGACGGCGCGATCACCTCGCAGTTCGCCAACCACGTCCGCGCGGTCCTGGACCTCCCCCTCGGCGACCCACGCCCGCGCGCCAAGTGGACGGTGATGGTCAACGTCCTCGGCGGCGACTACCCGGACATGTACTCCGCGTACCTGCACTGCATGGCCCGCGACCCCCAGCTGAAGATCCACATGTACGGCAAGGACGTGAAGCCGGGCCGCAAGGTCGGGCACGTCAACACCTACGGCGACGACCTCGACGACGCTCTGGAGCGCGCCCGTCACGCAGCCGGCTACCTGAGAGGCACGATCACCGAATGAGCACCGCTGCCGGCCCCGTCGTGGGCATCGTGATGGGCTCGGACTCCGACTGGCCCGTCATGGAGGCCGCCGCCCAGGCCCTCGACGAGTTCGAGATCGAGTACGAGGTCGACGTCGTCTCCGCGCACCGGATGCCGCGCGAGATGGTCACGTACGGCGAGCAGGCCGCCGAGCGGGGCCTGAAGGTGATCATCGCCGGGGCCGGCGGCGCCGCCCACCTCCCCGGCATGCTGGCCTCGGTGACGCCGCTGCCGGTCATCGGCGTCCCGGTCCCGCTGAAGTACCTCGACGGCATGGACTCGCTGCTCTCGATCGTGCAGATGCCGGCCGGCGTCCCGGTCGCCACGGTCTCCGTCGCCGGCGCGCGCAACGCGGGCCTGCTCGCCGCCCGCATCCTCGCCGCCCACGACGAGGACCTGCTCCAGCGGATGCGCGAGTTCCAGCAGGAGCTGAACGACCAGGCCACCGAGAAGGGCAAGCGGCTGCGCGCCAAGGTCGAGGGCGCGAGCGGTTTCGGCTTCGGCTCGGGGAAGTGACGGCGATGACCTCCCTGGAGGCAGCCCGGGAACTCCTGCGCGAGTTCCCGGTCGTCGACGGCCACAACGACCTCCCGTGGGCCCTGCGCGAACAGGTCCGCTACGACCTCGACGCCCGCGACATCGCCACCCACCAGGGCGCCCACCTGCACACCGACCTCCCGCGGCTGCGCGAGGGCGGGGTGGGCGCGCAGTACTGGTCGGTGTACGTCCGCTCGGACTACGCCGGCGACAAGGCGGTCAGCGCCACCCTCGAACAGATCGACTGCGTACGGCAGCTGCTGGCCCGCTACCCGGCCGACCTGCGCCCCGCGCTGACGGCGGCGGACATGGAGGCGGCGCGCGCGGAGGGCCGGATCGCCTCGCTGATCGGCGCGGAGGGCGGCCACTCCATCGCCGACTCGCTCGCGACGCTGCGGTCGCTGTACGCGCTCGGGGTCCGTTATATGACCCTGACCCACAACGACAACATCGCGTGGGCCGACTCGGCGACGGACGAGCCCGGCGTGGGCGGTCTGTCGGCCTTCGGCCGCGAGGTCGTGCGGGAGATGAACCGCGAGGGCATGCTCGTCGACCTCTCGCACGTGGCGGCGACGACGATGCGCGCCGCACTGGACACCACGTCGGCCCCGGTGATCTTCTCCCACTCCTCCTCCCGCGCGGTCTGCGACCACCCGCGCAACATCCCCGACGACGTCCTGGAACGCCTCCCGGGCAACGGCGGCGTCGCGATGGTGACGTTCGTGCCGAAGTTCGTGCTCCAGGCCGCCGTCGACTGGACGGCCGAGGCCGACGCGAACATGCGCGCGCACGGCTTCCACCACCTCGACACCACCGCCGAGGCGATGAAGGTGCACCGCGCCTTCGAGGAGGCCCACCCGCGTCCGGTCGCCACGGTGTCCACGGTCGCCGACCACCTGGACCACATGCGCGAGGTCGCCGGCATCGACCACCTCGGCATCGGCGGCGACTACGACGGCACCGCCTTCACCCCGGACGGTCTGAACGACGTCTCCGGCTACCCGAACCTGATCGCCGAACTCCTGGACCGCGGCTGGTCGCGCACCGACCTGGCCAAGCTGACCTGGCAGAACGCGGTACGGGTGCTGGGCGCGGCGGAGGACGTGGCGCGGGAGCTCCAGGCGACGCGGGGGCCGTCCAACGCGACGATCGAGGAACTGGACGGCTGACCGGCCGACGGTACCGGAGGAACCGCGGGGCAGAGTTGCCGTCGCCCGTGCCGCCTGTCCGTCGGCGGCACGGGCGACGGCACGCGCGCGTTCCCCCGAACGCACCGTTCCACGCAGGTCGCCGCCCCGTACCCCCGAACGCACCACCCACCAGGAAGCGCCTCCGGGGCCGTACGACGGTGAACCGTACTGCTGATCAGGACGCCGATCACGCACGGAGACCGCCATGGCAGACCTCAAGTACGAACTGGACCCCAGCCCCGAGGTCGCCGAGCTCGATGACCAGCCCGACGCGCTCCGCGGGAAGCCGTCCCCGCCCGTCACCGGCTCCGGTGAGGGCCCCGACACAGGCCTCCTCGACCGTGCCCACGCCCTCCTCGCCGACCATCCCGTCGCCGACGGCTACAGCGGCCTGCCGTGGGCCCTGCGCCACGCCTCACGCTGACCGGGGTGTCCTGGCCGAGCGAGGCGGGGCTGACCCGGTTCGGCGAGGAGGTCCTGCGCGAGATGAACCGGCTCGGCGTGCTGGCCGACCTCTCCGGCGCCTCCGAGGACACCGTGCGCCGGGCGTGCGCGGTCTCCAAGGCCCCCGTCCTGTGCGCCCGCTCGGCCGCCCGCGCCCTGCGCCCGCACCCTGCCAACCTCCCCGACGAGCTGCTCGCCGAGCTGGGCGCCGTCAAGGGCCTGTGCATGGTGCCGCTCACCGCCGAGCAGACCGGCCCGTCCATCCGGGACGTCGCCGACCACCTCGACCATGTCCGAAAGGTCGCGGGCGCCGAGTCCGTCGGCCTGTCCGGCACCTACGACGCCGGGACCGCCCACCCACAGGACCTCGGCGACGCCTCCTGCTATCCGTACCTCGTCGCCGAGCTGCTGCGCCGGTGCTGGTCCGAGGCCGATATCGCACTGCTGACCTGGGGCAACGTCCAGCGCGTCCTGCGCGAGGCCGACTTCACGGCCCGGGAGGCACAGCGACGCCGGGCCCCGTCGACGATGAAGATCTCCGACCTGGACGGATAGCCCTCAGGGGCCCTCGATCCGGCAGAGGCAGAACGGATGCCCCGCCGGGTCGGCGTACACCCGGAAGTCCTCCTTGTCCTCCGCGTGCAGCAACCGCGCCCCCAGCCCCAGCACCCTCTCCTGGGCGACCTCGACCTCCTCCCAGGTGGACCCGGCGTCGAAGTCGAGGTGGAACTGCTGGGAGTTGCGGTCGGCCCGCGGCCACTCCGGCGGGGCGTAGCCGGGCGCCGGCTGGAAGGCGAGCCGCGGCCCGCCCGGCAGCTGGAGTACGACCCACTCGGGGTCGTCGTCCTCGGGCGTACCGCCGCCGACGCCGGCGTAGAAGCGGGCGAGGGCGCGTGGGTCGGGGCAGTCGATGACGACGGAACGCAGACGTGCGGCTGGAGCCATGGGTTCCTCCCGGGATCAGGGCGTGATCAGCAGGCGCAGTCGGATCAGCAGGCGCACAGACAGAACGGGTGCCCGGCGGGGTCCGTGTAAACCCGGAAGGTCCGTGTGCGGTCCTCGGCCTCCAGCGGCTTCGCCCCCAGCGCCAGCACCTCTTCCTCCGCCGCGTCCAGGTCCTCGACGGTCAGGTCCAGATGGAACTGCTGCGAGTGCTCGGGCGAGGGCCACTGCGGCGGTACGTAACCGGGGGCGGCCTGGAACGACAACGTCGGCCCGCCGGGCACCTTGAGGTCCAGCCAGTCCCCTTCGTCCTTGATGCTGCCGCCGAGCACGCGCGCGTAGAAGTCGGCGAGGGCGTGGGGGTCGGGACAGTCCAGGACGACGGCGCCCACTGTGGCGATGGCCATGACGTCCTCCTTGAAGCCTTGGTTACCTGTGCCGGGTACCTGTTGGTTACCCATATCTCGCCGCAACAGGTAACGTGGTTACCTCATGCTCCCGCATTGACGGTAACCTCGCAAGGGGATTCGAAGAGCGAGGGATAGCGTTCATCCATGAGTGAGAGATCGCCCGCGCCCGGGGGCCTGGAGCTGGTCCAGTCCCTGGTCAACACGCTGGACATCGAGTCGGGCGCCGACTCGCTGGACACGGCGGAGGGCCGGGCGCGCTTCGGGTTGGCCGAGGAGGGCCTCCCCGGCGCGCGGGAGCTGAGGGAGTCCCTGCGCGTGGCCCTCCTCGCCCACGCGGGCCATCCGCCGCACCGCGCGGTGACCCCGCTCGGCGACCTGCTCGCGGCCGGCCCGCTGGTGGTGGCGGTCGACGCCGCCGACGGTTCGGCCACCCTCGCCCCCGCCGCCGACGGTCCGCTGCTCTCCCGCGTGGCGGCGGCGATCGCCCAGGCCCTCGTCGAGGACACCTGGACCCGTCTGAAGGCCTGCGAGGCGGTCGACTGCCACTGGGCGTACTACGACCGCAGCCCGGCGGGGTGCGGCCGCTGGTGCTCGATGCAGGTGTGCGGGGCGCGCGCCAAGATGCGGCGCTATCGGGCGAAGTGAGCAGGCGGACCGTCGACGGTCGCTAGTCCTCCACCTCCTGCCGTGTCCGCGACGCCCGCGAGCCCACCAGCAGTAGGCACAGCACCGCGACGCCCGCGACGATCCCGGTCAGGACGAGCAAGGGGTCCAGCGGGCGGGCCGTCGCCGCGGTGACCTGGGTCTGTGGCATCGAGGCCGCCGTGGGCGCCGGTGACGGCGAGGGCGGCTGTGCGGCTGCCGAGGCCGACGTGGACGGCGTGGACCGGGCGGGCGAGGACGTCGGTGAGCTCGTCGTCGCCGTCTGGCTGGGGGCGGTCGCGTGATGATGGCCCGACGACTGGTTTCCCGAGGTCTGGTTCCCGGACGACTGGTTCCCCGACCTCGCCCCGGCTCCCGAGTGGTCGTGTGTCGGCGCGGCCGCCGAGGTCGCCGGTGCCGCCGGCTGGACCACGATCCGGGCGGTCATGTTCGGGTGGACGGTGCAGTAGTAGGCGTAGGTCCCCGGCGTGGTGAACGTGAAGCTCCAGCTCCCGCCCTTGTTCAGCATGGCGGAGTGGAAGGCGGCCGGACCGGACGTGGTCTTCACGTCGTGCGGTGCGGTGTCCTGGTTGGTCCAGGTCACCGTGGAGCCGGCGGTGACGGTCAGCGTCGCGGGGCTGAAGGCGTACCCGCTCATGGCCACCTGGTACGTCGCCGCCGACGCCCGGCCGCCCGGCACCACGAACAGCAGCCCGAGCAGGACGGACAGCGCGAGCACGGCCCCCTGGACCGCTCGCCGGGCCGCCCTCACGCGAACTCCCCGGCGACCAGCAGCCGCAGCCGGGTCGCCGGCCGCAGTCGGCCGAACCGGAAGCCGGTGGCGCGCCGCAGCAGCCGGTACGGCAGCCGGACCACACCCACGCCGAGCAGCCGGTCGTCGGCCCGCTCGACGACCCGTAGCCGCAGCAGCGCGGGGAAGTCGGTGCCGTCGATGCCGAGGCCGCCGGTCAACTGGACGGTGTCGGCTGACGCGTGGGCGTGGGCATGGGCGTGGTCGAGGGTGAGGGCGCCCTTGAGGTGGGCGTCGTCGAACTCGAAGCGGAGGGTGGGGTGTTCGTCGGTCTCGGGCACGGTGAGCGAGGCGTCCGCGAGGGTGAGGCGACGGCGATGCACGGGCAACGGGCCGCAGAGTGCGGTGAGTTCGACGAGTGAGCGGCCGGAGGCCACGGTGTAGCGGCCGGGCAGCGGCAGCCAGGGGGCCGGACCGGGCACCCCGGGCGGGGTCGGGCCGATGGGCAGGGTGACGGTTGTCATCCCGGTCTCCTTGGAAAGCGGTTCCGTCGGGGCGGCGGTGATGGGGACAATGAGGGAGCGCCGGTCCGGCCGACTGAGCCTCGGCCGGACCGGCGTCCGTCTTGCGCGCGGGCTGTGTCAGCAGCTGCTGGTGATGTAGTCCTCGGTGGGGGCGAGCAGGTGCTCGGCCCAGACCGTGTGCATCTGCACGTAGCTGTCGGGATTCAGCAGATCGGCGACCTGCTGCCCGGGCGACTCCTCCAGGTGCGCCTTGTTGATGTGGTTCAACAGCACGCTGAGCGTGCTGTCCAGGACCGTGCCGCCGTCCTCGACGGCGGGCGTCAGGATGCTCTCGACCCACACCGTGTGCAGCTTGATGTACGAGTCCAGCGCCAGAGCGTCCTGCACCTGCTGGCCCGGGGAACGCTCCAGGTGGGCCGCGTTGAGGTGCTGGAGGATCGGCAGCAGCACGTTCTGGACGCTGGTGCACTGCTCGTCACCGCCACCGGAGCCGCCACCGGACGTACCGCCGGTGCTGCCGCCGGTCGAACCCCCGGAGGTGCCGCCGGATGTACCGCCCGTGCTGCCGCCCGTGCTGCCGCCCGTGCTGCCGCCCGTGCTGCCGCCCGTCGAACCTCCGGAGGTGCCGCCGGACGTACCACCCGTGCCGCCGCCGGTGCTGCCGCCCGAGGAGCCGCCGGTCGAACCACCCGACGAACCGCCGTCATCCGCGGCGACGACCTTCACGGACGCCACCATGTCCGGGTGCACCGCGCAGTAGTACTCGTACGTCCCGGCCGTGGCGAAGGTGTACGACCACGAGTCGCCCTGCTCCAGCGTGCCGGAGTCGAACTTCTTCGGGCCCTTGGTCGTGGTGACCGTGTGCGGCACGCTGTCGTGGTTGGTCCAGCGGACCGTTTCGCCGACCTTGACGACGAGTTGCTTCCCGTCGCCGAACTTGTTGTTCATGATGTCGACCTGGTGGTCCGGCGCCGCGTCGGCCGCCGGCTGGGCCGCCGCGACGGCTGCGGGCGCCTGAGCCGCGCCCGCGTCCGCCGTGGAGGACGCCCCGGCCGCCGAGGTGCCCGAGGCGGCCTGGAGCAGCCCCAGGCTGAGCACCGCGGTCAGCGCCGCGCCGACTCCGGCGACCAGCAGACCCCGGTTGCCCGAGGGCGCCCGGCGGCGCGGTGCCGCGTCGCTCTCATTACGTCGTTTCAACACAACTCCTTATATTTTTCTGGGAGTTCACTGGCCAGGGTTGGTCGTGACCAGCAGACTCGTCACGGCGAGCACGACGAGGACGAGCCCCGTCTCGGCCGCGACCGAGTAACCGAAGGGCCGCACGGTGGCGGCGTCGCCGCGCAGCAGCACAGCGACGTCGAGGCGGGTGCGCACCCACTGGCGACTGGCGAGGGCGGCGAGCAGGACGACCCCGAGCACGGCTGTCTTCGCCAGCAGCAGGTGCCCGTACGAGGTGTGCAGCAGGGCGTCGTACGACCCCACGACCTGCCACGCCAGCACCAGCCCGGCCGCGACGATGCCCGCCACGCTGACCGCCGCCAGCCGCGAGTAGCCCGGCACCACCGCGGCCAGCTCACCGGGCCGCCGCCGGGGCAGCACCGCCAGCGCGAGCATGGCCAGCCCGCCGATCCAGAGCGCGACCCCGAGCAGATGCACCAGGTCGGCGATCGCGCCCCAAGTGGGCTCACCGCCCTCGGAGTTGTGGCCCGCCATGCCGGTCGCCCGCAACAGCCCGAGGCAGACGACGAGCGCGCCGACCCGCCAGCCGGGGGAGCGGGAGGTGCGCGGGCCGCCCTGGAGCAGTGCGCTCAGCACCACTGCCGCGAGCACCCACAGCAGGACCCGGGCGGCGAGGACGACACCGGGCTCGGTGGTCAGGACGTCCACGTACGTCTCGGCGCGCAGGGCGTCACGCAGGCCGCCGAGCGCGGCGTAGGCCCCCTGCAGCCCGATGCCCGCCACCGACGCCAGCAGTCCGCACGTCCAGGCCAGTCCCAGCAGCGCCCGGGCCCGCGGCTCGTGCGCGCCGCGCGGCCACAGCAGCGTGATGAAGGCGAGGCCCCCGATGAACACAGCCAGCGACAGATAGCCGGTCCAGCGGGCGGCGACGAGGCCCTTCCGCACCAGGGGGGACGGTGCCGGCGCGGCCTCGTCGCCGCGGTCCTGGGTGGCGGCGGGCGCGCCGACGCCGAAGTCCAGCCGTCCGGAGGAAGCATGCCCGTCCTCCTCGTCGACGACCGACCAGACGACGGCGAAGTCGCCGTCCGCCGGGTGTCCGAGGGCGGCTCGTACGACCGCTCCCTTGTGTCCCGGCACGAGGGACACCGGGAGCCGGTCGCCGTCGAGGGTCATCACACGCACCTCGGCCACGTCGACGGGCTCGTCGAAGGTGAGGGTGAGGTGGTCGGGGGCCCGCTTCAGCTCGGCGCCGTTCGCGGGGCTGGAGGTGACCAGCTCGGTGTGGGCGGAGGCCTGGGCGGTGCCCGAGAGGACGTAGAGGAGCGGGGTGAGGGCGAGGAGGGCGAGGGTGCGGCGGAGGGTCACGGCGTCGCCTCCGGGGAGGGCGACGGGTCCTCGGCCGCGACGGCGCCGCCGAGCAGGGAGGAGAGCGGTGCGAGGCCGACGCAGGGGGAGGGCTGCGGTGCGGGGGCTGCAGTGCTGACGTCGGTGGAGTTGTCGCCGGTCGGGCCGAGGAGGCCGAAGACGGGTTCGGTGACGCCGGTGAGGAGCGGTCGCACGAGACGGACCTCGCCGTCGGCGCAGGTGGCGTCGTCGGTGGGTGGGGTGGTCCCGGGAGCGGGGGAGGACGGGGGCGCGGAGTCGGACGGCGTGGGGGAGGCGCCGTGGCCGGAGTGGCCCGTGTCGCCGGTGCCGCCGCCCGTGTGGCCGGTGTGGTCCTCGCCGGTGCCGCCGGGGTAGTGGACGCCGGTGCCGCCGCCCGGGTAGTAGACGCCGCCTCCGGTGGCGGGCAGCCCGCCGGTTCCGGCCGTCCCTCCGGAGCCGTCGGCCGGATCTCCGGTCGGTGCGGAGTCGGCCGGGGGCGTCGGGGCGGTGGCCGCGGGCGGGGCCGCGCTCGGGAGGGAGGCGGCGGCGGGGGCGCCGATGCCCGACGCGTATCCGAGTACGACCACCACGGCGCCGACGAGCGCTCCCGCGACCAGTTCGTCGCGGTGGTCGTGAGGCCACAGGGCCCGGCGGAACAGGGGCATGGTCACTCCTGGCATGGTCCGTTCAAACGGGCGAACGTCGACCAGTGGAGTGGCGGGCGAATTCCATGCGGCTACACGTCAGTTAAGTGACTGTTGCGGTGCCTCTCTTTCGGGGGTACCCCCACTGTGAGACCGGGTGAGACCTCCGCCATTCCACGCAAATGCAGCCGTGGAGAATTCGCATGCAGTCCTTTCCATTCCTTCACGCTACTCGAATGGAATTCGAAAAGGAGTGGGGATTTCAAGGAGAACCGCATATGTCGCCGGACGGGCTCGGCGCGGCCTGCGCGGGCCTGCGCGGGCCTCCGCGGGGCCTCGTACGGGCTCGCCGCAAGCAACCGCAAGCGGCGGGCACACGACAACAGGCCCTCCGCCGTGCGGATGGGCCTGCGCGTCACCATTCTCCCGCCGGATTCTCCCCCGCCGGAAAGTCGCGGCTTTCCTCAGGCCGTCGGCCGCCCCATCGCCCGATAAGTCCAGCCGGCCTTCCGCCACAGCTCCGGGTCCAGGGCATTGCGGCCGTCCAGAATGAGCCGGACCGTCGCGACCTCACCGAGCGCCGCCGGGTCCAGCTCACGGAATTCCCGCCACTCCGTCAGATGCAGGACGACATCGGCGCCCCGCACCGCGTCGACCGCGGTGTCGGCGTAGCCGAGGGTCGGAAAGAGACGGCGGGCGTTGTCCATGCCCTTGGGGTCGTAGACCGTGACCTGGCCGCCCTGGAGGTGGATCTGCCCGGCGACGTTCAGCGCGGGCGAGTCCCGTACGTCGTCCGAGTCGGGCTTGAAGGTGGCGCCGAGCACCGCGACCCGCTTGCCCAGGAAGGGGCCGCCGCCCAGCGCCTGCCGGGCCAGCTCCACCATCTGGCCGCGCTGGCGCATGTTGATCGAGTCGATCTCGCGCAGGAAGGTCAGCGCCTGGTCGGCGCCCAGCTCACCGGCGCGGGCCATGAAGGCGCGGATGTCCTTGGGCAGACACCCGCCGCCGAAGCCGATCCCGGCCCGCAGGAACTTCCTGCCGATCCGGTCGTCGTAGCCGATGGCCTCCGCCAGCTTGGCCACGTCGCCGCCGGCGGCCTCGCAGACCTCCGCCATCGCGTTGATGAAGGAGATCTTGGTGGCGAGGAAGGAGTTGGCGGACGTCTTGACCAGCTCGGCGGTGGGGAAGTCGGTGACCACGAAGGGGGAGCCGTCGGCGATCGGCGTCGCGTACACCTCGCGCAGCAGCTTCTCGGCCCGCTCCCCGCGCACGCCGATCACGATCCGGTCCGGGTGCAGCGTGTCGTTCACGGCGAAGCCCTCGCGCAGGAACTCCGGGTTCCAGGCCAGCTCGGCGCCCTCGCCGGCCGGCGCGTGCTCGGCCAGGTAGGCGGCGAGGCGGTCGGCGGAGCCGACGGGCACGGTGGACTTGCCGACGACGAGGGCGGCGTTCTTGAGGTGCGGGGCGAGCTGCGCGAAGGCGTTGTCGACGTACGACATGTCGCAGGCGTACTCACCGTGCCGCTGCGGCGTGTTCACGCACACGAAGTGCACATCGCCGAACTCCCCGACCTCGGCCCAGTCCATCGTGAACCGCAGCCGCCCGGTCGACCCCTCGATCCCGGCCACGTGCTTGCGCAGCAGTTCCTCGAGGCCCGGCTCGTACATCGGGACGTCGCCGCGCCGGAGCATCTCGATCTTCTCGGGCACGACGTCGAGCCCCAGCACCTCGAAGCCGAGTTCGGCCATGGCCGCGGCGTGGGTGGCGCCGAGATAGCCGGTGCCGATCACGGTGATCTTGAGGGCCATGGGGACTCCAGAAAGGGGTACGGGGGAGGTGCGCGCCCGAGCATAGTCGGAGGCTCCGAAGGGCAACTTCCCAGCTGTCGCCAAGCTCACGTACCCGTCCCGTGGGCCGCCCTCTAAAATTTGAGTTACTTAACGGTAATTAGCGCCAGCACCGCACTTGCTAACCAGCGTCCTTGGAGCGTGAGAGACCTTGGCCGGATCGGCTGACTTCGACCTGTACCGCCCGTCCGAGGAGCACGACATGCTCCGCGACGCCATCCGCTCGCTGGCCGAGGCGAAGATCGCGCCGTACGCCGCCGCGGTGGACGAGGACGCCCGCTTCCCGCAGGAGGCGCTTCAGGCGCTGGTCGCGAACGACCTGCACGCGGTGCACGTGCCCGAGGAGTACGGCGGCGCGGGCGCGGACGCCCTCGCCACGGTGATCGTGATCGAGGAAGTGGCCCGCGTGTGCGCGTCCTCCTCCCTCATCCCGGCCGTGAACAAGCTCGGCTCGCTGCCCGTGATCCTCTCCGGCTCCGAGGAGCTGAAGAAGAAGTACATGACCCCGCTCGCCAAGGGCGACGGCATGTTCTCGTACTGCCTCTCCGAGCCGGACGCCGGTTCGGACGCGGCCGGCATGAAGACGAAGGCCGTCCGCGACGGCGACCACTACGTGCTGAACGGCGTGAAGCGCTGGATCACCAACGCCGGCGTATCCGACTACTACACGGTGATGGCGGTCACCGACCCGACGAAGCGCTCGAAGGGCATATCGGCGTTCGTCGTCGAGAAGTCCGACGAGGGCGTCTCCTTCGGCGCCCCGGAGAAGAAGCTCGGCATCAAGGGCTCCCCGACCCGCGAGGTCTACCTGGACAACGTCCGCATCCCGGCGGACCGCATGATCGGCGAGGAGGGCACCGGCTTCGCCACGGCGATGCAGACGCTGGACCACACCCGCATCACCATCGCCGCCCAGGCCCTCGGCATCGCCCAGGGCGCCCTCGACTACGCCAAGGGCTATGTCCAGGAGCGCAAGCAGTTCGGCAAGCCGATCGCCGACTTCCAGGGCATCCAGTTCATGCTCGCCGACATGGCCATGAAGATCTCGGCCGCCCGCGCCCTGACCTACCAGGCCGCCGCCGCCTCCGAGCGCGGCGACGCCGACCTCACCTACCTGGGCGCCGCCGCCAAGTGCTTCGCCTCGGACGTGGCGATGGAGGTCACCACGGACGCCGTCCAGCTCCTCGGCGGTTACGGCTACACCCGTGACTACCCGGTCGAGCGTATGATGCGCGACGCCAAGATCACGCAGATCTACGAGGGCACGAACCAGGTCCAGCGGATCGTGATGGCCCGCAACCTCCCCTGAGCCTGAGTGGACACTGGCCTGCACCTACGACGAGGCCCCCGGCGTGCTGCCGGGGGCCTCGTCGTACGCGGATCCGCGTTGTCCCGAGGCCGGCATGGGAGGACCGACCGCCCTCGTCAGGGGATGAGCAAGTAGGGCTTGCAGTCCGCGCAGCCCTTGTGCTCGCTCAGCTCGATTTCCCCGTAGTCGTTGTTCAGGGTCATCTTGCCGCTGGCGTGATACCACTTCGTCCAGTCGCCGTTGACCTTCACACGGACCCAGGCGTGCCCCGAGCACGAACCGCCCGAGTACTTCTTGGTCCACGCGATGTAATTGTCCGCGTAGGCGTAGTACTTGCTCCCACAGCTACGTGTCCAGAAGTGGTCGTCGGCGGCCGCCGCCGGGCTGCCCACCGCGATGAGCGAACCGAAGGCCGCCGCGAGCGCGACAGCCCCGAACCTCAGTCGACTAAGCATGATCTTCCGTTCCCCCTGTTCGAAGCGGTCTGGTTCGACGCGATGCCCCACCTGGTGGACGTGTTCACCGTCGACGCCCTGCACGGGCCGGGCCGGCATCCACCATGGCTCAGTCCCGGTCTCAGCCGATCCTGAAAGGTTGCAGGTTGTGCCGCGGGCGACCACATGGCCCGGCGCCCCGCTCCGGACACTCAGTCCTCGAACCCCTCCGCCAGCCGCTTCTCCCGCAGCTCCTTGATGGCGCGGCGACGGGCCAGTCGGTGGGTGCGGCGGATCTGGGCCTCCTGGTTGCGCCGCTTGTCGCGTTCGGACTCCGGTATCACCGGCGGCACCCGGCGCGGCTTGCCGTCGGCGTCCACCGCGGCGAAGACCAGGTAGGCCGAGCCGACCTGGGTGGGCGGGGCCGACTCGTTCCAGCGCTCGGCGAGGACCCGTACGCCGACCTCCATCGAGGTCCGGCCGGTCCAGTTGACCTGCGCCTTCACATGGACGAGGTCACCGACGCGGACCGGCTCCAGGAAGGCCATCTCGTCCATGGACGCGGTGACGGCGGGGCCGCCGCTGTGCCGACCGGCCACCGCACCCGCCGCGTCGTCCACGAGTTTCATGATCACACCGCCGTGCACCGTCCCCAGCAGGTTGGTGTCGTTGTGGGTCATGATGTGGCTGAGGGTGGTGCGGGACGCGGACGTCGGCTTGCCCGGGATCTCCTGAGTGCCCGACTCCGCTGTGGTGACCTGGTCTGTCATGGCCTCCACCTTATGCCGAGCCCACATTCGCGGACTTTGTGTTGGCTTCGCAACAGCCGTGCCTCTATTTTCCCCCGAACCTTGTAAGGCACCCGGCCGTGCCCTGCACACTGGGGCGCATGAATGACTGGCCCGGTGGATGGTCCGACGACAATCGCGGTAACCGCTACGGACGCGGCAGCTCGAGCGCACAGCCCGAGGGTGCCCGCGTGATGCGGCAGGTCCGCCGCGGTCCGGCGGCGCCGCCCGGCCAGGGGTACGGCGGGGTCCCGCAGCAGCCGTCGTACGTGAACGGCCAGGGCCACGGCGGCTACGACGGCGCCGACGACGGTTACGACAGCGGCTACAACACCGGCCAGGTCTACGGCGGCGGCCCGGGCGGCCCCGGCGGCAGAGGCACGCACGAGCCGCGCCCCGCGCCGAACTGGCGGCGCCGGATGAAGATCACCGCGATCACACTGGTGACGGTGCTGGTCGTGACGACCGTCGCCACGTACTTCTGGGCCGACGGCAAGCTCAACCGCGAGGTAGACCTGTCCAAGGTCATCGACCGGCCGGAGGCGGGCGAGGGCACGAACTACCTGATCGTCGGCTCCGACAGCCGTGAGGGCATGACGGCCGAGCAGAAGAAGGACCTGCACACCGGCTCCGCCGAGGGCAAGCGCACGGACTCGATGATGATCCTGCACACCGGCGGGAACGGCCCGACGCTGGTCTCGCTGCCCCGTGACTCGAACGTGGAGATACCGACCTTCGTGGGCTCCGAGTCGGGCAAGACGTACCAGGGCACGGGCCGCCAGGTGAAGCTGAACGCGGCGTACGCGGAGGACGGCCCCGAACTGCTGGTCCGCACCGTCGAGGCCAACACCGGCCTGCACATCGACCACTACGTCGAGATCGGCTTCGCCGGCTTCGCCAACATCGTGGACTCGGTCGGCGGCGTCGAGATCGACATCCCGCAGGACATCAAGGACTCCAAGTCCGGCGCCGACTTCAAGAAGGGCAAGCAGACCCTGAACGGCGAGGAGGCGCTCGCCTTCGTCCGCACCCGGTACGCGCTGGCCGGCTCCGACCTGGACCGGACGAAGAACCAGCAGAAGTTCCTGTCCGCCCTGGCCAACCAGGTCGCGACCCCGGGCACCGTCCTCAACCCGTTCAAGCTGTACCCGACCATGGGCGCCGGCCTGGACTCGCTGATCGTCGACAAGGACATGGGCCTGTGGGACCTGGCGTCCATGTTCTGGGCGATGAAGGGCGTCAGCAGCGGCGAGGGCAAGTCCCTGAACATGCCGATCTCGGGCAACACCTCGAACGGCAACCTCCAGTGGGACACCGCGAAGGTGAAGCAGCTGGTGGAGCAGCTGAAGAACGACGAGACGGTGACCGTCTCGGGCAACTGAGCAACGGACACATCGAGGGCACCCGGCAGGCTCCGGGTGCCCTCGACCGCTGTCAGGCGTGCGTCACATCGTGGCGCCCGCCATCGCGCGACAGGTGGCGGCACAGCGACGACACGCCTCGGCACAGCGCATCATCTGCGCGTCGTCCGGCATGGACATACACGCCTCGGCGCACATCTCGCACGCCTTGGCGCACATCGCGCACATCTCGGCCGACATCGGCGAGCGGCGCATCATCATGTCCGCGCACATACGGGTCGTCTCGGCGCAGTCCATGAGCGCCCGCATGATCTGCATCTGGGCCTGGCCGCCCATCTGCATGCAGGAGCTCATGGTCTCCTCGCAGATGCCGTGGCAGGTCATGCACGCGTCGACGCAGTCCTGCATCTCCTTGGTCATGGCAGGCATGGTTCCGGGCTGGGTCATGGCTCCTCCTGGGGGACGCGGGAGCCCGGGGCGGGCCCCGTGCCCTTCTGTCCTACGCCCGCCCACCGCGCCGCGCCATCGGGCGGACACGAACAATTCACACCAGATGCCGCACGGGCCAACGCGTCCGGCATTCCGCCGAATGCCGCCGCACACGTCCATTGAGGTTATGGACGGTGCCAGGGGCTGCCCGGAAAGTCCCGCACAGCACCCGCGGCGCCCGGCACGCATCCTCGCCACGAGCACCGCACGGGACTTTCCAGACACCCCCTACGAGCACCCCGCCTCGTCGCCCCGCACCACGATCGACTGGCCCTGCGTCGGGTCCTCGGCCCGTACCTTGCGCACCCTGTCGAAGTCCGCCCCGAGCATCACCTTCAGCGTCGGCCCCAGCCCCTTCACCGGACGCAGCTCGCTCCCCGGCAGCGCCGCCGCCAGCGACTTCGCCGAGCGGTCCCAGCCCGGGTCGTGGGCGACGACCGTCCGCTTCAGCGCCCGGTCCGCCGCGGCCACCGGACGCCCCGTCGTACGGAACCCGGTGGCCGCCAGCGCCGCGTCGACGCGCTTGCCGAGGCCGTTCTCCTTCGTGCCGTTCTCCACCTGGACACGGATCTGCTGCGGCGCGACCTCCACGGGCACGGCCCGGCGCTTCGGCCGGTGCGCGGACAGCGGCTTGTCCTCACGCAGGGACCGGAAGAGACGCTCGGCCTGAGCGGTGTCCCACTTCACCGTGGAGCCGACACCCTTCACCTCGTACTCGAGCTGCCCGATCGGCACGGTCGTGAACTCCGACGACGACGGCGAGAAGTTCCGCATCGCCCGCCCGAGGTCGAGCAGCTCGCCCGTCCCGAAGCCCTTGTCGGCCCGCACCGAGCCCAGCACGGCCCGCGTCACGTCCCGGAACCTCATCGGGTTCAGCAGGATCCCGGACGACGTCGCCCGCTCGACCAGCGCCGCCATGAACCGCTGCTGGCGGTGCACCCGGCCCAGGTCGGAGTCGCTGTCGACATGCCGCGCGCGGACGTACTGCAACGCCTCACCGCCCATCAGGCGATGCCGCCCGGCCGGCAGGTCCAGCCCGGTGTAGGAGTCCCTCAGCGGCTCGGCGGTGCAGATCTGCACGCCGCCGACCACGTCCACGGTCTTCATGAAGCTGGTGAAGTCGACCTCCAGATAATGGTCGATCTTGACGTGCGTCATGTGCTCGACGGTGCGCACGGTGAGGTTCGGACCGCCCTCCGCGTACGCCGCGTTGATCTTGATGGGATGCGTCTTGCGCCCGTCGCCTCCGGGCACCTCGGCGTACGAGTCGCGCGGCAGGCTCACCACGCTCGCCCGCTCCCGGTCCTCCGAGATGTGCACGATCATGATCGTGTCGGTGCAGTGGCAGGGGGCCCCGCCGAGCCGGTACTTGCGGCGCTCCTCGTCGCTGATGCGGTCGCGGCCGTCCGTGCCGACCAGCAGGACGTTCATCCCGTGTCCGGCCTGCGGCCGGTTCTTCATGTCCTTGAACGGGTCCACGCGCGCGATCTTCGCGTCCAGGCTGGTGACCACGGCGTGCCCGATACCGGCCGAGGCCAGGATCACCACCGACAGCGTGGTCACCGTCCGCATGGCCCAGCGCGGCCGCCTGCGCCGTACGGGCGCGACCGGCCGCGCCCCGCCACGGGACGGCTGCGGACTGCGCTGCGGCGAGGCGGGGGAGCGGCGGGGCGGCGTGGGCATGGGGGGATACCTCCGCTGGGGTTGCCCTGGGGGCCGTACGTGGGATCCGTGAGCACCGTAGGCCCATACGATCTGCTGACCGGGGCAGCGACCCCGGTGGCGCGCACCGCTGTCCCCCGTTCGCGGTAACGTGAGGCCCCTATGAACGCCAATCCCGACGTGCAGCTCCCCGCCGTGTCCGTCATCATGCCCGTCCTCAACGAGGAGCGGCATCTGCGCGGAGCCGTCCAAGCGATCCTCGCGCAGGAGTACGCCGGCGAGATGGAGGTCGTGATCGCCCTCGGTCCGTCCACGGACCGCACGGACGAGATCGCCGCCGAGCTCGTGGCCGAAGACCCTCGCGTGCACACCGTCCCGAACCCCACCGGCCGCACGCCCGCCGCGCTCAACGCCGCGATCAAGGCCTCCCGCCACCCGATCGTCGTCCGCGTCGACGGCCACGGCATCCTCTCGCCGAACTACATCGCCACCGCCGTACGGCTCCTGGAGGAGACCGGCGCGCAGAACGTCGGCGGCATCATGCACGCCGAGGGCGAGAACGACTGGGAGCACGCCGTCGCCGCAGCGATGACCTCGAAGATCGGTGTGGGCAACGCCGCCTTCCACACCGGTGGCGAGGCCCAGTCGGCCGAGACCGTCTACCTCGGTGTCTTCCGGCGCGAGGCGCTGGAGCAACAGGGCGGCTACAACGAGGAGTTCATCCGCGCCCAGGACTGGGAGCTGAACTTCCGGATCCGCGAGGCCGGCGGCCTCATCTGGTTCTCGCCCGAGCTGAAGGTGTCGTACCGCCCGCGGCCGAGCGTGAAGGCCCTCGCCAAGCAGTACAAGGACTACGGCCGCTGGCGGCACGTCGTCGCCCGCTACCACGCCGGCTCCATCAACCTGCGCTACCTCGCCCCGCCGACCGCGGTGTGCGCGATCGCGGCGGGCCTGGTGGCCGGCGCCCTGGTCACCCCGTGGGCGCTGGTGGTCCCCGGCGGCTATCTGGCGGCCATCGCCGCCGGTTCCGTCCCGGCCGGCAAGGGACTCCCGCTGAAGGCACGCCTCCAGATCCCGGTCGCCCTCGCCACCATGCACATGTCCTGGGGCTACGGCTTCCTGACCAGCCCGCGCTCCCTGGCGAAGAAGGTCATCGCCTCGCGCCGCCCGGCGGTACTCAGCGCCAACTGAGCCCCACCGGGCGGGCGGTGCCCGTCACCAGGTGAAGTCCGGGTCCACCTTCATGCACGCCTTGGTGTCGGAGGCGTTCAGCGCCTCCGCCGTGTCCGGCGTCCTGTCGTCCTGCTTCGGCGCCTTGTACGCCGTACCTTCCCGCCAGTCGGCGCCGACGACGAGGGTGACGCCGGAGACGTTCGTGGACTTCTCCACGGCGCTGGTGGGAATGCCGAGGGCCTTGGCGAGCCGCTGGGCGTCGCCCTCCAGGTCGGCGCTCGGGTAGCGGACGAGTGTGGTGTCCTCGACCGGCGTCGTCGATGCGTCCGCCACGGCCCGGGTGAAGCCCTTGTCGACGAGCAGTCCGGCGACGGTGGTCGCGCGACCGGAGGCCGGGGCGAGCGTGTCGGTGCGGGTGCCGTTCTGCACCTGGACGGCGATCTCGTCGTCCGCCGCGGCCGGGTCGGTGGAGCCCTTGTCCTCGGTGGACTTCTTTTTCTTGTCCTTGCCGTCGAGGGCGATGTCCTCACGCACCAGCCGGAACAGCTTGGTCGCGTCCTCGGTGGGCACCACCCGGCCGGTCTGGATCGTGTCGTACGCGTTCGGCATCGTCGTCATCGTGATGCGCGACGTCGGCACCTTCTTGAGCTCGCCCGCCAGGTCGTACAGCTTCGCCACCGTGCCCAGGCCCGGGTCGACGGTGAGGGCCTTGGTCGCCGCCTCGGCGAGCGCGCGCAGCTTGCCCGGGTTGCTGAGCTTGGCGCTCTTGCGCAGCTCGCGGACCATCGCGTTCATGTACTGGTGCTGCGCCTTGGCGCGGGCCAGGTCGCTGCCGTCCTCGAAGCCGTACCGGGTGCGCAGCCACTGCAGGGCCTGCTCGCCCTTGACGTAGGTGGTGCCCTTCTCCAGCTTCAGCCCGGAGCCGTGGCCCTTGCTGTCCTTGGACTCGATGTTGGCGTTCACACAGACCGGGACGCCGCCGATCGCGTCGGCCATCGACACCACGCCGGAGAAGTCGATCATCATGAAGTGGTCGATGTGGATGTCGGTCAGCTTCTCCCACGTCGCCACCGTGCACCCGGGGCCGCCGCGGCCCAGCGACTGGTTCGTCATCGCGCGCTCGCGGGCCTGGTACACGTCCCCGCTGTCCGGGTCCGTGCACTTGGGCATGTCCACCAGGGTGTCGCGCGGCATGCTCACCACCGACATGTTGGTGCGGTCGGCGGACACGTGCAGCAGCATCTGCACATCGGCGAGCGGGACGCCGCCGAACGTCTCCTTGGCGCCGCCGAGTTTCTGGTTCTCCTTGCTGTCCCGGGCGTCCGAGCCGATCAGCAGGATGTTCAGCGGCGTCTGACCGGCCGCGTTCGCCTCGGTCCTGGCGGCGCGGTCCTTCGCGTCGCCGATGTTGAGGTCGTCCTTCTTCAGGTTGTCGTTGAGGTGCTGGTAGTAGAGATACCCGGCACCCGCGGTGCCCAGTATCACCACCGCCAGAACCGTCGCCGACCAGCGCAGCGCACGCCGTCTGCGGCGCCTGCCGTCGGTACCCCGGCCGCCCTTGCGACCCCCGCCACCGTGCCGGCCGCCCTGGTCGGCCGGCGTGTCCTGGTCGGCCTGCGGAGTGAGGGACATGGTGTCCTCCACCGCGGGGGCCTCCCCTCGCACACTGCTCTGCGCCAACTCTCTGCCCTTCCCCGCCCTTTGCCCGACACGGCTTCGCTCCGCCCCGGACCTCCCTGTCCGGTGCGCAGCGCACCATGGCAGACCACCCTGTCCGACACCGGTTCGCTACCTGTCAGACCTCTGTGGGTCCGGACCGGGTTGGCCACGCGTCGGCAAAATCCACGCCGGGGCGGCAGCGCGCCGCGCCCGGCCGACGCCGGCCGACACACCGGCGTCGTGTGTCAGACCAACGAGAGTCCGGCACAGTTGCGTTCCCGACGCTGATTTCGTGGCGGGAGCGGCAGGCCGGGGGCTACTTCGCGCACTCGACCTTGTCGGCCGTGGACTTCTCCACGTCCGGGGCCTTCGTCGGGGCCGTGAGCGAGACGCCCGCTCCCTTGAAGTCCTTGCCCAGGGTCAGCGTCATGGTGGGCAGGCCCTGGGAGTTGGTCACGCTCTTGCCGGGCTTCATCGCGGACCCGGACAACCCCATGATGGCGGCGAGCCGGCGTGCCTGGTCCGCCTGGTCCGGCGCGTACTCCAGCGTCGTCTTCGCCAGCGTCGCCGGGGCGTTGCCCGCGTTCTCCGACTTGGTCACGCCCTCCTCGGTCTGCAGCCAGGTGAGCGTCTCCTGGGCGCTGCCCGAGGGCGCCCCGCCGTTGTAGACCTGCACCCGCACCTCGGAGGGGTCGGCCTTGGTGCCCTTGAGCCGGGCGGCCACGGCGGCGGCCTCCTTCTTCTTCTGCTGCTTGACCGCGGTGAAGGAGACGTCGTTCTGGATCGCCTGGAAGACCTGGGGAGCCGTCGCGTCGTTGAGCACGACCGTCGCCTTGACCTTCTCGGCCGGGTTGTCGATCACCGGAACCGTCGTGAAGGTCAGGTTCTTGGTGTCGAGCTTGCCCAGCTCCAGACCGAGGTCCTTCAGCTTGTCGATGCTGTCGAGCTGGGAGTCGACGGTCAGCGCCTTGGTGCCCGCCTCCGCCAGCTTGATCATCTTGGTCGGGCTGGAGAGCGTGTCGTTGGACTTCAGCTTGCGCATCAGCGCGCTGAGGAACTGCTGCTGGAGCCCGATCCGGCTCAGGTCGCCGCCGAAGCCGACGGCGTGCCGCGTGCGGACGAAGGCCAGCGCCTGCTCGCCCGCGATCACGTGCTTGCCCTCGCTGAGCTTGAGGTGCGAGTCGGGGTCGTCGATGTCCTTGCCCAGACACACCTCGACGCCACCGACCGCCGTCGTCAGCGTCTTCACCGCGTTGAAGTCGGCCACCATGAAGTTGTCCGGCTTGATCCCGGTCAGCTCGGTGACGGTACGGCTGGTGCAGCTGGGCGAACGGCCCTCCTGGCCCAGGCTCGTGTTGAAGCGCACGCCGGTCTCGCCCGGGATGACCTTCTGGGAGCCGTCCTCCTGCGTGGTCGGGCAGTCCGGGATGTCGACGATCAGGTCGCGCGGGATGCTGAGCGCGGTCGCGTTCGAGCGGTCCTTGGAGACGTGCAGCAGGATCGTGGTGTCGGCGTGTCCCGCGCTGCCGGAGTCGCCGTACTTGTCGTTGCCGGCACCCGTGCGCTTGTCCGTGCCGATGAGCAGGATGTTGATGGCCTTGTCCTTGGAGAAGCCACCGGTGCTCGCGCCGTCGTCGGAGACGGACTGGATGTTGTCGTTGAGGTGCTCGAGGTAGAGGTACCCGCCGACCGCGGCGGCGACCACGACGAACGCCGTCACACCGCCGGTCCACAGCAGGGCCTTCTTCGCCTTGCTCTTCTTCTTCACCGGCCGGCGACCGCGCCGCCCCGCCGAGGGCTCCTCGGGCGCGCCGCGGCGCCTGCGCTGCGAGGGGACCTCCCGGCCGGGCGCGTTGCGGTCCGGGCGCGGGTCGCGGCCGTCCCGTCCGTCGCGGGCCGGGGCGGCGGTCCGGCTGCGTACGCCGCCTCCGGTACCTCCGGCGCCGGCGGCGCTGTTCGTCGCACCCGCCGCGCCCGCTCCGCCGGCTCGTGCGGCTGCGCCGGCCCGGGAGGCGGATCTGCGCGGTCCCGGAACCGACGACTGCGGAGCGGAAGGAGTCAGTCGCAGTTCGTATTCACCGGTGTTCGGATTGAGCACCCACTGGTCTGCGGGATCGATGTCGTCCGCCCGCCCACGGCCTTGCGCGTCCACGGTTGTCTGAATCCTCCGTCGGGGCCACGCGGCGCCTTCCCCCTCCAAGGCGCTCGGGTCTCTCGGTCAAACAGTGCGCAAGCCTAACTACGGCAGGGAGCACCGGATCGCTCACACTATCCGCCCAGTTCAGCGTGGAGCGACGACGGTGACAAATTCCACGTCCATACAACTGGGCAATCCGGCGCATTTCTTTGAACTGGGGTTCGCCGACTTGGTGAGCGTTTTACTCGCAGGGGTTCTCGGCGGCGGTGTTGCCCTGAAAGGTGGGCGCCGGGGGAGTGGGGTCGGTCGGGTGATCCGCCGGACCGCTGCGGGGCTTCCCGTCGCTGTCGTGCGAACCCTTGTGCGAAGAATCGCGTGATGAACCCTGGGACGTTTCGGGCGAATTCACGACTTCCACCGGGGCGTCGACGCGGAGCCGTTGAAAGAGCCGCCGCGCTTCGGGCTCCACGAGTTGGTCGCGATTGGCGTTGTATGCGTACGACTCCCGAGGGACGGTGAGAAATTGCACGCGTTCGGTGGGGATGTCGCGCACTCCGCGAGCGAGTTCGTACAAACCGCGCAAACTGGCCAGGGCGGGGTCGGTGGTGAGGGAGGACGTCGCCGCGTCCAGGACGGGGTAGAGCCGGACCGGGTTCAACAGGACGTCGTTGCTCTGGACCTTGTGCACGAGGGCGGCGAGGAAGCGCTGCTGGCGCTCGATGCGGTCGGTGTCGCTGCCGTTGCCGAGGGACTTGCGGGCGCGGACGTAGCCGAGGGCCTGCTCGCCGTCGAGGGTCACCTTGCCGGCCGGGAGGCGTAGCTTGGCCGCCTTGTCGTCGATGGGCTTCGCGAGGCAGATCTCCACGCCGTCGACGGCGTCGACCATCTCCTTGAACCCGTGGAAGTCGACGACCATGTGGTGGTCGACGCGGATGTCGGTGAGCCGCTCGACGGTACGGATCGTGCAGGCCGAACCGCCCTTCTGGAAGGCGTAGTTGAACATCGCGAACATGGGCTGGGTGCGGGTGCCGTCGCGGCGGCGGCAGCTCGGGACGTTCACCATGAGGTCGCGGGGTATCGACACGGCGGTGGCGCTGCGGCGCTCGGCGGAGAGGTGCAGCAGGATCGTGGTGTCGGAACGCTCGGTCCCCGAGTCGCGTCCGTAGCGCCGGTTCGCCCGGCCCGCCCGCGAGTCCGACCCGATGAGCAGGATGTTCTGCGCGTCGCGCACCAGTGAGGTGGGGCGCTCCTTCTCGTACCGGGCCAGTTCGGCCGCGGCGGCCTCGTCGGGCGTGATGTTCGCGTCCAGCTTCGCGTACACGGCCCACCCGACCCCGCCGGCGACCACCAGCACACCCCCCACCCCGACCGCCCCACGCCGCACCCACCGCCGCATGGGCCCCCTCCTACTACGCGCGCGTGCGGTGTCGGTCACGGCTGGTCCACCCCTCAGTGCGTGCTGCGTGCTGCGTGCTGCGTGCGGTGTGGGCTGCTGTTACGACCATGGCGCGGATGGGGGGTGGGTGGTGGGTGGTGGGGGGCTGAACGGGTGACGATGCCTGCGGCGGCCTGCTGGTGTCCGGTGGGGGTGCGTGTGGCGCGGTTCGGTGGGTGGCTGGGTCGGGGCCGTGCCGGGGGGTGTCCGTCCTCGGTCCGGCGGGCGGGCGTGGGCCAGGAGGTGCCGCGTGTTGACACCGGACTCTGCGGGCGGACACCCCCCGACACGTCCCCTTGCCGCCGTCGGCGACCGCAGGCTCGTGGGGGTACGCCGTCCAGCGACCTGCCGTGCCTACGACTCCCTGCCCGAACCACGTCCGGGTCCACGACGCCCCGAGGGGACTCCGCCCCCAACCTCCGCTCACCGAAGAGACCCTGGCCCCACCCGCCCAGGCACTCTCAGCCCGTCCGGCGTTCGAGGACAAGACCGTCCCGAGCCCCCACCTACCCACAGAGGCACTTTCAGCCTGTCCGGCGTTCGAGGACGAGGTTGTGCCATCCCGATCCCCCACCCACCCGCAGGGGCTACGCAGGCCCAGGCACCCCAGCCCGTCCGGCGTTTGAGGACGAGGCCCGGAGGGCCGATGGCGGGGTCTGGGGCGGCAGCCCCAGTGGGGTCGAAGGGGCGGAGCCCTTGGGGATGGGACGGGTAGGGGCGGCGGGGGCGAGGACTGCTTGTCGGGGAGGCTAGCGGGCCGTCGTGGTTACCCGTTCGTCGTCGATCCGCTTGGCCAAGGCGTCCTCCGCCAGCGAATCAAGATGCCGACACAACACAACCGAACCGCCGGAGGCAAGCGCGGCGTACAGCCCAGCATTGAGCCCCTCCCACGTGTCATAGGACAGCGCCGAGAGAATCCGCGACCCGGGCCCGGTGAGCCCGAGCCCCGGCGCCTCCGCCCGAGCCCGCTCCACGACCTCCGCACCACTGAACTCCCGCCCCGCCACGATGAGCGCAGGTTCCTCGGGATCCACCGGAGCGTAAGGAGCAAAGCGGTCCCCCTGACTCGGCACCTCCACGGCGTAGTCGGCGAAACCGATCGGCGGCTGCGGAAAACGACCCCCCAGCGGCCGTAGCGCCAACGCGACCCGCTCCCCCCGACACGCCCGCGCGGCCTCCAGCCCCTCCGGCCCGCTCACCACCACGTCGGCCACCGCAGGGTCGCCCCCCACATCCGCGACGACACCCACCGACGAACACGCCAGCAACCACACCGCCGTCTGCCAGTGCGCGGGCAACAGCAGCGTGACCCGGTCACCCGGCCCGACCCCGAGATCCCCCTGGAGCAGATTCGCGGTCTTGGCCACCCAATTGGCGAAGGTGGCCACGGACAATTCGACACGTTCCCCGGTGGCGTCGTCGTAGAAGGTGACCAGAGGTCGTCCAGGATCCGCGGCAAGCGCGGAACGCAGCAGGTCGGCAGGGGTGCGATCGGTGGCGTTCACTCGCGCAAGCGTACGCGGGCGAGCGGGCGAGCACCCCCGTGTGGGGCCGCCCGTCCGCCACCGGTTCGGACGAACGGCGGCCAGACGCGTCGTCAGTTCCCCGATGGACAGGTTTGTATGACCATGCCCAACATCAGTGGTATGCGTGGATTTCTTGCTTCCTCGATCGGTGTCACGTGCGCGGCCGCTCTAGCCCTCCCGCTCACCCCACCCGCCGCCGCGACCACCGCGGGACCGGCGCCCGGAGTGCAAGCGGCCACCAGCGAGAGGACGGTGGCCGGGCCGACGGGGCGTCACGACGACGCCGACGCGAACGTCCAGGGCAGCACCCAGTCGCTGCCCCTCACCCCCCTCAACCGTGACCGCATCCTCGGTACCCCCGTCGAACAGGGGCTGTCCCCCCGGGACGTACCGCACTTCTCCCTCGTCGGCGTCACCTGGGACCGCCCCGGCGCCGAACTGCACGGCCGAGTCCTGGTCCGTACCCGCGCCGTCGGCACGGGCGTCTGGTCCGGCTGGCAGGAACTCGAGACGCACAACAGCGAACACGCCGCCGACCCGGGCACCGACGAGCCCGTCTCGGGCCGGGTACGCGGCTCCACGGCGCCCTTGTGGGTCGGGGAGTCGGACGCCGTGGAGGTGAGGGTCACCCCGGAGACGGAGACGGAGACCGTACGCCCCCGGCCGACCGACGAACCCGAACCCGAGGGCGAGGAGGAAGTCGGGGCGGAGGACGGGGAGGAGTCCGGGTCGGATGACGCGGAGGAAGCCGCAGAGGACGTCAGCGGCGACGACTCGACGGCCGCCCCCGAGAACGCCACCACCCTCCCCGCCGGCCTCCGCCTCGAACTCGTCGACCCCGGTGAGGCCGCCCCGGTGAAGGGCGGCGACGCCGGCGGCGCCACCCGCCCCGGATCCCTGAAGACGGAGACGGTAGAGACCGCCGAGGCCCTCGCCGCCTCCGGCGCCAACGCGGCACTCGCCCCCGTCGGCGCCGCCGAGATCGCCGCGCTGGACCGCAAAGCGACCGAGCGGGAGCTGTTGGCCCTGCGTGGGTCCGAGTTGACGCAGGCGCAGCGGGCGAAGCCGTACATCGGGCCGCGGCCGCGCATCGTCACACGGCGCGGCTGGGGCGCGAACGAGAGCTGGCGGGAGCGGAGGTTCGCCTACACGAAGAAGGTGAAGGCGGCCTTCGTGCACCACACGGCCACCGGCAGCAAGTACCGGTGCTCGCAGGCCCCCTCGCTCATTCGCGGTATCTACCGCTACCACGTCAAGAGCATGGGCTGGCGCGACATCGGCTACAACTTCCTCGTCGACAAGTGCGGAAACATCTACGAGGGACGCGCCGGGGGCGTGGCGAAGGCCGTCCTGGGCGCCCACACTCTCGGTTTCAACTCCAACAGCATGGGGATCGCCGTCCTCGGCAGCTACGGCACCACCAGGCCGACCGCCGCCTCGGTGAAGGCCGTGGCCCGGCTCACGGCTTGGAAGCTGGGCCTCTACGGTGCCAATCCGCGCGGGAAGACATACCTGACGTCCGGCGGTGGCAATCTGTACCGAAAGGGAAAGAACGTACGACTGAATGTGATCTCCGGCCACCGCGACGGCTACTCCACGGAGTGCCCCGGCATCCAGCTCTACCGCAAGCTCGGCTCGGCCCGCGCCGCATCGGCCCGCTACCAGGGCCGCTGAGCCGAAGGCGAGTGGAAAGCCCCCGGGAGTTGACGGGGGAGGGGGAGGAACGCGAAGTACCGCACTGCCGTCGAAGGCGCCGAACAACGGACTGCATACACTGGCCGGCCGAAAGACAGTTCGGCCGGTCCCGGCAGGAAGCAGAGACGACAGGTGACAGAAGCGATCCTCCTGGTCGGCGGCAAGGGCACTCGGCTGCGTCCGCTCACCGTGCACACGCCGAAGCCGATGGTTCCGGCGGCCGGGGTTCCGTTCCTCACACACCAGTTGGCGAGAGCGAGAGCGGCGGGCGTGGACCACATCGTCCTGGCCACGTCGTACCTGGCCGAGGTCTTCGAGCCGTACTTCGGCGACGGCTCGTCGCTGGGCCTTCGTCTGGAGTACGTCACGGAGGAGGAGCCCCTCGGCACGGGCGGCGCGATCCGCAACGTGGCCTCCCGACTCCACTCCGGCCCCGACGACCCCGTCCTGATCTTCAACGGCGACATCCTGACCGGCCTGGACATCAGGGCCCTGGTCCGCACGCACGAGACGACGGGCGCGGACGTCTCCCTGCACCTCACCAAGGTGACGGACCCGAGGGCGTACGGCCTGGTCCCCACGGACGACACGGGCCGGGTGACGGCCTTCCTGGAGAAGCCCCAGACGCCCGAGGAGATCGTCACCGACCAGATCAACGCGGGTGCCTACGTCTTCCGCCGCTCCGTCATCGACACGATCCCGGCAGGCCGCCCGGTCTCGGTGGAACGCGAGACGTTCCCCGGCCTCCTGTCCGCCGGAGCCCACCTCCAGGGCATGGTCGACTCGACCTACTGGCTCGACCTCGGCACCCCCGCCGCCTTCGTCCGAGGCTCGGCCGACCTCGTACTCGGCCACGCCCCGTCCCCCGCCGTCCCCGGCCGCTGCGGCGACCGCCTCATCCTCCCCACGGCCACCGTGGCCCCCGATGCCAAGCTCACCGGCGGCACCGTCGTGGGCGAGGGCGCCTTCGTCGCGGAGGGCGCCCGCGTCTTCGGCAGCACCATCCTCCCCGGCGCCGTCATCGAACCCGGCGCCATCATCACCGACTCCCTCATCGGCACCCGAGCCCGAGTAGGCGAACGCTCCGTCCTCACCGGCACGGTCATCGGCGACGGCGCCATCATCGGCGCCGACAACGAACTCCGCGAGGGCGTACGAGTGTGGTGCGACGCGAGGATCCCGGCGGGGGCGGTGAGGTTCTCACCGGACCTGTAGGGGGACGGGGTCCGCTTCGCGGAGGGAAGCGCCCGGGCCGGTCCTGAGGCCACCCTCCGGGCCGGACCGGATCTTCCGGCCGCTGAGTGGGTAAGGGCGATCCATTTGCCGTCCCGAGCCCTCACCCACCCACAGCGGACATGGACTCGCGGCCGAAGACGATCACTCCTCGGCGCCGCGACGGACATCGCCGGCCCGTCGGGCGTTCGACGACGAGGCCACACCATCCCTGCCCCCTGCGCATCCAGCACGAGCCCCTCCCGGCCGCCGTGGGTGATGCCCATCGTCGGGCCCGACCTTTCAGCCCGCCCGGCGTTTGAGGACGAGACCATCCAGGCCGAGGGGGTCGGGGGAGCGGAGCCTCCTGGGCGGGGTTGGAGGGGAGGAGCCCCTTCGGCCGCAGTCCGCTCGACACGACTCTCCTCACGCTCAGGGCCGAGCGACGCGCCTCCGTCGCCAAGACGGCCGTGGGCACGGTACGGGTCTGGCAAGCCCGGCCTCAGCGGGTCGCCGCTCCCGTGCCGGCTCCACGCGGCACGGACGCGAGGGACGGTGTCCGGATCGCTGCCGCCACGGCCGCTGAGGAAGTCGTGCCGCGGTGGATGACTCCTGCCGTACGGCAGCGTCCGCCAAATCGCCTGTGCGATCGATACGTGTGACCCCTTCCCGCCGATTGGGTCGCCCCGCTTGCGGGGTGCCTGCGTCGCCTCCTCGGGGAACCGGACGGTGCGCACCCTCGGCCGCCTCATGCTCGACCCGCCCTACGCCGTGCGGCCTCTCCGTCGGAGGCAACACCGGTTCCGCTATGACTCCCGCCTCGGTCTGGCCGGTTGCCCGGGCGGGATTGTGTCGGCGACCAGGGCCCGGGCTCCGGGGAAAGAACGGCGAGGCTCGCGGCGGCACAGCCGCCAGTTCATGTGATATTCCGCAAACTCACCGCACGGGCACGTGAGAAGCATGCTAGAAGTTTCAAGTATGTGGAGTGAGTCACCCCCCAGGCTCCGCACACCCTCCTCACGAGGAGACATCGTGCACGGTCAGAACGATCACCAGACTGCCCCGGCCAATGTGACATCGTTGTCCATTGCTCTTTTCAGCCGACACGGCATCGCACCGACCCCCCTGGCCCGGCTCCGCGTCCGGCCGGTGCGAGAGCCAGGTGACATGTGCCCGAGCGACGACATCCTGCTGCTCCATGGCATCGGTATGGCGCAGGAACTGAAGCGCTTCGCAGCCGAGACGGAGGGGCCGCTGCCGCCCACCGCGGTACTCGCGCCCTGGCTCGACTGGGACGACGTGTCTCTGGCACTCGATCTCGGTGCAGTGAGCTACCTGCTGGAGAACCGGTACTCCTGTCTGCTCGCGGAGGCTCTGGTGTGCACATCCCGTGGCGCCAGCTGCCTCGACCCGGCGATCGCCGCGGAGCAGCACAGGCTGGCCTCCAGGGCCAGGACGGGGAGAACGCGGGACGAGACCGACGCCGCGAGCGTCGCGGTAGCGGGCCGACGGCCGCAACTGTCGCCGCGGGAGCGTCAGGTCATGGACCTGCTCGCCTCCGGCCGCAGGGTCGGGGAGGTGGCCCGCGAGCTGTTCCTGACCGACAAGACCGTCCGGAACTATCTGAGCCGTATCTACCGAAAGCTCGACGTGCGGAGCCAGTCGGAGGCGATCCTGCGCTGGCTTGGGTATATCGAACCAACTGCGCCCGGTCACCTGTGACTTCGCGGCGCGGGTAGCCCTCGGCGGCATCGGGTCCGCGCGGCAGAGAGCCGGCCGGTTCACGTGAACCGGCCGGCTCTCTGCGCAGGGTGCCCACGGACCGCGCCCGTGGGCGCGAATCAGCTGATGTTCCAGGTGCTCACGTTCGGGGCGACATAGGAGGTCGTCCGCAGTGTCGACTGCCGGCCGCAGTTGTTGCTGTGCCATTCGAAGCGGACGGTCTCACCGGCGTTCACCGGGAAGCTGCCGATCTCGAAACTCCCGCCCGTGCTGAAGGAGTACGGGCCGCCGATCCGGCCGGAGCCGGACGAGGGTTCCGCCGTGATGTATACGCAGTTGGCCCCGCTCGGAATGGCCGAGGTGCTGACGTTGATCTGGTTCACGGCGGCGGAGGCTGGAGAGGCCGCCAGCGCCACGGCGGAGACCCCCGCCAACAAGGCGACGGGAACGATGCGGCGGGCGCGAGTGAGCATGCTCATTGCGGTTCCTTGCTTCGAGTACGAGAAAGGGGGAAGAGGGCCGGACCCGAAAGGGAGGACGGCCAGAACGAATGGTTTTCGGAAGGTACGGATGTCAGGCTGGCCGACACGTGCTGGGGTTCCCATCGGTCCAGCCGCTGTTGGAGCAGACGGAGACGCTCGCGTTCTGCCCCCGGACCAGTACCTGCGAGAAGCTGTCTCGCGGGCTCGGCCCGTCGTAGGTCAGGGTGTAGGCGATGCCGGCCCCGATCTGTGTCCCCTGGCACGCCTTGTCCGTGTACTCGTCGATCGTGATCTGATCGCCCTCGCTGACCAGGAAGCCCGAGTTGAGATTGTTGGTGCTGTTGACAGCCATGCAGCTCGAACTGGTTCCCACGAGGGTGACCTTGACGCTGTTGGTCCCGCTGGGCAGGCTGACCGGCCCGCCCTGGACCCACAGCGGGACAAGGCCTCCGCCGGGCTGCTGCAGTGCGGCGTAGGCGGTACCGCCGGAGACCGCGAACATGCCGAGCCCGGCTCCAGCGGCGAGGAGCATCGCCAGAGGGCGGTTCAGAGGACGCTTCGAGGGTTGCCTTGCCGTCGGCACAGTGATGCCTCTTTCATATCTGGGAGGTGTGCGCCGCGCTGGTGCCCCCGTCTTGAGGGTGAGGCGCCGCGTGGATCAAGGATTTCTCCCGAGGAACAGCCACCGATAGAGCCAAATCACCTCAGTCCTCGAGACCGCGCCTCGATCCACCACGTGCTGCGGAGCTGTTCGCCGCGGTAGCGGCGCCCGCAGCGAGGCAAGGGCCGGACTCCGAGGCCAGGTTCCCGTCGCCGACCGGCGCAGCGTTACGGGCGCGTCGTCACTGGGCCCGACGGCTGACGGATCGGCTGGCAGATCCAGTACCACCACCGCGTGCGGGGCCCCGGTCAAGGACGGGACGGGTGGGGCGGCCGGGGGCGAAGAGGACAACGGCGAAAAGCGGCCCGGCGCCCACCCCTCACAACCGCCCGATATCCCCCCGAGGCATCCGAGGAGCCCGCCGCGCCGGCACCCGCCCACTCAACAAGATCAACCGAGCCGCCCGATGCCGCTGCCCCGCATACGGCTCCAACAACTCCAACATCACGGAGTCATCCGCGTCCCGATCCCCCGCAAGCGCCCACCCCACGATCCCCGGCAGATGCAGATCCCCCACAGTCACCGTATCCGCCGCCCCATGACTACGCTGCACAACCTCCGCAGACGTCCACGGCCCCACCCCCGGCACAACCTCCAACCGAGCCTGCGCCTGCCCCGGAGACATCCGAGCCGCCTCCTCCATCCGCGCAGCCACCCGCACAGCCCGCAAGATCGTGGACGCCCGCTTGTTGTCGACCCCGGCCCGATGCCACTCCCAGGACGGAATCAACCGCCACGTCTCCACGTCCGGCATCACACACATCCGCTCCGGCGCGGGCCCAGGCGCCGGCTCCCCGAACTTCCGCACCAGCAACCGCCACGCCCGGTAAGCCTCATCGGCCGTGACCTTCTGCTCCAGAATCGACGGAATCAACGACTCCAGCACCAGCCCGGTCCGCGTCAACCGCAGCCCCGGCCGCCGATGCCGAGTCACCGCCACCAGCCGATGCCGAGGCACGAACACGGACGGATCGTCGGCGGCCCCGAGCAGCTCCGGCAACTGTTCGAGCAGCCACTCGGCCCCCGGCCCCCACGCCTCGCCCCGCACCTCGGCCCCGCGCACACCGACCCGCAGCGTCCCGGGCCCGGCAGGCGTACGACAGGCCCGCCACACGGACCCGTCCGGCATCGCCCGGAACGTCGGGTCCCCGGGCCCCCGCCTCAGCGGCCCCAGCACCAGCCCCAGATCGAGCGGACCGTCCGGCACGACGGTCCGCACCTTCCCCGCCACGACAGCCTGCCGCGGCACACCCCCGGGCACGGCGACATGCCCACCACGCACAGTCGTACGCGTGGGTCGCGGAGCGAAACGTCCTGCCACGTCTGAGGTCCTGAGGAATGCGGAGGGGTCTACAACTAACTATGAGCACCGAAAAGGAGCCGTCGAACATGCCCCGGAAGGCACCCCTGCAAGCGGGCGTCCTACGACCGGGCGCCCTACGAGCCTAGGCCCGCCCTCACCACTGTTACCGCCACCTTGAGACTCACCCCGTCAGCCCCCGGCCAGCCCACCCCGTCACCGAACCACGACAAACGCCCCCGCGTCCCGCTCAGCCCGAGCCCGCGGCTCCTCCGCCGGATGCCCGACCGCCACGGCCCCCATCGGATCCCAGTCCTCCGGCAGCCCGAGGACCTCCCGTACGACCTCCCGGCAGAACATCGTCGACGACACCCACGCCGACCCCAGCCGCTCCCCGGCCAGCGCGACCAGGAAGTTCTGCACCCCGGCCCCGGTGGCGACGACGAACATCTCCCGCTCGGCCCCGTCCCGCCGCGCGTCGCCGTAGGTGTGCGAACCGTCCATGACCAGGCAGGGCACCACCAGATACGGCGCGTTGCGCAGCACGTCCCCGCGCCGCACCCGTTTGGCGATGGACTCCTCGCTCTTGCCGTCCCGCCGCAGATCGGCGATCCACGCGTCCCGCATGGCGTCGAGCAGCCGCGTCCGCGACTCCTCCGACTCCAGCAGCACGAACCGCCACGGCGTGGTGTGGTGCGGCGCCGGCGCGGTGACGGCCGCGGCGACCGCCCGCCGTACGGCCCCGGAGTCGACGGGCTCGTCGGTGAAGGCCCGTACGGTACGCCGCTGGGTCACCGCCTCCCGTACGGCCTCCGACGTCCCGAGCCGGAACATGTCGTCCCGCGCGTCGCGCACCAGGGCCCGGGCCCCCTCCCCGTGGTCCTCGGTCACCGCGCTCGCCAGTCCGCGCACGACGGCGACCGGCAGCCCCGCCGCCTTGCCCTTGACGAGGTCACCGGCGGCGGCCAGCTCGTCCGCCGTAGCCACGACGGTCGCGCTGAGCGGATTGCCGTACGCGTCCGTGCCCCCACGCAGATCGTCGAGTACGCGGATACCGGCGGCGCCGATCGCGACATCGGTGAGGCCGGCGCGCCAGGGACGCCCGAAGGTGTCGGTGACGACGACCCCGACCTCCACGCCGAGGGCGTCCCGCAGCCCGTCCCGGATCGCCCGCGCGGACGCGTCCGGATCCTCGGGCAGCAACAGCACGGTCCCGGTGTGGGTGTTGGAGGCGTCGACCCCGGCGGCGGCCATCACCAGGCCCTGCCGGTTCTCGACGATACGAAGGGCGCCGCGGCGCGCCACGACCCGTACCGTCTCCGCGTCGATCGCGGCCTCGCGGTCCGTCGCCTCGACGATCCGCCCCTCCGCCTTGGACACGATCTTCGAGGTGACGAGGAGGACGTCCCCGTCGACCAGGCCGGGTTCGGCGGTGGCGATCAGCTTGGCGAGGTCGTCGCCCTGCTGGACCTCGGGGATCCCGGCGACGGCCCAGACCCGGTAACCGTCGGATGACACCTCGCTCAAGCTCCCCGCACCTCCTCCGCCAGCGTCAGCGCCTCCCGGGCCATCCGCGCGGTCGCGTCGAGGTCGGTCATCATCAGCGGCACGGCACGGCAGCGGATCCCGGCCGCCTCGACCCGTGCCACGGAGTGCTCGTCCACGGTGTCGACGAGCCAGCCGTCGAGGAGTCCCGAGCCGTAGTGCTCGGCGACCGCCGCGGCCGTCGACTCCACGCCGACCGCCGCGAGCACCTTGTCGGCCATCCCGCGCACGGGCGCGTCCCCGACGATCGGGGAGAGCCCCACCACGGGCACCCCGGCGTCGGCGATGGCCTCGCGGATGCCGGGCACGGCGAGGATGGTGCCGACCGACACGACCGGGTTGGACGGCGGGAAGAGGATGACGTCCGCCGCGGCGACGGCCTCCAGAACGCCCGGTGCCGGCTTGGCCTGCTCCGCGCCGACCGGCACGATCGCCTCCGCCGGCACCGAGGCCCGCAGCCGCACCCAGTACTCCTGGAAGTGGACGGCCCGGCGTTCGCCGTCCAGATCGACGGCGACATGGGTCTCGACGCGGTCGTCGGTCATGGGGATGAGCCGGACTCCCGGCTTCCAGCGGTCGCAGAGCGCCTCGGTCACCGCGCTCAGCGGGTATCCGGCGCCGATCATCTGCGTCCGCACGATGTGCGTGGCGAAGTCCCGGTCGCCGAGCCCGAACCACTCGGGCCCCACGCCGTACGCCGCCAGCTCCTCCTTGAGATGGAAGGTCTCGTCGGCCCGGCCCCAGCCCTGCTCCTCGTTGATGCCGCCGCCGAGCGTGTACATCACCGTGTCGAGGTCCGGGCAGACCTTCAGCCCGAAGAGGTGGATGTCGTCGCCGGTGTTGCCGATGACCGTGATGTCCGCGTCCGGCACGGCCCGCTTCAGACCGCGCAGGAACCGGGCACCACCGATGCCGCCTGCCAGAACCACAATGCGCATGGGAGCAGTCTTGCAGGCGGGTACGACAATGCGTCAGGCAGTCACGGGGCTCGGCTCCGGACGGGCCTCGCAGGCCGACGAGGTGTGCATCGGCATCTCGGTCAGGCCCGGGTAGTACACGTGCAGGCTGACGGCCGGCTCCAGCGCGTCGTTCGCCACCTCGTGCGCGTAGCCCGGCGCGAAGACGCGCTGCGCGCCGGCGGCCAACACGCGCGTGCCGCGTTCGGTGCGCTCGGTCAGGGTGCCGTCGAGGACCGTCAGGACGCCGGAGGACCGGCCGTGGTCGTGCAGGCCGCTGCCCTGTCCGGGGACCCACGACAGCAGCCACACTTCGTAGCCCGGGCCGGTGCGCAGCCGGTGGTACCAGCGCGTGGTCGCGTCGTACCGGACGAGGTGCTCCCACTGCGACCGGTCGGCGGCGATGGAGCGGGCGAGGCCGGCGAACTCGGCCACGGTGGCCGGGTGCTCGCGGGGTGCCTGGAGGAGGTGCGGGACTTCGAGGATGTCGCCGGCGATCTGGAGGTCGCTGTCGCTGTTCATGGGGTGCGGTGGTTCCTCAGTGAAGGAAGGTCAGAGGGGAACGAGAGCCGAGAGACAGGTGGCTCGGCCTACAGCTGGAGCAGGTGTGAAGCTCAACAGCTGGGACAGCAACAGCTACAGCGAGCGCGGGCAGCACCGTGGGACCCGGCGGTGCGGGTCGAGGTGGGTGCCGAGTTCGCGAGCATGCCCACAAGGACACCGGTTTGCACCTCGGGTGTCAACTCGGCGCCCGTTATGTGGGACATGTTTCACCTCATCCGGTTCATCTCTGTGGCGAAAGGTTTGTTCATGGGGTGGCCGGGACACATGGCGCACAACCGGGGTGCACGAGCGTCGTTGTGATCCTGTGATCCGACTGTGATCCGGTTCGCTTCTGCGTGTGTGTGCAACGAGATCGAACTTCTGGGCGTCCTTTTCCGTACAGGCTCTGAACGGGGTCGGACATCCTCCCGGGCCTCCTCTGCTTGTCAAGGTTTATGCCGATTTGAACACTTTCCGCTAGGCCTTGGTTCCGCAGAGTGAATAAGGGGCTCAATAGCAGATCTCGGCTTGACTCGCCCGGAGCAGCACACTTGTAATTTCACTCGTGTCGTTCAGCCGAAATCGGTAACGGCTACATCACGGGGACGCGAAAGACAGACGAGGGGCGCACATGACCGAGCTGGTGCAGCAACTGCTGGTCGACGACGCGGACGAGGAACTCGGCTGGCAGGAGCGCGCGCTGTGCGCCCAGACCGACCCCGAGTCCTTCTTCCCCGAGAAGGGCGGCTCCACCCGCGAGGCCAAGAAGGTCTGCCTCGCCTGTGAGGTCCGCTCCGAGTGCCTCGAGTACGCCCTCGCCAACGACGAGCGGTTCGGCATCTGGGGCGGTCTGTCCGAGCGGGAGCGCCGCCGCCTGAAGAAGGCCGCCGTCTGAGCGGTGCACCGGCCGGACGTCCGGCCATGGCGGGCCCGGCCGCAGGACCGAGCGGTGGCCCGACCCGACCTGGCCCGAGCGGCCTGGACTGAAGCGCGCGTTCTCCCACACCCAAGCCATACGCATCGCACGTACATACGTCTCGAATATGTTTCGAACGGCCCGTCGCAGGTGGGTTATCCACAGGCGGCGGGCCGCCGTGATGCCCAGCCGATAGTGTGGTCGCTCGTCCGAGACGCCGCGCTGTCCCCACGGGGCACGGGCGTCCACCGCAGTCCATCGAACCGGGGCCCGTACCTCGATGTCCGTGCACAGCCACACGGCAGCCCAGCACGACTCCGCTGCCACACCTGAGTTCCCGCGTCATGTGGTGACCGCGGTCCTCGTCTCCCACGACGGCGCCCGCTGGCTGCCCGACGCGCTCGCCGGGCTGCTCGGCCAGGAGCGACCCGTCCAGTTCGCCATGGCGGCCGACACCGGCAGCGCGGACCAGTCCGCGCAGCTGGTCGCCGAGGCCCTCGGCGACGACCGGGTGCTGCATCTCGCCCGGCGCACCGGGTTCGGCCAGGCCGTCGAGGAGGCCAACCGCACCGCCCCCGTCCTCACCCCGGACGAGCTGACCTATCTGAAGCGGCCGAGCGGCTGGGACCCCGTCACGCGCACCTGGCGCGACGACGCCTACGACATGCCCGAACTCCCGCACGGGGAGCCGGTGCAGTGGCTGTGGCTCCTGCACGACGACTGCGCGCCCGAACCCGACGCCCTGGCCCAGCTGCTGCGCGTCGTGGAGAACGAGTACGAGCTGGGCCGCGACGACGTCGCCGTGGTGGGCCCCAAGCTGCGCGGCTGGTACGACCGCCGCCAGCTCCTCGAGGTCGGCGTCACCATCGCCAACTCCGGCCGCCGCTGGACCGGCCTGGACCGCCGTGAACAGGACCAGGGCCAGCACGACCACGTGCGGTCCGTGCTCTCCGTGTCCACCGCCGGCATGCTGGTCCGCCGCGACGTCTTCGAACAACTCGGCGGCTTCGACCGCCGCCTGCCCCTGATGCGCGACGACGTCGACCTGTGCTGGCGCGCCACCGCCGCCGGCCACCGCGTCCTCGTCGCCCCCGAGGCAGTCGTACGACACGCCGAGGCGTCCTCCCGCGAGCGCCGCACCGTCGACTGCGTGGGCCGCACCGCCGCCTCCCCGCACAAGGTCGACAAGGCGGGCGCCGTCTACACCCTGCTCGTCAACACCCGTACGGCCGTGCTGCCCTGGGTCCTGCTGCGCCTCGTGCTCGGCACGGTCCTGCGGACCCTGGCCTACCTCGTGGGCAAGGTCCCCGGGCAGGCCCTCGACGAGATCCGCGGCCTCGTCGGCACCCTGCTGCGCCCCGAGCGGGTCATCGCCGGACGGCGCAGGCGCGGAAGTCCCGTCATCGACAAGGGCGAGCTGCGGGCGCTGTTCCCACCGCCCGGCGCGACCGTGCGGGCCACCGTCGAGCAGGCCGCGAGCAGCCTCTTCGGCAGCTCCGACCCCGAGGTGGCCGCGGGCGCGGGACGGCACGGCGGCGCGATCGAGTCCGGGCCCGGCGGCGACGACGCCGACTTCCTGGAGGTCGAGCAGTTCGCGCGCCTCAAGCGCGTCGCCCGCAAGCCCGGCCCGGTGCTCTTCCCGGTGCTGCTGTTCGTCTCGCTGGTCGCCTGCCGCGCCCTGCTCGGCGGCGGCGCCCTCGCGGGCGGCGCGCTGCTGCCCGCCCCGGCCGACTCCGCTGAGCTGTGGTCGCGTTATGCCGACGCCTGGCATCCGGTGGGCGCCGGCGGCGCCACGTCGGCGCCGCCCTACCTGGCGATCGTGGCCATGCTCGCCTCGCTGCTGCTGGGCTCGACCGGGCTCGCGGTCACCGTCCTGCTGGTCTGCTCGGTGCCGCTGGCCGGCCTCACCGCCTACTTCGCCTCCCGCCCGCTCGTCGAGTCACGCCTCCTGCGCGCGTGGGCGGCCGTGGTGTACGCCTTCCTGCCCGCCGCCACCGGCGCGCTCGCGGGCGGCCGTCTCGGCACCGCCGTCCTCGCCGTCCTGCTGCCGCTCATCGCACGCGCCGGCATCGCGGCGAGCGGCCTCACGAACAGTTCCGGTGCGCGCGGCAGTTGGCGCGCCACCTGGGCGTACGCCCTGCTGCTGACGATCACCACGGCCTTCACGCCGATCGTGTGGCCGATCGCGCTGGCCCTCGGGATCGGGCTCCTGGCGGTGCGGCGCGCCGACATCACCGCCTACGGCCTGCGCTTCCTGGCCCAGCTCGGCGTCCCCCTGCTGGTCCTCGCGCCCTGGTCGCTGTCGCTGCTCCCGTTCGGCTTCTTCCAGGAGGCCGGTCTGGAGTACGGCCCCTCGGCCGCGTCCGCGCTGGACCTGCTCGGCGCGAGCCCCGGCGGCCCCGGCACCGTCAGCGGCCTGATGCTCATCGGCGTCGTCCTGGCCGCGCTGGCCGCCCTGCTGCGCTCCGAGCGCCAGTTCGGGATCTGGACGGCCTGGGCGGTCGCCCTGGTGGGCCTCGTCTTCGCGGCCCTGTCCAACGGCTCCACCTGGGCCGGTCCCGCCACCCTCGTCTACGGCATCGCGCTCCTGGCCGCCGCCCTGCTCGGCGCCGACGGGGCACGCGCGCGTGTGGCCGAGCAGAGCTTCGGCTGGCGTCAGCCGGTCGCCGCGCTGATCGCCTTCTCCGCGGCCGCGGGCCCGTTGCTCGTCGCCGCCGGCTGGATGATCGGTGGAGCCGACGGACCGCTGGAGCGGCGCGACCCGGTGCAGGTGCCCGCGTTCGTCGCCGAGGACAGCAACACCCGCGACCAGGCCCGCACCCTCGTCCTCGACAGCGACTCCCCGGCCCACGTCGGCTACATGCTGGTGCGCGGCTCCGGCGCCCGCCTCGGCGACGCCGAACTCGCCGCGGCGGACGGGGAGAACGCCGAGCTCGACAAGATCGTCGCCAACCTCGTCGCCGGCTCCGGCGCCGACCAGGCCGACCAGCTGGGCGCGTTCGCGGTGCGTTACGTCCTCGTCCACAAGGGCGCGCCGCGCGAGGTCACGCGCGTGCTGGACGCCACGCCCGGACTGTCGCGGCTGAGCGAGCAGAACGGCAGCGCGCTGTGGCGGATCGACCGGCAGGTGTCCCGCGCGGCCATCGTCGCCGGGTCCGGCTCGACCGAGCCCCGGCCCGTCGCCGCCGGGCCCACGGAGATCCACACCACGATCCCGGGCGGCTCCGACGGGCGTGTCCTGCGCCTGGCCGACAGCGCCGACGACGCCTGGACGGCCACCCTGGACGGCAAGCCGCTCACGCCGACCACGCTCGACGGCTGGGCCCAGGGCTTCGAGCTCCCCACCGAGGGCGGCAGGCTGGACGTCACCTACGACGACCCGATCACCCACACCGCCTGGCTGTGGGCCCAGGGCTTCCTCGCCCTCGTCCTCGTCGTGATGGCCCTTCCCGGCCGCCGCCGCGACATCGACGACGACCTCCCCGAGGAGCAGCCCGTCCCGGCCGAGGCCATGGCCGGCGAGGGCCGCCGCGCCCGCCGGCTGCGTGCCCAGGCCGAGGCCGAGGAGAGCGGCCAGGGCGGCGACTTCCCGCCCCCGCCGCAGGAGGCGCCCGCCGCCTCGATCCCGCAGCAGCAGTCCTACGGCATGGGGGTCCCCCCGGGCGAGGACGATCGAGCCTGGGGGAGGGACACACCCAGCTACGCGGGCGCCGACTACGCCGGCTACGGCGGCGAGCAGTACCAGCCCGGCCAGCAGTACCCGGCGGGCGGCGCCTACGACCAGGCGTATCAGGCGGATCCGTACCAGGGCGGCCAGTACGACCCGTACGCGTACGGAGGGCAGGCCCACCCGGGCGCGTACGACCCCTCGTACGACCAGACGTACCAGCAGGGTTACGACGGCACGTACGACCCGGAGCAGCAGCAACCGCACGGCAGTGAGCGTTCCGACGGGAGCCAGCAGTGAACCGCACGACCCTGTCCCTGATCGCCGGCGGCACCGCCCTCGCCGCCGTCACCGGGCTCGCGGCGCTCACCACGCCGGACGCGTCCGGCGCGAACACCGCCAAGGCGGCCGCCGAGCTGCCCGTGGAGCGCACCAGCCTGCTCTGCCCGGCGCCGAGCACCTCGGACCTCGCCGAGACGACGTACACGTCGTTCACGCCCCTCACCAAGGGCACGGGGACCGACGGCAAGGCGGAACTGCGGTCCGCGGCACAGGAGTCTGCAGGCACGGCGGACGGCAAGGACAAGAAGGCCGACGACGCGAGCAAGGCCGGGAAGTCCGACAAGGCGGCGAAGGACGACAAGCCGGTCCTGGAGGCAAAGGAGCCCGGTAAGCCGGTCATCGGCGACGCGTCCGGGGCCGACTCGCCGGCGCTGATCGGGACGGCCGACGGAAAGTTCGCGCCCGGCTGGACCGTGCAGGAGACCACGGAGGTCGCCGCGGGCACCGGCCGTGGCCTCCAGGGCGTCAACTGCACCGCGCCCGACACCGAGTTCTGGTTCCCGGGCGCCAGCACGGCCCCCGACCGCACCGACTACGTCCATCTGACCAACCCCGACGACTCCGCCGCCGTCGTCGACATCGAGCTGTACGGCAAGGACGGCGCGATCGAGAGCACGGCGGGGGAGGGGATCACGGTCCAGCCGCACTCCGGCGAGCCGATCCTGCTGTCCACGCTGACCGGCGAGAAGCAGGACAACGTGACCGTGCACGTGAGTGTGCGCAGCGGGCGGCTCGGGGCGTCGGTGCAGGCGCTGGACGACAAGCTCGGCGGGGACTGGCTGGCCGCGTCCGCCGACCCCGCGAGCAGCCTGGTCCTGCCCGGTATCCCCAAGGACGCCACGTCGGTGCGGCTGGTCGCCTTCACCCCGGGCGACGCCGACGCGGACCTGAAGGTGCGCCTCGCCTCGCCGTCCGGGCCGATCACCCCGGCCGGGAACGAGACGCTGCACGTCAAGGCGGGCATGACGAGCGCGGTCGACCTCGGTGACGTGATGCGGGGCGAGACCGGGTCGCTGGTCCTGACGCCCACGGACCAGTCGGTGCCGGTCGTCGCGGCGCTGCGCGTGGTGCGCGGCAAGGGAGCCAAGCAGGAGACGGCCTTCATACCCGCGAGCCGCCCGGTCGGCACGCGCGCGACGGCGGTCGACAACAGCGCCAAGGGCACGACGCTGTCCGTGACGGCGCCGTTCCGTACGGCGCAGGTCAAGGTCACTGCGTCGGCGGGCAGTGAGGGCGGTACGGCGGTCTCGAAGACGTACACGATCAAGTCCGGCACCACCCAGGACCTGGAGATGCCGGCGCCGAGCGGCCTGAAGGGCACGTACGCGCTGACGGTGGAGTCGGTGTCGGGCGGGCCGGCGTACGCGTCGCGGACGCTGGTGGCGACGACGGAAGGCGTGTCCGGCTTCACCGTGCAGACGCTGCCGGACGACCGGGGGATGGTGGCGGTGCCGGAGGCGGACGAGGACCTGTCGGTGCTGCAGAAGTAGCCGGCGGGGCCCGGACTGTCAGTCCTCGCCGTAGCGGGGGTCGACCGTCTCGGGGGTCAGGCCCAGCAGCTCCGCCACCTGCTCCACGACCACCTCGTGGACCAGTGCCGCGCGCTCGTCCCGCCCCTTGGTGCGGATCTCCACCGGCCGACGGTAGATGACCACCCGTCCAGGGCGCCCCTCGCGCGCGGGGATCGTGCCGCCGAGGGGGACGGCCTCGTCGTTCCAGGTCCGGCCGTCCAGGCGGGGGACCTCCAGGACCAGGAAATCGATGTCGGCCAGCTGCGGCCAGCGCCGTTCGAGGCGTTCCACGGAGTCCTGCACCAGGTCGGCGAAGACGTCGGCACGGCTCGCGGCCAGCGGGACCTGGGGCGGTGCGATCGGGCCGCGCATGCCCCGCCCGTGGCGATCACGGCGGCGGGGCCCGGGGCCGGCGGCACGGGGCGGTACAGGGGTGTCCATCACTGCTGAAGCGTAGTCCTCGTGGCCGCCGCCTGTCCGACCCCCATGTCGTGGCAGGGGTGGCGTTCGGCCGCGCGTACGGCATGTCGGCAGATGACCATTCCAGCCAAGGTTGGGCTCGTTTCCGTATCTCTCCGAGACCGTCGTCGGCGAGGTAATTGACGGGGTTTGTGGTGAGTGGTGACCGGCCCCGGGGATGTCCGGGATCTCGGAGACAGCCTTCCTTGCAGGTCAGCGAGTTGGGACAGAAGGTGTGTGTGGGGTGATTCACAGCACGACACGGTGGAGTGACCTGGGGGAGAGTCGTCGCGGCCCGCTCAAGAGTGCGGTACCGTCCAACGTCGTGAGCCCTGTACGTCGCTGTTCGCGCACCGCTTGCGGCCGCCCCGCCGTCGCGACGCTGACGTACGTCTACGCCGACTCGACGGCGGTCCTCGGCCCGCTCGCCACCTACGCCGAACCCCACTGCTACGACCTGTGCGCCGAGCACTCCGAGCGCCTCACCGCCCCGCGCGGCTGGGAGGTCGTGAGGCTGCTGGACGGCTCGGCTCCGGCCCGCCCCAGCGGCGACGACCTGGAAGCGCTTGCCAACGCGGTGCGCGAGGCGGCCCGTCCGCAGGAGCGGGCGGCCGAGGCCGGCGGGGGCGGCCGGGGCGCCGATCCGATGGAGGTCGCGCGACGGGGGCATCTGCGGGTGCTGCGCTCGCCCGACAACTGACGACGGCCCGCCCACGACGGCCCGCCTTCCTCTTCCGCTCGCCCGGGCGGCTTTCTCGTCCCTCCAGTCGCTCTCGTCCCCCTCGTGTCTCGCCAGTCCGGCTCGTTGAATGGCGCACGGCCATTGACGTGAACTTGTCGCGGACACGACCATTCCGTATGCCGGAACGAGAAATCGCTTTCCGCATGGCGGAAACCCGGGGAGGCGCCCGTGTACGTCCAGGAACTGGAACCCGTCGCCGGCTCGCTCGGCCTGTCCGCCCTGGTGGCCGCACTGCCACTCGTGATCGTCCTGGTCCTGCTGGGCGGGGTCCGGATGAAAGCGCACCTGGCGGGTCTCACGGGGCTTCTGGCGGCCGTTCTGGTCGCCTGGCTCACCTACGGCATGCCGCTCGACCAGACGCTCTCCAGCGCCGCCCAGGGCGCCGTCTTCGGGCTCTTCCCCATCCTGTGGATCGTCGTCAACGCCCTGTGGGTGTACCGGATGACCGTCCGCACCCGGCACTTCGACATCCTGCGCAGGTCCTTCGGGCGGCTCTCCGACGACCCGCGCATCCAGGCGCTCGTCGTCGCCTTCTGCTTCGGGGCCCTGCTGGAGGCGCTCGCCGGGTTCGGGGCGCCGGTCGCGATCTGCTCGGTCATGCTCGTCGCGCTGGGCTTCGAACCGGTGCGGGCGGCGGTCGTCGCCCTGGTCGCCAACACCGCTCCGGTGGCCTTCGGCGCGATGGGCACGCCGGTGGTGACACTGGCTCAGGTCACCGGACTGCCACTGGACGACGTGGCCTCCGTGGTGGGTCGTCAGACGCCCTTGCTGGCCCTGGTCGTACCGCTCGTGCTGGTCGGGCTCGTGGACGGGCGGCGCGGACTGCGGTAGACCTGGGTCCCCGCCCTCGCCTGCGGATTCGCCTTCGCCGTCGCCCAGTTCGCCGCCGCCAACTACGTCTCCGCGCAACTCGCCGACATCGGCGCCGCCTTGGCCGGGGCGGGCGCCCTGGTCGCCGTACCGCACGCACGCGTGCCCGCCACCGAGGCGGTACGCGCGTCCGTGCTGACCGGCGCGAGGAGCGAGGAGTTGGACGAGGACGATCCGCGGAAGGAGGTCGTACGGGCCTACGCGCCGTACGCGTTGATCGTCGTGATCTTCTCCGTCGCGCAGATCCCGGCGGTCAAGGACGGGCTCGCCCAGGCGACCCAGACGTACGACTGGCCCTTCCTGAACGTCGTGAACCCGGACGGTGATCCCGTCGGCGGCAACGTCTTCAGCTGGCCGATCGTGTCCACCGGCGGCACGCTCGTGCTGCTCGCGGGCGTGTGCACGGCTCTCGTTCTCGGCCTGCACGCGCGCGTGGCCGTCAGGGAGTGGGCCGCGACCGTGCACGAGCTGAGGTTCGCCATCCTGACCGTGACGTCCGTGCTGGCCCTCGCGTACGTCATGAACCTCTCCGGCCAGGCCGCCACCATCGGCTACTTCGTGGCCGCCGCCGGCGCCGGGCTCGCCTTCCTCTCCCCGGTGCTGGGCTGGTTCGGGGTGGCCGTGTCCGGGTCGGACACCTCGGCCAACGCGCTGTTCGGCGCGCTGCAGGTGACCGCGGCCCGGGAGTCGGGGCTGTCGCCGGAACTCCTGGCCGCCGCCAACAGTTCAGGTGGTGTGCTCGGCAAGATGATCTCGCCGCAGAACCTCACCATCGCCTGCGCGGCCGTGGGGCTGGCGGGCCGGGAGGGGGACCTGCTGCGGCGGGTCCTGCCGTGGAGCCTGGGCCTGCTGCTGGTGATGTGTCTGATCGTGGTCGGCCAGAGTTCCCCGGTGCTGGACTGGATGTTGCCCTGATCTCCGCGCTGACCTGAGGTTACGGCTCGGGGTCCAGTGGGTGGCCGCGGGGCTCGCTGTCAGTGGGGGCGGGTAGTTTGGGGTGACCGATAGGACTTTCAGGAGGGTTGGCCGTGGCTGATCTGTCACAGCTCGTGAAGGCGTACGACGTGCGCGGGGTCGTCCCGGACCAGTGGGACGAGTCACTGGCCGAGCTCTTCGGGGCAGCCTTCGTCGAGGTGACGGGCGCGAGTGCGATCGTCATCGGTCACGACATGCGCCCTTCGTCCCCCGGCCTGGCCGGCGCCTTCGCGCGCGGTGCCGCGGCCCAGGGCGTCGACGTCACCGAGATCGGCCTGTGCTCCACGGACCAGCTGTACTACGCCTCGGGCGCGCTGAACCTCCCGGGCGCGATGTTCACGGCCTCGCACAACCCGGCCCAGTACAACGGCATCAAGATGTGCCGCGCGGGCGCCGCCCCGGTCGGCCAGGACACCGGCCTCGCACAGATCCGCGAGCTGGTCGAGGGCTGGATGGAGGCGGGCGCCCCGGCCCCGGCCGCGCGGACGGGAACGATCACCCGACGCGACACGTTGGAGGACTACGCGACCCACCTCCGCTCCCTCGTCGACCTGACCTCCATCCGCCCCCTGAAGGTCGTGGTGGACGCGGGCAACGGCATGGGCGGCCACACCGTCCCCACCGTCTTCGGCGGCCTCCCGCTCGACGTCGTCCCGATGTACTTCGAGCTGGACGGCACCTTCCCGAACCACGAGGCGAACCCGCTGGACCCGGCCAACATCGTGGACCTCCAGAAGCGCGTCCAGGACGAGTCCGCCGACCTGGGCATCGCCTTCGACGGCGACGCCGACCGCTGCTTCGTCGTCGACGAGAACGGCGCCCCGGTCTCCCCCTCCGCGATCACCGCCCTGGTGGCCTCGCGCGAGCTCGCCAGGCACGGCGGCAAGGGCACGATCATCCACAACCTGATCACGTCCTGGTCGGTCCCGGAGGTCGTCAAGGAGAACGGCGGCACCCCGGTCCGCACCCGCGTCGGCCACTCCTTCATCAAGGCAGAGATGGCCAAGTCCGGCGCCATCTTCGGCGGCGAGCACTCCGCCCACTACTACTTCAAGGACTTCTGGAACGCCGACACGGGCATGCTGGCCGCCCTCCACGTCCTCGCGGCCCTCGGCGGCCAGGACGGCCCTCTGTCCGCCCTGGTGGACCAGTACGACCGCTACACCGGCTCCGGCGAGATCAACTCCACCGTCACCGACCAGGCCGACCGCCTCGCCGCCATCAAGGCCACCTACGGGCCCCAGGCCGGCGTCACCCTCGACGAACTCGACGGCCTCACCGTCACCACCACCGACTGGTGGTTCAACGTCCGCCCCTCCAACACGGAACCCCTCCTCCGCCTCAACGCGGAGGCCCGCGACGAGGCGACGATGGCCAAGGTGCGGGACGAGGTACTGGGGATCATCAGAGCCTGACGCAGACATTTCAGCCCGTCCCGGCGTTCGAGGACGAGGTCCGAAGGGCCGATGGGGGTCCAGGGGGCGAAGCCCCTTGGCGGGGTCGAAGGGGCGGAGCCCCTTCGGGGATGGGACGGGTAGGGGCGGCGGGGGCGAAATCCCCGCCGGCAACCACGACGCCGCCCAACCCCGGCACCCCGCCCCCACCGGCGGTACGCTGACCAGGCACATCCGCACACACGCACGTACCACCCCCACCCGCCCCAGAAGGGACCAACCATGCCGCTGGAAGCCGGCCTCCTGGAGATCCTCGCCTGCCCGGCCTGCCACGCCCCCCTCAAGGAGCAGGACACCGAGCTGATCTGCACCGGCCAGGACTGTGGCCTCGCCTACCCCGTCCGCGACGGCATCCCCGTCCTGCTCGTCGACGAGGCCCGCCGCCCCGCGTAACGCGCACCCGCGACGGACGCCATCCAGTCACGGCACGGCACGGCACGGACGCGCCTTCGGCCAGCGTCACACAAGACCACCAGCAATAGACGAACCGCGCAAACCAGACACCCCCCGCGACCGAGCAAAGCCCCCCAGCGCACCCGCACCGCACCCCCCGCGCAGAACCCCGCCCCCAAGACGACCCGGCGATCGGAGGCTGCCGCCCATGCTCGACGAATCGCTGCTGGACACGCCGGAGGCGCTTGCCGAGGCCGACCGCCGTGCCCTCCTGCGCGGCGCGGCCGAAGCCGGCGCCCACGTCCGCACCGCCGCCCGGTACGCCGCCGAGGCAGGCGTCCACGACCTCAAACCCGACGGCCGCCCGCGTGCCATCCTCCTCGCGGGCCCCGGCACCGCCGCCATCGGCGTCGCCGACCTCCTCGGCGCGCTCGCCGGTGTCACCAGCCCCGTCACCCGGCTGGCTCCGGCCGGCGTCGCCCCCGCCGCCGGCGCACTGCGCTGGGAGCTGCCCGGCTGGACCGGCTCCGTGGACCTCTTGCTGATCACCACCCCCGACGGCACCGAGCCGGGCCTGTCCCTGCTGGCCGAACAGGCCTACCGCCGAGGCTGCACGGTCGTCGCCGTGGCCCCCGCGGGCTCCCCGCTCACCGAGGCCGTGCGCAACAACCACGGCCTCTTCGTGCCGATGGCGACCGCCCCGTACGAGCAGGACGAGGCCATCGCCGCCTCCGCCCCCGGCGTGCTGTGGGCCCTGCTCACCCCGCTCCTGGCGCTCCTCGACCGCACCGGCATGATCACCGCCCCGCCGGACGCCCTGGAGAAGGTCGCCGACCGCCTCGACCACATCGCCGAGCGCTGCGGCCCCGCCATCGCGACCTACAGCAACCCCGCCAAGACCCTGGCCGCGGAACTCGCCGACGCGCTCCCGCTGATCTGGACCGAGGGCGTCTCCGCGGGCCCGGCAGGCCGCCGTTTCGCCGCCGCGCTCGCCGAACTCTCCGGCCACCCCGCCCTCGTCGCCGAACTGCCCGAGGCGCTCGCCTCGCACAACGCCCTGCTCGCGGGCAAGCTCGCGGCGAGCGCCGACCCCGAGGACTTCTTCCGCGACCGCGTCGAGGAGCCACCCGCGCTGCACGCGCGCGTGGTGCTGCTGCGCGACCGCCCCCTGGGCGGCCTCACGGCCGCGCCCGCCGCCCGCGACCTGGCCCTGAGCCATGACACGCCGATCAGCGAGCTGGAACCGGAACCCGGCGGCGAACTGGAGACCCTCGCGGAACTGATCGCCATCACGGATTTCGCCGCCGTTTACCTGGCGCTCGCCTCGGGAGCCTGATCTGTCTCAGGACGCCCCGGCAGCCGTACGGCGGAGGAACCGACAGCCGTACCCAAGGCGAACCGGCGTTCTCCACGAAGAGAAGCCGTCGTAGTCGTACTCGATCCGCAGAGAGCAGGCAGACACCCGCATGGACCGCCTCGACAACACCGTCCGCCCCTACGCCTGGGGCTCCACCACCGCGATCCCGGAGCTCCTCGGCGTCGAGCCGACCGGCGAACCGCAGGCGGAGATGTGGATGGGCGCGCACCCGGGCGCACCCTCGCGCACCGCGCGCGGGACGCTCGTCGAGGTCATCGAGGCGGCCCCGGAGCGCGAGCTGGGCACCGCCGCCGTGGCGAAGTTCGGCCCCCGTCTGCCCTTCCTGCTCAAGATCCTCGCCGCCGGCGCCCCACTCTCCCTCCAGGTGCACCCCAACCTGGAGCAGGCCAAGGAGGGTTACGCGGACGAGGAGCACCGGCGCATCCCCGTGGACGCCGGCCACCGCAACTACAAGGACGCCAACCACAAGCCCGAACTGATCTGCGCGCTCACCGAGTTCGACGGCCTGTGCGGCTTCCGCGACCCCCTCCGGGCCGCCGACCTCCTCGACGGCCTCGGCGTCGACTCCCTCAAGCCGTACGTCGACCTGCTGCACGCCCACCCCGAGGACGCGGCCCTGCGCGAGGTGCTCACTGCGATCCTCACCGCCGACCCGGCCGACATGGCCCGTACCGTCGCCGAGGCAGCCACCGCCTGCACCCGCCTCGGCGGCGACTACGCGCCGTACGCCGACATCGCCCACCACTACCCGGGCGACCCCGGCGTCATCGCCGCCATGCTGCTCAACCATGTCCGTCTCCAGCCCGGCGAGGCCCTGTTCCTCGGCGCCGGCATCCCGCACGCGTACCTGAACGGCCTCGGCGTCGAGATCATGGCCAACTCCGACAACGTCCTGCGCTGCGGCCTCACCCCCAAGCACGTCGACGTCCCCGAACTCCTGCGCATCGTCCGCTTCGAGCCGAGCGACCCGGGCGTGCTGCGCCCCGAGGCCGCCCCGGACGGCGAGGAGGTCTACGAGACCCCGATCGACGAGTTCCGGCTGTCCCGGTACGTCCTCCCGGAGGGCACCACCGCCCACGACCTCACCCGCCCGACCCCGCAGATCCTCCTCTGCACGGCCGGCACCGTCCGCGCCGGCGAGCACGAACTGACGCCCGGCCGATCCGTGTTCGTACCCGCGGGCGAAACGGCCGAAGTGTCCGGTGCCGGTACGGTCTTCCGGGCCACGGTCGTCGCCTGACCGAGGGCGTCGGACGACCCGGCGCGCCGTTGTCGGACCGGGCTGCAACAATGGCCCACCGGCAAAGGGCGGGCAAAAGCCGAGCTCCGTAGGCTCAGCGGCTCCGAAGGCTCCGTAGGTGAAGGGACAACGCGACACATGAGCGCGTCAGGCGGTACCAAGGCGATCGTGGCGGCACTGGCCGCCAACCTCGCCATCGCGGCATCGAAGTTCGTGGCGTTCGCGTTCAGCGGCTCCTCGTCGATGCTCGCCGAGGGCGTGCACTCGCTCGCGGACTCCGGCAACCAGGCCCTGCTGCTGGTCGGCGGCAAGAAGGCCCAGCGCGAGGCGACCCCGCAACACCCCTTCGGCTACGGCCGCGAGCGCTATATCTACGCCTTCCTCGTCTCGATCATCCTGTTCTCCGTCGGCGGCATGTTCGCCCTCTACGAGGGCTACGAGAAGATCAAGCACCCGCACGAGATCGAGCACTGGTACTGGCCGGTCGGCGTCCTCGTCTTCGCGATCATCGCCGAGACCTTCTCCTTCCGTACGGCCATCAAGGAGTCGAACGTCCTGCGCGGCCGGAAGTCCTGGAAGGAGTTCGTCCGGCACGCCAAGGCGCCCGAGCTGCCCGTCGTCCTCCTGGAGGACCTCGGCGCCCTGGTCGGTCTGGTCCTCGCCCTCGGTGGTGTCGGCCTGGCGCTGATCACCGGCGACGGCGTCTGGGACGGCATCGGCACGATCTGCATCGGCATCCTGCTCGTCCTGATCGCGGTCGTCCTCGCCATCGAGACCAAGTCGCTGCTGCTCGGCGAGTCCGCGGGCACCGAGGAGACCACGAAGATCGAGGCCGCCATCGTCGACGGCGACACGGTCACCCGCATCATCCACATGCGCACGCTCCACCTCGGCCCCGAGGAACTCCTGGTCGCCGCCAAGATCGCCGTCCGGCACGACGAGACGGCCACCGAGATCGCCTCCGCCATCAACGCCGCCGAGGCCCGCATCCGCGAGGCCGTCCCGATCGCCCGCGTCATCTACCTCGAGCCCGACATCTACAGCGAGGCCGAGGCGGCCAAGGGCGCCGACCGCGAGGCGACCCCCGGAGGACCGGCCACGCCGCACGGCACCGAGCACTGAGGACGCGTACCACCCCGACGGGGCCCGCCGAGCGATTCGGCGGGCCCCGTCCCACATCCGTTCCCTCCGGCCCGATCACTTCCGTCCGTCGGGCCATCGGATCCGATCACAAATGCTCGGGCCACAACACCAGTTGAGCCGCCGCCGGTCGCCGCCGTACGCTCCGCGCCACGAACCCGAGCACGATCCCGACGACGGCCAGCAGAAAACCGAGCAGGGTCGACCCACCCAGCAGCAGCGGCATCGCAGAGCTGTCGGTCACCCGGCCCACGACCGCTCCGACGGGCACCGTCCCGCCGTGGTCCTCGGGGAAGAGGCGCGAGTCGCGCGCGTTCGTACGGTTGTCACCGAGCACGAACAGCCGACCATCGGGCACCTCCACGTCGTACGCCCGACGCAGCCCGTCGGCGACACCGTGGTTCACGTACGACTCCCTGAGCGGCTTCCCGTTGACGGAGATCCGCTCGCGCGCCGTACCCGCGTCCTCGCAGCAGACGACACGGTCACCGCCGACACCGATGACGCGTTGCACGACACCCAACCCGCCCCCGTAGCGGGCCGGCGCCGTGTAAAGCACCACGTCGCCCCGCCTCAGCTCGTCACCACCGACACGCTCGACGACGACCCGGTCCCCCACCGTGTACGTGGGCTTCATGCTCTCGCCCGACACGGTCGACAGCACATATCCCGTACGCAGCCACAGCACGGACCCGACGACGAGTGCCACTCCCAGGAGCCCCACCACCCAGGCCGTCACCGTGAGCCTTCGCCCCTGCTCCATCGCCACTCCCTCCCCGCGCGGAACATCCGCGGCGGACGAGAGTAACCGCCGCCCGTGAACCGCCCGTGCGGGCCTACGCCCTGACAGCCGCAGGCCCGCACCGCGCGGCTACCGGATCTCGCCCAGCACCTCCAGCACCGCCCGCTCGTCACCGGCCGCCAGCAGCCGCTCCCGGAACCCGGCGTCCATCAACTTCCGCGACAGCAGCGCCAGAATCCGCAGATGCTCGTCACCCGCGGCCGCCTCCGGTACGGCGATCATGAAGACCAGCCTCGCCTTCGTACCGTCCGGCGAGCCCCACTCGACGCCCTCCGCGGACCGCGCGAACCCGACCACCGGCGCCGTCACCGCATCCGTCTTGGCATGCGGAATCGCGATCTCCTCCCCGAGCCCGGTCGTCCCCTGCGCCTCCCGCCGCAACGCGGTCGCCACCAACTCGTCGACATCAGCGACCTCGCCGGTACGGGCCAGCAGCTCACCCATCTCCCGGATCGCCGACTCCTTGTCGCCCGCACGGAGTTCGACCCGCACCGTCTGCTGGGTGAGGTACCCGGAGAGGACCTCGTCGGCAACGTCCTTTGAGACCGACGCGCTGCCCGCCATCTCCTCGGACTCCAACGGCTCCTCGGGCTCGCGGCCCGCCAGGGACGCACTCGCGCCGGTCGCCGCCCCCGACTCGCCCACGGCGGCCCGCTGCGCCACGACACCGCCGCCGCCCACCGTTGCGGCCCCCACCCCGACCAGCACCGGCTCGGGCGCGGCAGCGCCGACCTCAACGACCGCCTCCCCGCGCCGCCTGCGCTCACTCAGGTCGACCAGGGCGACCGTGGTCAGCGCGGTGACGACCGTGCCGATCACCACGGCCACGAAGAACATCGGCACCCCGCTCACCGCGCCCAGCACCGCCACGATCGGCCCGCCGTGCGGCACCGCGTCCTCGACGCCGGCGACCCCGGCGATGGCACCGGCGACCGCGCCGCCCAGCATGTTGGCCGGAATGACCTGCGCGGGCCTCGCCGCCGCGAACGGGATCGCGCCCTCGGAGATGCCGAAGCAGCCCATGAACAGCGAGGCGAGCCCGGTCTCCCGCTCCTGCTCGGTGTACAGCCGCTTTCGTATCAGCGTGGCGAGGCCCTGCCCCAACGGCATGACCGGGATCGCCGCCGCGCACATGCCCATGACCGTCTGGTTGCCGGTCGCGATGAGCCCGGCACCGAACAGGAATGCCGTCTTGTTGACCGGCCCACCCATGTCGAACGCGATCATCAGCCCGAGAATCGCCCCCAGCAGGATGGCGCTCGTCCCCGTCATCCCGCTGAGCCAGCTGGTCAGGTGCTCGAACACCCAGGAGATCGGCTTCCCGATGACGAAGATGAAGAACAGCCCGAGCGCCGTCGTCGCCACGATCGGGATCACGATGATCGGCATGATCGGCTGCGCGAACTTCGGGACCTTGACCTTCTTGATCCACAGCACCAGGTACCCGGCGAGGAACCCGGTCACGATCGCCCCGATGAACCCGGCACCCGCCTTGGAGTCGTACAGCTCGCCGGTGTTGGCGATCCAGCCACCGATCATGCCGGGCACGAGCGCGGGGCGGTCCCCGATGGCATACGCGATGTAGCCCGACAGGATCGGCACCATCAGCGTGAACCCGATGACGCCGATGTTGTTGATGTCCATCCAGAAGGAGTCCTTCGGGATGACCAGACCGCCCGACGGGTCGGTGTGCCCGCCGAGCGAGAGCGAGATCGCGATCAACAGTCCGCCGACCACGACGAACGGAATCATGTAACTGACCCCGTTCATCAACGCCTTGTACCCGACGCTCCGCTCCCTGCCACCACCGCTCAGGGAGGCCGTGGGGGCGCCCCCGCCCGTGTGCACGGGCGCCGACAACACCCGCTCGATCAGCTGCTCCGGGTGACGGATGCCCTCTGCCACTCCGACGGTCAGCACCCGCTTGCCCGCGAATCGACTCAGGTCCACGTCCTTGTCCGCCGCGACGATGACGCCGTCAGCGTGTTTGACATCGTTGTCATCGAGGACATTTTCAGCCCCGATGGATCCCTGCGTCTCCACCTTCATGTCGATGCCGCGGCTCTCGGCAGCCTGTGCGAGCTTCTCGGCCGCCATGTACGTATGCGCGATGCCGGTCGGGCACGCGGTCACCGCGAGCAGCTTCAACCGCTTCTGCTCGCCACTACCGCCGCCCGTGGGGGGAGGGCCGGCCGGACTTGTCACGTCGATCTCCTAACGCCTTTGTCACACGGAACGCCGTCCCGGACGCCCCGCAAGATCGATCAGTTGTTCAGATCTCCCGGGGCATCCTGCCCCACGGCGCCCCAGACTCAAAGGCCCGAATGCCCCACAACATCCCGCTCTGCGGCCTCCTGTACGCCCTTCGTCGGTGTCCTGTTATCGCCCCCACGGCCTCCTGCTCCTGCCGCTGCTCCCACCTCCCCGGCTGCTCCCGCCTCGCACCGTTGCCCGATGAACAACTCCTCGCCCGCCCCGCCCACGAGGCCTCCGCCCGCCCGATGGATGGCGCGCTCCGTTCGAAGGCGGACTGGGGACGGCCGGGCCTCCCGGTGTAGCTTGGGACAGAGCCAGACGTCGCTGCTGATGGCGGTCGGGCGGTCCCGATACGGACCGACCGAGGGAGAGAGGGCCTCCGACGGACTGCGCTGCGCGCACGCGAGCATGCCTGTGTCCTCTTCGGGCACCCCTGTGTCCGCCGCCGCGCAGACCAGCCGTACCCACCCTCGACCCAACCCCGAGGAGCAGCTCGTAATGACGACTGTCGAGAACCGACAGGACTTCAAGGTCGCCGACCTCTCCCTGGCCGACTTCGGCCGCAAGGAGATCACCCTCGCCGAGCACGAGATGCCCGGCCTGATGGCGATCCGCAAGGAGTACGCCGAGACGCAGCCGCTGGCCGGCGCCCGCGTCACCGGCTCCCTGCACATGACCGTGCAGACCGCCGTCCTCATCGAGACCCTGGTCGCCCTCGGCGCTCAGGTCCGCTGGGCCTCTTGCAACATCTTCTCCACCCAGGACCACGCGGCCGCCGCCATCGCCGTCGGCCCGAACGGCACCGTGGACAACCCCCAGGGCGTCCCGGTCTTCGCCTGGAAGGGCGAGACCCTGGAGGAGTACTGGTGGTGCACGGAGCAGGCCCTGACCTGGCCGGACAGCCCCACCGGCGGCCCGAACATGATCCTCGACGACGGCGGTGACGCCACCCTCCTCGTCCACAAGGGCGTCGAGTACGAGAAGGACGGCAAGGTCCCGTCCGTCGACACTGCCGAGTCCGACGAGCACCGCGTCATCCTCGAACTCCTGCACCGCACCATCACCGACGGCTCGCAGAAGTGGACCCAGCTGTCCTCCGAGATCCGCGGCGTGACCGAGGAGACCACGACCGGCGTCCACCGCCTGTACGAGATGCAGCGCGACGGCACCCTCCTGTTCCCGGCGATCAACGTCAACGACGCCGTCACCAAGTCGAAGTTCGACAACAAGTACGGTTGCCGCCACTCCCTGATCGACGGCATCAACCGCGCCACCGACGTCCTGATCGGCGGCAAGACCGCGGTCGTCTGCGGCTACGGCGACGTGGGCAAGGGCTGCGCGGAGTCCCTGCGCGGCCAGGGCGCCCGCGTGATCATCACCGAGATCGACCCGATCTGCGCCCTCCAGGCGGCGATGGACGGCTACCAGGTCACGACCCTCGACGAGGTCATCGACAAGGCCGACATCTTCATCACCACGACCGGCAACAAGGACATCATCATGGCCTCGGACATGGCCAAGATGAAGCACCAGGCGATCGTCGGCAACATCGGCCACTTCGACAACGAGATCGACATGGCCGGCCTCGCCAAGGTCCCGGGCATCGTCAAGGACGAGGTCAAGCCGCAGGTCCACACCTGGACGTTCCCCGACGGCAAGGTGCTGATCGTCCTGTCCGAGGGCCGCCTGCTGAACCTGGGCAACGCCACCGGTCACCCGTCCTTCGTGATGTCCAACTCCTTCGCGGACCAGACCCTGGCCCAGATCGAGCTGTTCACCAAGCCGGACGCCTACCCGACCGGCGTCTACACGCTGCCCAAGCACCTGGACGAGAAGGTCGCGCGCCTCCACCTGGACTCGCTCGGCGTGAAGCTCACGAAGCTCCGCCCCGAGCAGGCCGCGTACATCGGCGTCGAGGTCGAGGGTCCGTACAAGCCGGACCACTACCGCTACTGAGCCGAGCACACCTCCGAGGCAGGCCCCCGCACCCCCGTGTCGGGGGCCTGCCCCTTTGGCCGTGCGGCACCTTCAGCCGGCCCACGCGCCACCCAGAGCCATCAAGACCCAGGACCCCGATGCCCCGCGGCCGCTATTCGCTCCACGATCCGCACGATCACACCCCCCTCGCAGAAGAACACTTCCACTGCGCCCCCGGCCCTTCCGGCTGGCGCTACGTCTCCCAGCTGACCACCCCAGCGGGCGATCACAGCGGCTCCGTCGACCTCACCCTGGACGAACTCGGCCGTCCCCTCCGGCTCGAACTCCACGCAGGTGGCTGGCAGGTACGCGGCGCCGCCCTCGACGGCGTCACCTGGGTCCGTACCGACCCCACCGGGACCCATGCCACGGAAGGCAACGTGCGCGCCCATGCCTTCACCGGGACGTCCCCCGCTTTCCTCATCGCCACCACTCGTCTCCTACGCCTCACCCCTTCCGACTCCGCGACCCGCGTACGCCTCGTGGCCCTCACGGACCCGGTCCTGGCCCCGCGCACCGTGGACCAGTCCTGGGCCTTGGTGAACAGAGAAACACACGCCACTGACAACGGCCCCCTGACCGTGGACGAATACCAGGTCACAGCCCTGGACACGGGCGAGCAGCACGCCGTACACATCGCGGGCGACGTGGTCCTCGCCGCGCCGGGCATCGAGCTGGAGGACCTGGACTCACCGCCGTCGACGTTCGGTTGACCGCTCGGCGGGCCTTGGCAGGAGAGGGTGCCTAGGCCGGCGGGACGAAACCGGTGGAGGGTCGGTCGTCCGACGGAGTGTGCGGTGCCGGAGCGACCACCTCCGTGCCGTACGGCGCATGCGAAGGCGGAGCGGCGGCAGCGGGCGCAGGAGCCACGGTCGGCATGACCGACGGCCCATAGGCACCGGGCCCACCCCCAGCGCCGGCGTCGACCGACCCCCCACCCGCAGCAGACCCGTTGCCGAAGGCCCGCCGCGCCTCCCTCGTCTGCCGTTCCTGAAGCACCGCCGCCAGATACGCGGCCGGCGGCACACCGTGCGGCGCCGGAGCCCCCGTACGCGCCGCGAGGTCCGTTGCAAGGCGCTCCGCCATGCGCCCGCCGACCTGAGGGTCGAGTTGCTGCATCCGCATCAGGTACTGGCGAATGGCGAGCCACAGGTCATTCGGCACCGCGGAAAGGTCAAGCCCCGAGAACCGCCCCGCCAACCACGGCGGAGGCGGCGGAACGAATCCCGTCCGCGCGAGCGGTATCCGTTCCCGCACGACGAGCGTCCCGGCGAACACATCCCCGAGCCGCCGCCCACGCGCGGACACCAACGAAGAGATGACAGCGACGACGCCGAGCGTCATCAGAATCTCGATCACACCTATGAGGCCACGCACCAGCGCGTGCCGGAACCGGATCGGCCCACCGTCGTCGCGCACCACCCGCAGCCCACAAGCGAGCTTCCCGAGAGAACGCCCATGGCTCAGCGTCTCGACCGCGATCGGCCCGCCGACCAGCAGCAGAACGAACATCGCGATCGACAACGCCGTCTGCGCCGCCTCATCCAAGGAGGCCGTCGCCGCCACCACACCCAGAGTCACAACGATGTACGCGATCACCGCCACGGCCAGATCGAGCAGCACCGCCAGCGCCCTGCTGGGCAGCTTCGCGGGGCGCAGCTCCAACGCCACCGCCTCACCCGTCACCAGCTCACTCACGCCGACCGTCCTTCCCCTGACCTGCCCTCGGAATGGCCAGTCTGCCAAGCTGAGGGCGCATCGCGCCGCAGTACGACAAGCTGACACCTACGACGAGTCGCCGACGAACAGCCGAGGAGCAGAAAACCAGATGGACCTCGACGTCTTCGTCACCGCCCACCGAGCCGAGTGGGACCGCCTCGACGCCCTCCTCGGACGCCAGCGCCGCCTCACCGGCGCAGAGGCCGACGAACTCGTCGCCCTGTACCAGCGCACGGCGACCCATCTGTCCCTGATCCAGTCCAGCGCTCCCGACCCTCAGCTGACCGGTCGCCTCAGCCAGCTGGTGGCACGCGCGCGTAGCGCCGTCACAGGCACCCGACGCGCATCATGGCGCGACGTCACCCGCTTCCTCACTCAAGGATTCCCAGCAGCGGTCTACCGCTCGCGCCACTGGTGGGTTCCCACGGCTCTCCTCTCCACCCTCGTCGCCGCACTGCTCGGCTGGTGGATAAGCACCCATCCAGAGGTACAGGCCACCATCGCGGCCCCCAGCGAACTGCGCGAGCTCACCCGCCCAGGCGGCCAGTACGAGACGTACTACTCCAGCCATCCCGCAGCGTCCTTCGCGGCCCAGGTCTGGACGAACAACGCCTGGGCTGCCGCTCTCTGCCTGATCCTCGGCGTCTTCCTGGGCCTCCCGGTCCTCTGGATCCTCTTCCAGAACATGCTCAACCTGGGCGTCGGCTTCGGCCTGATGTCCTCGGCAGGACGCCTGGACACCTTCCTGGGCCTGATCCTGCCGCACGGACTCCTCGAACTGACCGCGGTCTTCGTCGCCGCCGGCACGGGCCTACGTCTCGGCTGGACCCTCATCGACTCGGGCCCGCGCACCCGACGCTCAGCCCTCGCAGAGGAGGGCCGAGCCGCGATAGGCATGGCGATAGGCCTGGCCCTGGTCCTCTTCGTCTCCGGCGCCATAGAAGGCTTCGTCACCCCATCGGGCCTGCCCACCTGGGCGCGCATCGGCATCGGCGTCGTGGCCGAACTCGCCTTCCTCGCCTACGTCTACGTCCTCGGCGGACGTGCCGCCCGCGCCGGAGAGACGGGCGACATCGAGGCGGCCGAGCGCAGCGCCGCCGTTCCGACCGCGGCCTGATGTGCGTACACGGTTGTTGAACTGCTAGTCTCCTCTTCGCCCCGCAGGAACCGTTGACACGGAGATGGCGGGGAGGTAGATTCGAACAGTTGCCTGGAAGTGGATGCGAGTCCCACCGGGCAGAGTGAGTGTCTGTCTGCTTCAGCGGAACATTGATTCCCGAGAAGCCCCCTCCCGATGAATCGGAAAAGAGTGGCTGGTCAGTCCGGCCGGGAACTTCTGATAAAGTCGGAATCGCCGGAAAGGGAAACGCGGAAGCGGGAACCTGGAAAGCACCGAGGAAATCGGATCGGAAAAGGATCTGATAGAGTCGGAAACGCA
>NZ_JBIBIA010000007.1:0-635572 GCF_042957325.1 Streptomyces sp. NPDC008086
GACCCTGTGGGAGAGTAGGACGCCGCCGAACAAATTGTGAGAGAGCCCCCGGCCGGGGATACCGGTCCGGGGGCTTTCTGCATTTCCAGAGCCTGCAGCGCTTAGGCTCGTGCCATGCGCTATGACCTCGTCATTTTCGACAACGACGGTGTGCTCGTCGACAGTGAGCCCATTTCCAACCGGCTCCTCGCCGCGTATCTCACCGAGTTGGGGCACCCGACTTCGTACGAGGACTCCATACGGGACTACATGGGTGCGGCGATGCATCGGGTGCATGAGCTGGTGCTGGAGCGGACGGGGCAGCGGCTTCCCGAGGGCTTTGACGAGGTGTTTCATGCGCGGGTGTTCGCTGCGTTCGAGCGGGAGTTGACGGCGGTGGCCGGCGTCGTCGACGTGCTTGAGAAGCTCGCTGGGGACCAGGTGCCGTACTGTGTCGCGTCGTCCGGGAGTCATGAGCGGATTCGGGTGGGGCATCGGGCGACGGGGCTGGACCGGTTCTTCGACGACGGGCGGATCTTCAGCTCGCAAGATGTGGGGCGGGGGAAGCCGGCGCCGGATCTGTTTCTGTATGCGGCCGAGCGCATGGGGGTCGTGCCGGAGCGGTGTGTCGTCGTCGAGGACAGCCCGTTGGGGGTCCAGGCCGCGGTGGCGGCAGGAATGGACGTGTACGGGTTCACGGCGATGACGCCAGCGGGGAAGTTGGGCGGGGCCACGCGACTCTTCGGCGGGATGGGGGAGTTGGTCGATGTGCTGCTCGCTGCCTCCGGCCGGGGTGGCCGCTGAACCTGAGGGAAATTCATCTTTGGCTGGATCTACCCACCAGTATCCCGGGGCCTTACGCTCGCCGCCATGACTGATGTGCTGCGGCGCGGTAGGGCCTCGTTGGCGTTCAGCTTCTTCGCTCAGGGGGTCGCCTTTGCCCTGCTGGTGACCCGGATTCCGGCCATTCAGGACCGGTACGGGGTCTCCGACGCGCTGTTGCCCGCGTTTCTGGCTGCGGTGCCGATCCTGGCCGGCGTGGGGAGTGTCACGACCGAGCGGTTGGTGAAGCGGATACCGGCGAGCCGGTTGCTGCGGTGGTCCCAGCCGGTCGTGCTCCTGGCGCTGCTCGGGGTCGGGGCGGGGGAGCGGATGGTCGAGCTGGGGCTCGCGCTCGCCGCGTTCGGGCTGGCCGTGGGTGTGCTCGATGCCTCGATGAACATGCTCGGGGTGAGCCTGCAACGGTCGTACGGGCGGAGCATCATGCTCAGCTTTCATGCCGTGTACAGCCTGGGTGGGATCGTGGGGGCCTCGCTGGCGTGGGTGGGGGCGCACTGGGATCTGGCGCTGGTCGCGTCGTATCTGCCAGTCGTGGTGGTGTTGCTGCCGGCTGCCTTGGTGGTGAGTCGGTGGTACGTCGACGGGGGCCCTCAGGGTGGCGGCGGGGCCGATGTGGGAGCCCGGGAGGCGGGGGAGACAGGGGCCGTGGCCTTCAAGGTGCTCCTGCCGCTGTGTCTGGTGATGACCTTCGCCTATATCGGGGACTCGACCGTCTCCAACTGGAGTGCGAAGTATCTCCAGGACGTGCTGGGGAGTTCGGAGCAGCTGGCTACCGTGCCGTACAACGTCTACATGGTGACCACGCTGGTGGGGCGGGCCATCGGGGACTTCGGGGTGCGGAGGTTCGGGGCTGTCGCGGTTGTGCGGATGGGGGCCTTGGTGGCGGCCGGGGGGTTCGCGGTGGTGGCCGGGGCTCCGGGGGCGTGGGTCGGGATGGTGGGGTTCACGCTGCTGGGGCTGGGACTCTGTGTGTTGGTTCCGCAGACGTTCGCGGCGGCCGGGCGGCTCGCTTCCGAGAAGTACGGGCCTGGGGCTTCGGACGCGGCCATCGCGCGGCTCAATGTGTTCAATTACATGGGGTTTTTGATCGGTTCGCCCTTGGTGGGGGCGCTGGGCGATGCGTGGAACTACCGCGGGGCGATGCTTGTGCCGATGGTGTTGGTGCTGGTGACGCTTGTGTACGCCCGGTCGTTCGCCGCTCAACCGGACCGATACGGTGACGGGCATGAGCGGCCGCGCACAGCTGATGTGGGACGAGGCAGTAACGGGCTATGACTTCGGTCGGGACCATCCGATGGACCCGGTCCGGCTCGCCCTGACCAGGAGACTCGTCGATGCCTTCGGGCTGGACAAGGACGTGGACGTCGTCGCGGCGCAGCCGGCCGGGGAGTCGACGTTGCGGCTGGTGCATCGGCAGGACTACATCGAGGCCGTGAAGGCGGCCTCTGTGGATCCTGGGGCGGCGGACCAGTCGTATGGGCTCGGGACGATGGACGATCCCGCGTTCGCCGGGATGCACGAGGTGTCCGCGCTGATCGCGGGGCAGTCGGTGGGGGCTGCGGAGGCCGTGTGGCGGGGGGAGGCGCTGCATGCGGTGAACTTCGCGGGTGGGCTGCATCATGCGATGCCGGGGGGTGCCTCGGGGTTCTGTATCTACAACGACGCCTCGCTGGCGATTGCCCGGCTGTTGGAGCTGGGGGCCGAGCGGGTCGCGTATGTCGATGTGGATGTGCATCACGGGGACGGGGTGCAGGCGGCGTTCTGGGAGGACCCGCGGGTGCTGACCGTGTCGTTGCACGAGCATCCTCGTACGTTGTTCCCGCAGACGGGGTGGCCGGAGGAGACCGGGGCGGAGTCCGCGGAGGGTACGGCCGTGAATGTGGCGTTGCCTGCTGGGACCGGGGACGCGGGGTGGTTGCGGGCGTTCCACGCCGTGGTGCCGGAGTTGATCGCTGACTTCCGGCCGCAGGTGTTGGTGACGCAGCACGGGGCCGATACGCACTTCGAGGATCCGCTGGCGCATCTTGCCGTGTCGTTGGATGCGCAGCGGGCTGTGCAGGTGGCCTGTCATGACCTGGCGCACGAGTACTCCGACGGGAGGTGGGTGGCGCTGGGCGGGGGTGGATATGCCGTGGTGGAGGTTGTGCCGCGGTCGTGGACGCATCTGGTGGGGATTGCTGCGGGGCGGGCGATCGAGCCTGAGGCAGTGATTCCTGAGGGGTGGCGGCAGGAAGTGTTCGCTCGGACCCGGCAGTTGGGGCCGGCCCGGATGACCGACGGGCGGTGGCCCATTTCCTGGGCTGGGTGGGAGGCGGGGTACGACCCTGCGGATCGGTTGGACCAGGCGGTGTTGGCTACGCGGCGGGCTGTGTTTCCGTTGCGGGGGTTGTTGGCGTAGGTGGGGGTGGGGGGGCCGGGGATTTCGCCCCCGCCGCCCCTACCCGTCCCATCCCTTGAAGGGGCGCTGCCCCTTCGACCCCGCTGGGGCTGCCGCCCCAGACCCCGCCATCGGCCCTCCGGGCCTCGTCCTCAAACGCCGGACAGGCTGGAAGGGCCTGGGCCTGCGTAGCCCCTGCGGGTGGGTGGGGGTTGGGGGCGGCAAGGACTCGGCCTCGGACGCCGGACGGGCTGACGATCCCCGGCCCTGCGGGTGGGTGGAGGTTCGGGACGGCAAGGACTCGGTCTCGAATGCCGGGCGGGCTGGAAGGGCCTGGGCGGAGCATGCGTCTGTTCGTTAGCCCGACTGTGCGGTGTTGTCGCGTTCCGGGGGTCCTGGGGCGGTTTGTTCGGCACCATCGCTGACGTGGTGAGTACCGGAGCCCTTCGCGCCCATCTCCTGGCTGCTCGGCTTGCCGGGACTGTGGCTACTTCTCGGGAGCTGAGTCTCAGGAGTTATCGGCTCTTTGCGGCTCGGGATCCGAGGGTGCTCATCGGGCTCGATCCTGAGGGGGCGTGGGGGCAGCGGGATTTGATCGCGTTGATGGCGGAGAGGTGTGGGGTTTCGGCCGATCCGGATTGTGTTTCCGGACTGGATGTGATCGATCCGGGGCGGACTTTGAGTGGGCTGGATGCCTTTGCCGATCGGGTCGGGGAGGCCGCGCAGCGCAGGGCGCCGGTGTTGTTAGGGACGGGTCATCCGCATCGGCTGCTCGGTTTCTACGCCGCCTTGGCGGACGCGTTGTCGGCGGCGGGATGTGCCGTTCTCACCCCGGCGCATGGTCGCTGTGTCGACATAACGACCCGGTTCGGCCTACGCACGTACAACCTTGCCTACGTACGAGGAGTCGCGTTGGTGCGGGAACCCGGCGCTCCGAGCACCGGGCGTGAGACCGGCGCACACACCCACTCGCCGCTCCCGGTTCGTACCGCGCTGGCGGCCGCGGCGGAGGCCGGCGGGCCGTTGCCGGAGTTGGTGATCGGGGATCACGGTTGGGTCTGCGGGGCAGGTCAGCTGGGGTTTGAGGCCATTGGTCTGGCCGATACGGATGACCCCGCGCTCTTTGTGGGGGAGGCCGAGGGGTGTGTGTCGGTCGTCGTTCCACTTGATGACGCTGTGCGGTCTGATTACTACCGGCCGCTTACCCGCTACGTACTCAATCGAGCGTGTCTGTCCCAGTAGGCCGCCGATGGGTGCACCTCTTCCCCACTCGCATCACTGGCACCTACATTGGGGAGTGAGCACGCAGCGACGAAGAGTCACCGGAAGGGGAAGCCGGTGGCCGTCGAGTGCGGAAGGTTCAGGTGTGTCATGGCTGCAGCTGGCGAGAGGCCTCTGAACGAGGTTCAGTTCCTTACCGTGGCGGAAGTCGCCTCGGTGATGCGAGTGTCGAAGATGACCGTGTACCGGCTGGTGCACAGCGGTCATCTGCCCGCGATCCGGGTGGGACGTTCGTTCCGCGTCCCGGAGCAAGCGGTTCACGAATACCTCCGCGAGAGCTATGTGGGGGTGGAAACCGCCTGACGGCAGTGGGTGCGAGGGGGGTCCTCAGGGCTCTTCGGGATTCCCCCTCTCCCCCTCGATTACGACCTCAGCGCTCGGGCGGGTAGGCTAGCCCCTCGTAGGTCGTATGGGCCCATGGCGCCCAACGCCGAGTGATGAGAAGTGAGCGAGGGTAGTCGTGGGCTCTGTTATCAAGAAGCGGCGCAAGCGGATGGCTAAGAAGAAGCACCGCAAGCTGCTCAAGCGCACGCGCGTTCAGCGTCGCAACAAGAAGTAAGCGCGGCGCGCCGCGAAAGTGGCGTGCAATGTGGCCCCCCACCAGATCCGAGATCGGGTGGGGGGCCACACGTGTATCGATCGATGTCGTGTGCGAAGGGCCGAACTCCGTGCGTACGTCTGGACCGGGTCTGAGCCAGTCTGGTGGTACGCGGGGAAATCTCGTCACTTCATGCATTGGGCGGTCATCACAGCGCAACACCGACCCGCTAAGTTGGCCGCACACGGGGAACTCGGCAGGGTACGCGGCGGGACGAGTGCTGGAAGGAAGGCGCTGATCTTGGGCAAGGTCGTGCTCGTGACCGGAGTGGCCCGTCAACTGGGGGGCCGGTTCGTACGACGGATCCAGCGTGACCCGGAAGTGGACCGGGTGGTCGCCGTGGACGCGGTTCCGCCCGAGCACCATCTCGGGGGTGCCGACTTCGTCCAGGCCGACATCCGGCAGCCCACCATCGCGCGGGTGCTGGCCGAGAGCGGCGCCGACACCGTCGTGCACATGGACGTGACCGGAACCGCGCTCGGCAGCGGCAGCCGAATGACGGTGAAGGAAACCAACGTCATCGGGACGATGCAGCTGCTCGGCGCCTGCCAGAAGTCCCCGACCGTGAAGCGGCTCGTGGTCAAGTCCAGTACCAATGTGTATGGGTCCGCGCCCCGGGATCCGGCCGTCTTCACCGAGACCACCCCGCCCAAGTCGCTGCCCAGCGGCGGCTTCGCCAAGGACGCGGTCGAGGTCGAGGGGTATGTGCGCGGGTTCGCGCGACGGCGGCCGGATGTCGCCGTGTGCGTGCTGCGGTTCGCCAACATCCTCGGTCCGACCGCGGACACGCCGCTCGCCTCGTACTTCTCGCTGCCGGTCCTGCCGACGGTGTTCGGCTACGACCCGCGGCTTCAGTTCGTGCACGAGGACGACGTGATCGAGGTGCTGCGGATCGGCTCGCACGAGCCGGAGCGGGGCACGCTGAACAGTGGCACGTTCAATATCGCCGGCGACGGTGTCCTGCTGCTCTCGCAGTGCTCCCGCCGCCTGGGCCGGCCCACCGTGCCGCTGCTGCTGCCCGCCGTCACCTGGGCGGGGTCTCTGGTGCGTACGCTGGGAATGTCGGACTTTTCGCCCGAGCAGATCCGGTTGCTCACCCATGGTCGGGTGGTGGCGACGGACCAGATGCGAGAGACGCTCGGATTCAAGCCGAAGTACACGACGGCGGAGGCGTTCGCGGACTTCGCCAAGAGCCGCGGTCCCGGACTCCTGCCGCCGGAGGCCCTTGCGGGGGCCGTCGACCGGATCGCCGCGCTGCCCGCGATGGGCGGCCCCCTTCCGACGCAGAGCGCCAACTGAGGAGCGCATCAACGATGGCGGACGCCAAGGTCATTCCGTTCGACGACGACCGGTCCCGTGGGAGCGCCGTGCAGCGGCCGCAGCGGCGCCGCAGTGCGGGGAGTCGGCGTAAGAGCGGTGAATCCGCGCTGGTACGCGAGGTCCAGCCCCTCCCGGGACGGGCCTTCGCGCAGGATGATGTTCCTGTGACACGTGAGGAACAGCCGCCCCAGCGGCCCCAGGACGACGGCGGTCTGGAGCGGCGCATCGCGAGCGGGCTGGCCTTCCTGCGCCGCCGCCTCACCGGGGACTACGAGGTCGACGACTTCGGGTACGACCAGGAGCTCACCGACCAGGTCCTGATGTCCCTGCTGCGCCCGGTGTACGAGAACTACTTCCGGGTCGAGGTGAAGGGCGTCGAGAACATCCCGTCCGAGGGCGGCGCGCTGATCGTCGCCAACCACTCCGGGACGCTGCCGCTGGACGGCCTGATGATGCAGGTCGCCGTGCACGACCACCACCCGGCGGGCCGGCATCTCCGTCTGCTCGCCGCCGACCTGGTCTTCATGCTCCCGGTGGTCAACGAACTCGCCCGCAAGCTCGGCCACACCCTCGCCTGCGCAGAGGACGCCGAGCGGCTGCTGGGTCAGGGCGAGTTGGTCGGCGTGATGCCGGAGGGCTTCAAGGGCATCGGCAAGCCCTTCAGCGAGCGCTACAAGCTCCAGCGGTTCGGCCGCGGCGGCTTCGTCTCCACGGCCCTGCGCAAGGGCACGCCGATCATCCCGTGCTCGATCGTCGGCGCGGAGGAGATCTACCCGATGATCGGCAACGCGAAGACCCTGGCCCGGCTGCTGGGCTTCCCGTACTTCCCGTTGACGCCGACCTTTCCGTGGCTGGGGCCGCTGGGTGCGGTTCCGTTGCCGACGAAGTGGACGATTCAGTTCGGTGAGCCGATTCCCACGGATGGCTATCCGCCGGAGGCGGCTGAGGATCCGATGTTGATGTTCAATCTGACGGATCAGGTCAGGGAGCAGATCCAGCACACGTTGTACAAGTTGTTGGTGCAGCGGCGGTCGGTGTTCTTCTGACGGGCTGGGTGGAGAAGCGTTCGTAGTGTTCGTACGGCGATGGGGCGCCCCCTTCACGAGGGGCGCCCCATCGCCGTACGGCTGGGTTTGGGGTTGTCAGTTGGTGTTCTCGCCCTCGATGCCCAGGCCCGGTAGGAGGCCGGGGAGCAGGGGTGGGAGGGTGACGGCGGGTTCTGTGCTCGGGGTTGAGGTGGAGGGGGACGTGCCGGTGCTGCCGGTGTCCTTCGGGGGGTCGAGGAGGCCGCCGGTGTTGCCGCCGAGCAGGCCTTCGTTCTCTCCCGCCGAGCTGTCGGCGGACTTGCTGGGGCTGCTGGACCGGTTGCCGTCGGAGGAGCCGCTGCCGCCGGCGCTGGGGCGGGCGGACCGGTCGGAGCCGGACGTGCCGGTCGACGCGGAGCCGGAACCGCCGCGACCCTTGCCGTCGCCGCCCTGTGCCGGCGTGGGCGGGAGGAGCGACTGCAGCGGGGCGACCTCGTCGTCTATGGCGTCGAAGACCGAGGACACCTGCTCGCTGACGTCCCCGAGCTGGACGGGAAGCCGCTCGCGGAGGTGGCCCCACACCTCGCGGTGCGAGCGTGAGAAGGCGGAGAGGGCTTGGATGGGCCCCAGGGAGTCCGGGTGGCGCTGGTAGGCCTCGCGGAGCAGACGATGCCCCTCCGCGGCGTCGTGCCGCATCCCGGACAGGGCGCGGCGGATCTCGCCGAGCGACTCGTGGTCGAGTTGCCCGCCGCGGCCCCGCTCCATCAGCCGCCGGGCCTCGTTCAGCCGGGTCGAGGCCTGGTCGAGATATGTTCGCCCGCGCTCGTCGTCGCCGTCGGCCAGGACGTTGAGCTTGAAATCCTCTATGCCGCGCTTGAGGCCGTAGAGAGAGTCACCGGGCAGGGCCTCGGAACTCGCCGCGGCGACTCCGCCGAAGGCGCTCGCGGCGACACCGACGCTGAGTCCGCCCGCGGTCAGGCCCTTGGCCAGCCGTGAACGTGGTCGCAGTTTGCCCAGCGGGGACGCCCGATGCGCGCCTCTCGCCCGCTCCGAACGCTGCTCGGGCAGGACGGGTCCCGCCTCGCCTCCCGCAGAGCCCTCCTGGAGCATGGCCTCCATCGCGGCCACGAGCTGGGCCCGCTGGACGACCTTGACCTCGGGGTCGAGTACGGGCTTGGGCAACTCGCCGAGACTCGTGGTGAGGGCCAACAGGCGCCCCTGCTCGGACTGTTCCGCAGCAGCCGGTGCCGGTGCCGATCCATCGGGCTGCTCGGCCTGCTCGGCCGCCGAGCCCCGGTCGGACAGCTCCTCCAGGGACTGGGCGAAGGCGTTCGCCCGCCGGTGTGCCGATACGTTCGCGATCACTGGCGGCACCTCCTCTCGTCATGACGGTCGACTCCCCAGGGGGTCCTGAGGGTTGCACGCCCTGACCGAATCCACACGATCGAGTGATCGATGTCGGCCAGGGAGTGACCACAGGGAGCCTGCATCCCGCACAACGAGCGGCTTGGCACTTGGGTTACGGACGGAGGATGAACGGACCGCGAAGTCAACGGACTTTCACCGAGGGTGAGTTGAAGGTTGCGGAGTGTGCTTGTTCGGTGTGGGGGACGCGCTCAGCGGGCGTCGTCCGGGAGGAGCCGGGCGAGGGTGCGGACGGCTCGGTACTGGAGGGTCTTGATGGCGCCCTCGTTCTTGCCCATGACGCGGGCGGTCTCGGCGACGGAGAGGCCCTGGAGGAAACGGAGGGTGACGCACTCCTGCTGCTGCGGGTTGAGTCGCCGTACGGCGTCGAGGAGTGCGGCGTTGGAGAGGGACTCGAGGACGGAGTCCTCGGGGGAGCGCTCGACCTCGTTGGCGTCGAGCATCTCGCCGGTGGTGACCTCCAGTCGGAAGCGGCTGGACTTGAAGTGGTCGGCGACGAGGTTGCGGGCGATGGTGACGAGCCAGGCGCCGAAGTCGCGGCCCTGCCAGGTGAAGGTGCCGATGCGCCGGAGCGCCCGCAGAAAGGTCTCACTCGTGAGGTCCTCGGCGGTGGCCTTTCCTCCGACCCGGTAATAGATGTAGCGGTAGACGGTGTCGCTGTACTGGTCGTAGAGCCTTCCGAACGCGTCGGCCTCGCCGGCCTGTGCGCGTTCCACGAGATCCATCATTCGAGCGCTGTCGCTGTCAGCGGCAGGCCGACGGGCGGTTGCCGTACCGGCCGAGCGTCCCCGTCTGCCGACGGCGGCGCCGCCGTCGGCGAGCGCGTAGCACGGGCCTACGGGCGCGGTGGTTACGGCGAGGGCGGGGACGGCGTACGCGGTGGGGACGAAGCCGCGCAACAGGTCTTTGACCGTTGCGCGCAGCGTAGCCAGGCCCGAGGCGTCAACCCCGACGTGTGGGTACACGGGACTCCCAGAGGCAGAGCTTCCATCACGTGCAGTGCGGGACCGTTCACCCGTCGTAGCGACGGAGGGGTACCGGTTTGCGTCTGAGGAGAATAACGCTTCGTGCAGGCACTGCTACGCCCAGTTGCTCAAATCACCGGTTGCGTCTCTTCTGTAACCGTTTGGCGGCCGGTCAAGTGCCGGAGAGTGATCGGTTGTTGATCGAAGTCGTCCGTGTTCGGGCTGTCTCCGGGGCGTGTTGTGGTCGTGTGCAGCCAAGGGGACTGGACAGGGGGTTGTGGGGGTATGGGGTGCGGATTGGGTTGTGTGACCGGGCGTGGTCAACTTGGTGCCCTGGTTGGGGTTCTCGCTCCCGCCGCCCCTACCCGTCCCATCCCTGAAGGGGCTCCGCCCCTTCGACCCCGCCAGGGGGCTCTGCCCCCTGGACCCCCGCTCCTCAAACGCCGGAGGGGCTGAAGTATGCGGACGTCGGAGGGGGTGAGACGGCACGCGCACGGGTTGGGAAAGCGGCCCACACCGGGGGCTGCAAAAGCGGTACGCGTCAGGGTGGGGAAAGCGGTGTGCCCCGGAGGGGTTGAGGTGGCGCACGCCGGAGGGCTGGGAAAGCGGTGTGCCCCGGAAAGGCTGAGGTGGCGCACGCCGGAGGGCTGGGAAAGCGGCCCGCGTCAGGGGCTGGGAAAGCGGCGTGCGCCGGAGGGCTGGGAAAGCGGCGTGCGCCCGAGGGGGTGAGGCTGCGCGCGTCGGAGGGTTGGGGTGGCGCGCGTCGGAGGGAGCTGGGGGGGGTGGGGTGACGTGACTGTGGGTGATCAGCGGCGGCGTCTGTGTAGGGCGATTGCTGCTGCTGTGCCGCCGGCTACCGCTCCGACTCCGGCTGCGGCCGGGATGCCTACCTTTGCGGCCTTGCGGCCGGTGCGGTAGTCGCGGAGGCGCCAGTCGAGTTTGCGGGCGTGTTTGCGGAGCTTGGTGTCGGGGTTGATGGCGTAGGGGTGGCCGACGAGGGAGAGCATGGGGATGTCGTTGTGCGAGTCGCTGTAGGCCGCGCAGCGGGAGAGGTCCAGGCCCTCCGCGGCGGCCAGGGCGCGAACCGCCTCCGCCTTCGCGGGGCCGTGGAGTGGTTCGCCGACCAGTTTGCCCGTGTAGACGCCGTCGACGGATTCGGCGACGGTGCCTAGCGCGCCCGTCAGGCCGAGGCGGCGGGCGATCACCGTGGCGATCTCCACCGGGGCGGCTGTGACCAGCCAGACCTTCTGGCCCGCGTCCAGGTGGGCCTGGGCCAGGGCGCGGGTGCCGGGCCAGATGCGCTCGGCCATGTACTCGTCGTAGATCTCCTCGCCGATCGACTGGAGCTCGGCGACGCGGTGGCCCTGCACGATGGACAGGGCCGAGTCGCGGGCCTCCTGCATGTGCTCGGGGTCCTCGACCCCGGCCAGCCGGAACCATGCCTGCTGCCAGGCGAACTTGGCGAGGTCGCGGGTCTCGAAGAACTTCCGCTTGTACAGGCCCCGCCCGAAGTGGAAGAGGGCGGCGCCCTGCATCACGGTGTTGTCCAGGTCGAAGAAGGCGGCGGCCTTCTCGTCGCCGAGCACCGGGAACTCCGGTTCGTCGGTCTCGGAGACCTCCGTCGCTTCCTGCGACGATTTCCGCGCTGCCTCCGCCGAAGCCTCGCCAGCCAACACGCTCCGCGCCGTGGCTGAGCGCCTACGGGGAGTGAGCCATCCAAGAGCGGCCATGACCGTGAGCATAGCCAGTTTGTTCGGTGCTTCCGGAGTCGAGAGGTTTGAAGGTTGTGAACTCTCCGCGACCGCGCAGTTAAAGAGGGTGGTGGAGCAGCGGCCGGGCCTCCGCGTGGCGGCGCGGGAGAATGGCTGACATGAGCCCTCTTTTTCGTCGCGCCGCAGCCAAGTCCCCGCAGGACCGGCTCGTCACCCTGATCGGGAAGCCCGACTGTCATTTGTGTGATGAGGCACAGAAAGTGGTCGAGAAGGTCTGCGGCGAGCTGGGGGTCGCTTGGGACGTGAAGGACATCAACCAGGATCCCCAACTCCATGACCAGTACTGGGAACAGATCCCCGTGGTCCTCGTCGACGGGGCCCAGCACACCTTCTGGCGGGTGAACGAAGATCGCCTCCGCAAAGCACTGACCGGGCGGTGACCGAGTACTGACCGGGTAGTCCAACTTTGCCGAAAACGGCTTAGGATCGACGGCGACTTGGTCTCGGGGGCGGGGATCGTTGAGGAGAGTGTGCGGTTTTGCCCCCAAGAGGTGAGGAACGGTGGTGCGTGTGCGCCGGTTCCAGATCAGTGCGCCGGGCGTGCGTGAGCCCGGTCACGTTGGGCGGGCAAATCGGACACCATCTTTGTGCACGCGTTCACAAAGACATAGCCTGCATTCGACGGGGCGGTCTGGGGACGACTGACCGCCGGCAGTCCCGCTCTACCCGCAGGAGCACCGTGGCAACTGGCCGAACTCACCGACCGGCGACCCGTAGCCGAGGGATTCCCGAGGCCACCGTCGCCCGGCTTCCGCTGTACCTCCGAGCCCTGACCGCGCTGTCCGAGCGCTCGGTACCCACGGTCTCCTCCGAGGAGCTCGCGGCCGCGGCGGGGGTCAACTCCGCGAAGCTGCGCAAGGACTTCTCGTACCTGGGGTCGTACGGCACGAGGGGTGTCGGCTACGACGTCGAGTATCTCGTCTACCAGATCTCCCGTGAGCTGGGGCTCACCCAGGACTGGCCGGTTGTGATCGTCGGTATCGGTAACCTCGGCGCCGCGCTCGCCAACTACGGCGGGTTCGCCTCCCGCGGCTTCCGGGTCGCCGCGCTCATCGACGCCGACCCTGCGATGGCCGGGAAGCCCGTCGCCGGGATTCCCGTGCAGCACTCCGACGACCTGGAGAAGATCATTCAGGACAACGGCGTGTCGATCGGTGTCATCGCCACCCCCGCCGGTGCCGCCCAGGCCGTCTGCGACCGGCTCGTGGCCGCCGGCGTCACCTCCATCCTGAACTTCGCGCCGACCGTGCTGTCCGTCCCGGACGGCGTCGACGTACGCAAGGTCGACCTGTCGATCGAGCTGCAGATCCTCGCCTTCCACGAGCAGCGCAAGGCCGGCGAGGACGCCCACACCGACGGCACCGGACCGGCCGCCGTCACCCGCGAGGAGCCCACCGAGGCCGCCGCGTCCGCCGACCAGGGGCCCGACGGGGACGTACCCGCCGTGATGCCGGCATGAGTCTCCTCGTCGTGGGGCTGAGTCACCGCAGCGCGCCGGTCAGCGTCCTGGAGCGCGCGGCGCTCGGTGCGGACGCCCAGATCAAGCTGCTGCAGGACACGGTCGCCGCCGAGCCCGCCACCGAGGCCGCGGTGCTCGCCACCTGCAACCGCATCGAGCTGTACGCCGACGTGGACAAGTTCCACGCCGGTGTCGCCGAGCTGTCCACGCTGCTCGCCCAGCACAGCGGGGTGGGGCTCGACGAGCTCACGCCGTATCTGTACGTGCACTACGAGGACCGGGCCGTCCACCATCTGTTCTCCGTGGCCTGCGGGCTGGACTCCATGGTCGTCGGCGAGGGCCAGATCCTCGGGCAGATCAAGGACTCCCTCGCCAAGGCGCAGGAGCTGCACAGCGCCGGGCGGCTGCTGAACGACCTGTTCCAGCAGGCCCTGCGCGTCGGCAAGCGCGCCCACTCCGAGACCGGTATCGACCGCGCCGGACAGTCCCTGGTCACCTTCGGCCTGGAGCAGCTGTCCGCTGGTACGGCCGTGGAGGACTGGGCCCGTGGCAAGCGGGCGCTGGTCATCGGCGCCGGCTCGATGTCCTCGCTGGCCGCCGCCACGCTCGCGCGGGTCGGGGTCGGCGAGATCGTCGTCGCCAACCGGACCTACGACCGCGCCGAGCGGCTCGCGGCCCTGCTCGGAGAGCAATATGGACAGGGCCTCGGCGACGCCGACGGAACGGACGTGCTGGCCCGCGCGGTACCGATGGACGCGGTGCCGGGCGAGCTGACACGTGCCGATGTGGTCGTCTCCTGTACCGGCGCGACCGGGGTCGTCCTCACCGCGGAAGAGGTCGCCGCGTCGGTGGAAGGCCGTACCGGTCAGCCGGTCGCCTTCGACGAGGCCGGTGACAGCGGTCGTACGACGACCGACGCCAGGAGCGACGCCGACGCCGGCGACGCGCGGCGGACTCCGCTGCCGCCCACCAGCGTCGGCACCGACGAGGGCTGTCCGCTGGACATGGCCGCCGTGCAGGGAGGTTTCTCTGTCATGGGGGAGGCCGCCGTCGCCGGGATGGACGCGGCCACGCTGGAGCAGCACGCGAGCTGGGCCGCGGGCAGTGCCGTCGACCGGCGTGAGGCGGCCCGGCGCAGCCCCGAGGCCGACGCCGAGCTGATCACCGCGCTCGCCGCGACCGTGGCCACCGTCGGCCGGATCCCCGAGCGCCGCAAGCCCGAGCCGGTCGCCCAGGTGCCCCGGCCCGCGCCGGTCCTCTCGCTGCTCGACCTCGCCATGCCGCGCGACATCGACGCGGCCGTGCACCGGCTCGCCGGGGTGCGGCTGGTCGACATCGAGTCGCTGGGGGAGGCCTCCGCCGACGCGCCGATGGCGGCCGACGTCGACCAGGTCCGCCGTATCGTCTCCGACGAGGTCGCCGCCTTCGGCGCGGCGCAGCGGGCCGCGCACATCACGCCCACCGTCGTCGCGCTGCGCACGATGGCCGCCGATGTCGTGGCGAACGAGATCGCCCGTCTGGAGGGCCGGTTGCCGGGACTCGACGACAAGCACCGCAGCGAGATCACGCAGACCGTGCGGCGCGTCGTCGACAAGCTGCTGCACGCGCCGACGGTACGGGTCAAGCAGCTCGCGGCAGAGCCGGGCGGCGCGGGGTACGCGGATGCCCTGAGGACCCTGTTCGACCTCGACCAGGAGACGGTGGCCTCCGTCTCCCGGGCCGAGGACAGCACCGAGAAGAACCGAGGCCCACGATGACCCAGCAGCCACTACGGCTCGGCACCCGGCGCAGCAGACTGGCCATGGCCCAGTCCGGGCAGGTCGCGGACGCCGTGAGCCAGGTGACCGGACGGCCCGTCGAACTCGTCGAGATCACCACGTACGGCGACGTCTCGCGCGAGGCCCTCGCGCAGATCGGCGGCACCGGCGTGTTCGTCACCGCTCTGCGCGACGCGCTCCTGCGGGGCGAGGTCGACTTCGCGGTGCACTCCCTCAAGGACCTGCCGACCTCGCAGCCCGAGGAACTGACCCTCGCGGCCGTACCCGAGCGGGAGGACCCGCGCGACGTGATCGTCGCCCGGGACGCCCTGAAGTTCACCGACCTGCCGCGCGGGGCGCGCATCGGTACGGGTTCGCCGCGCCGGATGGCGCAGCTGAACGCGTACGCGCGCAGCCACGGGCTGGACATCGAGACGGTCGCGATCCGCGGGAACGTCGACACCCGGATCCGGTACGTGCGTGATGGTGAGCTGGATGCGGTGGTGCTCGCTGCGGCTGGGCTGCGGCGCATCGGTCGCATCGACGAGGTGACCGACTTTCTGTCGGTCGACACTGTTTTGCCCGCCCCCGGCCAGGGGGCCCTGGCGATCGAGTGCACCGCGGGCAACGCGGACCTCGTCGCCGCGCTCGGCGAGCTCGACGACCCGTTCACGCGGGTCGCCGTGACCGCCGAGCGATCACTGCTCGCCGCCCTGGAGGCCGGCTGCTCCGCCCCTGTGGGCGCGCTGGCCGACCTGCTGGCCGACGGGCAGATTGTCAAGGAAATGCGCCTGCGCGGCGTCGTCGGTACGACCGACGGCACGCGGATGGTGCAGCTGTCCACCACCGGTCCCGTGCCCGAGACGCACGACCAAGCGCTGGCGCTCGGTCGCGAACTCGCCACCGAGATGCTTGCCCAGGGCGCGGCCGGTCTGATGGGGGAGCGAGCACAGTGAGCCCCACCACCCTTCCCGCCGGCCTTGAACACGGGCACGTCACCTTCCTCGGTGCCGGACCCGGGGATCCGGGGCTGTTGACTCTGCGCGCCGTGGAGGCGCTGGCGAACGCGGACGTACTCGTCGCCGAGCACGAGGTGCTCGACGTGGTACGCGTGCACGCCAGGCACGGTGTCGCCGAAGTGCACACGGACACGGGTCCCGATGCGGACGCCGCTCCGGGCACAGGCACGCCTCAACTAGCGGTTGTTGACGGCGCGTCAACGACCGCTGCGCTACCCGCGGTGCGGGATGCCGCACATCTTGTCATGGAGGCCGCGCGGGGCGGCAGGCGGGTCGTGCGTGCGGTGTCCGGGGATCCCGGGCTCGACGCGTACGCCGCCGAGGAGATGCTGGCGTGTGCCGCGGCGGGCGTGCCGTTCGAGGTCGTGCCCGGTGTCGCCGCTGCCGTCGGTGTGCCGGCGTATGCCGGTGTGCCGTTGCGGGACGCGCAGGGCGCGGACGTGCGGTTCGTGGACGCGCGGACGGCTTCCGACCGGTGCTGGACCGAGGTCGGGGCGTCGGACGGGACCGTCGTCGTGTCGACGACGCTCGATGCCGTGGGCGCGGCCGCCGGTGAGCTGGTGTCCGCGGGGCGGAAGCCCGATACGCCGTTGACCGTGACGGTTGCCGGTACGACGACTCGGCAACGGACCTGGACCGCGACGCTCGGGACCATCGCGCAGACGTTGAAGCAGGCCAAGGTGCTGCCCTCGCCGGAAGGCGGGCGGCCGGTGATAGCCGTGGTCGGTGAGCGTTCTGCCGCGGCCCAGCGTGATCAGCTGTCGTGGTTCGAGTCCAAGCCGCTCTTCGGGTGGCGGGTGCTCGTGCCGCGGACGAAGGAGCAGGCCGCTTCGCTCTCCGACCAGTTGCGGTCGTACGGGGCCGTGCCGCACGAGGTGCCGACGATCGCTGTCGAGCCGCCGCGGACGCCTCAGCAGATGGAGCGGGCGGTCAAGGGGCTGGTGACGGGCCGTTACGAGTGGATCGCTTTCACCTCGGTGAACGCCGTCAAGGCCGTGCGGGAGAAGTTCGAGGAGTACGGGCTCGACGCTCGTGCGTTCGCCGGGATCAAGGTCGCGGCGGTGGGGGAGCAGACGGCGAAGGCGTTGATCGCCTTCGGGGTGAAGCCTGATCTCGTGCCCAGTGGGGAGCAGTCCGCTGCGGGGCTGCTTGAGGACTGGCCGCCGTATGACCCCGTTTTCGACCCGATCGACCGGGTGTTCCTGCCTCGGGCCGACATCGCCACGGAGACGCTTGTGGCTGGGCTCATCGAGCTGGGCTGGGAGGTCGATGACGTCACCGCCTATCGGACCGTGCGGGCTTCGCCGCCGCCGGCGGAGACTCGGGAGGCGATCAAGGGGGGTGGCTTTGATGCCGTTCTCTTCACCTCGTCGTCGACTGTGCGGAATCTGGTGGGGATCGCTGGTAAGCCGCACAACGTGACGGTGATCGCTTGTATCGGGCCTGCTACGGCGAAGACCGCTGAGGAGCATGGGCTTCGGGTGGATGTGATGGCTCCGGAGCCGTCTGTGCACAAGTTGGCTGAGGCGTTGGCGGAGTTCGGGATGCGGAGGCGGGCTGCCGCTCTGGAGGCTGGGGATGCGGTTACTCGGCCGAGTGAGCGGCGGCCGGGGGCTCGGCGGAGGCGGTCCACGACGTAGGTGTGGGCGGGGGTGTTTCGCCCCCGCCGCCCCTACCCGTCCCATCCCTTGAAGGGGCGCTGCCCCTTCGACCCCGCTGGGGGCTGCGCCCCCAGACCCCGCTGTCGGCCCTTCGGGCCTCGTCCTCAAACGCCGGACGGGCTGGGGGTGCCTGGGTCTGCGTGGTCCGGTAAAGGCTTGTCCTCAAACGCCGGACGGGCTGATTGTGTGGCCGAAGCGGAGCAGGTTGTTCGGGTCGTAGGTGGACTTGTCCTGGCGTAGGCGGTCGTAGGCCTCCGGGGTCCAGGCTCGGGCTCGGTCGCGTTCGTCGCCTGGGGTGCCGTGGAGGTTGACCATGGTGTGGCCCGTGCCGTACGGGGACATTGCGGCGTAGAGGGAGCGGGTGGCTTGTTCTATGGGCTCCGCTGCTGGTGGGGCTGCCAGGACGCCTATTGCTTCCAGGAGGTAGTTCGCGTCTCGGGAGCAGATGGCGTCCGGGGTGCGGGCGGGGCGGGAGAGGGCGCCGCCGAGGTGGCGGATCTCGACCACCAGGAGGGGGCAGTCGGGGGCGTCGGGGCCGGCCTGGGACAGGAACGTGTCGATGGCCTCGGGGGTGAGGTCGTGCAGCAGGGCGCAGGACTCGCGGGCGGGGAGGGGGTCCTGGGGCTCCATGTGGATGCGGTCGAGGGCCGCGTACGGCATGACTTCGACCGTGTCGACCGTGACCGGGGCCGCCGCGCGGATGGGGGCGAGGAGGTCTTCGCCCTCGGCTGGGACGCCGGGCCAGGCGATGGCCACGCGGGCCCAGAAGCCGCCTCGTAGCGGCTCGGGGATCTCCGGGATGGGGGGCAGGCGCAGCAGGCTGAAGGTGCTGCACATGCCGTCGGGGAGGGTGTGGGTCCAGTCGGCCCAGGTGCGGAGCAGGGGCTCGGTGTGTTCGCCGGCGCAGTAGATGCCGCCGCCGAGGAGGGTGGGGACGGGCAGGAGCTCGCAGACCATGGAGGTCACCACGCCTACGTTGCCCTTGCCGCCGCGCAGCGCCCAGAAGAGTTCCGGTTCGTGGTCGGGGTCGCTCTCGCGGAGCGTGCCCTCGGGGGTGGCGACCTGGAAGGAGCGGACCAGGTCGGCCGCGTAGCCGTAGGCACGGCCCAGGACCGGGAGTCCGCCGCCCAGGGTGTAGCCGACCGCGCCCGCGTCCGTGGACGTGCCGCAGAGTGCGGCGAGGCCGTGCGGGGCCGTCGCCTCCAGGACGTGGCGCCACTTCGCGCCGGCCGCGATGGTCGCCAGGCGCCGGTCGGGGTCGACGCGTACGTCCGTCATGCGGGCCGTGCTGATCAGCAGGCCGTGGTCGATGGGGAAGTTGGCGCCGTGGCCCGTCGACTGCACGGCGACGGGAGTGGCCGTGGCCGACGCCCAGCGCAGGGCCCTCACGATGTCGTCGGCGCCCGTCGCGCCCACGACCACGTCCGGGGTGTGCAACGCGGCCAGGTTGAAGCCGGTGACCTCGTCGGCGTAGCCGTCGTCGCCGGGACGCAGGACCGGGCCATGGATCTCGGAGAGGGCGAAGAGGTCGGGGGTGTTGTGGTGGGTGGGGTTGGCGGCGGTCATCGCGTCCTCCGTGGTGTGCGCGTTCGTACGGAGGGACTGCGGCGGCGGGGAGAGGGGAGGGGGTGTGTTTCCTTTTCTGCCGTCGGGTCCTTGCGTTTGAGGGCTGGGGCCCTTCTTCAGGATGGACCTCGGTTGTGGGCGGCGCATGCGGGCACCGAGGGCTGAATCCGTGCCGACGGCACGTCGGCAAAGGTGCCGTCGGGGCGGGCGTAGCGTAGGTGGCATGACGACGTACGGATCCTTTCCCGGTACGCGGCCGCGGCGTCTGCGGACCACTCCCGCCATGCGGCGCATGGTCGCCGAGACCAGGCTGCACCCCGCCGACTTCATCCTCCCGGCCTTCGTGCGCGAGGGCGTCAGCGAGCCGGTGCCGATCGCGGCCATGCCGGGGGTCGTTCAGCACACGCGGGACAGTCTGAAGAAGGCCGCCGCGGAGGCGGTCTCGGCCGGGATCTCCGGGATCATGCTCTTCGGGGTGCCGGAGGAGGGGAAGAAGGACGCCCTCGGGACGCCCGGGACCGACCCCGACGGGATTCTCCAGGTCGCCCTCCGGGACGTGCGGGCCGAGGTGGGGGACGAGCTGCTCGTCATGTCCGACCTGTGCCTCGACGAGACCACCGATCACGGGCACTGCGGGGTGCTGGACGCCGAAGGGCGTGTCGACAACGACGCCACCCTTGAGCGGTACGCCGAGATGGCGCAGGTCCAGGCCGACGCCGGGGCCCATGTCGTGGGGCCCAGCGGGATGATGGACGGGCAGATCGGGGTCGTCCGGGACGCCCTCGACCAGATCGGGCGGGAGGACGTCGCGATCCTCGCCTACACCGCCAAGTACGCCTCCGCCTTCTACGGGCCCTTCCGGGAGGCCGTCGGCTCGTCGCTGAAGGGTGATCGGAAGACGTATCAGCAGGACCCGGCCAATGTGCGGGAGTCGCTGAGGGAGCTTGCCCTTGATCTGGAGGAGGGGGCCGACATGGTGATGGTCAAGCCCGCCGGGCCCTACCTCGACATCCTGGCGCGGGTCGCCGACGCCGTGGACGTGCCGGTCGCCGCCTACCAGATCTCCGGCGAGTACTCGATGGTCGAGGCCGCCGCCGAGAAGGGCTGGATCGACCGGGACCGGGCGATCCTCGAGACGCTGACCGGCATCAAGCGGGCCGGTGCGCGCAACATCCTGACCTACTGGGCGACCGAGGCGGCGCAGAAGCTGGAGCGCGGCTGACCACGGGCATGCGGCTCGGCTGACGGACCCACGGTCCGGCTCCGTCACCTTCCGTGGGACGTCGGCGAGGTTGGGGATGCCGGCGGTGTCGGGGGCTTCGTGGGGGCTGTCGGTGTCGTGGCCGTGGGGCTCGTCGGGGTCGACGGGCCCTCGTCGCGCAGGCCCTGGCCGTCCTCGCACGCGGTGAGCGTCAGCGCGATGATCGCCACCAGCGTGGCGGCGAGGGCAGCATGCCCCAGCAGCCGGGCGCGGGGGCGAGGGGGGTGTGCGGACGCGGACATGGTGCGGCCCTCTCCGGGTGTGGGGGTCGGTGTCGGGGCCCAGCCTGCGTGATCATCCGTCCCGGCCGCCACCATGGGGCGCGAATTCGGGACGCCCGAGCGGTGGGAACGCCGCTGACCTGCGGGGATGTGCTGTCCCGATGGGTGGGTGTGGGACGTGCGGTGGGGTGGACGCGGGTGTCGTCGGGGTGCGCGGGGGCGGCGTGGGGCGGGATTCGGTTCCTGGTCCGGCCCGGCCGGGCTCTGCACCGACGCTCGCACGACCCCGTTCCGAGTCCTGCCCCCGCCCTTCCCGTCCGCATCCCGGAAAGTCGCTTGTAGGTGACACGTAGTTCTCTAGGCTGCCCGGCACGAGCCGTCACCCCTCGTCGCCGAGCCGAAGGAGCCGTGTCATGACCGTCATCGAGCCAGCGCCCCGCCCAGTCCCAGCCGCCGTGCCGTCGCTCGCGGCGCGGACCGGTGCCGTGGGGGGCTCGCCGGTGCGGGACATTCTCGCCGTCACCGCGCGGCCCGAGGTCATCAACTTCGCGGGCGGGCTGCCGGCGCCGGAGCTGTTCGACCGGGAGGGCATCGCCGCCGCCTTCCGGGACGCGCTCGCGCAGACGCCGGCGCAGGCGTTGCAGTACTCCACGACGGAGGGCGAGCCGAGCCTGCGTGCCGGGCTCGCTGCGCGGATGTCGGCACGCGGACTGGCGACGGGGGCCGACGACCTCCTCGTCACCACCGGCTCCCAGCAGGGGCTGTCGCTGCTGGCCACCGCGCTGCTGGAGCCCGGTGACACGGTTCTCGTCGAAGACCCCTGCTATCTGGCGGCACTTCAGGTGTTCGGGCTCGCGGGAGCGCGGGTCGTGGCCGTGCCCGGCGACGCGGACGGGGTGGATCCGCGGGCGCTGGAGGAGTTGGTGGAGCGGGAGCGGCCGAAGCTCTTCTACACCGTGCCCACCTTCCAGAACCCGACCGGCAGGACCCTGCCCGCCGAGCGCCGGGCGGCCGTCGCCGAGGTCGCCGCCCGGAGCGGGGTGTGGATCGTCGAGGACGACCCCTACGGCGAACTGCGGTACGAGGGCGAGCGGGTGCCGTGGATCGCCTCGTACCCGGGGGCGGAGGACCGCACGGTGCTGCTCGGCTCCTTCTCCAAGGTCATGGCGCCGGGGATGCGGGTGGGCTGGCTGCGCGCTCCCGCCGCTCTGCGGCGGGCCTGTGCGGTCGCCAAGCAGGCCGCCGACCTGCACACCCCGACCGTCAACCAGCTCGCCGCCGCCCGCTGTCTGTCCGGCCTCGACGCCCATGTGGCCCGCGTCAGGGACGTCTACCGCGAGCGCCGTGACGTCATGCTGGCGGGCCTGGCCGACGCCCTCCCGGAGGGCGCCGCCTGGGGTCGGCCCGAGGGCGGCATGTTCCTCTGGGTCCGGCTGCCGGAGTCGTACGACACGACGGCCCTGCTGCCCGAGGTGGTGCGGCACGATGTCGCCTATGTGCCCGGGGCGCCCTTCTACGCCGGTGAGCCCGACCGGTCGACGATGCGGCTCTGCTTCGTGACGCAGACGCCGCAGGGGATCGGGGAGGGGCTCAGGAGGCTGGGGGAGGGGCTGCGTCAGGCCTAGGGCGGGTTGCGCCCTGGGGCGCAGGTCGGCCGTGTCCTTCGGTCAGTCCCACCAGAAGTGCCAGGCCGGCTGGTTCAGGAGCTGGTTCTCGGCGTAGGCGCGCAGGGTGCTGTCGGTGCCCTGCCAGATGTTGTCCGGGCAGAAAGCGAAGTGCTCGGCGGCCAGGGCCTCCGCGTCGGCGAGGGTGGTGGGCGGGGCGGCGACGGATACCAGCAGGGTGTCGAAGCCCAGGGCCACGGTGCGTATGCCGAACCGGTCCTCCCAGGAGCGGAGCACCGCGGACAGGCGGCCGGTGTCGTTCTCGTGGTTGGCCGGGCCCGTCCAGCCGATCGCCGTGGGGATGTCGGCGCTGCGGCGGGCCGGGACCAGGGCGAGGCGGGGGTCCTTGAGCGGGCCGCGGCCGTCGAGGAGGGAGTCCACGATGGCGGCGGCGACGGAATCGGGGTCCTGGGCGGGGGCGGTGCCGGGGAGGGGCTCGGGGGTACCGGGGGGCGTGGAAAGGCCGGGCCAGGCCGCGTCGTCCTCCGCGTACTCCTCCCAGAACTCCTCCAGCACCTCGTCGGCGTCGTGATCCCCGGCGTACGACATCTCGTCCGGCATCAACTCCCACAGCTCCGGGCCGCCGTGACCGGCGCCGACGTCCAGGACGAGCGGCAGCAGGCCGACGGCCGGTGCCGTCCGATGCAGTGCGGTCCAGTCGCCCGGCGTCGCCCGGTCGTCCGACAGCCACAGCAGCGGCTCGTGCCACGGTCCGTCGTCGTCCCCCACTGCCTTAAGGGCGTGGGAGGTGCCCCCATCGTCCACCAGGCCGCCGGGCGGCAGGTGGAGTCCGAGGGACGCGAGCCTGGGCAGAGGGTTCGGAAGTGTCGCCATGTCAGCGACTGTAGGGGCAGCCACTGACAACGCGCCTCACCTGCCCACTCGGCTGTCGAAGCACTCCGTGCCGCCGCCCGCGGCCGGGTGGAGGCAGGCCCGGACGACGGTTCCGGGGCGGGCCGCGGTCATGGGGGTGTAGACGTAGTTGTCCGCGTCGACGTCGTTCTCGATCTCCGCGCTGCGGACGCCATCGGCACCGGGGCCGCCGCCCTTGTCGCCGACCGACATCTCGAGCCGGTCGCCTATGTGCGTCGACCACATTCGGGCCCAACTCGTGCCGCACTCCCGGCTGTAGCGCAGTTCCATCCAGGCGCCGGAGGCGGTCCGGTGCGCGGCGAGGGTCTGCGGGCCGGCCGCGCACTTCATCTGCATGGCGCTCTTGCCCTCGCAGGCCTCCCCCTGGCAGCGCGGTCCGGTCGTGGCCGGGGCCGGCGACAGCGAAGCGCGCGGTTCGGCGTCCCGGTGCGGCAGCAGCAGGGCCACCGCGGCGAGGCCCCCGACGGCCACGGCGCACACCGACGCGAGCACCGCCACGAGGGTCGCGCTGCGCCGCACGGAGCCGTCGTCGGCGGCGTCCCCGCCCGGGGGCGGCCCTTCCGGAGGCGCGGGTGCCTCCTCCGTCGCCCGTCCGCTGCCCTGCGACTCCGCGATCTCCCACAGCGCCACACAGCGCCCCTCCGGCTCACCGGCGAGGCGGCACAGCTCCTGGACGGCGTCGCGCGGAGGGACCGTCCGGGCGTTGAGGTAGCGGTCCCAGGACGACTTGCTGAACGCGGTCTTCGCCGCGAGGGCGGCCAGGCTCAGCCCGGTCCGCCCTTTCAACTCCCGCAGTGCGGCTGCCAGTCGGGCCCGTTCCGGGGACGGCGTCGTCATCGGCGTAGGGCCTTCCAGGTGTGCGGCCCGATGATGCCGTCCTCGACCAGACCGGACCGCTGCTGCACCCGCCTGACCGCGCGCTCCGTCAGCGGACCGAAGATCCCGTCGATGCCGCCCGGCGAGACGCCCGCCCGGCGCAGCAGACACTGCGCCTCGGCCACCTCCGGCCCTGCATGGCCGTTCGCCAGGATGGCGCCCTCGGTGCGGCTGAGGCCCGCGAACCAGCGGCCGTCGATCCGCTCGACACGGCAGGTGTACGGGCGTTCCGGCCGCGCGGCCGACGCGGTCGGCGGTGTGGCGGCCGAGGCGGCGGTCGCGGCGAGGGAGGCCGCAGGTCGTTGCGCCGTGTCACCACCCAGTCGTACGACGAGGAGGACCGCCGTGGCGACGGCCAGGACCAGCGCCACGGCCCCCGCCGCCAGCGCGACGCGCAGCGAACGGCCCGGCGAGCGTGGCTCGGTGCTGGTGCTGGTGCTGGTGGTGGTGGCGGTGGCGGTTGTGGTTGTGGTGGCGGCGGTCTCGGGGGCCGGGGTTCCAGTGGGTTTCGTGGCCTCGGGCGGGGACTCCGCGCGCCGGGTGGCCCATGCCTCCGCCGCGACCTCGTGCAGCGCCAGCAGGCGGCTCGGATTCTCGCCCGTCGCCCGGGCCAGCGCCTCGACGGCCTCGGCGGGCGCGAGCGACCTGCCGCCCAGATAGCGTTCCCACGACTTCTCGCTGTACCCGGTCCGCGCCGCGAGTTGCCGCAGGCTCAGCCCGCTGTGGTCCTTCAGCCGGCGTAAGCGCACCACCAACTGCCGCACACGCGGATCCAGTTCCGCGGGCAGCGCTGCCCAACGCGACATGTTCCCCCCACACGCGTTCACGGTCCGGGCGCGCGGCCCGTCGGTCAGCGGGCCGGCCCCGGTCGCATTCTGCAACAGCATTCACGGCCCACGGCGGAAGCGGGTTCCCGCACAGGTAGGGAATCGGCCAACGCCCGTCCCGGCCGTCTCGCCGTGACGTCTTTGCGGGCGGTGACCTTGCAGGTCAGGGCCGGGACATCCCGTGATGACGTCACTTGGGCGGCAACGGTGGTGGCCCGCGCCGCCCGCCCCGCACTCTCGTCCCGTCAGCCGGCGGCACGTCAGGTGCCGTCCCACGAGCCAAGGGAGAACCATGAGTTCGAACGCGTTGACGAGGACCGTCGTCAGCCTCACCGCCGTCCTCGGGCTCGCCGCCGGCACGGTGGCGGCCGCGGGCACCGGCTTCGCGGCGGCCCAGCCGGCCGCCAAGCCCGCGGTGAGCGCCCAGGACGTCTCCGTCCTCGCCGTGAACAACCTCGGCCTGAACACGGCCCGGGCCAAGAACTGGCAGTGCTGGCTGCGCGACCGGGGTTACAACCCCGGCACGATCGACGGCCAGCTCGGCAGCAACAGCTGGAAGGCGGCGCAGCGCTTCCTCAACGCCAGGGGACACGACGCCGGCACCGTCGACGGAGTCGTCGGTCCCGACACGATCAGGGCGCTGCAGCGCTACCTGAACCTCTTCGGCGACATCTTCGGCTACCACCTCGACGTGGACGGCGTCGCCGGACCGGAGACCAGGTCCGCGTTCTGGAAGTTCAACGGCACCGGCTGCTGAGCCGGCCTGCCGACCGCACACACGCCGCGGCCCGTCCTCCCTCGGGGGAGAGGACGGGCCGCGGCCACTTCCTGCCGCTCAGAGCCGCTCGGGCGTCCGGATGCCCAGCAGGGCCATGCCCCGGTGGAGGGTCCGGGCGGTCAGGTCGCACAGGAACAGACGGTTCTCCACCTGCTCCGACGTGTCCGCCTTCAGCACCGGGCACTTGTCGTAGAACGACGTGTACAGCGACGCCAGCTGGTACAGGTACGCGGCCAGCTTGTGCGGGGCGTACTCCGCGGCGGCCTCGAAGACCGTGTCGCCGAACGCGTCCAGGTGCAGGCCGAGCGCCCGCTCCGCCGCGTGCAGTCCGAGCTCCGGGTGCGCGGCCGGCCTGCTCTCGCCCGCCTTGCGCAGGATCGACTGGATACGGGCGTACGCGTACTGGAGGTACACGGACGTGTCGCCGTTCAGCGAGACCATCTGGTTCAGGTCGAACTTGTAGTCCCGGTTGGGGGACGTGGACAGGTCGGCGTACTTCACCGCGCCGATGCCCACCTGTGCCGCCCGCTCCTGGATCTCGTCCTCGGTGAGGTCCTGCGCCTTCTCCCGTACGACCTCGGCGGCCCGCTGCACGGCCTCGTCCAGCAGGTCCTCCAGCCGTACGGTCTCGCCCTCACGCGTCTTGAACGGCTTGCCGTCGGCGCCCAGCACCGTGCCGTAGCCCATGTTGTGCGCGGTGACGTCGTCGCCCAGCCAGCCGGCCCGGCGGGCCGTCTCGAAGACCATCTTGAAGTGCAGCGACTGACGTACGTCCACGACGTACAGCAGCGTCGTCGCGTGCAGGTCGACGACACGGTTGCGGATCGCCGTCAGGTCGGAGGCCGCGTAGCCGAAGCCGCCGTCGGCCTTCTGCACGATCAGCGGGACCGGCTGGTCGTCCTTGCCGCGGATGTCGTCGAAGAAGACGACGAGCGCGCCCTCGGAGCGGACCGCGACGCCCATCTCCTCCAGGAGGCGGGCCGTCTCGGGCATGCCCTCGTTGTACGCGGACTCGCCGACGATCTCCTCGTCCCGGACCTCCATGTCCAGCTTCTCGAAGACCGAGTAGAAGTAGACCTTCGACTCGTCCACGAACTGCTGCCACAGCTCGAGGGTCTCCTTGTCGCCGGACTGCAGGGCGACGACCCGCTTACGGGCCCGCTCCTTGAACTCCTCGTCCGCGTCGAAGACCGCACGCGAGGCCTTGTACACCCGGTTCAGGTTCGACATGGCCTGCTCGCCGTCGACGTCCTCGGCCGGGGCCAGCTCGCCGGGGTGCTCGAACAGGTACTGGATGAGCATGCCGAACTGGGTGCCCCAGTCGCCGATGTGGTGCCGGCCGATCGTCTTCTCGCCGGTGAAGTCGAGCATCCCGCGCAGGGCGTCGCCGATGACGGCGGAGCGCAGGTGGCCGACGTGCATCTCCTTGGCCACGTTCGGCTGGGCGTAGTCGACGACCGTGATGCCCGCGTCGTCCTTCAGCGGTACGCCGAGGCGGTCGGTGTCCGCGTGCCGGGCGGCGAGGTTCTCGGTGATCGCCCGGTCGGCGACGGTGATGTTGAGGAAGCCGGGGCCGGAGACCTCGACGTCCTTGATGACGTCACCGGTGACGATGTTGCCGACGACCTCGGTCGCCAGGTCCCTCGGGTTCGACTTGGCCTTCTTGGCGAGGGCGAGGATCCCGTTGGCCTGGAAGTCGGCGCGGTCGCTGCGTCGCAGGAGCGGGTCGCCTCCGGCGGCTTCCGGGAGAGCGGAAGCGAGGGCGTCGGCGATGCGCTGGTGGACGAACGCGGTGAGGGACGTGACCGAGGCCATGTGAGTGGGTGCCGTTCTCCTTGTGGGAATGGATAGACACGGTCAGTATCCCATGGGGGGTAAAGGGGTTTTTGCGGCTACGAACTCGGGGGTGCTGTGCATTGCCGGGTGCGGGCCGTGTGTGGCTGGTCGCGCCCACGCGGCGGAGCCGCATATCGGGCACAGTCCCGCGCCCCTGGGAGGCGGCTGCGCCGCCTAGACTTGGGGCGCAGCCCTTTTGACCGTGCTGGCTGCCCTGGAGAAAGAAGGACGTGCCGATCGTGGCTCAGAGCACCGAGACCACCGACTGGGTCTCCCGTTTCGCGGATGAGGTCATCGAGGAGTCGGAGCGTCGGGCCCCGGGCAAACCGGTCGTCGTCGCGTCCGGGCTGTCGCCGTCCGGGCCCATTCACCTGGGGAATCTGCGCGAGGTCATGACCCCGCACCTGGTCGCCGACGAGATCCGGCGGCGCGGGCACCAGGTCCGGCACCTGATCTCCTGGGACGACTACGACCGCTACCGCAAGGTGCCCAAGGGCATCGAGGGCGTCTCCGACGAGAGCCACGCGCAGCACATCGGCAAGCCGCTGACGTCCGTGCCGGCGCCCGCGGGGTCGGCGTACCCGAACTGGGCCGAGCACTTCAAGGCGGCGATGGTCGAGGCGCTCGCCGAGCTGGGTGTGGAGTTCGACGGGATCAGCCAGACCGAGCAGTACACCTCGGGCGTCTACCGCGAGCAGATCCTGCACGCCATGAAGCACCGCGGTGACATCGACGCCGTTCTCGCGCAGTACCGGACCAAGCAGAAGGCCGGTGCCAAGAAGTCGCAGAAGCCGGTCGACGAGGCCGAGCTGGAGGCCGCCGAGGGGTCGGGCGCGGCCGCCGAGGACGACGGGAGCTCCGGGTCCGCCGGGTACTTCCCGTACAAGCCGTACTGCGGCAACTGCGAGAAGGACCTGACCACCGTCACCTCGTACGTCGACGACACGACCGAGCTGTCGTACACCTGCGACGAGTGCGGCTTCGCGGAGACCGTCCGGCTGAACGAGTTCAACCGCGGCAAGCTGGTCTGGAAGGTCGACTGGCCCATGCGGTGGGCCTACGAGGGGGTCGTGTTCGAGCCCAGCGGCGTCGACCACTCGTCCCCGGGGTCCTCCTTCCAGGTCGGTGGGCAGATCGTCGGGATCTTCGGCGGCAAGCAGCCCATCGGGCCCATGTACGCCTTCGTGGGGATCAGCGGCATGGCGAAGATGTCCTCGTCGCGTGGCGGGGTGCCCACCCCCGCCGACGCGCTGAAGATCATGGAGCCGCAGCTGCTGCGCTGGCTCTACGCCCGCCGCCGGCCCAACCAGTCCTTCAAGATCGCCTTCGACCAGGAGATCCAGCGGCTCTACGACGAGTGGGACAAGCTGGACGCGAAGGTCGCGGACGGCTCCGCGCTGCCCGCCGACGTCGCCGCGCACTCGCGCGCGGTGCGCACGGCCGGCGGTGAGCTGCCGCGTACGGCGCGGCCGCTGCCGTACCGGACGCTCGCCTCCGTCGCCGACATCACCGCCGGCCACCAGGACCAGGCCCTGCGGATCCTCTCCGAGCTCGACCCGGAGAACCCGCTGGGCTCGCTGGACGAGGCCCGTCCCCGGTACGACAAGGCCGAGGCGTGGATCAACACGCAGGTGCCCGCCGACCAGCGGACCATCGTGCGCGACGAGGCCGACGCCGAGCTGCTGAAGTCCCTCGACGAGGCCTCCCAGCAGTCGCTGCGGCTCCTCCTCGACGGGCTGGAGTCGCACTGGTCGCTGGACGGGCTCACCCACCTCGTGTACGGCGTGCCCAAGGTGCAGGCCGGGTTCTCCGCGGACGCCACGCCCAAGGAGCTGCCGCCGGAGATCAAGACGGCGCAGAGGTCGTTCTTCGCCCTGCTGTACCACCTGCTGGTCGGGCGGGACACGGGGCCGCGGCTGCCCACGCTGCTGCTGGCGGTGGGGCAGGAGCGGGTGCGGGCCCTGCTCGGGGAGTGACGCCGGTTCTACGGTGATGGGGGCGCCCGGCGAACACCGGGCGCCCCCATCGTCGTACACGCCGACCCGCAGGGCCTAGGCGATGTGGTCCTCTTCCAGCTCCGCCGAGTGGCGCTGCTGGAAGCGTTCCGCGAGGGCCTTCAGGGCGCTGGGGCTGAGCGATGTGCCGTACGTCGCCTGGATGTTGTCGCCGAGCACGCGGGGCGTGGGGTAGCTGCCGTCTATCGACTGACGGAAGATCTGGTAGTACTCGTCCTCACCCGGCTCCGGGGCGCCGCCGCCCTCGCCGAGCTGGCGGGTGCGGTTGGGGCTCACGGGGATCGGGAAGGTGCCGGTGTCCTCCGGGGAGGGCTCCTGGACGGGCGGCTCCTCCTGGAACTGCTCCTGGTACTGCTCCGCCTGGAGCTGCTCCTGGTACCACTGGTCGTACTGTTCCTGAGTGTTGTACGCGGGGTCGTAGCCGCCCTGGTACTCCACGTTGCGCGGGGTGTTGAACCAGTCCTGCACGTACTCCGGCTGCTCGGGCTGCTCCGGCTGCTCCTGGTCGGGCGTGGCGACCAGTTCCGGGCGCTGCTCGCCCACAGGCGCCGCCTGCTGGGGTACGGGCGCCGGAGCCACGTCCAGCACCTGCTTCGGCGCCGGAGGCAACAGCGCCGGCTCGATGCCCGCGGCCGCCAGACCCGCCGGGGCCGTCTCCGCCAGCGGCACCCCGTAGCGGGCCAGCCGCAGCGGCATCAGCGACTCCACCGGTGCCTTGCGCCGCCACGCCCGGCCGAAGCGGGAGCGCAGCCGGGCCTGGTAGACAAGACGCTCCTGCTCCAGCTTGATGACCTGCTCGTAGGAGCGCAGCTCCCACAGCTTCATCCGGCGCCACAGCAGGAACGTCGGCACCGGCGAGAGCAGCCACCGGGTGAGGCGGACGCCCTCCATGTGCTTGTCGGCCGTGATGTCCGCTATGCGGCCGATCGCGTGCCGGGCCGCCTCCACCGCCACCACGAACAGGACCGGGATCACGGCGTGCATGCCGACGCCCAGCGGGTCCGGCCAGGCCGCCGCGCCGTTGAAGGCGATCGTCGCCGCCGTCAGCAGCCACGCCGTCTGCCGCAGCAGCGGGAACGGGATGCGGATCCAGGTCAGGAGAAGGTCGAGGGCGAGCAGGACGCAGATGCCCGCGTCGATGCCGATCGGGAACACATAACTGAAGTTCCCGAACCCCTTCTTGATGGCCAGCTCGCGGACGGCCGCGTAAGAACCGGCGAAGCCGATGCCGGCGATGATCACGGCGCCGAACACGACCACACCGATGAGAACGCGGTGCATCCGAGTCAGCTGCAGCGGCGCGGCCACTCGTACTCCCCTCCCAGTGCGTGTTGTTGCGCGCAACAGGGTGGCACATCTGTGCGTCGTACGGATTCACGTACGGCACGAGCCCGGTCCCCGAGGGGAGCCGGGCTCGTGCAACACGCATGGCTGAGCTGCGTGTTGTGACGCAGGGGTGGGGCAGGTGTGACGGTCAGCTCTTCTTCGACGCTGACTTGGAAGGGGAGGCGGACGCCTCCTTCGAGGGGCTCCCGGACGGGGACTTCGAGGGAGACTTCGACGCCGACTTCGACGGGGCGCTGCTCGGCGTGCCCGCGGTGCCGCTGCCGTTCGTCTTCGTCACCGAGGCCACCGTCTCCTTGGCGGCCTTCTGCGCCAGCTTGTTCAGGGCGTCCGAGCTCGGGGTCTTGTCCCCGGCGAAACCGGCGCCGTTGTAGTCGACCGTGACCACGACGTTCTCGACCCGGGCCACGACCGTGACCTGCTTGAAGGAACCCTCCTTCTTCTTCAGGTCGTAGCGCACCGCCGTCGCCTCGTCGCCCACCCCGGCGACCGGCTCCGACTTCGTGTTCTTCGCGCCGTCCACCGAACGGGCGTCCTGGACCTGCGTCTCGAAGTACTCCCGCGCCTGCTTCTCGCCCGAGCCGCGCGACACGTCCGAGTCGAAGCGCAGCAGGGAGGTGTTGAGCCAGCGGAACTGCGAGCCCTTCACACCGTTGTTGTCCAGGCTGCTCCAGGAGCACGAGCCGCGCGTGCCCGCCTCGTCCGAGGTGCCCGCCTTGCCGGACTTCGCCTCCGGGACCAGGTCCTCGAGCGTCTTCTTCGACAGCACCTTGCACGGCTGGGGAAGCGACTTGTACACGGCCGCCTGCACCGTCGGCGAGGGGCTCGCGGACGCCTCCGCGGACGCGGACGAGGACTTCGCGCCGTCGCCCGCACCGTCGTCCGAACCGGAGTCCGAGGAACAGCCCGCGGCGATCAGCATCACCGGGACGACGGCCGCACCGACAAGGACACGGTGCAGACCGCCCCTCAGCCGCTGCTCGCCCTGGTCACGCCCGTCACGCTGCCTACGCTCTGCTGCTCGCTGCATGGTTCCTTCACTCATGACTGACACTCGTGGTTCCTGCGTTCGGATCGGGTCCGAGGGGCCACGGTACGCGGTGAAGAAGGTGTGTGGTCTCGTTTCGGTTACGTCGCACTCGGGCGTACGGGGGTGACCGAGGGGCGCTACTCCGCCAGCACGTCGGCCAGTTGCGCCGCCAGTTTCCGCGCCCTGTCCTGCATTTCCTCACTGTCCGGGACCACGCCGACGGTCCCCGGCTGCTCCTCGTACTCGATCGTCACGATCACGTTGGACGTGCGGAACGCCACAGTCACCGTGCGCTGCTGAGCCGTCGAACCGGAGCTGCTCAGCTCGTCGTCGAGGAACGCCTCGTCACCGAGGTCGTCCAGGACGCGGGGCTGGAGGTCGGCCGGGGTCACACCGTCGGACGGAGAGGAGGACTCGGCAGAGGACGACGAAGGTGACGAAGAGGAGGAAAGGGAGGAAGGGGACGCGGATGTCGAGGGCGAGGCCGAGGAGGCGGGCGAGCCGCTCGGGTCGGCGGACGGAGTGTCCTCGTCGTCGCTCTCGGAGCTCGTCGGCTCCGGGAGGTCGGCCTTCTCCTGCCGGGTCGCGAACAGCTGCTCCGCCTCGCTGTCGTCGCTGACCGCCGTGTCGTACGACACCACCCGCGAGAAGTCGACGAACAGCCGGTCCGTGGCCTCGGTCGACTCGGCCTTCCAACGGCAGCCGGCCCTGCGGTCGGTGTCGTAGGTGATCGTCGGCGTGCCCTCGTACGCCTTCTCCCGCTGCTCCTCGTCCGTCACCTGCTCGATGCCGGGCAGCAGCAGGTCGAGCATCTCCTGGCCGACCGCGCCGCACGGCTCGGGCAGCGTGGCGTACCGGCCGGGCTCGGCCGCCGCCGTCGCCGTACCGGCGTCGCCCGGGTTCGAGTCGTCGGTCGTGCCGCCGTCGTCGGAACTGCCGGTGCAGCCGGCCAGCAGCGCCACGAGGAGCGCGGCGACGCCGGATACATACGCCTTCCGCTGCACGGTCAGGCTCCTCTCGACGGTGCCGGGTGCTCGGCACGTTGCCGGTCTTTCGGTGTCCCCGCTGGTTATTCGCTTGCCGGGCGGGGGCGACCCCTGGAGACAATGTGTATCGCACGCACTGCCGTGGACGCCGGTCCGTTGTCCCTTTTCGTCGACCCTGGCGCCGGTTTTGCGATTTCAGACTTGTATGTGAGTTCCGGGGGATAGAGGACGATATGTCGTACGTGGAGATGCCGGGCGCGAAGGTTCCGATCCGTATGTGGACCGATCCGGCGACGGTCGAGGAAGGCGCCCTGCAGCAGCTGCGCAACGTCGCGACCCTGCCGTGGATCAAGGGCCTGGCGGTCATGCCGGACGTCCACTACGGCAAGGGCGCGACGGTCGGGTCCGTCATCGCGATGCGGGGTGCCGTGTGTCCCGCCGCGGTCGGGGTGGACATCGGGTGCGGGATGTCGGCGGTGAAGACGTCGCTCACGGCCAATGATCTGCCGGGGGACCTGTCGCGGCTGCGGTCGAAGATCGAGCAGGCGATTCCGGTGGGGCGGGGGATGCATGACGACCCGGTCGACCCGGGGCGGATGCACGGGTTCGCCACCGCCGGGTGGGACGACTTCTGGGGGCGGTTCGACGGGGTCGCGGAGGCCGTCAAGTTCCGTGCGGAGCGCGCCGGCAAGCAGATGGGGACGCTCGGCGGGGGAAACCACTTCGTGGAGGTCTGCACGGACACCACCGGTGCCGTCTGGCTGATGCTGCACTCCGGTTCCCGCAACATCGGCAAGGAACTGGCCGAGTACCACATCGGCGTGGCCCAGAAGCTCCCGCACAACCAGAACCTGGTCGACCGCGACCTCGCCGTCTTCATCGCGGACACCCCGCAGATGGCGGCGTACCGCAACGACCTGTTCTGGGCGCAGGAGTACGCCAAGTACAACCGCACGATCATGATGGCGCTCCTGAAGGACGTGGTCCGCAAGGAGTTCAAGAAGGCGAAGCCGACCTTCGAGGCCGAGATCAGCGCCCACCACAACTACGTGGCCGAGGAGCGTTACGAGGGCATGGACCTGCTCGTGACCCGCAAGGGCGCGATCCGGGCCGGCTCCGGCGAGTACGGCATCATCCCGGGCTCCATGGGCACGGGTTCGTACATCGTGAAGGGCCTCGGGAACCCGATGTCCTTCAACTCGGCCTCGCACGGCGCGGGTCGGCGCATGAGCCGTAACGCGGCCAAGCGGCGGTTCTCGACGAAGGACCTGGAGGAGCAGACGCGGGGCGTGGAGTGCCGTAAGGACTCCGGTGTCGTGGACGAGATCCCGGGCGCCTACAAGCCGATCGAGCAGGTCATCGACCAGCAGCGGGACCTCGTGGAGGTCGTGGCGAAGCTGAAGCAGGTGGTGTGCGTGAAGGGCTGACGGCCTCTTGGCGGGCCGTCAGCCGTCAGCCGCTACTTCGGCGCGTGCGTCACCGCGTAGATCATCACGAACGCCACGATGTGGATGCCGAAGAGGAAGTAGCCGAGCCACCACCACATCTGGCGTTCGTTGTGCGGGTCCTTGCGGTGGTCGTCCGTCACCGCGGCTCCCGGTGGACCTTCGTGTTGGACGCCTGCGCGCGGGGGCGCACGACCAGGAGGTCGATGTTGACGTGGCTGGGGCGGGTGACCGTCCAGGTGATGGTGTCGGCCACGTCGTCGGCCGTGAGGGGCTCGGCGACGCCCTCGTAGACCCTCTGTGCCTTGTCCGTGTCGCCGCCGAAGCGGGTCAGGGCGAACTCGTCGGTCTTCACCATGCCGGGCGCGATCTCGATGACGCGCACCGGCCGGCCGACGATCTCCAGACGGAGCGTCTCGGCGAGGACGTGGGCGCCGTGCTTGGCGGCGACGTAGCCGGCGCCGCCCTCGTAGGTGCCGTGGCCGGCGGTGGAGGAGACCACGACCACCGTGCCGTCGCCGCTCGCCTCCAGCTTGGGCAGCAGGGCCTGGGTGAGGTTCAGGGTGCCGATGACGTTCGTCTCGTACATCGTGCGCCAGTCGGCCGGGTCGCCGGTCGCGACCGGGTCGGCGCCCAGGGCGCCGCCCGCGTTGTTGACGAGGACGCCGATCGTCTTGAAGGCCGTCGCGAACTCGTCGACCGCGGCGCGGTCCGTCACGTCCAGCTGGTAGGCCGCCGCCGAGTGGCCGGCCGCGTTGATCTCCTCCGCCAGCGTCTCGATGCGGTCCTTGCGGCGGGCGGTGAGGACGACCCGGTAGCCGGCCGCGGCGAGTCGGCGTGCCGTGGCGGCGCCGATTCCGCTGCTCGCACCGGTGACGACGGCGATGCGGGAGGCGGCGGACGGTGCGGCGGTGGGCATGGCTGCTCCTCGTGCGGTTCGGGTCCAGGGCGTCGGGCCGGTCGGGCGACTGTCCGGCCAGGATAGGCGGGCGGCCGACCCGGGGTGGCGGTGGGAGAATGGGAGGGGTGGTCCTCCGGCACGGGAGGTGCATCATGGGACAGGCGCGAGAGGTCATGGACCGGCTCACCGCGGCGATCACCACGGCGGACCCGAAGGCCATCGCAGAGCTCTACGCCCAGGACGCGGTCGCCGTCACCCCCGACGGCGGCGAGCTGCACGGGCGGGAGGACATCGTCGGGTACTGGCGGCAGATGACGGAGGCGGTTCCCGACGGTTCGTACGAGTCGGTGCACTCCTACGAGGTCGGCAACACGGCCATCGACGAGGGGATCTTCCGGGGTCGCAACACGGGGCCGATCCAGTTGCCGACGGGCGAGACGATGGCGCCGACGCAGAAGGACATCAGCATCCGCGGGGTGGACTTCGCCACCGTGGACGACAGCGGGCACATCGTCGACTACCGGCTCTACTTCGACGAGATGGAGTTCCTGGGACAGTTGGGGCTGCTGCCGCCGACCTGAACCGTTCCGCGGCCCCGTTTCAGTTTCCTCGCGGCGCGTACATGATCACCGCCATGCCCGCGAGGCAGATCAGTGCGCCCGTGACGTCCCAGCGGTCCGGGCGGTAGCCGTCCGCGACCATGCCCCAGGCCAGCGAACCGGCGACGAAGACACCGCCGTACGCGGCGAGGATGCGGCCGAAGTTCGCGTCGGGCTGGAGCGTGGCGACGAAGCCGTAGGCGCCGAGGGCCATGACGCCGGCGCCGATCCACAGCCAGCCGCGGTGTTCGCGTACGCCCTGCCAGATCAGCCAGGCGCCGCCGATCTCGAAGAGGGCGGCGACGGCGAACAGGGCGACGGAGCGGAGGACGAGCATGGCGGCCAGCTTCGCATGCTCCGCTCCGGACGTTCGCGTCACCTGTTGGACGGCGCCTGCGGCGCGCTCGGCGTGGGATACATCCCTGGACGATCACGGTGGTGGAGCGAGGAGCGGGCGATATGCGGCGGATGCGGGTTGCTGCGGTGTGCGGGGCCGCCGTGGTGGCGGTGGTGGGCGGGGTGGCTCCGGCGGCGGGAGCGCCCGGCCGGCGCGTCGGTCCCGTGGTGGAACTGACCTATCACGGTTCCGCCGTCCTGAGCGGCGACCGGGTTGACGTACGGTTCACGCCGCGCCGGACCGGGCAGGGCGCTGTGCCGGACGCGACGGCGATGGTCCGGATGCGCTGGTCGGAGCCGCTGGCGGACCGGCAGGAGCTGCCGCAGGGGTGTGCGCGGGCCGGAGAGCGGGTCGTATGGTGCGGGCTCGGGGCGCTGGACGCGGGCGGGGTGGGGGAGCCGGTCGCTCTGCGGGTACGGCTGCGGGACGCGGCCTCGGAGGTGCTGGTGGAGTTCGACACCGTGTGGAGCGGCGGGCCGGTGGACGGCACCCTGCGCAGCGGCGGCCAGCGGGTGCTGCTGCTGGACACGGGGGACGAGTACCACTTCTGACACCCTGGCCCGCGCTCGGCGTCAGCTGTCGGGGCCCTCGGTGTCGTAGCGCTCGCGGGCCTCGCGGACCTCGTCGAAGTGGGTCTCCGCCCAGTCCTTCACGGCGGTCAGCAGCTGGGCGAGGTTCTGGCCGAGGGCGGTGAGCTCGTAGTCGACGCGGACCGGGACGGACGGGGTGACGGTGCGGTCGAGCAGGCCGTCGCGTTCCAGGGAGCGCAGGGTCTGGGTCAGCATCTTGGGGCTGACGCCGGCGATCTTGCGGCCGAGGTCGCTGTAGCGCATGGGTCCGGGGGCCAGGGCGGAGACGACGAGGCTGACCCACTTGTCGCTGATGCGGTCCAGGAGCTGGTTGGTGGGGCAGCTCTTGAGGAACGCGTCGTACTCGACACGGGCCTGCTCGCGGCGCTGGGCTGCCGTCATGGTCGCCATGGCTCACCTCCGAGGTAGGTACGCACTCCCAGGTAACTACTTACTCCTGGATAGTAACTCTTCCTAGGGTTGTCGGCAGTGAACGGGAGAACATCCCGGAGGCTGACAACCAAGGAGATGGCCGTGCGTGCTGTTGTGGTGGACTCGTTCGGTGGGCCGGAGAACGTGCGGGTCGCGGAGGCCGGGATCCCGGAGCCCGGGGCCCGTCAGGTGCGGATCAAGGTCGCGGCCGCCGCGCTGAACCCCGTGGACGCGGAGGTGCGGGCCGGTGTCTTCGGGGGCGCGGGCAAGCGGATCGGGCTCGGCTGGGACGTGGCCGGGACCGTGGACGCGGTGGGGGTGGCCGGCTCCTGGAGCGTCGGGGACCAGGTGGTCGCCCTGGACTACGGCCTGGTCAAGCCGCTCGGCACGCACGCCGAGTACGTGGTCGTCCCGGTGGACGCCGTCGCGAAGGCGCCCGCCACGGTGGACGCCGTGCACGCGGCGACGCTGCCGCTGAACGCGCTGACCGCCGCCCAGGCCCTTGATCTGCTGGAGGTGACGCCGGACCAGTCGCTGCTGGTGACGGGCGCGGCCGGGGCGCTCGGGGCGTACGCCGTGCAGCTCGCCGCGCGCCGGGGCGTCGAGGTGACCGGGCTGGCGCGGGAGGGGGACGAGGAGTTCGTACGGTTCCTGGGGGCCGGGTCCTTCACGAGCGGTGTCGTCGCCGAGCGGGGCTTCGACCGGGTGCTGGACGCCGCTGTCCTCGGTGAGCCCGCGCTCGCGTGGGTGCGGGACGGGGGCCGGTACGTCGGTGTCATCCCGCAGGCCGAGCCCGCGTCGGTGCGGGGCGTGTGGACCGGGGCGGTCGAGGTGAGCGCCGACGGGGCACGGCTGGCGGAGCTGGTGCGGCTGGTGGACGACGGGGTGCTGACGACCCGGGTGGCCGAGACGTTCCCGCTGGACGAGGCCGCGAAGGCGCATGCGCGGCTGGAGGAGGGCGGGGTGCGGGGTCGGCTGGTGCTGGTGCCGTAGGCCCTGGGGGTGCTGTGAGCGCCCTGCACGGCACCCCTGGTCCGCGGGCGGGCCGCCTAGCCCGCGGGCCGCCTACTCCGCGGCCCTCTGGCCCGCCGCACCCTCGGCCGCCGCCTCCGCCGCCTCCGCCGCCTCCGCCGCCTCCGCCGCCTCCGCCGCCTCCGCCGCCTCCGCCGCCTCCGCCGCCTCCGCCGCGTACGCCGTCGGCGGTACTCCCACCGTCGCCGTGAAGTCCCGTACAAGATGGGCCTGGTCGGCGTAGCCGAGCTCGGCGGCGAGGCCGGCCCAGTCGATGTCGGTGCGGGTGCCGGCGTGTTCCAGGGCCTCGTGGATGCGGTAGCGCAGGACGCACCACTTGGGGCTGACGCCGACGTAGGCCGAGAAGAGCCGTTGCAGCGCCCGCACCGACAGGCCCCGCTCCTCGGCGAGGTCGCCGACGCGGCGGACGGCGCGGTCGGTGCGGATGCGTCGGACGAGGGCGATGGCGAGGTCGGCCTGCGGGTCCGGGGTGCGGGGCAGGGCGAGGAGGAAGGCGTCGAGGGCGGCCACGCGGGCGCGGTCGTCGGCGGGGGTGACGAGCGCGCGGGCGGCGTCGCCCGTGGCCTGCGGGAACACCTCCTCGGCGGACAGGGCGCGCCCCGTCCACCGGGAGACCGGCGCCTCGGGGGCGTACGGCCGGAAACCGCCGGGCCGGAACTTCACCCCGCAGACCCGCCCCCGCCCGGTCAGCTTCCGGGTGTAGAGGCCGAGCGCGACGCCGGTGACCTCGGCGTACGGCCCGCCTTCGGACTCGTCCCACTGGAAGGTGAGGTTGACGGCCGGGTGCGGGACGACGGTGGAGGCGTAGGGGGCGGGCAGGTCCCAGTCGATCAGCCAGTACCACTCGACGTACCGGCGCAGCGGCTCGGCGGGTTCGTGCCGGCGGAACCGTACGCGGTTCAGCAGCCCGGCCGGGTCGACGATCCCGCGGGTGTCCTGGCGGGGTGCCTCCATGGCCGGATCGTACGTCGCGTTTCTTCAAGAGGGGCAGGCCTCGGCGTCCCTACGGTCGGGGTATGGACACGAAGAGTGCGAAGGCGAACGAGAACGAGGTCGTGTACGGCATCGGTGAGCTGCTGGGCATGGCGAGGGAGAGGGCCGTCCCGGTGGTGCGGGCCATCCCCGAGGAGGCGCTCGCCGCTCCGACACCGTGTGCCGAGTACGACGTGAAGACCCTGGTCAACCACGTCTTCCAGGTGGTCGTGCAGTTCCAGAGGCTGGCCGCGAAGGAGGCGTCCGACTTCACCGAGACGCCCGATCGCGTCGGCGCGGGTGCGGACTGGCGGGAGCGGCTCGCGGACGAGATCGACAAGCTGGTGGCGGCCTGGTCCGTGCCCGGTGCGGAGGAGGGTGTCACCGGCGCCATGAGCATGCCCGCGCGGCTCGTCGGTTCGATGGCGCTGCTCGATCTGACCGTGCATGTGTGGGATCTGGCGCGGGCCACGGGCCGGGAGTACCGGCTGGGGGAGGTGGCGGCGCCCGTCGTGGAGCAGCTGGCGGGCGCGGTCGACGAGCTGGCGCCGACGGCCCGGAAGATGGGCGTCTTCGGGGACCCGGTGCCGGTGGCGGAGGGCGCGTCGGCGTTCGAGCGGCTGCTGGCGCGGACCGGGCGGGACCCGCACTGGAAGGGATGAGCAGGGGGACGGAATAGTCGTGTGGCGCTCACCGTTCACGGGGTATAGTTGAACGGTCAACAATATGGAGGGTGAGCGACCATGCAGTTCGGGATCTTCAGCGTCGGCGACGTCACGCCGGACCCGACGACCGGCCGTACGCCGACCGAGCGCGAGCGCATCAAGGCCATGGTCGCCATCGCGCTGAAGGCCGAGGAGGTCGGCCTCGACGTCTTCGCGACCGGCGAGCACCACAACCCGCCGTTCGTGCCGTCCTCGCCGACGACGATGCTGGGCTACATCGCGGCCCGCACGCAGAAGCTGATCCTCTCCACCTCCACCACGCTGATCACCACGAACGACCCGGTGAAGATCGCCGAGGACTTCGCGATGCTCCAGCACCTGGCCGACGGGCGGGTGGATCTCATGATGGGGCGCGGCAACACCGGCCCGGTCTACCCGTGGTTCGGGCAGGACATCCGGCAGGGCATCAACCTCGCCGTCGAGAACTACGCCCTGCTGCACCGGCTGTGGCGCGAGGACGTCGTGAACTGGGAGGGGAAGTTCCGTACGCCCCTGCAAGGGTTCACGTCCACGCCCCGGCCGCTGGACGGCGTACCGCCGTTCGTCTGGCACGGTTCGATCCGCTCGCCGGAGATCGCCGAGCAGGCGGCGTACTACGGCGACGGCTTCTTCCACAACAACATCTTCTGGCCGGCCGACCACACCAAGCGGATGGTCGAGCTGTACCGGACCCGGTACGCCCACTACGGACACGGCACACCCGAGCAGGCGATCGTCGGGCTGGGCGGGCAGGTGTTCATGCGGAAGAACTCGCAGGACGCCGTGCGGGAGTTCCGGCCGTACTTCGACGTCGCCCCGGTGTACGGGCACGGGCCCTCGCTGGAGGAGTTCACCGAGCAGACCCCGCTGACCGTCGGCTCCCCGCAGCAGGTGATCGAGAAGACGCTGGCCTTCCGCGAGTACGCCGGTGACTACCAGCGCCAGCTGTTCCTGATGGACCACGCCGGGCTGCCGTTGAAGACCGTGCTGGAGCAGCTCGACCTGCTCGGCGAGGAGGTCGTACCCGTGCTGCGCAAGGAGTTCGCGGCGCGCCGCCCCGAGGGGGTGCCGGCGGCGCCGACCCACCAGTCCCTGCTCGCCGACGCCCAGAAGGAGGTCGTCGCATGAAGCTCGTCGTCGTCGTGCCGGAGGCGCGCCTCGATGCAGCCGCGGGGCTGAGCGTCCCGTCCTCCACGCGGCTGCTGGGCGACCGGCTCGCGACCGCCGTCGGCCGGGAGGCCGCGGTGGAGGTGGAGGTCGTCGAGCTGCGCGACCTCGCGGTGGAGATCGCGCACAACCTCACGAACGGGTTCCCGGGGCGCAGGCTGGCCGCCGCCATCGACTCCGTCACCTCGGCGGACGGACTGATCGTCGTCACGCCCGTCTTCTCCGCCTCTTACAGCGGGCTGTTCAAGTCGTTCTTCGACGTGATCGAGAAGGACGCGCTGGCCGGCCTGCCGGTGCTGATCGCCGCGACCGGCGGCACGACCCGGCACTCCCTGGTCCTGGAACACGCCCTGCGCCCGCTCTTCGCCCATCTGCGTGCCGTGGTCGTCCCGACGGGTGTGTACGCCGCCTCGGAGGACTGGGGCGCGCCGGGTCTTGACGGGCGGATCGAGCGGGCGGCGGGGGAGCTGGCCGGGTTGATGGCCGGACGGCCCGGCAGGGAGAGGGCCGAGCCCGAGGTGGTGCCGTTCGCGGAGCAGCTGGCGGCGCTCTCCAGCCCGTCCGGCGCTTGAGGACGAGGCCGTTCAGGCCGAGAGGGGGGTCTGGGGGCGGAGCCCCCAGGGGCGGCCGTGTGAGGGTGAGATCCCAGTAAGAAGGGTGATCGTAAGCTCCCTCACACGGCCGAACCGCCGGAGGCCTTGGCAGACTGAACCCGTGCCCCAGACTGTTCTCCTCGCCGAAGACGACCGCGCCATCCGCCACGCCCTGGAGCGCGCGCTGACCCTGGAGGGCTACCAGGTCACCGCGGTCGCCGACGGGGTCGAGGCACTGGCACAGGCCCACCGCACCCCGCCGGACGTGCTCGTCCTCGACGTGATGATGCCCGGCATCGACGGCCTCCAGGTCTGCCGGGTGCTGCGCGCCGAGGGCGACCGCACCCCGATCCTGATGCTGACGGCGCTCGTGGAGACCCAGGACCGCATCGCCGGCCTGGACGCGGGCGCCGACGACTACGTGGTGAAGCCCTTCGACGTCGAGGAGGTCTTCGCCCGGCTGCGCGCCCTGCTGCGCCGCACCAGCGACTCGACCGGCCCTGCCCCCGTCGACGTACCGAAGCCAGCCGCGGCCCCCGAGCCCTCCGGCCGGCTGGTCGAGGCGGCCGGGCTGCGGATGGACCCGCAGGCGCGCCGGGTGTGGCGGGGCGGGCGGGAGCTGGAGCTGACGCGGACCGAGTTCGAACTGCTGGAGCTGCTGGTCCGCAACGCCGGCATCGTCCTCGACCACGCCACCATCTACGACCGCATCTGGGGCTACGACTTCGGCCCCGGCTCCAAGAACCTCGCCGTCTACGTCGGCTACCTGCGCCGCAAGCTCGACGAGCCGGGTGCCCCGCAGCTGATCCACACGGTGCGCGGGGTGGGTTACGTGCTGCGGGAGGACTGAGTGGGCGCGGCCCGGCGTCGGCTCGGGCGGCTGCTGACGGGGCGCCGCAGATCGGGGCTCGGCACCACCTTCGCCGTGTCCTTCGCGACCGTGACCGCCGTGGTCACGGTCCTGGTCGGGCTGCTGTCGTACACCGCCGCCGCCCGGCTGGTGCGGGTGGACCAGGAGTCCGTGTTCGACGAGGTCGTGCAGGATCTGCGGGGCGAGGTGCGGCAGCGGCCGATGACTCCGCAGGACTTCTCCTCCTCCGCGCCGGGCCACGACCTCGTACGGCCCGCCCGTACCGACGTCCAGGTGCTGGGCCCGGACGGCGCCGTCGTCGACCCGGGCCGGCCGGGGCTGCCGGTCACCTCCGACGACCGGCGGATCGCGGCCGACGGGACGGCCGGGCGGATGGTCCAGCACAAGGACGTCGGCGTCGACAGCGACGTCTACCGCATCGCCACCGTCGCGCTCGGCGGCGGACGGGGCGCGGTGCAGGTCGCCCAGGAGTTCAGCGACACCGAGGACCTGCTGCGGGCCCTCCAGCAGCGGACGCTGCTGCTGATGGCGGCCGTGGTCACCCTCGCCGGGCTCTTCGGCTGGTGGCTGGCCCGGCGCATCACCCGCCGCCTGGTCGTCCTCACCTCCGCCGCCGAGAACGTCGCCCGCACCCGCCGCCTCGGCATCCAGGTACCGGTCACCGGATACGACGAGGTCGGCCGCCTCGGCCGGGCCTTCGACCGCATGCTGGGCCGGCTCGCCCAGTCGGAGGAGGACCAGCGGCGGCTGGTGCAGGACGCGGGCCACGAACTCCGTACGCCGCTCACCTCCCTGCGTACGAACATCTCCCTCCTGCGCCGCATCGACGAACTGCCGCCCGCCACCCGCGAGGAACTGGTCGCCGACCTCGGCCAGGAGGCCCGCGAACTCACCGACCTCGTCAACGAGTTGGTCGACCTCGCCGCCGGACAGTCCGACACCGAGCCGGCCCAGCGGGTGGACCTCGCCGACATCGCCGAGGACGTCGCGGGCCTCGCGCGACGGCGCACCGGACGGCGGATCGTGGTCCGCGCGAGCGGCGACACCACGACCGAGGGCCGGCCCGCCATGCTCCAGCGCGCCGTGACCAACCTCGTCGAGAACGCCGCGAAGTTCGACAGCGACGGCATCGCCCCCATCGAGATCAACGTCGCCGGCCCGGCCCGCCCCGGAACCGTGCGCGTCGAGGTCCTCGACCGGGGGCCGGGCATCGCCGAGGACGACCTGATCCGTGTCTTCGACCGCTTCTACCGCGCCCCGGACGCCCGCTCGCTGCCCGGGTCGGGGCTGGGGCTGTCCATCGTGCGGGAGGTCGCGCTGTCCCACGGTGGGGCGCCGTTCGCCTTCCGGCGGGAGGGCGGCGGAACGGCGATCGGGTTCACCGTGGGGGGTTCGGCCTAACCGTCGCGACCGAGCTTCGCCGGAGGTTCTCCCTGGGTATGGGCGACTCTGTTCGGGAGCCGCGCGGCAGCTCGGGCGAGGGGAGGTACGTCGGCGTGTTGACTGACCTGGAGGCTGCCGTCCTGGCGGGGATCGACGAGGCCGGGATCGGGTGGGCGTTGCTGGAGTTGATCTCGGTGCCGAGCGGAACCGGGACGTCCATCCGCTGATGGCCGAGCACCCGATCCCGTACGCCCTGTCCGTGGGGACCGTGCGGGCCGGGGACTGGGCGAGCAGCGTGCCCGACGTCCTGGTGGCAGGCCTGGGACGAGACGCTGAAGTGGATCGTCGCGGTCAAGTGCGCGCGCCCGGACGACGGTCAGGCCGCCAGGAGACTCCGCAAGAAGGCGCAGTACGCCGCCCGGCTGCACCACCCGAACATCGTGCCGGTGTTCGCGGGCGTCGAGGTCAACCTCTCCAGTGCGGCCAGGGAGTTCGACGGCGGCGTGGCCGTCCGGCGGGCCGGCAACGTGGAGGTCGCGAGCATGACGCGCGACGGTGACGACTGCGGGTCGAGCCCGGACGGCGACCAGGCCTTCGTCCAGCTGACGTTCACCCGCGACAACCGACTGGAGGACAACGGCCGTCCGACGCCGATCGCCGGGACGACGAGCTACGTCGCACCCGAGGAGGACGGCGACCGCAGCTGTGTGGTCCACGCACCGCACCGCACGTACACCAACTCCGTCGGCGACCCGGCCGTCGAGCTGTTCCGGCTGACCGTGCGGGGCGAGCAGCCGACCGCGAAGGCGTGCGCCCTGGCCGAGGACCTGTCGGCCACCGCGCTGAAGAACATCGCGAAGCGGTTGCCGGAGGGCACAGGATCGCAGGCCACCGCACCCCACGGCCCCTCGACCAGCGCGTACGGACCGCCCCCGGCTCCGACGCCCTGCCGCCCACCCACGGCAGCCTCGCCCGGGGCGCCTCCGCCCCCCTCCCCGGCACCCTCTTCGTCCTCGCGCTCGGCGGCGGCATGACCCTGGGCCCCGGTGAGGGCCGCGAGGTGCTGTTCGGGCGCAACCGGCCCAGCCAGACGGCCGCCCAGCTCGCCGAGGCACGGTCGGGAGAGGGATCGGCCGCCTCCGGTGTCGGGGCGGGACCCGAAGGCCCCGCCCCGACACCGCGCGAGTCACACCGTCAGCCACACCGCCTGGTCCGGCGCCAGCGTGCCGCCCTCGACGGGACCGCTCGCGAGCAGCACCGACGTGTGCTCGGGCAGTGGGTACGGCTCCGCCGAGAGGTTGACCACGCAGACGAAGCCCGGGTCGCGGCCGAACGCGAGGACGCCTTCCGGGACGTCCAGCCAGGTCAGACTGCCGTCACCGAGCGCGGGGTGCTCGCGGCGCAGGCGCAGCGCCGTGCGGTAGAGCTCCAGCATCGAGCTCTCGTCGCCGGTCTGGGCGGCCACGGTGCGCGGCGCCCAGTCGCCCGGCTGCGGCAGCCAGGGCGCGGCGCCGGCGCCGTCGGGGCTGAAGCCGTACGGGGTGTCGGCACCGGACCAGGGGATCGGGACCCGGCAGCCGTCGCGGCCGCGGTTGGTGTGCCCGGAGCGTTCCCAGACCGGGTCCTGGAGCATGTCCTCGGGGAGGTCCTCGACCTCGGGCAGACCGAGTTCCTCGCCCTGGTAGATGTAGGCGCCGCCCGGCAGGGAGAGCATCAGCAGGGCGGCGGCGCGGGCGCGCCGGGTGCCCAGTTCCAGGTCGAGGGGGCCCTCGGGTTCGTACGGCGTGTTGGCCACCCAGCGCTTGGTGGCCCTGCGGCCGTACCGGCTGGGATGGCGTACGACGTCGTGGTTGGAGAGCACCCAGGTGGCGGGGGCGCCCACCGCGCCGAGCATCTCCAGGGAGCCGTCGATGACCTCGCGCAGGTCCTTCGGGTGCCAACTCGACATCAGGAAGTCGAAGTTGAACGCGGTGTGCAGGCCGTCCGGCCGGACGTACGCGGCCAGCCGCTCCGGGGTGTCCGCCCAGGCCTCGGCGACGAAGGACCGGTCACCGGGGAACTCGTCGGCCACCCTGCGCCAGGAGCGGTAGATCTCGTGGACCTCGTCGCGGTCCCAGTGCGGGTGGTCGACGTGCTGCCAGGGCCGCGCGGTGTCCGGGTCGCGGCGCGGCGGCAGGTCGGGGAGTTCCGGGTGCTTGACCAGCCCGTGGGCGACGTCGATACGGAAGCCGTCCACGCCCCGGCTGAACCAGAACCGCAGGATCGACTCGAACTCGGCCCGGACCTCGGGGTGTTCCCAGTTGAGGTCGGGTTGTTCGGGGGCGAAGAGATGCAGGTACCACTGGCCGTCGGGCAGCCGGGTCCAGGCGGGTCCGCCGAAGCTGGAGACCCAGTCGTTGGGCGGCACGGAGCCATCGGCGCCCCGGCCGTCCCGGAAGACGTAGCGCTCGCGCTCCGGACTGCCGGGACCGGCCGCCAGCGCCGCCCGGAACCAGGCGTGCCGGTCGGAGGTGTGGTTGGGCACGATGTCCGAGATGACGCGCATCCCGTGTGCGTGCGCCTCCTCGATGAGCCGCTCGGCCTCGGCGACCGTGCCGAACAGCGGGTCGATCTCCCGGAAGTCGGCCACGTCGTAACCGTGGTCGGCCATCGGGGACTTGTACCAGGGGTTGATCCAGATGGCGTCCACACCGAGCGACTTCAGATACGGCAGCCGGGAGCGGATGCCGGCGATGTCACCGATGCCGTCGCCGTTCCCGTCGGCGAAGCTGCGGATGTAGACCTGGTAGATGACGGCGCTGCGCCACCAGGGCGCGGTGGTGGAGGACAAGGCTCGGAAGCTCCTTGGTCGTCGGGGGAGGGGTGAAGGAAGTCGGGAAGGAGGTCGCGAAGGGAGTCGTGAAGGAGGTCGGAGCTACTTCGCCGCGCCCGCCGTGAGTCCGGCGACGATGCGGCGCTGGAAGAGCAGCACCATGACCACCAGCGGGACCGTGACGAGGACGCCCGCGGCCATCTGGCTGCCGAACGGCGTCTCGTACGTCGTGGCGCCGGTGAACTTGGAGATGGCGACCGGCGCGGTCTGCATGTCCGGCTTGTTGGTCATCGACAGGGCGATGAGGAACTCGTTCCAGGCGCAGATGAAGGTGATGATCGCCGTGGTGAAGATGCCCGGCGCGGCCAACGGGACGATGACCCTGCGGAATGCCTGCCCCCGGGTGCAGCCGTCGACCATGGCGGCGTGCTCCAGCTCGTCCGGCATCTGCCGGAAGAACGTGGTCAGGTTCCACACCGCGAGCGGCAGCGCGAAGGACATGCTGGGCACGATCATCGCCTGGTAGGTGTTGATCCAGCCGACGTCCGTGAACAGCTTCAGCAGCGGCACCACGATCGACACCACCGGGAACATCGAGGTCGCGATGACGAGGGTCAGGATCAGCCGCTTGAAGCGGAAGTCGAGCCGGGCCATCGCGTAGGCGGTGAACGTGGCCAGAAGCAGCGCCAGCACGGTGGTGACCCCGGCGACGACCAGGCTGTTCAGCAGCGCGCGACCGAACCCCTGCGCGGGGTCGAACACCGCCCGGTAGTTCTCGAAGGACACCGGCGACGGGACGAGCGAGGTGTCGAAGATGTCCGAGGTGCGGCGCAGGCTGGAGACCAGCATCCAGTAGAACGGGGCCAGGCAGTAGGCCACGACGGCGAAGACTCCGGCGTACAGCAGCCCGGAGCGCCACCTGGCGGTGACGGTCGTCGTCATGCCGTCACCTCCCCGCGGCGGCGCCGACGTCGGCCGACGGCGCCTCCTCCGACGAGATCCGCGCCGAGCAGCCGTACGAAGGCCAGGGCGATGAGGAAGACGTAGAGGAAGAGGAGCACGGCGTACGCGGACGCCGGTCCGAAGCGGACGTTGGACGCCTCGTTCTGCGCGAGCATGGACAGGGTCTCCACCGAGTGCTTCTGTGCGCCGACGAGGATGTACGGCAGGTCGAACATCCGTAGCGCGTCCATGCACCGGAACAGCACCGCCACCAGCAGCGCGGGCTTCACCAGCGGCAGCGTGATGTGCCAGAACTGCCTCGCCGCGCGGGCACCGTCGAGTCGCGCCGCCTCGTAGACCTCCTTCGGGATCACCTGGAGGCCGGCCAGCACGAGGAGCCCGATGAACGGTGCCGTTTTCCACACCTCGGCGATGATGACCGCGACCTTGGCGTGGAACCCCTCGGTGGTCCACAGCACCTGATGGCCGATCAGGGCGTTGGCGACACCGTCGCTGTTGAAGATCCAGCGCCACAGCAGGCCGGAGATCGCCGTCGGCACCGCCCACGGGATCAGGATCCCGGCCCGGACGAGGCCTCGGCCCCGGAACGCCTTGTGCATGATCAGGGCCATGGCCACCCCGATCACCGTCTCCAGGCCGACCGTGACGACGGTGAAGAAGGTGGTGTTCCAGAAGGCGTTCCAGAACCGCTCCCCGGCCTCGCCGAAGATGTCGGCGTAGTTCTTCAGCGCGACGAACGGCTCGGTGTCGCTGATGAACCCGGTCGCCGGGTCCAGTCCCTTCGGGCCGTACAGCGACTCCTTCAGCGCCATGAGCGTCGGGTACACGACGACGATCGACAGCACCAGCAGGGTCGGGGACACCAGCAGGGCGGCCATCCGGCCCGAGCCGGCGGTGGCGCGGGCGGGGTTGCGCGGGCCTCGCCGCGGGGGCTTCACCGGCCCGGCGGGTGGCCCGGTCACGGCGTCCTGTCGAGACGGGCCAGGGCTTCCGGTCGGGGTCTCGGTCTTGGCCATGCTCCCGCTCCTCATCGCGCGACGGACTTCCGCAGGGCCGTCTGAAGGTCCCTCAACGCCTGCGCGCCGCTCTTCTCACCGGTCAGGGCGGCGTACGCCTGCTGCTGGACCGCCGAGGTCACGTCGCCGTAGCGCACGACGCGCGGGCGGGGCACGGCGCGCAGGATGGACTCCTTCAGGACGGGCAGGTACGGGTACTGCCCGGTCAGCGCCTTGTCGTCGTAGAGGGAGGCGTACGGCGGGGCGAGGGAGGCGTCCTTGAGGAAGGTGGCCGCGTTCTCCTCGTTGGTGAAGAACTTGATGAAGTCCAGGGCCGTGGCCTTGTTCTCGGCGGAGGACGACAGGGCCAGGTTGTGCCCGCCCAGGCTGGAGGCGCCGGGCCCGTTCAGCCCGGGCAGCGGGGCGACGGCGTACTTGCCCTCGATCCCGCTCCTGGCGGCCAGCGCGTACACGTAGGGCCAGTTGCGCAGGAAGACGAGCTTGCCGGCCTGGAACGCCTGGCGGCCGTCCTCCTCCAGGTAGGTGATGCCCTCCTTGGGGATCGTGCCGTCCTTGACGGAGCCGACGAGGAAGTCCAGGCCCTTTTGGGCCTCGGGGGTGTCGACGTGCGGCGTGCCGTTCGCGTCGGTGACCGTGCCGCCGGCCGAGTTCACGGCCTCGGTGAAGTTCACCGTGAGGCCCTCGTACTTCTGGAACTGCCCGGCGTAGCAGGACATGCCCTCGGCCTCGGGCAGCTTCCGCACCTTCGCGCAGTCGGCTCTCATCTCCGCCCAGGTGGTGGGCGGTCGGGCGATCCCGGCCTCCTTCAGCAGGTCGGTCCGGTAGTACAGCATCCCCCCGTCGGAGCTGGCCGGGACGGCGTACAGGCCACCCCGGTACCTGGCCGTCTCGACCACCGGGTCGAGCATCCCGCCCAACGGGAACCGCTCCTCGGGCAGTCGGTCGATCCACTGGTGGGCGGCGAACTCCGACGTCCACACGACGTCCAGCGAAAGCACCGTGTAGGCGTCGGACTTCGTCTCCGCGTTCTGGATCATCTGCTGGCGCTGCGCGTCCGGGTCCGTCGGCAGCTGGATGAAGGTGACCTTCTCCGTCGGGTGCAGCCTGTTCCAACGGTCGATCGTCGGCTGGACGGTGCCGGAGGTGTCCTTGCCGGCGACGTACGTGATGGGGCCGCGCCCCTCGAACGACGCCGCGGCCCCGGCCTGCCCGGAGTCACCGCCGCCGGGGGAGGCGCAGGCGGCGAAGAGGAGGCCGGAGGCGGTGAGTACGGCGGCGGCTCTGGCCGTGGAGGATTTCTGGGCTGTCGGGGATGTCGGGGATGCCGAGATCTGGGTCGTCACTGTCTCTCCTGGCGTGCGGGAACCTCATGAGACTGCGTTGTCACAACCTGCCGAGTTAGAACCAGCAGGTCAAAGCCCTATGGCTAGCAAGGCTGGGGATGATTCAACGGCGATTCGATGCTGTCGGGACAACGCTTGCAAGCTAGGGGCGGGCTATCCCGAAGTCAATGCGCTACTTCGCGGTAATGGTGCGCGGGATGCGATGAAAGCGCTGTCACAGCGACCCGGGAACGCGGTGCCGCCTGTGCTACCGTCCGCTCATGCCACCAGCTCAGCGGCACCCCACGATGGCTGACGTAGCCGAACGGGCCGGGGTCTCCACATCCACCGTCTCCAGGACCCTGCGCGGACTCTCCACGGTGTCGCCGGAGGTGCGCGCCCGCGTCGAGGAGGCCGCGCGCGAGCTGAACTTCGCCGTATCCCGGCAGGCCGCAAGCCTTGTCACGGGCCGGACCGGGAACGTGGCGGTGCTCGTCCCCACCCTCGACGCCTGGTTCATGGGGGCCGCCCTGTCCAGCCTGGCCCCGCTGCTGCGGTCGGCGGGCATGGAACTCAACGTCTATGTCATCCCCGACATGACCGAGCGCACCTCGTTCTTCGAACGCCTCCCGGCGCGGCGCAACGCCGACGCGCTGCTGGTGTTCTCCTTCGACCTCACCGACGCCGAGACCGCCCGGCTGGACAGCCTCGGCATGCCCGTCATCTACGTCAGCCAGCATGTCGAGGGCCGGCCGAGCGTCTACGTCGACGACGTGGCCGGCGCCCTGCACGGCACCCGGCACCTGCTCAACCTCGGCCACCGCCGGATCGCGTTCCTGGAGACCGTGGGCGCCAGCGGCTTCTCGTTCAGCTCCAACGAACGGCTGCTCGGCTACCAGCAGGCCCTCACCGAGGCGGGCGTCCCCCTCGACGACGACCTGGTCGCCGCGACGACGGCCGGCGACAAGCGCGGCACCGCCGAGGCGCTCGGCCGGCTGCTGAGCCTGCGCGAGCCGCCCACCGCGATCTTCGCCGAACAGGACGAGGTCGCGGTCGCGGTCATCCGGACCCTGCGCCGGACGCAGATCGCCGTTCCGGAACGCATCTCCGTCCTCGGCTTCGACGACCAGCCGCTCGCCGACTGGTTCGACCTGTCCACGGTGGCCCAGTCACCCTCGGACATCGGCCGCGAGGCGGGCGAGCTGGCGCTGCGGCTCATCGAGGACTCCCACGTGCCCGAGGACTCCCAGGCGGAGCGCGAACGGCACGTGGTCCTGCCGACCCATCTGATCCCCCGGGCCACCACGGCCCCGGCGCCCCGCCCTCAGGACGAGCAGGAGGCGGACCGGGGGTAGGGGGCAGGGGCAGGGAGCAGGTAGGGACCTGCTGGCAGGGACCTGGGGCAGGGGACGCCCGGGGCGTGAGCCGCCCGCTCAGGTGGTGCTGCTGTCGTCCGACGCCGTCCCGGGCCGGGTGTGGAGGATGTCGCGGGCCTGGTCGGCGGCGCGGGCGATGCTCTCGGAGACGAAGTCGAGGAAACGGGCGATGTTCTCCAGGCGGATCGCGGCCGGGGTGTCACGGCCGAGGACATGCACGCCCTCGCGTGCGGTCTCGGCGAGCTGGGTGGTGCCGCGGGCGCTGGCGATCATGGACTGGTACCAGACGTCGTTGTCGGCGACGTAGCGCTCGCGCCGGCGTTCGTCGCGCTCCCGGCGGACCAGGCCCTGGCCCTCGAGGAACGCGATGGCCTTGGAGATGGACGCCGGGCTGACCTGGAGGCGCTGGACGAGCTCGGCCGCGGTGAGACTGCCCGCGTCGCTGGTGTAGAGGCAGGTCAGCACCCGGGCCATCATCTTGGGCGTGCCCGTCTGTATCAGGACGGTCGTGAACGTCTCCTCGTACTCCCGCACAGCCTCGGCGTCCCGCCCGTAGGCCTGCGCGGGCGCCTCACCGCCTCGGGGCGCGGCCTGCCGACGCCGGTGCGCGCGGCGTTCGGTGGCCCGGTGGGCGAGGTCGGCGCGGTAGGCGGTGGGGCCGCCGTTGCGCATCACCTCCCGGGTGACGGTCGAGGTGGGGCGTTCGAGGCGCCTGGCGATCTCCGCGTAGGCGAGGCCGTCGGCCAGACCCAGCGCGATCTGCTGCCGTTCCTGCTGGGTGAGCCTGCCTCCCGGCATGGGGGCTCCCTTCGGGGTCTCGCGGGCTCTGATGTCGCCAGCATAGCGTTCATCGGCATTCATTGCAATGATTGAGTTGAGGATCGTTGCGTTAAATTCAAGGTCGTTGCAATGATTTCACGGCTGTGAACTGCATAGATGGCTATTGAGTGCAACGAATTGATTGCCAGATCTTCGAACGCAACGTAGCGTTTCTAATGTCAGAAAACGAAGGCAAGCAAGCACACACAGGAGCGCATCATGCAGAAGTTCGACACCTCCACCCCCGCCCCGGTCTCCGTCGTCCTGGACATCCCCGCCGGGCACGTCCGCTTCATCGCCGCCGACCGGGCCGACACCACGGTCGAGATCCTGCCCGCGGACGCCACCAAGAGCCGGGACGTGAAGGCGGCCGAGCAGATCCAGGTCACCTACGGTGACGGCGGTGACGGCGGCGTCCTGCGCATCGAGGCGCCCGAGGCGAAGAACCAGTACTTCGGCCCCTCCGGAGCCGTAGAGGTCACCGTTCAGCTCCCGGCCGGCTCCCACGTCGAGGCGAAGACGGCCAGCGGCGAGTTCCGGGGCGTCGGACGGCTCGGCGACGTCACCTTCGAGGGCGCCCACGGCTCGGTCAAGCTCGACGAGGCCGCGAGCGCCCGGCTGACCCTGACGGCCGGCGACGTCTCGGTCGGCCGCCTGGCCGGTCCCGCGCGGATCAGCACCCAGAAGGGTGACCTGCGCATCACCGAGGCCCAGCACGGCGCGCTCACCCTGCGCACCGAGCACGGCGGCATCTCGGTCGGCGCCGCCCGCGGAGTCTCCGCCTCCCTCGACGCCGGCACCGGCTACGGGCGGATCCACAACACCCTCCAGAACGCGGACGGCACCGCAGCAGGCCTCACCATCCACGCGACCACGGCGTACGGCGACATCACCGCGCGCAGCCTGTAGGGCCCGTGGGGTGGAGTGGGGCGGGGTGCAGCGGGTCGGGGTGCGGACGGGATCGGGCCGGTGGTGATGCGCGAACCGAGCGGTCGGGCCGATGGTGATGCGCGAACCGAGCGGTCGGGCCGGTGGTGATGCGCGAACCGAGCGGTCGGGCCGGTGGTGATGCGCGAACCGAGCGGTCGGGCCGGTGGTGATGCCCGAACCGAGCGGTCGGGCCCACCGAGCGGTCGGGCCGGTGGTGATGCGCGAACCGAGCGGTCGGCCACTCCGCCCCCGACGACCTGCTGCTACCCCGCCACCTGCTGCTCCCCCACCAACTGCTCCTCCACCAGATCCGCGGCCCGGCGGGTGCCGCCCTCGGCGCGGGCCTCGGACCACAGCCAGGCCGAGCGCGCGGCGACCCGCGGATCGCCGATGAGTTCCATCAGCGCGGTACGCAACGTCGCCGCCGTGACGTCCGCGGCGTCGATACGGCGGGCGACGCCCAGCTCGACGAGCCGGCCGGCGTGAAGGTGCTGGTCGGCCCCCTGCGGCACCGCGATCATCGGCACCCCGGCGTACAGTCCCTCGCTGCAACTGCCCATCCCGGTGTGCGTGACCCACACGTCCGCATGCTCCAGAATCGTCAACGGCGGCTCCCAGGGCCGCACTTCGAAGTTGGCGGGAATCCGGTTCCCCGGACCGAGGGGGCCGCCTCCACCACCGCCACCGGTGCCGTCGGTCTGCAACACCACATGCCACCCGGGGAGATCCGCGAACGCGGCCAGGCACTGGTGGTGGATCTCCTGAGGCCCGTGGTACGCCGAGCCGGTCAGCGACACCAGCAGCACCTTCTCCGCACCGGTCGGCCGCTTCCAGCCGTCCCGCTCCTGACCGGCGCCGAAGCACGGGCCGACGAACGTCGCCGCCTCGGCGTCCACCCGGTCCGCATGCGGTTGCATGGCCCGCGGGATCATGGCGAGCACCCGACGCGGACGCCCGATGAACTCCTCGACGTCCGTGGTCACCGCCCCGCACCGGCTCAGCCAGGCCCCGAACCGCGCCCGGTACGCGGGACCTCCGGGCAGCCCGTCGAACGACGCACCGATCTGCTCCCCGGCCCCATCCCAGCCCACGTGCGCGGCGGACAGCTGCACGAGACCACGGCCCTGCGCCTCGGCCAGCGCCCGCCCCGCGTACGCGCCGACGTCGTGGAGGTAGAGATCGGCGGGAGCGTCGTCGTACACGGCGTGCAACTGCGGCAGCACGGCCATCGCCTCCTCGAGGAACAGGGACGCGGCGCCGATGGGATCCTGCGGCCAGTCACCGTCGGCGACCGGAAGGGTCGACGCGATGCCGACCAACTCGGCGCCGGTGGGGGAGATCAGCTCGGCGACGCGACCGGAGACGGCGTACGTCACCCGATGACCGCGGGCCACCAGCTCACGAACGATCTCCAGGCTGGGCAGCACATGGCTGACCGCAGACGTACCGACCATGGCGATATGTGCGGGACGGGGCATGACCGGACTTCCTTGACTAGAGGTCTACGCCAGGGAAACGCCCAGAAGCCCGACGGGGCAACGCGCTTCCCACCCGGAACCGCCCACATGCCTCCCGATATCCGTTTCACCGCATGAGCACCGAGGACGAGGCCACGATTCCTGGACCGCTCGCCGGCGCGGTTCTGGACGGTCGAAGAACGGGTCAGCCGGCCCGAAGACCCACCGCCAGCGTCAGTTCAAGGACCCGGTGCGGCGAGGCGAGATCCGGAAACAGCTCCCGCAGCTGCGACATCCGGTACCGGACGGTCTGGGGATGGACGAACAACGCCGCCGCCACCTCATCCCGTCTGCCCTGGTGCAGCAGCCACGCCCGCAGCGTCTCCTCCAGCCGCCGCGCGGTGGCGACAGGCAAGGTCCGCAACGGTGCGAGGGCTCGGGCACGCAGGTCTGCGAAAGCGTCCGCGTCGGCGCTCAGCACCAGCTCGGGCAGGTGGTCCTCGGTGTCGCGGATATCGGAGGAGAGGGAGCGCGCGCGTACGGCTCGGGCGTACGAGGCGGACGCACGCGTCCATGGCCGGGCCGGTCCGACCACGGCGGTGCGGTCGGTCAGCTGCCGCAAGAGATGGGCGCGGTCGGCATCGGGGACGAGCAGCACGCCGGAGGCGTCCGGCAGATCGTCGAGGACGAGGGTGCTCGGGTCGAGCGCGCGGTAGGCAGGCCGGGCCTGGGCGGCGGGCAGCAGGACCGCCGTCAGCGAAACCGGAGGCTGCCACCCGGCCCGTTGAGCAGAGGCAAGCAGTACGTCCGGGCTCGCGCCGGCGAGGAGGTCGCGGGCCAGGTGTTCCAGGTGGCGCTCGTGGGCCCGGCCCTGGGCGGCCAGTTCGTCGGCGTGGCCCGCGGCGCTCGCGGCCGAGAGCTCGTCGATGTAGGCGAAGGTCAGCTCGGCGAACTTGGCGACCTCGGCGGCGGGCAGACCTGCGGGTACGGCACCCGCTGCCAGGCATCGCCAGGCCACGCGGGCGCCGACGCGGTAGGCGCTGAGGAGGGCGTCCATCGAACGGCCGTCGCGCACCTCGCCGCGGCCCAGCTCGTAGGCTGCGTCACCGGCGTCACCGCCCGTGGCGTTCCCGCTCGCGAGGTCCAGATAGTGACCCAGGGCGGTGCGGACGGCTCGGCGAATGGTGCCGCCCATGCGGCCCGAAAGGGCGCCCGCGTACGGAGGGACCTCGTCGATGATCGCCTGGACGACCTCGTCGGCGGTGGTCCTCAGCACGGCCCGCAGTGCGGTGACCGTCGTCTCATCCAGGGCCAGCTCGGTGGCCCTCTGGATTGCATGGCTCATGTTTTTGTTCCCTGCGAACAATTCAGCCGACCAGATTCACGTCCTGCGGTCAGGACTTTACGCCTTGAGGCACAGCAAGCTGGAGTCATGACGAGTGCAGCCCTCCGCGGCAGGGCGTGGAAACTGCTGGAGATGGTCACGACACCGCTGCTGCCGTCGGACTACCTCGACCTGGTCAGCCCGCTGCGTGCGGGCGCCGACCTGCGTGGGCGCATCGAGGCCGTGCACCCCGAGACGGGTGACGCCGCGACCATCGTGATCAGGCCGGGACGGGGCTGGCGCGGCCACACGGCCGGTCAGTACGTGCGGATCGGCGTCGACGTCGACGGGGTGCGCCTGTGGCGTGCCTACTCCCTCACCTCGCCGACGAACCGCCGGGACGGCCGCGTCACGATCACCGTGAAGGCGATCCCGGACGGCAAGGTCAGCAACCACCTGGTCCGCAGGGTGAAACCGGGCACGCTGATCCAGCTCGACCAGGCGACCGGTGACTTCGTGCTGCCGCAGGCCAAGCCCGCCAAGGTGCTCTACCTGACGGCCGGCAGCGGCATCACGCCCGTGATGGGCATGCTGCGCGACACCGAGTTCGACGACGTCGTCATGGTCCACTGCGCGCCACAGCCGCAGGACGTGATCTTCCGCAACGAACTGCACGACCTGGTCGCGGACAAGAAGCTGCGGCTCACCGAGGTGCACACCGACACCGACGGCATGCTCGACATCGCCCGGCTCGACGAACTCGTGCCCGACTGGGCCGAGCGCGAGACCTGGGCCTGCGGGCCCGCGGGCCTGCTCGACGCCGCCGAAAAGCACTGGAGCGAGCACGGCGTCCCGGAGCGCCTGCACACCGAACGCTTCCGCCCCACCATCCTCGCCGCCGGTGACGGCGGCGAGGTCACGTTCAGCGCCACCGGCAAGACCGTCGACGCGGACGGCGCCACGCCGTTGCTGGACGTCGGCGAGGAGGCCGGCGTGCTCATGCCCTCCGGGTGCCGCATGGGCATCTGCTTCGGCTGCGTCACGCCGCTCAAGGCGGGCGCCGTCCGCGACCTGCGCACCGGCGAGATCACCGAGGCCGAGCCGGGCGTCCTCATCCAGACCTGTGTGTCCGCCGCGGCGGGCCCCTGCGACATCGAACGGTAGGAGCACCTTGACCGCCATCGACCCGACCGCTCACCTGACCGCGGAGCAGATCGAGGAACTCGGCCGCGAGCTGGACGCGATCCGCGACGAGGTGATCGCCGGTCGCGGCGAGAAAGACGCCGCCTACATCCGCAAGGTCATCTCGGCGCAGCGCAAGCTCGAGCTGGTCAGCAGGGGCGTACTGCTGTTCTCGATCTTCCCGCCCGCGTGGCTGATCGGCACCGCCGGGCTGTCCGTGGCGAAGATCATGGACAACATGGAGATCGGCCACAACATCCTGCACGGCCAGTGGGACTGGATGCGGGACCCGAAGATCCACTCCACCACCTGGGAGTGGGATCACGTCTCGCCGGCCGACCAGTGGAAGCACTCGCACAACGAGCTGCACCACACGTACACCAACGTGATCGGCAAGGACAACGACCTCGGCTACGGCATCATGCGCGTCGACGAGGACCAGAAGTGGCACCCGTTCCACCTCGGCCAGCCGCTGTGGAACTTCCTCAACGCCTGCTTCTTCGAGTACGGCATCGCGGCGTACGACCTGGAGCTCGGCAAGAACCTGCACAAGCGCCGCCGCAAGAACCCGGAGTTCCGCGCGCGGGCCAAGGCCGTGGGCCGCAAGATCCGCAAGCAGGTGCTCAAGGACTACGTGATCCACCCGCTGCTGTCGGGCCCGTCGTTCCTCCCCACGCTCGCCGCCACGTTCACCGCGAACCTGGTTCGCAACCTCTGGTCCCACTCGGTCATCATGTGCGGGCACTTCCCCGAGGGCGTCCAGGTCTTCGAGCGCCGGTCGATCAAGGGCGAGACGCGCGGCCAGTGGTACCTGCGCCAGATGATGGGCTCGGCGAACATCAGCGGCAGCAAGGCCATGCACTTCATGACCGGCAACCTGTCGCACCAGATCGAGCACCACCTGTTCCCGGACCTGCCGAGCAACCGGTACGCCGAGGTCGCGGTGAAGGTGCGCGCCCTGTTCGAGAAGTACGAGCTGGAGTACGTCACCGGGCCGCTGCCCAAGCAGGTGTTCTCCGCGTGGCGCAAGGTCTTCCGGCTCTCGCTGCCGAACAAGAAGCCCGCGGTCAGGACGCCGGACCGCGAGCAGGAGCTCGTCGCGGCCTGATTCCCGGTATCGGTTCAGATCTGTCGGCCGTACCGGCGGGACCGCCGGGTCCGGTGAGATCCGTTGCGGACGGTGGGCGAGCGCACCCTGGCGGGCCTACCACCGCAGCGTCTCGGCACATGACGAGGGCGGGGTCGAAACCCCGCCCGAAACCCCTGAAGCCCCTGGTCAGGGCCACACAAGGCAGTACGGCTGATGCCCCGCCTCATGGAGGCGATGGCTGAAGTCCTGCCACTCGTGCAGCAACTGGTACACGTTGAACGCATCCCGCGGCCCACCCCGATCCGGCACCGTGGACCAGATGAACGCGGCCGCGCCCACCGCTTCCTCTCCTATGCCCCGCAGCGGGTCGACCACCGTCATCGGGAGCTTGACCACCGCGTAGTCGGGGTGGAGGACGACCAGTTCCAGGGGCGGGACCTTGTGCAGGGGGACGCCCTCGATGCCCGTGAGGACCATCGCGGCCATCGTCTCCGGCTTGATCTTGGTGAACATGCCGTTCATGCCGAGTTCGTCGCCGCCGAGTTCTTCGGGGCGCATCGAGATCGGGACGCGGGCCGCGGTCGCACCGTCCGGCGCGCCGAAGTACTTGTACGTCACCCCCACCCGACCACCATTCCTGCTCGCCCTCAGCCGATCACTGTGACGGTCGGCCCGCTCTGATTCGTTCGGTACACCCGGCATATCCGGTACTACGTGTCCCTGACGTGCTTCGTTCGAATCCTCCGCGTCGCGCCGGTGCCTTCCCCGCCGGGCACGTCGAGGACCCAGGTCATCAGTCCCCTCGCCCAGTCCGCCACCGCGATGCATATCTCCACCCGACTGCTTTTCTAGGACGCGTGGCGCCCGCCGCGCAACCCGATCATCGTGTCAGTGACCTCCCCCACGGCCGCCCGCCGAAACGTGCGTTGAAACACCTGTCCGCAGGATCTTTTCAGTCCCTGACCACCACGCCCCGCATGAGCTGTGTGTATCACGCCCAGTCTCGCAGATCGCGGGCGGGCAGCCGCCGGGAAGTGGACAGCGGGGGAGGCGGAGGGAGCCCGTTCGGCGGGGCGGCGGCCGTCCCGCTGCCGCGACCTCCCGCTGGCCTACCCTGAGGAGGTCACTGCCCATCGGAGCCCGAGAAGGTCGGAGAAGTCGCAGGCCATGAGCGAATCGCCCTATCCATACGAAGCACCGGCCTCGCAGGCCCTGTTCGACCGTGCGGCGGTCGTCACCCCAGGCGGCGTGAACTCCCCGGTCCGCGCCTTCCGTGCCGTGGGCGGTACGCCCCGGTTCATGGTGTCCGGTACCGGTCCGTACCTGACCGACGCCGACGGACGTGAGTACGTCGACCTCGTCTGCTCCTGGGGCCCCATGATCCTCGGGCACTCCCACCCGGACGTGATCGCCGCCGTCCAGGACGCCGTCTCCCGCGGTACCTCCTTCGGTACGCCCGGTGAGGGCGAGGTCGCGCTCGCCGAGGAGATGGTCGACCGGATCGAGCCGCTCGAACAGGTCCGGCTCGTCTCCAGCGGCACCGAGGCGACCATGTCCGCCATCCGGCTCGCCCGCGGGTTCACCCAGCGGACCAAGGTGATCAAGTTCGCCGGGTGTTATCACGGGCACGTCGACTCGCTGCTGGCCGCGGCCGGGTCCGGCGTCGCCACCTTCGCCCTGCCCGACACCCCCGGCGTCACCGGCGCCCAGGCCGGCGACACGATCGTCCTCCCCTACAACGACCTCGAGTCCGTCCACGAGGCCTTCCACCGCTACCCCGGCGAGATCGCCTGCGTGATCACCGAGGCCTCGCCCGGCAACATGGGCGTCGTCCCGCCGCTGCCCGGCTTCAACGAGGGGCTGAAGGACGCCTGCCGCAAGAACGGCGCCCTCTACATCTCCGACGAGGTCATGACCGGCTTCCGGACCAGTCGCGCCGGCTGGTACGGCGTCGACGGTGTCAAGCCCGACCTGATGACCTTCGGCAAGGTCATGGGCGGTGGCTTCCCGGCCGCCGCGTTCGGTGGACGCGCCGACGTGATGGCCCACCTCGCCCCGGCCGGGCCCGTGTACCAGGCCGGCACCCTCTCCGGGAACCCGGTCGCCACCGCCGCCGGCCTCGCCCAGCTCCGGCTCCTCGACGAGGCCGCGTACGACACGGTCGACGCCGTCTCCGCGCAGATCCAGTTCCTCGTCACGGAGGCCCTCGCGAAGGAAGGCGTCGCGCACCGGCTGCAGAACGCCTCCAACATGTTCTCCGTCTTCTTCACGGACCGGGAAGTGCGCAACTACGAGGACGCCAAGCGCCAGGAATCCTTCCGTTTCACCGCCTTCTTCCACTCGATGCTGGCGCAGGGCGTCTATCTGCCGCCCTCGTCCTTCGAGTCCTGGTTCGTGTCCACGGCCCACGACGAGCGGGCCGTCCAGCGGATCGCCGACGCCCTCCCGGCGGCGGCCCGAGCAGCGGCGGAGGCCACGGCGGCATGAGCGACAACTCCACGACCGAGAACGGCGACGTCACCGTCGTACACGTCATGCGGCACGGCGAGGTCGCCAACCCGGACGGGATCCTCTACGGGCGGCTGTCCGGGTACCACCTCTCCGAGCTCGGGCGGCAGATGGCCGACCGGGTCGCCGAGCACCTCGCCTCCCGCGATGTGACGTACGTCTGCGCCTCCCCGCTGGAGCGGGCGCAGGAGACCGCGACGCCGATCGCCAAGGCGCACGGTCTCGACCTCGCCACCGACGCGCGGCTCATCGAGGCCGACAACGTCTTTCAGGGCAAGACCTTCGGCGTCGGGGACGGGGCGCTGAAGAAGCCGGAGAACTGGAAGCACCTGGTCAACCCCTTCAAGCCGTCCTGGGGTGAGCCGTATGTCGACCAGGTCGTGCGGATGATGGGCGCGCTGGACTCCGCCAAGGACGCGGCGCGCGGGCACGAGGCGGTGCTGGTCAGCCATCAGCTGCCGATCTGGATCGTGCGCAGCTATGTCGAGAAGCGGCGGCTGTGGCACGACCCGCGCAAGCGGCAGTGCACGCTCGCGTCCCTGACGAGCTTCACGTACCAGGGCGACCGGATCGTGTCCGTCGGCTACAGCGAGCCGGCCATCGACCTCGTCCCCGCCCATCTCCGCGCCGGCGCCAAGCCGGTGAAGGGGAAGGACAAGGCCTTCGGCGCTTAGACGCTCCGCTGGGAGCGCCATCACGCGTCCGCGCGCCGCGGGGGCCGGCCGCGCCCACGCGGCGGAGCCGCACAGCGATACGGCGCGGCGCCCCTTCGGCGTGCTCAATACACGGTTGTGACATTTGTTGCGGTTCCTCCGCGATGGAGGAGGAACCTCCCCGTTCGTCGTGCCCTCTGACTGGGTGACCACCACAGAAGCACGACGGACGGGGCAGCAATGCGCAACTTCAGCCGAAGGGGAGTCATCGGACTCGGTGCCGGAGCGGCCGCCGCCCTCGGACTCGCGGGATGCGGCACGCTCACCTCGTCAGACGGGTCGGACCACGCCGAGGGTTCCAACGGCGGTACGGGCAACCAGCCCGGAGCCCAGACCCACCGCGCCCGTCCCATAGGCGACGGCTCCACCTCCTACACCGGCAAGCAGCCGAACCAGCCGGGCAAGCCCGAGCCGCTGGAGCCGGGTCAGGAGCCCCCGCAGTTCGTCGTCTTCTCCTGGGACGGCGCCGGCGAGGTCGGCAACGGCCTCTTCCCGCGCTTCCTCGAACTCGCCAAGGAGCACGAGGCGCACATGACCTTCTTCCTCTCGGGGCTGTATCTGCTCCCCGAGTCGAAGAAGCGGCTCTACGAACCGCCGAACAACCCGCGCGGCGCCTCCGACATCGGCTACCTCACCGACGAGCACATCAAGGCGACGCTGAAGAACGTCCGCCAGGCCTGGCTCGACGGCCACGAGATAGGCACCCACTTCAACGGCCACTTCTGCGCCGGCAACGGCACCGTCGGCAACTGGACCCCGCAGCAGTGGCGCAGCGAGATCGACCAGGCCAAGGCCTTCGTCAAGGAGTGGCGGACCAACTCCGGCTGGACCGACCTGCCCTCGCTGCCCTTCGACTACGACAAGGAGCTCGTCGGCGGCCGTACGCCCTGTCTCCTCGGCCAGGACAACCTGCTGCCCACCGCCCGTGAGCTGGGCTGGCGCTACGACGCCTCCTCGCCCGGCGGCCGTCAGGTGTGGCCGGGGAAGAAGCAGGGGCTGTGGGACCTGCCGTTGCAGCAGATACCTTTCCCCGGACGTTCGTTCGAGGTCCTTTCCATGGACTACAACATGCTCGCCAACCAGTCGATCAACTCGACGAACGCGCCCAGCCACAACTACCCCGGCTGGCGCCAGCAGTCGGCGCAGGCGTACATCCAGGGATTCAAGCGGGCGTACGAGACAAACCGTGCACCCTTCTTCGTGGGCAACCACTTCGAGCAGTGGAACGGCGGCATATACATGGACGCCGTCGAGGAGGCCCTGAAGTACATCGCGCGGGAGAGGGAGAAGGGCGCAGACATCCGTCTCGTCTCCTTCCGGCAGTTCGTGGACTGGATGGACGTACAGAAGCCGGGCATTCTGGACAAGTTGCGCACGCTGGAGGTCGGCCAGCAGCCCGTCGGCGGCTGGAAGACCTTCCTCAGGGGCACCCAGGGAAGCCAAGGTGGCCAGGGGAGCGGTCAGAGCGGTCAGGACGCTTCCGCGGGGACGCAGAACGCCGCCTGAAATGCGGGTCTACGTCCGAGAGGGGGGTGCCAAAGATCCCCGGAACGGGCATGCGAAACTTTTCACATGAGTGCCGCCAGCCGCGCCCGTAGCCGTACCGCCCTGCTCACCACCGCCGCAGCCGTGGCCGCGCTGACCCTGTCCGCGTGCAGCTCCGGCGGCCCGTCGGGCGGTGGCGGCGACACCGGCTTCGTCCCCGGCGACAACGGCATCGACACGGTCGCCCAGGGCAAGCGGGCGGTGGCGCCGGTCCTCTCCGGCGAGACGATCGACGGCAAGCAGCTCTCCACCGCCGGCACCAAGGGCAAGGTCCTCGTCATCAACGTATGGGGATCGTGGTGCCCGCCCTGCCGCGCCGAGGCGAAGAACTTCCAGACCGTCTACGACGATGTCAAGGGCCAGGGCGTCGAGTTCATCGGCATCAACACCCGGGACACCAACACCACGGTCGCCAAGGCCTTCGAGAAGGAGTTCGGGATCACCTACCCGAGCCTGTACGACCCCACGGGCAAGCAGATGCTCCGCTTCAAGAAGGGCACGCTCAACCCGCAGGCGATCCCCTCCACGCTCGTCATCGACCGCAAGGGCAGGCTCGCCGCGCGTGCGCTGACGCCGCTCAGCGAGGAAACCCTGCGCAGCATGCTCAAGCCCGTCCTCGCGGAGAAGTGACGTGAGCGCACTGACCACGCTCGCCGAGGTCGCCGGTCGCAACGAGACGGTGATGAGCGGCGCCCTGCTGCTCGCTCTGCCCATCGCGCTGCTCGGCGGCCTCGTCTCCTTCTTCTCGCCCTGTGTGCTGCCGCTGGTCCCCGGCTATCTCTCCTACGTCACCGGAGTCACCGGCACCGACCTCGCCGAGGCCCGACGCGGACGGATGGTCGCGGGCGCCTCCCTGTTCGTGCTCGGCTTCACCGCGGTGTTCGTCTCCAGCGGAGCCCTGTTCGGCTTCTTCGGCGCCACCCTCCAGGAGCACAAGGACGTCCTGACCAAGGTGCTGGGCGTGCTCATGATCGCCATGGGCGTCTTCTTCATGGGCCTGATGCCCTGGATGACCCAGCGTGAGTTCCGCTTCCACCAGCGGCCCGTGACCGGGCTGGTCGGCGCGCCCTTCCTCGGTGCGCTGTTCGGCATCGGCTGGACGCCCTGCCTCGGACCGACGCTGACCTCCGTGATCGCGCTGTCCTACAACGAGGCGAGCGCCGGCCGCGGCGCAATACTGACCGTCGCCTACTGCCTGGGCCTCGGCCTGCCCTTCGTGCTCGCTGCCGTAGCCTTCCGCAAGGCCCTCGGCGCCTTCGCCTGGGTCAAGCGCCACTACGTCTGGGTGATGCGCATCGGCGGCACCATGATGATCGCGACCGGTGTGCTGCTGCTGACCGGCGCGTGGGACCGCATCGTGCAGGAGATGCAGGTCTGGTCCACCGGCTTCAGTGTGGGGATCTGATCGATGAGCGAGACGAAGACCGGCGCACCCGACACCACGTCGGCCGCCGCCGACGAGGACCTGGGCGCCGCGGGCTCCCAGCTCTCCACCGCCCCCGCGGAGGACGCCCCCAATCTGCCGTCCCTCGGCGTCATCGGCTGGGCCCGCTGGTTCTGGCGGCAGCTGACCTCCATGCGGGTCGCGCTGCTGCTGCTCCTGCTGCTGTCCCTCGGCGCGATCCCCGGCTCGCTCATCCCGCAGACCGGGATCGACGAGACGAAGGTCGCCGAGTTCCGCAAGGCCCACGAGACGCTCGCGCCGATCTACGACAAGCTCGGCCTCTTCCACGTCTACAGCTCGGTGTGGTTCTCCGCGATCTACATCCTGCTGTTCGTCTCCCTCATCGGCTGCATCATCCCGCGCACCTGGCAGTTCGTCGGCCAGCTGCGCGGCCGGCCGCCGGGCGCCCCCAAGCGGCTGACCCGGCTGCCCGCCTACACCACCTGGCGCACCGAGGCCGAGCCCGAGCAGGTCCGCGCGGCCGCGCTCGCCCTGCTGAAGAAGCGCCGCTTCCGCGCCCACCTCGCCGGTGACGCCGTCGCCGCGGAGAAGGGCTATCTGCGCGAGGTCGGCAACCTCGCCTTCCACATCGCGCTGATCGTGATGCTGATCGCCTTCGCCTGGGGCCAGCTGTTCAAGTCCGAGGGCAACAAGCTGGTCGTCGAGGGCGACGGGTTCTCCAACACCCTCACGCAGTACGACGACTTCAAGTCCGGCAGCCTGTTCACCCAGGACGACCTGGACCCGTTCAGCTTCAACCTGAAGAACTTCGTCGGCAGCTACGAGCCCTCCGGCCCCAACCGGGGCACCCCGCGCGTCTACAAGGCCGACATCACCTACAGCGTGGGCTCCTCCGACAAGGAGAAGAAGACCACCATCAAGGTCAACGAGCCGCTGGAGATCGGCGGCTCGAAGGTCTACCTCGTCAGCCACGGCTACGCCCCCGTCGTCACGATCCGCGACGGCAAGGGCAAGATCGTCTACCAGGACGCGGTACCTCTCCTCCCGCTCGACGGCAACGTCACCTCCACCGGCGCGATCAAGGTCATGGACGGCTACCGCAACCCCAAGGGCGAACGGGAGCAGCTCGGCTTCCAAGCCTTCTTCCTTCCGTCGTACGGCGGCGCGGGCACCGCGGTCGTCTCCCAGTTCCCCGCCCTGCTGAACCCGGTGCTGAACCTGGAGGCCTACCACGGCGACCTCGGGGTGGACGCCGGCATCCCGCAGAGCGTGTACCAGCTGGACAAGAAGAACCTGAAGGGCTTCAAGGACGCCAAGGGCGCCCAGGTCCGGGAGAACCTGAAGCCCGGCGAGACCATGAAGCTCCCGAACGGCGCCGGCTCGATCACCTTCGAGAAGGAGATCAAGGAGTGGGCCGGCTTCCAGGTCGCCCGCCAGCCCGGCAGCGGCTGGGCCCTCGCAGGTGCGATCGCCGCGATCTTCGGTCTCGCCGCCTCCCTCTTCATCCAGCGCCGCCGCGTGTGGGTTCGGGCCACCACCGGCAGCGACGGCGTCACGGTCGTCGAGATGGCCGGTCTCGGTCGCAGCGAGTCCGCCAAGGTGCCGGAGGAGCTCGGCGACCTCGCCGGGATCCTGTACGAGCAGGCTCCGGGCGCACCCGACCCCGAAGACGACCCCGCAGATTCCGCAGCTTCCCCCGACCCCCAAGTCGCACCCGCCGAAGGGGCTGACAGCAAGTGACTCTCGCCGCCGCGACCGAGTTGGCCGCCGCCACCAACGAAAACCTCGCGAACATCAGCAACACGCTGATCTACTCGTCGATGGCCGTCTACACCCTGGCCTTCTTCGCCTACATCGCCGAATGGCTCCTCGGCAGCCGCAGCAAGGTCGGCCGCACGGCCGCTGCGCTCACCCCGGCGAAGGCCGGGAAGGGCGGGAAGGCCGAGGCGCCCGCCGTCACCGTGAAGAAGGGCGGCTCCACCGCCGTACTGGAGCGGCCGAAGGTCGTCGTGCGGGCCGCGGCCGGCCAGCGGGACGTGCCGGACGGGCCCGGGGCGCACGGCGGGGACGCGCAGGGCGACCTCTACGGGCGTATCGCCATCTCCCTCACCGTCCTCGCCTTCCTCGTCGAGTTCGGTGGTGTGCTCACGCGGGCTCTGTCGGTGGAGCGGGCGCCGTGGGGCAACATGTACGAGTTCAACATCACCTTCTCCACGGTCGCCGTCGGTGTGTACCTCTCCCTGCTCGCGCTGAAGAAGAAGGTGCGCTGGCTCGGGTTGTTCCTGATCACCACGGTCCTCCTCGATCTCGGCCTCGCCGTCACTGTCTTGTACACCGCGAGCGACCAGTTGGTTCCCGCTCTTCACTCGTACTGGCTGTACATCCACGTCTCGACCGCGATCTTCTGCGGCGCGGTCTTCTACGTCGGCGCCGTCTCCACGCTGCTCTACCTCTTCAAGGACTCCTACGAGAACAAGCTGGCGAACGGCGGCACCCCGGGCCGTTTCGCGAACTCCGTCCTCGACCGGCTGCCCGCCTCGGCGTCCCTGGACAAGTTCTCCTACCGCGTCAACGCCGCCGTCTTCCCGCTGTGGACGTTCACGATCATCGCGGGCGCCATCTGGGCGGGCGACGCGTGGGGCCGCTACTGGGGCTGGGACCCCAAGGAGACCTGGTCCTTCATCACCTGGGTCGCCTACGCCTGCTACCTGCACGCCCGCGCCACGGCCGGCTGGAAGGGCCGCAAGGCCGCCTACCTGGCGCTGATCGCCTTCGGCTGCTGGCTCTTCAACTACTACGGTGTCAACATCTTCGTCTCCGGCAAGCACTCCTACGCCGGGGTGTAGGTCCGGGGGCGCCCGGAGCGGGGTGCGTTCCGCGCCCCGTGGGGTCAGGCTGGTGTCATGACCGGTTCGGTGGAACAGGGCATCAGCCAGACCCATGGAAACACGCACATCCTGCACTTCCTGGTGCGGCTTCCCCAGGCCATGGAGACCGTCTGGCCCGCGCTGACCAGCGCGGAGGGGCTCGCGTCCTGGTTCACGGCCGCCGACGTCCTGGAGCCACGGCTCGGCGGCGCGGTCACGCTGCGTGACATCGGGTCGGGTTCGATCACCGCGTGGGACGTGGAGCGGGTCGCCGAGTACACGGTGGGGACCGGCGGCCGGATCAGGTTCCACCTGGAGCGGGACGGGGACGAGGGCAGCGTCCTGCGCTTCACCCATGAGTTCCAGGGCGGGGAGGAGTCGGAGCCCCGGTGGCGGGCGCGCTTCGAGCGGCTGATCGGCGTACTCCAAGAGGGCCCGTGAGGACCGTTCCCGGGTGACGGTGACGGTGGCGGTGACGGCGGCTGCGGTCGGTCGACGGTGACCGGCGTCAGTCCACGGTGATCGAGTCCAGCTTCGCCCGCAGATACACGTGCGAGTCGACGGGCTCGTACGCCACCCGCCCCACCGGAGCCGGTACGGACTCCACGAGCGTGCCGGGGGTGCACTCACCGAAGTAGACGAGGGACATCAGCTCCTCGGCCGGCGCGTCCGCGGGCGGCGGCAGCACCCGGTGCCGTCCGGACCGCCAGCGGTCACCGGTCCACCGGGCCATCAGGTCCCCGATGTTGATGGTGAACGCCTCCGGGTCGAAGGGCGCGTCCTCCCAGCCGCCGTCGTCCGTGTAGACCTGCAGGCCGCCCTTGCCCGCCTGCCGGTCGAGGATCGTCACGGTGCCGAAGTCGGTGTGCGGCCCGATGCGGAACTGACCGGGCTCCGGGGCGCCGATCACCTCCGTCCCCGGGTACCAGTTGATGTTGAAGCCGTACGTCGGATGGTCCATGTGCCGGGAGAAGAAGTCGGGTTCGAGGCCGAGGGCCTCGCCGAGCAGGGACAGCAGCTGGTTCTCCAGCTCGCCCATCCGTGCCAGGTACTCCTCGCACAGCGACCGCAGTTCGGGTGTCTCCGCGGGCCAGACGTTCGGCGCGTACCACTCGGCGTTGATCACCGGGTCGTCGAAGGGCTCGTGCGTGGCGAAGGTGAGCGACTCCTTCAGGTCCGGCGGGGTCTCGGTGCCCTCCGCGTATCCGTTGGCCTCCGCGCCGGGCCCGAGCCAGCCGCGGCCGCCGACCTTCGCCTCGTACGCCTGCTTGACCTCGACGGGGAGCGTGAAGAAGGCGCGGGCCGCCGCGCGGATGCGGGCGCGCAGGGCCGGGGCCACGCCGTGCCCGGTGACCAGGAGGAATCCGGCGGTCTGGAGGGCCTCGTCGACGGTGCGGGCGATGGCCCGGCGGGCGTCGGGGTCGCCGTCGAGCCAGGGGCGCAGGTCGATCGTGGGGATGCGGGGGGACTGAGGGGCGCCGGGGGCCTGGTGGGGGCGGGGGGTCTGAGGGGTGCTGGGCAGGTCACTCACCGATGTCCTCGTTCCACAGGTCGGGGTGGTCCTTGGTGAAGCCGCGCATCAGCTCCACGCAGTCAGGATCGTCGAGGAGCACGATCTCCACGCCGTGCTCGGCCAGCCAGTCGTGGCCTCCGGTGAAGGTGACCGCCTCGCCGATCACCACCCGGGAGATGCCGAACTGCCGGACCAGTCCCGAGCAGTACCAGCAGGGCGAGAGCGTGGTCACCATGGTCGTGCCGCGATACGACCGCCGCCGCCCGGCCGCCCGGAACGCCGCCGTCTCGGCGTGCAGCGACGGGTCACCGTCCTGGACGCGCCGATTGCGGCCGCGCCCCAGCAGCGTCCCGTCGGCCCCGTACAGCGCGGCGCCGATCGGGATACCGCCCTCGGCCAGCCCGGCACGGGCCTCCGTGACGGCGGTGGCCAGCCAGGTCCGGGCCGTCGCCTGATCCAGGAGCTCCATCCTCACCGACTCTCCAGTGCTCGGAACACGAGGGCCAACGTGCGGAAATGTACCCGCGCCGCACGCCTTGCGTGCCTCGACGGCGGAGCGTCACCCACCGGAACGGCGGCCGGACCGGACGGGACTCCTACTGACCGCCGAGCAGCCCGAGGACCCTGTTGACCGCCTCCAGCACCGGCTGTCCCACCGCCCCCACCGTCGCGGCGATGCCCGCGATGGCCATCAGGGCGCGGTGCCGGTCCTGCGGTGCCGTCTCGGTGTCGGGGCTGAGGGCCGGCACCGAGTCCTCGATGGTCCGGGCGCTGGCGGCCGGGACCTGGGTGCGCAGTTCCTCGACGAGCCGCAGCAGTTCCCGGACCGCCGCCAGCATCTCGGCGGACGCCGCCGACGCCTCGTCGGACACCATCTGCCGCTTGTCGATGCCCACGTTGTTCCGGCCGCCGTGCAGGGTGACGCTGTCGCCGAAGTAGTAGTTGTCGCCGCTCATCCGTGCGCCACCCCCACGTTGCCCGTGCCGCCGTACATGTTGACGTTGTCCCCGAAGTAGTAGTTACGGGGGTTGACCATGAGCCGGTCCACCCTGACCTGGAACTCCACCTCGGGGTTCTCGATCGCGTGCACGATCGAGCCGACGAGCTGGTCCAGTTGGCGCGGGTCGGCGCTCGTGACCATGGCGATCGACGGGCCGGACGTCTCGACGGCCAGGACGTACTGCGAGGGCGCCGTGAGGACGGACACCAGCTCCACGATGCTGAAGGCGAGCGCGGCCAGCGCACCCAGCCAGACGAACGTGAGGATCGTGCCGCCCGCGCCCTCGTTGGCGATGCTCGTGAGACCACCGAGGATCGTCAGGGCGAACGCCACCGACAGGATGACCCCCACGCGCTTGACGAAGAGCAGGGTGGCTTCCTTGCGCCGGGGCGTGAGCGTGTACGTGTACACGCGTGTCACGTTCTCCAGCGGATACGCGGCCCCGTCGACCCACAGCAGCCGCTTGCCGACCCGCAGGTCGACCGCTGTCGCCGCCCTCGGCGGTACGGCGGGCGGGGGCGGTATGTCGTGATGTCCGGGCGGTTCGACTCTCTCCAACGGTCCCCCTGAGGTATGGGTGATGACAACCCATCACTGATGCCCATCACTGCCTGATGGCCATTAACTACTCAAGGTGGCGCCGGGTGCAAGCCGGTATCCACGGTCAACTGTGAGGCTGTCGTGGAGAGTTGGGGCGCTCGTGGGGAGTGTGCCGGGACGGTCCCGTCAGGGCTCGTCGCGCTTCGGCCCGTCGTCCTTCCGCTTGTCGTCCCGCTTGTCGTCGTCCTCGTCCAGGGACTTCAGGAACTCGGGGTTGTCGTCGGGCGCCACCCACTGCTGACGCCGACGCTGGTCCCGTACGCCGGACCAGCCCTCGGCGGCCGGGCTGCGCTTCTTGCCCGCGATGAGCCAGGAGATCGAGCCGACGAGCGGGAAGAGCAGGACGAGGATCGCCCACAGCGGCTTGGGCATGTGGCGGATGTCGTCCTCCTTCGTGCTGATGCAGTCGATGAACGCGTACACGCTCAGCGCCAGTGGCACGAGGAACATCAGCACCCGGAGCATGGGCCCTCTCCAGCGAAACGGTCGTCGGGGCCGGGGGCATGGCCCCCGGGTTCAGGGCCAGGGTAGCCGCTCGGGGATACTTGACCCCATGGCTTACGACGATCTTCGTTCCCTGCTCAGGGCACTGGAGCGCGAAGGTGACCTCAAGCGCGTCAAGGCTGAGGTCGATCCGTATCTGGAGGTCGGGGAGATCGTCGACCGGGTCCAGAAGTCCGGCGGTCCCGCGCTGCTCTTCGAGAACGTGAAGGGCTCCTCGATGCCCCTCGCGATGAACGTCTTCGGCACCGACCGACGACTGCTCAAGGCCCTCGGCCTGAAGTCCTACGGCGACATCTCCGACAAGATCGGCGGGCTGCTCAAGCCCGAGCTGCCGCACGGGTTCGTCGGGGTGCGCGAGGCCTTCGGCAAGCTCGGCGCGATGACGCACGTACCGCCGAAGAAGGTGAAGTCGGACAGCGCGCCGGTGCAGGAGGTCGTGCTGCACGGGGAAGAGGTCGACCTGGACCGGCTGCCGGCCCTGTTCACCTGGCCCAAGGACGGCGGCTCCTTCTTCAACCTGGGGCTCACCCACACCAAGGACCCGGAGTCCGGCGTACGGAACCTCGGGCTGTACCGCCTCCAGCGCCACGACAAGCGCACCATCGGCATGCACTGGCAGATCCACAAGGACAGCCGCAACCACTACCAGGTGGCGGCGCGCAGGGGCGAGCGGCTGCCGGTCGCGATCGCCTTCGGGTGCCCGCCCGCCGTGACGTACGCCTCAACCGCCCCGCTTCCCGGGGACATCGACGAGTACCTGTTCGCGGGCTTCGTCGCGGGCAAGCGGATCGAGATGGTCGACTGCAAGACCGTTCCGCTCCAGGTCCCGGCGCAGGCGGAGGTCGTGCTGGAGGGGTGGCTGGAGCCCGGCGAGATGCTGCCGGAGGGCCCGTTCGGCGACCACACCGGCTTCTACACGCCGCAGGAGCCGTTCCCCGCCCTCAAGATCGACTGTGTGACGATGCGGCGGCGGCCGCTGCTCCAGTCGATCGTCGTGGGCCGGCCTCCGACGGAGGACGGACCGCTCGGCCGGGCGACGGAACGCTTCTTCCTTCCGCTGCTCAAGATCATCGTCCCGGACATCGTGGACTACCACCTGCCGGAGTCCGGCGGTTTCCACAACTGCGCGATCGTCTCGATCGACAAGAAGTACCCCAAGCACGCCCAGAAGACGATGCACGCGATCTGGGGCGCCCACATGATGTCCCTGACCAAGCTGATCGTGGTCGTCGACTCCGACTGCGACGTCCACGATCTGCACGAGGTCTCCTGGCGGGCGCTCGGCAACACGGACTACGCCCGCGACCTGACCGTCGTCGAGGGCCCGGTGGACCACCTCGACCACGCCTCCTACCAGCAGTTCTGGGGCGGCAAGGCGGGTATCGACGCCACGAAGAAGTGGCCCGAGGAGGGCTACACCCGTGACGGCGGCTGGCCCGACATGGTGGAGTCCGACCCGGAGACGGCGGCGAAGGTCGACCGCCGCTGGAAGGAGTACGGACTGTGAGCAGCGCCTCCGCCGCGATCCCGCAGCCAGGACGTACCAAGGCGTTCCTGCGCCTCGTGATGATCGAGCACTCGGTGTTCGCGCTGCCCTTCGCGTACATCGCCGCGCTGACGGCCATGTTCCAGTGGGACAGGAACATCCACTGGGGCCGGCTGCTGCTGGTCACCGTCTGCATGGTGGGCCTGCGGACCTTCGCCATGGCGGTCAACCGGATCATCGACCGCGAGATCGACGCACGGAACCCGCGCACCGCCCACCGCGAGCTGGTGACCGGCGCGATGTCGGTCCGGCACGCCTGGACGGGCGCCCTGATCGCCCTGGTGATCTTCCTGGGCTCGGCGGCCCTGCTGAACCCCCTGTGCCTCGCCCTCGCCCCCATCGCGGTGATCCCGATGGTGGTCTACCCCTACGGCAAACGGTTCACGAACTTCCCGCAGGCCATCCTGGGCTTCGCCCAGGCGATGGGCCCGGTCGGCGGCTGGCTGGCCATCACCGGCGCCTGGTCCTGGGACGCGGTCATCCTGGGCCTCGCCGTCGGCATCTGGATCGGCGGCTTCGACCTGATCTACGCCTGCCAGGACGTCGACACCGACCGCGAGACCGGCGTCATGTCGGTCCCGGCCCGCTTCGGTATCCCGGCGGCGATCCGGGGCGCCCGGGTCTGCCACGCGATCACGACGGCCCTGCTCGTCTGGTATGCCCTCGCCACGGACGCGGGCTCCTTCTTCTGGCTGGGCCTGCTGATCGTGGCCGGCGCGTTCGTGTACGAGCACTCGATCGTGCGGCCGCATGACCTGTCGCGCCTGAACAGGGCGTTCTTCAGCGTCAATGGGTTCATCGGGATTGCCCTGTTCGTGTGTGCGCTGCTTGATCTCCTGGTTCGGGGTCTGACCGTGTGACTACGGTGCGGCCTACCATCGAGTGCAGAGAGAGGGAGGCCGATGTGACCATCTCGGACAGCGACCGCCTGCACTCGCAGCTCGCCCGGTACGAGGACATGTTCCGCGGGTACCGGATGGAGATTGTCGAGGGCAACATCGTGATGAGTCCGCTCAGGCCGTTCCACAACGAGACCATCGTGCGGCTGTGGACGCAGCTGGAAGTTCAGATGGGCCCGGAGTGGGGCTTCATCAGCGATGTGGCCGTCCCGTTCAGCGACGACTTCGAGTTCTGCCCCGATCTCGCGCTCATCCCCGCGGAGGAGAAGAACCGAAACCAGCCCTCTTACGCGCCTGACCTCATTGAACTCGCCGTCGAGGTCGTGTCCCCCAGCAGCGTTCGCAACGACTACGAGGTCAAGAACAAGCAGTACGCGTCTCGGGGCATCCCGAACTACCTGATCTTCGATCCGCAGAAGGGGCATCTCGTCACGCTCTGGAATCCGGGCCCCGACGGCTACCGCGGGCGGGACACGCTTCCCTACGGCGGCAAGGTCACTGTGGAGACCAAGATCGGACGCCTCACGGTCGATACCAGCCGCCTTCCTGTGGACCCTGAGTCGCCCGGCGCGTCCTGAGCGCAGCCCCACCCTCCCGGCGCCCCAGCACGAACGCCGCCGCGACCCCCGCCACCAGCCCCACCAGATGCCCCTGCCAGCTCACGCCGGACTGGGTCGGGGCGAGGCCCGCCAGCATGGAGCCGCCCCAGACGGCGGCCACCAGGAGGCCGACCACGACGCCGAGCGGGCGGCGCTCCACGAAGCCCGTGAGCAGAAGGAAGCCGAAGAGGCCGAAGACCAGGCCGGAGGCGCCCGCGGTGTTGGTGCCGGACGGCGATATCAGCCACACACCGAGGCCGTCGGCGACGATGACCAGGGCGCAGACGGCGACGAACCGGCGTATCCCACCGAGGGCCGCGAGGAATCCGAGGATCAACAGCGGCACGCTGTTCGCGGCGAGATGGGCGAAGCCGAAGTGGATGAAGGACGCCGGAACGACGTCCACCAGCTCGGACGGGGTGCGCGGGACGATGCCGAAGCCGTCGAGGGCGTGCCCGCTGACCACGTCGGCCACTTCCAGCAGCCACAGCAGTGCGACCCAGCCCAGCATCAACTTGGCGGCGGCCTTCGCGCGGTCACCCCGCGACCACTCGCCCTCCGCAGTCCGCACCACCGGCGTACCAGTCATCGCGACCCCACCCCCCAACTCGTCCCGTCCAAGGAACGCCCGGCCACCCTTGGTCGGTTCTCACCCGGCGGCGCCGGATAGGCTCGGTGTCGTGAACCCAGTCAAGCCAGGAGAGACGCCGCGTACGCCTTGGATCGTAGGGGTGTCCGGCGCTTCCGGCACCCCATACGCCGCCGCGGTGCTGCGCGCGCTCCTCGTCGCCGGGGAGAGCGTCGACCTGGTCGTCAGCCGGGCGTCACGGCTCACGTTGCTCGATGAGACGGGGATCCCGTTCCGGGACGCCCACTGGCAGGCCGACCTGCGGGAATGGCTGTCACGCGGGGCCGACGGCAAGCCCGGGACCTTCCAGGTCGACATCGCCGGCGTACGGCACTGGAGCGCGGGTGACCTCGCGGCCGGGCCGTCGTCCGGGTCGTACCCCGTCAAAGGCATGCTGATCGTGCCCGCCTCGGCGGCCTGTGTCGCGGGCGTCGCGCTCGGGCTGTCCAAGGATCTTCTGCAGCGCGCGGCGAGCGTCACCCTCAAGGAACGCCGCAAGCTGGTCGTGGCCGTACGGGAGACCCCGCTGAACGGCCAGACCCTCCGGCACCTCGTCGCACTGGACGACGCCGGCGCCAGCGTCGTACCGGCGTCCCCGGCCTTCTACGCGGGCGCGACCCACATCCAGGACCTCGTGGACTTCGTCGCCGGACGCGTGCTGGACGCGGCGGGCGTCGAGCACGGGCTGTACCGGCGGTGGAAGGGCGAGCTCGGGAACGGCACATAAGGCACGACGGGCAGGTCGCGGTACCTGTCGTCACTCGACTCTCGTCAGTTGACTCTCATCACTTCTGGAACTCTTCAGCGGAAGGCTTCGAATCGCATGGACGCGGTGGACAGGCAGCTCATCCAGGCCCTGAGGGAGAACGGCCGGGCCTCCTACGCGGAGCTGGGACGCCTCGTCGGCCTGTCGGGACCCAGCGTCACCGACCGCATCAACCGGCTGGAGGCGGCCGGCGTCATCACCGGCTACCGCGCCACCGTCGACGCCGCCTCGCTCGGCCTCGGCGTCACCGCGCTGATCGGCATCTCGCTCTCCGACGCCACCGACCACGAGGACGTGGCGAACCGCCTGCGGGACCTGGGCGAGATCGAGGACTGCTGGTTCATCGCGGGCGACGACTCGTACATGCTCAAGGTGCGCGCGGCCGACGTGGACGGCCTGGAGAAGATCATCCGACGGCTCAGCGGCACCGTGGGCGTCTCCCGGACCCGTACGACGATCGTGCTCTCCACGAAGTGGGAGAACCGGGTCGGGCAACTGCCCGAAGAGGCGTAGGCGCGGAGCGCGTTCGGGGGTCCCGCCGCCCGGAGGGTGGGGGAGTACGGTTGTCGAAGTCTGTCTAGGAGAGGTGCACGCATGGACGTCGGGCTCAAGCGCGAGCTGGAGGAGAAGGTCCGCTCCGGTGAGCGGCTGTCCCGTGAGGACGGCATCGCGCTGTACGAGTCGGACGACCTGGCGTGGCTCGGCGGGCTCGCGCACGAGGTGCGGACGCGCAAGAACGGTGACGTCGTCCACTTCAACGTCAACCGGCACCTCAACATGACGAACGTCTGTACGGCCTCCTGTGCGTACTGCTCCTTCCAGCGCAAGCCGGGCGAGAAGGACGCGTACACGATGCGCATCGAGGAGGCCGTCAAGCTCGCCAAGGCGATGGAGTCGGAGAACCTCACCGAGCTGCACATCGTCAACGGCCTGCACCCGAACCTCCCCTGGCGCTACTACCCGCGCTCGCTGCGGGAGCTCAAGGCCACCCTCCCGGACGTCTCGCTGAAGGCCTTCACGGCCACGGAGATCCACCACTTCGAGACGATCAGCGGCCTGTCGGCGTCCGAGATCCTCGACGAGCTGATCGACGCGGGCCTGGAGTCGCTGACCGGCGGTGGCGCCGAGATCTTCGACTGGGAGGTCCGTCAGCACATCGTGGACCACCGCACCCACTGGGAGGACTGGTCCCGCATCCACCGCCTGGCGCACGAGAAGGGTCTGAAGACCCCGTGCACCATGCTGTACGGCCACATCGAGGAGCCGCGGCACCGCGTCGACCACGTTCTGCGCCTGCGTGAGCTCCAGGACGAGACCGGCGGCTTCCAGGTCTTCATCCCGCTGCGCTACCAGCACGACTTCGTCGACATGAAGGACGGCAAGGTACGCAACCGCCTCCAGGCGCGCACCCAGATGGCGACCGGCGCGGAGGCCCTGAAGACGTTCGCGGTCTCCCGGCTGCTCTTCGACAACGTCCCGCACGTCAAGGTCTTCTGGGTGATGCACGGCGTCCAGACCGCCCAGCTGGCCCTCCAGCACGGCGCCGACGACATGGACGGCTCGGTCGTCGAGTACAAGATCACGCACGACGCCGACAACTACGGCACGCCGAACAAGCTGACCCGCGAGGATCTGCTGGACCTGATCCGGGACGCGGGCTTCCGACCGGTGGAGCGGAACACTCGGTACGAGATCATCCGGGAGTACGAGGGCCCGGACCCGGCGCGCAGGGAGGCCCCGCAGCCGATGCGGGTGTGAGGTCGCCTGCTGTTGCAGGGAGCGGGACCGGCCAACGAACGGGCGCGGGCCGTATCGATATGCGGCTCCGCCGCGCCGCGACCAGCTCCCACGCACCCGCAGACGACATGGGTCCGAGTTCCCACGGCGGGTACCCGGACGCCATGGTGCGCACCAAGGCTCCTGAGGACGCCTACACCGCAGAACCCTTCCTCCCGGACGGGGCCCGCAGCCTGTCCGCCCTGCGCCGGGCCGCAGCGGAGTGCAGGGGCTGCCCCCTGCACCGGGACGCGACCCAGACCGTGTTCGGCGAGGGCGCCGCCGACGCCCGCGTCATGCTCGTCGGCGAGCAACCCGGCGACCAGGAGGACCGCCAGGGCAAACCCTTCGTCGGTCCCGCGGGGAAGCTGCTCGACCGGGCACTCGCAGAGGCGGGCATCGACCCCGCCGAGGCCTACGTGACCAACGCGGTGAAGCACTTCAAGTTCACCCAGGCCGAACCCCGCAAGCGCCGCATCCACAAGGCGCCGTCCCTGCGGGAGATGACGGCCTGCGGCCCGTGGCTGGCCGCCGAGCTGGCCGTCGTCGAGCCCGAGCTGATCGTGACCCTGGGCGCCACCGCGGGCAAGGCGCTGCTGGGGTCGTCGTTCCGGGTCGGCGAGGCGCGTGGGGCGCTGCTGGAGCGGGAGGTCCACGGCCGGCCGGAGAAGCTGGTGGCCACGGTGCATCCCTCGTCGGTGCTGCGGGCGCGGGACGACGCGGAGCGCAAGGCCGCGTACGAGGGCCTGGTCTCCGATCTGAAAGTGGCGGCACGAGCCCTGCCGTAATGGCTACCATGGCGCGGTGTCCCTTACTTTCACACTCGACCCGGCCGTCACTCCCGCCCTGCGCGACGGCATCCTCGACCTGTGGACCGACGTCTCCAACGCGGGCGGGGCCGTCGGCTTCGTGCCGCCCGTGACCCGTGAGGCGGTCCGGCCGGCGCTGCTGCAGCACCTCGCGGCGATGGCCGACGGCCGCACCCGGCTGCTGGTCGGGCAGGACGAGGCGGGCGAGGTGGCCGCGACGGCGTTCTTCACCTTCAACACCCACCGGCTGATGACCCACTGGGCCTGGCTGTACACGGTGATGGTGCACCCCCGGCACCAGGGCAAGGGCTACGGCCGCGACCTGCTGGCGGCCGCCGAGCGGGAGGCCCGCACCTTCGACGGCATCGAGGCGCTGCGGCTCACCTGCCGGGGCGGCCTGGGCCTGGAGCGGTTCTACGGCTCCTGCGGTTACAAGGAGGTCGGCCGGATCCCGGACGCCATCAGGGTCGAGCCCGGCGACGACCGGGACGACGTGATCATGCTGCTGCCCCTCGGCTGACGGCCCGCCGACCCCCCTGCAAGATCGAGGGCCGCGCGTGCTTCACTGGACAGCGGCCCTTTTTGGAATCGGAAGAGTGGATTGAGATGCTCCGCTACACACTGATGCGCCTCGGGATCTTCGTGGGCTGCCTCGTGGTCGTCTGGGGCCTCGTCTACTCCGGCGTCGCGCCGCGCGGCCTCGGCGACTCCAACGGCATGTGGGTCGTCCTGCTCGCCCTGGTGATCTCCGCCCCGATCAGCTTCGTCGTCCTGCGCAAGGAACGTGACCGCGCGTCCGTCCAGATCGTGCAGAAGGTCGACCGCGTGAAGGCCAATCTGGAGGCCAACCGCAGCCAGGAGGACGACGTGGTCGACGAGGCGACGCGGGCGCAGGGCCAGGCTTCCTCCTAGTCCTTCCACCCGTCCCTGACACCGGGCCCTCTTCCGGGTCCCGGCAGTGATACCGATCGGTAACTGTGCCGAGCGCCCCCCTTACCTTTGTCCGGATCATGATGTGGGATGACTGGAACCGCATCGGGCCGACCGGTGTATCACCAGTAGGACCCGCATCCAACGGGCATCGGAACACAAGGGGGAACCGTGGCACGAGCGCGCGCCAAACAGGGCGCACGACGCGTCGCCGAGGCCGTCGCCTCCGGCACCGATCCGCGGAAGGCCGCGCAGGAGGAACTGCAGCGGCAGATCGGCGGACGGGGAGCACGCGAAGGCGGCGAGGAGTACGACGCGCAGGGCTGGGCCATCGACCCGGCCGACTTCCTGGCAGCCCGGGAACAGGGCGGATCCACCTCCACCGTCATGCGTCAGAAGACGGTGCCGCTGGACGAGGCGGGGGAGGCGCTCGGCCGTAGCGAGCAGATCCGCGAGGGCGGCGAGGTGGTGCACGCCATCTGCCCGATGGTGATCCCCAAGGGCCGCTCGATCATCTCCATGCTGCCGGTGCTGACGCTGCTCGTGCTGAGCCTGGTGGGCGCGGCCCTCGTCGGGGCCTCCGGTGCCGACGTGCTGACCAACCCGCTGTTCGGCGTGCACTCCTGGCTCATCGCCCTGCTCGCCGTCGCCTTCGTCTGGTGGCGCCAGGGCATGGTCATGGTGCCGGACGGCTGCCAGGCGCTGATCACCCGGTTCGGCAAGCTGGAGAAGGTCGTCGGCCCCGGCCGGATCGTGCTGCTCAGCCCGTGGAAGCGGGTGTCGTACATCGTCAACACCACGATCGAGTACCCGTTCAACGCGCCGGTGCGCGAGGCACCCACCCGGGGCGGCGTGAAGGCGTCGATCGACCTGTTCATCCAGTTCCGGATCAGCGACCCGACCGAGTTCGTCTACACGCTGGGCGCGGTCCGCGGCTTCGAGGAGAAGCTGAGCAATGCGGTGAGCGAGACCATCCGCAGCCTCATCTACGAGCAGGAGGCCGCCGGGATCTACGACATGGTCGGCGAGGACTCCGGCCGGCTGCTGGAGCAGCTCAACCAGCAGTTCCGCCCGGCCGTCGAGCTCACCAACGCCAACATCACGCACGCCGAGCCCTCCGACCAGCGCTACCGCATGGACCTGGCGGCGCCCGAGATGGTGCGGGTCGCCAAGGAGGCGTACACCCACGAGTACGCGCTCCAGCTCCGCAAGGAGCAGGACGAGGGCGACCTCACCCGGGAACTCGCCTCCAGCCAGGAGACCCTGTCCGCGATCCAGGCCGACATCGCCCAGTACCAGGCGCAGATGGACACGGCCGTGGAGCGCGAGACCAACCGCGCCGAGGCCCTCGCCCGGCAGCGGTACGTCCAGGCCGAGTCGGAGGCCAAGGCCAACGCGGCCCTGCTGGAGGCGCAGGCCCTCGACATCCGCGCGGTGACCGCCGCGGAGGCCCCCGAGATCCTGGAGTACCGCTACCAGCAGCAGGTGCTGGACACGCTGGAGCAGGTCGCCGACCATCTGCCGCGCCTGGTCCGCATCGGCGGCACCGCGGACGCGGGTATCGACTTCCTGGAGCTGGCCCGCGAACTGATCGGCGAGCGGGGCACGGAACTGTTCACCGACGAGGACATGGCCGCCGTGCGGGCGCGTCTCGCCGAGGTGTCCGAGCGGATCGCCGCGCGCGAGGCGGAGATCGGCGCGCTGCTGGCCGCCGACCGGCCGACGGTGCCGCAGGTCCCCGACCAGCCCGCACCGGCAGGCGACGACGCCCGTGACGCCGGCTCCGACACCGCCGAGGAGGCCACCCGATGAGCACCGCCCGTTCCCAGCGCAGGTCGGTCATCTCCGAGAAGGTCGCCCCCTGGGCCGACATCGCGCGGCTGCTGCGCGGCGGCGAGGCCGACACCCTGATCCCGGTGATCATCCCCCGCCACCGGCGCCGCCTGTGGTGGATGCTGCCGCTGTGGCTCGGCGTCTACGCCCTGTTCATGGGCCTGATGCTGACGCTGGGCGCGGCGGAGTCCGAGTCGGTCGCCGGGGACCTCGCCTACGGCACCCTCGCCACCGTGTCCTACGCCGGCGGCGCGGTACTGCTGCTGATCGGCGTGCTGTGGTGGTGGCGTTCCTCGATCGTCGAGATCGAGCAGGGCACCAACGGCGTGCTGACCCGCTACGGCGCCGTGGTCCGCACTCTGGACGCCGGCCGCCACTACCTGTGGCACCCCTGGTCCCGGGTCGACTTCGTGGTCGACACGGCCACCGAGATCCCGTACTCCGCACCGGTGATGGCCTGCCCGACGCAGGAGAACGTGCCGCTGAGGTCCATCGAGTTCTTCCTGAAGTTCCGCATCAACGACGCCGTGCTGTTCGTCCGCACGATCGGCGCGGGCAACTTCGACCTGGTGCTCTCCAGCGCCGTACAGGACGCGATCCGGCAGCGCGCCCGCAAGATGCGCACCGAGCGCGCCTACGACCTGCGCGGCTCGGACGTGGCCGACATGCAGGAGCTCCTCAACCGCCAGCTGTCCGGCTACGGCGTGCGCATCACCGGCTGCAACATCCCGGACGTGCAGCTGCCGACGCAGTACCAGCAGCACCTGGCCACCCGGGAGCGGGTCGCCAAGGAGCGCACGGCGTACGACCAGGAGTGGGGGCTCGTCCGCAAGCGCCGCATCGACCAGCTGGGCATGGACATCGAGCGGGCCAAGAAGGTGCGGGACGCCCGGATCGTCGAGGTCAAGGCGGCGCTGAACCGGGCCCGCGAGGAGGTCGCCCAGCTGCTGGAGCAGCAGGAGACCAACGCCCAGCGGGTGCGGTTCGAGATCGAGACGCGGGGCCGCAGCGGCCTGATCGCCGCCGAGAACGAGGCCCGCGCCCAGCGCGCCCTCGCCAAGGCCTACCGGGACAACCGCGCGGTTCTTCAGTACGAACTGGCCCGGCGCCGCCTGGAAGTGGGCGCGAAGCTCGCCGGGAAGGCACCGCAGCCGGTGGTCGTACGGACCGACGGTTCCGGCGCGGACACCTCGGCCCTGTCCACCCTGCTCACCGCACAGCTGCTGCCCCGGCTGACGGCGCTGCCGTCGGGGGAGGGGCGGCCGCTGATCGACCAGGTGGCGCGGTTCGCGGACGAGGCGAGAGGCGAGGAGTAGCCGTTCGCGTGGGCGGCGATGTGCGGTGGGCCGGGTGGGATCACCCCTCCCGGCCCGTACGCTAATCGGCATGGGTGCCGTGAAGACCAAGCGGATGCCGCGCGCCGTCCGTGAGCAGCAGATGCTGGACGCCGCCGTGCGGACCTTCGGCCGGCGGGGGTACATGGCCGCGTCGATGGACGAGATCGCCGAACTCGCGGGCGTCTCCAAGCCGTTGGTGTACCTGTATCTGAACTCGAAGGAAGACCTCTTCACGGCCTGCATCCGGCGGGAGGCGGCCGCGCTCACCGAGGCCGTCCGGGCCGGAGTCCGGCGGGACGCGCCGGCCGACCGTCAGCTCTGGGAAGGGCTCGGCGCGTTCTTCACGCACACCGCGCAGAACCCGGACGGCTGGGCCGTACTGCACCTCCAGGCCCGCACCCACGGGGAGCCGTTCGCCTCCGAGGTCGCCGCGATGCGCGCGGAGATCGTCGCGTTTGTGACGCAGCTGATCCTCGCGGCCGCGCGGGAGGCCCATCGCGACCCCGACCTGCCCGAGAGTGAGGTCGCGGGGCTGGCCGAGGCCCTGGTCGGCGCGGCCGAGTCCCTGGCGGACTGGGCCAACGCCACACCCGGGGTGACGGCGCGAGAGGCCGCGGCGACCCTCATGAACTTCTCCTGGTCGGGCCTCGGCAACCTCATGGCAGGCCGACCATGGTCACCCCCGGCCGTGGCCGGAGCGACGTCGGTCGAGGCGCCGTCGGCCGCCGCTCACGAGGCGAGCGGGTAGACCTCCCCGGCGAGGTGGACGCGCCCCTTGGCGCCCCGCAGCTCGAACCGCCCGCCCTCCGCCGCATAGGTCACGGTCCCCGGAAGCAGCACGGGTGCCCGGAACTGGGCCTCCACCAGCGCCCGTTCCGGAGTGCCGTGCGCCGCGAGGCAGCGGGCCACCGTCCACATGCCGTGGGCGATGGCGCGCGGGAAGCCGAACAGCCGGGCGGTGAGGGGGTGGAGGTGGATGGGGTTGCGGTCACCGGAGGCGGCGCCGTAGCGGCGGCCGACGTCACCGGCGAGACGCCACTCGGCGACCGGGGGGAGCGGCTTGGGCGGCTCGGGCGCCCCGCCCGACGCGCACGGTTCGCCCGACGCGGACGGTTCGCCGCGCTGCCCCTCCGTGCGGTGCCGGGCGAGATACCTGCTGCGCGACTCCCAGACGACGGCCTCCCCGTCCCGCACCTCGGTGACCACGACGGCCTCCGTGCCCCGGCGGTGCGGCACCAGGGCGTCGATGTGCACGGACAGTTCGTACGCGCCCGTGGCGGTCAGCCGCTGGTGCCGGGTGATGCCGATGGAGGTGTGGACGAGGCCGAGCAGCGGCAGGGGGAACTCCCGGGTGCTCATCAGCCGCATGGCCAGCGGAAATCCGAGGACATGCGGATAGGTGACCGGCAGTGCGTCGTCGCCCGTCGCGAAGCCGCAGACCCGTTCGTAGGCCGCGAGCCGCGCCAGGTCGACGCGCAGGCCGGGCAGGACGAGCCGGGTCCGCGGGAACTCCGCGTCGGGGCGGGGGCGTTTGAAGGGGGAGAGCACAGCGCCCCGGGCGAGCAGCCCCGGCAGGGAGGGGGATCCGGTCAGGACGGTCGCGGTCGTCATCAGGCCCCCAGCAGGCTCTGGCCGCACACCCGGACGACCTGCCCGTTGACCGCGCCCGACTCCGGGTGCGCCAGCCACGCCGTCGTCTCGGCGACGTCGACCGGCAGGCCGCCCTGCGCGAGGGAGTTCATACGGCGGCCCGCCTCACGGATGAACAGGGGGATCGCGGCGGTCATCCTGGTCTCGATGAAGCCGGGCGCGACCGCGTTGACGGTGACCTCGTGCTCGGCGAGCGCACGCGGCGCGAGCGAGCGGACCAGACCGACGACGCCCGCCTTGCTCGCGCCGTAGTTGGTCTGCCCGGCGTTCCCGGCCAGCCCCGCGATCGACGCCGTCGCCACGATCCGCCCGCCCCGCCGCAGCGTCCCACTCTCCAACAGGGCGTCCGTCGTGCGCAGCACGCTTGCCAGGTTGACGTCGAGCACCGAACTCCAGCGCTCGGCGGGCATGTTGACCAGGCGCCGGTCCCGGGTGATCCCGGCGTTGTGGACCAGGACGTCCAGCCCGTCCGGCAGCGCGGCCGCGATGCGCTCGCCCGCGTGGGAGGCGGTGATGTCGAGCGCGAGGGCGGTGCCGCCGAGCCGGTCGGCCACGCGCCGGGCGTCCTGTTCGGCCTGCGGCACATCGAGCACGACGACCCGGGCACCGTCCCTGGCCAGCGTCTCGGCGACCGCCTCACCGATACCGCGCGCGGCGCCGGTGACCAGGGCGGTGCGGCCGGTGAGCGGGCGGTCCGGGTCGATGAGGGGGCGGTCGGACCCCGCGGGCGCCTCACCCGCGTCGCGAGCACCGCCGGTGTGAGCACCCTCGCGTCCGCCATGGGCCCCCTCGCCGTAGGCACCCACCACGATCACCTGACCACTGACATAAGCCGACCTGGGAGACAGCAGGAACCGCAGGGTCGACCCGGCGGCGCGGACGTCCGTCAGTCGGACGAGGTTCACGGTCCTGCCCCGCCCGATCTCCTTGCCGAGCGAGCGCGTGAAGCCCTCCAGGGCCTGTTGGACGGCCGCTTGGTGATGGTCGGAGGCGGACAGGGGCGCGCCGAGGACGACGATCCGGCCGCTCTCGGCGACGGACCGTACGACGGGGTGGAGAGCGGCGTGCACCTCGGCGAGCGTCTCCACGTCCCGTACCCCGGTGGCGTCCAGGAGCACGGCGGCCGGCTTCCCGGCGGAGGCCGTCAGATCGAGGCCCGCGTCCCTCCACTCCAGGTCCGACTTGCCGGCCGTGAGCAGCAGCCGCTCGCCCTCCAGCGCGGGCCGCTGAGGTGACCAGCGTTTCAGCGTGGCCGGCTGCGGCAACCCCAGACGGCGGGTCAGGAAGCGGCCGGGCGTCGTGCCGGTGAAGGTCAGATAGCGGTCGGCCATGTGCCACTCCAGTGCTGATCCGGTGCTGACTCCGGAGTAAGGTTACCCGAGGTAAGCCCATGGTGACGTGAGGAGCGGGTGGAGATGGGGCCCGTGAAACCACCGTCGGTACGGCGCGTCGCGATCATCGGCGGCACCCGCGTCCCGTTCGCCCGCTCCGACGGCCCGTACGCCACCGCCTCCCACCAGGACATGCTCACGGCCGTGGTCGACGGACTGGTCGAGCGGCACCGGCTCGGCGATCCGGGTGTGGTCGGCGAGTTCGTCGCCGGGGCCGTCCTCAAGCACAGCCGCGATCTCGACCCAAGCGACCCCGGGGCGGTGCGGGCACGCCCCCACGGCACCCGGCACGCACTCTCGCCTCACCGGACGACGCGGGCTGATCTCCGTCTGCGCGGCGCGCGCGGGCAGGGCCTGACGGCCGTTCTGGAACGCGGGTGACGGCCGTGGTGGAGCGTGGGTAAGGATCAGGTGAGACGAAGCTGAGGGGCCCTCACATAACCCCCGACGTTGCACATACCCGGCTCCGGACCGCCGCCGAACCCGCACAACCCCCACACGCGGGCGCCGTACGATCTCCTGCCTAACCAGCGGTAACCCTTTCCGCAGACCTCCGCATGCCTCCGCAGGTGAACGCCACGGTGCGCGAGGCACGTACGTCATGCAGCAAGCAGTGTTTCCGTCGCTGCACGCCCGCCGCAGGAGCCGCCCGTGTCCACCCCGCTTCCCTCCTTCGCCCCGTCGGCCGCCTACGACGACGCTCCGGGACCGAACCTGGTTCAGCCCGAGACGCGGCGACTGGACGGTGCCGTACGGGAGGCGTACGTACCGCCGTTCGCGCCGCCGGTGACCCACGGGTCGCTCGCGGACCTCCCCTTCGACAACGCGGCGGCGACGCCGGACGCCGTGGTCCTCAGCCGCAAGGGCGCGGACGGGCGTTGGACGGACGTGACGGCGGCGGAGTTCGCCGAGCAGGTGCAGGCGGTGGCCAAGGGGCTGGTCGCCGAGGGGCTGGTGCCGGGCGACCGGATCGCGATCATGGCGCGTACGACGTACGAGTGGACGCTCCTCGACTTCGGCGCGTGGGCGGCCGGACTCGTCACCGTTCCCGTCTACCCCACCTCCTCCGCCTTCCAGACCCGCTGGATCCTCCAGGACTCGGGCGCGGTCGCCCTGGTCACCGAGACCGCCGCCCAGGCGGCCGCCCTCGGCCCCGAACTGGACCGCGTGCCCGACCTGCGCCACATGTGGGTGATGGAGAAGGGCCATGTGGAGCGGCTGGCGGAGCACGGCAGGCAGGAGCCCGACGGGGAGGTGAGCGTACGGCGCGGCATGCTGGTGCCGGACACGCTCGCGACGCTCATCTACACCTCGGGCACCACGGGCCGCCCCAAGGGCTGTGCGCTGACGCACGGCAACTTCTTCGCCGAGGTCGACAACGCGATCGAGCTCCTCTACCCGATCTTCAAGGCGAGGACGAGCGACGAGGCCTCGGTGCTGCTCTTCCTGCCCATGTCGCACGTCTTCGGCCGCATGGTGGCGGTGGCGTGCGTCCGGGCACGGGTCCGCCTGGGCCACGCGCCGAGCCTGAAGGCGGAGGACCTGCTGCCGGACCTGGCGGCCTTCCGGCCCACCTGTCTGCTCACCATCCCCTACATGCTGGAGAAGGTCTTCAACTCCGCCCGCGCCAAGGCCGAGACGGGCGGCCGGGCGTCGTCCTTCGACCGCGCCGCGTCCGTGGCCGAGCGCTACGGCGAGGCGATGGAGGCCCGGGCGGCCGGCACGGGCAGCGGCCCGAACACGGCGCTGAAGACCGCCCGCGCCTTCTACGACCCGCTGGTCTACCGCCGTATCCGCAACGCCATGGGCGGCCGGGTGCGGTACGCGATCTGCGGCGGCTCACCGCTCGGCCGCCGTCTCGCCGCCTTCTACACCGGCGCGGGCATCGAGATCTACGAGGGCTACGGCCTGACCGAGACGACCGGTGCCGCGACCGTCACCCCGCCCCTCAAGCCCCGCCTGGGCACGGTGGGCTGGCCCCTGCCCGGCACCCGCGTCCGGATCGCCGCGGACGGCGAGATCCTCGTCGCCGGCGACCAGGTGCTGCGCGGCTACTGGGACCCGTCGGCGGGCGGCGTGGTCCCGGCGGCGGCGGACGGCTGGCTGCCGACGGGCGACATCGGCACCCTCGACGACGAGGGCTACCTGACGATCACCGGCCGCAAGAAGGAACTCCTGATCACCGCGGGCGGCAAGAGCGTCGCCCCGGCGCCGCTGGAGAACTGGCTGCGCTCGCACCCCCTGATCTCCCAGTGCATGGTCCTGGGCGACCGCCGCCCCTACGTCTCCGCACTGATCACCCTGGACATGGACGGCGTCAGCCACTGGCGCCGCATGAACGGCAAGCACCCCGTGCCCGCCGAACTCCTCGTGAACGACGACGAGTTGCGGGCGATCCTCCAGCGTGCGGTCGACGAGGCCAACAAGCTCGTCTCCCGACCCGAGTCCATCCGCCGCTTCGCGATCCTCCCAGCGGACTTCACCGAGATGGACGGCCATCTGACGCCGTCGATGAAGCTGCGCAGGGAAGCCGTCATGCGGGACTTCGCGACGGAGGTCGAGGAGCTGTACGAGAAGTAGCGGGCAGTACTGGTGAGTACGGAAAACGGTTGCCGTCTCGTTACGACAACTGCTTGACGTGACATGCCGATGCCGCGTTGGCTACCGCCACCCGGGTTTGCCGCCCCCCGGGTCAGCACGGCCGCTCACCCGCTCGGAAGGCACCAGTAGTGAACGCACGTACCCCCCACACCCCCGCCGTACGCCGTGTCGCGATAGCCCTGGCCGCCTCGGCCTCGGCGCTGTCGCTCACCGCGTGCGGTGTCGTCGACGGTATCGCGGGCGGTGACAGCTCCGAGTCGCCCAAGAAGGGCGACGACATCACGGTGGGCCTGCTGCTGCCCGACAAGGACACGGCACGCTTCGAGAAGTTCGACTACCCGCTCATCAAGAAGGAGGTCGGCGCCCTCACCGACGGCAAGGGCAAGGTCGAGTACGCCAACGCCGAAGCGAGCCCGGACAGACAGAGCCAGCAGTTCCAGAAGATGATCGAGGGCCAGGTCGACGTGATCCTGGTGGACGCGCTGGACGCCAAGGGCATCGCCCCGGACGTGCAGAAGGCCAAGGACGCCGGTATCCCCGTCATCGCCTACGACCGTCTCGCCCAGGGGCCGATCGACGCGTACGTCTCCCATGACAACGAGCAGGTCGGCGAGGTGCAGGGCCGCGCGCTGGTCGAGGAGCTCGGTTCCAAGGCCGCGTCCAGCAAGGTCGTCATGATGAACGGCGATCCCGCCGACCCGAACACGGGCCTGGTCAGGAGGGGCGCGCTCGGCGAGCTGGAGGGCGAGGTGAACATCGTCAAGCGGTACGACACCGACAAGTGGTCGCCCGAGGTGGCCAAGGCCAACATGAAGAAGGCGATCGCCGCCGTCGGGCTGAACAACATCGCCGCGGTCTACTCGGCGAGCGACGGCCTGGCGGACGGCGTCATCGACGCCTTCAAGGAGGCGGGCGCGAGCAAGATCCCGCCGGTGACCGGGCAGGACGCGAACCTGGACGCGGTGCAGCGGGTCGTCTCCGGCGAGCAGTTCATGACGGTGTACAAGTCCTTCCTGCTGGAGGCGACCAACGCCGCGAAGATGGCCGTGTACAAGGTCCAGGGCCGCGACATCGAGTTCGACGCGCTGACCCAGGACTCGGTCGACAGCCCGACCGACGAGGGCATCCCGGCGCAGCTGGTGCCGGTGGTCGCCCTCACGAAGAGCAACATCGAGGAGACGGTGATCCAGGACGACGTCTACACCGTCAAGCAGATCTGCACCCCCGAGTACGCGGCGGACTGCGCGGCGATCGGCCTGAACTAGGGCCTGTCGTTTGGATCATGCCGGCGTCGCGGGGCGTGGCACGCGCATCTGCGGCGTTGTCGTCGGTTGCCGACGCTCCGCGTCGACGCCCTCCTCCGCCTTGCAGCTGCACGCTCCCCCCGCTCGAACCGGCTTCGCCCGGCTCGCGCGGGGGCACCCCCATCGCCCCGCTCGGGTTGGCAGAAAGGCGCTGTCTCTTTCAGCCAGCCTGATCCAAACGACAGGCCCTAGCCGTTCGTCCCCCCTGGGGAGCCGGAGCCGCCCGCCGCCCTGCGCCGGCTCTCCACCAGGTCGGCGAACGCGCGGGCCGGCGGGCTGAGCGCGTCCCAGCGGCGGACCGCCCAGCCCACGGGCAGCGGGCGCAGGGCGGGCAGCGGGATCAGCCTCAGGTCGCCGTCGCCGCCGGGGACGGGCAGCCCCGGCAGCGCGGGCAGCACCGCCCGCCCGACCCCCAGCTCGGCCAGCAGCAGCGCCGTGTCCCAGTCGGCGACGCTCGTGTCGTGCGCGAGGCGGACGCCCAGTTCCGCGCAGGCGGCGTCCAGATGAGCCGCCGAGGCGGAGTTCGGCGGCAGCCGGATCAGCCGTACGTCCCGCAGGTCGGCGCCGACGTCGACGTACGGCCGCCGCGCCAGCGGATCGTCGGCGCGCACCGCCAGCACCCAGGGCAGCTCCACCACCGGCCGCTGTTCGATGCCGCGGACCGGTGGGCCGAGGGTGATCCAGGCCAGGTCGAGCGTGCCGTCGGCCAGCGCGTCGAAGCTGCCCCGGCCCGAACTGACCGTGCGGAACTCCAGGTTGACCCGCGGGTGCCGCCGCCGATATGCGACGACCGCCTCCGACATGAAGTGCCGTACGGTCGTGGCCCCGGTCGCCACGCGCACGTACCCGCTCTCCCCGTCGACGAGGTCCCGCAGCCGCCGTACCGCCAGATCCAGCCCCGAGATCCCCTCGGCGGCGGCCTCCTCCAGCACCCGCCCCGCCTGCGTGGGCACCACGCCCCGGGGCTGGCGCTCCAGCAGGGCGACGCCGGTCTCCCGCTCCAGCCGCTTCACATGCTGGCTCACCGCGGACTGGGTGCAGCCCAGCTCCCGCGCCACCGAGCTGAGACTTCCGGCCCGGCACACGGCCACGAACACCCGTAGGTCATCGAGGGTCATGACCTCCAAGTTAATGCTTGGGTCCGGTGACAAATCCCAAGGATTGACTGGGCTTTGCCCGATGGACGACGATTTCGGAAGGGCCCGGGCGGCAACCCGCTCCTCGCCTCCGCCGGAGTCCGGACGATGGCGGGGAGGGGGCGGGTGCCGACCCACCGCGTACGTCGTACGTCAACTGCCTTGCTCCGCGCTTGACTTCACCACGCATCCGCGTCACATTCGCATTTCTGACACATCCTCAGAAATGCGAGCCCAGGCGGGAGCTGCCCCATGGCCATCAGCGCGCGCCCTTCCCGAAGACACGTCCTCGCCGCCGGTGCCGCCGGCACGGTCACGGCCTCCCTGGGGCTCACCGCGGCCCACGCGGCCGATCTGCCCCTGCTCGGCACGTACGACGTCGTGGTCATCGGTTCCGGGGCCGCCGGCATGACCGCCGCCCTCACCGCCGCCAGGCAGGGACTGAGCTGTGTGGTGCTGGAGAAGGCGCCCACCTTCGGCGGATCCGCCGCCCGGTCCGGTGCCGGGATCTGGATCCCCAACAACTCCGTGCTGGTCGCGGCGGGCGTACCGGACACCCCCGCGAAGGCGGCCGCCTATCTCGCCGCCGTCGTCGGCCCGGACGTGCCCGTCGACCGGCAGCGGGCCTTCCTCACTCACGGCCCGGCGATGCTCTCCTTCGTCATGGCCCACAGCCCCCTCCGCTTCCGCTGGATGGAGGGCTACAGCGACTACTACCCCGAGCTGCCCGGCGGCCTCCCCAACGGCCGCTCCGTAGAGCCCGACCAGCTCGACGGCAACCTCCTCGGCGCCGAACTGGCCCGGCTGAACCCGCCGTACATGGACGTGCCCGCCGGCATGGTCGTCTTCAGCGCCGACTACAAGTGGCTGGCCCTGGCCGCGGTGAACGTCAAGGGGGCCGCGGTGGCGGCGGAGTGCCTCGCGCGGGGCACGGCGGCGGCACTGCGCGGGGAGAAGCCGCTGACCATGGGGCAGTCGCTGGCGGCCGGGCTACGGCTGGGGCTCCGGTCGGCCGGGGTCCCGGTGTGGCTCGACACGCCCCTCACCGACCTGTACGTCGAGGGCGGCGCCGTGAGCGGGGCGGTCGTCACCCGGGACGGCACGCCCGGCCTGGTGCGCGCCCGCCGGGGCGTGATCGTCGGCTCGGGCGGCTTCGAGCACAACGCGGCGATGCGTGAGCGGTACCAGCGCCAACCGATCGGCACGGACTGGACGGTCGGTGCGAAGGAGAACACCGGCGACGGCATCCGGGCCGGCCACCGGCTCGGCGCCGCCCTCGGCCTCATGGACGACGCCTGGTGGGGCCCGGCGATCCCGCTCCCCGGCCAGCCGTACTTCTGCCTGTCCGAACGCACCCTTCCCGGCGGCCTGCTGGTCGACGCGGCCGGGGCGCGGTTCGTCAACGAGGCCGCCCCCTACAGCGACGTCGTCCACACCATGTACGACGTCCAGGACACCAGCCCCGCCATCCCGGCCTGGCTGATCGTCGACCAGAACTACCGCAACCGGTACCTCTTCAAGGACGTCCTGCCGACCCTGCCCTTCCCGGCCGGCTGGTACGACTCCGGCGCCGCGCACAAGGCCTGGACCCTGGACGCGCTCGCCACCTCCATCGGCGTGCCGGCGACGGCCCTGCGCACCACCGTGGACCGCTTCAACTCCCAGGCCTGGCGCGGCAAGGACCCCGACTTCCACCGGGGCGACAGCGCCTACGACCACTACTACACGGACCCGTCCGTCCTCCCGAACTCCTGCCTGGCCCCCCTCTGGCTCCCGCCCTACCACGCCTTCCGCATCGTCCCCGGCGACCTCGGCACCAAGGGCGGCCTCGTCACGGACGCCCGCGCCCGCGTGCTGCGCGAGGACGGCTCGGTGATCCGGGGGCTGTACGCCGCCGGAAACGCGAGCGCGGCCGTCATGGGGCACAGCTACGCGGGCGCGGGCTCGACGATCGGCCCGGCGATGACGTTCGGGTACATCGCGGCGCGGGACATCGCCGGGGCTCTCTGAGCGGCGTCAGGCGGCGGGTTTGCGGACGATCAGGAACGCCTGCGCGACCGTTTCGTCGAACGCCGGGTCCGGCTCGCGGACCGTCCGGGAGACGAGGGCGAATCCGGCCGCCGTCAGCAGTTCGGCGATGTCCTCGGGGCGGCGGCGCAGGAAGGTGAGGGCGACCGGGTGGCCGAAGGGCCGGTCGTGGTGGCGGTGCTCGTCGCCGGCCTGGAACGCGACGAGCAGCGGCGCGCCCGGGGCCAGCACGCGATGGAACTCGGCGAAGAGCGCCGGGAGTTGCTCCACCGGTGTGTGGATGGACGAGTAGAACGACATGGCGCCGGCCAGCGTACCGTCCGGGAGGTCCAGCTCCAGCATGGAGCCCCGCTCGAAACGCAGCCCCGGGTTCTCGCGGCGGGCGATCGTGAGCATCGACTCCGACAGGTCGATACCGAACACCGGCAGCCCCAGCGAGGCGAGATGGCCGGTCGCCTCGCCCGGACCGCAGCCGAGGTCGGCCACCGGGCCGTCCCCGTCGACGAGTTCGGCGAACAGCGCGAGCATCGCCCGCTCCAGGGGCCTGTTCGCGAGCGCGTCCTTGAAGAGGGTCGCGTAGTCCTCGGCGATGGCGTCGTAGAAGGTGCGGGTGGTGGTCAGGAAGTCGGAGTCGGTCATGGCCCGGGACCTTAGCGAAGGAGTGCGGCTAGTCGCCCGCGTCCTTCTGCTCCCCGGCCCGCATCCGGCCCACACCGACCCCGGTGCCGACGGCGATGCCCATGCACATCCCCAGCGACAGCCCCAGGGCCAGGTTGTCGAAGACGGTCATCCCCAGGACAAGGCCGATGCTCACGCCGACGCTGAGCCCGACGGACATCCCCGTCGCCAGCTTGTTGCCCGCGGCGCTTCCGCCGCTCTCCCCGTGGTTGTTCTCGTCATCGCTGGTCACCCTGCAATTCTCCCACGGCCCCTCTCACGCCACCCCGACCGCCCGCAGCACCGCCGTGACCCCGGCCGCCCCCAGCACCACCACCGGGAACGGCGCCCTCCACCAGGCCAGTACGCCCGCCACCAGCACCCCGGCCGGCCGCGCCCACCCCGCGAAGCCGCCGCCCTCGGTCAGCGCACCCGTGGCCAACAGGGCCACCAGCAGGACGATCGCCCCCGCCGACAGCAGCTCCCGCACCCGCGGCGGCAGCGCCACCCGGCCGTGCAGCACCGGTCCCGCCAGCCGGAAGGCATACGTCCCGACCGCCAGCGCGAGGATCATGGCCACCGTCGCGCTCATGCCGTACGCCCCCTGCCGCGCCCGTGCCCGAGGAGCCCCGCCAGTGCCACCAGCACCGGCACCCCGGCCGGGACGGCGGGCGTCACCGCCAGCGCGAGCCCGGCGCCGACCAGCGCGCAGCGCCGGACGGCCGGATCCGCGCGCAGGGCGGGCAGGACCAGGGCGACGAGTACGGCGGGGAAGGCGGCGTCCAGGCCGTAGGCGCCGGTGTCGCCGAGCGCGTCGCCGGCCAGCGCCCCGGCCACGACACCGAGGTTCCAGACGGCGAACAGGCCGAGCCCGGAGATCCAGAACGCCGCCCGCCGCCGCGCCGGATCCGACTGGGCGAGGGCGAAGGCCACCGTCTCGTCGGTCACCAGGTGCGCGCCGAGGAGTCGGGCCAGGCGGCCCCGGCCGAGGATGTCCGCGACGGCGAGGCTGAAGGCCAGCGTGCGCGTGTTGAGCAGCAGCCCCGTGGCCGCCGCGGCCACCGGCCCGCCCCCGGCGAGCAGCACCCCGACCGCGCTGAACTGGGCCGAGCCCGCGTACACGACCAGCGACATCACCACCGGCACCCACACGGGCAGCCCGCCGGCGACCGAGATGGCGCCGAAGGAGACGCCGACGACACCGCTGGCCAGCCAGACGAGCGAGCTGTCGCGGACCAGGGAGGTGTCGAGGGGGACGCGTGAGGGGGACAGGGGTGTTCGGAGTGGCGAACGCATGTTTTCTACAATGGACAGTAAGTCCACCGTTCGTCAAGGCGAACGGTCGTACCGATGGAGCGAACACCATGTCCGATGCGGCGCCCCCGCCCTCCCGGCTGCCCCTCGACTGGATCGCGGCGTCCCTGCGGCGCGAGCGCGGCCGGACCGGGCTGTCCCTGTCCGAGCTGGCCAAACGGGCCGGCATCGCCAAGTCCACGCTCTCCCAGCTGGAGGCGGGTGGCGGAAACCCCAGCGTGGAGACGCTGTGGGCGCTCGGGGTCGCGCTCGGCGTGCCGTTCAGCACGCTGGTGGAGCCGCCGTCGCCCGCGGTCCAGGTGATCCGGTCCGGCGAGGGGCCCGCCGTCGCGTCCGAACGGGCGGACTACGTCGCCACCCTGCTCTCGGCCAGCCCGCCCGGCGCCCGCCGGGACATCTACCATCTGCGCGCCGAACCAGGGGCGGCCCGGGAGTCGGAGCCGCACATTCCGGGATCCGTGGAGCATCTGGTCGTCAGCACGGGGCGGCTGAAGGCGGGGCCGCGCGGGGAGGCGGTGGAGCTGGGGCCCGGGGACTACATGACGTACCGCGGGGATGTGCCGCACACCTACGAGGCGCTGCTGCCCGGGACGACGTTCGTGCTGATCATGCAGCACGTGTGAGCCGATTCACGCGGCGCACGGAAAAGGCAGGAGCCCCGTTGCCTTGCGGCGCGGGGCTCCTTGGGTACTGCTATCTGTTCCGGATCAAAGCACCAGGCTCCGAGACCGAAGACTCAGACCGGGGTGACGTTCTCCGCCTGCGGACCCTTCGGGCCCTGCGTCACGTCGAAGGAGACCTGCTGGTTCTCCTCCAGCGAACGGAATCCGCTCGCGTTGATCGCGGAGTAGTGAACGAAGACGTCGGGGCCGCCGCCTTCCTGGGCGATGAAGCCAAAGCCCTTTTCGGCGTTGAACCACTTCACGGTTCCGGTAGCCATAAGCCCTCCTTGGGCCCAAAGGGTTGCCCTGCTCCAGAACCCTGCAAGTGTGAAAACAAGATGCCGCACAACTGCATACGTCTGAAAACGACGAGAGCCCGCGGTCACATGCTCCGCAGGCTCTGTACTGCAAGGGAAACCAAACTGCAACTTGCGGCGAGCCTAGCACGCGGGCAGCCGAAAGCAATAGAGGTCAAGATCACGTCACCCGGATGTTTGAAGATCGAGTGTCGGCTTGACGGAAAGATCCCGTGTCGGTTTGACGAGCCGGGGGTTAAGGGCGGCTGTGACCGAGGTGTCACGACCCTGAGGGCTGCACGCTACCCCATGGGGTCTACTGTCGCGATGTGGACAATTCTCGCACCCGGCCGCGCGTAGGCCACATCCAGTTCCTGAACTGCCTGCCCCTGTACTGGGGGCTCGCGAGAACGGGCACGCTCCTCGACTTCGAGCTCACCAAGGACACCCCGGAGAAGCTGAGCGAGCAGCTCGTGCGCGGCGACCTGGACATCGGGCCGATCACCCTCGTCGAGTTCCTGCGCAACGCCGACGACCTGGTCGCCTTCCCCGACATCGCGGTCGGCTGCGACGGCCCCGTGATGTCCTGCGTGATCGTCTCGCAGGTCCCGCTGGACGAGCTGGACGGAGCCCGGGTCGCCCTCGGCTCCACCTCGCGCACCTCGGTCCGCCTGGCCCAGCTGCTGCTCGCCGAGCGCTACGGCGTGAGCCCCGACTACTACACCTGCCCGCCCGACCTCAGCCTGATGATGCAGGAGGCGGAGGCGGCCGTGCTCATCGGGGACGCCGCGCTGCGGGCCAATCTCCTCGACGGCCCGCGCTACGGCCTCGAGGTGCACGACCTCGGCGCGCTCTGGAAGGAGTGGACCGGGCTGCCGTTCGTCTTCGCGGTCTGGGCGGCGCGCCGGGACTACCTGGAGCGCGAGCCGGTCATCACCCGCAAGGTGCACGAGGCCTTCCTCGACTCCCGCAACCTCTCCCTGGAGGAGGTCGGCAAGGTCGCCGAGCAGGCGGCCCGCTGGGAGGCCTTCGACGAGCGGATCCTGGAGCGGTACTTCACTACCCTCGACTTCCGCTTCGGCGGCCCGCAGCTTGAGGCGGTCGCGGAGTTCGCGCGCCGGGTAGGGCCGACCACGGGGTTCCCGGCGGACGTGAAGGTGGATCTGCTCCAGCCGTGAAGGCCGGGGCGCTCGCGCACTAACCTTCTGGAGAGTTTTACCGGCGTATTGAGCCGTACGGGGGAAGGGTGGACGCCGATGCAGCCGCTCGGAGTTGACGAGCCCACAGCCGTCGGACCGTACCGGCTGCTCGGCCGGCTCGGCTCCGGCGGCATGGGCCGGGTGTACCTGGGCCGCAGCGCGGGCGGCCGTACGGTCGCCGTCAAGATCGTGCATCCGCACTTCGCGCTGGACGAGGAGTTCCGGGCCCGGTTCCGCCGGGAGGTGGAGGCCGCGCGGCGGGTGGGCGGCGCCTGGACGGCGCCCGTGCTGGACGCGGACCCGGAGGCTCCGGTGCCGTGGGTGGCCACCGGGTACGCGGCGGGTCCCTCGCTGGCCGCCGCTGTCGCGGACTCGGGCGCGCTGCCCGCCCACTCCGTACGGGCGCTGGGCGCCGGGCTGGCCGAGGCACTGGCGGCCGTGCACGAACTGGGGCTGGTGCACCGGGACGTGAAGCCGTCGAACGTCCTGCTGACCCTCGACGGCCCCGTGCTGATCGACTTCGGTATCGCCCGGGCCACCGACGGCACCGCGTCCCTGACGTCGACCGGGGTCTCCATCGGCTCCCCCGGCTACATGTCGCCCGAGCAGATCATCGGCAAGGGCATCACGGGAGCGGCCGACGTCTTCTCGCTGGGCGCGGTGCTGGCGTACGCGGCGACCGGTCGGCCGCCGTTCTCCGGGGACTCGTCGGCGGCGCTGCTGTACAAGGTCGTGCACGAGGAGCCCGAACTCGGTCCGCCGGACGGGGCGCCGGACGGTTCGCTGGGCGGCGAGGTGCGTGAGCTGGTGGAGGCCTGCCTGGCCAAGGACCCGGGCGCCCGGCCCACCCCGGCCGAGCTGGCGCGACGGCTGGCTCCGGACGGGGCGGCCCGGCTGGTGGCGGGCGGGTGGCTGCCGGGCGGGCTGGTCGAGCAGGTCAGCCGCAGTGCGGTGCGGCTGCTGAACCTGGACGCGGCCGACACCGGGGCGGAGGCCGGCTCGGGGCCGGTGGCGTTCAGCCGGGCGGCGGCGGTGGGGGAGTTCGGGCCGCCGCCGGTGATGCCCGGGGTGCCCGTGGGGGGCGCGTCCGTGCCGGAGACCGGGCCGCCCGTGGTCGTGCCCGAACCGCGCGATGCCGTGCCGCAGGACACGGCCCCCGCGTCCGGCGACCGCCCCGGCAAGGTGTCCCTCTCGGTCGCGGCGGCCTCGACGTCGGCGGAGGGCGGCCGCGGGCGGCGGCTGAGCTGCACAGTGGCGCTCGCGGTGGCGGGGGCGTTGGCCGCGGTGACGGTGGGGACCGTGTTCGTGTTCGAGCTGCTGCCGGGCAAGGACCAGGACACCAACGTCGGTTCCGATGCCCCCGACCCCGCGGCGCCGGGCGACGGCGTCTCCGGCGCACCGATCGGGAGCGACGTGCCCGCCCGCTACGTCGGCACCTGGGAGGGCAAGGCCAACGCCCTGAACGGTGCCCTGCCGGCCGGTACCTTCCGGCTCACCGTGCACAAGGCCGCCGTCGGCGCGGAGTTGGGCACCCTCCGGGCGACGGACCTGCTCGGCCTCGCCTGCAACGACGTACTGACGCTGAAGAAGGTCACGGCGAAGGAGCTCGTCGTGACGTCCGTGGGCCGCGAGACCAACCACGGCGGCTGCAACCCGAAACCGCACACCGTCCGGATCTCGCCGACCGGCGACGACCTGCTGTACCGGTCCGAGAGCGACGCGGAGGGGAACCCCGAGGCGCGGCTGTCGAAGGTCGACGAGTAGCTGGGCCGTAGGTCCGGCAAGCGGGGCCGGAGGTCCAGTAGCGGTGGCAACTCCCGTAACCGCGCTTACTACTGTGTCCCCGCACGCGAGCACGCCGACGGGGGAGACCCACCATGGAGACACTGCAAGCCGACGATCCACGGGAGTTGGGCCGGTACCGACTGCTGCGCAGGCTCGGCGCGGGCGGCATGGGGCGCGTCTACCTGGCTCGTTCGCCCGGTGGCCGCACCGTCGCGGTGAAGGTGATCCGCCCTGATCTGGCGGCCGACGCCGACTTCCGGGAACGCTTCCGGCACGAGGTCGACATAGCCAGGGCGGTCTCCGGCCGCCACACCGCACCCGTCGTGGACGCCGACCCGGACGCCGCGCTGCCGTGGCTGGCGACGTCGTACGTCCTCGGTCCCGACCTCACCGACGTGGTCGCCGCGCACGGGGCGCTGCCCGAGCGCACGGTCCGCGCGCTGGGCGCGGGGCTCGCGGCCGCGCTCCAGGAGGTCCACGCGGCGGGCCTGATCCACCGCGACCTGAAGCCCTCGAACGTCCTGCTGGCCGCCGACGGCCCCCGGGTCATCGACTTCGGCATCGCGCGTGCGGTGGACGGAAGCCGTATGACACAGACGGGAGTCGTGGTCGGCTCGCCCGGCTACATGCCGCCGGAGCAGGCCCTCGGGCAGGACTTCGGGCCGGCCGGTGACGTCTTCTCGCTGGGCGCGGTACTGGCCTTCGCCGCGACGGGCCGCAGCGCCTTCGGGGACGGCGCCGCCTCGCAGGCGGCGCTGCTCTACCAGGTCGTCCACGGCGAGCCCGACCTGGCGGACGTACCGCCGTCGCTCCTCGGGCTGATCCGGGCCTGTCTGCTGAAGGACCCGGCACAGCGGCCGGCTCCCGCCGAGGTCGTGGCGGCGCTGGCACCGCAGGGCGTCGGGGACGCCCTGCACGACTGGCTGCCCTCTGCGGTGGCGTCGACGATCGCCACGCACGCCGCGGGGATCCTGGACCTGGAGGCGCCGGAGCAGCAGGCGCGGGCGGCGGCAGAGTTCGGGCCGGCGCCGGGATACGGTTACCCACAGGCGGCGCCCGCCCCGACGGTGCCCGTGCCCGGCTACGGCACACCACACGGCGCCCCCGTACCCAGCACCCCGGCCCCCGGATACGGCACCCCGCAGCCCGGCACGGTCCGGCTCGGCGCGTCCCCCGCGCCCGCGCCCTCCCGCCGCCGCGCCCTCTCCCTCGCCCTCGGCGGCGCGGCCGCCGTCGCCGCGGTCGGCGGTGGCACGGCGTGGTGGTTCGGCCGGGACGACGACACCTCCCCCACCGCGTCGGGCCAGGGCGGCAAGGGCGGCAAGGGCGCCTCCGCCGAACCAGCCCGCGAGACGTTCACGACTCCGCCGGCCGGAGTGGCACCGCAGCCGCTGTGGCGCAAGACGGTCGCCGACGACAGCACCAGCACGTCCGTACCGTTGCTCGTCCACGACGGCATGCTCCTGGTCAGCGGCGACCCGCTGGTGGCGTACGACGTGAGGACGGGCAAGGCCCGCTGGTCCAAGCTGGACATCTGCCCCGCCGGCGCTCAACTCCTCTTCCACGGCGGCAAGGTGTTCCTGTCAGACGGCGGCATCGACGGCATCCTCGTCGCGTACGACGTCCGCACCGGCGAGGAGGCGTGGCGGAGCCGGCTCGGCAAGTCGCTGGACGTCCAGGACACGATCGCCATCGACGACAAGAACGTCTACGTCACGGTGACCGACTACAGCGACGCCAAGTCCGCCACCGACCACCGCACGGCCGTCGCCGCCATCAGCCACACCAGCGGCAAGAGGGTGTGGCTGCAGAAGCGGGACTGGGGCACCGACGACTACGACGTGGAGGGCACGGTCTCCGGCCGGTACCTGGTCTACACCGACTCCAAGTTCAACGTCACCGTCCGCGACACCGCCACCGGCACCCAGCTGTGGTCCAAGAAGATCGGCGACGACTGGAGCTGGCGCCCCACGGTCGCGAACGGGCTGGTCTTCCTGCCGGGCGAGAAGCTGACGGCCGTGGACGCCGAGACGGGGAGGACCCGCTGGATCCTGTCCCCGAACGGGCGGCGCGGCTTCGACGACCCGACGGTCATCGACGGCGTCCTCTACGTCAGGGACCACGACCGCGGCGTCTGGGCCGTCAACGTCAGGACCGGCAAGCGGATCTGGCTCTGCGACGAGAACAACAGGGGAGCGCGGACCTTCCTCAAGGCCGGGACGACCCTGTACGGGGCGGGTTCCTCGCTGGCCGGCGGTGTCGCCGCCATCGACGCGAGGACCGGCAAGGTCCGCTGGACCTTCACCGACGACAGCGACTACGACGAGTGGCAAATCGCCCTCGCCGGGAACCGGCTGATGGTGGCGAACGGGGCGGAGATCTATGCCATGCCCGCCGTCTGAGCGGGCCTGACGGACCCTGGCGGCCGACGGGCCCCGCCCCTCAGTCCCCGCCCCCGCCGCCGCCTCCGCCGTCACCCCCGCCGTCGCCGCCGCCCCCACCGGAGTCCCCGCTGCCGCCGTCCCCGCCGTCCGAGCCCCAGCCGTCGCCGCCGCCGGGCTCGTTGTCGTCGCTGCCGCTCCCGAGGTTGGTGAACCAGGGCCGGTCCCACCACTCGTCGAAGGCGATCGGCTCGTCCCCGCCCGCCGCCGGGCGCCGCTGGGACCGGAAACGCGCCAGGCCCGTCGTGTCCCCGAGCCCGAAGGCGACGGCGAAGACGTGCGCCATGACGGCGTCCAGCGGGTCGGCGCTCTCCCATCGCACCGGGGTCAGCGGCAGCAGCACCGAGCCCGGCTCGGGCACCTGGCGGCGCGGGGGCCGGGTCAGCAGGGCGACGGGGCGTTCGTCGCGCAGGAGCCACGAACTCGTCGCGTTCTCCCGCCGCAGCACCCAGCGCTGCCCGGGCAGCCGCACCTCGACGGAGCTCTTCGACCTGCGCCGCCTCTTGTCGAGGGTGAGCTGCGCGGTCATGTCGCCGACGGTCAGCCGCAGGCCCTTGGCCGGCTGGGGGGAGTCACGGCGGAACCCGTGCGGTGCCCGGATGCGGACGACAGGGGCGCCCGGCCCCCACACGTCCACGCGCACCAGGCGCCGGTCCACGGCGACGGCGATCGGCCCGACGGGACCCGGCGCGAACCGCCGGGCGATCCACAACGGCACGCCCTCGGCCCGGGCCCGCTCAGCCAACGCGGCCACCTGCCCGGGCCCACCACACCGCCGTACCGCCAACTCGCCCAGCGCACGGGCGAACTGGGCGGCCTGCCGCACCTTCACCGGCATGCCGGTCCCGGTGACGCGGGTGACCGGGACGATGCCGGGACCCTCGGCCAGCCGCTGAAACGGGCGTTCCGCCCCGCCCGCGCCGAGCCAGGACCCGCGCCGGAACGCCTCGGCCATGGCAGCGAGGTTCAGCTCGGCGAGCGGCGTCACCCTACCGCCGCGCCGCAGCCCGTCCTCGGTCAACTCGACGGTCCGCGCCAGCGGATTCCACGACCGCTCGCCGTACAGCACCTGGCTCACGACAACCCCCCCGTACGTATGTGGCTCGCCAGAGCACACGCTCACACAGCCGGTTTCGGTTTCCGGCGCCGCACCACCCGGCCCACGATCCCCAGTAGAGCCGCCACCACCCCGAAGACCGCCCCGGCCACCAGAACGCCCGTGAACAGCGCCGACCAGAAGTCGGGGCCGAAGAGCGGGGGCAGTTCGTCCTCGCGCACGGCGTCCGTGACCGGGTACGGGCTGTCGGCCGTCATCGGCTCGTCGGAGCGCTCGGTCTTGTCGAGGACGCTCATCAGGGCGGCGAGGCGGCTGCCCATCAGATGGTCGTCGGCCTCGACGGCGTTGGCGTCGCCGACCGTGATGGATTCCGGCAGCTCGAAGGCGAGGCTGTAACCATCCAGCCGCAGGCCGTAGTTGAAGACGTCGATGGAGCCGTTCAGCGGGTCGGCGACGACGTACACCCCGTCCTCGCCCAGCTTGTCGTGGATGGCCGCGGCGAACGCCGCCTCGTCGCCGCCGGACTCGTCCTCCATCAGCTGCGGGACGAGCGAGACGAACACCGGGCCGCCGCCCTCGGAGCGCGCGAACGCACCGATGCGGCTCTGCAGCCGGTCCAGCTGAGCGGCGTCCAGGACCCGCGGGCTCTCCGGGTCCGCGTACACCGGGTCCTCGGCCAGGCCCTGCACCACCCGGTCGAGACGGGCGTTGAGCTCGAACGCCCGGGGCGGCGGCGACCAGCTCGACCTGGTCTGGCCGTAGACGCGGGGGGCGGCCACGACGATGGCGACGGCGGAGGCGAGGGCCAGCACCGCGACGCTCCAGCGCAGGGCGCGACTCGCCTTGGGCACCACCGGCCCCTTGGCCTGCTTGTTCTGCTTTCCCTGCTTTCCCTGCTTGGTCAGTTTGGCCCCCTTGGGCTGGGGGGCTTGCGAAAGGCGCAGCCACCAGCGCCGTACGTACGGAACCAGCACCAGGATCAGCAGCGGTACGACGACGAGCAGGACGCCCGTGAAGGCCGACTGCTCGCCGCGGTCGGTCGAGCCGATGTACGCGTTCGCGGGCTCGGCGCCGTCGTCGTACTTCTCGCGTGCCGCCTCCGCCCGCGCCGCCGCCTTCGCGTCGCCCTGCGCGACGACCTCGGCGAAGCGCTCGAAGCGACGCAGCGGGCCCGCGTCGTAGGGGAGTTCGTAGAGGGCGACCGTCGAGGCGTCGTCCGCCGGGGCGTCGACCCCGTACGCCACGGCGTCCGTCACCCTCGACTCGTCGAGGAGCACGTACAGCCCGTCCCGGCCGAGGCGCGCGTGGACCGCGTCGAGCAGCCCCGGCTCGGCGCCGCTCAGGCTCGGGAGGACGAGGACGTACGTCGGTACGCCGGTGCGCTCGGCCACCTCGGCGAAGTCGCGGGCAGTGGACCGCGGTACCTCGCGGGGGAGTTGGTCGGTGACGTGGACCGGGTTCTCGCGGAGGCGGTCGGCGAGGTAGGCGGCCTGCGGGGCGGTGTCGACGGCAGCCCGGGCCGGGACCGTGGCGGTCGCGAACAGGGCTGTCAGGGCGCAGAGCGCGAGGAGCACGCGGGCGGCCCGGGTGCGCCATGAGTGCCGGGTCCCGCCTGTGCCGTTCGCCATGGTTGTGCGCACTGCTGTCTTCCCCCGTGTCACGCCGACCGCTGTTGCTCGCGGCACTCTACTGAGTACGTCGTCGGCGCCGTCTTCGACGGGGAGGGTGGGAGTCCATAAGATCTCGATACCTTCAACGGATCCTCATATCCCCTTCCCCGCCGCACCCGTCTCTTCGAAGCCGACCCCAGGACATCGCCATGAACACCGCCCTGCTGGTGCTCGTCGCCGCGCTCTGGGGTGCCGCCGCGGGGGCGCTGCTGCCCCGGGCCGCGTACCGGTTCTCCGTGCCGGAGGGCGAGGAGTGGCGGGAGCGGTGTCCGGGTGGGCATCCGATCGGGGGCTGGTCCGGGCGGGCCCGGTGCGGGCGGTGCGAGGCCGGTACGCCGCCGTACGGGCCCGGCGCCCCCGGGCTCGCCGCCGCCACCGCCCTGGTCTGCGCCACCCTCGCCGCCGCCACCGACACCCGGCCCGAGCTGGGCGTCTGGCTGCTGCTGGCGCCCGTCGGCGTCCTGCTCACGGTCGTCGACTTCCGGGTACGACGGCTGCCGAACCCGCTGACCCTCACCCTGGCGCTCGCCGCACCGGCCCTGCTCGGCCTGGTCGCGCTCGTCCCCGAGCACGCCGGTGACTGGCCGACCGCCCTGTGGGCCACGCTCGCGCTCGGCGCCGGCTACTACGTGCTGTACCTCGTCAACCCCGGCGGCATGGGCTTCGGCGACGTGAAGCTGGCCCTCGGGGTGGGGGCGGCGCTGGGCTGGTACGGCTGGTCGACGGTCATGCTCGGCACCTTCGCCGGGTTCCTGTTCGGGGCGCTCTACGGCTGGGCCCTGGTGCTGCTGCGCAGGGCCGGGCGCAGGACGGCGATCGCGTTCGGGCCGTTCCTGCTCGGCGGGGCGTTCGTGGGGCTGCTGATCGGCGCGTACGCGGCCTGACCTCGGGGGCGCGAGACCGCTGGCGTAGGCTGGTCCGGTCCGTCCAACCCCTTGACGAAAGGGACGCCCCCGGTGACCGAGAAGGCCGACCTCACGTCGTTTGATGTCACAGCCGTGCTCGACCGTGCCGCGGCGGGCGGACGCATCACCCCCGAGGAAGCGCTCGTCCTCTACCGCGACGCCCCGCTGCACGCGTTGGGCGCCGCCGCCGACGCCGTACGCCGCCGCAGGTACGCGGGTACCGAGCACATCGCGACGTACATCATCGAGCGCAACATCAACTACACGAACGTGTGCGTCACGGCGTGCAAGTTCTGCGCCTTCTACGCGGCCCCCAAGGACCAGGCCAAGGGCTGGACCCGCGACCTCGACGACATCCTGCGCCGGTGCGCCGAGACCGTCGAGCTGGGCGGCACCCAGATCATGTTCCAGGGCGGCCACCACCCGGACTACGGCGTCGAGTACTACGAGAAGCACTTCGCCGCGATCAAGAAGGAGTTCCCGCAGCTCGTCATCCACAGCCTGGGGGCGAGCGAGGTCGAGCACATGGCCCGGATCTCCGGTGTGTCGGTCGAGGAGGCCATCACCAGGATCCACGAGGCCGGCCTCGACTCCTTCGCGGGCGCCGGCGCCGAGCTGCTGCCCGAGCGGCCGCGCAAGGCCATCGCCCCGCTGAAGGAGAGCGGCGAACGCTGGCTGGAGATCATGGAGGCCGCGCACAACCTCGGTGTCGAGTCCACTTCGACCATGCTGATGGGCACGGGCGAGACCAACGCCGAGCGCATCGAGCACCTGCGGATGATCCGTGACGTCCAGGACCGCACCGGCGGCTTCCGGGCCTTCATCCCGTACACCTACCAGCCCGAGAACAACCACCTGAAGGGCCGCACGCAGGCCACGATCTTCGAGTACCTGCGGATGATCGCCATCGCGCGCCTCTTCATGGACAACATCGCCCACATCCAGGGCTCCTGGCTGACCACCGGCAAGGAGATCGGCCAGCTGTCGCTGCACTACGGTGCCGACGACCTCGGCTCGATCATGCTGGAGGAGAACGTCGTGTCCTCGGCCGGCGCCAAGCACCGTTCCAACCGGCTGGAGATCATCGACCTCATCCGCAAGGCGGGGCGTGTTCCGGCCCAGCGGACGACGACGTACGAGCACATCGTGGTGCACGACGACCCGGCGAACGACCCCGTCGACGAGCGGGTCGCCTCCCACATCTCGTCCACCGCCATCGAGGGCGGCACGGCCCACCCCGAGCTCAAGCTCCTGGCCTCCAACTGACGTACCCGTGCTGACGATCCACGCCGACTCAAGGGGCCACGCGCTCGTCGTCCGGGGCGCGTGGATCGCGGACGCGGGGACGCTGGAGGAACTGGCCGCCGCGCATCCGCGGGCGCGGGTGCGGGAGTGGCCGGGGATTCTGACGCCCGGCCTGGTCAACATCCACGGCAACGAGCTGCTGGAGGAGGCGTACCACCCTGACCCCCGCGAGGCCGACGAGCTGGGTACCGAGCCGCTGACCGGGGACGCGTTGGCGGCGCTGGACATGGACGACGCCCGGTGGGGCGCGAGCGCTCGCCGCGGGGTGCAGCGCATGCTGGCGTACGGCACGGTCCGAGCGGCCTGTGAGGAACTACGCAACCGCGCGGTGCGCGACGCCGTGCACCGCTCCGGCCTGGCGGTCATGGGCCGCATCGGACGCCCCGGCGGAACCCCCTCCCTCGATCCGTACGATGCCGAGTGGCCGGTGACGTTCGCGGAACCGAGAGAACGTCACTCCGCAGCCCGGTTCGCGGTGTTCGACGTGCGGGACGAGACAGAACTGGCGGAGCGCGGTGCGGGAACGTGCGTGGCAACGGTGGCGGAAGGCCGGATCGTCTACCGCCGACGGTAGGAGAACGCCTGCTTTCAGGGGCGCGGGGCTGTATCGATTTGCGGCTCCCCCGCGTGGGCGCGATCAACCACGAACGGCCCGCACCCCGCACACGACAGAACCTCCCGAGCTCACCCCGAAAACGCCTCCGCAAACGCCCCTTCCTCCTGATCCACCCCACTGCAATTCGTCAACGCGTCTTCCGAAGACGGATCATCACCACACGCCTGATCCCGAAACGTCGCCCACATGGACACCCACCCGATCCCTTTCTCCTCCGCGAACTCCCGCACCTGCGCCGCGTCATCAACCGTGAAGGTCTCGCCGTCCACGTCGTTCACCCCCAGCATCGACGTCAACGCCATCCCCTTCCAGGCGCCCGCGTCCGACGTCCCGAAAAGCTCCTTCAACTGCGCGTGCGCGGCCTTGGCCGAGGTGAGGGCGTAGTCACCCATGTCCCCGTCGTACGACTCGCCGTAATTCATGGTCATGATGTTCACCGTGGAGACCTGAACGTCATGCTCGTTGGCGGACTCCAGCAAGGCCACGCTGTCGTCGTCCAGCCCGGACGGCATCACCGGCAGAGTGAAGGACACCTCGAGATCGCCCCGCTCCTTCTGCAGCAGCGCGATCGCCTCGGATCGCAGGTCCACCGAGTCGGAGTCGGTCAGCTCGTCGCCCTCGATGTCGAAGTCCGCCTGACGGGAACCGGCCGCGTCCAGCGCCTTCCCGTACGCCGCCGCCAGCTTGGACGCGCTGTCACAACTCGCCGCCAGCTCCTTGCCGGAGGCGCCGCCGAAGGAGACGCGGACGGTGGCGCCCTCTTGGGTGAGCTTCGCGACACGGGACTTCGTGGCCGAGTCGGAGAGGGCGGTCGTGCCGTTCCACCTGGGGGTGCAGTCGCCGCCGTCCGAGATGACGAAGGCCAGGTTGTACGTGACGGGGGAGCCGGCGGAGTCGTTGCCGGAGGCATCGGTGGCGCTGACGTAGGGGGCGTACGACGTGGTCGTCGAGGCCGATTCGGAGGGCGACGCGTCGGCCGACGCGGTGGGCTGCCGCGGAGTCGGCGGTGCCGCGTCCGCCGTGTTGTCGGAGCCCGCGGAGCACCCCGTGCCGGCCAGAGCGAACATACAGGTGAGCCCGGCCGTCGCCGTATGGAAACTCCGCATTGCGTGTGTACCCGCTTTCGTGATTTCTGTCTCGGGCCGGAAAACCCGGTGCGTATCCCGCACGGAAATGTCTCACACCCATCCAGGTCCGGGCCCTCAACTCCTTTCACATGGCTGTGAAGTGGGCAGAGGTTCGCCGAAACTCTCAGGAAACGGACAGGTTAAGACGTTTCTCATGGGCGTCTCACATGAAGCACAGAGCCGTGCGCACATAAAGGCTCCCTAATATCCGGGGAATGCATTCCGAGCCTGCCATCGAAAACCGCGCCGCCGCACCCGCCGTGCGCGGTCGCCGCCGCAAACGCGGCAACGGGTCCGCCGAGGGTCCCGTGTTCGTTGACAACTCCGGACGCCGCTCCAAGCTGCTGCGTCGCCTCGGCCTCCTGGTCGGCGTCGCCTGTCTCGGGTACGCGGTCGTGCTGGGCATGGCCCTCATGGGCATCGGCACCTCGCTCACCCCGTCCGAGCTGCTGCCGTTCGCGAACGGCCGGGGCGGCCCCGGCGGCGGGGGCCCGGGCAACCAGCCCCAGGGCCGTGGCGGCGACCCGGTCGCGCCGCCCAGCGGAACCCCGTCGGCGCCGCCCTCGGGCGCCCCCGTCCCGTCCACCTCCGCATCGCCCGCCGCGGCCGCCAACTGACCGGAGCGCAGCCCCACTCATGTCCACGACGACGCCCTCACGTCGCCGCCGTCGCGCCCCCTCGCGTATCGAGCGGGTGGCGGGCAAGGCCGCGGCCCTCCAGAAACCCCGGGTCATCCTGGCTCTGCTGCTCCTGCTCGCGCTGACCAGCGTCATGCTGCTCGACGGCTATCTGCGCGCCGAGGTCGGCGGCGACCAGCGGGTGCGCACCGGAGCCAGTTCCAGCAAGGTCCCCGACAAGATCCTCGACGGCGGACCGATCCTCACCTTCCGCGGCGGCCAGGCCACCACCGTCTCCGTCCCGGACAAGACGATCGCGCTCACCTTCGACGACGGCCCGAACCCCACCTGGACGCCGCAGGTCCTGAAGATCCTCGAGAAGTACGACATCCCGGCCACGTTCTTCGTGGTGGGCTCGATGGTCTCGCGCTACCCGGGCATCGTCGGGGACATGGTCGAGCAGGGCAACGAGGTGGGCATTCACACCTTCACCCACGTCGACCTCTCCTACCAGAGCGACGCCCGCGTCAACCGGGAGATGCAGCAGACGCAACTGGCGCTCGCCGGCGCGGCCGGCATCACGACGACGCTGTTCCGGGCGCCGTACTCGTCGGAGACGGACGCCATCGACAACTACAGCTGGCCCGTCTACAAGAAGCTCGGCGAGGACGGCTACACCAGCGTCTTCGTCGACACCGACAGCGACGACTGGAAGCGGCCCGGCGTCTCGAAGATCATCAAGTGGGCGACGCCGGAGGACGGGGCGGGCGCGTCCGTCCTCTTCCACGACGCGGGCGGCGAGCGGTCGCAGACGATCAAGGCCCTGCCGAAGTACATCGAGAAGATGAAGGCGAAGGGCTACACCTTCACCACGATCAGCGGCGCCATCCAGCAGGCGGAGTCGGCGAACGGGCAGCAGGCGAGCGGGCAGGCCGACGGGCAGCAGGCGAGCGGGCAGCAGACCGGGACCGGCGCGACGGACGGCGGCGGGCAGCAGGCGGAGGGCTCCGCTCCGGGCTCCGGTCAGCAGCCCGACGGGCAGCCGCAGCAGCTCCCGAGCGGACAGGCCGGTGGCGGGGGGACCGCCACCCTCCAGGCCGCCCACCGCGAGGCCACCGGCGCCACCCTCTACGAGGGCAAGGCCCTGATCGGGGCCGTCGCGGTCGCCGAATGGGCGGTCCCGGTGCTGTCGGTCGGCCTCATGGTCGTCGGCGTCGCAGTGATGGGCCGCTTCGGCATGATGCTGCTCCTCGCCCGCCGCCACTACCGGCAGCGCAACAGACGCCGGTTCAGCTGGGGACCGCCCGTCCACCAGCCGGTGAGCGTGATCGTCCCGGCGTACAACGAGAAGGAGTGCATCGCCAACACCCTCGCATCGCTGTCGAAGAGCACCCACCCGATCGAGATCATCGTCGTGGACGACGGCTCGACGGACGGCACCTCCGAGATCGCGCGCGACGCGGCCCACGAACTCGGCATGACCAACGTCCGCGTCATCCGCCAGGAGAACGCGGGCAAGCCGGCCGCGCTGAACAACGGCGTGCGCAGCGCCAGTCACGAGATCGTCGTGATGATGGACGGCGACACGGTCTTCGAGCCCGACACCGTACGGCAGCTGGTGCAGCCCTTCGCCGACCCCGGGATCGGCGCGGTCGCCGGCAACGCCAAGGTCGGCAACCGCAACACGGTCATCGGTGCCTGGCAGCACATCGAGTACGTGATGGGCTTCAACCTCGACCGCCGTATGTACGACCTGCTGCGCTGCATGCCGACCATCCCGGGCGCGATCGGCGCCTTCCGCCGTGAGGCGGTCCTGGAGGTCGGCGGCATGAGCGAGGACACCCTCGCCGAGGACACCGACATCACCATCGCCATGCACCGCGCGGGCCGGCGGGTCGTCTACCAGGAGCACGCGCGCGCGTGGACCGAGGCGCCGGGCTCCCTGAAGCAGCTGTGGTCGCAGCGCTACCGCTGGTCCTACGGCACCATGCAGGCCCTGTGGAAGCACCGCAAGTCACTGACGGACAAGGGTCCTTCGGGCCGCTTCGGCCGGGTCGGCATGCCGCTCGTCGTGATCTTCCAGATCGTCACGCCGGTCTTCGCCCCGCTGATCGACGTCTTCACCGTCTACTCGATGATCTTCGTCGACTTCACGGCGGCGCTGCTGGCATGGCTGGCGGTGCTCGGGGTGCAGCTGCTGTGCGCGGCGTACGCCTTCCGGCTGGACCGCGAGAAGTACCGCTATCTGCTGATGATGCCGCTCCAGCAGCTCGCCTACCGCCAGATGATGTACCTCGTCCTCATCCACTCCTGCATCACCGCGCTCACGGGCGGCCGCCTGCGCTGGCAGAAGCTGAAGCGGACCGGTGAGGTCGGGACGCCGGCGGGGGTGAGCTGACGGTGGGTTCGCACCGGAGAGGCGGCGCGGCGCGGGTCGTACCGGCGACTGTGGCCGGTAGTTCCGTCCAGCAGGCTGCCGACCCGTCACCCGCACCCAGACCGACCGGTCGTGACCGGTACTTCGACACGCTCCGGGCCGTGGCCCTGATCAGGGTCGTCACCTACCACTCCTTCGGCTGGGCCTGGGCGGGCATGGTCTTCCCCTCCATGGGTGTCATGTTCGCCCTGGCCGGCACCCTGATGGCGAAGTCCCTGGAGCGCCCCGCGCCCAAGGTGATCCGGGGGCGGCTGCGGCGCCTGCTGCCCCCGTTCTGGTTCTGGGGTTTCTTCGTGGTCGTGGCGATGCTGATCCACGGCTGGATGCCGGGCTGGCAGATCATCTACTGGGTCGTGCCGCTGGGCGACCCGCCGGGCAACGCGTGGGGCGAGCAGGCCTGGGAGATCCTCTGGTACCTGCGCACCTACCTCTGGTTCGTCCTGCTCTCCCCGCTGCTGCTCAGGCTGTTCCGCCTGGCCCCGGTCCCGGTGCTGCTGCTGTCGTCGGCCCCGATCCTGGTCGTCCACTTCGCCTCGGAACCCCCGGACAACCGCTTCGGCAGCGCGCTCACCGACCTGGCCACGTTCCTCTTCTGCTGGATCCTCGGCTTCGCGCACCGCGAGGGCGTCCTGCGCCGCCTCAAGCCGTTCGCCGTGGCCGCCCTCTCCCTCGCGGCCGTCGCGTACGGCGGCTGGTACGCCTTCACGCACCAGGCCGAGACGGGCTCCTACGACCTGGACGACATCCCGCTCGCGCAGGCGTTCTGGTCGGCGGGCTATGTGACGCTGCTGATGTACGCGAAGGACCACTTCGGTATCGACTTCGCCCGGCTGACCAGGTTCCCGCGTCTCGACCGCCTCGTCACGATCTTCAACGCGCGCGCGGTGACGGTCTACCTCTGGCACGAGATCGCCCTGATCCTCGCCGTCCCGCTGATCGACCAGTTCTGGAACGTGCCCGCGTTCGAGACGTACCTGCCACTGGAGAGCCAGTGGTTCATGTTCGGCATCGGCTGGATCCTGATCGCCGGCTTCGTGCTGCTGTGCGGCTGGGTCGAGGACGTGGCCGGGAAGAAGAAGCCGAGACTCCTCCCGGGAGGCCGTACCGCGACCCTGTGATGCCGACTGCCACAATGGGCCCGTGACCCGCGCATCCCTGAACAAGCAGCCGCACGAAGTCGCCTCGATGTTCGACGACGTGGCGGAACGGTACGACCTGACGAACGACGTGCTGTCGCTCGGCCAGGACCGTGTCTGGCGCAAGGAGGTGGCGAAGGCGGTCGACGCCCGCCCCGCGCAGAAGGTCCTCGACCTGGCGGCCGGCACGGGCACCTCGTCCCTGCCGTTCGCCCGGACCGGCGCGTACGTCGTCCCCTGCGACTTCTCCCTCGGGATGCTCCAGGTCGGCAAGCGCAAGCACACCTGGCTGCCGTTCACGGCGGGCGACGCGACGCGGCTGCCGTTCAAGGACGACACCTTCGACGCCGTGACGATCTCCTTCGGGCTGCGCAACGTCCAGGACTTCGACGCCGCCCTGCGCGAGATGTACCGGGTGACTCGGCCCGGCGGCCGGGTCGTGATCTGCGAGTTCTCGCACCCGACCTGGGCGCCGTTCCGCACGGTCTACACCGAGTACCTGATGCGTGCCCTGCCCCCGGTCGCCCGCGCGGTCTCCTCGAACCCGGACGCCTACGTCTACCTCGCCGAGTCCATCCGCGCCTGGCCCGACCAGCCGGCCCTCGCCGAGCATCTGCGCAAGGCCGGCTGGTCCAAGGTGGCCTGGCGGAACCTGACGGGCGGGGTCGTGGCCCTGCACCGGGGCTTCAAGCAGAGCTGACGACGGGGTACGGGTCCTCGGGCTGGTCGAGTTCGCGCCGCAGCCCGCCCGAGGGCGGCCGCGGGAGGCGTGGCTCGCGGACGCCTCCGCCGCCCTCACCCTCGCCGAAGTCGAACCAGACGTAGACCGACGACTCGCGCGGCACCTCGGCACCGGGCTGGGGGTACTGGCGTACGACGTAGTCGACGACGGTGAGATGGAAGTCGGGCCGGTCCGGTGCGGTGAGGAGCAGGCCGTGCGACTTCGCTGCCTCGCGCGCGTCCATGGCCATCAGTCCGACGAGTCTCGGTACTCGCACCTCGGGCCTTTTGGGTGTTATGCGCACAGATGTCACCCCCAGCGGTACTGGCAGGGTAACCGCCCGGGGGCACCGACCGGAAGCTTCAAGTACCTTTCTGTAGCAGTCGATTACGCAGGGTGAGGAGACCGGAAGGCGCGCGTCCGTCCCTCCCCCCGCTTCACAGCTCCAGCCGGTAACAGTGCCCCTTCTGCCGCCCGTCCGGGGTGGTGAACACCTCGGCGAGTTCCATGCCCAGCCGCCGTGTCACCGCGATCGACCGCTCGTTGCGCGCGTCCACCATCGCCACCACGCCCGGCACCCCGGCCGCCCGCACCCGCTCCAGCGTCAGCTCGGCCGCCGCGGTGACATACCCCTTGCCCCAGTACTCCCGCCCGAGCCGCCAGCCGATCTCGATCTCGCCGGTGGGACCCCAGTTCCGCTCCCACGGCTGGGCTCCGGTGAAGCCGATGACCTGCTCGTCGTCGTCGAGCATGGTCCACAGGCAGTACCCGCGCTCGGCGTCGTGCCGGCGCTGGCGGGCGGTGAGCTCCTCGTAGACCGACAGCTCCGCGGGCCGGCCGCCGTGGAACTCCATGACATCCGGGTGGGCGAAGATCCGGTGCCAGGCGACGGCGTCCTCGTCGGTGGGGACACGGAGCCGTACGACAGGGAGAGCTCGGTTCACGGAGGCAGCCCTTCAGCCGGGTGATCGGTGCTGCTGAATAGACTGCCCATGTCCAGTGCCGGTCGGCACACAGATTTCGAACTTGGGGAGATCCCGCCGTGACCGACGTGACCGAGCCCCTCTCCTCACCTCTCTCCTCGCCGCTCTCCGAGAACACCGCCGATGTGATCGTCGTGGGCGCGGGGCCGGCCGGCTCCACGACGGCGTACCACCTGGCCAAGTCCGGTCTCGACGTACTCCTGCTGGAGAAGACCGAGTTCCCGAGGGAGAAGGTCTGCGGTGACGGCCTGACCCCGCGCGCGGTCAAGCAGCTGGTGGCGATGGGCATCGACATCTCCGAGGAGGCCGGCTGGCTGCGCAACAAGGGCCTGAGGATCATCGGCGGCGGCGTCCGCCTCCAGCTGGACTGGCCGGATCTCGCCTCCTTCCCGGACTACGGCCTCGTCCGCAAGCGCGACGACTTCGACGAGCAACTCGCCCGCCAGGCCCAGAAGGCCGGCGCCCGTCTCCACGAGCGCTGCAACGTCGGCGCCCCGATCGTCGACGAGCGCACCGGCCGGATCACCGGCGTCCACGCCAAGCTCGGCGAGGACAAGCGCGAGGTCACCTTCCACGCCCCGCTGGTCGTCGCCGCCGACGGCAACTCCACCCGCCTCTCCCTGGCGATGGGCCTGCACCGCCGCGAGGACCGCCCGATGGGCGTGGCCGTACGGACGTACTTCGAAAGCCCCCGCCACGAGGACGACTACCTGGAGTCCTGGCTGGAGCTGTGGGACCGCCGAGGGCCGGGTGAGGACCGCCTGCTTCCCGGTTACGGCTGGATCTTCGGCATGGGTGACGGCACCTCCAACGTCGGCCTCGGCGTGCTGAACACCTCCGACTCCTTCAAGGAACTGGACTGGCGCGAGGTCCTGAAGGCCTGGTGCGCCTCCATGCCGGAGGACTGGGGCTACACCCCCGACAACATGACCGGCCCCATCCGCGGCGCCGCCCTCCCCATGGCCTTCAACCGCCAACCCCACTACACCAAGGGCCTGCTGCTCGTCGGCGACGCCGGCGGCCTGGTGAACCCCTTCAACGGCGAGGGCATCGCCTACGCCATGGAGTCCGGCCAGATCGCCGCCGACGTCATCGTCCAGGCCCACGCCCGCTCCACGCCCGCCGGCCGGGAACTCGCCCTCCAGCGCTACCCGCGCGTCCTGAAGGACACCTACGGCGGCTACTACACGCTGGGCCGCGCCTTCGTGAAGCTCATCGGCAACCCGAAGGTCATGAAGATCGCGGCCCAGCGCGGCCTGACCCACCCGGTCCTGATGAAGTTCACCCTGAAGCTCCTGGCCAACCTCACCGACCCGACGGGCGGCGACGCGATGGACCGGATCATCAACGGGCTGAGCAAGGTGGCGCCGAAGGCCTAGCCACCGGGCGGCTCTTGGACAGCCCTACTGGACCTTGCTGACGGCCTCGACGTTGGCGGCCCGGCGCGCGAACACCTCGCCCCGCCGGTCCGCCACCTGTCGCAGCGCGTCCCTCCGCTCCCGCTTGGAGAGCCGGTCCAGATAGACCTGTCCGTCGCAGTGGTCGGTCTCGTGCGCGAGGCAGCGGGCGAAGTACCCCGTGCCCTCGATCACGAGCGGCTGCCCGTCCTTGTCGAGCCCGCGCACCACGGCCCGGTCCGGACGCGGTACGTCCATCACCGCCCCCGGCACGGACAGACAGCCCTCCGAGTCGTCGAGGAGCCTCCTGTCCGCGGCGTCGAGCGGCTCCAGCACCGGGTTGACGATGTGCCCGACGTGCCGGACGCCGTCGTCGTCCGGGCAGTCGTACACGAACAGCCGCAGACCGACCCCGACCTGGTTCGCCGCGAGTCCCGCCCCGTCGGCGATGTACATCGTCAGGAACATGTCGTCGATCAGCGCGGCGAGATCGGGCCCGAACTCGGTCACGTCCCGGCACGGCTTGTGCAGTACCTCCTCACCCGTCTCGGTGATCCTGCGCACCGACCCACGCCGGGCCTCGGGCGCGAGCGGCGGATACGAGTCCACGGGCCTGCCCTGGACGAACACGCTGGGCATCTGTGTCTCCTTGTGGTTGTGAGGATGCTGTAGGTGACCGGGAATCGGACTTCCGACCTTCGAAGCCCCTCCCTACCCTCCGGGAATCATGACAACAGAACACCCGCAGCAGCCCCAGGAGCAGTCAGGGCACACGCGATCCGGCCATACCCGCAGACGCTTCCTGGCCGGTGCCGGGGGAGTCGCCGGCGCCCTCGCCTTATGGCCCGCCGGCCGCGCGAGCGCGGCCGGCGGCAAACGCGTCGCCGTCCTCGGCGGCGGAGTCTCCGGCCTGAGCGCCGCCCACGAACTCGCCGAACGCGGCTACGCCGTCACCGTCTACGAGTACTACGACGCCCTCGGCGGCAAGGCCCGCTCGATGCCCGTGCCGGGCACGGCGACCGGCGGCCGCGCCGACCTCCCCGCCGAACACGGCTTCCGCTTCTTCCCCGGCTTCTACCGGAACCTGCCGGACACCATGCGCCGCATCCCCGTCCCCGGCAACGCGCACGGCGTCCACGACAACCTCGTCAGCGGCACCGAGGCCCTGTTCGCCCGCGCCGGCGGCCGCCCCGACCTGCACTTCCCGCTCCGTCGCGCCACCACTCCGCCCCGCCCCGGCGACCTCACCCCCGGCTGGATCCGCGACCAGCTCCTGTCGGTCCTGGACCTCGGCACCCGCCTCCCCGCCCACGAGGCCGCCTACTTCGCCGACCGCCTCCTCGTCCACCTCACCAGCTGCGACGCCCGCCGCGAGGGGCAGTGGGAGAAGGTCGCCTGGTGGGACTTCATCCGCGCCGAGGAGATGAGCGAGGAGTACCGCACGCTCCTCGGCGTCGGCCAGACCCGCAACCTCGTCGCCACCCGCGCGGAGGTGGCGTCCACCCGGACCGTCGGCCGCGTCATCATCGAGGCCCTGCTCCTGTGGGGACTGCTCGGCCGGGGCATGGACGGCGACGCCGACATCGACCGCGTCCTCAACGCCCCCACCAGCGAGGCCTGGATCGACCCCTGGGAGGCCCACCTGCGCTCCCTCGGCGTCGAGTTCGTCCTCGGCACCCAGGTCCGCGAGGTCCGCCACGACGCCGGCCGGGTGAGCGGCGTGCACGTCTCGGCCCGCGACGGCGGCGACGAACGCACCGTCACGGCCGACCACTACGTCTCCGCGCTCCCGGTCGAGCACGCACGTCTGACATGGGGTCCGGCTCTGCGCGCGGCCGACCCTCAGCTCGCCCGCTGCGACGCGCTCCAGGCGGACTGGATGACCGGAGTGATGTTCTATCTGCGCACGCCCACCCCCGTCGTGCACGGCCACGTCAACTGCCTCGACTCACCGTGGTCGGTGACCGCCGTCGGCCAGGCCCAGTTCTGGAACGGACGGGACTTCCCGCGCGACTACGGCGACGGCCGGGCGCGGGACTGCCTTTCCGCGATCATCTCGGAGTGGGACAAGCCGGGCATCCTGTACGGCAAGACGGCCAAGGAGTGCACCAAGGAGGAGGTCGTCGCCGAACTCTGGGCCCAGCTGAAGGACGGCCTGAACGACGCCGGCAAGACCACCCTGCGGGACGAGGACCGCCTCGGCTGGTTCATGGACCCGGCGGTGACGGGTCTGGGCGGCCCCGATCCGCGCAACCGCGAGCAGCTCCTCATCCACCCCACGGGCACCCTCTACAACCGCCCCACGGCCCGTACGAAGGTCCCGAACTTCTTCCTCGCGGGCGACTACGTCCGCACCGACGTGGATCTGGCGACGATGGAGGGCGCCAACGAGTCGGCCCGCCTCGCGGTCAACGCGCTCCTGGACGCGGACAATTCGGACGCCGAGCGCTGTGAGATCTGGGAGCTGTACCGGCCCCCGGAGCTGGAGCCCCTGAAACGGGTCGACGAGGTGCGCTACAAGCTGGGCCTGCCCAACACCTTCGACCTGGGCTGAGCCACGAAGGCTCTCGAACGGGACGTAAGGGCCGCTGCCCCCGAGCGGCTGCGGCCCTTACGGTGATCCCTGCGACTCAGAGGACGCGCACCGCGCCCGACGCCGGGTATCCGGACAGGTCCTGGATGACGACGCCCTTGGACGGGTTGGCCGCGTCCAGGTACTGGCCGTTACCGATGTAGACGCCCACGTGGTACGCCGAGCCCTTGCCACCCCAGTACAGGATGTCGCCGACCTGGATCTGCGAGAGCGGGATGTCGGTTCCGGCCATCGACTGGTCCTGCGAGACCCGCGGCAGGTCGACACCGACCTGCTTGAACGCGGCCTGGACCAGGCTGGAGCAGTCCCACGCGTTGGGGCCGGTGGCGCCCATGACGTACGCGTCGCCCACCTGCGCCTGGAGGAAGGCGATGACCGTCCCCACGCTGCCGCTGGCGGGAGCGGCCACGCTGGTGCTCGCGGAAGCGGACAGGGTGGTGCGCTCGGCGCTGCGGGAGGCGGCCTCCTCGGCGGCTGCCCTGCGGGCCTCCTCGGCCTTCTTCTTCGCCTCGGCCTTCTTCTTGGCCTCCGCGAGGTCCTTCTTGGCTTCCTTGGCGGCCGCGGCGGCGGCCGCGTCACGCTGGGCGTCGAGCTCGTAGTTCGCCGCCGCCAACTGGGTGGCGTCCGCGGACTGGGTGAGCTGGTCCGCCACGTCAGCCGTGAGGGTGGGCAGTTCGATGGTCTGCGTCACCGGCTCGGCGGCGTTCGCCGTGGCCGACGCACCAGCCGCCGCCATGCTGAGGACGCCACCGGCAACTCCGGCACGCATCGCGATGGACGACGACGCGCTGCGGCGGGGCTTCCGGTGGCTACGTATGTGAGCGGTGTGGGACATGAGAACAACCGGTATCAGGGGCTCCTCCATACCTACAAGAAACGTGTGCTGCGCCACAGTTGTTCAATCGCCGCCCCAAATTCCCGGCCGACCGCCCTTTATTGACGCCGTAACGGACATTGCGGACGCGCCGTATCCCGCCCGTGATCACGGTCTTTCATCATTAAGTCCGAATTGCCTACCGCCTACCACTTGTTGGGACCAGTGGCCAAGCCCGGTTCTCATGGCCCTCTCATCATGTGGCGGAGGTCACGCAACGGTTACGGCTCCGTGCGCGTCCTGTGTCCGAATCGCGCCGGCCGACGCTCGTGAACGCGTGCACGCGTCCACACTCCCCTCCCCGGCTCCCTCTGAAGTGTGAACGGGCTCCTCTATCAAGGCGCCCCGTCCAACACCAATTTGCATGCAAGAGAAGTCTCTTGATATGGAGACGCCCCCTCCGAGCTGCGACGACGAGCGAAAATGTCACCTCTGGTGATCACTCGGACGCTTCTCGTGCGAAGATCACCGCTCATCCGGCTTCATGATCCTTCGTCAGGTGGTGGAGATCACAAAGCTTGTGCAATACCCCGTGTCGCAGATCACAGAGCGGCGGGCATAAGATGCGAGGCAGTTGGGCTTGTGACCTGCTTCACATGTTCTCGATCTTCGCCGGGACGAGCGGGGCTCGTGGGATCGGTGAGGCGGCTGTGAGCCCAGTGCAACCGCCAGCAGTCAGTGCCGACTGAGAGGAGCGAGGAGCGGTGAACGCCTATGCGCCCATCCTCGTACTGGGAGCCCTCGGGGCAGGCTTTGCGATCTTCTCCGTGGTCATGGCCACGCTGATCGGTCCGAAGCGGTACAACCGGGCCAAGCTCGAGGCCTATGAGTGCGGCATCGAGCCGACCCCCACGCCGGCCGGAGGCGGGCGCTTCCCGATCAAGTACTACCTGACGGCGATGCTCTTCATCATCTTCGATATCGAGATCGTCTTCCTCTACCCCTGGGCCGTCACCTTCGACTCCCTGGGGATCTTCGGGCTCGTGGAGATGCTGCTCTTCGTGCTCACCGTCTTCGTCGCGTACGCGTACGTATGGCGGCGCGGCGGCCTGGAATGGGACTGAGGGGCCTTTAACTCATGGGACTCGAAGAAAAGCTGCCGAGCGGATTCCTGCTGACCACCGTCGAGCAGGCCGCGGGCTGGGTGCGCAAGGCGTCCGTCTTCCCGGCCACCTTCGGCCTCGCGTGCTGCGCCATCGAGATGATGACGACCGGCGCCGGCCGTTACGACCTGGCGCGCTTCGGCATGGAGGTCTTCCGCGGCTCGCCGCGCCAGGCCGACCTGATGATCGTCGCCGGCCGGGTCAGCCAGAAGATGGCGCCGGTGCTCCGGCAGGTCTACGACCAGATGCCGAACCCCAAGTGGGTGATCTCCATGGGGGTCTGCGCCTCCTCGGGCGGCATGTTCAACAACTACGCGATCGTGCAGGGCGTCGACCACATCGTCCCGGTCGACATCTATCTCCCCGGCTGCCCGCCGCGGCCCGAGATGCTGATGGACGCCATTCTCAAGCTCCACCAGAAGATCCAGTCCTCCAAGCTCGGCGTGAACGCCGAGGAAGCGGCCCGTGAGGCGGAGGAAGCGGCGCTCAAGGCCCTGCCCACGATCGAGATGAAGGGGCTGCTGCGGTGAGCGACGCGAACGGAACCAACGGAACCAACGGGGTGAACGGGTCGAACGGGGTCAATCCCGAGAAGGACCTCTCCGCCTCCAACCTCCCCGGCCAGCGCGGCCAGGGCGGCGAGGAGATCCGCGTCCAGCGCGGCATGTTCGGCGCGAACAACGGCGGCGACACCTCCGGCTACGGCGGCCTGGTCCGCTCGGTCCGGCTCCCGGGACCGGCGAGCCGGCCCTACGGCGGTTGGTTCGACGAGGTCGCCGACGAACTCGAGGGCGCGCTGGAGGAGCAGGGACTCCTGCCCGACAACGCCATCGAGAAGACGGTCGTCGACCGCGGCGAACTCACCTTCCACATCGAGCGCGAGCACCTGCTCCGCGTCGCCCGCACCCTGCGCGACGACCCGGCCCTGCGCTTCGAACTGTGCACCGGCGTCAGCGGCGTCCACTACCTCAGCGACAAGGGCCGCGAGCTGCACGCCGTCTACCACCTGCGCTCGATCACCCACAATCGGCTGATCCGCCTCGAAGTCAGCGCCCCCGACAGCGACCCGCACATCCCGTCGCTCGTCTCCGTGTACCCGACCAACGACTGGCACGAGCGCGAGACGTACGACTTCTTCGGCATCGTCTTCGACGGTCACCCCGCCCTGACGCGGATCATGATGCCGGACGACTGGCAGGGCCACCCGCAGCGCAAGGACTACCCCCTCGGCGGCATCCCCGTCGAGTACAAGGGCGCCCAGATCCCGGCTCCGGACCAGCGGAGGTCGTACTCGTGAGCACGCAGTCAGCATCCGCCCGCGAAACCACCGAGGGCACCGTATACACGGTCACCGGTGGCGACTGGGACGAGGTCGTCCAGGCCGCGGCCCGCGCCGACGACGAGCGCATCGTCCTCAACATGGGCCCGCAGCACCCCTCCACTCACGGAGTGCTCCGCCTGATCCTGGAGATCGACGGGGAGACGGTCACCGAGGCCCGCTGCGGCATCGGCTATCTCCACACCGGCATCGAGAAGAACCTCGAGTACCGGACCTGGACGCAGGGCACCACGTTCGTGACGCGCATGGATTACCTGACGTCCTTCTTCAACGAGACCGCCTACTGTCTCGCGGTGGAGAAGCTCCTCGGTATCGAGGACCAGATCACCGAGCGCGCCAAGATCATCCGGGTGCTCCTGATGGAGCTGAACCGGCTCTCCTCCCACCTGGTGTGCATCGCCACCGGCGGCATGGAGCTCGGCGCCACCACGATCATGATCTACGGATTCCGTGATCGTGAAATGATTCTCGACATCTACGAGCTCATCACGGGCCTCAGGATGAACCACGCGTACATCCGCCCCGGCGGACTCGCCCAGGACCTGCCGCCCGGCGCGGTGGACCAGATCCGCGAGTTCGTGAAGAAGATGAAGAAGAACCTCCCGGAGTACGACAAGCTCGCCACCGGGAACCCCATCTTCAAGGCCCGTATGCAGGACGTCGGCTATCTCGACCTGGCCGGCTGCATGGCCCTCGGCGCCACCGGCCCGATCCTGCGCTCCACCGGCCTGCCGCACGACCTGCGCAAGGCGCAGCCGTACTGCGACTACGAGACCTACGACTTCGAGGTCCCGACCGCCGACACCTGCGACTCCTACGGGCGCTTCCTGATCCGTCTGGAAGAGATGCGCCAGTCGCTCGGGATCGTCGAGCAGTGCCTGGACCGGCTGCAGCCCGGCCCGGTCATGGTCGCCGACAAGAAGATCGCCTGGCCCGCCCAGCTCGCCCTGGGCCCGGACGGGCTCGGCAACTCCCTGGACCACATCAAGAAGATCATGGGCACCTCCATGGAGGCCCTGATCCACCACTTCAAGCTGGTCACAGAGGGCTTCCGCGTCCCGCCGGGACAGGCGTACGCCGCCGTCGAGTCGCCCAAGGGCGAGCTCGGGGTGCATGCCGTGTCCGACGGCGGCACCCGCCCCTTCCGGGTCCACTTCCGCGACCCGTCCTTCACCAACCTGCAGGCCATGGCGGCGATGTGCGAGGGCGGCCAGGTGGCCGACGTCATCGTCGCCGTCGCGTCCATCGACCCCGTGATGGGAGGCGTCGACCGGTGACCACCTCTTCTTCGGAGCGGGGCGTCAGCCTGGGCATGCCCGAACTGCCCGCGCCCGCGTACCCGGACGACGTTCGGGAACGGCTCGAGCGCGACGCGCGCGAGGTCATCGCCCGCTACCCGGACTCCCGGTCCGCCCTCCTGCCGTTGCTGCACCTGGTGCAGTCGGAGGAGGGGCATGTCACGCGCACCGGGATGCGGTTCTGCGCGGACGTGCTCGGCCTGACCACGGCCGAGGTCACCGCGGTGGCCACCTTCTACACGATGTACCGGCGCAGGCCGAGCGGTGACTACCAGGTGGGCGTCTGCACCAACACGCTGTGCGCGGTGATGGGCGGCGACGCGATCTTCGAGGAGCTCCAGGAGCACCTGGGCGTCGGCAACGGCGAGACCACCGACGACGGCAAGGTCACCCTGGAGCACATCGAGTGCAACGCGGCCTGCGACTTCGCGCCGGTCGTGATGGTCAACTGGGAGTTCTTCGACAACCAGAACCCGGCCAGCGCCAAGCGCCTCGTGGACGACCTGCGGGCGGGACGGCCCGTCGAGCCGACGCGCGGGGCGCGGCTGTGCACCTTCAAGGAGACCGCGCGGATCCTGGCCGGCTTCCCCGACGAGCGGCCCGGCGCCGTCGAGGAGAGCGGCAGTGCGGGACCGGCGTCGCTGGTGGGCCTCCGCCTGGCCAGGGGAGAGGCCGCACCCGCGCGCGTGGTCCATCCGCGGGACGGCGGCCCGCACGACGAGCCGCAGGGCAAGGCAGTGCACGAACCGTCGCCGGCTGAACACCTCAGCTCGCACGACGCGCCGCAGGAATCGTCCGCGTCCGACCCAGCCCACCCGGCAGGGCCTGTCGCCGAGGAGGGGGAGTGATGACGTTGGCACCAGAGCTGAAGGAAAACAGCCCCGAGAAACTGCTCGCACCCGTGCTGTCGGCCTTCTGGGACGAGGACAGGGCCTGGACGCTGGACGTCTACCGAAGGCACGAAGGGTACGAGGGTCTGCGCAAGGCACTCGCCATGTCGCCGGACGACCTGATCGCGTACGTCAAGGACTCCGGTCTGCGCGGGCGCGGTGGCGCGGGATTCCCGACGGGAATGAAATGGCAGTTCATTCCCCAGGGTGATGGAAAACCGCACTATCTAGTTGTCAACGCCGACGAATCGGAGCCCGGAACGTGCAAGGACATTCCGCTCCTCTTCGCGAACCCGCATAGCCTCATCGAGGGCATTGTCATCGCGTGTTATGCCATCAGGTCTTCGCATGCCTTCATCTATCTGCGTGGTGAAGTCGTCCCCGTCTTGCGGCGGTTGCACGAGGCCGTGCGCGAGGCCTACGCGGCGGGCTACCTCGGCGAGAACATCCTGGGCAGCGGACTCGACCTCGAACTCACCGTGCACGCCGGCGCCGGCGCGTACATCTGTGGTGAGGAGACCGCACTGCTCGACTCGCTCGAAGGCCGCCGTGGTCAACCGCGGCTTCGTCCCCCCTTCCCTGCGGTGGCAGGTCTCTATGCCTGCCCGACTGTTGTGAACAACGTCGAGTCGATCGCGTCGGTTCCCGCGATCCTGCATCGGGGCAAAGAATGGTTCCGGTCGATGGGAAGCGAGAAGTCCCCGGGCTTCACGCTCTACTCGCTCAGCGGCCACGTCGCCAATCCCGGCCAGTTCGAGGCCCCGCTCGGCATCACCCTCCGCCAGCTGCTGGAGATGAGCGGCGGGATGCGTCCCGGCCATCGCCTGAAGTTCTGGACGCCGGGCGGCTCCTCGACGCCGATGTTCACCGACGAGCACCTCGACGTCCCTCTTGACTACGAAGGAGTGGGCGCCGCGGGTTCCATGCTCGGAACCAAGGCCCTGCAGTGCTTCGACGAGACGACCTGCGTCGTCCGCGCCGTCACCCGCTGGACCGAGTTCTACGCCCACGAGTCCTGCGGCAAGTGCACGCCCTGCCGCGAAGGGACGTACTGGCTCGTGCAGTTGCTGCGCGACATCGAGGCCGGCAAGGGCGTCATGTCCGACCTCGACAAGCTCAACGACATCGCCGACAACATCAACGGCAAGTCCTTCTGCGCCCTCGGCGACGGTGCCGCCTCGCCGATCTTCTCCTCGCTGAAGTACTTCCGCGAGGAGTACGAGCAGCACATCACGGGCCGCGGCTGCCCCTTCGACCCGGCCAAGTCGACGGCCTGGGCCGACCACCGCACGGAGGTGAACGCATGACTGTGACCACCAGCGCTCCCTCCGGAGGAGGCGAGGCGGCGGTCCCGCCGGAAGATCTCGTGACGCTGACCATCGACGGCGCCGAGATCAGCGTGCCCAAGGGCACCCTGGTCATCCGGGCCGCCGAGGAACTCGGCATCGAGATCCCCCGCTTCTGCGACCACCCCCTCCTCGACCCGGCCGGCGCCTGCCGCCAGTGCATCGTCGAGGTCGAGGGCCAGCGCAAGCCGATGGCGTCCTGCACGATCACGTGCACGGACGGCATGGTCGTCAAGACACACCTCACCTCGCCGGTCGCCGAGAAGGCCCAGCAGGGTGTGATGGAGCTCCTGCTCATCAACCACCCGCTGGACTGCCCGGTCTGCGACAAGGGCGGCGAGTGCCCGCTGCAGAACCAGGCCATGTCGCACGGACACGCCGAGTCCCGTTTCGAGGGCAGGAAGCGGACGTACGAGAAGCCCGTACCGATCTCCACGCAGGTGCTCCTCGACCGCGAACGGTGCGTGCTGTGCGCCCGCTGCACCCGGTTCTCCAACCAGGTCGCGGGCGACCCGATGATCGAGCTGGTCGAGCGCGGCGCGCTCCAGCAGGTCGGCACCGGTGAGGGCGACCCGTTCGAGTCGTACTTCTCCGGGAACACCATCCAGATCTGCCCGGTCGGCGCGCTGACCTCGGCGGCGTACCGGTTCCGTTCCCGTCCCTTCGACCTCGTCTCCTCGCCGTCGGTGTGCGAGCACTGCTCCGGCGGCTGCGCCACCCGCACCGACCACCGGCGCGGCAAGGTCATGCGGCGCCTGGCGGCCAACGACCCCGAGGTCAACGAGGAGTGGATCTGCGACAAGGGGCGGTTCGGCTTCCGGTACGCGCAGCAGCGCGACCGGCTTCAGACGCCTCTGGTGCGCAACGCCGAGGGCGACCTCGAACCGGCCTCCTGGCCGGAGGCGCTCCAGATCGCGGCCCAGGGCCTGCTCGCCTCGCGCGGCCGGACCGGTGTCCTGACCGGCGGCCGGCTCACCATCGAGGACGCCTACGCTTACAGCAAGTTCGCGCGGGTGGCGCTCGACACGAACGACATCGACTTCCGCGCGCGCGTGCACAGCGGTGAGGAGGCCGACTTCCTCGCCGCGCGGGTCGCCGGTCACGGCCGTGACCTCGACGGTACGGGCGCCACGTACACCTCTCTGGAGAAGGCACCGGCCGTCCTGCTGGCCGGGTTCGAGGCCGAGGAGGAGGCGCCCGGCGTCTTCCTGCGGCTGCGCAAGGCCTGGCGCAAGCACGGCCAGAAGGTGTTCTCGCTGGCCACGCACTCCACGCGCGGTCTGGAGAAGGCGGGCGGCACGCTGCTGCCCGCCGCTCCGGGCACCGAGACCGAGTGGCTGGACGCGCTCGCCAGTGGGGTCGGCCTGGACGAGGCCGGGGCGAAGGCGTCCGAGGCGCTGCGTACCGAGGGCGCGGTGATCGTCGTCGGCGAGCGGCTTGCCGCCGTGGCGGGCGGGCTCACCGCCGCCGTACGGGCCGCGACGGCGACCGGCGCCGAACTGGTGTGGATCCCGCGCCGGGCCGGGGAACGCGGTGCCGTCGAGGCGGGCGCCCTGCCGACGCTGCTGCCCGGCGGGCGTCCGGCGACCGACCCACGCGCGCGTGAGGAGGTCGCCGCCGTCTGGGGTCTGGCCGATCTCCCGCACCGTTACGGCCGTGACACCGGGCAGATCGTCGAGGCCGCCGCGACCGGCGAACTCCAGGCCCTGCTGGTCGCGGGCGTCGAGGTCGCCGACCTGCCCGACCCGGCACGCGCGCGTGCGGCGCTCGCCGAGGTCGGATTCGTGGTCTCGCTGGAGCTGCGGCCCGGCGAGGTGACCGAGCTCGCCGACGTCGTGCTGCCGGTCGCCGCGGTCGCCGAGAAGGCCGGCACCTTCCTCAACTGGGAGGGCCGGGTGCGCTTCTTCGAAGCCGCGCTCAAGCCCGACCAGATGACCCGCCGCCTGGCCCCGGCCGACGCGCGGGTGCTCCAGATGCTGGCCGACGCCATGGACGTACACCTGGGCCTGCCGGATCTGCGTACCACGCGCGCGGAGATCGACCGGCTCGGATCCTGGGACGGTCCGCGGGCCACCGAGCCCCTGGAGATCGCGGCCCAGTTGCCGCGGCCGGCCGCCGGTGAGGCCGTGCTGGCCGGGCACCGGCTGCTGCTCGACCAGGGCCTCCTCCAGCAGGGCGACGAGGCGCTCGCCGGCACCCGGCACGCCGCCCACGCGCGCGTGTCGGCCGCCACGGCCGCCGAGGCCGGCGTGAAGAACGGCGACTTCCTCGCCGTCAGCGGCCCCGCCGGAGTCGTCGAACTCCCGCTGCAGATCACGGAGATGCCCGACCGGGTGGTGTGGCTCCCGCTGAACTCCGTGGGCCGCGGCGTCGCCTCCGACACCGGGGCGCGGCCCGGCTCACTCGTCCGCATCGGCCCGGCGACCCTCGCGTCCGAGGCCCCCGAGGAGGTGGAGGCATGAGCCCTTTCCTCGCCGCTGAAGACCTCTCGATGTTCGGCCGCGACCCCTGGTGGCTGGTCGTCATCAAGGCGGTGTTCTGCTTCGCCTTCCTGATGGTGACCGTGCTGTTCTCCATCGTGTGGGAGCGCAAGGTCGTCGCCTGGATGCAGCTGCGCATCGGCCCCAACCGGCACGGCCCCTGGGGCATGCTCCAGTCGCTCGCCGACGGCATCAAGCTGATGCTGAAGGAAGACGTCATCGTCAAACGCGCGGACAAGGTCGTCTACGTCCTCGCGCCGATCGTCGCGGCCATCCCGGCCTTCATGGCCATCGCGGTGATCCCCTTCGGGCCGGCCGGGAACGAGATCTCGATCTTCGGCCAGCGCACCACGATGCAGCTCACCGACCTGCCGATCGCGATGCTCTACATCCTCGCGGTCGCCTCGGTCGGCATCTACGGCATCGTCCTCGCGGGTTGGAGTTCCGGCTCCACCTACCCGCTGCTCGGCGGCCTGCGCTCCTGCGCGCAGATGATCTCGTACGAGATCGCGATGGGCGCGGCGTTCGCCTCGGTGTTCCTCTACTCCGGGTCGATGTCGACGTCGGCGATCGTCGAGGCGCAGCAGGACCGCTGGTACATCGTGCTGCTGCCGGTGTCCTTCCTGATCTACATCGTGACGATGGTCGGCGAGACCAACCGGGCCCCGTTCGACATGCCGGAGTCCGAAGGCGACCTGGTCGGCGGGTTCAACACCGAGTACTCGTCGATCAAGTTCGCGATGTTCATGCTCGCCGAGTACGTGAACATGGTGACGGTCTCGGCCGTGTCCGTGACGCTCTTCCTGGGCGGCTGGCGCGCGCCGTACCCGATCAGTGCCTTCTGGGAGGGCGCGAACCACGGCTGGTGGCCGCTGCTCTGGTTCGTGGTCAAGGTCCAGCTGCTGCTGTTCTTCTTCATCTGGCTGCGCGGCACGCTGCCTCGCGTGCGCTACGACCAGCTGATGAAGCTGGGCTGGAAGGTCCTCATCCCGGTCTCCGTCGTCTGGCTGATGCTCGTCGCGACCGTGCGGACCCTCCGGAACGAGAACTACGACTTCGCCGACATCGTGCTCTACGTCGCAGGCGGCGTCATCGCGTTGCTGCTCCTCTCCTTCATCGCGGACATGTTCCGTGAGCGGGCGAAGGCGGCCTCGCGTCCCGCCGAGGAGCCCGCGTTCGACGCGATGGCGGGCGGATTCCCCGTGCCGCCCCTGCCCGGACAGGAGCTTCCGCCGGTGCCTCGGCGCCGCTCGCGCCGTGAGCGGGAGCTGATTGTCAGTGGTGGGCCCGATACTCAGAGTGACGGATCTCTGGATGGAAAGGAGGCGTCCGATGGCTGAGGAGCCCAAGGAGACCAAGCCCGGTTTCCAGAACCCCGTGGCCGGCTTCGGCGTGACCTTCAAGGCCATGTTCAAGAAGCGGCTGACCGAGCAGTACCCGGAGCAGCAGAAGACCACCGCTCCGCGTTTCCACGGACGGCACCAGCTCAACCGCCATCCGGACGGCCTGGAGAAGTGCGTCGGCTGCGAGCTGTGCGCCTGGGCCTGCCCCGCCGACGCCATCTATGTGGAGGGCGCCGACAACACCGACGAGGAGCGCTACTCGCCGGGCGAGCGGTACGGCCGCGTCTACCAGATCAATTACGCCCGCTGCATCCTGTGCGGCCTGTGCATCGAGGCGTGCCCCACGCGCGCGCTCACGATGACCAACGAGTTCGAGCTCGCGGACTCCAGCCGCGCGAACCTCATCTACACCAAGGAGCAGCTGCTCGCCGGACTCGAGGACGGCATGGTCGACAGCCCCCATGCCATCTACCCGGGCACCGACGAGCAGGACTACTACCGGGGTCTGGTGACGGAGGCGGCGCCGGGCACGACCCAGCAGGTCGCGCTCTCCAAGGGCGAGGTCCCGCAGGAGGCCGCCACCACCTTCGGCGAGGACGAACCGGCGTCCGAGAAGGTGATCGGCCGATGACCGAGCAGCTCGCCGCCTACTCCACGTCCACCGGAGAGGCCGTCCAGTTCTGGATCCTCGGCACCGTCGCCGTCATCGGCGCCCTGTGCACCGTCTTCATGAAGAAGGCCGTGCACAGCGCGCTCTGTCTCGCCGGGACCATGATCATCCTGGCGGTCTTCTACCTCGCCAACGGCGCCTACTTCCTGGGCATCGTGCAGATCGTCGTCTACACCGGCGCGATCATGATGCTGTTCCTGTTCGTGGTGATGCTGGTCGGCGTCACGGCCGCGGACTCCCTGAAGGAGACCATCAAGGGCCAGCGCTGGCTGGCCCTTCTCTGCGGGCTCGGCTTCGGCATCCTGCTGATCGCGGGCATCGGCAACGCCTCCCTGACGGAGTTCAACGGCCTGGCGCAGGCGAACGCGAGCGGCAATGTGGAGGGCCTCGCGGCGCTCATCTTCACCAAGTACGTCTTCGCCTTCGAGATCACCGGCGCCCTGCTGATCACGGCCGCCGTCGGCGCCATGGTGCTCACGCACCGCGAGCGCACCGAGCGCGCCAAGACCCAGCGCGAGCTGTCCGAGCAGCGCGTCCGCGAAGGCAAGCACGTCCCGCCGCTGCCCGCGCCCGGCGTGTACGCCCGGCACAACGCGGTCGACATCGCGGGCCTGCTGCCCGACGGCACGCCGTCCGACCTCACGGTCAGCAAGACGCTGCGTGAACGCGGCCAGATCCGTGACGTGTCCACCGAGGCGCTGAACGACCTGCGGGCCCTGGAGCAGCGCGCGGAGGAAAGGCTGGAGCGGACCGCGATCGAGCCGGCGACCTTCAAGCGGCCCGAGGAGGCGTCCAAGTGAACCCGGTCAACTACCTCTACCTCGCCGCCCTGTTGTTCACCATCGGCGCCACCGGCGTGCTGATCAGGCGCAACGCGATCGTCGTCTTCATGTGCATCGAGCTCATGCTGAACGCCTGCAACCTCACGCTCGTCGCCTTCTCCCGGATGCACGGCAATCTCGACGGCCAGATCATCGCCTTCTTCACGATGGTCGTCGCCGCCGCCGAGGTCGTCGTCGGGCTCGCGATCATCGTGTCGCTGTTCCGTTCCCGCCACTCGGCCTCGGTCGACGACGCCAGCCTGATGAAGCTCTAAGGGGTCGGAAGAATCGTGGAGAACCTGATTGCGCTGCTGATCGCGGCGCCATTGCTCGGAGCGGCCGTACTGCTGTGCGGCGGCCGGCGCCTCGACCGCGTCGGCCACTGGATCGGCACCGCCCTCGCCGCCGTCTCCTTCGTGTTCGGCGTCGTCCTCTTCGCCGACCTGCTCGGCAGGAGCGCCGAGGACCGGACCCTGACGAGCCACCTGTTCAGCTGGATCCCGGTCGAGGGCTTCCAGGCGGACATCGCCTTCCGCCTGGACCAGCTGTCGATGACGTTCGTGCTGCTGATCACCGGCGTCGGCTCGCTGATCCACCTGTACTCGGTCGGGTACATGGAGCACGACGAGCGGCGCCGCCGCTTCTTCGGCTATCTGAACCTGTTCCTCGCGGCGATGCTGCTGCTCGTCCTCGCCGACAACTACCTGCTTCTGTACGTCGGCTGGGAAGGCGTCGGTCTCGCCTCCTACCTGCTGATCGGCTTCTGGCAGCACAAGCCAAGCGCCGCCACCGCCGCGAAGAAGGCCTTCCTGGTCAACCGCGTCGGCGACATGGGTCTGTCGATCGCGATCATGATGATGTTCCTCTGGTTCGGCACCTTCGCCTTCGGGCCGGTGCTCGGCGGGGAGGGGGAGCCCGGCCTGGTCGGTGACGCGAGCGAGGGCAGGCTCACCGCGATCGGCCTGATGCTGCTGCTCGCCGCCTGTGGCAAGTCCGCCCAGGTGCCGCTGCAGTCCTGGCTCGGGGACGCGATGGAGGGCCCGACCCCGGTCTCGGCCCTCATCCACGCCGCGACGATGGTCACCGCAGGCGTCTACCTGATCGTCCGCTCCGGTGCCATCTTCAACGCGGCGCCCGACGCGCAGCTGGTCGTCACCATCGTCGGCGCCGTCACGCTCCTCTTCGGTGCGATCGTCGGTTGCGCGAAGGACGACATCAAGAAGGCGCTGGCCGGCTCGACCATGTCGCAGATCGGCTACATGGTCCTCGCCGCCGGGCTCGGCCCCATCGGTTACGTCTTCGCGATCATGCACCTGGTGACGCACGGCTTCTTCAAGGCCGGGCTGTTCCTCGGCGCCGGTTCGGTCATGCACGGCATGAACGACGAGGTCGACATGCGCAAGTACGGCGGCCTGCGCAAGTACATGCCGGTCACCTTCGTGACGTTCGGCCTCGGCTACCTCGCGATCATCGGCTTCCCGGGCCTGTCCGGCTTCTTCTCCAAGGACAAGATCATCGAGGCGGCGTTCGCCAAGGGCGGCACCGAGGGCTGGATCCTCGGCGGCTGCGCGCTGCTGGGCGCGGCCATCACGGCGTACTACATGACGCGCGTGATGCTGATGACGTTCTTCGGTGAGGAGCGCTGGCGGCACACGAAGACGGCATCACCGGCCGAGCCCAGTGTGGAGCCCGCAGCCGAGACGCACGGCGAGCACGCGGAGCCGCACCCGCACGAGTCGCCCAAGGTCATGACGATCCCCATGATCGTGCTGGCCGTCGGATCGGTGGCCGGCGGTGCGTTCTTCAGCATCGGCGACCGCTTCGTGCACTGGCTGGAGCCCATCACCGGGCACTCCCACGGCCACCCGCCGATCGGCGCGGCAGCGGTCACCGGCGCGACCGTGGCGTGCATGGTCATCGGCGTCGCCATCGCCTACGCCCAGTACGGCCGCCGCCCGGTCCCCGCCGTCGCCCCGCGCGGGTCGCTGCTCACCCGGGCCGCCCGGCGCGACCTGCTCCAGGACGACTTCAACCACGTCGTCCTCGTACGCGGCGGCGAGCACCTCACGCGCTCCCTGGTGTACGTCGACCACACCCTGGTCGACGGCGTCGTCAACGGCACGGCGGCCTCGGTCGGCGGCCTGTCCGGACGGATGCGCAGGCTGCAGAACGGCTTCGCGCGGTCGTACGCGGTCTCGATGTTCGGCGGTGTGGCGATCCTCATCGCCGCGACCCTGCTGATGAGGGCGGTCTGATACCGATGTCCTTTCCTCTGCTGACAGCTACGGCGGTGCTCCCGGCGATCGGGGCGATCACCACGGCCGCCGTACCGGCCGCCCGGCGCACCGCCGCCAAGTGGCTGGCGCTGCTCGTCTCGCTCGCCACACTCGCCCTCGCGATCACCGTCCTGGTCCGCTTCGACCCGGACGGCGACCGCTACCAGCTCACCGAGTCCCACGCCTGGATCGCCGACTTCGGCGTCCGCTACGAACTCGGCGTGGACGGCATCGCGGTGGCGCTGATCGCGCTGACGGCGCTGCTGATCCCGTTCATCATCCTCGCGGGCTGGCACGACGCCGACCCGCTGGAGACCGGCAGCAGCCGTTGGCGGCCGACCCAGGGCTTCTTCGCCCTGATCCTGGCCGTCGAGGCGATGGTGATCCTCTCCTTCGAGGCCACCGACGTCTTCCTCTTCTACATCTTCTTCGAAGCCATGCTGATCCCGATGTACTTCCTCATCGGCGGCTTCGGGGACCGTGCCCACGAGCACGGCGAGAAGGTGGCGTCGACCCAACGCTCGTACGCCGCGGTGAAGTTCCTGCTCTACAACCTGGTCGGCGGTCTGATCATGCTGGCCGCGGTGATCGGCCTCTACGTGGTCGCCGGGAACTTCAGCCTCCAGGAGATCGCCGAGGCCCGCGCCAACGGCACCCTCGACATGGCGACGAACACCGAACGCTGGCTGTTCCTCGGCTTCTTCTTCGCCTTCGCCGTGAAGGCACCCCTGTGGCCGCTGCACACCTGGCTGCCCAACGCGATGGGGGAGGCCACCACGCCGGTCGCGGTCCTCATCACGGCGGTCGTCGACAAGGTGGGCACCTTCGCGATGCTCCGCTTCTGCCTCCAGCTGTTCCCGGAGGCCAGCAAGTGGGCGACGCCCGCCATCCTCGTACTGGCCCTGATCAGCATCATCTACGGGGCGCTGCTCGCGGTCGGGCAGCGGGACATGAAGCGCCTGATCGCGTACGCGTCGATCTCGCACTTCGGCTTCATCATCATGGGCATCTTCGCGATGACCAGCCAGGGCCAGTCCGGCGCGACGCTCTACATGGTCAACCACGGCATCTCGACGGCCGCGTTGATGCTGGTGGCGGGCTTCCTGATCTCCCGGCGCGGCTCGCGGCTCATCGCCGACTACGGCGGTGTGCAGAAGGTCGCCCCGGTGCTCGCCGGCACCTTCCTGATCGGCGGTCTGGCGACCCTGTCGCTGCCCGGCCTCGCACCGTTCGTGAGTGAGTTCCTGGTCCTGGTCGGCACGTTCACGCGCTACCCGGTGATCGGCATCATCGCCACGTTCGGCATCGTGCTCGCCGCGCTCTACACCCTCGTCCTCTACCAGCGGACGATGACGGGCCCGGTGAAGCCCGAGGTCTCGGCGATGCCCGACCTCAGGGCGCGCGAGCTCGTGGTGGTCGCCCCGCTGGTCGTACTGCTGATCTTCCTGGGCGTCTACCCGAAGCCCGTCACGGACATCGTCAACCCGGCGGTCAAGCAGACCATGTCCGACGTACAGAAGAAGGACCCCCAGCCCGAGGTGGAGGCGGCCAAGTGAGCGCATCAGCCGTCCACAGCCTGTGGACAATCGCGGCCGACCCGATCCCGAAGATCGGCGCGCCGAAGATCGAGTACGGACAGCTCTCACCCACCCTGATCATCGTCGGCGCGGCCGTCGTCGGGGTGCTGATCGAGGCGGTCGTCCCGCGCAAGGCCCGCTACTACGCGCAGGTGTTCGTCTCCGTCGTGGCCCTCGTCGCGGCCTTCGCCGCGGTCGTGGCGCTCGCGGCCGGCGGATACGCCACGACCAAGGCGGGCATCGCCGCGATGGGTGCCATCGCCGTCGACGGACCGGCCCTCTTCCTGCAGGGCACGATCCTGCTGGCCGCCCTGGTCGGTCTGTTCACCTTCGCCGAGCGACGGCTCGACCCGGCGGCGCACGGCAACCGCGTCGACTCGTTCGCCGCGCAGGCCGCGTCCGTGCCGGGCAGCGACAGCGAGAAGGCCGCGGTCAAGGCAGGGTTCACCACCACCGAGGTGTTCCCGCTGCTGCTGTTCGCGGTCGCGGGCATGCTGGTCTTCCCGGCGGCCAACGATCTGCTGACACTGTTCATCGCCCTGGAAGTCCTCTCCCTCCCGCTGTACCTGATGTGCGCGCTGGCCCGCCGCAAGCGGCTGATGTCGCAGGAGGCCGCGGTCAAGTACTTCCTGCTCGGGGCCTTCGCCTCCGCGTTCACGCTGTTCGGTATCGCGCTGCTGTACGGCTACGCGGGCTCCGTGTCGTACGCGACGATCGCGCAGGTCGTCGACGGCACGGTCCCGGAGGTCACCCCGGCGCTCGCGGGCACGATGGGCAACGACGCGTTGCTGCTGGTCGGCGCCGCGATGATCGTGATGGGGCTGCTGTTCAAGGTGGGCGCCGTCCCGTTCCACATGTGGACGCCGGACGTCTACCAGGGCGCTCCGACGCCGGTGACCGGGTTCATGGCGGCGGCGACGAAGGTGGCGGCGTTCGGTGCCCTGCTGCGGATCCTTTACGTCGTGCTGCCGGGCCTGCGCTGGGACTGGCGGCCGGTCATGTGGGGCGTGGTGATCGTCACCATGCTGGGCGGTGCGATCGTCGCGATCACGCAGACCGACATCAAGCGGCTGCTGGCGTACTCGTCGATCGCGCACGCCGGGTTCATCCTCGCGGGTGTCATCGCGACCACGCCGGACGGGGTGTCGTCCGTCCTGTTCTACCTGGCCGCGTACTCGTTCGTCACGATCGGGGCGTTCGCGGTGGTGACGCTGGTGCGGGACGCCGGCGGCGAGGCCACGCACCTGTCCAACTGGGCGGGTCTGGGCCGCCGTTCGCCGCTGGTCGCGGCCGTGTTCGCGGTGTTCCTACTGGCCTTCGCCGGTATCCCGCTGACCTCCGGCTTCGCCGGGAAGTTCGCCGTGTTCAAGGCGGCGGCGGAGGGCGGGGCGGCCCCGCTGGTCGTGGTCGGTGTGATCTCGTCGGCGATCGCGGCGTTCTTCTACATCCGCGTCATCGTGCTGATGTTCTTCAGTGAGCCGCGGCCCGAGGGGCCCACGGTCGCCGTTCCGTCGCCGCTGACGATGACGGCGATCGGGGTCGGCGTGGCGGTGACGCTGGTGCTGGGTGTGGCGCCGCAGTACTTCCTGGATCTGGCGAGTACGGCGGGGGTCTTCGTGCGCTGAGGCGGCGCCCGCCTGTACGGCCCGCTCGCAGGGCCCGTGTGCGCGGCCCGTGTGTACCGCGGCGGCCCGGCTTCCCTCGGGGGGATGCCGGGCCGCCGCGTTGTGGTAGTGGGCCCGGTGAGGGGTGAGCCTGTGGATAACTCCGGGTGCTGTCGGTGGCGGCCCCTATCGTGGAGGCAGTGGTCGAGGGACGACGTACGGGGGACACGACGATGGGTGCGACGGGCGGGATCAGCGAGATGCCAAGGGTGACCGAGGTGGCGCAGACGGGCGACAGCGAGGCGCTGGCCGCACTGCACCGGGTCTTCGGGTACGAGGCCTTCCGCGGCGAGCAGGAAGCCGTCATCGAGCATGTGGTGGCCGGCGGCGACGCCGTCGTGCTCATGCCGACCGGAGGCGGGAAGTCGCTCTGCTACCAGATTCCGTCCCTGGTCAGACCGGGCACGGGCGTCGTCGTCTCGCCGCTCATCGCGCTGATGCAGGACCAGGTGGACGCGCTGCGGGCGCTCGGCGTACGGGCCGGGTTCGTCAACTCCACGCAGGACTTCGACGAGCGACGCGTGGTGGAGGCGGAGTTCCTGGCGGGCGAGCTGGACCTGCTGTACCTGGCCCCGGAGCGGCTGCGGCTCGACTCGACGCTGGACCTGCTGTCACGCGGCAAGATCGCGGTCTTCGCGATCGACGAGGCGCACTGCGTGTCCCAGTGGGGCCACGACTTCCGCCCCGACTATCTGGCGCTCTCGCTGCTCGGCGAGCGCTGGCCGGACGTCCCCCGGATCGCGCTCACGGCCACCGCCACGCACGCGACGCACCAGGAGATCACCCAGCGGCTGAACATGCCGACGGCCCGGCACTTCGTGGCGAGCTTCGACCGGCCCAACATCCAGTACCGGATCGTGCCGAAGGCGGACCCGAAGAAGCAGCTGCTGAGCTTCCTGCGCGAGGAGCACCCGGGCGACGCGGGCATCGTGTACTGCCTGTCCCGCAAGTCCGTGGAGGCGACGGCCGAGTTCCTGAGCCGCAACGGCATCGAGGCCGTGCCGTATCACGCGGGCCTGGACGCGGGCACGCGCGCGGCGCACCAGTCCCGGTTCCTGCGGGAGGAGGGCCTGGTCGTGGTGGCCACCATCGCCTTCGGGATGGGCATCGACAAGCCGGACGTGCGGTTCGTCGCCCACCTCGACCTGCCCAAGTCGGTCGAGGGCTACTACCAGGAGACGGGCCGCGCCGGCCGGGACGGCCTGCCCTCCACGGCCTGGATGGCGTACGGCCTCAACGACGTCATACAGCAGCGCAAGCTGATCCAGTCCGGCGAGGGCGACGAGGCGTTCCGGCGCCGGGCCGCCTCCCACCTGGACGCGATGCTGGCGCTGTGCGAGACGGCCCAGTGCCGGCGCGGGCAGCTGCTCGCCTACTTCGGCCAGGACCCGGACGCGGCGGGCTGCGGCAACTGCGACACCTGTCTGACACCGCCGGAGACCTGGGACGGCACGATCGCGGCGCAGAAGGTGCTGTCGACCGTGGTGCGGTTGCAGCGCGAGCGGGGGCAGAAGTTCGGGGCGCTGCAGATCGTCGACATCCTGCTGGGCAAGCGCACCGGCAAGGTGATCCAGTTCGACCACGACCAGCTCTCCGTGTTCGGCATCGGCGAGGAGCTGAACGAGGGCGAATGGCGTGGCGTCATCCGGCAGTTGCTGGCACAGGGTCTGCTCGCGGTCGAGGGTGAGTACGGGACGCTCGTGCTGACCGAGGCCAGCGGCACGGTCCTGCGGCGGGAGCGGGAGGTGCCGCTGCGCAAGGAGCCCAAGAAGCCGGTGACCTCGCGGTCGGCGTCGGGGTCCGGTTCCGGCGGGTCCGGGCGCGGAGAGCGCAGGGCGAAGGCCGCGGTGGCCGAGTTGCCCGAGGAGCTGGTGCCGGCCTTCGAGGCACTGCGGGCCTGGCGTGCGGAGCAGGCTCGGGAGCAGGGGGTTCCGGCGTATGTGATCTTCCATGACGCGACGCTGCGGGAGATCGTGACGGTGTGGCCCGCCTCCGTGCGGGAGCTCGGGAGTGTCGGCGGAGTCGGCGAGAAGAAGCTGGCCACGTACGGGGAGGGCGTGCTGGAGGTGCTGGCCTCGATGCGCGGTGGCTCCGACGCCGGGGCGGTCGGCGATGCGACAGCGGCCGCCGATCACGGGGCGGACGACTGGCCCGAGATGGAGCCGGAGCCTGAGCCGGAGGACTGGGCCTAGCCGGGGAGGGCGGCGGCAGCCCCGGGCGCGGCGGTCACGTCAACGCGGTCAGCCCGGGCGCGAACGTGATCACGAGCGGCAGCAGGGGCACCAGCGCGGCCAGCGTCGTGGTCAGGGCCCGGTGGTGGCGGTCCAGGCGCGGCGGTGGCTGCAGGAGGCGGTCCACGCGTTCGCCCAGGAGACGGTGGGTGGAGGCGCAGGACAGGACGCCTCGATGCTGGTTGAGCTCGATCAGGGCCAGGGCCGTCGTCAGGTGACCGCAGCGGCGGGACGCGGTGTCGTCGGCGGCCAGTTCGACCAGGCGGTGGGTCTGGTCACAGAAGTGGGCGAACAACGGGATGCGGGGGAATCCGGTGGCGAGCGCGGTCGAGAGGTGCAGGAGCCAGTCGTGGCGGGCGCGGGCATGGCCGCGCTCGTGGGTGAGGACGGCGTCGAGCTGGTGGTCGGTGAGGCGGTGCAGGGCGCCGGTCGTGACGATCAACTGGGCCGGGTTGCCGGGCATCCACCAGGCGTCCGGGTACTCGTCCTCCAGGACCAGCAGCGGCCCGCGCGCCGCGGGCAGGCCGGCCGGCAGGTCGGGGGCGCGTTCGCGCAGGTGGGCTCTGGCCTGGCCGCGGCGTCGACGGGCCTCGGCGAGTTCGCGGCCCAGCATCGCCGTCGTCCAGGCGGCGCCGCAGGCCAGGAGCAGGGTCAGGAGGGCGGCCCAGGCCGGCGCGGACGAGAGGTCGTACGCCGCGGTCACCGCGGGCGGTGCCGGGGCGAAGAGCTGCGCGCGTACGGTACCGAAGACGGCCGCTGCGCCCAGCGCCAGGGCGGTCAGACAGCACAGCAGGACGGTGGCGACCAGACACTGCCACACCCAGAGCGCGACCACGGGTTCCCGTTCGGGCCATGCGGCACGGGTCAACGCTCGCGGAACGGGCACGGCTGCTGTCAGAGCGACGGTGCTCAACAGGAGCAGGCAGAAGGTCATGCCGGAGGCTCCGGATCCTGGTCAGGGGAGGTGCGCGGGCGGACATGCGGGGCGGTGGACGAGGAACACGCCACCGTCAGCCAGTATGACGGTGACGGCCGCCGGAGTCAGCGGTGAAGAGTCGCCGAACTCGCCTAGGGGCACCGGGCGTACGCCGGCACGGCCGTCGCCGCCACCCCCCGCCGTCGCGGTGCCTCGCGGACCGCCGAGGTCTCGGCGAGCCCGGCACCGAGGCGCCGCCCCGCGCTCCCCGGCCTCACGTCAACTGCCCGCCACCACCTGCCCGGTGACCTCGCCAAGACCCACCCGGACCCCACCGGGGCCCGGAGCCCAGGCGGACAGGGTGACCACGTCGCCGTCCTCCAGGAACGTGCGCTTGCCGTCGGGGAGTTCGAGAGGATCCCGGCCGTTCCAGGTGAGCTCCAGCAACGAGCCGCGCTCGCGTTCCGTCGGGCCGCTCACGGTGCCCGAGCCGTAGAGGTCGCCGGTGCGCAGGGAGGCACCGTTCACGGTCATGTGGGCGAGTTGCTGGGCGGCCGTCCAGTACATGGTGGAGAAGGGGGGCTCGGAGACCACGTGGCCGTTGATGGCCACCGAGATGCGCAGGTCGTAGCCGCCGGGTTCGGCCTCGGAGCCGGAGTCGTCGAGGTACGGCAGCAGGGGGTGCGTCCGCTCCGGTGCTGCCACCCGGGCCTCCTCCAGAGCGTCCAGCGGGGTGATCCACGCCGACACCGACGTGGCGAAGGACTTGCCGAGGAACGGGCCGAGGGGGACGTACTCCCAGGCCTGGACGTCGCGGGCCGACCAGTCGTTGAGGAGGCACAGGCCGAAGACGTGTTCGCGGAAGTCACCCAGCGCCACCGGCCGGCCCAGCCGCGAGGGCGTCCCGACCACGAAGCCGACCTCGGCCTCGATGTCCAGGCGGACCGACGGGCCGAAGAGCGGCGCCGGGTCGGTGGGGGCCTTGCGCTGGCCGGACGGGCGTACGACATCCGTGCCGGACACGACCACCGTGCCGGAGCGGCCGTGGTAACCGATCGGGAGGTGCTTCCAGTTGGGAGTGAGGGAGTCGGCGGCGTCGGGGCGGAAGATCTGGCCGACGTTCCGGGCGTGGTTCTCGGAGGCGTAGAAGTCGACGTAGTCCGCGACCTCGAAGGGGAGGTGCAGGGTCACCGAGGACAGAGGGTGCAGCAGGTCCGCGACCACCTCCTGGTGCGCCGGCACCGTCACCCACGCCGTCAGCGCGCGGCGCACGTCGGACCAGGTGGTGCGGCCCGCGGCGAGCAGCGGGTTCAGGGAGTCCTGGGCGAGCAGCGGGGCGTACGGCGAGCCGAGGGCGTGGGCCGCTCTGCCCGCGTCGAGGACGTGGTCGCCGAGCCGGACGCCGACCCGGCGTGCGGAGTCCGTGCCGGGAAGGGAGAAGACGCCGTACGGAAGGTTGTGCGTGCCGAAGGGGTCGCCCTCGGGGAGATCGAAGGGGGGCATGGGGTGCTGCCTCACTCTCTTACGCTCCGTGCCATGTGGTCGGGCCACACGTTACGGGTGAGGTGCCGGTCTTGGGCAGTACGGAACTCGCGTCGGCGGGGCCGGCGAATCACCAGGTCGCGGCGCACGGGCGCGGCTCACGCGCCCCCGCTGTGAGGTGATGGTGCGGGCCGAGGGACCACGTGGGAGTGAAATCGCAACAAGCGGAAGGAAGTTGTGCACACGGAAACAGAATCCGAACCGGAACAGGTGTCAACACATGTGAACACGGCAGCCGTCCGGTTCACGTCGAGTCGATGGGGCTTCCTGTCCGTATTCTCTGATCATGGCCCCACCCATCGCATATTCACTCATCGCCACTGACCTGGACGGGACGCTGCTCCGAGGCGACGACACGCTCTCCGACCGTTCCCTCGACGCGCTCGCGCAGGTCACGGCGGCCGGTGCCCAGCACCTCGTCGTGACGGGGCGGCCGGCGCCCAGAGTGCGGCCGCTCCTCGACGTCCTGGGCAGCAAGGGGCTCGCGGTGTGCGGACAGGGCGCGCAGTTGTACGACGCCGGCGCGGACCGTCTGCTGTGGTCCATCACTCTGGACCGGGAGTTGGCGGAGACCGCGCTCGGCAAGATCGAGGCCGAGGTCGGGGAGGTGTACGCGGCCGTCGACCAGGACGGCGTCGACGGGCTCACGCTCATCGAGCCCGGGTACCTGATGCCGCACCCCACCCTGCCCGCCGTACGCGTCCAGCACCGGGACGACCTGTGGTGCGAGCCGATCAGCAAGGTGCTGCTGCGCCATCCCACCCTGTCCGACGACGAGTTGGCGGCGACGGCGCGGGCGGTCGTCGGTTCCCTCGCGACGGTCACCATGTCCGGACCCGGGACCGTCGAACTCCAGCCATGCGGCATCACCAAGGCGACCGGTCTCGCGCTCGCCGCCGAGCATCTCGGCCTCGGCGCGCACGAGACCATCGCCTTCGGGGACATGCCCAACGACATCCCCATGTTCGACTGGGCCGCCCGCGGGGTGGCGATGGCCAACGCCCACCCCGAACTCAAGGCGGTCGCCGACGAGATCACCCTCTCGAACGAGGACGACGGCATCGCCGTCGTCCTCGAGAGGTTGTTCGCGGGCGTCGGCGCGGGTGCGAGTGCGAGCACTTTGGCCGATTTGGCCCAGTAGGGATGAATTGGCCTACTGGGCCACGCTTCAGGCTAGTAAGGCCCGTTCACGTTGTCGATCGAGCCGTAGCGCGCGGCCGCGTAGTTGCACGCGGCCGCGATGTTCGCGACCGGGTTGAAGGGGTCGTAGACGGTGCCCGGCACGTGGTATGCCGCGAAGGTGGGGTCGATGACCTGGAGGAGGCCCTTGGACGGGGTGCCCGCGGCGGCGTTGGAGTCCCAGTTGTTGATGGCCTGGGGGTTGCCGGACGACTCGCGCATGATGTTGCGGTGAATGCCCTCGTACGAGCCGGGAATTCCGTTCTGTCCCATGATGTCCAGGGCGTTGCGGATCCAGCCGTCGAGGTTGTCCGGGTAGGTCTTCACCGAGGACTGGGTGGCCTGGGCGACGGCGGACTTCTTGGCGGGCGCGGCGGCCTTGTCGGCGGTCGGGCTCGCGGTGGAGGCCTTCTTCGTCGCACGGACCTTCAGGTCGACGCCTGGGTGGATCAGCCGGGGGTTGTCGCCGATGGCCTCGCGGTTGTCCTTGTAGAGCTGCTTCCAGCCGCCCTGGGCGTCGTACCGGTCCGCGATGCCGTAGAGCGAATCGCCCTTTTTGGTGGTGTACGTAATGGTCTTGGCCTGCGTGGCGGTGGGGGTCTGGGCCGGCTGGGCGGCGCCCGCGGTGGTCGCGCTCAGGAGCGGCAGCGCGAGGGCGGCGGTGCCGGTGCCGGCGATGGCGACGCGACGGGTGAGCGGGTTGGTGCGGGGGCGGCGGTGCTTGCCTCGGGGCATGGCGCTGTTCCTCTCCGACGCCTGCGAGGTGAGCTGTCGGGTTCGGGCGGGAGATGCCCGGCCGCGCCGCTGAGCGGTGGCGCGACTTCACCCCGAGCCGGGCCGGTGTGCCATCAAGGCGTCCGGTCCGGCGACTTACCTGGGTCCCCCGCTCCTGCCGTGCGTGTGAGTTCCGTGGGTGGGTGACTCGGGCGGCGGCAGGATTCGGCGTCCGCCCGACGAGCGGGAACGTATGCGAGAGCACATGCCCGAAACAAGTGCCGTGGTCACCTGACGTACCGGTTGACCATGGTCTGGTGCGTATGGGGGGCTTGATCCTTTGCGGTTGCCAAGCCTCAACTCGTATATGGGGCAAGGGGAGACGGGGGCGGGTGGGCCGGGGTGTGCGACCGGGTGTGCGTGACCCAACTCACGGGCATCCACAAGAGCGGCAAATCGGGCAATGAATCCAACTCGCCTTTAACCGGCCGTCCGTGGCGTCCGTTTTTCCCATGTGCGGTGGAAAAGTACTTCTTCGCCCTCCGTGCAGATCAGCTCGTTGGAGGCGATGAAGTCATGCCGGTCGCAGCTGATCTCGGAACGCGTCCGCACCGTCGTCTCCCAGTCGAGCTCCGGGCGGTGCAGCCGGATCGACCAGTCCGAGCGGGTGCGGGCCGACAGGGGGTCCGCCTCGTTGATCGTGTACTGCTCCAGCGCGTCCTCGGTGAACTCCAGGCCGTCGGGGTACACGCGCGTGCCGCCGTACCGGGGGTCGACCTCCAGGCGCCACTCGCCCTTGGCCACGTCCCGCACGACCAGCCGCTCGGGACGGGGCTCGTCCAGCGTGAGGGGGAAGTTCACGCCGAGCGGCTCCGCCTGCTCCGGTTCCTCGAAGGTGATCGCCGCGTCGCCGTCCATCCCGCCGTCTGCCGCCACGTCTGGCGATCCGGTCGCCGACTCTTCCAACGCGGGTGCGCGTACCGGAAGTTCCAGTGAGCTGCCCGCCGGTTCCAGGACGAAGCCGGCCGCCGAGTCCGGCTGGGGCCAGATCCACGGCCAGTACGCGGAGGAGACGGCGAGGCGGATGCGGTGGCCGGGCGGGAAGGCGTGGCCGATGCCGTTCAGCTCGAGGGCCACGTCTTCGGTGGCGCCCGGCTCCCAGGGCACCACGCGGTCCCGGCCATGACGTGCCGTCAGGTTCAGCACGCCCCGCGTGACAAGCGTCGAGGAACCGTCCGGTGCCACGTCGCAGAGCCGGGCGACGACCTGCCCGCGCGGCACCTCCGACGTCAGCCGCAGCCGCACCCTCGGTCGCCCCGACACCCAGGTCTCCTCGCCCACCTCGAACTCGAAGCACGCCGACCGCGCGTCCTCCTCCCGCTGGTCCGGCGGCAGGTCGGCGTCGTTGCCGAAGGGGAAGAAGCGGCCGGCGTCGACGCCGGTGTGCATGGGGGAGCGCACGAGGACGGGGGCGCCCTGGAAGGCGTACGTCACCGTGCGCACGTGAGGAGAGGGCCAGGCCGGCTCGCCGACCCAGCGGCCCGGCAGCGTGGGGTACACCGTGGCCGGGGGGTGGGAGTCGCTGACGTAGGAGCGCAGCAGGGGCTCGGACATGACGCCGGTGTCCTCGTCCTTGAGCCAGTGGTCCCACCAGCGCAGCGTCTCCTGGAGGAAGCCGATCGCCGGGCCGGGCGGCAGGCCGCGGTCGGGGTACTGGTGCGACCAGGGGCCGATCAGGCCGCGGACGCGGTCGGCGGGCAGGTGCTCGACCAGGCGCAGGACCGTGTCGCGGTACGGGTCGTGCCAGCCGCCCACCGCGAGGACGGCGGCGTCGATCGCGCCGTAGTCCTCGCAGACGCTGCCGTGACGCCAGTAGTCGTCGCGGGTCTGGTGGCCGAGCCAGGTGTGCAGGAACGGTTCGACGGCCTCCAGGCGCCGCAGCCACATGTCCCGCCACCCCTCGCCGACGTACAGCGGGTCCGGTGGACGGGCGACGAAGGCGAGCATCGTCGACGCCCAGGCGTGCATGTCGACCGCGAGGACGGAACCTCCCATGTAGTGCACGTCGTTGTCATAGCGGTCGTCCGTCGAGCAGACCGTGACGATCGCCTTGAGCGGCTCGGGCGCGAGGGCCGCGATCTGGAGGGAGTTGAAGCCGCCCCAGGAGATGCCGAACATGCCGACCTTGCCGTTGCACCAGGGCTGGGCCGCCAGCCAGTCGATCACCTCGACCCCGTCGGCCAGTTCCGTCGCCGAGTACTCGTCCGTCGGCATGCCCTCGCTGTTGCCGTGGCCGCGGATGTCCACGCGTACGGAGGCGTAGCCGTGGCCGGCGTACCAGGGATGGCGCTGGTGGTCGCGGGGCGCGGTCCAGTCGGTCAGGCGGTAAGGCAGGTATTCGAGGAGCGCCGGTACGGGCTCGTCCGTCAGCGGGCGCCACACGCGCGCGTACAGCAGGGTCCCGTCCTGGAGCGGGATACGGATGTCGTAATGGGTCGTCTCGTAGGGGAAGGACGTACGGATGTGCATGGGCGGGATCCCGGTCGGGTCGGTGCGTCGGGCGGGTCGGGTGCGTCGGGCCCTTGGTGCCGGGTCAGTGCACCGGGTGCATCGTGCGGCGCAGCCAGGGGGTCGCGGCCATCACGGCGAGGCCCGCGAGCACCGCGACGGCGCCGTTGACGCCGAAGTAGGCGGGCCCCGAGACGTCGTCGTAGAGCTTGACCGTCTGGGCCTGGATGCCGTTGGCCAGGGCGAGGGAGAGGAACCAGAGGGACATGGTCTGGCCGGCGAAGGCGGCCGGGGCGAGCTTGGTCGTGGCCGACATGCCGGAGGTCTCCAGCAGGATGTCGCCGAGGCCGAGCAGCAGGTACGAACCCACGATCCACCAGACGGACATGAGCTGGTCGTCGAAGGAGTGCCCGGACGTCGGGATCACCATCAGCAGGAAGGACAGTCCGCCCAGGACGACCCCGATCGCGATCTTGTTCGACGTGTGCGGCTGGCGGCGCCCCATGCGGACCCACAGCGCGGCGACGACCGGCGCGAGGGCGACCTCGAAGGCGCCGAGGGCCGAGGCGTACCAGCTCGCGGGGAAGCCGAAGCCGAGGATCGACGTCTCGGCGTTCGTCGACGCCAGCAGCATCATCGTCGAGTACGCCTGGAACAGGATGAAGTTGAAGACCGTCGAGGCGAGGAAGAGGACGATGTACGGGCGGAGCCGGCCGCGTTCCTCGGCGGTCACGCGCGGACTGGCGAACATCGCCGCGAAGTAGACGACCGGCGCGATCACCGAGACCAGGGTGAGCAGGTCGACGAAGCGGTCCATGGTGAGCAGGCCGGAGGAGGCCAGGAGGACGGCGAGCGCGGCGGTGGCGGCGAGGCCCGCGACGATGAGGCCGACCGTCCGGCGCATGGCGTCCGGGGGCAGCGCGAAGTCGGCGGCGTGCTTGCGTCCGGCCAGGTGGCGACGGCCCTGGACGTACTGGACCAGGCCGAGCGTCATGCCGATCGCGGCGGCCGAGAAGCCCCAGTGCCAGCCCTTGTGGTCGCCGAGCCAGCCGGTGACGAGCGGGCCCGCGAAGGCGCCGATGTTGATCGCCATGTAGTAGAGCGCGAAGCCGGCGTCACGGCGGTCGTCGTCCGTGCGGTAGAGCTTGCCGACCATGGTGGCGACGTTCGGCTTGAGGAGCCCCGTGCCCGCGCTGATCAGACCGAGACCGGCCCACGTCGTGCCGGCGGCCGGCACCGCCATGGCGTAATGGCCGCAGGCGATCAGGACGCCGCCCCACAGCACCGCGCGGTACGAACCGAGGACGCGGTCGGCGAGCCAGCCGCCCGCGACGGAGACCAGATAGACGAGGGTGCCGTAGGCGGCGGAGACGGAGGCGGCGGTCCCGGCCGACATGCCCATACCGCCGTGGGCGACCGTGTCGGCGAAGTACAGGACGAGGATGGCCTGCATGCCGAGGAACGAGAAGCGCTCCCAGACCTCCAGGCCGGAGAGCGTGAGAAGGCCTCTGGGCTGGCCGAAGAAGGCGTGGTCGGCGTGCGGCGGCGGCTCGCTGTCGGGCTGGACATCGACTTCGGTTCGGGACACGGGCCCCTACTTCCCTATAAGTCGATGGATATCCGGCCTTATCGCGTGATCAAAAACATACCTGTCGTGATCCGATACCGCCCGTGGTGGACGGGTGGGCGGCATCGGTGATCGAAACGTGACCGGATACGCTGACTTGAGTGATGGCAGCGACCTATCGACAAACCGTGTAATCGCCAGTAGACACCAGCAGACAGGAGACCCCTCGTGACCGTCGTCGGGCCGTTCGGGCTGAGCGTGCGGGACCAGGCTCTGGAAGCCGATGTCCAGGCCGGATTGACGGCTGTCGAGGAGGGACTGCTCGAAGCCACCAAGAGTGAGGTCCCCTTCATCACCGAGGCCGCCCAGCATCTGGTGCGGGCGGGTGGAAAGCGGTTCCGGCCGCTGCTCGTGATGCTCACTGCCCAGTTCGGGGACCGGTATGCGCCGGGCATCGTGCCGTCGGCCGTGGTCGTGGAGCTGACCCATCTGGCGACGCTGTACCACGACGACGTGATGGACGAGGCGGCCGTACGGCGCGGCGTCGACAGCGCGAACACCCGCTGGGGCAACTCGGTCGCCGTCCTGACCGGCGACTTCCTCTTCGCACGCGCCTCGCACATCCTGGCCGACCTCGGGCCGGAGGCGGTGCGGGTGCAGGCCGAGGCGTTCGAGCGGCTGGTCACCGGACAGATCCTGGAGACGGCGGGGCCGCAGGACGGGCGGGATCCCGTCGAGCACTACCTCGATGTGCTCAGCGGGAAGACCGGGTCGCTGGTGGCGGTGTCGTGCCGGTTCGGGGCGATGATGTCGGGCGCCGACGAGACGGTGGTCGACGTGCTGACCCAGTACGGGGAGCGGCTCGGGGTCGCCTTCCAGCTGGCGGACGACGTCCTGGACATCGCGAGCGACTCCCATGAGTCCGGGAAGACGCCGGGGACGGATCTCCGCGAGGGGATTCCCACGATGCCGGTGCTGCGGCTGCGGGAGCGGGCCGCGCGGTTGGGGCTGGCGGAGGACGTCGCGTTGTGCGAGTTGCTGGACTCCGATCTCAGTGATGACGCGCGGCTCGCGGAGGCGTTGGCCCAGCTTCGGGTGCATCCGGCGTTGGAGCAGGCTCGGCGGGACACCGTGCGGTATGCGGAGGATGCGCGGGCCGCGTTGGCGCCGCTGCCGGAGATGGGGGCGAAGGCCGCGTTGATGGAGCTGTGCGACGCGGTGGTGCATCGGGCCGGGTGATCTCGCCCCCGCCGCCCTTGCCCGTCCCACCCCGATGGGGCTCCGTCCCTTCGACCCCGCCAGGGGGCTCTGCCCCCTGGCCCCCGCTCCTCAATCGCCGGAAGGGCCGGATGTCAAGGTCGGCTCAACGTGCCGAAGACCGATCCGAGTTCGCCCGGCTCTTCGCCGCCGACCCCTACGGGTCGGGGGAGGCGCCGCCCTTGTTTGTCATACCCCAGGTGTACGCGGAGTTGGCTCCGAAGGTTGACGAAACTCCCTGGCCGATTTGGTCAGATGGAAACCACGGACAACACCACTCCTCACCGATTCGGGTGAGAATGGCGGCACAGGGGTGGACGAGTGCGGGGTCGTCAGACTCACGGGCGACGAACGAGAAGGACAGCCGCCGCCGACGACGGAGGTAAGGCACACATGGCACCGTACGAATCCGACGACAGCACGACCGCGGTAGGGGAGGTCGACGACCTGCCCTCGGGGCGGCGCAAGGCCGCGCGGTACGTCGTCCCGGTCACGGTCGTGGGAGTCGCGGCGGCGACCATCGGGCTCGTCCCGGCGATCGCCGACTCGGGCGACCCGGACCTGCCGAAGATCACCGCAGAGCAACTCATCGAGAAGATCGCGCAGTCGGACGTGGAGCAGCTGTCCGGCACCGTGAAGATCAGCACCGACCTGGGGCTGCCGGACCTCGGCGGGCTGGGAGCCGGCCTCGCCTCCGGCGCCATGGCGTCCGGCTCGGGTGACGGATCGTCCGCCGACCCGTCGGCCAAGCTCACCGAGCTGGCGTCCGGCACGCACACGCTGCGCGTCGCCGTGGACGGCGAGAACAAGCAGAAGCTCTCCCTGCTGGAGAACGCCTCCGAGTACAGCCTCATCCACAACGGCAAGGACGTCTGGGGCTACGACAGCAAGTCCAACGAGGTCTTCCACGGCACCGCGGAGGAGGCCAAGGGCGGTCAGGAGAAGCAGGAGGTTCCCGCCACGCCCAAGGACTTCGCCGAGGAGGCGCTCAAGGCGGTCGACGACACCACGTCCGTCACCGTCGACGGCACCGCGCAGGTCGCGGGCCGGGACGCCTACCGGCTGCTCATCAAGCCGAAGCAGTCCGGGACCACGGTCGGCGCGATCACCGTGGCCGTGGACGCCAAGACCGGTATGCCGCTGAAGTTCACGCTGACCCCGTCGAGCGGTGGCGCGGCAGTGATCGACGCCGGCTTCACCCAGGTCAGCTTCGCCAAGCCGGCCGCCTCCACCTTCGACTTCACCCCGCCCAAGGGTGCGAAGGTCACCGAGGAGGACGCGCTGGAGGGCAAGGGCGGCGAGCACGGCTCCCCGAAGTCGGAGGACGAGCTGCGCAAGGAGCTCGACAAGGAGTTCGGGAAGGACTTCGGCAAGGACTTCGGGAAGGAACTCGACGGTCCTAAGTCCGGGGACAAGCTCGGCAGGGCGCCCGAGGGCGGCCCCGAGGTCATCGGCGAGGGCTGGAACTCCGTGGCCGTCTTCGACACCGGCGGCGAGGGTGTCCCCTCCGGCGCCGAGGTCGGCGGGGACGTGGGCGGCTTCCTCGACTCGCTGGGCGACAAGGTCACGGGCAAGTTCGGCTCGGGCACGGTCTTCAAGACCCGTCTGATCAACGCCCTGATCACGGACGACGGCAAGGTCTACGTGGGCGCGGTGGACAAGGCCGCGCTCGTGAAGGCGGCCGACGCCGGGAAGTGAGGCGGGGACGGTTGCGGGTTGCCGGTTGCCGGTTGCCGGGTGCGGGTTGGCAGTCGCTGGTCGCTGGTCGGCGGCTGGTGACCGGCCGGTCGCCGTAGCCGTAGCCGTAGCCGTAGCCGTAGCCGTAGCCGTAGCCGTAGCCGTGCGTGCCAACGATCGTGGTGCCCCTAGGAAACCGAGGAGCCTGAGGAACCGATGGAGGAACTGCCCGCCGCGGAGGCCGGCGACGTCGCCGGCCCGGTGATCGCCACCCGCGCGCTCACCAAGCGCTACCGCGGCGGGCAGCTCGCCGTCGACGGTCTCGATCTGACCGTCCCGGCGGGCAGTGTCTTCGGCTTCCTCGGTCCGAACGGCTCGGGCAAGACCACCACCATCCGCATGCTGATGGGCCTGATCGAGCCCACGGCCGGCAGCGCGCGCGTGCTGGGGCGGCCCATGCCCCGGTCCGCGCGCTCCGTGCTGCCACACGTCGGCGCGCTCATAGAGGGACCCGCCCTGTACGGCTTCCTCTCCGGACGCGACAACCTCCTCCGGTACGACGCGGCCGACCCGACCGCCGATCCGCGCACCCGGCGCACCCGCGTCGCGGCCGCGCTGGACCGGGTGGGCCTGACGGCCGCCGCGGGCAAGAAGGCCAAGGCGTACTCGCTCGGCATGAAGCAGCGGCTGGGGCTCGCGGCCGCACTGCTCCAGCCGCGTCGGCTCCTCGTCCTCGACGAGCCGACCAACGGGCTCGACCCGCAGGGCATGCGCGAGATCCGAGCCCTGATCCGGGAGCTGGCGTCCGACGGCACGACCGTCTTCCTCTCCTCCCACCTCCTCGACGAGATCGAGCAGGTCTGTACCCACGCGGCCGTGATGGCGCAGGGCCGGCTGCTCACCCAGGGCGCGGTGGCGGAGCTGGCGGCCGGGAACCGCGGTCGGCTCGTCGTGACCACGCCCGACACCGCGGACGCGGCCCGGGTGCTGAAGGAGCAGGGTGTTGGCGATGTCGTCATCACCGAGGACCGGGTGACCGCCGAACCCCCGGACCGCGATCTCGCCGACGTCAACGCGGCGTTGGTGACCGCCGGGGTCCGGGTACGGGGCTTCGGCGTCGAACGGGCCTCCCTGGAGGACGCGTTCGTGGCGCTCACGGGGGAGGGGTTCGATGTCGCGGGCTGAGGTCGTCCGGCAGGGCGGCGCGAGCGAAGAGGCCCGGAAGGTCAGCCCGCTGTGGACCTTCGGCCTCTTCCGCAGTGAACTGCTCACCACCTTCCGGCGCTGGCGCACCCTCGCGCTGCTCGCCGTCCTCGCCGCCGTGCCGATCCTGGTCGGGATCGCGGTGAAGATCGAGACCAGTGACGGCGCGTCGATGGGCGGCGGCGGACCCCAGGGCGGCGGCCCGGCGTTCATCTCGCAGATCACCAACAACGGCCTGTTCCTGGTCTTCACCGCACTGGCCGCGACACTCCCGTTCTTCCTGCCCATGGCGATCGGCGTCATCGCGGGCGACGCGATAGCGGGCGAGGCGAACGCGGGCACCCTGCGCTATCTCCTCGTCGCCCCCGCCGGCCGCACCCGGCTGCTCCTCACCAAGTACGCGACCACGATGGCCTTCTGCCTGGTCGCCACCCTCGTGGTCGCGATCTCGGCACTCACGGTCGGGGCGCTGCTGTTCCCGCTGGGCGAGCTGACGACCATCTCCGGCACCCGCATCAGCTTCGCCGAGGGCCTCGGTAGAGCCCTGCTGATCGCCCTGGTCGTCGCCGCGTCACTGATCGGCGTGGCGGCGCTCGGCCTGTTCGTCTCCACGCTGACCAACAGCGGGATCGCGGCGATGGCGACGACCGTCGGCCTGCTCATCACCGTCCAGATCCTCGACCAGATACCCCAGCTCCACGCGCTGCAGCCGTACTTCTTCTCCCACTACTGGCTGTCCTTCGCCGACCTCATGCGCGAACCCGTCTACTGGGACGACCTCGTCAAGAACCTGGGCATCCAGGCCCTCTACGCCGGGGTGTTCGGTTCGGCGGCCTGGGCGAGGTTCACGACGAAGGACATCACGGCGTAGCGCTCCGCCCGGGCGGCCGGTCGGGCGGCGGGGTGTCCGGTCAGGCGGCCCGGTAGGGGAAGCGGGCGGTGGGCGGGTGCTGGGCGAAGAAGGTCTTGGCGCGGGTGAGCGCCGCGGTGTCGTCCAGTACGTCGTCGATCCGGCCGCCCTTGCCCAGCAGGACGCCGCCGAAGCGCATACCGAAGTAGGCGGCCGAGTTGTTGAGCGTGCCGATCAGCGGCTCGGCGACCTCGTGTTCGCTGTGGTAGAGCGCGGTGACCCCCCACAGAGTGCGCTCGGCCATCCTCGCCTTGAAGTCGAGGCCGGGAGTGCGCAGCCAGTTCTCCCACTCCTCCAGATAGCGCTTGGTGTGGGCGGACAGCGAGTACCAGTACAGCGGCGACGCGATCACCAGGTCCGTGGCGGCCAGCGTGGCGTCGAGCAGCAGCGCGGCGTCCCCGGTGGGGGCCGGGGGCGGCGCGTCGTCCTGACGTACGTCCACGAAGTCCGGCAACGGGTGGTCGGCCAGGCTGATCCACTCCTGTTCGACATCCTCGCCCAGCTGCTCGGCGGCCTTGCGGGCCAGCACCTCCGTGTTGCCCTCGCTGCGGCTGCTGCCCAGCAGGAACAGGAAGCGGCGGGTCATGGGGTCTCCCGAATGGTCGGCGTGCGATGGTAACTTGCCTTTGCATTATATGCACACGCAAGAAATTGCCAAGCCCAGCCAAGCCCAGCCCAGCCCAGCCCAGTTCAGTTCAGCCCGGCCCGTTCAGCCCCTTCAGCCCGTCCAGGGTCCGACGGCCACCTCGGCCGCCCGCGCCGTCTCGATCAACAGATCCTCACGGCCGTGCGCCGCCACCAACTGGAGCCCGACCGGACAGCCATCGCCGTCCAACCCCGCCGGAATGCTGAGCGCCGGATGCCCGCTCAGGTTGAACGCCCAGGTCAGCGCGGTGGAGTACCGGTCGCCGGGACCGCCGTGGCCGTGCGGCGGGGTGGGGGCGGTCGGTGTCAGCAGCAGTTCGGTCCCGGCGAAGAGATCGGCCAGGCGCCTGTCGTTCGCGACCCGGACCCGGTGCGCATCAGGTGGTCGAGGAGCTGCACCCGGGGCTCGTAGGGCGAGCCATGCCGGGGCCGGGTCGTCGAGGCGCAGCGGTGTCCGGGGCCGTACGAGGCGTATCGCGCCGGCCTCGGCCAGCCGTACGGCCGTGGCGTGGGCGACGGCGACGACATCCGGGTCGGGGGCGTCGAAGCCGAGGTCGGGGGACCATACGGCGGTTGGGGGGTCGTACCTGCCGAGCTCACCGACTGCCCTGCCCGCGTCGCCCCACGCCCCGCCACCCCACACCCCACCACTCCCCGTCATCACCCCCCAATACGCCGCCACATCCCCCACACACCGAGCCAGCACCCCCGGCGCCATAAGCCCCGTACGGTCGGCCGACGGCAGGCGTCCGTTGCCGGTCTTCAGGCCGACGACGCCGCACCACGCCGCCGGGATCCGCACCGAGCCGGCCCCGTCGCTGCCGGTCGCGAGCGGTACCAGCCCTGCCGCCACGGCCGCGGCCGACCCGGCAGAGGAGCCGCCCGGTGTGCGGTCGGGGCGCCAGGGGTTGGTCGTGGGGCCGTATCGGCCGAGTCCCCAGGTCTGCCAGGGAGTTCCGGGTCCCGGAACGGACGTCGCCCCGACCGCCACGCAGCCCGCCGCGAGGAGCGGACCCGCTGTCCGCAACCCACGTCGGCCCTTGACGGCGATCGGCACGCCGGCCAGCGGCAGCCGCTCGCCCGCGGCGACCCGTGCGTCCACGTCCCGGGCCCGCCGCAGCGCCTCCTCGTCCCACACCTCGATGAACGCGGACAGGACGGGGTCGGCCCGTTCGATGCGTTCGAGGGCCGCCGCGACGGCATCGACGGCGCGCAGGGTCCGCGAGCGTACGGCCGAGGCGATCTCGGTGGCCGACGGTTCGGCCGCGGCCGGGCTCAGCGGGAGTGTCCCGTCAGCCGGGCCAACGCCGCCGCCTCCCGCGGCCGTTGCCCGCCCAGCTCGCCGAGCCGCCAGGCCGGCACCCACGGCACCCGGTACACGTCGATGACCGACCCGATCACCTTGACCCGCTCGGCGAGCGCCCGCGGCAGCCGACCCGGCGCGTCCGCGACCAGGACGACGGCATCGAGATCGAGCCCGTGCGGAGCCTCGCCCCGCCGGAAGAGCTCCAGGGCACCCAGGGCGGCGGTCAGCCCGGCCGCGTGCGTGCGGGCCACGAGCAGCACGGACCGCGGATCGGCCGGACCGGGCCAGCCGCGGCCGCAGTCCTGGCCGCCGTAGACCGTGGCGAGTGTGGTGACGCCCGCGCCGCCGTGCACGCCGACCCAGGAGAAGCGCCGGGGTGTGGCGACGGCGGGGGAGGGCGAGGGCTCCTCGGGCAGCGGCTCCGGCCCACGGATCCAGATCTCCGGCCCCGGCTCGGACCGCCCCTGCCGCACGTGCATGTCACTCCGCATGCCCGGACTCCTCCCTCGTCACGCCAATGATCGTCGAGCCAGGCATGAGAACGCCGTGACGTGGCACAAGCTCCTGGAACGAGTCTGTGACGTCCCGGTGACGCCCGCGCCGCGCGCGGCCGGAGAGACTCGACAGTACGTGTACGACGTGTCCGATCTGTACTACCGGGTGTTGATGCCGGGGAAGCGGAACACGGCGGCGGGAGGGGGCACCATGGAACCCGAGCGCGTCGGCCGTGTATCTCCCCGGCGCATGCGAGTGAGGGAAGCGATGTCTCGACTGAGCCGCGCGATGAAGCGGGAACAGAAACGCGCCGCGGCCGCTGCGGCTCAGGCCCCGGTGGCCGCGCCGATCGATGTGCGCGTCCCCGCCGTCGGTCCGGGCACGGCCGGCGCGTCGATCGGCGGCGTACCCGTCAACGCCGTCCCCGGCGAGGAGATCCAGCGCACCGTGCTGACCCAGCTCCAGCGCATCGCGGTCGCCAGCGGCCACCCCGTGCACGCCACGATCCACGACGAGAGCATCGGTTACGTCGTCCCGCTGCGGGTGGCCGAGGACGGCTCCAGCGAGTTCACCGCCGAGCCGGTACGGACGGCTCCGCCCAGGGAGCCCTCGGAGCCCTCGGCGCCGTCCGAGCCCCCGGTGCTCTCCGAGCGGTCGGCGCCGCCGGTGCCGGAAGCGCCGCCCGCGCCGCCCGCGTCGCTCCCGCAGGACCCCGCGCCCCACCGGGACAGGCCCACGCACGTCCTACGCCCGCTACCGGGCCCGGAGCGGGACGCCTCGCCCACCTTCCGGCTGCGGGCGTTGCCCGGATCGGCCCCCGAGCCGGTGCGGGACGCCGTGCCCGGCACGGTCGCGCCGCCGCTGGGGGAGTTCGGCCCGCCGCCGCTCATGGACGCGAAGCCGGAGCCGACGGACGTGCCGCAGGGTGCCGTACCGGAAGGTGCCGTACCGCAGAACGCCGTACCCGAATGTCTCGCACCCGAGGGTGTCGCCCCGGAAGCCGAGGCGCCGCGAGCCGCCCCGCGCCCGGCCCCCCTCCTCCTCCCCACCTCCACCCCCGCCCCCGACCCGGACCCCGGCTTCACCCCGCCGCGCGGCTTCGACGCCGTGGCCGAAGCCGTCCTCGGGGACGCGGAGCCGGCCACGACCGCCGACGCCTCGCCCTTCGCCGAGCAGACGGCGCGGATCAACGAGGCCGTGAAGGAGGGCCGGACGGCGGAGGCGACCGGGCTCGCGGAGCGGACCGTGGCCCAGGCGTCGGCGGTGCTGGGCCTTGAGCACGCCGAGGTCCTGCGGATGCGGGAACTCGCCGCGTACATCGCCTACCTGGCCGGCGACCCGGAGCGTGCCTTCGGCCTCTCCCTCGACGTGGCCCGTACGCACCACCGCCTCCGGGACGCGGAGGCGGCGTACGGCAGCCTGCACGGCGCGGCCACGGCGTGGCGGGCGGTCCGGGACCCCGCGCTGGGCCTGGCCCTGGGCCGCGACCTGATCGGTCTGTGGGGCGAGCTCGTGGCGGCGGGCGGCCCCGCCGCCGAGGAGGCCGAGGAACTGGAGTCGGCCCGTGCCCGCATGGACCGTCTCGCCGCCCGCGCCGCCAAGTCGGCCGAACCGCCCACCGCTTGAAACGCCCGCTGCCCTTGGCCTGCCGCTACTGCGACAGCTCCCACACCGCGTACGCGACCGCGTCGCTGTTCCGGTTCAGGGCGGTGTCGTTGATGTTGGACGTGGTGTCGCAGGACGAGTGGTAGCAGCGGTCGAAGGACTGCCCGGCCGTACCGCCCCACTTGGTCACCTGAGCCGCGGTCTTCGTACGGCTCGCCCCGGTGAACAGGCCGCCCACCGGCACGCCCGCGCTCTTGAACGGGGCGTGGTCGGAGCGGCCGTCGCCCTCGGTCTCGATCTCGGTCGCGACGCCGAGGCCGGCGTAGTAGTCCTTGAAGGTCTTCTCGATCGCGGGGTCGTCGTCGTAGACGAAGTAGCCGGGGTTGGGTGAGCCGATCATGTCGAAGTTCAGATAGCCGCTGATCTTCGCGCGGTTCGCGGAGGAGAGGTTGTTGACGTAGTAGCGGGAGCCGACCAGCCCCAGCTCCTCCGCGCCCCACCAGGCGAACCGCAGATGCTTGGTGGGCTGGTAGCCGGCCCGCGACACGGCGAGCGCGGTCTCCAGGACGGCCGAGGAACCGGAGCCGTTGTCGTTGATGCCGGGGCCGGAGGAGACGCTGTCGAGGTGCGAGCCGGCCATCACGACCTGGTTGGCGTCGCCGCCGGGCCAGTCGGCGATCAGGTTGTAGCCGGTGCGGCCGGAGGACGTGAACTGCTGGATGGTCGTCGTGTATCCGGCGGCGTCCAGCTTGGCCTTCACATAGTCGAGGGAGGCCTTGTAGCCGGGGCGGCCGTGGGCCCGGTTGCCGCCGTTGGCCGTGGCGATGGACTGGAGCTGGGTGAGGTGGGCCTTCACGTTCGCCACGGGTATGTCGGGCGCGGCGGCCGCCTCGACGTCGGCCCCGGGTGCAGCGCCGGCTATGGATTGGCTGGTCAGAAGCGTGGCGGCCGCGACAACGGCGGCCGCCGACGCGCGCCAGGAGACGGAGAGCTTCATGTGGGGGGCTCCGGATTCCTTGGGAATCACAGGGATTCCTCAGTGAATGGGGTGCCTGGATGGTCGAGGTGAGCCTGACTCTCCGTCAAGAGCGCTATTCGGACTCGGAGTTCGCATAGGGAAAACCCTGCACTCCTCACTGCACGCAGAACTCGTTCCCCTCCGGGTCGGCCATCAGCGTCCACTCCCCGCCCGGCTCCTTCAGATGCCGCAGCACACTCGCCCCCAGCCCCCGCAGCCGCTCGACCTCGGCCTCGCGCTCCCCGGCCGCCGCGTGCAGATCGAGATGGAGCCGGTTCTTGACGCTCTTCGCCTCCGGCACCCGCTGGAACAGCAGCCGCCGCCCCCGCCCGGTGCCGCTGTCCTTGTCGTACGGGTCGTCCGGATGCCGTACGGCCACCAGGTCCCGGAAGGCCAGGCGGGCCTGGAACTCGACGACGTCCTCGCGCGGCAGCACGCCGAGTTCCAGAAGCCGCTCGATCAGGGCGTTGTTGTCCTCGATCTCGTAGCGCAGCGCCGCCGCCCAGAAGACGGCCTGGGACTGCGGGTCGGCGGAGTCGATGACGAGCTTCCAGTGCAGGGGCGCGGGGGTGGGCTTGGATGTGGGTGCCTGTGTCATGCGACCACTCATAGGGGTGCGTGAGCGGGGTGGCAACGGGAATCGCCGTGATGCCTTCAGTCTCGACGTCCGGCACGGAGGCTGGGGTGTGTCGGCTACGGCACCCTGGCGTCGGGGCGTCGGGGCGTCGGGGCGTCGGGGCGTCGGGGCGTCGGGGCGTCGGGGCGTCGGGGCGTCGGGGTGCGGGGGTGCGGGGGTGCCGGGGTGCCGGGGTGCCGGGCGTCCGGCTCTGGCACGCGGGCATCCGGCTGCGGCACCTGGGCGTCCGGCCAAGGCACCCGGACGTCGGCTACGGCACGCAGGCCCTTCTGTCTACGGCGCCCGGACGTCCGGCTACGGCACCCGGGCGTCCACGACCGCGGACGCGGGCTGCTCGACCCGCGGCACGCTGAACTCCGCCGCCCTGCTGCGGCGCGCGGAGCGCCACGCGTCGGCCGTGAGCAGCGTCAGCGCCAGCCACACCAGCGCGAACCCGGCCCACCGCTCGGCCGGCATCGCCTCGTGGAAGTACAGGACGCCGAGCAGGAACTGGAAGACCGGCGCCAGGTACTGGAGCAGTCCCAGCGTCGACAGCGGCACCCGTATCGCGGCGGCGCCGAAGCAGACCAGCGGCAGCGCGGTGACGACCCCGGTGGCCGCGAGCAGCGCCGCGTGGCCGGGTCCCTGCGCGCTGAACGTCGACTCGCCCTGGGCCGTCAGCCACACCAGGTACCCCACGGCGGGCAGGAACTGGATCGCGGTCTCCGCGGCCAGCGACTCGACGCCGCCGAGGTTGACCTTCTTCTTGACCAGGCCGTACGTGGCGAAGGAGAAGGCGAGCGTGAGGGAGATCCACGGCGGCCGGCCGTACCCGACGGTCAGCACGATCACCGCGGCGAACCCGACCCCGACCGCCGCCCACTGCACCGGCCGCAGCCGTTCCTTGAGCAGCAGGACGCCCATCGCGATGGTGACGAGCGGATTGATGAAGTACCCGAGCGACGCCTCCACCACATGCCCCGAGTTCACGGACCAGATGTAGACGCCCCAGTTGACCGTGATCACGGCCGCGGCCACGGCGACGAGCGCCAGTCGCCGCGGCTGCCGTATCAGCTCGCCCGCCCAGGCCCAGCGCCGTACGAAGGCCAGCGCCACCCCCACGAAGACAAGGGACCAGGCCATCCGGTGGGCGAGGATCTCGACCGCCCCGGCGGGCTTCAGCAGCGGCCAGAAGAGGGGGACGAGCCCCCACATGCCATACGCCGCGAAGCCGTTCAGCAGTCCTGTACGCCGCTCACCCTGCGACTTCCCGCTCACGGGCCCCTCCTTCGCGCACACCGGCCGCGCCCGCATGCCGGCCTGCACGAAGGTAACGCCGAACACCCCCGCGTGTCATGCCCGTATCGCCATACGGTCATGACACGCGGGGGTTCGAAGGCCCAGGGCCGCCTGTCGGGGCGGGCGCCGGGAGTTCCGGGGTGTTCCGGGGAGGGCTTTCCTGGTGCTCGGGTGCTCGGGTGCTCGGGTGCTCGGGTGCTCGGGTGCTCCGGGATTTCCGGGATGTTCGAGGGTGTCAGCCCTTGAGCGCGGCCGCGATGGCGTCGGCGAGCGGCGTGGTCGGGCGGCCGGTCAGGCGGGAAAGGTCCCCGCTGTCGACGACCAGCTCGCCCTTCTCGACGGAGGCGTCCACGCCGGCGAGGGTCGCGGCGAGCGGCTCGGGCAGCCCGGCACCGGTCAGGATGCCGGCGAAGGCCTCGACGGAGACGGCGTTGTTGGCGATCTCCTTGCCGGTCTGCCGGCTCAGCTCGGCGGCGTACTCGGTGAAGCTCCAGGCGACGTCGCCGCCCAGCTCGTACGTCTTGTTCTCGTGCCCCTCGCCGGTCAGCACGGCGACGGCGGCGGCCGCGTAGTCGGCGCGGGAGGCGGAGGAGACGCGGCCCTCGCCGGCGGCGTGGGTGACCGCGTTGTACTCGAGGACCGGGGCGAGGTTCTCGGTGTAGTTCTCGTGGTACCAGCCGTTGCGCAGCAGCGCATACGGCAGACCGGACTCCAGGAGTGCCTTCTCGGTGCCCCGGTGGTCGTCGGCGAGGGCGGCCGTGAGGGTGCCGGGGGCGCTGGTGTAGGCGAACAGCGCCACGCCGGCGGCCTGGGCGGCGTTGATGACGACCTGGTGCTGGCCGACGCGGCCCTTGTCGAACTCGTTGCCGGATATGAGCAGCACCTTGTCGCCGGCCGCGAACAGTCCGTCGAAGGTCTCGGGCGCGTTGTAGTCGGCGGTGGCGATCTTCACGCCGCGCTCGGCGAGGTCGGCGACCTTCTCGGGGGTGCGGACGACGGCGGTGACCTGGTCGGCCGGAACCTTCTCCAGCAGCTGCTCCACGACGTGGCGGCCCAGGTGTCCGGTGGCTCCGGTGACGACGATGCTCATGATCAGAAACTCCTTGTGGGATGCGTTCGATGCTGTCGCTAACCCTAAGGAGTGCGCTAACTCTTCGAAAGTACCCACTTTGAAGTAAGGTACTGGCATGGCAGTAAGTCCCGTGACGGATACAGCGACGAGCAAGTACGACATCGGCGAGGCGATGTGCCCCTACCGGCTGGTCCTGGAGCACGTCACCAGCCGCTGGGGCGTCCTCGTGCTGATCGAGCTGCTGGAGCGCCCTTACCGCTTCAGCGAACTGCGCCGCACCATCGGCCGCGTCAGCGAGAAAATGCTCACCCAGACCCTCCAGACCCTGGAACGCGACGGTCTGGTCCACCGCGACGCCAAGCCCGTGATCCCCCCGAGGGTCGACTACTCCTTGACCGACCTGGGCCGCGAGGCGGCCGAACAGGTGCGCGGGCTGGCACTGTGGACCAGCGAGCGGATGGGAGACGTCGAGAAGGCACGCGAGGCGTACGACGCGCGCAAGGCAGACTCACGCGGCTGAGCGGCTGAGCGGCTGAGCGGCTGAGCGGCTGAGCGGCTGAGCGGCTGAGCGGCTGAGCGGCGGTGCGACTGAACGGCGGTGCGACTGAACGGCGAGGGGCCCGGCGCCGTACGGCACCGGGCCCTCAACCGTGCTCGAACGGGCCGGTCAGCCCACCACTGTCCAGGTGTCGCCGCCCGCCAGCAGCGCTGCCAGGTCCCCCTTGCCGTTCTGCTCGATCGCCGTGTCCAGCTGGTCGGCCATCTGGGTGTCGTACACCGGACGCTCCACCGAGCGGAACACCCCGATCGGCGTGTGATGCAGGGTGTCCGGGTCGGCCAGCCGGGACAGCGCGAACGCCGTGGTCGGGGACTCCGAGTGCGCGTCGTGGACCAGGACCTGCGACTCGTTCTCCGGGGTGACGGTGACGACCTTGAGGTCACCGGTCCGCGCGTCGCGTACGACGCCGCGCGCCCCGTCCGTGCCGAAGCGGATCGGCTGCCCGTGCTCCAGCCGGATCACCGCCTCCTCGGCCTGCTGCTTGTCCTTGAGGACCTCGAAGGCGCCGTCGTTGAAGATGTTGCAGTTCTGGTAGATCTCGATCAGCGCCGTGCCCTTGTGGGCCGCCGCCTCGCGCAGCACCTGGGTGAGGTGCTTGCGGTCGGAGTCCACCGTGCGCGCCACGAAGGACGCCTCGGCGCCGAGGGCGAGGGACACCGGGTTGAAGGGCGCGTCCAGCGATCCCATCGGCGTCGACTTGGTGATCTTGCCGACCTCGGAGGTGGGGGAGTACTGGCCCTTCGTCAGACCGTAGATCCGGTTGTTGAACAGCAGGATCTTGAGGTTGACGTTGCGCCGCAGGGCGTGGATCAGGTGGTTGCCGCCGATCGACAGCGCGTCGCCGTCACCGGTCACCACCCACACGCTCAGGTCCCGCCGCGAGGTGGCGAGGCCCGTCGCGATGGCGGGGGCGCGGCCGTGGATGGAGTGCATCCCGTAGGTGTTCATGTAGTACGGGAAGCGGGACGAGCAACCGATGCCCGAGACGAAGACGATGTTCTCCTTGGCCAGGCCCAGCTCCGGCATGAAGCCCTGGACCGCGGCCAGGATCGCGTAGTCACCGCAGCCGGGGCACCAGCGCACTTCCTGATCGGACTTGAAGTCCTTCATGGACTGGCGGGCCTCGGCCTTGGGGACGAGCGAGAGCGCCTCGATCGTGCCCGTGCCTTCCGTGGACGTCTCAGCCATCGATGGCCTCCTTGAGCGCCTTGGCGAGCTGTTCCGCCTTGAACGGCATGCCGTTGACCTGGTTGTACGAGTGCGCGTCCACCAGGTACTTCGCCCGGATCAGGGTGGCGAGCTGGCCGAGGTTCATCTCGGGGATCACCACCTTCTCGTAGCGTCCGAGTACCACGCCCAGGTTGCGTGGGAACGGGTTCAGATGGCGCAAGTGCGCCTGCGCGATCGACTCGCCGGCGTTGCGCAGCCGCCGGACCGCCGCCGTGATCGGGCCGTACGTCGATCCCCAGCCCAGCACCAGCGTCGTCGCCTCGTGCGGGTCGTCGACCTCCAGGTCCGGCACCTCGATACCGTCGATCTTGGCCTGGCGGGTGCGGACCATGAAGTCGTGGTTGGCCGGGGCATACGAGATGTTGCCCGTGCCGTCCTCCTTCTCGATGCCGCCGATCCGGTGCTCCAGGCCCGGCGTGCCCGGGATCGCCCACGGCCGGGCGAGGGTCTGCGGGTCCCGCTTGTACGGCCAGAAGACCTCGCTGCCGTCTTCCAGGGTGTGGTTCGGGCCCTGCGCGAACTGCACCGTCAGATCCGGCAGCTCGTCCAGCTCCGGGATCCGCCAGGGCTCCGAGCCGTTGGCCAGATAGCCGTCCGACAGCAGCATCACCGGAGTGCGGTACGTGAGCGCGATCCGCGCTGCCTCCAGCGCCGCATCGAAGCAGTCGGCCGGGGTGCACGGAGCGACGATCGGCACCGGCGCCTCGCCGTTGCGGCCGAACATCGCCTGCAGCAGGTCCGCCTGCTCGGTCTTGGTCGGCAGCCCCGTCGACGGCCCGCCGCGCTGGATGTCGATCACCAGCAGCGGCAGCTCCAGCGACACGGCCAGCCCGATGGTCTCCGACTTCAGCGCCACACCGGGCCCGGAGGTCGTGGTCACCGCCAGCGAGCCGCCGAAGGCCGCCCCCAGCGCCGCGCCGATCCCGGCGATCTCGTCCTCGGCCTGGAAGGTCCGTACGCCGAAGTTCTTGTGCTTGCTCAGCTCGTGCAGGATGTCCGAGGCCGGGGTGATCGGGTACGAGCCCAGATACAGCGGCAGATCCGCCTGACGGGACGCGGCGACCAGTCCGTAGGACAGGGCGAGGTTCCCGGAGATGTTGCGGTAGGTGCCGACCGGGAAGGCCGTCGTCGCCGGGGCGATCTCGTAGGAGACGGCGAAGTCCTCGGTCGTCTCGCCGAAGTTCCAGCCCGCGCGGAAGGCGGCGATGTTGGCGGCCGCGATATCCGGTTTCTTGGCGAACTTCGAGGTCAGGAACTTCTCCGTGCCCTCGGTCGGCCGGTGGTACATCCAGCTCAGCAGGCCCAGCGCGAACATGTTCTTGCTGCGCTCGGCCTCCTTGCGGGTGAGGGCGAACTCCTTCAGCGCCTCGACCGTCAGCGTCGTCAGCGGCACCGGGTGGAGGCTGTACCCGTCGAGCGAGCCGTCCTCCAGCGGCGAGGCGTCGTAGCCGACCTTCTGCATCGCCCGTTTGGTGAACTCGTCCGTGTTGACGATGATCTCCGCGCCGCGCGGCAGATCGGCGATGTTGGCCTTCAGGGCCGCCGGGTTCATAGCGACCAGCACGTTCGGCGCGTCGCCCGGGGTGAGGATGTCGTGGTCGGCGAAGTGCAGCTGGAAGGAGGACACGCCGGGCAGGGTGCCTGCGGGGGCGCGGATCTCGGCCGGGAAGTTCGGCAACGTCGACAGATCGTTGCCGAAGGTCGCTGTTTCCGAGGTGAAACGGTCGCCGGTGAGCTGCATACCGTCGCCGGAGTCCCCCGCGAAACGAATGATCACCCGGTCCAGCCGGCGGACGTCCTTCGTCCCTGCCGGTTTGCGCTGCTCTCCCACGACGGCTTCGTCGGCCTGCTCCGCTGGGCTACTGACCTGGCTGGTCACTGAACTGGACCTCCCTAGAGGCGGCAACTGGGCACGGCCTTCCCGCAAGCCTTCCCAGGATCAACCCTACGTCCGCAAAGGTCGCTCTCCCTGGGCCATTCGCATGATGGACGTGGATTTGAGATGGTGCGCCACCCGGACTTTTCATGATTTACACGCCCCCCGGCGCTTCCTTGAAGACGCTCCCCGCTCGGTCTTTGGTTCTGGGCCTCCGGCTCGGCGGAACCCAGCTTTCTGACACGGTGTCAGATCGTCAGGAGTTGAGATAGGTGAGGACCGCCAGAACCCGCCGGTGGTCCCCGTCGCTCTGCGACAGCCCGAGCTTCAGAAAGATGTTGCTCACGTGCTTCTCGACCGCTCCGTCGCTCACCACGAGCTGCCGGGCGATGGCCGAGTTGGTCCGTCCCTCGGCCATCAGTCCTAGGACCTCCCGCTCACGCGGCGTGAGCCCCGCGAGCACGTCCTGCTTACGGCTGCGGCCCAGCAGCTGGGCCACGACCTCCGGGTCGAGCGCCGTACCTCCTCGGGCCACCCGCACGACCGCGTCCACGAACTCCCGAACCTCCGCCACGCGGTCCTTGAGCAGATAGCCGACCCCGCGGCTGGACCCGGCCAGCAGTTCCGTGGCGTACCGCTCCTCCACGTACTGCGACAGTACGAGTACCCCCAGCCCGGGATGCGACTTGCGCAGCTGTACCGCGGCCCGTACCCCTTCGTCGGTGTGCGTCGGCGGCATTCTCACGTCCGCCACCACCACATCCGGCAGCTCGCCCTGTCCGTCCAGCTCGGTGATGGTCTTGATCAGCGCGTCGCCGTCCCCGACACCCGCCACGACGTCGTGCCCCCGGTCGGTCAACAGCCGGGTCAGCCCCTCCCTGAGCAGCACCGAGTCCTCGGCGATGACCACCCGCACCCTGTCCTCCACGTCCCCGGCCCCCCGTGTGCCCTGGTGTTCGGCCGAGCGTGTCCCGGCCCTGTCGTCCTTCGCGCCCTCAGTATCCCGCGATCGGCTCTTCCGTACCGAGCCTGTGGATAACCTGCGTCCGAACGACGTGACGTGCTCAGGGGGCTCGTGCCTGTGGCGTGCTCTCCGCCAGGAAGTGCTTGTCGGAAAGGCGGGCTCGCGGCCATGGCGTGCTCGCGGCCAGGGCGGGCTCGGCGGGCCAAGGGCGTGCTCGCGGGCCACTGCGGGCTTGCGGGCCAAGGCGCGCTCGCGGGGCAAGGCGCGCTGCGGCGAGGGCGCGCTCTGACGACAGACGAAAATCCGGCCCCGAACCAACCGGAGCCGGATCCCCATCTCGGTGGGGACGCGGAAGGGCGCCCCCGAACTGCAACCCGGCCGGCCTACACGGTCCGCCAAGGGAGCTCCGCCGTCACCCGGGTGGGCCCGCCGACCGGCGAGTCGACCACCAGGATCCCGTCCACCGCGTCCAGCCGCTCGGTCAGTCCCGCCAGCCCAGAGCCGCCGGAGATGCCCGCGCCACCGACGCCGTTGTCCGTGACCTGCAACATCAGCCGGTTCTCCACCCGCCACACGTCCACGGCCGCCCACGTCGCCCGCGAGTGCTTGCTGATGTTCTGGAGCAGCTCCGACACCGTGAAGTAGGCGATCCCCTCGATCGCCGGCACCGGCCGCTCGTCCAGATCCACCTGGACCTCGACCGGCACCGCGCACCGCGAGGCCACCGCCGACAGGGCCGCGTCCAGCCCCCGGTCGGTCAGGACCGCCGGATGGATGCCGCGCGCCAGGTCCCGCAGCTCCTGCAGCGCCGTCTTCACCTCGCCGTGGGCCTCGTCGACCATCCGGGCCGCGGCCTGCGGGTCCTCGGTCAGCTTCTCCTTCGCGAGGCCGAGATCCATGGCCAGGGCCACCAGCCGGGCCTGGGCACCGTCGTGCAGGTCGCGCTCGATGCGCCGCAGGTCGGCGGCGGCCGTGTCGACGACGATCCCGCGGTCCGACTCCAGCTCCACCACGCGCGTGGCGAGCCGCGACGGGCCGAGCAGACCGTGCACCATCAGCCGGTCCACCGTGGTCAGCGCCCGCACGATCCAGGGCGTGGCCAGCGTGAACAGCAGCCCGACCACTGCGGTGACCGCGATCTCGAAGGGGTTGTCGAGGTAGATGCTGTGGGTCTCGTCACCGACCACCTGAAGGCCGTCCTGACCGGCCCACAGCGGAAACACCCAGAACCACAGCGGATACGTCAGCAGCGCCCAGCCGTACGCCCAGAAGTTCACGGCGACGACGAAGGAGAACACCGCCCACGGAAAGTGCAGCACCGCGTACAGCGCACTGCGCCACGACGTCCCGCTCTTCAGTACGGCGCCCATCCACGCCATGAAGCCGCGCCGACGCATCCGCAGCGGCTCCGGGTCGCCCACCTCCAGGCCGAGCAGCGCACGCGCGCGTGCCCGCTCCATCGCCCCGAGGCCCCGGCAGCCGGCCAGTCCCGCCGCCAGCACCGGGATGCCGAGGAACGTCACCAGCAGGCCCGCGCCCAGCGACACCATCGTGATGGCGTACACGAACAGCAGGATGCTGATCGGCAGACCCAGCAGCACATACGAGAACTCCCGCCAGCTGCGTCCCTCGAACGGCGCCCGCAGCCCGGCAGGCAGCCGGTGCCGTCGCTCACCGCCGTGCTCGGGAAGGCCGCGCTCGGCGTAACCGAGCCCGTGCCCGTAGCCCTGTCCGTACTCCGTGGCCATCGGCGTCGTCCGTTCTCCTCGTCCCGCAGCCCCGCCGCCGGGGCTGTGCCGTCGTATCTCCACCCTGGTCGACCGCGGGCCCGTGGACCATGGAGGCCGTCGGCGTCTCGAACGGGGGGTTTTCCCCACCCCTGACCGGGCTCTGCCCCGGCCGACTGCCCCTGCCCGACTGCCGCTGCCCGGGCGCCGAACTGGCCGGCGTCCCCGGCTACCCCTGCCCGGGGACGCGGTCCCGCCACGGCAGCTCCGCCGTCACGGTGGTCGGACCGCCCCACGGTGACTCGATGACGAACAGGCCGTCCACGGCGTCCAGCCGGTCGGCGAGCCCACGCAGGCCCGTACCGCCGTCCAGGCGCGCACCTCCGCGCCCGTCGTCGCCCACCTGGATGAGCAGCCGGTCGTTCGCCCGCCATACGTCGACCGACGCCGACTTGGCCCCGCTGTGCTTGCTGATGTTCTGCAGCAGCTCGGAGACGGTGAAGTAGGCGATGCCCTCGATGGCCGCCGCCGGTCTGGACTGCAGGTCGACGGTCACCTTGACAGGGACCGTGCACCGCGAGGCCACCGCCGACAGCGCGGCGTCCAGGCCGCGGTCGGTCAGCACGGCCGGATGGATGCCCCGGGCGAGATCCCGGAGCTCCTGGAGGGCCAGCTTCACCTCGCCGTGCGCCTCCGCGACCATCGCCGCCGCCGAGTCGGGATCCTCCAGCAGCTTCTCCTTGGCCAGGCCCAGCCCCATGGCCAGGTTGACCAGGCGGGCCTGCGCGCCGTCGTGCAGATCGCGCTCGATACGCCGCAGATCGGCGGCCGCCGTGTCCACGACGACCCCCCGGTCCGACTCCAGTTCGGCGATCCGGCGCTCCAGCTCGTCGGAGGGCGACAGCAGGCCCCGCACCATCGCCCGGTCCGCGTTCGTCAGGGCCCGTGCGATGAACGGCAGCACCGGCCACAGTACGAACAGCGAGGTCAGCGTGATCGCGAAGGTGAGGACACCCCAGGGCAGCCGGATGAAGTCGTACAGGACCGTGCGCCAGCCCACGGGGTCCTTCAACGCCAGCCACAGCTGTGGGAAGAACCCGTCCTTGCCGCCGCGCAACGGCAACGGACTCGGCTCGTCCACCCGCACCCCGAGCAGCGCACGCGCGCGTGCCCGCTCCAGCTTGCCCAGCTGCCGCGCTCCCATCAGCCCGGCCGCGAGCAGCGGGAACCCGATCACCGTCAAGGTCAGGAACGCCCCGGTGAACAGCACCACGGCGACATAAGTGAAGCCGAGCAGCGACAACGGAAGGTTCGCCAGGAGATGCGCGATCTCCTTCCAGGTGTGCCGGTCGTAGGCGAAACGAGCGGGCGGCAGCGGCAGCTGGTCGCCGTCGGACCGCCCGGAGGCGTCCCGCGAAGGGCTGGGGCGTTCGGTCATATGGGCTAGCGTGCCGCGCGGTGCGCCGCCGCGCCATGAGGCGGACTGCCCTCGCCTACGGGGGAAATCCCCACCCCCGGCCCGCCCGGGCCACGGACCCTCGTATCTCGACGGGATCTCAACGCGTGACGGGCTGCTTACGGTCTCTTTAGCAGGGCCTAGACTCCCGTGCGTACAGATCGTCGAACAGCGGTGTCCACCGGAAACGTCAGTGTTCACCGGAAACAGCAGTGTTCACAGGATCACCGGTCGCAGGACACTGGTCCTGAGGCATCGGTGACGAGGTCAGGGAGCGAGGGGCGGACGTGTCGGAACAGACCGTCGTCGTGGCGGCGGACTACTTCCAGTCCTACTCGGTCGTCGGACTGCTGGCCGTCGTCGGCGTGCTGTTCGTCGCCGTCGCCTTCGGAGCGGGCCGCCTGCTGCGCCCCGTCGTCCCCACACCCGAGAAGCTCCTGACATACGAGTGCGGCGTCGACCCCGTCGGCGAGGGCTGGGCCCACACCCAGGTCCGCTACTACGTCTACGCCTTCCTGTACGTGATCTTCGCCATCGACTCGATCTTCCTGTTCCCGTGGGCCACGGTCTTCGCCGACCCGGGCTACGGCGCGACCACGCTCGTCGAGATGTTCATCTTCCTCGGCTTCCTGGCCGTGGGCCTGCTCTACGCATACAAGAAGGGCGTCCTGGCATGGACGTGACGCCAGACACCAACGAGCAGCCCGTTCTGCTCCCGGAGCCGAAGCGGCTGGGCGCACTGGCCCGCCTCGCTCCCGAGCCGATGAAGGTGATCCTCAACTGGGGTCGCCGCTACTCGCTCTGGGTCTTCAACTTCGGCCTCGCCTGCTGCGCCATCGAGTTCATCGCCGCGTCGATGGCCCGCCACGACTTCATCCGGCTCGGCGTGATCCCGTTCGCACCGGGCCCGCGCCAGGCCGACCTGATGGTCGTCTCCGGCACCGTCACGGACAAGATGGCCCCGGCCGTGAAGCGCCTGTACGAGCAGATGCCCGAACCGAAGTACGTCATCTCCTTCGGAGCCTGCTCCAACTGCGGCGGCCCTTACTGGGACTCCTACTCCGTCACCAAGGGCGTCGACCAGATCATCCCGGTCGACGTGTACGTCCCCGGCTGCCCGCCCCGCCCCGAGGCGCTGCTCCAGGGAATCCTGAAACTCCAGGAAAAGATCGCCCGGGAGTCCCTCGGCGACCGCTACGGCGCCGAGTCCACCCGCCCGTCCACAGCGGCACTGCAGAGCGGCCTGGTGCAGCCGCCGAATCCCGGCAGCACCAGTGACACGGACGCGGGGGAGGCCGGCCGATGACGACGACCGGCTGGCTGCCCACCCCCGTCGAGGACCTCTTCGGCCCGGAGGCCACCGCCGAGGAGTCGTACGACGTCCTTACGGTCGACGTGCCCCCGGTCTCCTGGATCGCGGCCCTCACGACAGCCCGCGACGAACTGGGCTGCACCTACTTCGACTGGCTGAGCGCGGTCGACGAACCCGGCACCGGCTTCCGCGTCGCCGCCCACGTCGCGGCTCTGGCTCCGGTACGGCGCCTCCTGGTCCGCACGACCGTCCCGCACGAGGCACCGACGCTGCCCACGGCGGTCGGCGTCTACGCGGGCGCCGCCTGGCACGAACGCGAGACCCACGAGATGTTCGGCGTCCTGTTCGCCGACCACCCCGCCCTCGACCACCTCCTCCTCCCCGACAACTTCGAGGGCCACCCCCTCCGCAAGGACTTCGTCCTGGCAGCCCGCGTCGCCAAGGCCTGGCCCGGCGCCAAGGAACCCGGCGAGTCCGAACACGGCGGCCCCAAGCGCCGCCAGATGCTGCCCCCCGGCGTCCCCGACCCCAACGAATGGGGCCCCCTCAAAGGCCAGCTCCCCCCAGCCCCGGCCCGCCCGGCCAGAGGCGCGGGCCGCGCGGCAGGCGAACGCCCGGCCCGCGCGGCGGGAGACCGCCCGGTACGACGGACCCGCACAGCCGCAGAGGGCTCGGCGAGCCAGGCGGACCCCTCGGCCCCGGGCGGAGCCCCTGCCGCAGGCGCGGCGGGCACCCCGCGACGCACCCGCACGGCGGCAGAAGGCTCGGCCGGCCAGCGGGCAGCGGTCCCGGCCCCGGACGGCCCGGCCGGCCAGACGCCCGCCGCACGAGCGGCCGAACCCTCCCCGGACACGACCGCGCCCCCGGCAGGCACGAGCGCACCGGCCTCGCCTCGACGCTCACGGACCGCCGGCGAGGGCTCAGCGAGCCAGCGGGCCGAGACCTCGACGGACGCCACGACCGAGGGCACGGAGGCCGGACAGCCGGCAGCGCCCCCCGCCCCACCGACCCGGCGTGCGCGCAGCGCCGGCGAAGGCTCGGCCTCGCAGCGCCCGGAAAGCGGCACTCCGGCCGGCCCCCGCCGATCCCGCAGCGCGTCGGACGGCTCCGCCAGCCAGAGGCCCGCGCCCGACGCGGCGTCACCCGACACGACCCCCTCGACCCCTCCGCCCCCGAAGGCCCCGCGAAGCCCGGACGCCCCCTGGCACCACGCACGCCCCGCCTTCGACGAGCCCGAGCCTCTGCAGCCCGAGTCGGCCCCGGAACACCCCACGTCGCCCACTGACCAGCCCGACCGGTCCGACCAGCCCACACGCCCCGAGCCCGACGAGACCAAGGCCACCACCGCCGAGAACGAGGACCCCGCAGACCCCGCGGACGGCCCCGCAAACCCCGCGGACGAACCCGCAGACCCCACCGACGACCGCACCGACCCCGCAGGAGGCCCGCAGTGAACGACGCGCTGGACGTCACCCTGCGACTCCTGATCGTCTTCGTCGTTTTCCTCACGTTCCCCCTGCTCATCGGCCAGACCGAGCACAAGGTCATGGCCCATATGCAGGGCCGCCTCGGCCCGATGTACGCGGGTGGCTTCCACGGCTGGGCCCAGCTCGTCGCCGACGGCGTGAAGTTCGCGCAGAAGGAGGACGTCGTCCCGGCGGGCGCCGACCGCCGCATCTTCCAACTCGCCCCCGCTGTGGCCCTCCTTCCCTATCTGCTCGTTCTCCTCGCCATCCCGATCGGCCCGGGCGAGGGCGCGGTCGGTGAGATCATCGACGCGGGCATTTTCTTCGTCCTGGCGGTCATGGGCGTCGGCGTCCTCGGCTCGCTCATGGCCGGCTGGGCCTCCGCCAACAAGTTCTCCCTCCTCGGCGGCCTCCGCACCGCCGCTCAGCTGCTGGCATACGAACTTCCGATGCTGCTGACCGCCGCCTCCGTGGCGATGGCGGCCGGCACCGTCTCCCTCCCCGGCATCCTCGACGCCTTCGAGTGGTGGTGGCTGCCCTGGCAGATCGTCGGCGCCATCGTCTTCTTCGTCGCCGGACTGGCCGAGCTCCAACGCCCGCCCTTCGACATGCCCGTCGCCGACTCGGAGATCATCTTCGGCGCCTACACCGAGTACACCGGTCTCCGTTTCGCTCTCTTCCTCCTCGCCGAATACGCCGGAATCGTCGTCCTGTGCGGCCTGACCACCGTCCTCTTCCTGGGCGGCTGGCACGGCCCCTGGGGCGCCGACGGCCTCGGCTGGGTCTGGACCCTGCTGAAGACGGCCGTCCTCGCCTTCATCGTGATCTGGCTCCGCGTCACCTATCCCCGTCTGCGCGAGGACCAGCTCCAGAAGCTCTCCTGGACCCTCCTCGTCCCCCTCTCCCTCGCCCAGATCGCCCTCACCGGCGTAGTCAAGGTGGTGATCCAGTAACCATGGCCCCCATCCCCGGCTCTGGGCTCGCCAAAGGCCTGGCCGTCACCCTGCGCACGATGACGCGGAAGTCCGTCACCGCGCAGTACCCGGACACGCAGCCCGACCTCCCGCCCCGCACCCGCGGTGTGATCGGCCTGTTCGAGGAGAACTGCACGGTCTGCATGCTGTGCGCCCGCGAGTGCCCCGACTGGTGCATCTACATCGACTCCCACAAGGAGACGGTCCCGGCGGCGACCCCCGGAGGCCGCGAACGCAGCCGCAACGTCCTCGACCGCTTCGCCATCGACTTCTCCCTGTGCATGTACTGCGGTATCTGCATCGAGGTCTGTCCTTTCGACGCCCTCTTCTGGTCCCCGGAGTTTGAGTACGCCGAGACCGACATCCGCGACCTCACCCACGAGCGCGACAAGCTCCGCGAGTGGATGTGGACCGTCCCGGCCCCGCCCGCCCTGGACCCCGGCGCGGAGGAGCCCAAGGAGATCGCCGCCGCCCGCAAGACCGCCGAGAAGCTGGCGGCCGCCCAGTCCGAGCCGAAGGAGCCGACCGAGCCGCAGGAGGGCGAGTCGTGAGCCCCACCCACGCCACGCTGGCCACGGCCGCCGACACACACGGCTTTCTCTCCCCGACCGGCGTCGAGATCGTCTTCCTCCTCGTCGGCCTGGTCACCTTCGGCGCCGCACTGGTCACCGTCACCACCCGGCAGCTGGTGCACGCCGCCCTGTGGCTCGTGGTCACCCTCGGCGGCCTCGCCGTCGAATACCTCCTGCTCACCGCCGAGTTCATCGCCTGGGTGCAGGTCCTCATCTACGTCGGATCCGTCGTGGTCCTCCTTCTGTTCGGTCTGATGCTCACCAGGGCTCCCATCGGCCGCTCCCCGGACGCCGACTCCGGTAACCGCTGGGCCGCGCTCACCGTGGCCCTCGCCTCGGCGGCCACGCTGGTCTGGGTGGTCGTCGATGCCTTCCGCACCACCTGGATCGACCTCGACGGCCCCGCCGCCGGCTCCACCAGGGCCACCGGCGAGAGCCTCTTCCAGAACTGGGTGCTCCCCTTCGAGGCCCTCTCCGTCCTCCTTCTCGCGGCACTGGTCGGCGCGATCGTCCTGTCCCGCAAGGCGAAGGCGGAGTCGAGCTCTCCCCCTGTGAACTCCCGGGCCGAGACCGGGAGTTCCCCATCCGTCCCGGATTCCCGCAATCACCCGATCGGGCGAAATGGGTCGTCCAAGGGAACTGAGTCGGCCGAGCAGGAAGGCGCCCGCTGATGCACCTCGCCTACCCCGCCGTACTCTCCGCCCTCCTCTTCTGCACCGGCCTGTACGGGGTCCTCGCCCGCCGCAACGCGATCCTGGTCCTGATGTCGGTCGAGCTGATGCTCAACGCCGTCAACCTCAACCTGGTCGCCTTCGACGTCTGGCTCAGTAGGGCCGCCGAGGAGACCCTGCACTCCGGCCAGGCGCTGACGCTGTTCACCATCACCATCGCCGCCGCCGAGATCGGCATCGGCCTGGCGATCGTCCTCGCCGTCCACCGCAACCGCGGCACATCGGACATCGACAAGCTCCGCGACACCGCCGAAGGCCACGAGTCCGACGGCCCCGACCACGACGCCCTCACCGCCGGGCAGGCCGAGAAGGCTGAGGCCACCGCGTGACCACGACCACCCTCGCCGTCCTCGTCCCCCTCCTTCCGTTCCTGGGCGCCGCCACCGGCCTGCTTCTGGGCCGCACGGCCCCTGGCTTCGTCCGCCCGCTCGCCGTCCTGCCGCCGCTCGCCTCCCTCGTGCTGGCCGCGGTGGTCGCCGTGCGCCAGGGCGGTGACCAGGCGATCGACGCCGCCACCGAGCTCACGCCCACCGGTTCGGTGCCGATCGAACTCGCCCTGCACATCGACGGATTCGCCGCCCTCGTCGCCGTACTCGTCGGCGTCGTCGCCAGCTGTGTGCAGATCTACTCGACGGGCTACCTGCGGGAAGACCCGCGCTATCCCTCGTACGCCGCGCTCGTCTCCCTGTTCACCTCCGCGATGCTGCTCGTCGTCTACTCCGGCGACCTGATGGTGCTGCTGGTCGGCTGGGAGATCATGGGCATCTGCTCGTACTTCCTGGTCGGCCACTACTGGGAGACCCCGGAGGCCCGCGCCGCCTCCATCAAGGCCTTCCTGGTGACCAAGCTCGGTGACGTCCCCTTCCTCATCGGCCTGTTCGCGCTGGCCACCGACGCCGGGTCCTTCCGCATCACGAAGATCCTCGGCACCGTCGCCAGCGGCGGACTCGACCATCCGACACTGATCGCCCTGCTGCTCCTGGCCGGCGTGGCGGGCAAGTCGGCGCAGTTCCCGCTGCACACCTGGCTCCCCGACGCGATGGCGGGCCCGACACCCGTCTCCGCGCTGATCCACGCCGCGACGATGGTCGCCGCCGGTGTCTACTTCATCGCCCGTCTCCTCCCGGTCTTCGAGGCCTCCCAGGCCGCGATGATCGTCCTCGCCGTGATGGCCGCCGTCACGATGATCGGCTCCGGCCTCGCCGCGCTCGCCCAGGACGACATCAAGCGCGTCCTCGCCTACTCGACGATCGGCCAGCTCGGCTACATGACCGGCGCCCTCGCGGTCGTCGACCGCGGTGCCGCCGTCTTCCACCTCCTGTCGCACGGCGCCTTCAAGGCGCTGCTGTTCCTCGCGGCCGGCGTGATCATCCACGCCTCCGGAACCAACTCGCTGGCCGCCATGTCCCGCATGAGTCACCTGCGCGACCGTGTGCCGGACGCCTTCTGGACGATGACCGTGGCGCTCCTCGCGCTCGCCGCGATCCCGCCGTTCAGCGGCTTCTTCTCCAAGGAGTCCGTCCTCGGCGCCGCCGAGCACGCCGCCGCAGGCGATGCCGAGAACGTCCCGGGCGCCGCAGGCTGGACCGTCCTGATCGCCGGGCTGCTCACGGCCGTGCTCACCGCCGCCTACGCGATGCGGCTCTGGCTGCTGGCCTTCCGCGGCCGTGGCGCCGAGGCCCCTGACCACGGCAGGCAGCCGCTGACGATGACCGTGGTGCTGTGGGTCCTCGCCGTCCCGTCCCTCGCCGTGGGCGCCTTCGCCTACCGCGTGCTCCCCGACTGGTTCGACGGCCGCGACCTCGCCCCGACCCTCACCACCTCCGTCCTTGGCACGGGCGTGGCCCTGGTCGGCGGCATCGTCACCTACGCGGCCTGGCGACACACCACGGCCGTGGCGGCGCGCGTCCCACTGGGTGCGGTCGCGGCTCACCCGGAGGGCGACGCAGCGCAGGTCGAGGCCGAGGCCATCGCCAGCCACGCGCCCGTGTACGGGGGAGTGGCCTACGCACCGGACCCGGCGGATCCCGGGCGGCTGCTGCTCGGCCCCCTGCACCGACACGCGGCCGTCGGCTTCCACCTCGACGCCGTGTACCGGGCGCTGTTCGTCCGCCCGGTCCAGGCCGGGGCCGGTCTCGTCCGGTTCCTCGACCGCGAGGTCGTCGACACCTACGTACGCGGCGCGGGCGCCCTACCCCGCTGGCTCGGCATCGCCGTACGGCGCGCCCAGACCGGCAATGTGCAGACCTATGTGAGCGCGCTGCTCGCCGGCACCGTCGTCCTCGCGGTCGCCGCCGTCCTCGTCGCCACGGGAGCGTGAGCAGGCGTGATCGATATCAACGAGTCCGTGATGCAGTTCCTTCTGGCGTTCGTCGTCGTCGGCCCGCTTCTCGGCGCGGCCGCCGCTCTCCTGCCGGCCCCGCCCGGGCTGAAGGGGAAGTCGCCCGAGCAGGCCGTGCTTCGGCACGGCGTCACCGTCACCGGCGCGATCCTGATCGCGGCGATCGTCCTCGCGCTCGGCTTCGACCACGACCAACCGTCGAAGATGCAGGCCAGCACGGACATCAGCTGGATCCCCGCACTCGATGTGCGCATCCACCTCGGCATCGACGGCATCTCCCTCCCCCTTCTGGTCCTGACCGCGCTGCTGACCTTCCTCTGCGCGCTCTACTCGTACTTCAAGCTGCCCGCGGGCCCGACCCCGAAGGCCTTCGTCGCACTGCTGCTCGTCCTGGAGTCCGGCACCCTCGCCACCTTCGCCGTCCTCGACCTGCTCCTCTTCTTCCTCGCCTTCGAGATGGTCCTCATCCCGATGTACTTCCTCATCGCCCGCTGGGGCGGCGAGGGCCGGGCCGCGGCCGCCTGGAAGTTCATCCTCTACACGCTGCTCGGCTCCGTGGTCATGCTGCTCGGCCTGCTCCTGATCGGACTCAAGGCGGGCACATTCGACATGGTGGCACTCGCCACTGACAACGGCCGGCCGCTGACCGCATCCGTGCAGGTCATCGCCGTTTTGGCGATCGGGCTCGGGCTCGCGGTCAAGACGCCGATGTGGCCACTGCACAGCTGGCTGCCCGACGCCCACACCGCGGCGCCGACCGTCGGCTCGGTCCTGCTGGCGGGCGTCCTGCTGAAGATGGGAACGTACGGGTTCGTCCGTATCCTCCTGCCGATCGCCCCTGACGGTTTCGCCGACTTCGCGCCGTACCTCGCCGCCTTCGCCGTCGTCGGGATCATCTACGGATCCCTGGCCTGCCTGGCCCTCGCCAAGCAGGGCGCGAAGGGCGACCTCAAGCGCCTCATCGCCTACTCCTCCGTCGGCCACATGGGCTTCGTCCTGCTCGGCATCGCCACGATGACCCCGACCGGCGTGAACGGCGCGCTGTTCGCGAACATCGCCCACGGCCTCATCACCGGCCTGCTCTTCTTCCTGGTCGGCGCGCTGAAGGACCGTACGGGCACCACCGACCTCGACGCCCTCGCCGAGCAGACCGGCGCCGCGCTCTACGGCAAGGCACCGCGCCTCGGCGGTCTGCTCGCGTTCGCCGCCGTCGCCTCCCTCGGACTGCCGGGCCTCGCCGGGTTCTGGGGCGAGATGCTTGCCCTGTTCGGCGCGTTCGACCCCGCCCCCGAGCTCAGTCGCCCGGCCTTCCTGACCTTCATGGCGATCGGCGCCTTCGGCACTCTGCTCACCGCCGCGTACCTGCTCGTCGTGGTCCGCCGCGTCTGCATGGGTGCCGCACCGCAGGACGCCCCGAAGCTCGCCGACGTCCAGACGTACGAGTTCGCGGCCTGGACCCCGCTCGTCGCCCTCACCGTCCTCGCCGGACTGTGGCCGAAGACCCTCCTCGGCCTCACCGACCCGGCCGTGCAGCAGCTCCTCGCAGGAGGCACCCGATGAGCTCCCTGGCCCAGAGCCTGGCCCAGCCCCTGGCCGAGTCGGTGGTCCAGTCCGTCGACTGGCTCGCCATCGCGCCGCCCACCGTCGCCGCGGTCGTCGCACTCGCGGTCCTCGTCGCCGACCTGTTCGTCGCGGAGCGCAAGAAGGCCGTGCTCGGCTGGACGTCCGTGGCCGGCCTGGCCGCCTCCCTGCTCCTGCTCCTGCCGCTCCTCGACGGCGACCGCGCCACCTTCTGCCTGACCGGCGACGCCGACGTGTGCAGCTACACGGCCGACCGGTTCACCCTGGTCATCCAGTTCCTCGTCCTCGGCGGAGCCCTCCTCGCGGCCTTGCTGTCCGTCACCGCACTGAAGGACGCCAACAAGGAACTCCCCGAAGGAGAGTTCTGGTTCCTGCTGCTCTCCTCCGCCGCCGGAGCCGCCCTGCTGCCCGCCTCCCGGGACCTGGCGACCCTCGTCGTCGCGCTCGAAGTCGCCTCCCTGCCGGCCTTCGCGCTGGTCGGCCTCCGCCATGGCGACCGCAAGTCCTCCGAGGCCGCCCTGAAGTTCTTCCTGTCCTCGGTCACCGCGACCGCGGTCAGCCTCATGGGCGTCAGCTTCGTGTACGCCTCCACGGGCACCCTCTACCTCACCCAGATCGCCGACCGGATCCAGCACGTCGACGGACAGCTCCAGACCCTCACCCAGACCGGAGTAGTCCTCACCCTGATCGGCTTCGCCTTCAAGACGGCCGCCGTGCCCTTCCACTTCTGGGTGCCGGACACCTACGTAGGCGCGCCGTTGCCCGTCGCCGCCTACTTGTCGGTCGTGGGCAAGGCGGTCGGCTTCACCGGCCTGATCCTCATCACGGTCATCGCCCTCCCGTCCTACGCCGACGTCTGGGGCCCCGCGCTCGCGGCGCTGGCGGCGCTCACCATGACCGTCGGCAATGTCGGCGCCCTGCGGCAGCAGGCCACGCGCGCGTACAGCGCGGTTCGCCTGCTCGCCTGGTCTTCCGTCGGCCAGGCCGGCTACCTCCTGGTGCCGATCGCCGCCGCCGCGTACTCCGACGACGCCGAGCGGTCCATCGGCTCCACCGTCGCCTACGCCCTGATGTACGCCGCAGTGAACCTCGGCGCCTTCGCGGTGGCCGCACTCGTCGGCCGTACGAAGACCCTCAACCGCATCAGCGACTACCGCGGCCTGTACGCGCGGAACCCCCTGTCCGCCCTGATCCTGGCCTTCTTCCTGCTCTGCCTCGCCGGGCTCCCGCCGGGCATCATCGGCCTCTTCGCCAAGGTCACCGTCTTCTCCGCCGCCGTCGACGCGGGTCTCGGCTGGCTGGCCGTGGTCATGGCCGTCAACGTCGTGATCGCGCTGTTCTACTACCTCCAGTGGACGACCCTGCTGTTCCGCGCCCCCGAGGGCGAGGCAATCAGGCACCTCGTCCCCGTGCCGCTGACGGCCACGATGGCCCTCACCGGAGTCGTCGGCATCGCCCTGTCCGGAGCCCCCCAGCTGATCCTGCGCTTCGCCGACACCGGCCTCTTCTGAGCCCCGGGCGGAACCCTGGGGAGCGTTCCGTACGCGCGCGTGGGACGACCCGCCTCCCCACGCGCGCCGGCGCCCTCACCTGGACGGCTCACGCCCGCCGCCGCGCACACCAGGGAACCCGTGGCCCTCGCCTGGCGTTGACCAGTACAGAAGGGTCCACTGGACGTGAGACCAGGGCACCAGTGGCATCGGAGATCGACCAGTAAAGGGTTCCCCTGCCGCACCACTTGGAGGGCGTACCGTGCACCGCCGGCACAACGGGCTCAGGACCGCAGTCCTCCTCGGGGGACTGTCCGCACTCATCATCGTCATCGGCAGCCTCTTCGGACGTGTGGGGCTCGTCGTCGCGGTCCTGGTCGCGCTGGGTACGAACGCGTACGCGTACTGGAACAGCGACAAACTGGCGCTGCGCGCGATGCGCGCCCGCCCGGTCAGCGAGTTCGAAGCCCCGGCCCTGTACCGCATGGTCCGGGAGCTCTCCACCCAGGCCCGTCAGCCCATGCCCCGTCTGTACATCTCCCCGACCGAGGCGCCGAACGCCTTCGCGACGGGCCGCAACCCGCGCAACGCCGCCGTGTGCTGCACAGAAGGCATCCTGCGCATCCTCGACGAGCGCGAACTGCGCGGTGTCATCGGGCACGAGTTGAGCCACGTCTACAACCGCGACATCCTGATCTCGTCGGTCGCCGGCGCACTCGCGTCCGTGATCATGTTCCTCGTCAACTTCGCCTGGCTGATCCCGATCGGCCGTTCCGATGACGATGAAGGCCCAGGCATCCTCGGCATGCTGCTGATCATGATCCTCGGCCCGCTCGCCGCCACGCTCATCCAGCTGGCCATCAGCCGCTCCCGGGAGTACGAGGCCGACGCGTCCGGCGCCCAGCTCACCGGCGACCCGCTCGCCCTCGCCAGCGCCCTGCGCAAGCTCGAACTCGGCACCAAGCAGCTCCCGCTGCCCCCCGAGCCCCGCATCGAGACCGCCAGCCACATGATGATCGCGAACCCCTTTCGCCCAGGTCAGGGATTCTCCAAAATGTTCTCCACACACCCGCCGATGGCGGACCGTATCGCCCGGCTCGAGAAGATGGCAGGCCCCCCACAGTGAAGACCATCCTCAACGTCATCTGGCTCGTCCTGAGCGGCTTCTGGCTGTTCCTCGGCTACATGCTGGCGGGCCTCCTGCTCTGCATCACCATCATCGGTATCCCGTTCGGCATCGCGGCCTTCCGCATCGGCGTCTACGCCCTGTGGCCGTTCGGGTACACCACGGTCGAGCGTCACGACGCCGGAGCGCCGTCCTGCGTCGGCAACGTCCTGTGGCTGGTCCTGGCCGGCTGGTGGCTGGCCATCGGGCACATCGTCACCGGTCTCGCCCTGTGCGTCACGATCATCGGCATCCCGTTCGGCATCGCCAACTTCAAGCTGATCCCGGTCTCGTTGTTCCCGCTGGGGCGCGAGATCGTGTCGACGAACCAGCCGTTCGCATCGAGCTGGTAGGAGTCCTCGCGGCGTACCGGCTTCCGTCCGAAGCCCTCGGACGGAAGCCGAAGGTTTTCCACAGCCTCACAGTTGTCCACAGGCCGGATCGATTGTCGGTGGCGGCTTGCATCATGAATGCATGACCGAGAACGAGCAGTTGCTGACGAGCGTGGCGGACAAGGCCCGCAACGTCCGCCCGTGGGGCTGGACTCCCTTCCCGAGCCCGTGGACGCGGCCACCCTGGCCCGCGCCGAGGCCGCTCTCGGCTTCCCCCTGCCACCGCTGCTCGCCGACCTCTACCTGCGCATAGCTGACGGCGGATTCGGCCCGGAGTACGGCCTGTTGCCCCTGCTCGACAGCCTTCCGGCCGGTGAGCCCGCCGCCGTCACGCAGTACCTCGCCAACCGCGAGAGCGGCCGCGAGGACCCCGACTGGCCCTGGCCCGAAGGAGTCCTGCCCATATCCCACTGGGGCTGCGCGATGTACGCCAGCGTGGACTGCCGCAGCCCTCAGGCCACCGTCCTCCTCTTCGAACCGAATGCCGACGACACCGACCAGGCGTGGTACGTGGACGCCCCGAGCCTCAAGGAGTGGCTGCGCGTCTGGCTCGACGGCACAGGTTGGTACGAGGAGACGAACGAGGATGCGGAGCCGACTCCTTGGGCCGACTTCCGCATACGCACGGCCGCCACGGCACCGCGTCCTGAGGCGGGAATGACTCGACGGTGGGAGGCGATGGACCGACGGCCGGTGGAGTGGATCAACGGCCCTTGAGCGGACCGCGACGACCACCCGAGTCAGCCCCGCCTGCGCCGGAGCCCAGGCCCACGCCTCTGAGCGAACCGGTCGTCCCGCAGACGGACACCTACCCAGCCCCGGCCAGCCCCCCTTCCTTCGCCCGCCCCCGGCAAGCCCCGACAGCGACGCCCCGCGTACCTCAGCGGCCTGCCCTCAAGCCGTGCGCGCCCGCCCTCCCGGTCACCCGACCGCCCCACGGCCCACCATCCACCGCCGCACGCCGTACGCGATCACACCCACCGCCAGCACCCCAGCACCCACGACAACCGAGATCTCCGGAAGGGAGAACGCCAGGACGACGCACCCGAGAAGACCCACCGCCGGCACGAACCGCCTGGTCGCCGCCGGATCGAGAGTCCACGCCGAGGCATTGGCCACCGCGTAGTACGCCAGCACCCCGAAGGAGGAGAACCCGATCGCACCTCGCAGGTCCACCGTGGCGGCCAGCACAGCGACCGCCACTCCCACGGCCAGTTCTGCCCGGTGCGGCACCTGGAAGCGAGGATGCACGGTGGCCAGGACGCCGGGCAGATGACGATCGCGCGCCATGGCCAGCGTCGTCCGCGAGACGCCCAGGATCAGGGCGAGCAGCGAGCCCAGCGCCGCGACAGCCGCGCCCACCCGTACCACCGGCACCATCCCCGGCACCCCGGCTGCCCGCACCGCGTCGGCCAGCGGCGCCGCAGCCTGCCCGAGCCCCTCCGACCCCAGCACGGAAAGGACAGCCACCGCCACACACACGTACACCGCCAGCGCGATGCCCAGGGCCAGCGGAATCGCCCGCGGGATGGTGCGCGCCGGGTCCCGCACCTCCTCACCGAGCGTCGCGATCCGCGCGTACCCGGCGAACGCGAAGAACAACAGCCCCGCCGCCTGCAGCACGCCCTCCACACCGCCCGAGACCCCGACGCCCAGGCGCCCGGCGTCGGACTGCCCGGACCCCAGACAGACGACCACCACACAAGCGAGGACAGCCAGGACCACAGCCACGATCGCCCGTGTCAGCCAGGCGGACTTCTGGACGCCGCCGTAGTTCACCGCGGTCAGCGCCACCACGGCGGCGACCGCCACCGCGTGCGCCTGCCCCGGCCAGACGTACGCGCCCACCGTGAGCGCCATCGCCGCACAGGAGGCCGTCTTACCGACCACGAACGACCAGCCCGCGAGATACCCCCAGAACTCCCCGAGCCGCTCTCGGCCATACACATATGTGCCACCCGAGGCCGGATACAGGGCGGCCAGCCGCGCCGACGACGTGGCGTTGCAATATGCGACCACGGCCGCGACCGCGAGCCCGAGAAGCAGTCCGGACCCGGCCGCGCGGGCGGCAGGGCCCAGGGCGGCGAAGATTCCGGCACCGACCATCGAGCCGAGTCCGATGACCACGGCGTCCCCGAGACCGAGGGTGCGCCGCAGCTCGGAAGAGGCGGAGCTGGACCCTTCCATGGCCGGAACCCTACTGATCGCCGCAACCGGAGGACGCCGCCGTGACGTCCTGTTCATCAACAGAGCACGAACGAGCGCGCCCAAGATCACAGTGCCCGGCGAGTGCAGGCACAGCGCGGAGGGGCAGGGTTCACGGCATGACGATCATCAGCTGGATCATTCTGGGGCTGCTGGCCGGGGCCATCGCCAAGTTCCTGCTGCCGGGGCGCGACCCGGGCGGCTTCATCGGCACCACTGTCATCGGGATCGCCGGCGCGTTCATCGGTGGCTGGATCTCGGCCCGCTGGCTGGACCACCCCATCACCAAGGACTTCTACGACGGCGCCACCTGGGCCGCCGCGATCGGAGGCTCCCTCGTGCTCCTGATCGCCTACCGCCTCCTGTTCGGCCACTCGCGCAACTGAGTGGGACGAGTACAGCCCCGAACCGCAGCCAGCAGGCGAGAAGGGTGGGCACCCAGGGGTGCCCACCCTTCCTCGTAAAGCATCACTCCGAAGCCGAAGCCGAAGCCGAAGCCGAAGCCGAAGCCGAAGCCGCTGGCTGCTGGGGCCGGGATCGGATCAGCAGCTCACCGGTAGTTCACGAACTGCAGCGCGAAGTCGAAGTCCTTGCCCTTCAGCAGGGCGATCACGGCCTGGAGGTCGTCCCGGCTCTTGGAGCTGACGCGCAGTTCGTCGCCCTGCACCTGGGCCTTCACGCCCTTGGGGCCCTCGTCGCGAATGATCTTCGCCACCTTCTTCGCGTTCTCCTGGGAGATGCCCTCCTCGATCGACGCGAAGATCTTGTATTCCTTGCCCGAAAGCTGGGGCTCGCCCGCGTCCAGGGCCTTCAGCGAGATCCCGCGCTTGATCAGCTTGGACTGGAAGACGTCGAGGACAGCCTTCACCCGGTCCTCGGAGTTCGCCTCCATGAGGATCTTGTCACCGGACCACGAGATCGAGGCACCCACGCCCTTGAAGTCGTAGCGCTGTGAGATCTCCTTGGCGGCCTGGTTGAGGGCGTTGTCGACCTCCTGCCGCTCGACCTTCGAGACGATGTCGAAACTGGAGTCGGCCATGTCCTGTGGCTCCTTGTATCGGGGTGCGTATGGGGTGCGTCTCGGCGGGCGTGGGGGTGGCCGCCGAGCCCGGGGCGGAACCCGGGCCGCATTCGGACAAGCCTAGCCACCCCTGGTCCCCCGGGAGGCGATCAATCGGGTGGCGAAGCACCCCTCCACATCGGGTATTGTTTACGTCGTTGCCACGGAGCACCGCCGAAAAGCGGTTCGAACGGCAGCAACCCCGGCGGTGTGCCCGAGCGGCCAAAGGGAGCAGACTGTAAATCTGCCGGTTCTACCTTCCCAGGTTCGAATCCTGGCGCCGCCACACTGGGGAAAACCCCTCCGATCTGCGGAAACGTAGAGCGGAGGGGTTTTCGCGTTCCAGGGCCAGGCCCGGGGCACACTGATGCCATGTCCACGCGTCGTAGAAGCTGCCCCGAGTGCCGTCGTGAGATCGCCGTCGTCGCCGGTCGTTTCGCGCGGCACGATCCGCCCGGCGCGCGGGAGCACGGGGAACTCGTGTCGTGCCCCGGTTCGAGGCGACAGGCGCAACTCGGCGCCGCACAGCCCGCGTTGGACGGGTACGTCGTGCCCGAGTTTCCCGGGCAGCTGCCGCTGTTCTGAGAACCCCCTGCCCCAGCCGACGCGGCGCCTCACACGCCGAGTCGCGAGTCATCGATTCATGGAGTTGCCGAGCCATCGAGTCGCCGCGTCCCGACCTCGCACACCGACCTCGCCTGCCTCACCCCGAGGCGGCCGGGCCGCCCGAGGAACGGGGTCGCACGTCCATCCGCGCGACCAGCCCGTCCCCGCCGAACCGGTACACGTGCTCGACCCGCTCCTCCGCCCACTGATCGTCGCCCGACGCGTCTCGCATCCCGAGCCGTACGGTCGCCACCACGGCCTCGCCGTCCGCGTCCGGCCGGAGACCCTCCAGGTGGACGAGGGGATGCCCGGCGGCGAACTGCCGCGCCCAGTAGGCGCGTACCGCCTCGCGGCCGTGCAGCCGGACCCCGTCCAGGACGTTCGGCCAGTCCACGTCGGGGGCGAGGCACCGCTCCATGACCGGCTCGCGCTCGTCCGTCGAGAAGACCTCGTACATGCGGCGCAACAGCGCCTCCTGTGCGGCGGGGACGCCCGCCGGGCCCATCCTCAGTTCCCCGCCACGGACTTCACCGCGACCGACACCGGCGCCGATCCGCTGATGAGTTCGAGCGTCAGGCCGGCCGTGGCCGGGGTGTCGAGCAACTCGGCGAGGACGGCGGCCACATCGTCGCGCGGGATCGGGCCACGACCGGTGTGGGCCTCCAGGCGCACCAGGCCGGTTCCGGCGTCGTTCGTCAGCATGCCCGGGCGCAGGATCGTCCAGTCCAGCCCGGCCAGGCCGCGGACGTACTCGTCGGCCCCGCCCTTGGCCCGCAGGTAGGCGTCGAAGACCTCGCTGCCTTCGTGCTTCGGGTCCGCGCCCATGGAGGAGACGACCAGGAAGCGCCGTACGCCCGCCTGGACCGCCGCGTCCGCGAACAGGACGGCCGCGCCCTTGTCCACCGAGTCCTTGCGGTCCGTTCCGCTGCCAGGGCCGGCTCCGGCGGCGAAGACCGCCGCGTCCGCCCCCTGAAGTTGTGCCGCGACGTCCTCGACCGAGGCCGACTCCAGGTCGAGCAGGATCGGTTCGGCACCGGCTTCCCGCAGATCGTCGGCCTGTTCGGCCTTGCGGATGATCCCCGCGACCTCGTCCCCGCGCGCGGCGAGCAGCGTCTCCAGCCGCAGCGCGATCTGACCATGACCACCAGCGATGACAATGCGCATGTCTTCGACCGTACGCCCGGACGGACGCATCCGCCGCACGACTTCAGCCGCGCCTCACGTCTTCCGAGGTGCATGCATCACTGCCTCACAGGGGGCGCATCGCATGGGCACACACCGGGCGCACGAGCTGCCCGCGCACCCCTGTGCGCCCCAATCCGCCCCCTGTCACACCTTCGGAGTGCCCCGCCCCGCGCAGGGCCGCAGCCCCGCATCTCCTCAGGACAGCTCTCCCCGCCCCTGCCGTGGCAGCCCCAACTCCGCCGCCACGGCCGAGTTGCAGTACTCCCGCACCGCGCTGGTCCGCGCCACCACGCGCCCCCGGTGGACCACGATGCGGCTGTACGCCAGCGACAGCGCCCCCGCCAGCCGGTCCCCGCGCACCGCCAGCAATTCGGCCGGGAAGCCCGCCTCCACCCGCACCTCGGGCAGCCCCAGCACCGCGCGTGCCGAGGCGCTCACGGCGTCGTACGCGTCCTCGGGGCGCAGCCCGTGCCGGGAGGCCAGCAGGTAGGCGGCCTCCAGCGGGTCTCCCCGCCCCACCGGGTTCGACACGTCCCGCAGGGCACCGCTTCCGGCGGCGACGCGTACGCCGGCGGCGCGCAGCAGTCGTACGGGCGCCGTACTCCGCCGTTCCGCGCCCCCGCAGCCGCCCTGGGGCAGACAGGCCACCGTCACCCCGGCCGCGGCGAGCTGGTCCGCGGTGCGGGAGGCCGTCTGGGCCGGCAGCCGGCCCAGGCCGCCGCACGGGCCGAGGGTCACGCCGGGGCGCAGTCCGCCGGCCATCGCGGCGAGCCGGGCCAGGCGGGCAGGGTCGGTGGCGTCGGTGTGCAGGTCGACGGGGCAGCCGTGCTCGGAGGCGACCTCCAGGACCGCCTCCACGTACCCCGTCGGATCCGGATCCAGATCCGGGCAGCCACCCACCACGGACGCGCCCATCTTCAGCGCGTCCCGCAGCATCGCCAGCCCGTCGGCACCGGCCACCCCGGTCAGCAGCCGGGGCATCGCCACCGTCGTCAACTCCGTGAGCCCGCGCAGGGAACGCCGTGCCTGCAGTACGGCGGTCAGCGCGCCCAGCCCCTGGACGTCGCCTACGCGCACGTGTGCCCGTAGTGCGGTCGCCCCGTGTCCGAGCTGGAGCAAGGCGGCCTCGGTGGCCCGGCGCTGGACGTCCTGGGGCTCGTACGAGACAGGGCCGCCCTCGTCGGCGGAGAGGGCGGTGTCGCCGTGGGCGTGCGCTTCGGCCGGGGCCGGCAGGAGCAGATAGCCGCCGAGGTCCACGCGCGCGTACGCACGCGTGCCGTCCCCCGCCAGGCTCCCGGCGGTGCCGACCGCCTCGATGCGCCCGCCGCCCAGCCGTACGTCCACGGTCCGGCCGTCGGTGAGCCGCGCCCCGCACAGCAGCAGTGCACCCGGGTCGGCCGGTCCGGAGGAACCCGACGAGGACGACGAGTGGGGTGGCTGGGGATGGCTGTCGGGCATCGCGCTCCAGAGGTTCGGGGCTGCGCATCGGGCTGCGGGGAACGGTGCCGGGGGATACGCCGGGCACGCAAGATCACGCAGAGTGAGTCGAGCCTAGGGTGGCGATACCGCCCTGGCGCGCAGGAGCGCAATAGTCGTACCGGTGTGGTCCGCCGAACGGAGCCGCGTCCCGCGGGACCGCAGTGGCCTGCGAGGCGTCTGTGCGCCCCGCCGATCAGCCCTCGGGTGGGGCCGCGAAACGGATTTGGGTGAACGGCTGCCGAGCGTGTAATGTCTTCATCGCTCGCCCCAATAGCTCAGTCGGTAGAGCGTCTCCATGGTAAGGAGAAGGTCTACGGTTCGATTCCGTATTGGGGCTCTGGTGTGGGAGGTTCCCGTCGCAAGGCGGGGGCCGATCGCATCACAGCGGTGTAGCTCAGTCGGTAGAGCAAGCGGCTCATAATCGCTGTGTCACCGGTTCAAGTCCGGTCACCGCTACTGACAGTAGCCGATTGTGGGGTCGGTCCTTCGATCGGCTACTCTTTTATGCGTTAATTCAGTCCTATCCGTTCGTCAAGGAGCACTCACGTGGCTGCCACCGACGTCCGCCCGAAGATCACGCTGGCCTGCGTGGAGTGCAAGGAGCGGAACTACATCACCAAGAAGAACCGGCGTAACAACCCGGACCGCCTTGAGATGAAGAAGCACTGCCCGCGTTGCAACGCGCACACCGCGCACCGCGAAACGCGATAAATCAGGCTCGTACGCGAGGCCGCCCCCTCAGTCGGGGGGCGGCCTCGCGTCGTTTTCGCCCCGGTTACCGGTCGGTTGGGGCCGACTCAGGTGAACCAGCAGGTCAACGGCAGCAGACAGCAGGAGGTGCCGAGCCATGGCGCTCGACCAGTCCTTCGTGGGGCGGAGTTACCCGCCCACCGACCCGTACGAGGTGGGCCGGGAGAAGATCCGTGAGTTCGCCGAAGCGGTGGGGGACACCAACCCGGCGTACACGGACCCGGAGGCCGCCAAGGCGCTCGGTCACCCCGATGTGATCGCCCCGCCGACCTTTGTCTTCTCGATCACCTTCAAGGCCGCCGGACAGGTCGTCCAGGACCCGCAGCTCGGCCTTGACTACAGCCGCGTGGTGCACGGCGACCAGAAGTTCGCCTACACCCGCCCGGTGCGCGCCGGCGACCGGCTGACCGTCACCTCGACCATCGAGGCGGTCAAGACCATGGCGGGCAACGACATCCTGGACGTTCGCGGCGAGATCCACGACGAGGCGGGCGAGCATGTGGTGACCGCCTGGATGAAGCTCGTGGCCCGCGGCCTGGACGCCGAAGAAGGGCAGGCCTGAGACCGATGACGGCGAAGATTGCCTACGGTGACGTCGAGGTCGGCACCGAGCTGCCCGCCCAGAACTTTCCTGTGACTCGTGCCACCCTCGTCCAGTACGCGGGCGCCTCCGGAGACTTCAACCCGATCCACTGGAACGAGAAGTTCGCCAAGGAGGTCGGACTGCCGGACGTCATCGCGCACGGCATGTTCACCATGGCCGAGGCGATCCGGGTGGTCACCGACTGGACCGGCGACCCGGCCGCGGTGGTCGAGTACGGCGTCCGCTTCACCAAGCCGGTCGTCGTGCCGAACGACGACGAGGGCGCCACGATCGAGGTCAGCGGCAAGGTCGCGGCCAAGCTCGACGACAACAGGGTCCGCGTGGACCTGCTCGTGAAGAGCGCCGGGCAGAAGGTGCTCGGGATGTCGCGGGCGGTCGTACAGCTGGCGTAGCGACACGCGCGTGCCGTGCGGTAAGGGGCGCCCTCCATGGAGGGGCGCCCCTTACATGTTTGGGTCGCGGCACATTTCCGCCGCACCTCTTGACCTAGTTAGTGATTGAGTACTAACTTACTTCACATGGTCAGGATGAGTGCAGCCGAGAGGCGTGAGAGCGTCATCCGCGCGGCGACGACCGAGTTCGCTCGCGGTGGCTACTACGGCACGTCGACCGAGGCGATCGCCAAGCGTGTCGGCGTCTCGCAGCCGTATCTCTTCCGGCTCTTCCCGGGCAAGAAGGCGATCTTCCTGGCGGCGGCCGAACGTTGCGTGGAGGAGACCACCCGGATGTTCGCGGAGGCTTCCGAGGGGCTGGAGGGTGAAGAGGCCCTGCATGCCATGGGGGTCGCGTACCGGAAGGTCGTCTCTGAGCAGCCCGAGCGACTGATGATGCAGATGCAGATGTACCTCGCCGTGGCGGCCGCCGAGCAGGAGGGCGACCACGAGTTCGGCGAGGCCGTGCGGGCCGGCTGGATGCGGTTGTGGGACACCGTCCACGTGCCGCTGGGGGCGGACGTCAACGAGACGACGACCTTCATGGCGTACGGAATGCTCATTAACTGCCTGGTGGCCATGGGTTTCCCTCCCGAGCACCGTGTCTGGGCCGGGATGGAGCCGCCCAAGGCGGCTGAGGGGCAGCCGTAAGTAAGGAGGGGGCGGCGTGGATCGCCGCGCTTCTCCATGAGCGCAGAAGTTAGTAATCGATAACTACCCAAGGCGAAGAGTTCGTCAACAGGAACCGGAACGCATCACCCCTGGGGGAGCGATGTCACACCAGACCGAACAGAGCGCACGGGCAAGCGGCCTCGGAGGGGCCGTATGGGCCCTCGTCATCACCAGCGTCGCCGGGTTCATGGCGGCCCTCGACAACCTCGTCGTCACCACGGCGCTGCCGTCCATCCGCGAGGACCTGGGCGGATCGCTGCCCGACCTGGAGTGGACGGTGAGCGCGTACACACTCACCTTCGCCGTCCTGCTGATGTTCGGGGCGGCGCTGGGTGACCGGTTCGGTCGCCGTCGGCTCTTCCTCGTCGGCATAGCGATCTTCACCGGCGCGTCCGCCGCCGCGGCCCTCGCGCCGGGCCTCGACTTGCTCATCGCGGCCCGCGCGGTACAGGGCGTCGGCGCGGCGATCATGATGCCGCTGACGCTGACCCTGCTGACGGCCGCCGTGCCCGCCGCCAAGCGCGGGATGGCGTACGGCATATGGGGTGCCGTCAACGGGCTCGCGGTCGCGTCCGGGCCGCTCATCGGTGGCAGCCTCACCGAACACATCTCCTGGCAGTGGATCTTCTGGCTGAACGTCCCACTGGGCCTCGCCCTGCTGCCGCTGGCCCGCCTGCGCCTGGCCGAGTCGCACGGCACCGGCTCCCCGCTAGACCTTCCCGGCACCCTGCTGGCCAGCGGTGGTCTGTTCGGGATCGTGTACGGACTGGTGCGCGGGCCTGCCGACGGGTGGACCGGCCATCTGGTGCTGACCGGCCTGTTCGCCGGAGGGGCGTTGCTCGTCGGGTTCGTGCTCTACAGCACCCGTGCCAGGAACCCGATGCTGCCGATGCGGCTGTTCCGCTCCCGGGCGTTCTCCGGGATCAACGCCGCGAGCATGCTGATGTTCCTCGGGATGTTCGGGTCGATCTTCCTGCTCAGTCAGTACATGCAGGGGGTGCTCGGGTATTCGCCGACCGAGGCGGGGCTGCGGATGCTGCCGTGGACGGGGATGCCGATGCTTGTCGCGCCGATCGCCGGGATCCTCTCCGACCGCATCGGTGGGCGGCCTGTCGTCGCCACCGGGCTGTTCTTCCAGGCGGCCGGGCTCGCCTACATGGCTTCCGTGGTCACCGTCGATGCCTCGTACGCCGCGCAGCTGCCCGGTCTGATCATCAGCGGCGTCGGCATGGCGCTGTTCTTCGCGCCGGCGGCCAATCTGGTGATGTCCAGTGTGCGGGCTTCTGAACAGGGCATTGCCTCCGGCGCGAACAACGCGCTGCGGGAGGTCGGTGGGGCGCTCGGTATTGCCGTGATGGCGTCGATCTTCTCCGCGCAGGGTGGCTATGAGACCGGCCAGGCCTTCGTGGACGGCCTTCGGCCCGCGCTGGTCACGGGGGCGGCGGTGGTTGGTCTCGCCGGGGTTGCGGCTCTGCTGATCCCTCGCCGGCGGCCGGTCAGCCGGGCTGTGAGCCCGACCGAGCAGGCGCCGACTCTGGAGACTATCGCCGGGTGACGTGGCCTAACGGGGTGGCAGGGGTTGGCGAAGCGTTTTCTCGCCCCCGCCGCCCCTACCCGTCCCATCCCCAGGGGCTCCGCCCCTTCGACCCCACTGGGGCTGCCGCCCCAGACCCCGCCATCGGCCCTCCGGGCCTCGTCCTCAAACGCCGGACGGGCTGGCGGGGTGCCTGGGCTGCGGAGCCCCTGCGGGTGGGTGGGGGGTTCGAGGTGGCAAGGATCCGTCCTCGAACCTCAGACGGGCTGGGGGTGCCTGGGCCTGCGGAGCCCCTACGGGTGGGTGGGGGTTCGGGATGGCAAGGACCCGTCCCCGAACATCAGATGGGCTGGAAGGGTCTGGGCCGGTGCGCCCCCACCCAACACCGACAGGCCGCCGCAGGCATCGGCCCGAGCTGACACCCCCGCAAGCCCCCGCCCCACCCAACACCAACAGGCCGCCGCAGGCGTCTCGTACTCTTGAGCGCGTGCAGGAACTCCACGATGCCTCCCTCGCCCCCCTGACCACCTTCCGCCTGGGCGGCCCCGCCACCCGGCTGGTCACCGCCACCACCGACGCCGAGGTCATCGACGTCGTGCGCGAGGCGGACGCCGAGGGGACGCCGTTGTTGGTGATCGGCGGGGGATCGAACCTGGTCATCGGGGACAAGGGCTTCGCGGGCACCGCGCTGGTCGTCGCCACCAAGGGGTTCGAGCTGGACGGCACCGCGCTTGAACTGGCCGCCGGCGAGGTGTGGACCGACGCCGTCGCCCGGACCGTGGAGGCAGGCCTCGCCGGAATCGAGTGCCTCGCCGGAATCCCCGGCTCCGCAGGCGCCACGCCGATCCAGAACGTCGGTGCGTACGGCCAGGAGGTCTCCTCGACGATCACCGAGGTGATCGCGTACGACCGACAGACAGGCGAGACCGTCGTCATCCCGAACGCCGACTGCGCCTTCTCCTACCGCCACAGCCGCTTCAAGGCCGACCCAGAGCGCTACGTCGTCCTGCGCGTCCGTTTCCGGCTGGAGGACGCCGAAGGCCTCTCCGCCCCGATCAAGTACGCCGAGACCGCCCGAGCCCTCGGCGTCGAACCCGGCGACCGTGTCCCCCTGGCCGCCGCGCGCGAGACCGTGCTGAAGCTGCGTACCGGGAAGGGCATGGTCCTGGACCCCGAGGACCACGACACCTGGTCGGCCGGCTCCTTCTTCACCAACCCGATCCTCACCGACGAACAGTTCGCAGCGTTCCACGCGCGCGTGCGCGAGCACCTGGGCGCCGGCGTGGAGCCGCCCGCGTACCCGGTGGGCGATGGCCGCACCAAGACCTCCGCGGCCTGGCTCATCGACAAGGCGGGCTTCACCAAGGGATACGGCACCGGCCCCGCCCGTATCTCCACCAAGCACACCCTCGCTCTCACCAACCGCGGCGGCGCGACCACCGAGGACCTCCTGGGCCTCGCCCGCGAGGTCGTGGCGGGCGTCCGGGAGACCTTCGGCATCACGCTGGTCAACGAGCCGGTGACGGTCGGCGTCAGCCTCTAGGACGCGTACTGCGTGTACTGCGTGTACTGCGCGTAGGACGCGTCACTGGGGCTGCGCGAGCCAGTCGTCCACCCCCGCCAACAGCTTCGCCTTCATCTCCTCCGGCGCCGCCGACCCCCGCACCGACTGACGCGCCAGCTCAGCCAGCTCCTCGTCCGTGAAGGCGTGGTGGCGGCGCGCGATGTCGTACTGCGCGGCCAGCCGCGAGCCGAAGAGCAGGGGGTCGTCGGCGCCCAGGGCCATCGGCACGCCGGCCTCGTACAGCGTCCGTAGCGGGACGTCCTCGGGCTTCTCGTAGACGCCGAGGGCGACGTTCGAGGCGGGGCACACCTCACACGTCACGCCCCGGTCCGCGAGGCGCTTCAGCAACCGCGGGTCCTCCGCCGCCCGCACCCCGTGACCGATCCGGTTGGCGTGCAGGTCGTCCAGGCAGTCACGGACCGAGGACGGGCCGGTCAGCTCGCCACCGTGCGGGGCCGACAGCAGGCCGCCCTCACCGGCGATGTGGAAGGCGCGGTCGAAGTCCCTTGCCATGCCCCGGCGTTCGTCGTTCGACAACCCGAAGCCGACGACACCCCGGTCGGCGTACCGCACCGCAAGCCGGGCCAGCGTGCGGGCGTCCAGAGGGTGCTTCATACGGTTCGCGGCGACCAGGACACGCATCCCGAGCCCGGTGTCCCGCGACGCGGTCTCGACGGCGTCCAGAATGACCTCCAGAGCCGGGATCAGACCGCCCAGCCGGGGCGCGTACGAGGTGGGGTCCACCTGGATCTCCAGCCAGCCGGAGCCGTCCCTCAGATCCTCCTCCGCGGCCTCTCTGACCAGGCGCTGGATGTCCTCCGGCTGCCGTAGGCACGACCGCGCCGCGTCGTACAGGCGCTGGAAGCGGAACCAGCCCCGCTCGTCCGTCGCCCGTAGCCTCGGCGGCTCCCCGCTGGTCAGCGCATCCGTCAGCGCCTCGGGCAGGCGTACACCGTATTTGTCGGCCAGTTCCAGCAGGGTCGTGGGCCGCATCGAGCCGGTGAAGTGCAGGTGCAGATGGGCTTTCGGCAGTTCAGAGACATCACGTACACGCTCCATTCCAGGATCCTGCCGCACGCCCCGCCCGTCCCGGTAGCGCTTTCCCCGAACGTGGTCTTGCTCGCACGCGCACACGACGAAAGCGGGCCGTTCCCCGAGGGAACGGCCCGCTCACCGTCTACTCACGTGAGTGGACGGTCAGTCCCTGGCCTCCGCCAGCAGCTTCTGGATCCGGCTCACGCCCTCGACGAGGTCCTCGTCACCGAGCGCGTACGACAGCCGCAGATAGCCCGGCGTGCCGAAGGCCTCGCCCGGAACGACCGCGACCTCGGCCTCCTCCAGGATGAGCGCGGCCAGCTCGACCGAGTCCTGGGGGCGCTTGCCGCGGATCTCCTTGCCGATGAGGGCCTTCACCGACGGGTACGCGTAGAAGGCGCCCTCGGGCTCGGGGCAGACCACGCCGTCGATCTCGTTGAGCATCCGCACGATGGTCTTGCGGCGGCGGTCGAAGGCCTCGCGCATCTTCGCCACGGCGTCCAGGTCGCCGGAGACGGCGGCGAGCGCGGCCACCTGCGCCACGTTCGAGACGTTCGACGTCGCGTGCGACTGGAGGTTGGTCGCGGCCTTCACCACGTCCTTCGGGCCGATGATCCAGCCGACCCGCCAGCCCGTCATGGCGTACGTCTTGGCGACACCGTTGACCACGATGCACTTGTCGCGCAGCTCGGGCAGCACGGCGGGCAGCGACACGGACACGGCGTCGCCGTAGACCAGGTGCTCGTAGATCTCGTCGGTCATCACCCACAGGCCGTGCTCGACGGCCCAGCGGCCGATCGCCTCGGTCTCGGCCTCGCTGTAGACGGCGCCGGTCGGGTTGGACGGCGACACGAAGAGGACGACCTTCGTCTTCTCCGTACGGGCCGCCTCCAGCTGCTCCACGGAGACGCGGTAGCCGGTCGTCTCGTCGGCGACGACCTCGACCGGGACACCGCCGGCGAGACGGATCGACTCCGGGTACGTCGTCCAGTACGGGGCGGGGACGATGACCTCGTCGCCCGGGTCGAGGATCGCGGCGAAGGCCTCGTAGATCGCCTGCTTGCCGCCGTTGGTGACGAGGATCTGCGAGACGTCGGGCTCGTAGCCGGAGTCGCGCAGCGTCTTCGCGGCGATGGCGGCCTTCAGCTCGGGCAGACCGCCGGCCGGGGTGTAGCGGTGGAACTTCGGGTTCTTGCAGGCCTCGATGGCGGCCTCGACGATGTAGTCCGGGGTCGGGAAGTCGGGCTCACCGGCGCCGAAGCCGATCACCGGACGCCCGGCGGCCTTGAGGGCCTTGGCCTTGGCGTCCACGGCGAGGGTGGCGGACTCGGAGATCGCGCCGACTCGGGCGGAGACCCGGCGCTCGGTGGGAGGGGTTGCAGCGCTCATGGGACCCATCGTTTCAGACAGGAAACGCGCCCGGCACGGGGGTTTCACAGACTGAACATCAGCTGAACAACCGTGCGGATCCGGGCCGCGGCCAGCGGATCTTGCACCCGAGGACCGGTGATCTTCGGCCGATCTTTCGCCGGTCAACGCTCCCACGGGCACTTTCTGTTCGACGGCGCGCCCAGGACCACGTACACTCTCACCTCGTTGGCCTTCAGCGGCCCGCAGTCACCGTGTGCACACCGTGCACCCGCTCGGATGCGGTACGTTGGGGGGCACACAAAGGGTCGTAGCTCAATTGGTAGAGCACTGGTCTCCAAAACCAGCGGTTGGGGGTTCAAGTCCCTCCGGCCCTGCTACACACACCTTCGCCAGGATGTGTGCGCATGTACGTACAGCAATGCACCGCCGTGCGGCTCAGACCGGGCGCGGCACGGCCACGACCCGGAATCAGGTGAGGACGAGTGACGGACGCCGTGGGCTCCATCGACATGCCTGATGCCCAGGACGAGGCGCCGGAGTCCAAGAAGACCCGTAAGGGTGGCAAGCGCGCCAAGAAGGGCCCGCTGAAGCGACTCGCGCTCTTCTACCGCCAGATCATCGCGGAGCTCCGCAAGGTTGTCTGGCCGACGCGCAACCAGCTGACGACGTACACCACCGTGGTGATCATCTTCGTCGTCATCATGATCGGCCTGGTGACCGTGATTGACTATGGGCTCGACCACGCCGCCAAGTACGTCTTCGGCTGAGCCAAGAGCGAAGGGCGCCGCGGTTACCGGCGCCCCTTTCGCATGTTCCACCCCTATGTATCCAGGAAGAAGCAGCCACCGTGTCTGACCAGAACGTGAACGACGCCATCGAGCCACACGGGCAGGGTGTCGAGTCCGTGGAAGACGAGCTCGAGATCGTCGAAGGCGCGGACGAGGACCTGGACGAGGTCGAGGCTGCCGAGGCCGAGGCGGGCGAGCCCGCCGAGGAGGCCGCGCTCCACGTGGAGGACGAGTCCGGCGGTGACGTCGAGGCCGTCGAGGACGAGGAAGAGGACGCCGAGGAGGAGCCGGCCGAGCCGGTCGATCCCGTCGCCGCCCTGCGTGACGAGCTCCGCACGCTCCCCGGCGAGTGGTACGTCATCCACACCTACGCCGGTTACGAGAACCGCGTGAAGACCAACCTGGAGCAGCGCGCCGTCTCGCTGAACGTCGAGGACTACATCTTCCAGGCCGAGGTGCCGCAGGAAGAGGTCGTCCAGATCAAGAACGGCGACCGCAAGACGATCAAGCAGAACAAGCTGCCTGGTTACGTCCTCGTCCGCATGGACCTGACGAACGAGTCCTGGGGCGTCGTCCGCAACACCCCCGGCGTCACCGGCTTCGTGGGCAACGCCTACGACCCGTACCCGCTGACCCTGGACGAGATCGTCAAGATGCTCGCCCCGGAGGCCGAGGAGAAGGCCGCCCGCGAGGCCGCCGAGGCCGAGGGCAAGCCCGCTCCGCAGCGCAAGGTCGAGGTCCAGGTCCTGGACTTCGAGGTCGGCGACTCGGTCACCGTCACCGACGGCCCGTTCGCCACGCTGCAGGCCACGATCAACGAGATCAACGCCGACTCGAAGAAGGTCAAGGGTCTGGTGGAGATCTTCGGGCGCGAGACGCCGGTCGAGCTCTCGTTCGATCAGATCCAGAAGAACTAGTTCTTCGCCTGCGGGCGCGTGGGGGCTGGTCGCTCAGTTCCCCGCGTCCCTAGGTCGGTCAGGTCAGGTGGGCTTCGAGTGAGCCGCCTGACCTGCTTCGTTTTTGACCGCGCATCTATACCCGTTATCGTTGTGCGGTATGCCTTCATCCGGGACGCGACCCGGGCGGAGGCACGCCTCAATCGAAAGGACCCGGAGAGCTATGCCTCCCAAGAAGAAGAAGGTCACGGGGCTCATCAAGCTCCAGATCCAGGCCGGTGCCGCCAACCCGGCTCCGCCGGTCGGCCCCGCGCTGGGTCAGCACGGCGTGAACATCATGGAGTTCTGCAAGGCCTACAACGCCGCGACCGAGTCGCAGCGCGGTTGGGTCATCCCGGTGGAGATCACGGTCTACGAGGACCGTTCCTTCACCTTCATCACCAAGACGCCGCCGGCCGCCAAGATGATCCTCAAGGCCGCGGGCGTGGAGAAGGGCTCCGGCGAGCCGCACAAGACCAAGGTCGCCAAGATCACCGAGGCGCAGGTCCGCGAGATCGCCACCACGAAGATGCCCGACCTCAACGCCAACGACCTGGACGCCGCCGCGAAGATCATCGCCGGCACCGCCCGTTCCATGGGCATCACGGTCGAGGGCTGACCCCAACCCCCCAAGCAGAAGTGAGTGGCGGGGCCTGCTCGGCCCGGACCACAACTCCTCGGAAATCACAGGAGCAGTAGTGAGCAAGCGCAGCAAGACTCTCCGCGCTGCGGACGCCAAGATCGACCGGGAGAAGCTGTACGCCCCGCTCGAGGCCGTCCGTCTCGCCAAGGAGACGTCCACGACCAAGTTCGACGGCACCGTCGAGGTCGCCTTCCGTCTGGGTGTCGACCCGCGTAAGGCCGACCAGATGGTCCGTGGCACCGTGAACCTTCCGCACGGCACCGGTAAGACCGCCCGGGTCCTGGTCTTCGCGACCGGCGACCGTGCCGAGGCCGCGCGTGCCGCGGGCGCCGACATCGTCGGCGCCGACGAGCTGATCGACGAGGTCTCGAAGGGCCGCCTGGACTTCGACGCCGTCGTCGCCACCCCGGACCTCATGGGCAAGGTCGGCCGCCTCGGCCGCGTCCTCGGCCCGCGTGGTCTGATGCCGAACCCGAAGACCGGCACCGTGACCCCGGACGTGGCCAAGGCCGTGACCGAGATCAAGGGCGGCAAGATCGAGTTCCGCGTCGACAAGCACTCGAACCTGCACTTCATCATCGGCAAGGTGTCCTTCGACGACACCAAGCTGGTGGAGAACTACGGCGCCGCGCTGGAGGAGATCCTCCGTCTGAAGCCGTCGGCCGCCAAGGGTCGCTACATCAAGAAGGCCGCGATCAGCACCACGATCGGCCCCGGCGTTCCCGTCGACCCGAACCGCACCCGCAACCTCCTCGTCGAGGAGGACCCGGCCGCGGTCTGAGCCACCGGCTCACCAGGCTCGAAAGCGGGCCCCACACCCTTCCCGGGTGTGGGGCCCGTCCCCGTTCCCAGGCCCTTTGTCAGTGCCCTGGGTTAACGTGCATTCACGGGATTCGCACAGGGGGGTCGAATGACGAGCACGAGGGTGCGCCGGCCGGCGTTCTGGATCGCGCTGCTGACCGCGCTGACGGCCCTGGCCGCCTGCACCTCCGCCGCCCGCCCCGACGAGGCGGAGCGCACCGGGCCGGCCCGCGCCGTAATGGCCGCCCTGCGCACCGTCGAGCGCTCCACCGAGCGTGCCGAGTCCGCTCGCGTCAGATCCACGACCACCATCGGCTCGACGCTGTCCATGAAGGCCGACGGCACCCTCGCCTGGACCGACGACCTCACCGGCCTCCTGACGATCACCTACACCGGCGGCACGACGGCCGAGGCGATGCGCCGCCTCGGGACCACGTCGATGGAGGCCCGCTACCTCCCCGACGCCTACTACGCGCGCATAGGCGAGGCGTTCTCCGCCAAGACCGACGGCAAGCACTGGATCAAGTACGCCTACGACGACCTGGACGAGCTCGCCGGCAGCTCCGGAGCCGATCTCGCGGCCCAGATGCGCGGCACGGCCCCGCACACGTCGGTGAAGCGGCTGCTGTCCTCCACGGACGTACGGAAGGTCGGTGCGGAGGCGGTCGCAGGCGAGCCCACCACGCACTACTCGGGGACGGTGCGGGCAGAGGGCGGTACCACCGAACAGACCGTCGACATATGGGTCAACGGCCGGAACCTGCTGGTCAAGAAGGTCGAGCGGGGCCGGACGGCCACGGGGCGGCTGACCCAGACCGCGTACTACAGCGACTACGGAATCGAGGCCAGGGTCGAGAAGCCCCCGGCGGGGGACACGGCGGACCTCAAGGAACTGCTGTCGGGCTCGGCGGGTCGCTGAATTCGCAGGACTGTTCAGGCCGCCTGGGATACGCTCCCGCTCTTGCTGTGCGCCGACCACGCATCAGCGACGTGTTCGCACCAGTCATGTGCTCCTTGGGGGGAATCAGTGAGCCTTGCCGTACGCGCCGTCCTGCCTGCCGTCGCTCTGCCGGCCGCCGTGCTGCTGCTCGCCGGCTGTGGGGCGGGAGACGGCGCGCAGGACTCCGCGGGCTCCTCTGCGGCCGACGCCGTCGCGCGGGCCGCGGACAGGACCGAGGGGCTCGCTTCCCTGCACTATCGCGTGACCGGCCGGTTCCCGGAGCGGGGGCGGATAGCGGACGAGGGCGCCGTCCGCAGGGAGCCGCTGGAGGCCCGGCTCACGACGGTCAACCTGAGCGGCGACGAGCAGGGCGAGACCGAGCTGCGCCTGGTCGGCGGGGTCCTGTACGGCAGCGCGAGCGACGACATGGTCGAGGAGCTGGGCGGCCGGCACTGGATCAGCTACGGCCCGGACGAGAAGTTCACCACGGACAGCGGCTTGCGCATGGACGTCGGGAGCCTGCGCGACCAGGTCGGCCGCAACCCGGCGCGGGAGGCCGCCTTCCTCGCCGACGCCGAGGACGTGAAGCGGGTCGGCGCCGAGAAGGTCGGCGGCGCCGACACGACGCACTACGCGGGCACGGCCACGGTCGACGAGCTCCGGGCCTCGCTCGAGGGGCTCAAGGACAAGGCCGTCCGGGAGGGGCGGGCGAACAGCCTCGACCAGTACGAGAAGGCGGGCGTGGACGAGCTCACCCTGGACGTGTGGATCGACCGTGACGACCACGTCAAGCAGTTCCGCACCCAGGGCTTCGGCAGCCACGGGGCGCTCGACCTCACCTTCACCTTCCTCGACCAGGACAAGCCGGTGACCGTCCGCGCGCCGCGCGCCGGCGACACGGCGGACATGCGCAAGCCGCTGGAGAAGCGCGGTAGCTGAGGGCCGTAGGGGCCGATTTGCCTGTCGGCGACCGAGTCCCGTACTCTCCTACCGAAGCCAAAGACCGCTGGTCGTTGCCGTGCACTCGCAAGAGGGTGCGGTGGCCGAAGGATCCGCTGTAATGCGGACGACCCGCGCAGGTGACAGTGGAAGAACTCCCGGAGCGCGTGCGTCTCGCGTGTGCGACCGGTCGAGTCCGCCCCGTGCGCCTGCGCCGGGGCGTTTCGTTTTCCCCAGTCCTCCTTCGGGTCCGCGCGGTCCGAATCACCCGGAAGGAGGCCGAGGCTCTATGGCGAGGCCCGACAAGGCTGCCGCGGTTGCCGAGCTGACGGACAAGTTCCGTAGCTCCAACGCCGCCGTGCTGACCGAGTACCGCGGTCTCACCGTGGCGCAGCTCAAGACGCTGCGTCGTTCGCTCGGTGAGAACGCCCAGTACGCCGTGGTGAAGAACACGCTGACCAAGATTGCGGCCAACGAGGCCGGGATCACGCTGGACGACCAGCTCTTCGCTGGTCCGACGGCCGTCGCCTTCGTCACCGGTGACCCGGTGGAGTCGGCGAAGGGTCTTCGTGACTTCGCCAAGGACAACCCGAATCTCGTCATCAAGGGCGGTGTCCTTGATGGCAAGGCGCTGTCCGCCGACGAGATCAAGAAGCTTGCGGACCTCGAGTCCCGCGAGGTTCTGCTCAGCAAGCTGGCCGGTGCCTTCAAGGCGAAGCAGTCCCAGGCTGCCTCCGTCTTCCAGGCGCTGCCGTCGAAGCTCGTCCGCACCGTGGACGCGCTTCGCGCCAAGCAGGCCGAGCAGGGCGGTGCCGAGTAATTCGGCTCGCACACTGGCCGCCGCGGCCTGATCGCGGAGGCCACAGCGGGCCGACGTACGCCCGCCTCACCCAGTACATCCGGCACCTGCCGATTTAGTGGAAGGACCGCCATCATGGCGAAGCTCAGCCAGGAAGACCTGCTCGCGCAGTTCGAGGAGATGACCCTCATCGAGCTCTCCGAGTTCGTGAAGGCCTTCGAGGAGAAGTTCGACGTCACCGCCGCCGCTGCCGCGCCGGTCGTCGTCGCCGGTGGTGCCGCTGGTGGCGCCGCCGCCGAGGCCGTCGAGGAGAAGGACGAGTTCGACGTCATCCTCACCGGCGCCGGCGACAAGAAGATCCAGGTCATCAAGGTCGTGCGTGAGCTGACCTCCCTGGGCCTGAAGGAGGCCAAGGACCTCGTGGACGGCGCCCCGAAGCCCGTTCTCGAGAAGGTCGCCAAGGACGCCGCGGAGAAGGCCGCCGAGTCCCTCAAGGGCGCCGGCGCCTCCGTCGAGGTCAAGTAAGACCTTTCGGTCGAACACGACCGTCGCGCATGCTGAAACCAGCCTCCTGAGGCTGTAACGCAGTCGCACCGAAGAGCGATCATCCATTCGGGTGGTCGCTCTTCGGCGTTCCTGGGGGCGCGGCCACGGTTACCTTGCGCCCGCTTCGGCGGGGGGTATGGTGATCTTCGTCGTGTCTCCGGGAGCCCCTGGGTTCGGGCATGGGGGCCTTGACGAACCGCACGCAGCGCGCAATTCTCAGGACGCGTCGTCACAAGGATCCGAATCCGAGGCATGGATCGGCGACGAAGAGGGCAGTATCAACGTGCATTGAGGGCGAGCATGCCGAGGGCGTTGAGAACAACGAGGGTCGCGAAAAACCCGCACTGGACATCAGTGTGCCAAGTGGCTACACTGACCCTTTGCGCTGCCTGTTAGCTGTCCCCTGCCCGTCACCAGGGGCATGCCCTCGCTGAAGCACCGATGACCGGACCGTCCCTGACCTGGCCATTCTTTGGTCGGAGAAGGAAACGCCTGTCTCTGTGCCCCGGTGAGGGGCCGGTACGCGCGTAGTGAGTCCGAGCCCTCGGAAGGACCCCCTCTTGGCCGCCTCGCGCACTGCCTCGACCGCGAATACGAACAACGGCGCAAGCACCGCCCCGCTGCGCATCTCTTTTGCAAAGATCAAGGAGCCCCTCGAGGTTCCGAACCTGCTCGCGCTGCAGACCGAGAGCTTCGACTGGCTGCTCGGCAACACCGCCTGGCAGAGTCGGGTCGAGGCGGCTCTGGAGTCGGGTCAGGACGTCCCCACCAAGTCCGGTCTGGAGGAGATCTTCGAGGAGATCTCCCCGATCGAGGACTTCTCCGGGTCGATGTCGCTGACGTTCCGCGACCACCGTTTCGAGCCGCCGAAGAACAGCATCGACGAGTGCAAGGAGCGCGACTTCACGTACGCCGCCCCGCTCTTCGTGACGGCTGAGTTCACCAACAACGAGACCGGCGAGATCAAGTCCCAGACGGTCTTCATGGGCGACTTCCCGCTCATGACCCACAAGGGCACCTTTGTCATCAACGGCACCGAGCGTGTCGTGGTGTCGCAGCTGGTCCGTTCGCCGGGTGTCTACTTCGACAGCTCGATCGACAAGACGTCCGACAAGGACATCTTCTCCGCCAAGATCATCCCGTCCCGGGGTGCCTGGCTGGAGATGGAGATCGACAAGCGCGACATGGTCGGTGTCCGCATCGACCGCAAGCGCAAGCAGTCCGTGACCGTTCTGCTCAAGGCTCTCGGTTGGACGACCGAGCAGATCCTGGAGGAGTTCGGCGAGTACGAGTCCATGCGCGCCACCCTGGAGAAGGACCACACCCAGGGCCAGGACGACGCGCTGCTCGACATCTACCGCAAGCTGCGTCCGGGCGAGCCCCCGACCCGCGAGGCCGCGCAGACGCTTCTGGAGAACCTGTACTTCAACCCGAAGCGCTACGACCTCGCCAAGGTCGGCCGCTACAAGGTCAACAAGAAGCTGGGTGCGGAGGCTCCGCTCGATGCGGGCATCCTGACCGTCGAGGACGTCATCTCGACGATCAAGTACCTGGTGAAGCTGCACGCCGGCGAGACCGAGACGGCCGCGGACAACGGCCAGACGATCGTTGTCGAGACCGACGACATCGACCACTTCGGCAACCGTCGTCTGCGCAGCGTCGGCGAGCTCATCCAGAACCAGGTCCGCACGGGTCTGGCTCGTATGGAGCGCGTCGTGCGTGAGCGCATGACGACCCAGGACGTCGAGGCGATCACGCCGCAGACCCTGATCAACATCCGGCCGGTCGTCGCCTCCATCAAGGAGTTCTTCGGCACCAGCCAGCTGTCGCAGTTCATGGACCAGAACAACCCGCTGTCGGGTCTCACCCACAAGCGCCGTCTGTCGGCTCTTGGTCCGGGTGGTCTCTCCCGTGAGCGGGCCGGCTTCGAGGTCCGTGACGTGCACCCGTCTCACTACGGCCGTATGTGCCCCATTGAGACCCCTGAAGGCCCGAACATCGGTCTGATCGGTTCGCTCGCCTCCTACGGCCGCGTCAACGCGTTCGGCTTCGTGGAGACGCCGTACCGCAAGGTCGTCGACGGCCAGGTCACCGACGAGGTCGACTACCTGACGGCCGACGAAGAGGACCGCTTCGTCATCGCGCAGGCCAACGCCACGCTCAACGACGACATGCGGTTCGCCGAGAACCGCGTCCTCGTCCGCCGCCGTGGTGGTGAGGTCGACTACGTCGCCGGTGACGACGTGGACTACATGGACGTCTCGCCGCGCCAGATGGTGTCGGTCGCGACCGCCATGATCCCGTTCCTCGAGCACGACGACGCCAACCGTGCCCTCATGGGCGCGAACATGATGCGTCAGGCCGTGCCGCTGATCAAGAGCGAGTCCCCGCTCGTCGGCACCGGCATGGAGTACCGCTCCGCCGTCGACGCCGGCGACGTGGTCAAGGCCGAGAAGGCGGGTGTGGTCCAGGAGGTCTCCGCGGACTACATCACCACGGCCAACGACGACGGCACGTACATCACGTACCGCCTGGCCAAGTTCGCCCGCTCCAACCAGGGCACCTCGGTCAACCAGAAGGTCATCGTCAACGAGGGCGACCGGATCATCGAGGGCCAGGTCCTGGCCGACGGTCCGGCCACCGAGAACGGCGAGATGGCGCTGGGCAAGAACCTGCTCGTGGCGTTCATGCCGTGGGAGGGCCACAACTACGAGGACGCGATCATCCTGTCGCAGCGCCTCGTGCAGGACGACGTCCTCTCCTCGATCCACATCGAGGAGCACGAGGTCGACGCCCGTGACACCAAGCTCGGCCCCGAGGAGATCACCCGGGACATCCCGAACGTCTCCGAGGAGGTCCTCGCCGACCTCGACGAGCGCGGCATCATCCGGATCGGTGCCGAGGTCGTCGCCGGCGACATCCTCGTCGGCAAGGTCACGCCCAAGGGTGAGACCGAGCTGACGCCGGAGGAGCGCCTGCTGCGCGCGATCTTCGGTGAGAAGGCCCGTGAGGTCCGTGACACGTCGCTGAAGGTCCCGCACGGCGAGATCGGCAAGGTCATCGGCGTCCGCGTCTTCGACCGCGAGGAGGGCGACGAGCTTCCCCCCGGTGTGAACCAGCTGGTGCGCGTGTACGTGGCGCAGAAGCGCAAGATCACCGACGGTGACAAGCTCGCCGGCCGTCACGGCAACAAGGGCGTCATCTCCAAGATCCTGCCCATCGAGGACATGCCGTTCCTCGAGGACGGGACCCCCGTCGACATCATCCTCAACCCGCTGGGTGTGCCGTCCCGAATGAACCCGGGACAGGTCCTGGAGATCCACCTCGGCTGGCTCGCCAGCCGCGGCTGGGACGTCTCCGGCCTCGCGGACGAGTGGGCGCAGCGCCTCCAGGCGATCGGCGCCGACTCGGTCCAGCCGGGCACCAACGTCGCGACCCCGGTCTTCGACGGTGCCCGTGAGGACGAGCTCGCGGGTCTGCTGCAGCACACCATCCCGAACCGCGACGGCGAGCGCATGGTGCTCCCGACCGGTAAGGCGCGGCTGTTCGACGGCCGTAGCGGTGAGCCGTTCCCGGACCCGATCTCGGTCGGCTACATGTACATCCTGAAGCTGCACCACCTGGTCGACGACAAGCTGCACGCCCGTTCGACCGGCCCGTACAGCATGATCACCCAGCAGCCGCTGGGTGGTAAGGCCCAGTTCGGTGGCCAGCGCTTCGGTGAGATGGAGGTGTGGGCGCTGGAGGCTTACGGCGCCGCTTACGCCCTCCAGGAGCTGCTGACCATCAAGTCCGACGACGTCACCGGCCGCGTGAAGGTCTACGAGGCCATCGTCAAGGGCGAGAACATCCCCGAGCCCGGCATCCCCGAGTCCTTCAAGGTGCTCATCAAGGAGATGCAGTCGCTCTGCCTGAACGTGGAGGTGCTGTCCAGCGACGGTATGTCCATCGAGATGCGTGACACCGACGAGGACGTCTTCCGCGCTGCGGAGGAGCTCGGCATCGACCTGTCCCGGCGCGAGCCGAGCAGCGTCGAAGAGGTCTGACGGGAGTCCGGCGGGGCCCTCACCCACAGGGCCCCGCCGACCCCCAGGCCCCCGTTTCAGACCCCAAGACTTACAACCCTGAGAGGGATTGACGCATAGTGCTCGACGTCAACTTCTTCGATGAGCTCCGGATCGGTCTGGCCACCGCTGACGACATCCGTCAGTGGAGCCACGGCGAGGTCAAGAAGCCCGAGACCATCAACTACCGCACCCTCAAGCCCGAAAAGGACGGACTCTTCTGCGAGAAGATCTTCGGTCCGACCCGGGACTGGGAGTGCTACTGCGGCAAGTACAAGCGCGTCCGCTTCAAGGGCATCATCTGTGAGCGCTGCGGCGTCGAGGTCACTCGCGCCAAGGTGCGTCGTGAGCGGATGGGCCACATCGAGCTGGCCGCGCCCGTCACGCACATCTGGTACTTCAAGGGTGTCCCTTCGCGCCTCGGCTACCTGCTGGACCTGGCGCCCAAGGACCTCGAGAAGGTCATCTACTTCGCGGCGTACATGATCACGTACGTCGACGAGGAGCGTCGTACCCGCGACCTGCCCTCCCTGGAGGCGCACGTCTCCGTCGAGCGTCAGCAGATCGAGAACCGTCGGGACGCCGACCTGGAGGCTCGCGCCAAGAAGCTCGAGACCGACCTGGCCGAGCTGGAGGCCGAGGGCGCCAAGGCCGATGTGCGCCGCAAGGTGCGCGAGGGTGCCGAGCGCGAGATGAAGCAGCTGCGTGACCGTGCGCAGCGCGAGATCGACCGTCTCGACGAGGTGTGGACCCGGTTCAAGAACCTCAAGGTCCAGGACCTCGAGGGCGACGAGCTGCTCTACCGCGAGCTGCGTGACCGCTTCGGCACGTACTTCGACGGCTCGATGGGTGCCGCGGCGCTGCAGAAGCGCCTGGAGTCCTTCGACCTGGACGAGGAGGCCGAGAAGCTCCGCGAGATCATCCGTACCGGCAAGGGCCAGAAGAAGACCCGTGCGCTCAAGCGCCTCAAGGTCGTCTCCGCGTTCCTGCAGACCAGCAACAGCCCCAAGGGCATGGTGCTCGACTGCGTACCGGTCATCCCGCCGGACCTTCGTCCGATGGTGCAGCTGGACGGTGGCCGCTTCGCGACCTCCGACCTGAACGACCTGTACCGCCGTGTGATCAACCGGAACAACCGACTGAAGCGCCTTCTCGACCTCGGTGCGCCCGAGATCATCGTGAACAACGAGAAGCGCATGCTCCAGGAGGCCGTCGACGCGCTGTTCGACAACGGTCGTCGTGGTCGCCCGGTCACCGGTCCCGGTAACCGCCCGCTGAAGTCCCTCAGCGACATGCTGAAGGGTAAGCAGGGTCGATTCCGTCAGAACCTGCTCGGCAAGCGTGTGGACTACTCCGCGCGTTCCGTGATCGTCGTCGGTCCGCAGCTGAAGCTGCACCAGTGCGGTCTGCCCAAGGCGATGGCGCTGGAGCTCTTCAAGCCGTTCGTGATGAAGCGCCTGGTCGACCTGAACCACGCGCAGAACATCAAGAGCGCCAAGCGCATGGTGGAGCGCGGCCGCACGGTCGTGTACGACGTCCTCGAAGAGGTCATCGCCGAGCACCCGGTTCTGCTGAACCGTGCTCCCACCCTGCACCGCCTCGGCATCCAGGCCTTCGAGCCGCAGCTGGTCGAGGGCAAGGCCATCCAGATCCACCCGCTCGTCTGCACCGCGTTCAACGCGGACTTCGACGGTGACCAGATGGCCGTGCACCTGCCGCTGTCCGCGGAGGCGCAGGCCGAGGCCCGCATCCTGATGCTGTCCTCGAACAACATCCTCAAGCCCGCCGACGGTCGTCCGGTGACGATGCCGACCCAGGACATGGTCCTCGGTCTGTTCTTCCTCACCACCGACGGCGAGCTGCGCGACACCAAGGGCGAGGGCCGGTCCTTCGGCTCCACGGCCGAGGCGATCATGGCGTTCGACGCCGGTGAGCTGGCGCTGCAGTCGGCGATCGACATCCGCTTCCCGGTGGGCACCATCCCGCCGCGCGGCTGGACCCCGCCGGCGCAGGAGGAGGGCGAGCCCGAGTGGCAGCAGGGGGACACCTTCCGCCTGCGCACCACCCTGGGCCGCGCGCTCTTCAACGAGCTGCTGCCCGAGGACTACCCGTTCGTCGACTACTCGGTGGGCAAGAAGCAGCTCTCCGAGATCGTCAACGACCTGGCCGAGCGCTACCCCAAGGTCATCGTGGCGGCGACGCTCGACAACCTGAAGGCGGCGGGCTTCTACTGGGCGACCCGTTCCGGTGTCACCGTGGCCATCTCCGACGTCGTCGTTCCCGAGGCGAAGAAGGAGATCGTCCGCGGCTACGAGGCGCAGGACGAGAAGGTCCAGAAGCAGTACGAGCGCGGTCTGATCACCAAGGAAGAGCGCACTCAGGAGCTCATCGCGATCTGGACCAAGGCGACCAACGAGGTCGCCGAGGCGATGAACGAGAACTTCCCCAAGACGAACCCCATCTTCATGATGGTTGACTCGGGTGCCCGAGGAAACATGATGCAGATGCGGCAGATCGCCGGTATGCGTGGTCTGGTGTCGAACGCCAAGAACGAGACCATTCCGCGTCCGATCAAGGCGTCCTTCCGTGAGGGCCTGTCCGTGCTGGAGTACTTCATCTCCACGCACGGTGCCCGTAAGGGTCTGGCGGACACCGCCCTGCGTACCGCCGACTCGGGTTACCTCACCCGTCGTCTGGTGGACGTCTCGCAGGACGTCATCATCCGCGAGGAGGACTGCGGCACCGAGCGCGGCCTCAAGCTGGCCATCGCCGAGCGCGGCGCCGACGGCGTCCTGCGCAAGGCGGACAACGCCGAGACGTCCGTGTACGCGCGCTGCCTCGCCGAGGACATCGTCGTGGACGGCAAGGTGCTCGCCCCGGCGGGCGTCGACCTCGGTGACGTCCTCATCGACGTCCTGGTCGGCGCCGGCGTCGAGGAGGTCAAGACCCGCTCGGTCCTGACCTGTGAGTCCGCCGTCGGCACCTGCGCCATGTGCTACGGCCGTTCGCTCGCCACCGGCAAGCTGGTCGACATCGGTGAGGCGGTCGGCATCATCGCCGCCCAGTCCATCGGTGAGCCCGGTACCCAGCTGACGATGCGTACCTTCCACACCGGTGGTGTGGCCGGTGACGACATCACCCAGGGTCTGCCGCGTGTCGTCGAGCTCTTCGAGGCCCGTACCCCGAAGGGTGTCGCCCCGATCTCCGAGGCCACCGGCCGCGTGCGGATCGAGGAGACCGAGAAGACCAAGAAGATCGTCGTCACCCCGGACGACGGCAGCGACGAGACGGCGTACCCGATCTCGAAGCGTGCCCGACTCCTGGTCAGCGAGGGCGAGCACGTCGAGGTGGGCCAGAAGCTCACCGTGGGTGCCACCAACCCGCACGACGTGCTGCGCATCCTGGGCCAGCGTGCCGTCCAGGTCCACCTGGTCGGCGAGGTCCAGAAGGTCTACAACTCGCAGGGTGTGTCGATCCACGACAAGCACATCGAGATCATCATCCGGCAGATGCTGCGCCGCGTGACGATCATCGAGTCCGGCGACGCCGAGCTGCTGCCCGGCGAGCTGGTCGAGCGCTCGAAGTTCGAGACCGAGAACCGTCGTGTGGTCCAGGAGGGCGGTCACCCGGCCTCCGGTCGTCCGCAGCTCATGGGTATCACCAAGGCCTCGCTGGCCACGGAGTCCTGGCTGTCGGCGGCGTCCTTCCAGGAGACGACCAGGGTCCTCACGGACGCGGCGATCAACGCCAAGTCCGACTCCCTGATCGGCCTCAAGGAGAACGTCATCATCGGTAAGCTCATCCCGGCCGGTACGGGTCTGTCCCGCTACCGCAACATCCGGGTCGAGCCGACCGAGGAGGCCAAGGCCGCGATGTACTCGGCCGTCGGCTACGACGACATCGACTACTCGCCGTTCGGTACGGGCTCCGGCCAGGCCGTTCCGCTGGAGGACTACGACTACGGTCCGTACAACCAGTAAGCGAGCGATCGTGTGAAGGGCGGTCACCTCTTGGGGTGGCCGCCCTTCGGCGTGCCCGGACGTCTCCCTGGGACGCTCTCCGGGTCATCTCCGGGTGGACCCCGATGCCGCGGGCGCCAGTCCGGCGCATCATGGAAGGACTCCGACCAGTACGGGGGAGGTGCTCCATGACACATCCGTCGTCGTGGCAGGGGAGCGGGGCTCCGCGGCCGTGGCAGGGGGGTCATGCGCCGGTGGGGCCGCAGGTGTGGCCTGCCCTGGGTGGCTCGGTGATGCTTGCCTCGCATGCCGATCGGGAGCGGGCCGTGGATGTGCTCAGGGCCGGCTTCGGTGAGGGGCGGCTGGAGAAGGGGGAGTTCGATCAGCGGATCGAGCGGGCGTATGCGGCTCGTACGGTGGGGGAGCTGGCCCTGCTGGTCGCCGACCTTCCTCAGGGGCCGCTGCCGCTGCCGGTGCCCGTGACGCCGGTGCCGCGGGCCTTCGTGCCGGTGGCCCGGCCGCAGGTGAACGGCAAGGCGGTGGGGTCCGCCGTCTGCGGGGTGCTGTGCCTGGTGAGTTTCGGGCTGACCGGGATTCCGGCGGTCGTGCTGGGGCACTCGGCCCGTTCCGAGATACGGCGCAGCGGTCAGGGCGGTGACGCGCTCGCCCTGACCGGGCTGGTGCTCGGGTGGCTGTCGACCGCTGCCTGGGCGGTGTTGCTGACGCTGATGCTCGTGGCCGCCGCGGTGTCCGCCTAGGCCGGCGCGAGGGTGGTCCGGGAGGTGCTCCGATGTGCTCGAATCGCCGATTCGAAGATCGAACACGTCGTGTGGTCTTGACATCGACCGCATGGCGATGCGGGCGGGGCCCATTTGTTTTGACCGTAGCGTTTGAGGTAGGTACGCTCAGACCTTGTGCCTGGGGTGTGCCCTGGCTCTCGTGCGTGCCTTCGACCGCATAGCGAGCTGTGAGCGGCCACCGTAATCTGTGCTCTTTTCGCCTCGCGGCGGGAGTCCGCCGGATTCGACACACCCGACCGCGTGGGTCGGCGACGTTCCAGGTTAGCTTCACCATTCGGCACACAGAAACCGGAGAAGTAGTGCCTACGATCCAGCAGCTGGTCCGTAAGGGCCGGCAGGACAAGGTCGAGAAGAACAAGACGCCCGCACTCGAGGGTTCCCCTCAGCGTCGTGGCGTCTGCACGCGTGTGTTCACGACCACCCCGAAGAAGCCGAACTCGGCCCTGCGTAAGGTCGCGCGTGTGCGTCTGACCAGCGGGATCGAGGTCACCGCTTACATTCCGGGTGAGGGACACAACCTGCAGGAGCACTCCATCGTGCTCGTGCGCGGCGGCCGTGTGAAGGACCTGCCGGGTGTTCGCTACAAGATCATCCGTGGTTCGCTTGACACCCAGGGTGTCAAGAACCGCAAGCAGGCCCGCAGCCGCTACGGCGCCAAGAAGGAGAAGTAAGAATGCCTCGTAAGGGCCCCGCCCCGAAGCGCCCGGTCATCATCGACCCGGTCTACGGTTCTCCTCTTGTCACGTCGCTCATCAACAAGGTGCTGCTGAACGGCAAGCGCTCCACCGCCGAGCGCATCGTCTACGGCGCCATGGAGGGTCTGCGTGAGAAGACGGGCAACGACCCGATCATCACGCTGAAGCGCGCGCTGGAGAACATCAAGCCGACCCTCGAGGTCAAGTCCCGCCGTGTCGGTGGTGCGACGTACCAGGTTCCGATCGAGGTCAAGCCCGGTCGTGCCAACACGCTCGCGCTGCGCTGGCTGGTCGGTTACTCCCGCGCCCGTCGCGAGAAGACCATGACCGAGCGTCTCCTCAACGAGCTTCTCGACGCCTCGAACGGCCTCGGTGCGGCCGTGAAGAAGCGCGAGGACACCCACAAGATGGCCGAGTCCAACAAGGCCTTCGCGCACTACCGCTGGTAGTCGCAGACCCCATCGAGACCGAGAGAAGACTGAAGCCTTATGGCTACCACTTCACTTGACCTGGCCAAGGTCCGCAACATCGGGATCATGGCCCACATCGACGCGGGCAAGACGACCACCACCGAGCGGATCCTCTTCTACACCGGCGTCAGCTACAAGATCGGTGAGGTCCACGACGGCGCTGCCACCATGGACTGGATGGAGCAGGAGCAGGAGCGTGGCATCACGATCACCTCTGCTGCCACCACCTGTCACTGGCCGCTTGAGGACAACGACTACACCATCAACATCATCGACACCCCGGGGCACGTCGACTTCACCGTCGAGGTGGAGCGCTCCCTGCGTGTGCTCGACGGTGCCGTGACGGTGTTCGACGGTGTCGCCGGTGTCGAGCCGCAGTCCGAGACGGTGTGGCGTCAGGCCGACCGTTACGGCGTGCCGCGCATCTGCTTCGTGAACAAGCTGGACCGCACCGGTGCCGAGTTCCACCGCTGCGTCGACATGATCTCGGACCGCCTTGGTGCGCAGCCGCTGGTCATGCAGCTTCCGATCGGTGCCGAGGCCGACTTCAAGGGCGTCGTGGACCTGGTCCGCATGAAGGCGCTCGTGTGGTCCGCCGAGGCCGCCAAGGGCGAGATGTACGACGTCGTCGACATCCCGGCCACGCACACCGAGGCTGCCGAGGAGTACCGCGGCAAGCTGATCGAGGGCGTCGCCGAGAACGACGAAGAGATCATGGAGCTGTACCTGGAGGGCCAGGAGCCCACCGAGGAGCAGCTGTACGCCGCGATCCGTCGCATCACCATCGCGTCCGGCAAGTCCAGCGACACCACGGTCACCCCGGTGTTCTGTGGCACCGCGTTCAAGAACAAGGGCGTCCAGCCCCTGCTCGACGCGGTCGTGCGCTACCTGCCGACCCCCCTCGACGTCGAGGCCATCGAGGGCCACGACGTCAAGGACCCCGAGGTCGTCGTCAAGCGCAAGCCGTCCGACGAGGAGCCCCTGTCGGCTCTTGCCTTCAAGATCATGAGCGACCCGCACCTCGGCAAGCTCACCTTCGTCCGGATCTACTCCGGTCGCCTGGAGTCCGGCACCGCCGTGCTGAACTCCGTCAAGGGCAAGAAGGAGCGCATCGGCAAGATCTACCGCATGCACGCGAACAAGCGTGAGGAGATCGAGTCGGTGGGCGCCGGCGACATCGTCGCCGTCATGGGCCTGAAGCAGACCACCACCGGTGAGACGCTGAGCGACGACAAGCAGCCGGTGATCCTGGAGTCCATGGACTTCCCGGCGCCGGTCATCCAGGTCGCCATCGAGCCCAAGTCCAAGGGTGACCAGGAGAAGCTGGGTGTCGCCATCCAGCGTCTCGCGGAGGAGGACCCCTCCTTCCAGGTCCACTCGGACGAGGAGACCGGCCAGACCATCATCGGTGGTATGGGCGAGCTGCACCTCGAGGTGCTGGTCGACCGTATGCGCCGTGAGTTCAAGGTCGAGGCCAACGTCGGCAAGCCGCAGGTCGCCTACCGCGAGACGATCCGCAAGGCCGTCGAGCGCGTCGACTACACGCACAAGAAGCAGACTGGTGGTACCGGCCAGTTCGCCAAGGTGCAGATCGCGATCGAGCCGATCGAGGGCGGCGACGCCTCGTACGAGTTCGTGAACAAGGTCACCGGTGGTCGTATCCCGAAGGAGTACATCCCTTCGGTCGACGCCGGTGCGCAGGAGGCCATGCAGTTCGGCATCCTCGCGGGCTACGAGATGACAGGCGTCCGCGTCACGCTCATCGACGGTGGCTACCACGAGGTCGACTCCTCCGAGCTCGCGTTCAAGATCGCCGGTTCGCAGGCCTTCAAGGAGGCCGCGCGCAAGGCCAGCCCTGTGCTGCTCGAGCCGATGATGGCCGTCGAGGTCACCACGCCCGAGGACTACATGGGTGAGGTCATCGGCGACATCAACTCCCGCCGTGGCCAGATCCAGGCCATGGAGGAGCGGGCGGGTGCCCGCGTCGTGAAGGGCCTCGTGCCTCTCTCGGAGATGTTCGGTTACGTCGGCGACCTGCGCAGCAAGACGTCCGGCCGTGCCAGCTACTCCATGCAGTTCGACTCCTACGCCGAGGTTCCGCGGAACGTCGCCGAGGAGATCATCGCGAAGGCCAAGGGCGAGTAACGCACCGCGTTCACACGCTTTAGGCTTGACTCCGGAGCCGCCAGGGGTATTCACCCGCATTCGTGGGGGAATGCCCCCGGCCCCGGGCTTTCCAGCAAAGATCACCTGGCGCCGATGAAGCAAGGCGTTCAGAACCACTCCACAGGAGGACCCCGTGGCGAAGGCGAAGTTCGAGCGGACTAAGCCCCACGTCAACATCGGCACCATCGGTCACATCGACCACGGTAAGACGACCCTCACGGCCGCCATTACCAAGGTGCTGCACGACGCGTACCCGGACCTGAACGAGGCCTCGGCCTTCGACCAGATCGACAAGGCTCCCGAGGAGCGCCAGCGCGGTATCACCATCTCCATCGCGCACGTCGAGTACCAGACCGAGACGCGTCACTACGCCCACGTCGACTGCCCCGGTCACGCGGACTACATCAAGAACATGATCACCGGTGCCGCTCAGATGGACGGCGCCATCCTCGTGGTCGCCGCCACCGACGGCCCGATGCCGCAGACCAAGGAGCACGTGCTCCTGGCCCGCCAGGTCGGCGTTCCGTACATCGTCGTCGCCCTGAACAAGGCCGACATGGTGGACGACGAGGAGATCCTGGAGCTCGTCGAGCTCGAGGTTCGTGAGCTGCTCTCCGAGTACGAGTTCCCGGGCGACGACCTGCCGGTCGTCAAGGTCTCGGCGCTCAAGGCCCTTGAGGGCGACAAGGAGTGGGGCAACACCGTCCTCGAGCTCATGAAGGCCGTGGACGAGAACATCCCGCAGCCCGAGCGTGACGTCGACAAGCCGTTCCTGATGCCGATCGAGGACGTCTTCACGATCACCGGTCGCGGTACGGTCGTCACCGGCCGTATCGAGCGTGGTGTCCTCAAGGTCAACGAGACCGTTGACATCGTGGGCATCAAGCAGGAGAAGACCACCACCACGGTCACCGGCATCGAGATGTTCCGCAAGCTGCTCGACGAGGGCCAGGCCGGTGAGAACGTCGGTCTGCTGCTCCGCGGCATCAAGCGCGAGGACGTCGAGCGCGGCCAGGTCATCATCAAGCCGGGCTCGGTCACCCCGCACACCGAGTTCGAGGCGCAGGCCTACATCCTGTCCAAGGACGAGGGTGGCCGCCACACGCCGTTCTTCAACAACTACCGTCCGCAGTTCTACTTCCGTACGACGGACGTGACCGGCGTCGTGACCCTCCCCGAGGGCACCGAGATGGTCATGCCGGGTGACAACACCGAGATGAAGGTGGAGCTCATCCAGCCCGTCGCCATGGAAGAGGGCCTGAAGTTCGCCATCCGTGAGGGTGGCCGGACGGTCGGCGCCGGCCAGGTCACCAAGATCAACAAGTAGTCTTGTTGGTTTGACCTGGTAGCTCCAGCGCGAGCTCCTGAAGGGGCCCGTACGACTTCGGTCGTACGGGCCCCTTTGCTGTGCTGTCGTGACTCGCGTCAGGTGTTGTCGCCGTCCGGGACTACGCAGAAGGCGACGTGGCTGAGGTTTGCGAAACCGCCACTGGGATTGATCGGGGCGTGGAGCGTGTTGTCGGCCTCGATCTGGCCGGCCATCGTCGTCCGGTAGTCGTAGATGTTCGCGTTGTTGCTGCCCTTCACGATGACCACCGCGGCGGCGAAGGGGGTGTCGTTGAAGTCGAACGAGAGGAGCTGCCCTTGTGCGCTGTTCGAGACGCCGAGGGTGATCGATCCGTTGTTCCCGTTGAACGTGAAGTTGATCGTCTCGCCGTTCATGGGCGCGTTGTCCGTGTCCTGCTCGGTGAAACCGACAAGGGGCGGTCTGATGTCCACGCAGTCCGGGTTCACCTCGTCCGTGAACTCATAGGGCTGTACTGCGGCCTGCAACTGGGGCCCCGCCTCCGCCGCGGCGGGGCCGGCCCCGAACGTGACCGCCAGTGCCGTGGTCACGCCGAGGCCGATGCCGCGGGCGCCCCATCTCGCTCTGGTTGATCGTGTGGTTACTCGCACTGTGTGTGCTCCTTCTTGCTCTGGAGGTACCGGAGTTCGCCCGGGCTGAGTCGCATCCACCGCCGGGCATCTGATCATTTGCACAATCCGATGAACGCCACTCCCGGGACTTCCTCCGCCTAGCCCGTCCGGGTCGCGGAGGACCGGAAAGGCTGAGTGTCGAGGGGGCGCCACGCTCGGCAGTACCTCGTGCAAATAGGACATACATTTAAAAAAGGTTGATATAACCCTCATGGGGCGTGCGCCGATCCTCCGATGCGGCGGCGCCCCATGTCTTCGCCGAGGGCCGGGGTCACAGGGAGAACCATGCGGCAGTCCACCAGCACGGTGTCAGGGCGGGCAGTTCCCCTCACGCCGCACCGGCCGGTCATGCGCCGGAGCCCGGCGGACGGGTGGTACGTACCGGTCGCGGTCGGCGCCGACGCGGCGGGCATGGCGCTGCCGACCGCGGCGGCCCTCCCGCTGACCGGTACGGCCCACGCCGTGCACCAGGCCGTCGCCGTCACGCTCCTCTGGCTGCTCGTGGGCCTAGCCGCGAGGCGCTACGCACCCTCCGCCTGGGACGAGGGCGCCCCCGTCGGACCGGTCGTACGGGACTGGCTGGTGCTGCTCGGCGTACTGGCCGTACTGCGCACCGTCTCCGGGCTCGGCGACGCGCCCGCGACCGAGTTCGCCGCGCTGTGCCCGTCGTTGGCGGTGACCGTGCTGTGCCGCAAGGCGATCCACCGCCGCATCCTGGCCGTACGCCGACGGGCCGAAGGGCTGCGACGCGTCCTCGTCGTCGGTGAGGCCGGGGCCGTGGACGCCGTGGTCGGGCAGCTGGCCGAGCGTACGGACCATGGGTACGTGGTGGTCGGGGCCTGTGTGCTGGGTGAGGGCGAGGTGCTGTCCGGGGTGCCCGTGCCCGCCCGGCTGCCCGGCGACGCGCCGAACATGCCGAACGCGACGAACGCTCCGGACGAGGACGCCGCGCCGGTGGCGGACGCGGCCGAACTGCTCGGCGCCGACCTGGTCTTCGTCGCCGCGAGCCGGCACATGTGCGGGGACCGACTGCGGCGGTTGTCCTGGGCCCTGCACGACCGGGGCCGTCGGCTGATGGTGCTGCCCGGCATCGTGGAAGTGGCCCGGCGCCGGGTCCGTATCGCCTCCGCGGCCGGGCTCACCCTGCTGGACGTCTCACCGCCGACGCGCCGCGGCCTGCCCACGCTGCTGAAGGCCGCCACGGACCGGTCGGGCTCGCTCGTCCTGCTCGTGGTGCTGGCCCCGCTGTTCGCCCTGCTGGCGCTCGCCGTGCGGCTGAGTTCGCCCGGGCCGGTCATCTACCGCCAGACCCGGGTGGGCCGCAACGGGGCGCCGTTCCCGATGTGGAAGTTCCGGACCATGGTCGTGGACGCGGACCGGATGAAGGGCGACCTCGCGGCCGCGAACGAACACGACGGCCATATGTTCAAGCTGCGCCGGGACCCGCGCGTCACGTCCGCCGGACGCTTCCTGCGCCGCTACTCGCTGGACGAGCTGCCCCAGTTGGCCAATGTCCTGCTCGGCCACATGTCGCTGGTGGGCCCCCGCCCGCCGCTGCCCGAGGAGGTCGCCCGCTACGACCGGGTGGAGATGCGCCGACTGAGCGTCAAACCCGGTCTCACGGGACTGTGGCAGGTGAGCGGACGGTCGGACCTGTCCTGGCACGAGACCGTCTCGCTGGATCTGCGGTACGTGGACAACTGGTCGTGGGGGTGGGACATGACCGTGATGGTTCGTACGGTTCGGGCCGTGCTGGACGGGCGCGGGGCGTACTGAGACCGGGACGCCACCCCTGAGTTCCCTGCAAGTCATGTGAAGGCGTATGCCTCCCCGTCAGGAAAGGTGCAGCTCCATGGCAGAGACCGCAGTGCCGCCCGATGCGGGCATCCGCCCCGGCCCGCCCGGTCACAGGGCCGTCGTCGAGCGTTCCCTGCGGGGTTTCACCGGCGCGGGCTACGACAAGGGGCGCCCCTTCGTCCTCCAGGCGGCCTGGTTCGCCGTACTCCATCTCGTGTTCGTGAAGTGGTGGTTTCCGGCGCGCTGGCGGCCGGCGGTACTGCGGGCCTTCGGCGCGCGGATCGGGCGGCGGGTGCTGATCCGGCACGGGGTTCGAGTGCACTGGCCCTGGCGGCTGTCCGTCGGCGACGACGTGTGGATCGGGGAGGGGGCCTGGCTGCTGAACCTGCGGCAGATCACGATCGGCCACGACGTGTGCGTCTCGCAGGGGGCGCTGCTGTGCACGGGGAGCCATCAACGTCTGAGCCCCACCTTCGAGTTCGACAACGGGCCCATCCGGCTGGAGCCGGGGGCGTGGGTCGCGACGCGCGCGGTCGTGCTGCGGGGCGTGACGGTGGGTCGTGGCGCGGTGGTGGGTGCCGGTGCGGTCGCCCGTCGCGACCTCGGTCCGGGTGAGGTCGTCACCGGTGGGGGTGTGGCATGAGGGTCGTCCATGTCGTGACGCTGGTCAGCGACGACGGAGCGTACGGCGGGCCGACGAGCGTGGCCGCCGGGCAGCTCGAGGAGTGCGCCGCCCGAGGCCATGAGGTCTCGTTGGTGTCCCTGTGGCGCGGCAGGTCCGCGGCGCCGGCCCGCCTCGGCTCGGTGCCGCTGCGCACTCGTCCGGCCCGCTCCATGCTGCCGGGCCGCTTCACCGGGCTCATGCATCCGCTGCTGGTCAGGGACATGTGGGTCGCGATGGGCAGGGCTGATGTGGTCCATGTGCACGCGGGCCGCGACCTGGTCTCCGTCGCGGCGCTCGCCGTGGCCGCGCTGCGCCGCAAGAGGTTCGTCGCACAGACGCACGGCATGGTGCAGCCGCGCCGTGCGGCCGCCGTCCGGCTCTTCGACCGCCTGTACGTGCCTCTGCTGCGCCGGGCGCGGGGCTGTCTCGTGCTCACCGAGCAGGAACGCCGGGATGTGGCCGAGGTGGTCGGTGCCGGCGGTCCGCCGCTGATGACCCTGCCCAACGGGGTGCGGCCCGAGCGGGCTGACCGGGCCGGCGAGGGCGGGCGACGTGACCGGGAGGTGCTGTTCCTCGCCCGGCTGCATCCGCGCAAGCGCCCGGACGCGTTCGTCGAGATGGCCGCGCTGGTGCACCGGAGGATGCCCGACGCCCGCTTCACCCTCTACGGGGCGGACGAGGGAGTGCTGCCGGCGGTGCGCCGGCTGATCGCCGCCCATGGGCTCCAGGGCATCGTCTCCTACGGCGGGGCGCTGGACCACGCGGAGGCGGTACGGGCCTACGCGCGGGCGGCCGTATATGTGCTGCCCAGTGTCGACGAACCGTTCGGGATGACGGTGATCGAGGCTCTCTCGGCGGGCACCCCCGTGGTGTGCACCGACACCTGCGGTATCGCGGACGAGCTGGCTCGACGCGGGGCGGCGATGGTCACCGACGGCAGTCCCGGTGAGATGGCCGACGCGGTGTGCGGACTGCTCGCCGACGACGCCAAGCGGGCGGCCGTCGCCGAGGCGGGGCGGCGCGCCGTCGCGGAGGCGTTCTCCGTCCACGCGGTGACGGACCGGCTGGAGGCGATCTATCGGGGGCTGTGACCGAAGACCGCCGCAAGGAGCTTGCGGCCGATCGGATGGACAACGTGACCATCCCGCTGGTCGGATCAGGTGTAGTGGGCCGAGGCGCCTACCTTCTGGCCATGGGTTCCCCTCTCGGACGGCCGTCCGCGGTCCGCCGCCGCGTCATCCACGGAAGGGCGTCGACGAGAGCCTGCGGCACGTGGTGATCCGTCCGCCCGTTCACGCACGAGGTCAGGGAATGGACTTTTCCAGCACGCTGCGGCAGCTCTCGACGGCGCAGAAACCCGCTCAGGGGGTCTCCGTCTACGCCCGGTACGTCAACCGCCCGGCCGGCCGGTTGCTCGCGGCCGCCGCGTACCGTATCGGGCTCTCGCCCAACCATGTGACGGCCGTCAGCGCCTCGATCACCTTCACGGGTGTGTTCGCGACGGCTCTGCTCCCGCCGTCCCACACGCTCGGACCGTGGGTCTCGCTCGCGCTGCTGCTCGGCTTCGCACTCGATTCCGCGGACGGTCAACTGGCCCGGCTGCACCGGTCGTCCAGCCTCGCCGGGGAGTGGCTGGACCATGTGGTGGACTGCGCGAAACTCCTGGCCGTCCACGCGGCGGTGCTGATCTCCTTCTACCGCTTCTTCGAGCTGCAGCGTCCCGCGCTGCTGCTGCCCATCGCCTTCCAGTGCGCCGCTGTCCTGCTGTTCTTCGGAGGAATCCTCACCGAACAGCTGAGACGGGGAAGAGGGGACACACCAGCCGGGCCGGTGCCCGTGCCGTCCACCGTGCGGGGCATGGCACTGCTGCCCGTGGACTACGGGCTGCTCTGCCTGAGCTTCCTCTTCCTCGGAAACCAGAAGCTCTTCCTCGCGGTGTACGTGGTGCTGCTCGCGGCCCATGTCGTGCTGTTGCCGGCGTTCTTCGCCAAGTGGCTGCGGGAGCTGGCCTGACGAGGACTCGGACGGCGGCATCCGGGTCCTGCGATGCGAAAAACGCGCGTCATTTCGCATGAAAAGGTGCAAAAGGTAGCTAACCTTCCAGGCGGATTCCGCTTTCCAGAAGGAGCTGCCATGAGCAAGCAGGTGGACGTCGTTGTCGCGGGAGGCGGAGGATTCATCGGTGGGCATCTCGCGGCCGACCTCCTGACGCAGGGGCTGACCGTCCGGTGCGTCGACATCAAGCCGCTGCACGAGTGGCAGCAGGTGCACCCGGCCGCCGAGAACGTCGTCGCCGACCTGTCCCTCCTGGACGACGCCCGCGCCGCGGTCCGCGACGCCCGTCAGGTCTACATGCTGGCCGCCGACATGGGCGGCATGGGATTCATCGAGAACCACAAGGCTGCCTGCATGATGTCGGTGCTGACCAGCACCCACATGCTCAAGGCCGCGCACGAGGCCGGTGTCGAGCGCTACTTCTACTCCTCGTCCGCCTGTGTCTACGCCGCCGGCAAGCAGACCGCCTCGAACGTCACCGCGCTGAAGGAGGAGGACGCCTACCCGGCGCAGCCCGAGGACGGCTACGGCTGGGAGAAGCTGTTCTCCGAGCGCATGTGCCGCCACTTCGAGGAGGACTACGGGTTCAGCTGCCGTATCGCCCGCTACCACAACGTGTACGGCCCCGCGGGCACCTGGACCGGAGGCCGCGAGAAGGCACCGGCGGCCGTGTGCCGCAAGGTCGCCGAGGCGGTCCTCTCCGGGGAGCACCGGATCGACATCTGGGGCGACGGCCGGCAGACCCGCTCCTTCATGTACATCGACGACTGTCTGCACGGCACGCAGATGCTGATGCGTGGCACCAGCAGCGTGCCCGTCAACATCGGCTCGTCCGAGCTCGTCACCATCAACCAACTGGTCGACATCGTCGAGGAGATCGCGGGCGTCCACTGCGAGCGCAAGTACCAGATGGACGCTCCGCAGGGCGTACGCGGCCGCAACTCCGACAACACCCTGATCCGCCAACTCCACGGCTGGGAGCCGTCGATCCCCCTGGCCGAGGGGCTGGAGAAGACCTACGCCTGGGTCTACGACCAGGTCAAGCGCGCCCGCTCCTGACCCTCGAACCGGCCGGGAGAGCAGTCGATGAGGATCCTCGTCCACGACTACAGCGGACACCCGTTCCAGGTGCAGCTCTCCCGTGAGCTGGCCCGGCGCGGTCATGACGTCGTCCACTCGACCTGTCCGGCCTACGTCTCCGGCAAGGGCAACCTCGCCGAGGACCCGGTCGTCGGCCTCCGCTTCGTCACCATCGGCGAGCGCGTCGTCCTCGACAAGGGCGCCTACGTCCGACGCCTCTTCCAGGAGACCCGGCTGGGCCTGGAACTGGCCCGCCAGGTACGGCGCGAGAAGCCGGACGTGGCGATGCTGGGCAACCTGCCGATCCCGACCCTGGTCGTGGCCGCGGCGGCACTGGGGGCGCTGCGCATCCCCTGGGTGCTGTGGCACCAGGACATCACCGCCGTCGCCCTCAAGAGCTTCGCCGCCGCCGGGGTGTCGAGGCTGATGGGCATCGCCGCGAAGGTCTTCGAGCGGGGCGAGAGGTGGGCGGCCCGACGCGCCTCGGCGATCGTGGTGATCGCCGACTCCTTCGTGCGGATCCACCGGGAGTGGGGCACCGCCGGCAAGGTCACCGTCATCCCCAACTGGGCGCCACTGGACGAGATCCTCCCCGTTCCCCGCGCCAACGCTTGGTCGCGGGAGCACGGCCTCACCGGCGTCAGGACCGTGCTGTATTCCGGCACCATCGGCCTCAAGCACAACCCCGCCCTGCTGGTGCGGCTGGCCGAGACGCTGCGTGAGCAGGGCGAACGGGTCCGTCTCGTCGTCGTCAACGACGGCCCGGCCGTGCCGGTCATCAAGGAGGCCGCCGCGGCCCGAGGCGTCGATCTGACCCTGCTGCCCTTCCAGCCCTACGACCGGCTGCCCGAGGTGCTGGGCACCGGCGATGTGCTGGTCGTGCTGCTGGCGGCGGACGCCGGCGAGTTCTCGGTGCCCTCCAAGACGCTGTCGTATCTGTGCGCCGGGCGCCCCGTGCTCGGCCTGATGCCGGCGGACAACCTGGCGGCGAAGCTGCTCCGCCAGGCCGGCTCGGCGGTGTTCACCCCGGAGGAGTCCTCGCTGCCCGACGCGGCCGCCTGGGTCCGCGAGGTCCTGGACGACCCGGCGCGCGCACAGATGCTGGGCAAGGAGAGCCGGGCGCTGGCCGAGCGGGAGTTCGCCCTGGAAGGATGCGCCTCGCGATTCGAGGAAATTCTGCGAGCAGTGCGCCGCCGCACCAACTGCAATTGATTATTGTGAATTCATAGCAATTTACGTCAAGTGAAAACACCCTCTGAAATGCGGGAGATCGGCCCGGCCTACAGGCTATAAATCTACTGGCGCCGATTTGTTCCGTTTGCCCGCTCACCGGGGGTGCAGAGTGCGAGGCAGTCAAAAGCGTTGCGTGGCGGCGGTCTGCTGCTGGGCCCTCCTTCTCATCGCCTTTCTGCCGGCACTGATCCTCCAGGACGCCGACGCCCGGTTCGGGGCGGCACTCGCGGCGCAGTGCGTGGTCGTGGCGCACAGCGGCGGGGCGCTCACCAGGGTGCTGACCGACACCTCGGTGCGTCTCGTCGCCTTCGGGTTCTGGCTCTTCGTCTATGTGTGGCTGGGCCTCGCGCCGCTCGCCATGCTCGCCACCGACGCCTATCCGCTGGAATACCGCACCGGTGAGTCCACCGCTTTCGCCGCGGCCGTACTGAGCGAAGTCGGGCTCCTCGCCTACAGCGCGGGCGTGGCGCTGGCCGCCACCCGCGAGGGCGCCCGCTCGACCGTGCTCGAACCACTGCTGTCCCGCAGGCTCGCACCGCTGCCCGTGCTCCTGCTGTGCGGTATCTCGCTCGTGCTCGCGGCCGTGCTGATCCCCGGCCAGGAGGGTGGTGTGGGCGCCTTCTTCACCAGCAGGCAGGCGCTGCGGCAGTCGGGTGCCGACCCGGATCTCGCCCATGCGCTGCGCGTCTGGGCGCTCGCCGTCCCTGCCTTCTGGGCCGCGGTGGGCCTGGTCCACCTGCCCCGCCTGTCCGGCGGAGACCGGCTGCTGCGCGCGACCCGATGGATGCTGCTGCCGCTCCTTCTCGCGCTCAACGTCCTGGTCAACAACCCGATCAGCAGGCCGCGCTTCTGGGCCGGCACCGTCCTGCTGGTCCTGCTCTTCTCCTGGCGCCGGTTCAGCACCCCACGGGCCTTTCGCGTCACCGCGGTGGCGCTCACGGCCGTGGTGCTCTTCGCGTTTCCGTACAGCGACTACTTCCGTTACGACGAGCGGGAAGTGGTGCACGTCGTGGCGCTTGCGGAGCAGTTCAGCTCCAACATGGATTACGACGCCTTTCAGCAGATGCAGACCGGTATCGACTACGTACAGGAAAACGGATTCTCGCCGTCGGCCGTGCTGGGTCCCGTCCTTTTCATGGTGCCCCGCTCCATGTGGCCCGACAAACCCCAGACCACCGGTATCGAACTCGCCCAGTACGCGGGCTACGACTTTCACAACCTTTCCGCGCCGCTGTGGATCGAGAGCTATCTGTGGGGCGGCGCTCCCTGTGTCGTCGCCGTCTTCTGTCTGCTGGGCGCGGCCGGACGGCGGATGGACGACATCAGGGCCCGGCTGCGGGACCGGCACGGCACGCTGGCGGCGCTGCTGGTCCCCGCCTACGCCTTCTACCAGTTGATCTTCCTGCGCGGCAGCCTCATGGCGATCGTCGGCCCGCTGCTGCTGCTCATGACCGTTCCGCTCCTCATCACCCGCGCCGCCCGGCCACCCCGGCTCCCGTCACCGGTGCGGACGCCCGCCCCCACGGGCCCCGCGCCCATCCCCGGACACAGGAGGCATCCGTGACCAGCCCCGCCGGCTTCGACGACCGGTACGACGACCCCGACCAGCTGCGCGACCAGGTGCGCCTGCTGCTGAGGTACCGCGCGACCATCGCGCTGGGCGTGGTCCTCGGCCTGCTCGCCGGACTGACCCTCACCTTGCTGACCGCGGGCAGCTACACCTCCACCAGCGAGGTGCTCGTCCGCTCGAGAACGGACCCGTTCAGCACGTTCGGGGTGGCCGCCGACAACCAGGTGAGCATGGGCACGGAACTCCAGATCGCGCTCAGCGCGACCGTCGCGGCCCGCGCGGCGACGGCGCTGCGGCAGCCCGCCCGCGCGGACGCGCTGCTGACGGACCTGCGGGTGACCAACCCCCGGGACACCCAGGTGCTCCGGTTCGAGTACACAGGAGGCACCCCGACGCGTGCGGCCCGTGTGGCCAACGCGTTCGCCCAGGCCTACCTCGACGATCGCCAGGACCGTTCCAGGGCCATGGTCACGCGGATGACCACCGGACTGGAAGAGCAGATCACGGCGCTCACCAAGCGGGTCATCGCGATGAAGTCCGGCGGGTCCTCCGCCGGCACCGCGGGCATGCAGCAACAGATCGGCATTCTGCAGAAGCGGGTCTCCGACATCAGGACCTACGACACCTCCGGCGGTGACGTCGTCCGCCGGGCCGAGCCGCCGACCCGACCCTCGGGTCCCGCCCCCGCCTGGCTCCTCGCCTTCGGCCTGATCGGCGGTCTGCTCCTGGGTGTCGTGCTCGCCTGGCTGCGCTCCGCACTGGAGCCGCGGGCACGCTCGGTCGGCGAGGTCCAAGGGGCGCTGCACGCTCCGGTCCTGGGCATCCTCCCGGCCCCCGACACCGACGGCGACCTGCTGGAGGTCGGCCGATCCGCGGGCAGCCGAGCGGAGGCGTACCGGGCCCTCGCCTTCCGACTGCGGGGCGGCGACGACCGTACGCCCGTGGGCAGGCTCATGGTCGTGGCGCCCAAGCGGGAACGCGGAGCCGAGACCGTCGCCGTGAATCTCGCCGCCGCGCTCGCCGAGTCGGGCGACGACGTCCTGCTGGTGGACGCCACCGCACGCGTGCCCGGCCTGCCGACGCGGCTGCCGCTGACGGCCGCGGACGCCGAAGTCCCCCAGGGCGAGGTGGTCGTCGACGCGGGCACCGCCGGGCGGTTCACGCTCCGCCCCGACAGCCGTGGGGTCACCGGCGACGACAGGCCGACGCTCTTCCTCACCCCGGCCCTGCTGGAGCACGCCGACGGCCTGGCGCTCGCCCGACGCGTGGACGGCGTCCTCGTGGTGGGCGGTCTGGGCGACGTCAGACGGGACGACCTCAAGCGGGTACGCGAGCTGATCAGCTGCTCGGGCGGGCACATCGTCGGCGTCGCACTGCACCATGTGACCCGGCCCGGCCTGCTCCGCCGGGTCGTCGACAGCGACTGGATGCGCCGGGCGACCGGGCGGACCCCGTCCACGATCACGTCCGGACCGGCCGACGACGTCGTGGCGCAGCCGACCGCGCCGGTGCAGGACGACACGCTCAGCGTCTCCCGGTGAGCGCCTCCGGTACGGCCGCCCCCGCCACCGGCGGCACGACGGCCCGGTCCGGGGTCGCCGCCACCGCGCGCGGCGGATGGTGGGGTTTCCTGGGGGCGTCGGTCAACGCGGTCTTCGGATACGCGCTGGTCGCCCTGGTCACCCGGGGGCTCGGCGCCTACGGGGCGGGAGCGGTGTTCACCGGTGTCGCGGCCTTCACCATCCTGTGCAACGCCTGCAAACTCGGGGCCGACACGGGGCTGGTGCGGTTCGTCTCCGGTGACCTGGCCACCACCGGTGGCCGCGCGGTCGGCGCACTGCTGCGCAGCGCCGTCCTGCCCGGTGCCGTCGCGAGTACGGCCGCCGCCGCGCTGCTGTTCCTGTCGCCCTGGACGGCCACCTCGCTGCTGCCGAGCCTCGCCCCGGACGACGCGGTGACCCTGGTCCGGCTGTTCGCCGTGTTCCTCCCCCTCGCCACGGTAACCCTGATCCTGCTGGGCGCCACCCAGGGCTACGGCACCGTGATCCCGTTCGTCGGTGTCGAGCAGATCGGCAAACCGGTTCTTCGTGTGCTGATCGCCGTACCGGTCGTCCTGCTGGCTCCCGGGGTGCTGAGCCTGGCCGCCGCCTGGCTCGTGCCGACCGTGGCCGGCTTCGTCATCGCCTGTCTCGCCCTGCGCAAACGCCGCCGGACGAGTCCGAGTCATACGTCCGGACCGGACACGGTCGCCGCCCGGCGAGGTTTCTGGGCCTTCGCCGGGCCGCGGGCGGTCTCCTCCGTCTTCGACATCAGCGCGGTCTGGGTGGGCGTCGTCCTGCTGTCCAGCCTGGCGACGAGCGAAGAGGCGGGCATCTACACCGCCGTCGGCCGCGTCGTCATCGCGGCGACGCTCCTCCAGCTCGCCATCCGACTGGCCGTCGCTCCCGAGATCAGCCGCCTCCTCGCCGTGGGCGACCTGTCGCAGGCCTGCCATCTGCACCGGGTCTCGACGCGCTGGATCGTGCTGTTCTCCTGGCCGCTGCTCGTCCTGCTCACGAGCTTCCCGGGCACCGTCCTGTCGTTGTTCGGGCCGGAGTTCGAGCACGGCGCCGCCGCGCTGGTGGTGCTCTGTGTCGCCTCCGCGGTCAACGTCGGGGTGGGGAACGCCCAGACCGTGCTGCTCATGGCAGGCAAGAGCTCCTGGCATCTGGCGGTCACCGGCGTCGCGTTCACCGTGCAGCTGACGGTCGGCCTCCTCGCCGTCCCCCGGCTGGGCGTCCTCGGCGCCGCGCTGTCCTGGGGAGCGGCGACGGTCGTGGAGAACCTCGTCTCCGCGGCGCTGGTCCGGCGGCATCCGGGCTTCACGATCATCGACCACGGCTACCTCGTCGCGACCGCCGCGGGACTCGGTCTCACGATGCCGCTGGTCCTTTCCGCGAGGCTGCTGGCAGGTGACACGACCGTCGGACTTACCGCCGCGGTCACCCTGGGAATGTTCGCATTCGGTATAAGTTTGTGGCGATTTCGCACACCTCTGGACATGCGCGAACTCGTCGGTGTGCTGCGCGAACGCGCCACATGAGGCCGTCTCCGAGCCGAGACCGCCCGCCTTCTCCCCTTCTCATCACCCGTACTCGCTGCAACCCGGGAAGTTCCATGCGCCTCAGAAAAAGCACGAAGAGGGGGGCCACCACGGCTTCGGCCGTGGCCCTCCTCGCGGCCGCCTCCCTCATCACCACCACCGCCTCGGCAGCCGACAGCGACGAGAAGACCCTGACCGCCGACACGTTGGCGACCTGGCAGACCGACGGCATCGTCTGGTCGCTGGAGTACGCGAACGGGGTCGTGTACGTCGGCGGCACCTTCAACAAGGTGCGCCCTCCGGGCGCCAGGCCCGGCCAGCGGGAGGTCGCGCGCAAGAACTTCGCCGCGTTCGACGCCCGCACCGGCCGACTGCTGCCCTGTGCCCTGCCCTTCTCCGGCGCCGGGAACACCGTACGTGCGCTGAAGGCGGCGCCGAACGACGAAGTGCTCTACGTCGGTGGCTCGTTCACCAGGGCCGGCAAGACCGGGGTGGCCAGTGCGGCCGCGCTCGACACGGGCGACTGCTCACTGCGCAAGGACTTCCGGCCGACCATGTCGTCGTTCGTCCGGGCCATCGATGTCACGGACGGCGCGGTCTTCCTGGGGGGCGACTTCACGCTCGTCAACGGCCGGGAGCGGGAGCGCGTCGCCGCCCTCACCCCCAGCGGTGCGCTGCTGCCGTTCAAGGCGGAGATCGACGGTCCCGTACGGGCCCTCCTCGCCGCGCCCGAGTTCGGCAAGCTCATCGTCGGCGGCAACTTCAACATGGTCAACGGTGACCTGGAGAGGTCGCTCGTCGCGCTGCGGCCCGTCACCGGCAAGACGGTGGTCTCGTACCCCGGCTGGCTGCCGTCGAGGTCCTCCGTGCAGGCGCTGACGCGTGACGCGACCAACTTCTATGTCGCGGCCGAGGGCAGGGGCACCGGCATCTTCGACGGCCGTATCGCCGGACGCCTCAGCAGCGGAGAGATGGTGTGGAAGGACACCTGCCTGGGCGCCACGCAGGCCGTCGCCGTGCACGACGGCGTGCTCTACAGCGGCTCCCACGCCCACAACTGCCGGGACACACCTGGCGGCTTCGCCGAGGGCCACTTCCGCCAGCACTTCCTGGCCCAGTCGGTGCGTGACCGGCACATCCTGCACTGGTTCCCCGACACCAACGGCGGCAACGGTGAGGGCAACGGGCCCCGGGCGCTGAAGATCGCCGGTCAAATCCTGTGGGCAGGAGGCGAGTTCACCGAGGTCAACGGCAGACAGCAGCAGAGCCTGACCCGCTTCACCACCGGGCCCGACCGGGGAGCCCCGGAAGAGCCGCCCCAGCTCAAGGCCTCGGCCTCGCGTACCGGCCGGGTCACGCTCACCTGGCGATCCGCATGGGACCGGGACGACGCGGTGCTGAGGTACCGGATCTACCGGGACGGCAAGCTCCTGGCCTCGCCGACGGGCCGGTCCACGGAGTGGAACCGCCCCACGATGAAGTACACGGACACGGTCGCGCCCGGCTCCCGCCACCGCTACCGGATCGTCGTCACCGACGGCAGGAACGCGGCCCCCGCGTCGAAAGCGCTCCTGGTCACCGCGGTCGGCCCCGAGCGGACGAAGGCAAACCGTTGATGGGTGAACGTCTCGGCTACGCGCCCGGGGTCTTCGACCTCTTCCACGTGGGCCATCTGAACATCCTGCGCCGGGCGCGCGACCACTGCGACCGCCTCATCGCCGGCGTCTGCTCCGACGAACTCGTGGTGCGCCTCAAGGGCCGCCCACCCGTCGTACCTCTCGCCGAGCGACTCCAGATCGTCCGCAGCGTGCGTCATGTCGACGACACCTATGTCGCGACCGTGGACGACAAGATCGGGATCTGGAAGGAGGTCGGTTTCGACGTCATCTTCAAGGGCGACGACTGGCTCGGCACGGACGTCTGGACAACGCTCGAGGCCGAGTTCGCGAGCGTGGGCGTGAAGGTCGTCTATTTCCCCTACACCGTCCACACCTCGAGCACCTTGCTGCGGGAGGCGCTGCGGCTTCTCGGTGAGGAGAGCCCTTCCGAGCAGCTCGCGGGCCGGCTCGCCGTACCCCGCCCGGGAGGGACGGACAGCTGACGCGGGCCATGGCGGCTCAGGCGCTGGTGCGGCTGACGGGTCCGTCGAGGCTTCGGACCACTCAGCCGTTCCACCGGCGGTGAAGCTCACCCTCGTAGCTCACTCCGTGTGGCACCCTGGTCGCATTTTGTAAAGATTGCTCGCATGACAGACATACGCTGCTCAAAGCGGCATTCGTCCTCAATCGGCATAGCGGCGATGGCCGCCGCGACCGCGGTGCTGGCGGCGGGCCTGGCTCAGCCGGTTTCCGCGGCCCCGAACGCCGCCGACGGCGGAGCACCCGTCGGCGTCAAGACCCTGTCGACGGGATGGCAGACCCCCTGGGGCATCTCCTTCCTGCCGGACGGACGGTCGGCCCTGGTGACCGAACGGCTGACCTACCAGGTCCACCGCCTCGACCGCGACGGCACCAAGAAGCGGGTCGGCGAAGTGCCGTACACGGTCCCCGGACCGTCCGATCAGGGCTCCGGTGGCCTGCTGGGCGTCGCTCCGTCACCGACCTGGGACGGCAAGAAGGACAAGCGGGTGTTCTTCATGCACACCACGAGGAACGAGACCCGGGTCGCCAGGATGGACTACGACGGCAGGTCACTCAGGAACTACAAGCCGCTGGTCACCGGCATCGCGCGGGGCGGGGACCACAACGGCGGCCGAATCGCCTTCGGCCCCGACAGGTACCTCTACGTCTCGACCGGCGACGCCCTGCAGCGGAACCTCGCGCAGAACTTGAACTCGCTGAACGGCAAGATCCTCCGGATCACGACGACCGGCGCGCCCGCCCCCGGCAACCCGTTCGGCAACCGCGTCTACAGCTACGGCCACCGCAATCCGCAGGGCCTGGCGTGGGATCGCAAGGGCCGGCTCTGGTCGGCCGAGATCGGGCAGGAAGCGAAGGACGAGCTCAACCTGATCAAGCGGGGAGCCAACTACGGCTGGCCAACCTGCGAAGGGCCCTGCGCGGTCAAAGGCATGAGTAACCCGAAGGCCACCTTCACCCCGGACAAGGGCGTGCCCGCCCAGCTGGCCATCGTGCGCAACGTCATCTACGTCTCGTCCCTGCGCGGCCAGCGGCTGTGGCGCGTTCCGATCATCGGGAACAGTGAGCGCCTCGGCACGAAGACCGCCTTCTACCCCGGTAGATACGGCCGACTTCGGGCCATCGCCAAGGTTCCTGGCGTGAATGAACTGTGGCTCGGCACCAGTGACCGGGGCAACGGCAAGAACCTGATCCTCCGCGTCCCCATCAAGTGACGCGCCATCCCGGTCACCCCGGTCCGATCCAGGCCCAAGTCGGCCCGACAGAAGGGACGTACCACCCATGCACGAGACCACGGAACCGCTGAAGCCGGTCGAGCACACCCCCTCGAAGCGGACGGAGGAAGCCACCTGGCAGACCCCGGCCTGCGAGGTCGTCGACACCGCCCTGGAGGTAACCGCCTACTCCCTCACCACCCGCTAGCCGCAGCCATGCTGCTGCTGGTACTCGGCACCGCCGCCGGCGGCGGCATCCCACAGTGGAACTGTGCGTGCCCTGGATGTACCGGGGCACGCACCCACCCGCACCGGCGGCGCCGGCACGCCTCCCTCGCCGTGCGGGCGGGGGAGGGGCGGTGGTACCTCGTCAACGCGACGCCCGACATCGGCGACCAGATCGAGGCCCGGCCCGAGCTCCAGCCGGGCCCAGACCCCCGGCAGACCCCGATCGCCGGAGTGGTCCTCACCGACGCCGAACTGGACCACACCCTGGGCCTCGCCCGGCTGCGGGAGGCGGACCGGCTCCAGGTGACGGCAACGGCCCCGGTCCGGGACGCGCTGCTCGACCGCCTGCGCCTCGGCGAGGTGCTGACGCCGTACACCGACGTGACCTGGCGGGACCTGCCCACCCACGGCGCCGGGCCACTGGGCCCCACGGCTCCCGGGCCGCAGATCAGCGCCATCCCGGTCTCCGGCAAGCGCCCGCGGTACGCCGCCGACGCACCGGAGGACGAGGCGTGGGTCGTAGCGCTGCGCCTGTACGACCCGGTCTCCGGCGCCACCGTCCTCTACGCCCCGGCCCTGGCCGCCTGGCCGGACCCCTTCCAGCAGGCCGCCGCCGAGGCCGACTGCGTCATCGTCGACGGCACCTTCTGGGACGACGAGGAACCCCGCCGTACCGGCATCTCCTCCCGCACCGCCACCGGCATGGGCCACCTGCCCGTCGAGGGCCCGGACGGCACCGCCGAACGCCTCGCCCGACTCCCCGCCCGCTGCCTTTACACCCACCTCAACAACACCAACCCCCTCGTCGACCCGGCGGCCCCCCAGCACAAGCGGCTCGCCCGGCTCGGCATCGAGGTGGCGCACGACGGGATGGTGATCGAACTGTGAGCACAGCGACCGCGCACCAGAGACCCGCCCCGCTGCCGGAGCCCTGGAGCCCCGCGGAGTTCGAGGCACGCCTGCGCTCGGTGGGGGAGGAGCGCTACCACCACCGGCACCCCTTCAACATCCGGATGCACAGCGGCGACCTCAGCCCGGCCGAACTCCGCCGCTGGATCGTCAACCGCTTCCACTACCAGCGCCACATCCCGGTCAAGGACGCCCTGATCACCGCCAAGCTGGACAGCCCCGAACTGCGCCGGATGTGGCTGCGCCGCATCCAGGACCACGACGGGCCGCGGGAGGGCGAGGGCGGCATAGAGCGGTGGCTGCGGCTCGCGGAGGCGGCCGGGCTGGACCGCGAGACGCTGCTGAACGCCGACTCCGTGCTGCCGGGCGTACGGCTCGCGGTCGACGGATACGTCAACTTCTGCCGACTGCGCCCGCCCCTCGAAGCCGTCGCCGCCTCGCTCACCGAGCTGTCCGCCCCGGACCTGATGCTCACCCGCATCGACGCCTTCGAACGCCACTATCCATGGATCGAACCCGAAGGCCTCGCCTACTTCCGCTCCCGGGTCTCCCAGGGCCGGCGCGACAGCCGCGAGGCGCTCGACCTGGTGCACCTGTGGGCCCGCGCCCGGGACGACCAGGAGCGGGCCGTCGCCGCCCTGCGCTTCAAGTGCGAGGTCCTGTGGTCGCTGCTGGACGCCGTGGACCAGGCCGGCCACCGGGACCAGGAGTGACCGCGCCCACGACCCCCGGCACCGACTGGCGCCCGGAACCGTCCCCCGCCCTCGTCCGACGCCACGACCCCGTACGCGACACCGACCTGCTGCTCCTCCCGGAACGCGTCGGTGTCCTGAAGGGGTCCGCCGTGGCGGTCGTCGGGCTGTGCGACGGCACCCGCACGGTGGACGCGATCGTCGAGGCCCTGGCCGAACGCTTCCCCGGCGCCCCGGTGGCCGACGAAGTCCCCCCGTTCCTGCTCCGGCTGCGCGCGGAGGGCTGGCTGAGATGACCCCGACCGATCCGCCGCCCTCCCGCCCCTGGGCCCTGCTGGCCGAACTCACCCACGCCTGCCCGCTGCACTGCGGCTACTGCTCCAACCCCCTTGAGCTGACCCGCCGTTCGCGCGAACTGACCACCGCACAGTGGACCGACGTGCTGCGCCAGGCGGGCGACTTCGGCGTCGTCCAGACCCATCTCTCGGGCGGTGAGCCGCTGCTGCGCCGGGACCTCGACGAGATCGTCGCCGCCGCCGAGACCGCCGGCATCTACACCCAGCTGGTCACCAGCGGAGTCGGCCTGGACCGGACCCGCCTCCACGCTCTCTGCGACGCCGGCCTGAAGAGCGTCCAGCTGTCCGTCCAGCACGCCGACCCGCGGGCCTCGGACCGGATCGGCGGACGCCGGTCCTTCGCCGAGAAGGAACGGGCCGCCGAGCTCGTCCGGGCCGCCGGCCTGCCCCTCGGCCTCAACGTCGTCCTGCACCGCGAGAACCTCGACGCCGTCGACGCGATCATCGAGCTCGGAGTGTCCTGGGGCGTGGACCGCATCGAGCTGGCCAACGTCCAGTTCTACGGCTGGGGCCTGCTCAACCGCGGCGCGCTGCTCCCCACCCGCGAGCAGCTCGCCGCCGCACGGGACACCGTGCAGCGCCGGCGGGAGCGGCTCTCGACGGGACCCGAGCTGGTCTGGGTCGTCCCCGACCACTTCGACGGGGTCGCCAAGCCGTGCATGGGCGGCTGGGGAGCGGTCTCGCTCACCGTCACCCCGGACGGCACCGTCCTGCCCTGCCCGGCCGCCGCCTCGCTGCCCGACCTGGACCCGCCGAACATCCGGGACCGTCCCCTGGACTGGATCTGGGATCACTCCGAGGCGTTCACCCGCTACCGCGGCACCGACTGGATGGCCGACCCCTGCCGCAGCTGTTCCCGCCGCGACGAGGACTTCGGCGGCTGCCGCTGCCAGGCCTACGCTCTCACCGGGGACGCGGCCCGTACGGACCCGGCGTGCCGGCTCTCCCCGGACCACGGCGTGATCAGGGCGCTCACGGACGGGAGCGAGGGCGGGACCGACCGGATCAGGCCGCGCCGACCAGGGCGGGGCGGGGCCGTCCGCACCCGGGTTTGACCTTCGTCACCCTCGGGGTATTCTCTCCGGCTCGATTGGCGGACCCCCTGCCCCATATGGCAGACTGTCCGAGTTGCTCGGTCGAGTGTTGATGCTGCGCGCCTCCCGCCGGGAGGACCGGAAGCGAGTCCCACAGTACTCGTCGCCCTAACTGCCGTAAGGCAGCGCTGGGGCGGACGTACGGGAATCTTCCGGGAAGTGTGGTGCGGCACTGGCCAGGCACCCGGTGAACCTCTTTCCCAAGGCAAGGGATGTTCGAACAAGGGACATCTGTGTCAGCGAAAGCGCGACACGCCCGACCGCGTGGGTCGGAGGAGTCAAAGGGACACCGGGTTCCAGAGCTGTAGAGAGACAGGACTACTGAGTAGCCATGGCGGGACAGAAGATCCGCATCCGGCTCAAGGCCTACGACCACGAGGTCATCGACTCCTCGGCGAAGAAGATCGTCGAGACGGTGACTCGCACTGGTGCGTCGGTCGCGGGCCCGGTGCCGCTGCCCACTGAGAAGAACGTGTACTGCGTCATCAAGTCGCCGCACAAGTACAAGGACTCGCGCGAGCACTTCGAGATGCGCACGCACAAGCGCCTGATCGACATCCTCGACCCGACGCCCAAGACCGTTGACTCTCTGATGCGACTCGACCTCCCGGCCGGTGTCGACATCGAGATCAAGCTCTGAGGGCTGGTGATCTGAGAATGGCTAAGCAGATCAAGGGCATCCTGGGCGAGAAGCTCGGCATGACGCAGGTGTGGGACGAGAACAACCGTGTTGTTCCGGTCACCGTCGTCAAGGCCGGCCCCAACGTCGTCACCCAGGTCCGTACCAACGACGTCGACGGCTACGAGTCGGTCCAGATCGCCTTCGGCGAGATCGACCCGCGCAAGGTGAACAAGCCCCTCAAGGGCCACTTCGCCAAGGCCGACGTCACCCCCCGTCGCCACCTCGTCGAGATCCGCACCGCTGACGCCGCCGAGTACACGCTCGGCCAGGAAGTCACGGCCGAGGTCTTCGAGGCCGGCGTGAAGGTCGACGTCACCGGCAAGAGCAAGGGCAAGGGCTTCGCCGGTGTCATGAAGCGTCACAACTTCAAGGGCCTCGGCGCCGGACACGGCACCCAGCGCAAGCACCGCTCTCCCGGTTCCATCGGTGGCTGCGCCACCCCGGGCCGCGTGTTCAAGGGCCTCCGCATGGCGGGTCGCATGGGCAACGAGCGGGTCACCACCCAGAACCTGACCGTCCACGCCGTTGACGCGGAGAAGGGTCTGCTGCTCATCAAGGGCGCGGTTCCCGGTCCGAACGGCGGCCTCGTCCTGGTCCGCACCGCGGCCAAGGGGGCCTGAGGTAACCGATGAGCACTGTTGACATCCTTTCGCCGGCGGGCGACAAGGCCGGTTCCGTCGAGCTCCCCGCGGAGATCTTCGACGTAGAGAAGATCAGCGTTCCGCTGCTCCACCAGGTCGTCGTCGCACAGCTGGCCGCTGCCCGCCAGGGCACGCACAAGACCAAGACGCGTGGCGAGGTCCGTGGTGGTGGCAAGAAGCCTTACCGCCAGAAGGGCACCGGTCGCGCCCGTCAGGGCTCGACCCGCGCGCCGCAGTTCGCCGGTGGTGGCGTCGTGCACGGTCCCGTGCCGCGTGACTACTCGCAGCGGACCCCGAAGAAGATGAAGGCCGCGGCCCTGCGCCACGCCCTCACCGACCGGGCCCGCAACAACCGCATTCACGTCGTCTCCGGCGTGATCGAGGGCGAGACCCCCTCCACGAAGGCCGCGAAGAGCCTGTTCGGCAAGATCTCGGAGCGCAAGAACCTGCTCCTGGTCGTCGAGCGCGCCGACGAGGCCGCGTGGCTGTCCGCCCGCAACCTGCCCCAGGTCCACATCCTGGAGCCGGGCCAGCTGAACACGTACGACGTTCTCGTCTCGGACGACGTGGTCTTCACCCAGGCCGCCCTGGAGTCCTTCGTGTCCGGCCCGAAGGCCAATGACACCGAAGGGAGCGAGGCCTGATGGCTATCCGTCACCCCGCCATTGCCTCCAAGGCCGCGAAGAAGGCCAAGGCCGCTCGCGTCGCCAAGGCGCGTCGCCACGCCGCCGAGGGCAAGAACACCGTCGTCACCCCGGCCAGCAAGGCGTTCACGGACCCCCGTGACGTCCTGATCAAGCCGGTCGTGTCCGAGAAGAGCTACGCGCTTCTCGACGAGAACAAGTACACGTTCATCGTCGCGCCGAGCTCCAACAAGACCCAGATCAAGCAGGCCGTCGAGTCGGTCTTCGAGGTCAAGGTCACCGGGGTCAACACGATCAACCGCCAGGGCAAGCGCAAGCGGACCCGCACGGGCTTCGGCCAGCGTGCCGGCACCAAGCGCGCGATCGTGACCCTCGCAGAGGGCGACCGTATCGACATCTTCGGCGGTCCGACCGCCTAAGGGCGGTCCGGATCGTCCGATATCGGACGAGGACTGAGAAATGGGAATCCGCAAGTACAAGCCGACTACGCCGGGCCGTCGTGGCTCCAGCGTCGCCGACTTCGTCGAGGTCACGCGGTCCACGCCGGAGAAGTCGTTGGTCCGCCCCCTGCACAGCAAGGGTGGCCGTAACAACTCCGGTCGTGTGACCGTCCGCCACCAGGGTGGTGGCCACAAGCGCGCCTACCGCGTGATCGACTTCCGTCGTCACGACAAGGACGGCGTGCCGGCGAAGGTCGCGCACATCGAGTACGACCCCAACCGCACCGCGCGCATCGCGCTGCTGCACTACGCCGACGGCGAGAAGCGCTACATCCTCGCCCCGCGCAACCTGCAGCAGGGTGACCGCGTGGAGAACGGTCCCGGGGCCGACATCAAGCCGGGCAACAACCTGGCGCTGCGCAACATCCCGGTCGGTACCACGATCCACGCGATCGAGCTCCGTCCCGGTGGCGGCGCCAAGTTCGCCCGCTCCGCCGGTGCCTCCGTGCAGCTGCTCGCGAAGGAGGGCCAGATGGCCCACCTGCGCATGCCCTCCGGTGAGATCCGCCTGGTCGACGTGCGCTGCCGCGCCACCGTCGGCGAGGTCGGCAACGCCGAGCAGAGCAACATCAACTGGGGTAAGGCCGGCCGTAAGCGCTGGCTGGGCGTCCGCCCGACCGTTCGCGGTGTGGCGATGAACCCGGTTGACCACCCGCACGGTGGTGGTGAGGGCAAGACCTCCGGTGGTCGCCACCCGGTCTCCCCGTGGGGTCAGAAGGAGGGTCGTACTCGTGCTCCCAAGAAGGCGAGCAACAAGTACATCGTCCGCCGCCGCAAGACGAACAAGAAGCGCTAGGAGCGGGTTTAGATGCCGCGCAGTCTCAAGAAGGGGCCCTTCGTCGACGACCACCTGATCAAGAAGGTGGAAGCCCAGAACGAAGCCGGCACCAAGAACGTCATCAAGACCTGGTCCCGTCGCTCCATGATCGTGCCGGCCATGCTCGGCCACACGCTCGCGGTGCACAACGGCAAGACCCACATCCCGGTGTTCGTCACCGAGTCGATGGTCGGCCACAAGCTCGGCGAGTTCTCGCCGACGCGCACCTTCCGGGGCCACGTCAAGGACGACCGGAAGTCGAAGCGCCGCTAGTAGCGGATCGCATTCAGACACGTAAGTAACTGAGAGGGACAACCATGGAAGCCAGGGCCCAGGCGCGGTACATCCGCGTTACGCCCATGAAGGCCCGCCGCGTGGTGGACCTTATCCGTGGCATGGATGCCACGGAGGCTCAGGCTGTTCTGCGATTCGCTCCGCAGGCAGCCTCCGTGCCCGTCGGCAAGGTGCTCGACAGCGCCATCGCCAACGCCGCGCACAACTACGACCACCCGGACGCCTCCTCGCTGTTCATCAGCGAGGCGTACGTCGACGAGGGCCCGACCCTGAAGCGGTTCCGTCCGCGTGCCCAGGGCCGTGCCTACCGGATCCGCAAGCGGACCAGCCACATCACCGTGGTCGTCGCCAGCAAGGAAGGAACCCGGTAATGGGCCAGAAGGTTAACCCGCATGGGTTCCGGCTCGGTGTCACCACGGACTTCAAGTCCCGGTGGTACGCCGACAAGCTGTACAAGGACTACGTCAAGGAAGACGTCGCCATCCGTCGGATGATGACGTCCGGCATGGAGCGCGCCGGCATCTCGAAGGTTGAGATCGAGCGCACCCGTGACCGTGTGCGGGTGGACATCCACACCGCTCGTCCGGGCATCGTCATCGGCCGCCGTGGCGCCGAGGCCGACCGCATCCGCGGTGACCTCGAGAAGCTCACGGGCAAGCAGGTCCAGCTGAACATCCTCGAGGTCAAGAACCCCGAGACCGACGCTCAGCTGGTTGCCCAGGCCGTTGCCGAGCAGCTCTCCTCCCGCGTCTCCTTCCGCCGCGCCATGCGTAAGAGCATGCAGTCGGCGATGAAGGCCGGCGCCAAGGGCATCAAGATCCAGTGCGGTGGCCGCCTCGGTGGCGCCGAGATGTCCCGCTCGGAGTTCTACCGCGAGGGCCGTGTGCCCCTGCACACGCTCCGTGCGAACGTGGACTACGGCTTCTTCGAGGCCAAGACGACCTTCGGCCGCATCGGTGTGAAGGTCTGGATCTACAAGGGCGACGTCAAGAACATCGCCGAGGTCCGCGCCGAGAACGCTGCGGCCCGTGCGGGTAACCGCCCGGCCCGCGGTGGTGCCGACCGCCCGGCCCGTGGTGGCCGCGGTGGCGAGCGGCGCGGTCGTAAGCCGCAGCAGGCTGCTGGTTCCGAGGCCCCCAAGGCCGAGGCTCCCGCGTCCGCTCCGGCTGAGAGCACCGGAACGGAGGCCTGACCGACATGCTGATCCCCCGTAGGGTCAAGCACCGCAAGCAGCACCACCCGAAGCGCTCTGGCATGTCCAAGGGTGGAACGCAGGTTGCGTTCGGCGAGTACGGCATCCAGGCGCTCACCCCGGCCTACGTGACGAACCGTCAGATCGAGGCCGCTCGTATCGCCATGACGCGTCACATCAAGCGTGGTGGCAAGGTCTGGATCAACATCTACCCGGACCGTCCGCTCACCAAGAAGCCCGCCGAGACCCGCATGGGTTCCGGTAAGGGTTCTCCGGAGTGGTGGATCGCCAACGTCAAGCCCGGACGCGTGATGTTCGAGCTGTCGTACCCCAACGAGAAGATCGCCCGTGAGGCTCTGACTCGCGCCGCCCACAAGCTGCCGATGAAGTGCCGGATCGTCAAGCGCGAGGCAGGTGAAGCGTGATGTCGGCCGGTACCAAGGCGTCCGAGCTGCGCGAGCTGGGCAACGAGGAGCTTCTGGCGAAGCTCCGCGAGGCCAAGGAAGAGCTGTTCAACCTCCGCTTCCAGGCGGCGACGGGTCAGCTCGAGAACCACGGCCGTCTCAAGGCGGTCCGCAAGGACATCGCGCGGATCTACACCCTGATGCGCGAGCGTGAGCTGGGCATCGAAACGGTGGAGAACGCCTGATGAGCGAGAAGAACGTGACTGAGAACGCAGAGGCGCGCGGTTTCCGCAAGACCCGTGAGGGTCTCGTCGTCAGCGACAAGATGGACAAGACCGTCGTCGTCGCCGTCGAGGACCGTGTGAAGCACGCGCTGTACGGCAAGGTCATCCGCCGTACCAACAAGCTCAAGGCGCACGACGAGCAGAACGCCGCGGGCGTCGGCGACCGTGTCCTCCTCATGGAGACCCGGCCGCTGTCCGCGACGAAGCGCTGGCGCGTCGTCGAGATCCTCGAGAAGGCCAAGTAATTCCTGCGGGGAACATCCCGCAGGTCAGTTCCGCCAGGCTCCGGGTGGGTGTGTGACTCGCACACCCACCCGGGGAACCGGCAGACACACAGGAGATAGACGTGATCCAGCAGGAGTCGCGACTGCGCGTCGCCGACAACACTGGTGCGAAGGAAATCCTTTGCATCCGTGTGCTCGGTGGCTCCGGTCGCCGCTACGCGGGCATCGGTGACGTCATCGTCGCCACCGTCAAGGACGCGATCCCCGGCGGCAACGTGAAGAAGGGTGACGTCGTCAAGGCGGTCATCGTTCGCACCGTCAAGGAGCGCCGCCGTCCGGACGGCTCGTACATCCGCTTCGACGAGAACGCCGCCGTCATTCTGAAGAACGACGGCGACCCTCGCGGCACCCGCATCTTCGGCCCGGTCGGCCGTGAGCTGCGCGAGAAGAAGTTCATGAAGATCATCTCGCTCGCGCCGGAGGTGCTGTAAGCATGAAGATCAAGAAGGGCGACCTGGTCCAGGTCATCACCGGCAAGGACAAGGGCAAGCAGGGCAAGGTCATTGCCGCTTACCCGCGCGACGAGCGCGTCCTGGTCGAGGGTGTCAACCGGGTCAAGAAGCACACCAAGGCCGGTCCGACCGCCAAGGGTTCGCAGGCCGGCGGCATCGTCACGACCGAGGCGCCGATCCACGTCTCCAACGTCCAGCTGGTCGTTGAGAAGGACGGCAACAAGGTCGTCACGCGTGTCGGCTACCGCTTCGACGACGAAGGCAACAAGATCCGCGTTGCCAAGCGGACGGGTGAGGACATCTGATGGCTACCACCACCACTCCGCGTCTGAAGACGAAGTACCGCGAGGAGATCGCGGGCAAGCTGCGTGACGAGTTCAAGTACGAGAACGTCATGCAGGTTCCCGGCCTCGTCAAGATCGTGGTCAACATGGGTGTCGGCGACGCCGCCCGTGACTCGAAGCTGATCGAGGGCGCCATCCGCGACCTGACCACGATCACCGGTCAGAAGCCGGCCGTCACCAAGGCCCGCAAGTCCATCGCGCAGTTCAAGCTGCGTGAGGGCCAGCCGATCGGTGCCCACGTCACGCTCCGTGGCGACCGCATGTGGGAGTTCCTGGACCGCACCCTGTCGCTCGCGCTCCCGCGCATCCGCGACTTCCGTGGTCTGTCCCCCAAGCAGTTCGACGGCCGTGGCAACTACACCTTCGGTCTCACCGAGCAGGTCATGTTCCACGAGATCGACCAGGACAAGATCGACCGCGTCCGGGGTATGGACATCACCGTGGTCACCACGGCGACCAACGACGCTGAGGGCCGCGCGCTCCTTCGTCACCTCGGCTTCCCCTTCAAGGAGGCGTGAGCGAGATGGCGAAGAAGGCTCTGATCGCTAAGGCTGCTCGCAAGCCCAAGTTCGGTGTGCGTGGCTACACCCGCTGCCAGCGCTGCGGCCGCCCGCACTCCGTGTACCGCAAGTTCGGCCTGTGCCGCGTGTGCCTTCGTGAGATGGCTCACCGTGGCGAGCTGCCGGGCGTGACCAAGAGCTCCTGGTAATCCCCTTATTTAGGGATTCCAGAGGCTCTCGGTAAGCATCTGGGTGGACAGGGGCCCACTCCCACATGGCTTAGGCTTGTGGGGTTGGGCGCCTGTCACGCCCGTACGACTTACTACGCCGTAGGTCCACCGCGCCGCACCCGTCCCGTCTCGGATCGGGGAGAGGGATGGCGCACCAGGAAACCCCGGCGAGAGAGGCCGAAGGCCAATTCATGACCATGACTGATCCGATCGCAGACATGCTTACGCGTCTGCGGAACGCGAACTCGGCGTACCACGACACCGTGGCGATGCCGCACTCGAAGATCAAGTCGCACATCGCGGAGATCCTCCAGCAGGAGGGCTTCATCACGGGCTGGCGCGTCGAGGACGCCGAGGTGGGCAAGAACCTCGTCCTCGAGCTGAAGTTCGGCCCGAACCGTGAGCGCTCCATCGCGGGCATCAAGCGGATCTCCAAGCCCGGTCTCCGGGTTTACGCGAAGTCCACCAACCTGCCCAAGGTCCTCGGTGGCCTCGGCGTGGCGATCATCTCCACGTCGCACGGTCTCCTGACCGACAAGCAGGCCGGCAAGAAGGGCGTGGGTGGGGAAGTCCTCGCCTACGTCTGGTAGCGGAAGGGAACGGAGGAAACAGCTATGTCGCGTATTGGCAAGCTCCCCATCACGGTTCCCGCCGGCGTGGACGTCACCATCGACGGCCGTACGGTCTCGGTCAAGGGCCCCAAGGGCGAACTGACCCACACCGTTGCCGCGCCGATCGACATCGCCAAGGGTGAGGACGGCGTTCTCAACGTCACCCGCCCCAACGACGAGCGTCAGAACAAGGCCCTGCACGGCCTGTCCCGCACGCTGGTGGCGAACATGATCACCGGCGTGACCCAGGGTTACGTGAAGAAGCTCGAGATCAGCGGTGTCGGTTACCGCGTGACGGCCAAGGGTTCGAACCTGGAGTTCGCTCTGGGCTACAGCCACCCGATCACCGTCGAGGCCCCCGAGGGCATCACCTTCAAGGTGGAGGCCCCCACCCGGTTCTCGGTCGAGGGCATCGACAAGCAGAAGGTCGGCGAGGTTGCGGCCAACATCCGCAAGCTGCGCAAGCCCGACCCGTACAAGGCCAAGGGCGTCAAGTACGAGGGCGAAGTCATCCGCCGCAAGGTCGGAAAGGCGGGTAAGTAAGCCATGGCATACGGACAGAAGATCCTTAAGGGCGACGCCTACAAGCGCGCCGCGATCAAGCGCCGCCACATCCGGATCCGTAAGAACATCAACGGAACGGCGGAGCGTCCGCGTCTGGTCGTTACCCGCTCGAACCGCCACATCGTGGCCCAGGTGATCGACGACATCAAGGGTCACACCCTTGCGTCGGCGTCCACCCTGGACACCTCGATCCGCGGTGGCGAGGGCGACAAGTCCGCGCAGGCCAAGCAGGTCGGCGCCCTGGTCGCCGAGCGCGCCAAGGCCGCCGGCGTCGAGGCCGTCGTATTCGACCGTGGTGGTAACCAGTACGCCGGGCGCATCGCCGCTCTGGCGGACGCCGCCCGCGAAGCCGGGCTCAAGTTCTGAGCCGCTCGTAGCTAGCGGAAAGAGAGAGGTAATCCAATGGCTGGACCCCAGCGCCGCGGTGGCGGTGCCGGTGGCGGCGAGCGGCGGGACCGTAAGGGCCGTGACGGTGGCGCAGCCGCCGCCGAGAAGACCGCTTACGTTGAGCGTGTCGTCGCGATCAACCGTGTCGCCAAGGTTGTGAAGGGTGGTCGTCGCTTCAGCTTCACCGCGCTCGTCGTGGTGGGCGACGGTGACGGCACCGTGGGTGTCGGTTACGGCAAGGCCAAGGAGGTGCCGGCCGCCATCGCCAAGGGTGTTGAGGAGGCCAAGAAGCACTTCTTCAAGGTCCCCCGTATCCAGGGCACCATCCCGCACCCCATCCAGGGTGAGAAGGCTGCCGGCGTCGTGCTCCTGAAGCCCGCGTCGCCCGGTACCGGTGTTATCGCCGGTGGTCCGGTGCGTGCCGTGCTCGAGTGCGCCGGTATCCACGACGTGCTGTCGAAGTCGCTCGGCTCCGACAACGCCATCAACATCGTGCACGCGACCGTGGAGGCCCTGAAGGGTCTGCAGCGTCCCGAGGAGATCGCGGCCCGCCGTGGTCTGCCGCTCGAGGACGTCGCTCCCGCGGCTCTGCTCCGTGCGCGTGCCGGGGCGGGTGCGTAATCATGGCGCAGCTCAAGATTACGCAGGTCAAGTCCTACATCGGCAGCAAGCAGAACCACCGCGACACCCTGCGCTCCCTTGGTCTCAAGGGCATCAACACGCAGGTCGTCAAGGAGGACCGCCCCGAGTTCCGCGGCATGGTGCACACCGTCCGCCACCTCGTGACGGTCGAGGAGGTCGACTGATCATGGCGGAGCAGAACCCGCTCAAGATCCACAACCTCCGTCCCGCCCCCGGCGCCAAGACCGCCAAGACCCGTGTGGGTCGTGGTGAGGCGTCGAAGGGTAAGACGGCCGGTCGTGGTACCAAGGGCACGAAGGCCCGTTACCAGGTTCCGGAGCGCTTCGAGGGTGGCCAGATGCCCCTCCACATGCGTCTTCCGAAGCTGAAGGGCTTCAAGAACCCGTTCAAGACCGAGTTCCAGGTCGTGAACCTCGACAAGCTGGCCGCGCTCTACCCCGAGGGTGGCGAGGTCACCGTCGAGGGTCTGGTGGCCAAGGGTGCCGTTCGCAAGAACAGCCTCGTCAAGGTCCTCGGCCAGGGCGAGATCTCCGTGGCGCTGCAGGTGACGGTCGACGCCGTCTCCGGCTCCGCCAAGGAGAAGATCACCGCCGCCGGCGGCACCGTCACCGAGCTCGTCTGAGTCCGGACGGCGTCTCGCTGACGTAACAGCAGGACGGCCGGGGACGGCCCTCTTCGGAGGGGCGTCCCCGGCCGTTTCTTTTTGCTCCGTCAGGCGCCGGTGACGCGTTCGGCGTTCTTCCGCCACTTGTCACGCAGGTCGAGGAACTCCTTCATCTGCTCCGCGTGTTGGCTGATGTACCGCTGTTCGTAGGCGGACTCGACGGCGACGACCACCTCGAGGTAGCGCACGCGCTTCTTGCAGGCCATGTCCGCGATCGCCGTGTCCTTTTCGGCCTTGCTCGGGCCCTTGCCGGTGTTCGTCTGCCACCGTGCGTCCGTGGCGGCCTCCGTCGGGGACGCGTACGCGTAGCCGTCGGACTTCATGCAGGACGACCAGCGGGAGATCACCCGCTCGATACGGCTGTCCTGCTGGATCTGCAGGGAGAGCGTCTGGCGGATGACGCTCACATAGGACTCGATGAGACCTCGTGGGCTGGCATCCGAGACACGGGTGATGACCATGCCCTGTTCCTCGAATTTACTGGGCGGGCTCGCGCCCTCCGTCAATTCGCGGCCGGCTTCCCCGTAGCACCCGTCCTTGGGGACCTGGTGGCCCTTGTAGGTCACCATCTTCCCGGAGAGCAGTTTCTTCTCGGTCTGTGTTGCCGTGTCGTCCCAACTTCCTTTTTCCGGGCCCTCGGGAGGAAGGGAATAGCCGTTCCTCGCCGCCTCGGGGAACCAGAGGAATTCATAGATATTGGGTTCGGCCTCGGCGACCGCGTTCTCGTCGAGCGGATGCTGTGGGTGGCCGAGGTCGCGCAGGCAGCGGTTGACCACCACTGCCTCGGCCTGCTTCAGCGCGGTGTCGTCGGCCGTGTCGGGGGCGTACTTGTCCAGGGGCCTCGTGACCTGGAGCCGGTCGGTCGGCACCTTGGGAACGGCGCGGACGGACGGCTCCGGCTGCGGGCTTGCCGTGCCGTCCGGCCGCGGGGTGGAGCCGAGACTCGAGCAGCCGGTCACGAGCACCGTGCCGGCGGCGAGGAAGAGCACGAATTTCTTGGTTGCCACTGGTCCTCCGTAAAGCAACAGGAAAAGCCGCGTGGCCCCCTGTTTCACGACAGGAGGCCACGCAGCTGAATCGGACGTCAGTCAGCCGTCCGTCGAGGACTCAGCAGCCGTACTTGGAGTACGAGGAGATGATGTCGTTGTAGGGGCCGGTGAAGGGGCTGCTGAATTCGCCCTTCGTGCCCTTGGCGATCTGGATGCTGGCGCCCTTGAAGTCGACGTTCACGAAGAACTTGAACCCGGTGCAGGAGGTACCCGAGCCGGCCGTCCAGCCGGAGATGGAGTCCCCGATGTAGGCGCCGTCGTTGAAGTAGTAGCGACCGTGGAAGTTCTTGAGGGCGGGCGAGCCCAGGTCGTAGTAGCCCTTGCTCTTGTTGTGCCCGTGGTCGTTGAACACACAGATGTCGGTGCTGGAGCATGTGCCGTCACCGCTTCCGGCCGAGGCCGACGGCGCCAGCATGATGCCCGCGGCCACGGTGGCGGCGGCGACGGACGCGATCGTTGCTATGGAGCGCTTCACGCGCATTGTTGAACCCCCTGTTTTGGTTCGTCAGGGCTGGTCGTGCGGTTGGTCGGCCGCGTTCCCTGACGCTGTGCGACGTGATGATCACGCCGCTCGATCAAGGACCCTACGAGGAGCACCCAGGGCGGTCAAGCGTTTTACGTGTGTGTGTTCGAATCCTTCCGGCCGACGGGCTGAAGGAGAACCACAAGGGGGGTGGATCGACGCCCCGTTAGGGCTCTGATGTAGGTAGGCTGTGGCGCTAGCGCCCAGCGCTGTCCTGGCGTGCCGTAATCTCGTTCCGCAGGCCGTTAACCCAATTAGTCGTTACCTCACGCGCGCACACGCGGGGGTCGCAGGAGGCACCGTGCTCACCGCGTTCGCCCGGGCGTTCAAGACGCCCGACCTGCGCAAGAAGCTGCTCTTCACGCTCGGCATCATCGTGATCTACCGGATCGGTACGCATATCCCGATCCCCGGCGTCGACTACAGGGCCGTCCAGGTCTGTATCGATCAGGCGAGCACCAACACCGGCCTCTTCGGTCTGGTCAACATGTTCAGCGGCGGCGCTCTGCTGCAGATCACCATCTTCGCGCTCGGCATCATGCCGTACATCACGGCGAGCATCATCCTTCAGCTGCTGACCGTTGTGATCCCGCGTCTGGAAGCCCTGAAGAAGGAGGGGCAGGCCGGTACCGCGAAGATCACCCAGTACACGCGGTACCTGACCGTGGCGCTTGCGATCCTCCAGGGCACCGGCCTGGTGGCCACCGCCCGCAGCGGCGCGCTCTTCCAGCGCTGCCAGGTCGCCAACCAGATCGTGCCGGACCAGTCGATCTTCACCACCGTCGTGATGGTCATCACCATGACCGCCGGTACGGCCACCGTCATGTGGCTCGGTGAGCTCATCACCGACCGCGGCATCGGCAACGGCATGTCGATCCTGATGTTCATCTCGATCGCCGCGACCTTCCCGTCCGCGCTGTGGGCCATCAAGGAGTCGGGCTCCCTGGCGGACGGTTGGATCGAGTTCGGCACCGTGGTCGCCGTGGGCCTCGTGATGATCGGCCTGGTGGTCTTCGTCGAGCAGGCTCAGCGCCGTATTCCGGTTCAGTACGCGAAGCGGATGATCGGCCGCCGGTCCTACGGCGGTACGTCGACCTACATTCCGCTGAAGGTCAATCAGGCGGGCATCATCCCTGTGATCTTTGCCTCGTCGCTGCTCTACATCCCGGCGCTGATCGCGCAGTTCTCCGGTGGTTCTTCCGACTGGAAGGCCTGGATCGAGCGGAACCTCGCGCAGACGGACGCTCCGACGCACATCGTCCTGTACTTCTTCCTGATCATTTTCTTCGCGTTCTTCTACGTGGCCATCTCGTTCAACCCCGAGGAAGTCGCGGACAACATGAAGAAGTATGGTGGCTTCATCCCGGGCATCCGGGCTGGCCGACCGACCGCTGAGTACCTTTCGTACGTGCTCAACCGGATCACCTGGCCGGGCTCGCTGTACTTGGGCCTGATCGCTCTCGTGCCGACGATGGCGTTGGCTGGTTTCGGGGCAAACCAGAACTTCCCGTTCGGCGGGACCAGCATCCTGATCATCGTGGGTGTCGGCCTCGAGACGGTGAAGCAGATCGAGAGCCAGCTCCAGCAGCGCAATTACGAAGGGTTCCTCCGCTAATGCGTATCGTCCTCGTCGGGCCGCCGGGTGCCGGTAAGGGAACGCAGGCCGCGTTCCTCGCCAAGAACCTGTCGATCCCGCACATCTCCACGGGCGACCTGTTCCGGGCCAACATCAGCCAGCAGACGGAGCTCGGGAAACTCGCGAAGTCCTACATGGACGCGGGCAACCTGGTGCCGGACGAGGTCACCATCGGGATGGCCAAGGACCGCATGGAGAAGCCGGACGCCGAGAACGGCTTCCTTCTGGACGGCTTCCCGCGCAACGTGTCCCAGGCCGAGGCGCTCGACGAGATGCTCCAGTCCGAGAGCATGAAGCTGGACGCGGTGCTGGACCTCGAGGTCCCCGAGGAAGAGGTCGTCAAGCGGATCGCCGGGCGGCGCATCTGCCGCAAGGACTCAAGCCACGTCTTCCACGTGACGTACAGCCGGCCGAAGGCCGAGGGCGTCTGCGACGCCTGCGGCGGCGAGCTGTACCAGCGTGACGACGACTCGGAGGACACGGTCCGCAAGCGGCTGGAGGTCTACCACACGCAGACCGAGCCGATCATCGACTACTACAAGGCGCAGGGGCTGGTCGTCACCATCTCCGCGCTGGGCAAGGTCCAAGAGGTCACGGCTCGCGCCATGGAGGCGCTTCAGCGTGACGAGGACGGCAAGTAGCAGCGCTCTTGGCGCGTACGCAGCTCAGGCCGCGGTTCCCTGTGAGGGGGCCGCGGCTGCTGCGTGGGGTGGGGCGCGCAGGCTCCGCCCTTATGGTTGACACAGTCCCCTCTATCCGGCCCACGAAAGGCGCCCGTCCCCATGGTGCAGATCAAGTCCCCCGAGCAGATCGCCAAGATGCGTGAGGCGGGGCTGGTCGTCGCCGCCATTCACGCGGCCACCCGCGAGGCCGCGGTGCCCGGGGCCAGCACCAAGGATCTGGACGAGGTCGCGCGCAAGGTGCTCGCCGAGCACGGCGCGAAGTCGAACTTCCTCGGCTACGGCGGGTTCCCCGCGACGATCTGCACCTCCGTGAACGACGTCGTCGTCCATGGCATCCCGTCGGAGGACGTCGTCCTCAAGGACGGCGACATCATCTCCATCGACTGCGGCGCCATCATCGACGGCTGGCACGGCGACGCCGCCTACACGGCCTTCGTGGGCTCCGGTCACGCTCCGGAGCTGATCGAGCTCTCCCGGGTGACCGAGGAGTCGATGTGGGCCGGCATCGCGGCGATGAAGCAGGGCAACCGGCTCGTCGACGTCTCCCGTGCCATCGAGACGTACATCCGCCGGCAGCCGAAGCCGGGTGGCGGCAAGTACGGGATCGTCGAGGACTACGGCGGTCACGGCATCGGTACCGAGATGCACATGGACCCGCATCTGCTGAACTATGTCGACCGCCGGCGGGGGAAGGGGCCGAAGCTGGTGCCCGGGTTCTGCCTCGCGATCGAGCCGATGGTCTCGCTGGGGACGCCGAAGACCGAGGTGCTCTCGGACGACTGGACGGTGATCACGACCGACGGTACGTGGTCGTCCCACTGGGAGCATTCGGTGGCGCTCACGGAGGAGGGGCCGCTGGTGCTCACGTCTCCCGACGGGGGGAAGGCGAAGTTGGCTGAGCTGGGGATCGTCGCCGCGCCGGATCCTCTGGGCTGAGTTCGCCTACGGGAACGGGTTGCCCCGGCGTGTGGCGGGTGCCGCCGGGTGGGGGCTGGTCGCGCGGTTCCCCGCGCCCCTATGGGGCGCGCTTAATGATCTGCCTGTCGGGGCAGGATCTCTCGATTCGTCTTTCAGGGTGTGCTGACGTAGACTGACTCGTCGGCTCTCGTGCACCCGCATGTCCGCATGCGCCCGTAAGGGAAAGCAGGGGAGTCGATCAAGGTAGTCGATTCGAAGGGCGAAGCGTGGCCAAGAAGCAAGGTGCCATCGAGATCGAGGGCACTGTCGTCGAGTCTCTGCCGAACGCCATGTTCAAGGTCGAGCTCCAGAACGGCCACCAGGTCCTGGCACACATCAGCGGCAAGATGCGTATGCACTACATCCGCATCCTCCCTGACGACCGGGTCGTGGTGGAGCTGTCTCCGTACGACCTGACGCGTGGCCGGATCGTCTACCGGTACAAGTAGATCTTGCCCGAGCCCCGGGACCTCCCTGGGCGATGGCACTGACCCGGAGAACCTCACCCAATGAAGGTCAAGCCGAGCGTCAAGAAGATCTGCGACAAGTGCAGGGTGATCCGCCGTCACGGTCGGGTCATGGTCATCTGCGAGAACCCGCGCCACAAGCAGCGCCAGGGCTGACGCACGACCGATCCCTCTGCATCCATCGCAGAGATTCGCGCGACGCAAGCTGAATATGTTCATACGCAGAACCCAGGCGAGTTTGCCTGACACCCCCGGTTCGGAGGCCGGGGACTCAGTTCGTACCTAGTACGGCGGCTGGGAGTCGGTTCTGTGGAAGACCTCCGAAGATCACCAGGAGCCATTGAATGGCACGCGTTTCCGGTGTTGACATCCCGCGCGAAAAGCGCGTGGAGGTCGCCCTCACCTACGTGTTCGGCATCGGCCGGACCCTTTCGCAGCAGACGCTGGCCGCCACCGGCGTCGACCCGAACACCCGCGTTCGCGACCTCTCCGAGGAGCAGCTCGTCGCGATCCGCGAGTACGTGGACAACAACATCAGGACCGAGGGTGACCTCCGTCGTGAGATCCAGGCCGACATCCGCCGCAAGGTCGAGATCGGCTGCTACCAGGGTCTGCGTCACCGTCGCGGCCTGCCCGTCCGCGGTCAGCGCACCAGCACGAACGCCCGTACCCGCAAGGGCCCGCGTCGCGCCATCGCCGGCAAGAAGAAGCCGGGCAAGAAGTAGTCCTCAGCGGACAACGCTTCATCAGCGGTCTTCGCTGTAGGACCGACCACCTCCCCGTAGGAGTTAGTAGATGCCCCCCAAGGGTCGTCAGGGCGCTGCCAAGAAGGTGCGCCGCAAGGAAAAGAAGAACGTCGCTCACGGCCACGCGCACATCAAGAGCACGTTCAACAACACGATCGTCTCCATCACGGACCCGTCCGGCAACGTGATCTCCTGGGCCTCCGCCGGCCACGTCGGCTTCAAGGGCTCCCGGAAGTCCACGCCGTTCGCCGCGCAGATGGCCGCCGAGTCGGCTGCCCGCCGCGCCCAGGAGCACGGCATGCGCAAGGTCGACGTGTTCGTGAAGGGTCCGGGTTCCGGTCGTGAGACCGCGATCCGTTCGCTGCAGGCCACGGGCCTCGAGGTCGGCTCCATCCAGGACGTCACCCCGACCCCGCACAACGGCTGCCGTCCGCCGAAGCGTCGTCGCGTCTGACACCGGCGCTTCAAGGGCTTGCTGCGCCTCCGGGCTTTTCGGCCGGGGGTGTGGGGGTTGTCCCCCACATGTAACAGCCGGGCGGTACGGCACCGTAAAGGGGCCGTATCGCCCGTACCCTTGTAGTACCCCGCGCTGTGTACGCGGCGCGGTTCCGTCGGGCGTCAAATAGCGGGCGTCCACGAAAGAAGGATCTGATCCACACATGCTGATCGCTCAGCGTCCCTCGTTGACCGAAGAGGTCGTCGACGAGTTCCGCTCCCGGTTCGTGATCGAGCCGCTGGAGCCGGGCTTCGGTTACACCCTCGGCAACTCCCTCCGCCGGACCCTCCTGTCTTCGATCCCGGGTGCGGCGGTCACGTCCATCCGCATCGACGGCGTGCTGCACGAGTTCACCACCGTGCCGGGCGTCAAGGAGGACGTCACCGACCTGATCCTCAACATCAAGCAGCTGGTCGTCTCCTCGGAGCACGACGAGCCCGTCGTGATGTATCTGCGCAAGCAGGGCCCGGGTCTGGTCACCGCCGCCGACATCGCGCCCCCGGCCGGTGTCGAGGTGCACAACCCCGACCTCGTCCTCGCCACGCTCAACGGCAAGGGCAAGCTGGAGATGGAGCTCACGGTCGAGCGTGGCCGTGGTTACGTCTCCGCCGTGCAGAACAAGCAGGTGGGCCAGGAGATCGGTCGTATCCCGGTCGACTCCATCTACAGCCCCGTGCTGAAGGTCACGTACAAGGTCGAGGCCACGCGTGTCGAGCAGCGCACCGACTTCGACAAGCTGATCGTCGACGTCGAGACCAAGCAGGCGATGCGTCCGCGTGACGCCATGGCGTCGGCTGGTAAGACGCTGGTCGAGCTGTTCGGGCTGGCCCGTGAGCTCAACATCGACGCCGAGGGCATCGACATGGGTCCGTCGCCGACGGACGCCGCGCTCGCCGCTGATCTGGCGCTGCCGATCGAGGAGCTCGAGCTCACCGTTCGGTCGTACAACTGCCTCAAGCGTGAGGGCATCCACTCCGTGGGTGAGCTCGTCGCGCGCAGCGAGGCCGACCTTCTCGACATTCGCAACTTCGGTGCGAAGTCCATCGACGAGGTCAAGGCGAAGCTGGCCGGCATGGGCCTGGCCCTCAAGGACAGCCCGCCCGGATTCGACCCGACCGCGGCTGCGGACGCCTTTGGTGCGGACGACGACGCGGACGCCGGGTTTGTGGAGACCGAGCAGTACTAAGCGCTCCGCGGGGAGGCCGTACTGCGTCTGCGGGCCGGTTGTGGCTGGTCCGCAGTTCCCCGTGCCCTTCCGGGGCGCCCCTTCGGGGACGCCCCGGATCTTCGACAGACAACCGTCTGCTCGGATACTGACTCCGGTACCTGATACGGCCGGGGCAGACGTACAGGAGAAGAACCATGCCGAAGCCCACCAAGGGTGCCCGTCTGGGCGGCAGTGCCGCGCACGAGAAGCTGCTCCTCGCGAACCTCGCGAAGGCGCTGTTCGAGCACGGCCGGATCACCACCACCGAGGCGAAGGCCCGCCGTCTGCGGCCGTACGCCGAGCGTCTGGTGACCAAGGCGAAGAAGGGTGACCTTCACAACCGCCGTCAGGTGCTCCAGGTCATCACGGACAAGAGCGTCGTCCACACGCTCTTCACCGAGATCGGCCCGCGGTACGAGAACCGTCCCGGTGGCTACACCCGGATCACCAAGATCGGTAACCGTCGTGGCGACAACGCGCCCATGGCTGTCATCGAGCTGGTCGAGGCGCTGACGGTCGCGCAGGAGGCGACGGGTGAGGCCGAGGCCGCCACCAAGCGTGCCGCCAAGGACGCCGAGGTTGCCGAGGCCAAGGTCGACACGACCAAGGCTGACGAGGCTCCCGCCGAGGAGTCGAAGGACGCCTAAGCGTTCTGCCGGGGACTGTGCGTTTGCGGCTGCGGCGCCGTCGTGGCTTGTCGCGCAGTTCCCCGCGCCCCTTCAGGGCGTTTGCGGGCCCGTTCCTTTTCAGGAGCGGGCCCGCTCTTGTGTTGCTGAGAGGATCTGTACGTGAGTGATGAAGCAGCAGCCGGTTACGTTCGAGTCCGTCTCGATCTGTCCTATGACGGAAGCGAGTTCCACGGCTGGGCCAAGCAGGCCGGTGGGCGGCGGACCGTGCAGGGGGAGGTCGAGGACGCGCTGCGTACGGTCACGCGGTCGCGGGAGACGTACGAGCTGACCGTCGCCGGGCGTACGGATGCCGGGGTGCACGCACGTGGGCAGGTGGCGCACGTGGACCTGCCTCGAGAGGTGTGGGCCGAGCATCACGAGAAGCTGCTGAAGCGGCTGGCCGGGCGGTTGCCCAAGGATGTGCGGGTGTGGGCGCTGCGGGAGGCGCCGAGCGGGTTCAACGCGCGGTTCTCGGCCGTGTGGCGGCGGTACGCGTATCGCGTCACCGACAATCCCGGGGGTGTCGATCCGTTGCTGCGTGGTCATGTGCTCTGGCACGACTGGCCGTTGGACGTCGACGCCATGAACGAGGCTGCCGGGCGGCTGCTCGGGGAGCATGACTTCGCTGCCTACTGCAAGAAGCGGGAGGGGGCGACGACCATCCGGACGTTGCAGGAGCTGAGTCTGGTGCGGGGGGACGACGGGATCGTCACGGCCACCGTGCGGGCCGATGCCTTCTGCCACAACATGGTGCGGTCGCTCATCGGGGCGTTGTTGTTCGTGGGGGACGGGCATCGGCCGGCGGACTGGCCCGGGAAGGTGCTGGCCGCGGGGGTCAGGGACTCGGCCGTGCATGTCGTACGGCCGCACGGGCTGACGCTGGAGGAAGTCGGCTATCCGGCCGACGAGTTGCTGGCCGCGCGGAGCAAGGAGGCGCGGAACAAGCGGTCGTTGCCCGGGGCCGGCTGCTGTTGAGCCGGGCCCGGGCAACGGGGGTGTGCCGGGTCAGTCGGCCAGGGCCTGCTTGAAGGTCGGCTCCAGGAACGGCACCAGGGACTCGGCGTAGCTGCCGGTCATGTGGCTGTTGTCCCAGTAGACGACGTGTCCGCCGATCACCGCGGGGCAGTAGCCGTCGGCGCAGAAGGCGGGGAGGGTGTTGATGACCGTGGCCCCGTACTCCTCGGCGACCTCGCGTTCCAGCTTGCGGAAGTCGGGGAGGTCGACGGCGGTCTCGGCCTTGAGGGTGCACTCGGCGGGGTGGTCGGACTGCTCGGCCAGGCAGTCCGGGACGCTGAAGGTCGGCTTCGGGGTGTCGGTCAGGTAGACGAGCTCGGCCCCCGTGGCCCTGAGCGTCTTGAAGGTGTCCTCGGCGCCCTCGCGGACGGTCGTGTACTGGACGCGGTTGGCCACGGCGATGACGTCCGGCTTGAGCTTCTTGATGTAGGCGAGGGCGGTCTTTCGCCACTGGGGGCACTCGGTGTACTCACGGCCGAGATCCTCGCGCGTGATCTTGTAGGCCTCCGGGGAACAGCCGCTCTTGATGACCGTGACGACCTTGACGTTCAGCTTGCGGCCGAGGGAGTCGAAGGCGTTGCCCCACTGGTAGGCGTGCGAGTCGCCCAGCAGCACCATGGTCCGGTCGGACGTCCTGTCGCCGATGACGCACTCGTCGTACGGGGTGAAGCTGGTGACCAGGAGCTGGTCGATGCAGCCGTGGTCGCCCCGGTCGTCGGGGGACTTCAGCAGGGTGCTCTGGCTGATCCTGGGGTCGTTCCTCTCGCGCACCGCCTGTTCGACGGACTCGGTGCCGGTGAATCCGGTGAGGGCGGCGGCGGTTCCCGCGGTGCCGATGGAGAGGTTGAGCGGTACCTGGAGGGCGACCACCATGGCGACGGCGGAGGTGGCCGTCAGGGTGCCGCCGGTGAGGATGCCCCGCCAGGGGCGGACGACCAGCTTCACGTTCTCCCGGAACCGCTTCTCGACGATGAAGTGCATCGCGATGGCGCAGAGGAAGGAGAGGACGGCCACCCGGAACCGGTCGGAGTAGCCGAACTCCCAGTCGATCATGTGGGTCCACAGGATCAGCAGGGGCCAGTGCCACAGATACCAGCCGTAGCTGACCTTGCCGATGAAGTCGAAGACGGGGTTGTCGAGGAGCCTCTCGGCGCCGAAGCGGGGGTTGGCGCAGCCGCCGGCGATGATCATCGAGGCGCCCAGCACCGGCCCTGCGACGGCGTAGCCCGGCAGCGGAGTGTGTTCCGTGATGAGGAGCCCGGTGACCAGGGCGGTGCCCAGACCCAGCCAGGAGACGAACGCGGCGAGGCCCCGTGGCATGCGGGAGAGGAAGGGCGCCCACAGGGCGAGCAGGACGCCGAAGGTGAGTTCCCAGATGCGGGCGTGGGTGCCGAAGTAGGCCAGGGGCTGGTTGGTCGCGGTCTGGGTGTAGCCGACGTGGAACGAGCCGCCCACCACCGCCAGGAGGACCAGCCCGACCAGGATGCGGTTGCGGAAGAGGGTCCGGCTGAGCCAGGCCGCGACGACGAGGACGAGCGGGGCGGCGAGGTAGAACTGCTCCTCGATGCCGAGTGACCAGAAGTGCTGGTACGGGGACTGGCTGCCGTCCGCGGCGAAGTAGTCGGTGCCGTTCTCGGCCAGCCGCCAGTTGATGACGCTCAGCGAGGCGGCGAGTCCGTCGTCCATGTACTCGCGGAATCTGAACGGGCTCGCGTAGATCCAGGACAGGACGCCCACCACGACGATGGTGAAGGCGGCGCCCGGCGCCAGCCGGCGGAAGCGGCGGGCCCAGAACTTGCTGAGGGAGACCTTGCCGGTCCTGTCGATCTCGGCGAGGAGCTGGCTGCCGATGAGGAAGCCGCTGAGCACGAAGCTGACGTCCACGCCGCCGTGGATGTCGAGTATGCCGCAGTGCATGCTGACGACCATCATGATGGCGACGGCACGCAGGCCCTGAATGTCCGGCCGGTACTTGCGCAGGCGTTCTGCGTTCGCGGCCGTTGAGCGATGGCGGGTCACGGTTCTCCAGTAACTGTCCGGGCCGACCGGCGACTTCAGTGGACCGTCGGGCAGGCGACAGCTGTTCCGCTGACGCGCACGCCCTGGGCGGGGATGCGGATGCCGCACGACAGCCTCAGCTGGGCCGGCAGTTCGTTCTGGGCGCCGACATGGGAGTGGCAGCCCACCACGACCTCGTGAAGAAACGATTCGCTGCCGATCGAGGAGTCGTGGTCCACCACGGACTCGCGGACCTGGGCGCCCTCCGCCACGGTGACGTTCGCGCCGATGATGGAGCGGTCGACGACCACGTGCGCGCCGATGACGGCGTGCGGGCCGATCGTCGAGCCGCCCGTGACGCGGGCGGTCGGGTCGATGACCGCCGTGGGGTGGACCAGGGCCTCGGCCGGCCGCTCCACCAGGGGCGAGGGCGCCTTGCCGGTGACCAGGTCGGCGGAGCCGTGCACGAAGGCCAGCGGGGTGCCGAGGTCACGCCAGTACTCGGCCGTGGTGTGGCCGAAGACGCGCTGCCCGGCGGCGACCAGCTGGGGGAAGGTCTCCTGCTCGACGGAGACCTCGCGGTCGGCCGGGATGGCGTCCAGGACGGAGCGGCGGAAGACGTAGCAGCCGGCGTTGATCTGGTCGGTGACGATCTCCTCGGCCGTCTTGGGCTTCTCCAGGAAGGACAGCACCCTTCCGGCCTCGTCGGTGGGGACCAGGCCGAAGGCGCGTGGGTCGGCGACCCGGGTGAGGTGCAGCGTCACCTCCGCGTCCTGTGCCTCGTGTCGCGCCAGGAGGGCGCGCAGGTCCACGCCGGAGAGGATGTCGCCGTTGAGGACGAGCACCGGAGCGTCCGCCGCGTCGCCGCGCAGCAGCCGCCCGGCGTTGCGGATCGCGCCGCCCGTGCCGAGCGGCACCTCCTCGACGGCGTAGGAGATCTCCAGGTTCTGGGAGAAGTCCTGGAACTCCTCCTCGAAGAGGCCGGCCAGGTAGGAGGTGGCGAAGACGACGTGTTCGACGCCCGCGTCCATCAGCTTGGCTATCTGGTGCCGGATGAAGGAGGTGCCCGCGACGCTGAGCAGCGGCTTCGGGGTGTGGTTCGTGAGAGGTCGCAGGCGGGTTCCCTTGCCGCCCACGAGGATGATGGCTTCCTGCATGATTGCCTCGCTCGGTCAGCTCGCGGTGTCGGTGCCGGGTCCTGCGTAGTCAGAGTTGAAGCAGGTCCTGATGGCCTTCTCGGTGAGGGGACGTCCGGCGAAATCGAGCCGGGAGGCGGTCTTGTCGTCGGGGGCGGTGTTCGGGTCGTCGTCGAAGTGGATCGACCACCAGTAGACGCCCTGCATCTTGCGTTCCTGGACGACCTGGCAGACCGCCTTGTACCAGTTGGCCTGCACCTTCTGGTTGACGGTGCGCCGGGCGTAGAAGTCGCCGGGCGCGTGGTAGGCACCGTTCATCGCGCCGATGCCGGACTCGGCGATGAGGATGTTCGGCAGCGGGCCGGCGGCCTTGCGGTCCAGCCACTTGTTCCAGCCCTCGACGAGGTCCCCGACGGGCGCGGTGTCCGCCACCTTGACCGGGAAGTAGGCGTCGACACCGAGGTGGTTGACCGGCATGTTGATGCGGCCGGAGACGTAGTTGTCCCAGTTGGCGTCGTAGGAGACCTCACCGGAGAAGGTCTTCTCGGCCGAGTCGACCAGGGTGTTCCAGCCCGGGTCGCCCTCCAGGGAGTTGAGCTCGGTGCCGATGACGAAGGTGTTCGTCCTCGTCGCGTCGGCGGCCTCGAGGTACGGGGTGAGGAGCTTCTTGTACGAGGCGAACCAGGCGGAGCGGGAGGCGGGCTCGATGCTGCCGCGCCAGCCGTTGCCCTGGCTCAGGTTCCCCTCGTCCATGATCGGGCGCAGCGTGGTGCGGAAACCGGCGTCCTTGAACACCTTCAGCACCCGCTCGACGCGCTCGGGGGACGGGGTCTTGCGGCCGGCCGCGAGGTGGTTGGAGGTGGCGCCCTCGATGTAGAACGGGAAGGAGACGGCCACCGAGTTCGCGCCCAGGCCGATCAGGTACTTGGCGTGCTTGGCGGCCTGCTTCTCGATGAACGAGTCGGAACGTCTGGTCTTCTCCTCCTCCCAGTAGAGCTGTACGCCCCACTGCGCCATGCCCTTCGTCCAGGGCCGGGCGACCTGGAGGGTGTTGGCGGGGGAGGACGAGGAGGTGGCGGACGGGGTGGACGGTGTGCCGTCGGTGCCGCCGTCCGGCGAGGCGGACTCCGCGGAGTCGCCGATGACGATCCTGGGCAGGGCCGAGCCCGACTCCCAGCGCACCGGGTGGTCGCCGAGGACGAAGGGGGTGCCGAACACGAGGGTGAGGACGGTCACCGGGAAAATGGCAAGCAGAGGCAGTCGTGAACGCATGTCAGTGGTCTTCCGGGCGGTCAGGCGGGCTTGGCGATCACGACGAACTTGTTCTCCTCGCGCCGGACGAACTTCAGGAAGCCCTTGAAGCCGCCGAGTCCCTCCAGCACCGAGAAGACGGGGATCAGCGCGACCACCACGATCGGCTCCCACCACTTGCGTCGCCCGCTGACCGACGCGAGCGCGTTCAGCCGCAGACCCTCCCAGTACGTCCAGATGACGTAGGCGAAGTTGAGCGCCCACAGGAGCACGATGGACTGGGTCACCGGCGAGGTGTTCATGTCGTTGATGAGCCAGCCCACGAGCAGTACGGCGCCGATGTGCTGGAGCGGGCCGAGGATCCAGGTGGCCACGCAGATCGACAGGAACCAGCGGTAGCGCAGCGGCACGGCCCGGTTGAAGCAGAGCGCCACCAGGCCCCAGGCCCACCGGTCGCGCTGCTTGACGAAGTCGGCGGCGCTGGCGGGGGAGGCGCCGTAGCAGCGGCCGTTGAACCAGTCGCTGCGGCCGGGGTACTTGCGGCAGAAGGTCAGGGCGAGACGCGCGTCCTCGACGATCTCCTTGGGGCCGAAGTCCCAGCCGATCTCGGCCTCGATGGACGCGCGCAGCACCAGCAGCTCGCCGTGCACGCCGGCGGCCGGGGTGCCCATGCCGGTCAGCGCGCGGAAGCGGGCGATGTCGTCGGCGGGGCGCACGGCGTCCGCGAGCCAGGTGAACATGTTCACCGCGTTCTCACGGGGGTACGTGAGGATGCCCTGCGCCATGTGCTTGGCCTCATCGGGGTGGGCGCGGCGCTGGCGGTTGATGAACTGGGCGAGCGAGGACGCGGTGTCGGGGCCGACGCCGGTGTCGTCGTCCATGTGCAGCACCCACACGTACTCGAGGGCCTCGCCCTCCTCGATGCGCAGCTCGTGGGCGTAGTGGTTGGCGCGGGCCTTGAAGCGGGTGCCGTTGGCCGGGACGTAGTCCTTGGGGACGGTGACGACCCGGATCAGCGGGTGGGAGTCGGCGAGCCGGTCGATGGCCTCCGTGGCCTCGCAGCCCTCCTCGGTGAGGATGTCGACCCGCATGTACGGGAACCACTCCGGCAGGTGCTCGACGTAGCTGAGGACCGAGCGCTCCAGGGCCGGGTAGGTGTCGTGCCGTCCGATGGTCGGGCACAGGACGATCAGGAAGTCCTGTTCGGCCGGGGCCGGCGGGGTCATCCGGTCGCTCTTGCGGACCCGGCGGCGGATCAGCAGGGCGCCCTGGATGCCGACCAGCACACCGGCCACCGGCAGGGACCAGACGACGGTCAGGATCCAGCTCATCAGTGACGAGCTGGGCCGGTAGCTCCAGAGCCCGAACGCGACCAACAGGACGAACGGCAGCAGGAACGGGAGGATTCCCGGCTTCCAGGACGCCGTGCGCTTCGCGAGTTTCTGATGGTGCCGCGAATGCGGCACGCCCCCCTCGACCAGTGTCGATGCCATGACGACTGCAGAACTCCCGTGAGATCGGTGGTGCGTTGAGGCAGCAACAGATCTCGGCCCCGGCACGGCACAGCGCGCCACGGCACGTCTACTTCGGGCTTCTGCCCCCCAACGCCTTCATTGGCGCTTCGGCCCTGTCGCCGCTCAGATGCCCCCCCAGGCGCCCAAACAACAGGCCGAACAGATGGCCGATCCTTGCACATATGTGTGTGTACTTGGAACTGATGTGAGCAAGTTGTGTTCAATCGTTAACGAAGCCACCGGCCGTTATCACCTTCGGTGATCCGTACGTCCGCTTCACGTCGCGCTCGCTGTTCTTGCGCCGGGGCTCGGTGAGGTTGTCGTACGACAGCGCCTGGCCCCACACCGTCCACAGCACCCACGGCGTTCTGGTCAGGGTGTCCGGCCGGGCGGAGTTGAGCGGCACATGGAAGGACTCGGCGAGGACCCGGGGTTTGCGGTACGGCTCCAGGCCCCGGTACCAGACCTCCGTCCAGGCGCCCGAACCGAAGGGCTCGGCAGGGGTGTCGCTGTAGTCGTCGACGCCCACGACATCGACGTGGCGGCCGCCCGGGTAGTAGTCCCGCGGCTCCCGGCCGTCCGTCCCGTCCCAGGAGTGCGGCGCCCAGACGAAGACCAGGTTGTGCAGCCCGCGCCGGTGCACGAGGTAGTCGTACGTCAGCCGCCACAGCCTCCGGAACGCCGCGGGGTCCTGGCCCGCCCACCAGAAGCCCCGGCCGGGCGCCGCGTTCATCTCGTGGTACGGGCGCAGCAGCACCGGCACACCGCGGTCGGCGAGATAGCCGAGGTGGTCCGCGAGGAAGGCGAGGTCCTGCAGCAGGTGCCCGTGCTCGGCGCTGCCCGGGGTGACCACCCGGGCGAACCAGCCCGGGTCCCGGGCGCCGGGCGAGTTGCGGTGCAGTGTCTGCGCGAAGCCCTTGACCGGGCTGCCCGGATAGGGCTGGTGGAAGGAGAAGCCGACGATGCCCGCCGGTCCGTCGCCGCCCCGCGGCAGCGCGACCTCGGTGCCGTCGGCGCAGTCCGTGTGCCTGCCGGTGGGACGGTACGAGCCGTCGGCCGGCCGGGGCAGACCCGCCCACACGCCGACCGCCAGGTCCACCGCGTCCTCGGTGTACCCCCAGCGCGGCCGGCAGCTCGGCCAGGCGCGGGAGTAGGAGCGGGCCTCGCCCACCGCCCAGCCCGGACGGCCGTAGCCCGGTCCGAGGTCCAGTTCCACGAAGCCGGGCAGCCGGCCGGCGATGTCCCGGGCCTTGCGGTAGTAGTAGCCCGGCTGTTTCGTGCCCCGGTAGTCGCCGTACTCGGGGTTGTACCGCTCGTTGTGCAGCTCGACGTGCTGCCCGATCACCGTGCGGCTCGGGCGGCCGCGGCGGGCGTCGTTCTCCAGGCCCGCCAGCAGGGCGTACACCCGGCGCGCGGCGACGGTCGCCCTAGGGTCCCGGGTCCGCAGATCGGTGGGCACGAGCGCGGGCCCGCCCGGTCGCCCGTCGGTCGCCTCCGGCCAGGCCCATATGCCCAGTGGCGCCAGCAGCGCGGCACCCGCCGCCGCACCGAGCAGCCCTATCCGGCCTCGTACCCGCACAGCCCCCGCCCCTCCCCGACACGTTCGTGCGGAGATTGTCCCCCGCCCCGGACGGGGGACTCAGATGAGGGCGGGCGTCACTCGCCGGCCGCTGCCGACGCCTGGATCTCGCCGCGCCTGCGGATCTGACGGAAGGTGAAGTCCTCGAGGGTCTCGCCGACCTGGAGAGCCTCGGTGTCCTTGTCCGTCATGTCCTTCCCGTTGGTGAAGCCGGTCAGGGTGAAGTAGGCGTAACGGCCGTAGGAGTTCGCGGTCACGAGGCAGAAGGCGGATGTGCAGAAGTCCTTGATGCCCTTGCCGGGGAGCGTCCTGACGAGGTCCGTGTCGGTGTTGACCTTGCCCTTGACCTTGGTGGCCTGCGCCGCGTCGTCGAAGACCGCCACGCCGACCGTCACCGCCACGCCGTCCTTCACGTACGAGACGCGCATGAAGCTGGTGCACTTGTTGTCGGAGAGGATCTTCGGCAGACCGCCCTTGGTGGCCGCGGAGCAGTTCTTCGTGTCGTCCGTCGCGCCCTTCTTGTACACCGTGTCGCTGCCCACCGTCAGCTGGGTGCCCGGGAAGAGGCCCTCCGCGCTGAGCGGGGCGGTGTCCTTGCTCTTGCTGGAGATGAAGTCCTTCGGGTTCAGCGGCGGCGGGGCGCTGGTCGACGCGAACGACGGGGCGGTGGTCTGGGTCGGCAGGCCCGAGCTGCCCGGAACACCGGAAGCCGGCTTGTTCGCGGCCGGGTCGCCGTCGTTCGCCGACACCACGGCCACGGCGACCGCGGCACCGATCGCGACGGTGGCCAGTGCGCCGCCGCCGATGAAGAGCAGCCGGCGCCGTTTGTTGCGCGTCTCGGACGCCTCGGCGAGTGCGGCCCAGTCCGGCGTCTCGTCGGCGCCGCTGTTCCACGGCTGCTGGGAATGCGGTTTCCAGGGATCCCACTGGGACTGGGGTCCCCCCTGCTGCCCGTAGCTCATGGGGCGCATCTTAGACGGACCGAGGGTGTGCCGGTCCGCCCCAAGAGGCGCACCCGCACCTAGCGTTCACACGGTGAGCGAGCGCAAAAGCGACATCTCCGGGTGGTTGGTACGACGGGCGACGTGGCATCTGTGGGGGGCGCTCGGAGTGGTGCTGGCCGCCCTCGTGGCGCGTACGGCCCGGGTGACCTCGGGCGGAGGGATGGACAACGCGATCGTGGTGCGGGCGGCGCGGGTGTGGTGGGCCGGGGGCTCGCCGTATGACGACTCCCACTTCCTCTATTTGCCGGGCGCCGTGCTGGCGGCGGCGCCTCAGGTGCTGCTGCCCCGGGATGTGCTGTGCGTGCTGGTCCCGTTGGCGGTGACGGGGTGCCTGGTCGGGGGCTGGGCGTGTGCCGTCCGACTCCACGGCGTCCCGCTGCGCAGTCGCTTCGCCGCGCTCGGGCTGCTCGGACTCGCGGTGGGGTTCGCGCCGTTCGCCCACCTCGTCCTGTTGGGGAACTGGACGGCGACTGCGGCGCTAGCCCTTCCGCTGGGGTTGTTGCTGGCCGGGCGGGGGCGATGGGTGGCCGCGGGCGCGGTGATCGGGGCGGCGGTCGCGCTGAAGCCGTTGCTGGCACCGGTCGCGTTGGTGTTCGTGTTCGCGGGGCGCTGGCGGGGGCTGGGGGTGCTGGTCGGGGTGCCGGTGGTGGCGTCGGCGGGGGCGGCGCTGCTGCTGCCGGATCCGGCGGGGTTCTTCACCCGGACCCTGCCGTTTCTGCTGAGCGGCGACGACGGGTTCGTACGGCTCTATGAGGCGTCGCCCGGTGCGGTGCTGCCGCGGGTGGGGGTGCCGGGGGTGCTGGCCGGGGGGATCGGGATGGTGCTGGCCGCGGCGGGGGTGGGGTGCGCGTGGTGGCGGTGGCGGCGGGGGGACGGCGGGGCGGTGCGGCTCGCGGAGACGGCGGCGATGGTGATGCTCTCGGCGTTCCTGGTGGCCAGGCCGTCGTACGACCACTATCTGCTGGTGGTCGTGCCGTTGCTGGTGGCGGGGCTGCCGTGTGCGGGGGCGGTGGCTCGTGGGCCGTGGTTCTGGCTGGCGCTGGTGCCGCAGCTGCCCGGTGTGAGCTGGCCCTTTCTGGAGACGGTCCAGCGGCGGGCGTTCCGAGACGCGGTGACGCTGTGTGCGGCGGCTGTGACGCTGGGCGCCCACTGCCGACGGGGTCTTTCCTCGCCCCCGCCGCCCCTACCCGTCCCGTCCTCCAGGGGCTCCGCCCTCGAGCACTCGGCCCCGAGCCGGTCGGCCGAGCGGCGGCCCCGGGCGGCACCGGAGGCGCCCGGGGTGGGGGAGTGAGCGCCGTGGTCGCTTCACGTGCGGCGCGCGCAGTGTCGGCCGACCGTCTCCTGGCGCGGGTCGCAGGTCGCCCGAACCGCCGGTCGCCCCCCGGCGCCCGGTCCAGGGTGTGGAGACCGCTTCCGGTGCCGGCCCGAGGGCGGGGCGTTTATCCTGGTGGGCGGACAGCAGGGCAGTCGTCGTCACGCCATTTTGACCCGGCCGTGGCGCCGCAGGTATCCTGCATGTTCGTTGTGTATTGGCTTGCTCATTCTCACGGGACGGGCCCTTACACCGGTCCACCGGGCCGATGACCAGCGACCCCACGTACGCGGTATGCGTCGCCGCAGTGCGGTCCAGGCTGTCGTGATCGTTTCGGTGACCTGTTCAGGACCATTCACTCGAAGCGAAGGCTACGAACCGTGCGTACGTACAGCCCCAAGCCCGGCGATGTGACGCGCCAGTGGCACGTCATCGACGCTCAGGACGTTGTCCTGGGCCGTCTCGCCACCACTGCCGCGACGCTCCTCCGGGGCAAGCACAAGCCGATCTACGCGCCGCACGTCGACGCTGGTGACTTCGTCATCATCATCAACGCCGACAAGGTGCACCTGTCCGGTAACAAGCGGACCCAGAAGATGGCGTACCGCCACTCCGGCTACCCGGGTGGTCTGCGTTCCGTCCGTTACGACGAGCTCCTCGACAAGAACCCTGAGAAGGCGATCGAGAAGGCCGTCAAGGGCATGCTCCCCAAGAACACGCTGGGCCGTCAGATGCTCTCGAAGCTGAAGGTCTACAAGGGTGACCAGCACCCGCACGGCGCGCAGCAGCCGCAGCCGTACGAGATCACCCAGGTCGCGCAGTAAGTCCGGCCACCCCCTAAGCCTGAAGAGAATCTGAGGAGAATCGTGGCCGAGACCACTGCCGAGCAGCCGCTCGAAGAGCTTGACATCGACAGCTACACCACCGAGTCCGAGGTTCCGGTGGAGGGCGAGTACACCTCCGAGTCCCTCGCCTCGCGCTTCGGTGAGCCCCAGCCCGCCGCCGGTCTGGGCCGTCGTAAGAACGCCATCGCGCGCGTTCGCATCGTGCCGGGCACCGGCAAGTGGAAGATCAACGGGCGGACGCTCGAGGACTACTTCCCGAACAAGGTGCACCAGCAGGAGGTCAACGAGCCGTTCAAGGTTCTTGAGCTCGACGGTCGCTACGACGTCGTCGCCCGCATCGCCGGTGGCGGTGTCTCCGGCCAGGCCGGTGCGCTCCGTCTCGGTGTCGCCCGCGCCCTGAACGAGGCCGACGTCGACAACAACCGCGGCCCGCTGAAGAAGGCCGGCTTCCTCAAGCGCGACGACCGTGCGGTCGAGCGCAAGAAGGCCGGTCTGAAGAAGGCCCGCAAGGCTCCGCAGTACAGCAAGCGCTAAGCGCGGGCTGCCTCTGCACGTACTCCGGTACGCCGAGTACTCCGAACGCCCCGGCGGCACGCCACAGTGCCACCGGGGCGTTCGTTTTATCACCGGCCTCGGGCGTATAACGGCACAAGACGTTCAAAGGCTTGTGTGATCCGATGCCCCGGGCATGGAATGCCGGGAAGCGGGAGCCGCCGGCCGCGTAACGCGAGCCGGGTCCGCTTCCGGATCTGAAGTTTCCTCAGGAGGACAAGTGGGACGACTCTTCGGCACGGACGGCGTGCGCGGCGTCGCCAACGCGGATCTGACGGCCGAGATGGCGCTCGGTCTGTCCGTGGCGGCCGCGCACGTACTGGCCGAGGCGGGCACCTTCGAGGGCCACCGGCCGACAGCGGTGGTCGGACGGGATCCGCGTGCGTCCGGGGAGTTCCTGGAGGCCGCCGTGGTGGCCGGTCTGGCGAGTGCGGGCGTCGACGTGCTGCGGGTCGGCGTGCTGCCGACGCCCGCCGTGGCGTTCCTCACCGGCTCGCTCGGCGCCGACCTCGGCGTGATGCTCTCCGCCAGCCACAACGCCATGCCCGACAACGGCATCAAGTTCTTCGCCCGCGGCGGCCACAAGCTCGCCGACGAGCTGGAGGACCGTATCGAGACCGTCTACGACGAGCACCGGCACGGTGAGCCGTGGGAGCGGCCGACGGGTGCGGCGGTCGGGCGGGTGCGGTCGTACGACGAGGGGTTCGAGGAGTACGTCGCCCATCTCCTCGGCGTTCTGCCCAACCGGCTGGACGGGCTGAAGATCGTCCTCGACGAGGCGCACGGCGCCGCGGCCGGTGTGTCGCCGGAGGCGTTCGAGCGGGCCGGGGCCGAGGTCGTGACCATCGGTGCCGAGCCGGACGGGCTCAACATCAACGACGGGTGCGGGTCCACGCATCTGGAGAAGCTGAAGGCCGCCGTCGTCGAGCACGGTGCCGCCCTCGGTATCGCGCACGACGGCGACGCCGACCGCTGCCTCGCCGTGGACCACACCGGCGACGAGGTGGACGGCGACCAGATCCTCGCCGTGCTCGCGCTGGACATGCGCGAGCGGTCCGTGCTGCGCTCCGAGACGGTCGTGGCGACCGTCATGTCCAACCTCGGCTTCAAGCTGGCGCTGGAGCGCGAGGGGCTGAAGCTGGTGCAGACCGCGGTGGGTGACCGGTATGTGCTGGAGGAGATGAAGCAGCACGGGTACGCCCTCGGCGGGGAGCAGTCCGGGCATGTGATCGTCCTCGATCACGCGACGACCGGTGACGGCACGTTGACCGGGCTGCTGTTGGCCGCTCGGGTCGCGCGGACCGGGCGTTCGCTGCGGGAGCTTGCCGCTGTGATGGAGCGGTTGCCTCAGGTGCTGATCAATGTGCCGGACGTGGACCGGTCCCGGGTCGGGGACTCGGCCGACCTCGCGGCTGCCGTTGCCGAGGCTGAGCGGGAACTCGGGGCTACGGGGCGGGTGTTGCTTCGGCCGTCCGGGACCGAGCCGTTGGTGCGAGTGATGGTCGAGGCCGCGGATATCGATCAGGCGCGGTCTGTTGCCGGGCGGTTGGCTGATGTCGTGAAGTCCGCGCTGGGGTAGTCGGGTGTGCCGGGTTGGGGGTGGGGGATCTGCTCGGTGCGGGCCGCGGGTTCGTTGTGGCTGGTCGCGCCCACGCGGCGGAGCCGCTTATCGATGCAGCCCCGCGCCCCCGGGGGCCTTGCCCCTAGGCGGCGTTCGGGCGTTGGCGTCCTTTTCCCCAGAGCCATTTCTGGGCCAGTAGGGTCAGGGTGCCGGCCAGGACGATCCCCAACAGGTTCAGCAGGAGCTGTTCCGTGGAGCCCCAGGTCTGCTTCGTGTCGCCGTAGCTCAGGGCCACTGCCGCGTTGGCGGCTGCCGGGACCGTGGTGACGGAGATGGCGACGCCGACCAGGGCGCCGGACTTGGCGGATGTGAGGGACAGGGTGCCGGCGATGCCGGCGAGGACCGCCACGATGAACGAGAAGGCGTCGGGGGCGTAGACGAAGGCGGTGCTCGGGCGGTCGGCCTCCAGCTGTTCCTTCGAGAACTGGCCCAGCGCGTCCATGAACGAGCTGAAGCCGACCGTCACCGCCATGGCGACGGCGAAACCGACGACGAGCGCGATCAGCGACCGCAGGGCGAGCCGGGGCGCCCGCTGGACCAGGGCCGTGCTGAGCCCGGCCAGCGGGCCGAACTCCGGGCCGACCGCCATCGCGCCCACGATCAGGATCGCGTTGTCCAGCACGACACCGCAGGCCGCGATCATCGTGGCGAGCGTGAGGAAGGCGAGGTACGTCGCGGAGAGCGTCGACTCCTCGTGGGTCGCGTCGGCCAGGTGCTCCCACAGCACCGCGTCGGCGCCCTCGCCGGGGGCCTCCGCCTCGGCCTTGTCGGCCCGCTTGGACAGCGACAGGTCGATGTTCTCCACGGCGATGGAGCCGCGCTCCTGGATGCCCAACGCCTGGAGGTCGGCGAGGAGTTCGTCGCCCGCCTCGCGCGCCACGTCGCACAGCACCAGGTCCCCGGCGGGGTTGCGGGCGGCGCCGGGCAGGACGGCGACATGGGCCGTCCCCACCGTCTTCTCGATGAGGCGGACCACGTCGTCGGTCTTGTCGGACGGCGTGATCAGGCGCAGGTGCAGCATGGCGGCAGCGTAGCCGTCACAGCTTGCGCAGGCTCAGCCGCTGCACCTTGTGGTCCGGGCCCTTGCGGACGACCAGGGTGGCCCGGCCCCGGGTGGGCGCGATGTTCTCGACCAGGTTGGGCTTGTTGATGGTGCGCCACATCGTGCGGGCGTAGTCGAGGGCCTCGTCCTCGGACACCTGGGTGTACTTGCGGAAGTACGAGGACGGGTTCTGGAAGGCGGTCTCGCGCAGCCGCTTGAAGCGGTTGAGGTACCACTGCTCGATGTCCTCGGTGCGCGCGTCGACGTACACGCTGAAGTCGAAGTAGTCGGCGAGCCCGACCCGGGTGCGGCCGTCCTTGCCGGGCAGGGCGGGCTGCAGGACGTTGAGGCCCTCGACGATCAGGATGTCGGGGCGGCGGACCGTGAGCTTCTGGTCCGGGACGATGTCGTAGATCAGGTGGGAGTAGACGGGGGCCGTGACCTCGTCCTTGCCGGCCTTGATGTCGGCGACGAAACGGGTCAGGGCGCGGCGGTCGAAGGACTCGGGGAAACCTTTCCGCGACATCAGGCCGCGGGCTTCCAGTTCCTTGGTGGGGAGCAGGAAGCCGTCCGTCGTCACCAGCTCGACGCGCGGGTGCTCGGGCCAGCGGGAGAGCAGGGCCTGCAGGAGTCGGGCGACCGTGGACTTGCCGACGGCGACCGAGCCGGCGACCCCTATGACGAACGGTGTGCCGGACTGGGAGCCCTGTTCGCCGAGGAAGGTGTTCAGGGCGCCGCGCAGGCCGTCGGTGGCGCCCACGTAGAGGTTCAGGAGGCGGGAGAGCGGGAGGTAGATGTCCCGGACCTCGTCGAGGTCGATGACATCGCCGAGACCGCGCAGCTTCTCGACCTCCTCCGCGGTGAGCGGCAGCGGGGTCTTGTCGCGCAGCGCGCTCCACTCCGAGCGGGTGAGGTCGACGTAAGGAGTCGCCTCCGGCCTGGGCCGGTGGGCGCTCCGGGGCATCGAGGAGACCGGAGAGATCACAGTCCATTGTTACGGGAGTACGAACGGACGGTGAGGTGGGATCCGTCACCCCGCGACCTTTTGGAGAAAGATACAGCGACCGGAGGGAAGCGGGGCGAGCTCGGGCATGGAGGGCAAGTCCGGGCAAGTGGGGAATGTCGGTGGCGTGCGTCACAGTTGTGGGAGAGGTGGGCCCGGGCCGGGTCCACGGCCTCGAGGGGTGACGAGGGGTGACCATGACGACGTATGCGATCGAGGCGCAAGGCCTGGTCAAGCGGTTCAAGGACACCGAGGCGCTGGCCGGGGTCGATCTGGGGGCCCGTAGAGGCACGGTGCTCGGACTGCTGGGGCCCAACGGCGCGGGGAAGACGACCGCGGTGCGGATCTTCGCGACGCTGCTGCGGCCCGACGGGGGCAGCGCGCGGGTCGCCGGGCACGACGTGGTCCGGGACGCCGGGGTCGTACGCGCCATGGTCGGGCTGACCGGGCAGTACGCGGCGGTGGACGAGAACCTGACCGGCACGGAGAACCTGCTGCTCATCGGCCGGCTGCTCGGACTCTCCCGGCGGGACGCCAGGGCGCGGGCCCGTGAGCTGCTGGACCGCTTCCAGCTGACGGACGCTGCCGGGCGGGCCACGAAGACGTACTCGGGCGGTATGCGCAGGCGTCTGGACCTCGCCGCCAGTCTCGTGGGCCGGCCCAGCATCCTCTTCCTCGACGAGCCGACCACCGGCCTCGATCCGCACAGCCGCGGTGAGCTGTGGGACCTGCTGCGGGGGCTGGTCGCGGACGGGGCGACGGCGCTGCTGACCACGCAGTATCTGAACGAGGCCGATGTGCTCGCCGACGACATCGTGGTGATCGACAAGGGGAGGGTGATCGCCGAGGGCACCCCGGACCAGCTGAAGTCGCAGGTCGGCGGGCAGGTGCTGGAGCTGCGGCCGGTCGCTGAACGGGATCTCGCGCGGGCGCACGTGCTGGTGGCCGGGGCCGCGGGGCCGGAGGCCCGGATCGAGGGCGAGACGATCACCGCCCCGGTGAAGGACCCCGAGCTGATGCCGGCCGTCGTGCGCACCCTCGACCGCGAGGGGATCGCGGTGGGCGAGCTCGCACTGCGGCGCTCCTCGCTCGACGAGGTCTTCCTCGCCCTGACCGGGCATCGCGCGGAACCGGGAGAGCCGGAGGGCGATGGTGGTGCGGCCGTCCGGGACGGGGACGACGCGGAGGTGCGGGAGGCCGAGCCGCGGGAGGCCGAGCAGCGGAAGGCGGTGATGCGGCCATGACCGCCGCCGCCACGACCATCACGGCCCCGGTCACCAAGTCGGGTCGTGTCCGACCGCTCGACGGGCTGCGCCAGACCTTCACGATGGCCTGGCGGAGCCTTGTCGCGGTCAAGCACAATCCGCTGGAGCTGGTCGACTACAGCATCACGCCCATCATGTTCGTGTTCCTCTTCACGTATGTGCTGGGCGGGCAGATGGCCGGGTCGCCCGAGGCGTACCTGAAGTACGCGTTGCCCGGGATCATCGTCCAGAACACCCTGTTCATGACCATGTACACGGCCATGGCGCTCAACACCGACCTCACCAAGGGCGTCTTCGACCGCCTGCGCAGCCTGCCGATAGCCCGTTCCGCCCCGCTCATCGGCCGCATCACCGCGGACCTCGCCAAGCACGTCTGGGCGATGCTGCTGATGATCGGCCTCGGGCTGCTGCTCGGCTTCCGGATCACCGGGGGACTGGACGGGCTGGTGCTCGGGATGCTGCTGGTGGTCGTGTTCGCCGCGGCGGTGTCGTGGAGCGCGGTGCTCATCGGGATGCTCGCCGGGGACGCGGAGAAGGTGCAGGCGTTCGCCTTCACGATCATCTTCCCGATCACCTTCACCAGCAGCGCCTTCGTGATGGTCGACACCATGCCGGGGTGGCTCCAGGCGTGGAGCGACGTCAATCCGGTGACGCATCTGTCGGACGCGTTCCGGGGGTTGTTGCTGGGTGGGGCCGTGGCGGAGCCGGTGATGTGGTCGCTGGTGTGGGCCGCGGGGATCGCGGTGGTGTTCTATCCGGTGGCGATGCGGGCGTACCGGGCCAAGACGTAGTCACTGGAGGCTGCGGGCCCGTCGCGCGGAGCGCGAACTCGGCGGTGTGGGGGACGCTCGCTGTTCCAGGCGATGGACATCAGCCGGTACGTACGCACCATCCAGGACCGGCTCGGGCGTTGGCGCGGGACTCGGGGGACGACGGGTCGAACGCGGGGGCGCCGGGTTGTCCTTGCCGGGCGAGTCGTACGGGGCGGAGGCGGGGATGGGGTGGTGTTCCGCCGGATCCGCGCGCGGCGGTGAGTGACGAGATGGCGGCGGAGTGGGGGCTGCAACGGACATCGCGCCGACCGACCCCCAGCTGCCCCTCTCGGGTCTACGGCGCCGGCGGCCCGGCCTGTGCGATGTCGCCGCGGACTTCTCGGCGGACGTGGCCCCCGCCGTCCCCGAGTGACGCGGGAATTTCCGAAATCGGGCACGCTGTGGCCCTTTCGGGCGCCGGTTCGGTCGTAGGCTGCCGCGCATGTGCGGAATCGTGGGATACGTGGGGTCGCAGTCGGCGCTGGAGATTGTCACGGCCGGACTGAAGCGGCTGGAGTACCGGGGGTACGACTCGGCGGGGGTCGCCGTCCTGGCGGACGGGGGGATGGCGGCGGCGAAGAAGGCGGGCAAGCTCGTCAATCTGGAGAAGGAGCTGACCGAGCGGCCGCTGCCGACGGGGAGTACGGGGATCGGGCATACGCGGTGGGCCACTCACGGCGGGCCCACCGACGCCAACGCCCACCCGCATCTCGACAACGCCGGGCGCGTCGCCGTCGTGCACAACGGGATCATCGAGAACTTCGCCGGGCTGCGGGCGGAGTTGGAGGAGCGGGGGCATGAGCTGGCCTCCGAGACGGACACCGAGGTGGTCGCGCACCTGCTGGCCGAGGAGTTCTCGGTGACCGCCGACCTCGCGGAGGCGATGCGGCTGGTGTGCCGACGGCTGGAGGGGGCGTTCACGCTGGTCGCCGTGCACGCGGACGAGCCCGATGTGGTGGTGGGGGCGCGCCGGAACTCGCCGCTCGTGGTGGGCGTTGGGGAGGGTGAGGCCTTTCTCGCCTCGGACGTCGCCGCGTTCATCGCCCATACGCGGTCGGCGATCGAGCTGGGTCAGGACCAGGTCGTCGAGCTGCGGCGGGACGGGGTGACCGTCACCGGGTTCGACGGGCGGCCGGCGGAGGTGCGGTCGTATCGCGTCGACTGGGATGCCGCCGCCGCGGAAAAGGGGGGCTATGACTACTTCATGCTCAAGGAGATCGCCGAGCAGCCCAAGGCTGTCGCCGATACCCTGCTGGGGCGTATCGACGCCGCCGGCTCCCTGACACTGGACGAGGTCCGGATCAGCGCCGCCGAGCTGCGGGAGGTCGACAAGGTCGTCATCGTCGCCTGCGGTACGGCCTTCCACGCCGGGTTGATCGCCAAGTACGCCATCGAGCACTGGACGCGGATCCCGTGCGAGGTGGAGTTGGCGAGCGAGTTCCGGTACCGGGATCCGATCCTCGACCAGCAGACCCTCGTCATCGCCATCTCCCAGTCCGGCGAGACCATGGACACGCTCATGGCGCTACGGCACGCCCGTGAGCAGGGGGCCCGGGTGCTGGCGATCTGCAACACCAACGGGTCGACCATTCCGCGGGAGTCGGACGCGGTGCTGTACACCCATGCGGGGCCGGAGGTCGCGGTCGCCTCGACGAAGGCGTTTCTGACGCAGTTGGTGGCCTGCTACCTGGTCGCCCTGTACCTGGGGCAGGTGCGCGGGACGAAGTGGGGCGACGAGATCCATGCCGTGATCCGGGACCTCGCGCACATCGGCGGTGACGTCGAGCGGGTCCTGGAGACCATGGAGCCGGTACGGGAGCTCGCGCGGAGCCTCGCCCACAAGAACACGGTGCTCTTCCTCGGGCGGCACGTGGGATACCCGGTGGCGCTGGAGGGCGCGCTGAAGCTGAAGGAACTCGCCTATATGCACGCCGAGGGGTTCGCGGCGGGGGAGCTGAAGCACGGGCCCATCGCCCTGATCGAGGACGACCTGCCGGTGGTCGTGGTCGTGCCCTCGCCCCGGGGGCGGTCCGTTCTGCACGACAAGATCGTGTCCAACATGCAGGAGATCCGGGCTCGGGGCGCCCGGACCATCGTGATCGCCGAGGAGGGGGACGAGGCGGTGGTGCCGTACGCGGATCACCTGATCCGGATCCCGGCCACGCCGACGCTGCTCCAGCCGCTGGTGGCCACGGTGCCGTTGCAGGTGTTCGCGTGTGAGCTGGCCACCGCCCGGGGGAACGAGGTGGATCAGCCTCGGAACCTGGCGAAGTCCGTGACGGTGGAGTAGCAGTCGAGGGTGGACGTCGGACCTGATCGGTCAGACCCGCTCCAGAGGGCGGTGCGGCTCCTCCGGGAGCTGCACGGTGATCGTGTCACCGGGACGCACCACGCCGCCCACCTGGACCACGCTCATGATCCCTGCCCTGTGCACGATGTTCCCCGCCTCGTCGCGGCCGACGACCTGCTTCAGCAGGCCCTGCTGGAAGGCGTCGATCTGCAGGCAGGGGTTGCGCAGGCCCGTGACCTCCACGACCGCCTCGCCGCCGATGTGCAGCAGCGTGCCGGTCGGTAGAGCGAGCAGGTCGATACCGCTGGTGGTGATGTTCTCCCCGAGTTCACCTGGCGCGACAGCGAACCCTTGCCGGTCGACGTCGGCGAACAGCTCCTCGTGAATGAGGTGGACCTGGCGCAGGTTCGGCTGACTGGGGTCCTGTGCCACCCGGGAGCGGTGCTTGACGGTGACGCCGGCGTGCACGTCTCCCTCGACACCGAGGCCGGCCAACAGGGTGATGCTGGGGCGGTTGGGCTTGGTGAAGGAGTACTCGCTGTTGCTGCTGACTGCGGTTACCTTGGCGGTCATTCGGAGTGGAGTCCCTGTTCGGTGTGTTTGAGGGCGGGGACGAAGGTGGTGACGGCGGTGCGGGGGAAGGTGAGGGTTCCTCGGGCCGGGGCCAGTGCTACAGACTCCACTTTACGGAAGCGTGTTCGACATCCGAGGCCCCTCTGGTCGCCGGGGAGCCGAGCCCAGACTGACTCGTCACCCCCGTACATCCCGCCAAGCCCCCGGAATCCCCTCGGCCACGTCATGCGCCCCCACCGGCGCCCCGTCCGCCGCGAACCTCGCCGAGAGGCCGTGGAGATACGCCGCCACGCTCGCGGCGTCCGGTGCCGTGAGGCCCGCTGCCAGCAGGGAGCCCGCCAGGCCGGAGAGCACGTCGCCGCTGCCGGCCGTGGCCAGCCAGCCGGTTCCCGTCGGGTTGACCCGGACCGGGCCGGTGCCGCCGGCGTCCGAGACCAGCGTCGTCGACCCCTTGAGCAGCACCGTCGCGGCATATCGCGCCGCCAACTCCCGTACCGAGGCCAGCCGAGCCGCCTCGACCTCCTCCCTCGAGACCCCGAGCAGCGCCGCCGCCTCCCCGGCGTGCGGGGTCATCAGGGTCGGTGCCATGCGGTCCCGTACGGCCGCGGGGTCCGCCAGTCGTAGCCCGTCCGCGTCCAGCAGCACCGGTACGTCCGTCGCCAGTACCTCCGCGACCGTCGCCGCGTCGTCCCCGGCGCCCGGGCCGACCACCCAGGCCTGGACGCGCCCCGCCTTCCGCGGGCCCCCGTCCGACACCAGCGTCTCGGGGAACCGGGCGATCACCGCGTCCCCGGCCGGACCGACGTACCGTACGGCCCCCGCCCCGCCCCGCAGCGCCCCCGCGACCGCCAGCACCGCCGCGCCCGGATAGCGGGCCGAGCCGGCGGCGATGCCCACGACGCCCCGCCGGTACTTGTCCGTCTCCGCGGCCGGAAGAGGCAACAGCCGCGCCACGTCGGCGTGTTGCAGCGCCTCCAGCTCCACCGCGTCGTTCGGCAGCGCCAGGCCGATGTCCACCAACCGCACCACACCGGCGTACTCCCGCGCCGGATCGATCAGCAGGCCGGGCTTGTGGGTGCCGAAGGTGACGGTGAGGTCGGCCCGCAGTGCCGTGCCGCGCACCTCGCCCGTCTCGACGTCCACGCCGCTCGGCAGGTCCACGGCGACCACGGCCGCGCGGGACCGTTCGGCCGCCGCGGCCAGCGGTACCGCCTCCGGGCGCAGCCCGCCCTTGCCGCCGATACCGACGATGCCGTCGACGACGAGATCCGCGCGCTCGATCAACTCCTCGGCCCCGGCGACCCCCACCGCCCGGCCGCCCGCCCGGCGCAGCGCCGCGAGGCCTGAGGCGTGCGCCCGTCCGGGCGTCAGCAGGATCGCCGTGACTCCCGCGCCGCGCCTGGCCAGTCGTGCCCCGGCGTAGAGGGCGTCGCCGCCGTTGTCGCCGCTGCCGACCAGCAGGGCGATCCGGCGGCCGTACACCCGGCCCAGCAGATCCGCGCAGGCCGCGGCGAGTCCGGCCGCCGCCCGCTGCATCAGCGCCCCGTCCGCAAGCCGTGCCATCAGCTCCCGTTCGGCCGCCCTTACCGTCTCCACGCTGTACGCAGTCCGCATGCGTTCGAGTCTCCCGCACCGACCCGAACACGTCGCATCCATTGACGCTTTGCCGCGCCTTTGCCAAACTCACCGACCCCCACATGGTGAATCGATTCAGTCGAATCCGTTCGATGCGAGCGGGCGTCGATGGGATCGGTTTGATGAGAGGACCCCCCCATGGGACGCAGAGCTTCCCTCCTCGCCGCTGTCGGTGCCACGGCTCTCCTCACCGTCGTAGGCACCCTGACCGGCCCCGCGCCGCAGGCCGCGGCCGCCGCCTGCGGTGAAGGCTCCTACCAGGCCGAGGCCGTGCTCAACGGCAGCACCTGGACCGCCCGGCGCGGCAGCGGCACCGTCTACACCGGCGGCGACATGCGGGCCGCCGTCCAGGCCGCCGTGAACAGCCTGACCTCCGGGCGTACCGCCAAGGAGCGGGTGGTCGTGCGCGGTTCGGGATCGATGTCCGCCGGGTCGCGGATATCCCTGCCCAGCTACACCACGCTCGACGTCTGCGGCACCATCAACGTCACCGGCAGCGGCTCCGGCGACCAGGCGCCCGTCTACTCGCGCGGCACCCGGGACGTCGAGGTGCAGCATCTGAACCTCACCGGCAGCCCGTTGTACGGGATCTTCCTGCGCAACGTGCAGAACGTCGTCCTCGGGCAGATCGACATGCGGCTGTCTGCGGGGCTGGGCGTGCGGATCGACAACCGCGGGGACACCAGCCAGTGGACGCGCAACGTCCGGATCGACAACGTCTTCGTCTCCGGGGCCTCCAGCCACGCCGTCGAGACGTACGGCGTCGACGGCCTCACCGTCGGCACGGTGACCGCGCGGGGCGTCGGCGAGTCGGGGCTGCTGCTCAACCAGACCGTCAACGCCACCGTCGGCAAGGTCGACGCCGAGAACGCGGGCACCGGCACCGGGTACGCCGCCTTCCGCATGGCCAACCGGAACGGGCGGGTGGGCAGTTCCTACCCGACCAACATCCGGGTGGGCGAGGTCATCGCGCGCGGCGGCGGACGCGGGGTGTTCTGCGTGTCGGAGAGCGGCGGGGCCGTCATCGACCGGGTGACCCTCAACAACACCGGGAACAACTCGGTGCTGATCGAGAACTGCTACAACGTCAACCTCGCCGCCCAGAGCGGCAGCATCACCGGTGGCGGCGAGCTGCGGCTGGCGGCGCGGTCCGAGTTCCCGAACAACCGGGACATCACCGTCCAGAACCTGACGGTGACCAACTCGGCGATCAGGGAGAGCCCGTGCGGTGAGAACACGACCTTCCGGAACATCACCCGGGTGAACAGCAGCCAGTCCATCTGCTGACGCGGGCGGGTGCGTGGCGGTCGTAGCTGCGTGGCGGGGTGGGGCGGGGCGGCGGCGGATCAGCCCTCCGCCACCACCACCGCCGACGCCACCCCGGCGTCATGGCTCAGCGACACGTGCCAGGACCGGACGCCCAGTTCGGCCGCCTTCGCCGCCACCGTCCCCGTCACCCGCAGCCGCGGCCGGCCGCTGTCCTCGACGAAGACCTCGGCGTCCGTCCAGAGCAGGCCCGCCGGCGCGCCCAGCGCCTTGGCGAGGGCCTCCTTCGCGGCGAAACGGGCGGCGAGCGAGGCGCTGCCCCGACGTTCACCCGTGGGCAGCAGCAACTCGCTCTGCAGGAACAGGCGTTCGGCCAGCCCGGGGGTGCGCTTCAGCGCCGCCTCGAACCTGTCGATCTCCGCCACGTCGATACCGACCCCGATGATGCTCATGCCGAGCACCCTATGGCTCGCTCGAAAACGCTCCCTAAAGAGTGACCTCGCCGCGCGGCACCTCCCGCACGGCAGGCCCGCACGCTTCCCTGTCCGCATGATCAGCGGACGTATCGCAAGCCGGAGCATCGCCTTGCTGCTCGCCGGCGCCGCCGTGCTGCCCATCGGCCGCGCCTCGGCCGACGACCCCGAACCCCCGGCTTCCGGACCGCAGGCCGAACTCGTGCCCGGCGTCCCCCTGAGCACGCTCCCGCTCTGGGCGACCGACACGCCCGACCAGGCCCTGCCGCCGAAGGTGTACGAGCCCACCGCCGAGGAGGACGCCGTCGAGCCGCCGAAGGCGAAGAAGGGCACGGACGAACTCGTGGAGTACGTCGACCCCTGGGACGTCCTCGACGAGCCCAAGTGCAGCGAGCAGACGGGCCCCCACCAGCGCCAGGTCGAGGCGTGGCTGGAACGGGAGGCGGACGGGAAGCAGTCGGCCGACGACTGCCGGGCCATCCGCGCCTTCCAGACCAAGCACAAGATCAAGCCCGCCATCGGCTTCGCAGGACCCGTGACCTGGGCCACCATGCAGCTCGACGCCGCCCGCAAGAACCCCAACGCCGCCGGGAAGTGCCCGGTGCGGGCGTACCGCGTCGCCTGCGTCGACCTCGACCGGCAGCTGGCCTGGGTGCAGCAGGGCAAGAAGGTCGTGTACGGGCCCGTGCACATCCGCAGCGGCCGCAAGGGATACGGCACCCGGGTCGGCTGGCACCGCGTCTACTGGCGGCACAAGAACCACGTGTCGTCGCTCTACAACAGCCCCATGCCCTACTCCCAGTTCTTCAGCGGTGGCCAGGCCTTCCACGGTGTCTACGCGACCCTCTTCACCCCCGTCGGCTCCATGGGCTGCGTCAACATGCGCCTGGCGGACGCCCGGAAACTGTGGGGCCTGCTGAAGCAGAACGACCGGGTGTACGTGTGGGGGCACCGGCCGGAGGCATAGACCCGGCGGGCACGGGCGGGGTCCCGGCTCGGCGGCGTTGTCGGTGCCCTCTGAGACACTGGGGGCGCCATGACAGAAACAGCAGCCTTGCGGACCGCGCCCCTGCGGGCCCGCGCCGAGATCGATCTGGCCGCCCTGCGGGCCAATGTGCGGACCCTGCGCGCCCATGCGCCGGGCGCGGCCCTGATGGCCGTCGTGAAGTCGGACGCGTACGGCCACGGGGCGCTCCCGTGTGCCCGCGCCGCCATCGAGGGCGGCGCCCGTTGGCTGGGCACGGCCACGCCCGAGGAGGCCCTCGTGCTGCGGGCCGCCGGCCTGGACGACGTACGCATCATGTGCTGGCTGTGGACGCCGGGCGGGCCCTGGCGGGAGGCCATCGAGGCCGACCTGGACGTCTCCGTCAGCGGGATGTGGGCCCTGCGCGAGGTCATCGCCGCCGCCCGGCAGGCCGGTGCCCCCGCGCGCGTGCAGCTCAAGGCCGACACGGGGCTGGGGCGCAACGGCTGCCAGCCGGGTGACGACTGGGCCGAGCTGATCCGCGAGGCCCTGCGCGCCGAGGCCGCCGGGCGGCTCCGCGTCACCGGGCTCTGGTCGCACTTCGCCTGCGCCGACGAGCCCGGGCATCCTTCCATCGCCGCCCAGCTCTCCCGCTTCCGCGAGATGGTGGCGTACGCCGAGGCGCAGGGCGCGCGGCCCGAGGTGCGGCACATCGCCAACTCGCCCGCCACCCTCACCGTCCCGGACAGCCACTTCGACCTGGTGCGCACCGGCATCGCGACCTACGGCATCTCGCCCAGCCCCGAGCTCGGCAGCTCCGCCGACTTCGGACTGCGGCCCGTGATGACCCTCTCGGCGTCCCTGGCACTGGTGAAACACGTCCCGGGCGGCCACGGCGTCAGCTACGGCCATCGTTACGTCACCCCGGGCGAGACCACCCTCGGCCTGGTCCCCCTGGGCTACGCCGACGGCATCCCGCGACACGCCTCCGGCGCCGGGCCCGTCCTGGTCGGGGGCAAGTGGCGGACGGTCGCGGGGCGGATCGCGATGGACCAGTTCGTGGTCGACCTGGGCGGCGACGAGCCCGAGCCCGGGACCGAGGCCGTGCTGTTCGGGTCTGGCGAACGCGGTGAGCCCACCGCCGAGGACTGGGCACAGGCCGCGGGGACCATCGCATACGAGATCGTCACCCGGATCGGAACGCGCGTTCCACGCGTCTACAGGAATGCGTCCCTGTGACGCGGCCCGCCGACGGGCACGCGATGCGGCCGATGGACGCGTCCATGTGACGCGTTCGTGGGCATGCGGCTATGTGAATGAGGAACGAGACGGGTAACCCGTAGCGGAAGATCGCAAGCGAACACCGGCACCATCCACCACCTACGTCACACCGGCACCACCCGACCCAGCGAAGAGGAGCGGTACGTGAGCGAGAGCAGCGCGGAGGCCGTCGCGGCCGTCGCCTCCGCCACGGGGGCGGCCGCGAACTGGCGCAGGGCGACCGGATTCGCCGGTGCGGCGATAGGCGTGATCGCGGCCGGCGCGGCCGCCGGCGTCGCCATAGAGCGGATGACCGTCGGCCGGGGCATGCGGGCCAAGGCCCGTCTCGCCCTCGACTCGGCGGGCCCGTACGGCTCGCTGCGCGGCATGCCCGGCAAGGCCTACGGCGACGACGGCACCGAGCTGTACTACGAGGTCGACGACATCGACCCCGAGGCCGCTCCCGCCCTCACCCCGCGCCGGCGCCGGCTCTTCGGCCGCAAGGCTCCCGCCCCCGTCACCGTCGTCTTCAGCCACGGCTACTGCCTCAGCCAGGACTCCTGGCACTTCCAGCGCGCCGCGCTGCGGGGCGTCGTGCGCACCGTGCACTGGGACCAGCGCAGCCACGGCCGGTCCGGCCGGGGCGTCGCCCAGATGGAGCAGGGCACGCACGTCGACATCGAGCAGCTCGGCCGTGACCTGAAGGCCGTCATCGACGCGGCCGCGCCCGAGGGGCCGCTCGTGCTGGTCGGGCACTCCATGGGCGGCATGACCGTCATGGCGCTGGCCGACCAGTACCCGGAGCTGATCCGTGACCGGGTCGTCGCCACCGCCTTCGTCGGTACGTCGTCCGGGAAGCTCGGCGAGGTCAACTTCGGGCTGCCCGTCGCGGGAGTGAACGCGGTGCGGCGGGTGCTGCCGGGTGTGCTCAGGGCGCTGGGGCAGCGGGCCGAGCTGGTGGAGAAGGGACGCCGGGCGACGGCCGACCTGTTCGCCGGGATCATCAAGCGGTACTCGTTCTCGTCCCGGGACGTCGACCCGGCGGTCGCCCGGTTCGCCGAGCGGATGATCGAGGGGACGCCGATCGACGTGGTCGCGGAGTTCTACCCGGCCTTCTCCGACCACGACAAGACCGAGGCGCTCGCCCTCTTCACGGACATGCCGGTGCTCGTCCTGGCCGGTGTGGGGGACCTCGTCACGCCCAGCGAGCACAGCGAGGCGATCGCCGACCTGCTGCCGGACGCCGAGCTGGTCCTGGTGCCGGACGCCGGGCATCTCGTGATGCTGGAGCACCCGGAGGCCGTCACCGACCGTCTCGCCGACCTGCTCACCCGGGCGGGTGCCGTGCCGGCAGGGGCTACCGTAAGTGGCTATGGAAGCACCAGCAGCACCGCACAACGCGGGTGATCTAGAGCTCACCGTCACCTCTCCCGACCAGATGCGGGAGCTGGGCCGCCGACTCGCCAAGCTGCTGCGCGCCGGCGACCTCGTGATGCTCAGCGGGGAGCTCGGCGCGGGCAAGACGACGCTGACGCGCGGACTCGGCGAGGGGCTGGGGGTCCGGGGCGCGGTCACCTCGCCGACCTTCGTGATCGCCCGGGTCCACCCGTCCCTCGGCGACGGTCCGCCGCTCGTCCACGTCGACGCGTATCGCCTGGCCGGCGGGTTGGACGAGATGGAGGACCTCGATCTCGACGTGTCCCTGCCGGAGTCGGTGGTCGTCGTGGAGTGGGGCGAGGGGAAGGTCGAGGAGCTGACCGAGGAGCGGTTGCAGCTCGTGATCCACCGGGCCGTCGGGGACACGACCGACGAGGTGCGGCATGTGACGGTGACGGGGCTGGGGGAGCGGTGGGGCTCCGTGGACCTGAGCGTGCTGTCCGCCTGACCGGGGCTGAACCGGGTGCGGTCCGTTCCGACAAGGTGTCGGCAAAATATTGCGTTGGCGGTCGCGTGCGTGGTCACATGGTATCCAGCTCGTAGTTAGGTGTACCTAACTACTCCGCCCCCGGCTCCCAGGAGGCGTCATGTCGGCTTCGGAGAACAAGGTTCCGCAGGGGACCCAGGTGGTCGCCGGGGTGTCCATGCGGGATCTGTTGGCGGCGGGGTTGGCCGCGAGGGTCGTTTCCACTCCGCCTCGGGGGCCCGAGGTGGGGGCGGAGACCCGTCGGCCTGCGGCGGAGCAGAGGCATCGCGACGCGGCGTAGCCCCTTGCTAAGGGATCACCACTACCGTTCGGCCGATCGTCGCGAAGTCCCACATGGCGTTGCCGTCCTCCCGGGATTCCCGGATGCCGCCCGTCTTCACCGTCGGGTTGGGCTGGGGGGCCGAGCCGCCAGCGGGGGCGCTGAAGCCGATGGTGGTGTTCTCGGCGGTGGCGAAGCGGACGACGTGTTCGACGGGGAGGCCGTCGGTGCCGGTGACCGCGTTGGAGCGGGACGTGACGGTGTAGATGCCCGGTGCCGGGTCGACCGTTCCGGGGGTGACGCGGAACGTGCGCTTGACCTTCTCGCCCGGGTCGACCAGCCAGACCCGGTCGCGGCCCAGGGCGTACACGACGCGCTGACCGCTGCCGGAGCCGGCGGGCAGCGCACCCGGCTTCCGGTCGCGGGGCGCCTTGGAGACGCTCGCCTCGGGTGAGCGGGCGGCGTGCGGCGTCCGCAGGTCGGCCGGGACGGTCGCCGAGGCCTGGAACGCGAGGAAGCCGACGGTCGCGAGGGCCGCCACGGTGAGCCCCGCGACGATCGAGGAGCTGCTGCTTGCCACCGTCACCACCTCAGCGTTCGTGTCGTACGTCGCGTTCGAGCCGACCGTAGCAGTCGTCAAGCGGCCGACCGGGGCGGCGCTTCTGGGGGCGCGGGCGCCGTAGGCTGTTTGCGTGCTCTTGCTCGCTCTGGATACCGCCACCCCCGCCGTCACCGTCGCGCTGCACGACGGCACGGACGTCATCGCCTCGTCGAGTCAGGTGGACGCGCGCCGGCACGGCGAGCTGCTGCTGCCGGCCGTCGACCGGGTCCTCGCCGAGGCCGACGTGAAACTCGACGCCGTCACCGGCATCGTCGTAGGCATCGGACCCGGCCCCTACACCGGGCTGCGCGTCGGACTCATGACCGCCGACACCTTCGGGCTCGTCCTCGGCGTCCCCGTGCACGGCGTGTGCACGCTGGACGGTCTCGCGTACGCCGCCGACATCGAGACCGGTCCCTTCGTCGTGGCGACCGACGCCCGGCGCAAGGAGGTCTACTGGGCCCGGTACGCCGACTCCCGCACCCGGCTGACCGACCCGGCCGTGGACCGGCCCGCCGACATCGCCGACCAGGTCGCGGGCCTGCCCGCCGTCGGCGCGGGCGCGCTGCTGTACCCCGACACCTTCCCCGGCGCCCACGCGCCCGAGCACGTGTCGGCGGCGGCCCTCGCGGCGCTGGCCGCCGAGAGACTGGCGGCCGGCGCGGAACTCCCCGCGCCCCGGCCGCTGTACCTGCGCCGACCCGACGCCCAGGTCCCCAAGAACTACAAGGTGGTCACCCCCAAGTGACAGGACAGCCGACCGGACCGCGGACCGGGCCGCCCGTGGCTCCTGTGACGCCCGCGCTGCGCGAGATGCGCTGGTGGGACATCGACGCCGTACTGGGTCTCGAGAAGGACCTGTTCCCCGAGGACGCCTGGTCCCGCGGGATGTTCTGGTCCGAGCTGGCCCACGCCCGAGGGCCCGGCGCGACCCGGCACTACGTCGTCGCCGAGGACGGTGGACGGCTCGTGGGATACGCCGGGCTCGCCTCCTCCGGCGATCTGGCCGACGTCCAGACCATCGCCGTCGCCCGCGACCAGTGGGGCACCGGCCTCGGCGGCCGGCTCCTCACCGAACTGCTGCGGGCCGCCACCGCATTCGAGTGCGCCGAAGTGATGCTGGAGTGCCGGGTGGACAACGTCCGCGCGCAGAAGCTGTACGAGCGCTTCGGCTTCGAGGCCATCGGCTTCCGGCGCGGCTACTACCAACCGGGGAACGTGGACGCCCTGGTGATGCGACTGAACACGAAATCCGGCAGCGGCTCCGCCGCGGGTTCACCTTCCGTACAAGGAACCGAGATCAATGACTGACTCACGCGACGAGCCGCTCGTCCTCGGCATCGAGACCTCCTGCGACGAGACCGGCGTCGGCATCGTCCGCGGCACCACCCTGCTCGCCGACGCCATCGCCTCCAGCGTCGACGAGCACGCCCGCTTCGGCGGCGTCGTGCCGGAGGTCGCCTCCCGGGCGCACCTGGAGGCCATGGTCCCCACCATCGACCGCGCGCTGAAGGAGGCGGGGGTGAGCGCGCGGGACCTGGACGGCATCGCGGTCACCGCCGGCCCCGGGCTCGCGGGCGCGCTGCTGGTCGGCGTCTCCGCGGCGAAGGCGTACGCCTACGCGCTGGGCAAGCCGCTCTACGGCGTCAACCACCTCGCCTCCCACATCTGCGTGGACCAGCTGGAGCACGGGGCGCTGCCCGAGCCGACGATGGCGCTGCTGGTGTCCGGCGGGCACAGCTCGCTGCTGCTGTCGACGGACATCACCTCCGATGTCCGCCCGATGGGCGCGACCATCGACGACGCGGCCGGCGAGGCCTTCGACAAGATCGCCCGGGTGCTGAACCTGGGCTTCCCGGGCGGCCCGGTCATCGACCGGTACGCGCGCGAGGGCGACCCGGAGGCGATCGCCTTCCCGCGCGGTCTGACCGGCCCGCGCGACCCGGCGTACGACTTCTCCTTCTCCGGTCTGAAGACGGCGGTCGCCCGCTGGATCGAGGCCAAGCGGGCGGCGGGCGAGGAGGTGCCGGTGCGGGACGTCTCCGCCTCCTTCCAGGAGGCGGTAGTGGACGTGCTGACCCGCAAGGCCGTCCGCGCCTGCAAGGACGAGGGTGTCGACCACCTGATGATCGGCGGCGGCGTGGCGGCCAACTCCCGGCTGCGGGCCCTGGCCCAGGAGCGCTGCGAGGCGGCCGGCATCCGGCTGCGGGTGCCCCGGCCGAAGCTGTGCACGGACAACGGGGCGATGGTGGCGGCGCTGGGCGCGGAGATGGTCGCGCGGAACCGGCCGGCGTCCAGCTGGGACCTGTCGGCGGACTCCTCGCTGCCGGTGACGGACCCTCATGTGCCGGGCCACAGCCACGACCACGTGCACGAGGTCAGCAAGGAGAACCTGTACTCGTGACGGTCGCGCTGATGTGGGAGGCGCGGGCGGTTCCGGGGCGCGGGGAGCAGCTGCTGGAGTGGGCGCGGGCGCAGGAGCTGGCCGTACGGCCCCTGCGCCGGGAGACCCTCCGGTCGCCGCAGGACCGGGTGCTCGTCATCACCTGGTGGGACGCGGAGTTCGACGCGGAGGTGCCGGAACTGCCGGAGCCGGACGGGGAGTTGGTGGCCCGGGCCGTGCATCGGTGGCGGTTCGAGTCGGTGGGGCTGGAGTCGCCTCGAGAGGCGTGAGCCGAGTTCAGCGTCCAGGCATTCGGAATTCATCCTTCCTTCCCAGGATCCCCTTACTTTGACGTGTTCATAGCGGGATCTTGAACCGGCTTCTGCCGGACGGGGGAGGGGCCGTGACGGTTCGTCGTGCGCGTGGCCGCAGGGGGTCTGGCAGATCCGTCGCGTCCGTCGCGATCGGTGTGGGGATCGCGGTGACGGTCGGCCTGCTGCCGGTGTCCTGGGGCGGTCCGCAGGCCGCCGCGGTGGCGCGGGCCGTGAGCGGACAGGCGTCCGACGCCGGGAAAGCGGCCGTCGCCGACACCGAGGAAGAGGCGTTCGCGCGGGCCGCGCGCCTGGGCAGGAACGTCGAGATCCGCGCGCTGCGGGGCGAGAGCACCGACGTGTTCGCGACCCCTGAAGGCGACCTGGAGTCCCGCGAGTACCTGCGTCCCGTGCGCACCCGGATCGACGGAACCTGGCGGGCCATCGACACCGACCTCGCCGCGGTGACCGGTGGCGCCGGCGAGGGGATGGTCGCGCCGAAGGCGGCCTCCGTGGGGCTGGCGTTCTCCGGTGGCGGCGCGGGGCCGCTCGTGCGGCTGGAACGCGCCGGTCGGACCCTGGAGTTGTCGTGGCCCGGCTCCGTACCGGCGCCGCGGCTCGACGGGGACACGGCCACGTACCCGGACATCCTGCCGGACGTCGACCTGCGGCTGGCCGCCCGGCCCGAGGGGTTCACCCAGCTTCTCGTCGTGAAGTCGGCGCAGGCGGCCAGGAGCAGGGAACTCGCCGAGCTGCGGCTGAAGTTGGGGACTGAGGGGCTCGTGGCGCGGGAGACCGCGAACGGCGGGCTGGCCGCGGTCGACGAGGGTTCGGGCGGGGTCGTGTTCGAGGCGCCCCGGCCCGTGATGTGGGACTCCAGCGCCCAGGAACCGCAGCCGTCGTCGGACACCCGCACCGGGACGGGCGTACGGCCGGCGTCGTTCTCGGCCGCCGGGGCCGATGACATCACCGAGGCCGCCGACAAAGCGGACGTCTCCGAGGCCCCCGACAGCACGGACGTCTCCGAGGCCGAGCCCACCGCCGCCGACGCGGGCCGGGTCGAGCCCATCGGTGTCGACCTCCCCGCCGGCCGGGACGAGCTCGTCCTCACCCCGGACAAGGAGCTGCTCACCGGGGCCGACACCGTCTACCCGGTCTTCATCGACCCGCAGTGGTACTCGCCGAAGGCCACCTCGTGGACCATGGCCTCGCGGTACTGGGCGAGTTCGCCGCAGTGGAAGTTCAACGGCGACTCGGACGCCGGGCTCGGGTTCTGCGGCTGGAGCTACTGCCAGCCGCAGGACGTGAAGCGGCTCTTCTACCAGATCCCGACCACCAAGTTCGCGGGCCGCAGCATCCTGTCCGCCGAGTTCGTCGTACGCAACACCTGGTCGTCGTCCTGCGAGGCGCGCGAGGTGCAGCTGTGGCGCACCAAGGCGATCAACTCCTCCACCACCTGGAACACCCAGGACGCCTCCGGCTTCTGGATCGACCACCTCCGAAACCGCAGCTTCGCCTACGGCTACGACGGCTGTGCCGCCGCCGACGCGGAGTTCGACGTGAAGGACGCCGTGGCGACGGCCGCGGCGAAGAAGTGGCCGCAGATCACCTTCGGCATGCGCGCCAGCGCCTCCGGCGAGGGCGACCGGTACAGCTGGAAGCGGTTCTCCGACGACGCGTTCCTGCGCGTGCGCTACAACCGTCCGCCGCCGCGGATCTCCACCGCGCAGCTCACCATGGACCCCGGCGGCACCTGCGAGCCGAACGACACCCGGGTGCGGGTGCGCTCCCGGGCCACCGTCCGCGCCAACAACGTCGGAGACCCGGACAAGGACCGGATCCAGGTGCAGTTCCGGGCCCTGTGGGACACGGGTGACGGCTGGAAGCAGCACTGGATCTCGGCCAAGAGCACCGAGAAGGCGTCCGGTTCGGACTTCTCCGTCCAGCTGCCCACCACGATCCCGCAGAACAAGACCGTCGGCTGGCAGGCCCGCGCCTGGGACGGCGGCCAGTGGTCCGCCTGGAGCTCCCAGAACGCCCACAGCTGTCACTTCGTCTACGACACCACCGTGCCCGTCGGCCCGTCGATCGCCTCGTCGCAGTACCCGGCCTCCGACCCCGCCGACCCGAACGACCCCTGGTGGGACGGCGTCGGCCGGTACGGCACCTTCACCATCGACACCTCCTCCGGCGACGTCACCAAGTACTGGTTCGGCGTGAACGGCTCGCCCACCAGCGCCCACACGCTGACCACCTCCGGCGGCGGCGCCAAGACGATGAAGTTCATGCCGACCAGGCCCGGCGTCAACTTCATCACCGCCCAGGCCTTCGACGCCGCCGGCAACGGCTCCGAGACCCGCACCTATTACTTCCGCGTCCGCTCCGGCCAGCCCGACCGGCTGTCCTGGCAGATGGACGAGAGCGCCGGCGCCGCCGAGGTCACCGGCTCGGGCGGCGAGTGGCCCGCCCAGCTGTACGCGGGCGCCCAGCCCGGCGCCGAGGGCGTGAGCGGCAACGGCCTCGAACTCGACGGCACCGACGACTACGCGGCCAGTGACTCCCCGGTCCTCAACACCGCCAAGAGCTTCGCGGTGTCGGTCTGGGCGAAGCTGCCCGCCGACCCGACCGGCGCACCCGTCGCCGTCGCCCAGGCCGGCTCCAGCACCAGCGGCTACGAGATCTACTACTCGACGGCGCTCGGCGGCTGGGTCTTCCTGCGGCACACCACCGACGCGTCAGGCACCGGCGTGGCGAGGGCCGTACAGCCCGCCTGCGCGAGCGGCGATACCGCATGCCAGTCGGCCCGGGTCAACACCTGGACCCATCTGGTCGCCGCCTTCAACTACCCCAGCCAGCAGCTGAAGCTGTACGTGAACGGCGCCCTCGTCGCCACCGCCCCGTACACCACCACCCCCTGGGACGCCCGAGGCCGCACGATCCTCGGTGCCGCCTCCCACTACGGGACCGTGGAGGGCTTCTTCAGGGGCTCCCTCGACGAGGCGCAGTTCTTCGACTACCAGATCACCGACTCCCAGGTGACCCAGCTGTACGACAAGGTGCCGGTCAGCAGCGCCCGTCCGGCCAAGCTGGTCTTCCCGCTGGACGAGACCGCGGAGGCCGTCGCCCTGACCGGCCGCGCCCAGCAGGCCCCGGCCCAGCTCAAGGGCGGCGCCACCGCCGGGGTCGCCGGGGTCAACAGCCGGGCGGTGGAGTTCGACGGCGTCGACGACCACGCGACGACGGGCCGACCGATCATGGACACCGCGCAGAGCTTCGCGGTCTCCGCCTGGGTGAAGCTGCCCAAGGACAAGGAGGCCAAGGCGATGACGGCGGTCGCCCAGGCGGGCACCGTCAACCCGGGCTTCGAGCTGTACCACTCCTCCGCGCTCGGCGGCTGGGTCTTCATCCGGGAACAGAGCGACACGGCCGGCTCCACGGTCGTCCGGGTCACCGAGTCCGCCTGCCCGGCGAACACCAACTGCGCCGCGGCCCGGCTCGGCGAGTGGAACCACGTCGTCGCCGTGCAGGACGTCGACGCGGGCAGGATCCTGCTGTACGTCAACGGCGTCCTGGAGGGCACGGCCGCCTTCACCACCCCGTGGCTGGCCGTCGGCCAGGTCACCCTCGGCGCCACCCGCAAGGCGGACGGCTCCCTGGGCAGCCCGCTCAAGGGCGCCATGGACGACGTACGCCTCTACGACCGGGCCGTCTCCGACGACGAGGTGAAGCAGCTGTTCAGGCAGCGGCCGTTGGTCAAGAGCCGCTGGAAGTTCGAGACCGCGTCCACCGCCACCCCGCCGGTCACCCCGGACGCCGGCCCCGCCGCGGCGGGCCTGAGCCTGCACAACGGCGCAGCGCTCGGCTCCGGCTGGGTCGACGGCGGCCTGACCCTCGACGGCGTCGACGACTACGCCGCCACCGCGAGCGGCACGGTGCCCCTCGACACCACCGCCAGCTTCACCGTCAGCGCCTTCGCCCAGGCCACGGCCCGGCCCACCGGCCAGGTCGCACTGCTCAGCGCGCCCGGCACGAACAAGGACGCCTTCTCGGTCCGCTACATCCCGAGCAGCACCCCGGACACCAACGGCGGCCGCTGGCGGATCACCACCGCCGACGCCGACAAGACCGACGCCACGTCGGCCGAGGTGGAGAACGGGCAGTTCTACGGCCCCGAGGACTGGACCCATCTGGCGCTGGTCTACGACGGGTTCGCGCACGAGCTGCGGCTGTACGTCAACGGCGAGCTGGAGGAGGTCGCCTGCCAGGACGCCGACGACGACGGCGAGCCCGACGTCAGCGGCTGCGCCGAGCAGGTGTCGTACGCCGAGAACGTGCTCACCTTCAAGGCCGTCCAGTCGCTGCGGCTCGGCCGCGACCGGGCCGGCGCCTACTTCCCCGGCTCCCTCTCGGACGTCTGGACCTTCCAGGGCGCCCTCGACGACGCACAGATCGGGCACCTGTCGCTCGGCATGCCGGGCACGGCCACCACCGTGCCGGGCCACAGCTGATCGCCACCTCCGAGGCCGAGGCCCACCAGCCGGTGCTGGTGGGCCTCCCCCCGTCCCGGCCTGCGGGTGTCAGACCGCTTCCGACACCAGGGCCTCACACCGGAGCCGCCGGTCCGTCCCCAACTCCCGTACCAGGCCGGTGAGTTCCAGTCGCGCCGCATGCCGTACGTCCGCGCTCGACGCCGCCAACCGCAGCTCCAGCACCCCCGGTTCGACCACCTTGCGTCCGGCGCGGTCGCTGAACGACGACAGGTCGGCGTGGAAGCGGAAGGTGATCCGGCTCGCCTCGCCCGGGGCCATTTCCACGCGCTGGTAGCCGATCAGCCGGACGTCCGGCCGGGTCACGGACGCCACCGGGTCGTGGAGATACAGCTGGACCACCTCCGCCCCGGCGCGGTCGCCGCTGTTGCGGACGGTGAGGGAGAGGTCGTACGTGCCGTCCGTGGTGATCCGCGAAGCCGTTCCCTGGAAGTCGTCCCAGGTGAACTCCGTGTACGACCGACCGTGCCCGAACGCATACAGCGGTGTCGGATCCAGGTTGCTGACCTCGCCCGCCAGCCCCAGCGGCGGCTGGAGGTACGTCCACGGCTGACCGCCCGGCACCCGAGGCACGCTCACCGGCAGCCGCCCCGACGGATTCACCCGGCCGGACAGCACCCCCGCGACCGCCGGCCCGCCCTCCTCGCCGGGGAAGAACGCCTGTACGACCGCCGCCAGCCGCCCCTGCCAGCGGCCCAGCGCGTACGGGCGGCCGGTGAGCAGGACCAGGACGACGGGGACGCCGGTCGCCACCAGGGCGTCCAGCAGATCGGCCTGTACGCCCGGCAGCCGCAGATCCATGACGTCGCAGCCCTCACCCGACGTGCCCCGCCCGAACAGCCCGGCCCGGTCGCCCAGCACCGCCAGGCACACGTCCGCCTCCGAGGCCCGCGCCACCGCCTCCTCGAAGCCCGCCGTGTCCGGGTCCAGGACGCCGCAGCCCTCCGCGAACGTCACCTTGGCGTCGGGGAGTTCGGCGCGCAGCGCCTCCAGGACCGTCGGGATTTCGATGCCCGTCGGCACCTCGGGGTGGTGCGTGAGGACGTGGGAGGGGAAGGAGTAGCAGCCCAGCATCGCCAGGGCGTCGGCCGCACGGGGCCCCACGACCGCGACGCGGGCGTCCGGCGGGAGCGGCAGTACGCCGTCCGGGTTGTCCAGCAGCACCACCGACTCCTCGGCCACGCGCCGGGCCAGCGCCCGGTTCGCGGGGGAGTCCAGGTCGACGCGGGGCGCGGCCGGCTCCGGCGCCCAGTCCTCGTCCAGGAGGCCCAGCTCGCACTTCTGGAGCAGAACCCGGCGTGCCGCCCGGTCCACCAGCTCCTCGGGTACCTCCCCCGCCCGTACCGCCTCCACCAGCGGCTGCCCGTAGCACTTCACCGTCGGCAGCTCCACGTCGATGCCGGCCGCCAGTGCCACGTGCGCCGCCTCGCCCGGGCCGCCCGCCACCCGGTGCAGCGTCTGGAGGAAGCCGATGCCGAAGTAGTCGGCGACCACCGTGCCGGTGAAGCCCCACCGCTCCCGCAGGAGATCTGTCAGCAGCCCCGGGTCCGCCGACGCCGGCACCCCGTCCGTCTCGTTGTACGCCGCCATCACCGACCGCGCCCCGCCCTCGCGCAGCGCCATCTCGAACGGGGGCAGGGTCACGTCCGCGAACTCCCGGACGCCCGCCCGCACCGGCGCGAGATTGCGGGCGCCCGCCGAGGACGCGTACCCGGCGAAGTGCTTCAGCGTCGCGACCACCCCGGCCGACTCCAGGCCCCGGACGTACGCCGTGCCGATCGTGCCGACCAGGTACGGGTCCTCGCCGACGGTCTCCTCGACCCGGCCCCAGCGCGGATCGCGTACGACGTCCAGGACCGGCGCCAGACCCTGGTGGACGCCGACCGAGCGCAGGTCCTCGCCGATACGGCGGGCCATCTCCTCGACGAGCGGCGGGTCGAAGGTGGCCCCCCACGCCAGCGGGACCGGATAGGCAGTGGCCTGCCAGGCCGTGAACCCCGCCAGGCACTCCTCGTGGGCCACGGCCGGGATGCCGAAGCGGCCCGCGGCGGCGATCCGGCGCTGGGCGCGGGCCAGCGCCCGCGCGCCCAGCGCCGGGTCCACGGGAGCGGTGCCGAAGGAACGGGTGAGCTGGCCGAGGCCGTGGGTGATCAGCTCGTCCCATTCGTCGTCGGAGCGGTCGGCGGTCATGTCGTGCTGGTGCGGGGCGACGCCCTCGCCATCCGTGGCGGCGCCCACCCACACGCCGTACAGCTGGGCGGTCTTCTCCTGGAGGGTCATCCGGGAGAGGAGGTCGTCGACGCGGGCGGCGGCGGGCAGGGCGGGGTCGCGCCAGGGGGCGGTGGTCATGAAACTCCTGTCGGGGCGATGGCCCACTCGCGAATGTTTCGTTGTTCACCTCGAATGTTCCGGGAACCTAGGCGTGGTGAGAAGGGTTCGTCAAGAGGTCGTGCAGGGATACGATCGCCGCCATGACACCCTCGGAGCCCGCCGAAACCCGGACGACAACGCGTGAAACCCGGACGACATCCCCGTCCTCCGGGCGGTCCACGCAGACCGCGACGCTCGCCGAGATCGCCCGCGAGGCCGGCGTGTCCGCGCCGACTGTTTCGAAGGTCCTCAACGGACGTGCCGATGTCGCCCCGGCCACCCGCAGCCGGGTCGAGGAGCTGCTGCGCGCCCACGGCTACCGCCGACGGCGGGCCGAGGCCAGCCGCTCCCCCCTCATCGACCTGGTCTTCCACGAGCTGGAGAGCGCCTGGGCGATGGAGGTCATCCGGGGCGTGGAGAACGCCGCCCGGGACGCCGGCCTGAGCGTCGTGCTCAGCGAGAGCGCCGGGCGGCTGACCCCGGGGCGCACCTGGGCCGACCAGGTCGCCGCCCGCCGCCCGCACGGCGTGATCCTCGTGCTGTCCGGCCTCGACGAGTCCCAGCGCGCCCTGCTGACCAGCCGGTCCATCCCGTTCGTGGTGATGGACCCGGCGGGCGACCCGGGCGCCGACGTGCCGTCCATCGGGGCGACCAACTGGCAGGGCGGACTCGCCGCCACCCGGCACCTGGTCGACCTCGGGCACCGTCGGATCGGCGCGATCACCGGACCGTCCCGGATGATGTGCAGCCGCGCCCGCGTCGACGGCTACCGCGCCGCCCTGGAGACGGCCGGACTCCCGGTCGACCCCGACCTGATCCGGCCCGGCGACTTCCACCACGAGACCGGCTACCGGCAGGGCCTGGAGCTGCTGCGCCGCCCGGACCGGCCGACCGCCGTCTTCGCCGGGAACGACCTCCAGGCGCTCGGGCTGTACGAGGCCGCGCGCGAGCTGGGGCTGCGGATCCCGGAGGACCTCAGCGTGGTCGGCTTCGACGATCTGCCGATCGCGCGCTGGGTGGGGCCGCCGCTGACGACCGTCCGGCAGCCGCTGACGGAGATGGCGGAGGCCGCGGCCAAGCTGGTCCTCGACCTGGCTCGGGAGGAGGGGACACCGGCGGCCACGCGGGTGGAGCTGGCGACCAGCCTCGTGGTGCGTAGTAGTACGGGGGCGCCTGTGGCCGGAAGTTGATGTATTGACGGGTGGGGCAAGCGCCTCCACACTCCTCCGAAGTCAATCGGATGCACGACCGAAACTTTCGGAGGCCCCGCCGTGAGAACCTCCAGAGCGTTCCGTGCACGTCTAGGGCGCGTTGCGAAAGTCCCGCCTGCCGGGCGGACGACGGGACGTTCGAAACACGCCCTAGCCGCCCTCGGCACCGCGGTCACGACCGCGGCGGCCGCCGTCCTGCTGACGCTCGGCGCCACCCCCGCCCAAGCCGCCGAGACACCGCTGCGCGACCTGGCCGCCGCCAAGGGCAAGGTCATGGGCACCGCCGTCACCGGCGCCAAGCTCACCGGCACCTACGGCGACCTCGCAGGCCGCGAGTTCAACGCGCTGACCCCCGGCAACGCCATGAAGTGGGGCTCGGTCGAGCCGACGCGCGGCTCCTTCAACTGGGCCGAGGCCGACCAGATCGTCGACTTCGCCGAGGCGCACGGCCAGCAGGTGCGCGGCCACACCCTGGTCTGGCACAGCCAGAACCCGAGCTGGCTGACGAACGGCAGCTGGACATCCGCCGAGCTGAGCCAGTTGATGAACGACCACATCGCGCTCGAGGTCGGCCGCTACAAGGGCCGGCTGGCCACCTGGGACGTGGTGAACGAGCCGTTCAACGAGGACGGCACCTACCGGCAGACGCTCTGGTACAACGGCCTCGGCGCGGACTACATCGCCCAGGCCCTGACGGCGGCCCGCGCCGCCGACCCGGGCGCCAAGCTGTACATCAACGACTACAACGTCGAGGGCGTCAACGCGAAGAGCACGGCGCTGTACAACCTGGTCAGGTCCCTCAAGGAGCGCGGCGTCCCGATCGACGGCGTCGGCCTCCAGGCCCATCTGATCCTCGGTCAGGTGCCGTCGACCATGCGGCAGAACATCCAGCGCTTCGCCGACCTCGGCGTCGACGTGGCGATCACCGAGCTGGACATCCGTATGCAACTGCCCTCGGACAGCGGCAAGCTGACCCAGCAGGCCGCCGACTACAAGGCCGTCATGAACGCCTGCCTCGCGGTGTCCCGGTGCGCCGGCGTCACGGTGTGGGGCTTCACCGACTCCGACTCCTGGATCCCGTCCACCTTCCCCGGGCAGGGCGCGGCGACGCCGTACGACGAGAACTACGCGCCGAAACCGGCCTATCACGCCATCGCCGAGTCGCTGGGCGGCGGCACGACCACCCCGCCGCCCACGGACGCGTGCACGGCCGTCTACAGCGTCACCAGCCAGTGGAACACCGGCTTCACCGGGCAGGTCCGGATCGCCTGCTCGGGGGCGGCGCTGTCGTCCTGGAAGGCGAGCTGGACCTTCGGCGCGGGCCAGCAGCTCACCCAGGCCTGGAACGCGAGTTGTACGCAGTCGGGGGCGACGGTCACCTGTTCCAACGCCTCGTACAACGGGACCGTTCCCGACGGCGGTTCGGTCACCTTCGGCTTCAACGGGTCGTGGAGCGGGAGCAATCCGGTGCCGGCCGTGACGCTGGGCTGAGGCAGAGGAGACAGGGCGGGAAGTCTGAGAATTTCCGAAGAAAACCGGCCCTGGCGTCCCTGCCCGTAATAATTCGGACGTACGTTCCTGCCTGTGACGGGACTTGGGGCGAACCGGCGGGACGCGAACGGGGACGACGGCAGACACGCCGGCCGGCGGTCGAGGGTGCTGAAGACCGCCGGCCTCCTCCTCGCGGGCACCCTGCTGCTGGGCGCGGGCACGGCCGGCTGGGCCTACTGGCACCTGAACGACAACATCAGGAGCGTCGACATCAACAGCGCCCTCGGCGACAACCGCCCACCCAGGGCGCTGACGACACCGTCCCCCTCGGCCTCGGCGTCCCCCCTGCCCACCGGATCCCTGAACATCCTGGTCCTGGGGTCGGACTCGCGCACCGGCGCCGAGAACCAGGAACTCGGCGGCGGCAGCGGCGGCGGGGCCCGCTCGGACACGGCGATGGTGGTGCACGTCGACGCCGGCCGGACAGCGGCGACGGTCGTCAGCATCCCCCGCGACACCCTGGTCACCCGCCCCTCCTGTCCGCTCCCGTCGGGCGGCACCACGCGGGAGGCGTACAGCACCATGTTCAACAGCGCGTACGCCGTCGGCGGCCCCGTCTGCGCGGTGAAGACGGTCGAGTCGCTCACCGGCGTCCGCATGGACCACTACCTGGAGATCGACTTCTCGGGCTTCGCGAAGCTGGTGGACGCGCTGGGCGGTGTCACGGTCACCACGGACGAGGACATCGACGACGAGGACAGCCACCTGACCCTCGCGGCGGGCACCCACCACCTGGACGGCGAGCAGGCCCTGGCCCTTGCCCGCACCCGGCACGGCATAGGCGACGGCAGCGACCTGGGCCGCATAGGCCTCCAGCAGAACCTGGTGAAGGCACTCCTGGACCAGATCTCCGCCACCTCCCTCCTCACCGACCCCGCCAAGCTCTACCGAGTCGCCGACGCCGCGACGGCCGGCCTCACCACCGACACCGGTCTGGACTCCCTGACCGAACTGATGGACCTCGGCCGGAGCCTGCGGGGCCTGACCTCGGATGCCGTGCGGACGGTGACGATGCCGGTGGCACCGGCGCCGTCGGACGGCAACCGGGTGGTGGCGCGGGAGCCGGAGGCGGGAGAGCTGTGGGAGTCGTTGCGATGACAGAAAAAGATCTCCGAAGAAAACCCGGGCAGCGTGTCGATCCGGAGGTCTCCCGTTCGACGCAGGGGTGAGAGGCCGGGAAGGACCCGGTCGCCCAACCCGAGGAGTCACCATGCCGCGCTACCTCTCTCTCGTCCGGATCGACGAGTCCACCGCGCCCGCCGAGGGCCCGAGCCCGGAGATGATGCAGCGCATGGGGGAGCTGCTGGAGGAGATCACCAAAGCCGGGGTGATGCTCGACACCGCGGGGCTCACCCCTTCGGCGCAGGGCACCCGGGTGCACTGGGACGGCGCGAACGTCTCGGTCACCGACGGGCCTTTCACCGAGACCAAGGAGGTCATCGGCGGCTACGCCATCATGCAGTGCAAGGACCGGGCCGAGGCGCTGGAGTGGGCCTCGCGCTTCGTGAAGGTCCACGGCCCGGAATGGCAGGTCACCTGCGAGGTCCGGGAAATCGCCGAGGGCTGAGCCGCCCTCCTTGGATCCACGGCCGTACGGGTGTTGCATGGTGGGCTGTGACCCCGCAGCCCACCGCAGACCCGTACGGCACGATCGAGACCGTCTTCCGCATCGAGTCACCCCGCGTCATCGCCGCCGTCGCCCGCACCGTCCGCGACATCGGCATCGCCGAGGAACTCGCGCAGGACGCGCTGGTCGCCGCGCTGGAGCAGTGGCCGCGCGACGGCGTCCCCGACAACCCCGGCGCCTGGCTCATGGCCGCGGCCAGGCACCGCGCCGTCGACCTGATCCGCCGGCGCGAGAACTACGCCCGCAAGCTCGCGGAGATCGGCCGCGACCTGGAGACGACGGCACCGCCCGAGGAGCCGTCCGACCCCGAGGACATCGACGACGACCTGCTCCGCCTGGTCTTCACCGCCTGCCACCCGGTGCTGTCGCCGGAGGCCCGCATCGCCCTCACGCTGCGTCTCCTCGGCGGCCTGACCACCCCGGAGATCGCCCGGGCCTTCCTGGTCCCGGAGCCGACCGTGGCCCAGCGCATCGTCCGCGCCAAGCGCACCCTGGCGACCAGGAACGTCGCCTTCGAGGTCCCGTACGGCCCCGACCGCGAGGCCCGCCTCGGCTCCGTCCTCGACGTCATCTACCTGATCTTCAACGAGGGCTACGCCGCCACGGCGGGCGACGACTGGCTGCGCCCGGCGCTGTGCGAGGACGCGCTGCGCCTGGCCCGCGTGCTCTGCGGTCTCATGCCGAAGGAGCCGGAGGTGCACGCCCTGACCGCCCTCCTGGAGTTCCAGGCGTCCCGCGCCGCCGCCCGCACCGGCCCCTCCGGCGAGCCAGTCCTGCTCAGGGACCAGAACCGCCGCCGCTGGAACCGCATGCTCATCGCCCGGGGCATCACGGCCCTCTCCCGCGCGGACGCCACGGCCACCGGCGCCCCCGGCCCGTACGCCCTCCAGGCCGCCATCGCCGCCTGCCACGCGCACGCGTACACCTACGAGGACACCGACTGGAAGACCATCGCCACCCTCTACGGCCTGCTGTCCGCGCGTTCCCCTTCGCCCGTCGTCGAGTTGAACCGCGCGGTCGCCGTGTCGATGACGGACGGCCCGGAACCAGCCCTGCGGATCATCGACACGATCGCCGCCGCACCGGCCCTGCGGGAGTACCACCTGCTGCCGAGCGTGCGCGGCGACCTGCTCCTGCGGCTCGGCCGCACGGCGGAGGCGCGGGCGGAGTTCGAGCGAGCGGCGACGCTCACCCGCAACGAGCGGGAGCGGGAGATGCTGCTGAAACGGGCGGCGACCGCCGGGCCGTGAGCAGGGGGCGTGGTGAGAGCCCGGGCGCAGCATCTGCGGGCGCCTGTTACAGCGCCCTCGCCGCCCGGCACAGCACCCTGCGGCGCCCGGCGAGTATCTGCGGAGTCCGGCAGATGACCTGCGGAGCCTGGCAGATGACCTGCGGAGCCTGGCAGAGGACCTGCCGGCGCGGCGCTCGGCACAGCACCTGCGGAGTCCGGCAGAGCATCTGCGGAGCCTGGCACAGGACCTGCGGCGCCCGGCAGAGCATCTGCGGCGCCCGGCACAGCACCTGCGGCGCCCGGCACAGCACCTGCGGCGCCCGGCACAGCACCTGCGGCGCTCGGCACAGCACCTGTGGAGCCTGCCAGAGGACCCGCGCCGCCCCGCACGCCCCCGCGCCGCCCCGCTACACCGGCCGCCCGACCAGCATCGTCGGTGCCCCCGCCACCCGCGTCAGGAACACCGTCGCCGAACGTGGCCCCTGCGGCTTGACCTTCCGGCGTAGTTCCTCCGGCTCGACGGCCGACCCCCGCTTCTTCACGGTCAGGATCCCGACCTCGCGCTCCCGCAGCAGGGCCTTCAACTTCTTGACGTTGAAGGGGAGTTGGTCGGTGATCTCGTACGCGGTGGCGTACGGCGTGACGTGCGGTTCGTCGGCGGTGACGTAGGCGATGGTCGGGTCGATCAGCCCGCCGTCCAGGTCCTCGGCCACCTCGGCGACCAGATGGGCGCGGATGACGGCGCCGTCGGGCTCGTACAGGTATCGCCCGACGGGCCGGACCTCCGGGTCGGGGAGCATGGTGGCGGGGGTGACGTAGATTCCGGCCTGGGCGGGCAGCAGTGTCGCCCGCCGTGCCCCCGGGGTCACGTTCGGGCCGAACCACAGCATGGCCTCCTTCACGTCCCCGCCGTCCGAGACCCACTCCGCCGTCGCCTCCGCGGGGATCGCCTCGTGCGGAATTCCGGGCGCGATCTTCAGCACGCCGAGCGGCGCGGTGCGGGCGGCGGACACCGCCCAGGAGAGCGGTGGGGAGTAGGCCTCCGGGTCGAAGATCCGGCCGCGCCTGGAGGAACGCCGGGCCGGGTCGACGAACACGGCCTCGTACCCGGCCGTGTCGACCTCCGTCACATCCGCCTCGCGCACCTCGATCAGGTCGGCGAGCCCGAGCGCGTCGGCGTTGGCGCGGGCCACCGCACAGGTCAGCGGATCCCGGTCCACGGCCAGTACCCGGATCCCGGCGCGGGCCAGGGCGATCGCGTCACCGCCGATCCCGCAGCACAGGTCGGCGACGGACCGCACCCCGAGCGCCTGGAAGCACTCGGCACGATGGGTCGCCACGCTCGCCCGCGTCGACTGCTCGACCCCGTTCGGAGTGAAGAACATCCGCCCCGCGTCCGCCGCCCCGAACTTCGCCACCGCCCGCTGCCGCAGCCGCGCCTGCCCGAGCGCCGCCGACACCAGTTCGGCGGGGTGCTCGCGGCGCAGCCGGGTGGCGACGGCGAGTTCGTCGGCGGGATCGGTGTCGCGTACGGCGTCGAGGAGGGCGCGGCCCTCGGAGGTGAGGAGCGCGGAGAAGGAGGCGAGGTCGTTCACCGGGCCATTGTCGGCCAGTCGGTGGATGGTCCGCGGCCGGCGGCGGTGTCGGCCGGGGCTCGGGGTGAGTGCCTGCGAAGATCCGGCACCATGCGACTAGTAGTACAAAATGACAAAAGTCACCGCAATGGGGCAGCAGTGAGGCGCCACCGCCGCGGGAGACCCAGACGCCCCGGACGGGCCGGGCATGCCGGGTTCCGCGGCGGAGTGGCCGCACTGGCCGCGGCGGCCATCGCCTCGGCCTGCGCCCCCGCCGGCGCCCCGGGAGGCCCGGGCGGCACCGGAACGGCACGCCCCACGACCGCCCCCACCACCAGCCGACAGCCCCTGAAGGCGCCACCCCCGGCCACCACCGGGACGCCGTCCACCCAGACCCGGCCCACCCACACCCCACCCACCCAGAAGTACCGTTCGGGAAAGTCCGCCCTGGCCGCCCGGGCCGCCGCGGCGAGACGCTGGGGCCTGGCGAGAATCCCCCTCACACCCCCGCCCCCACCCCTCATCAAGCCGAAGGTCACCACCCGCGAGGGCTTCGAGGTCGACGGCCACGAGGAACTGGGCCTCCCGCCGGTCTTCACCACCGTCCCCACCAAGCAGCGGGTCGTCTTCCTCACGATCGACGACGGCGCCGAGAAGGACCCGGCGTTCCTGCGGATGATGAACGACCTGCAGGTGCCGTACACCGCCTTCCTCAGCGACTACCTGATCAAGGACGACTACGGCTACTTCAAGCGCATGCAGCGCGACGGCGTGGCCCTGAACAACCACACCCTCCACCACCCCTACCTCCCCGCCCTCTCCTACCGCCGCCAGCAGTACGAGATCTGCGCGATGCAGGACGTGATCGAGGAGCGCTACGGCAAGCGCCCGCTGCTGTTCCGCCCGCCCTTCGGGAACTACGACCGGGACAGCCTGCGCGCCGCGAAGTCGTGCGGTGTCAAGTACGTCCCGCTGTGGAACGAGGAGGTCTTCGTCGACCACTGGGAGTACCGCGAGTGGGACCAGAGGATCCGACCGGGTGACATCGTCCTCACGCACTTCCGGGGCAGGGACGACTGGAAGGGCACAATGCCGGACATGATCCGCCGGTTCCTGAACAAGGTCACGGCCGAGGGGTACGCGGTGGCCCGGCTGGAGGACTACCTGTGAGGCCGACGCCTGGGCCGCGCGTGCTGGCAGCCGTGGTCCTGGCGTCCACCCTGCTCGCCGGCTGCGCCCGGCCGGCGACGACGGCGGCTCCCGGGGCGGGGCCGTCCGGCGAGGGGTCGTACAGCGCCCGCTCGGCGAAGGGCCCGACCCACACCGCACAGCCCTACCGCCGCTGGGGCCTGACCGCCCCGCTCCCCGCACCGCCCTCGCCGCCCGTCCGAAGACCGCGGCTCCCCGCCCCCGACCCGCTGCCCGTCGTGCGCCGCGTCCCGACCCGCGACAAGGTCGTCTTCCTCACCTACGACGACGGCGCCGAGAAGGACTCCCGCTTCGTCGACATGGTGCGTGAACTACGGCTGCCCGTCAGCATGTTCCTCACCGACAGCGTGGTCGGCCCGGGCTACGGCCACTTCGCGCGCCTGCGCTCGGTGGGCGCGTCCATCCAGAACCACACCCTCGACCACGCCGCCCTGCGCGGCCTGCCGTACGCCGGCCAGCGCGCCGAGATCTGCGGCCAGCAGAACAAACTCCGCGCCCGCTTCGGCATCCGCCCCCGCCTCTTCCGCCCGCCCTACGGCACGTACGACACCACCACCCTCCGCGCGGCAAAGGACTGCGGCATCACGGCCCTCACCCTCTGGCGAGCGGCCATGGAAGCCGACGGCGAGCTCACCTACGCCCACGCCCCCACCCACCTCCGCCCCGGCGACATCGTCTCCGTCCCCTCAGGCGAACCGACGGGCCTCTCCCTGAGAGACCGCACGACGAGGCTGCTGCGCGAGATCCAACGCAGGGGCCTGACGGTAGGCCGCTTGGAGGACTACATCTGACGGAATTCTCCGGCAGGACTTTCGGGCACCGGCCCTGTCCCGTTCAGCCCGTCCGGCGTTTGAGGACGAGGCCGTTCAGGCCGATAAGGGGGGTCTGGGGGCGCAGCCCCCGGGGCGGTCTCGGCAACGCCAGTCACCCGAATTGCGGCTCAGCCAGCGCAGCGAATTAGCAGTCCGCTTGACCGAGTGCTAACCGCCGCCATAGTCTCGGCTCTGGCACTCGGCAGATGAGAGTGCCAACTACGCGACGGGCAGGTCCGGCACCCGCGACGACGGATCCACCTGGTCGCCACCTCAGACAGTTAACCCCGTGAGATCTCCGAAGGGGGAGGTCGGATCGTGACGACCACCAGCTCCAAGGTTGCCATCAAGCCGCTCGAGGACCGCATCGTGGTCCAGCCGCTCGACGCCGAGCAGACCACCGCCTCTGGCCTGGTCATCCCGGACACCGCGAAGGAGAAGCCCCAGGAGGGCGTCATCCTCGCCGTGGGCCCGGGCCGCTTCGAGAACGGCGAGCGCCTGCCGCTCGACGTGAAGGTCGGCGACATCGTGCTGTACAGCAAGTACGGCGGCACCGAGGTGAAGTACAACGGCGAGGAGTACCTCGTCCTCTCGTCCCGCGACGTGCTCGCGGTCATCGAGAAGTAAGTCACCTCAAGCACATTTGCTTGTGAGCTGCGCCCCGGGCCCCCGCCACCTTGTGAAGCCGGGCGTCTGGGGCGCAGTTCGTTTCACCCACGTTTTCCGAGAGGGCTGAACCGCTCCCATGGCGAAGATCCTGAAGTTCGACGAGGACGCCCGTCGCGCCCTCGAGCGCGGCGTCAACAAGCTGGCCGACACGGTCAAGGTGACGATCGGCCCCAAGGGCCGCAACGTCGTCATCGACAAGAAGTTCGGCGCGCCCACCATCACCAACGACGGCGTCACCATCGCCCGCGAGGTCGAGGTCGAGGACCCGTACGAGAACCTCGGCGCCCAGCTGGTGAAGGAGGTGGCGACCAAGACCAACGACATCGCGGGTGACGGTACGACCACCGCCACCGTGCTCGCCCAGGCGCTCGTCCGCGAGGGCCTGAAGAACGTCGCCGCCGGCGCCTCCCCGGCCGCCCTGAAGAAGGGCATCGACGCCGCCGTCGCCGCGGTCTCCGAGGAGCTCCTCGCGACGGCCCGCCCGATCGACGAGAAGTCCGACATCGCCGCCGTCGCCGGTCTGTCCGCCCAGGACCAGCAGGTCGGCGAGCTCATCGCCGAGGCGATGGACAAGGTCGGCAAGGACGGTGTCATCACCGTCGAGGAGTCCAACACCTTCGGCCTGGAGCTGGACTTCACCGAGGGCATGGCCTTCGACAAGGGCTACCTGTCGCCGTACTTCGTGACGGACCAGGAGCGCATGGAGGCCGTCCTGGAGGACCCCTACATCCTCATCAACCAGGGCAAGATCTCCTCCATCCAGGACCTGCTGCCGCTGCTGGAGAAGGTCATCCAGGCCGGTGCCTCCAAGCCGCTGCTGATCATCGCCGAGGACGTCGAGGGCGAGGCCCTGTCGACCCTGGTCGTCAACAAGATCCGCGGCACCTTCAACGCGGTCGCCGTCAAGGCCCCCGGCTTCGGTGACCGCCGCAAGGCGATGCTCCAGGACATGGCGACGCTGACCGGCGCCGAGGTCATCTCCGAGGAGGTCGGCCTCAAGCTCGACCAGGTCGGCCTCGAGGTGCTGGGCTCCGCCCGCCGCATCACGGTCACCAAGGACGACACCACGATCGTCGACGGCGCCGGCAAGTCCGACGCCGTCCAGGGCCGTGTCGCCCAGATCAAGGCCGAGATCGAGAACACCGACTCCGACTGGGACCGCGAGAAGCTCCAGGAGCGCCTCGCGAAGCTGGCCGGCGGCGTGTGCGTGATCAAGGTCGGCGCCGCCACCGAGGTGGAGCTGAAGGAGAAGAAGCACCGTCTGGAGGACGCCATCTCCGCGACCCGCGCCGCGGTCGAGGAGGGCATCGTCTCCGGTGGTGGCTCCGCGCTCGTCCACGCCGTCAAGGTCCTCGAGGGCAACCTCGACAAGACCGGCGACGAGGCCACCGGTGTCGCGGTCGTCCGCAAGGCCGCCGTCGAGCCGCTGCGCTGGATCGCCGAGAACGCCGGCCTGGAGGGCTACGTCATCACCTCCAAGGTCGCCGAGCTCGACAAGGGCCAGGGCTTCAACGCCGCCACCGGCGAGTACGGCGACCTGGTCAAGGCCGGCGTCATCGACCCGGTCAAGGTCACCCGCTCCGCCCTGGAGAACGCCGCCTCCATCGCCTCCCTCCTGCTGACGACCGAGACCCTGGTCGTCGAGAAGAAGGAAGAGGAAGAGCCGGCCGCCGCCGGTGGCCACGGCCACGGGCACGCCCACTGAGCCCAGCGTTCGAAGAAGGCCCCGCTCCTGCGCGTGTGCGCGGGACCGGGGCCTTCCCCTTCGCGGGCTTCACTGACCGAGTACCCCCAGTTGCTCCAGCAGTCCCGCCCGGTCGTAGAGCCAGTGGCTCTCGCAGATCCTGCCCTCCCGGAACCGCTGCCAGGTCATGCCCCGCATGCTCACGTCCTGCCCGGTCGCCGCAATCCCCAGGAACTCGCCCTTGTGGTGGGCGACCCAGGTCCACCGGGTGCACACCTGGTCGTCCTGGGCCATCTGGTCGTCGATCCGGAAGGTGAAGTCGAAGGCGGCCCGCCATCCCTCGTACTGCTCGCGGATCCCGTCCACGCCCTGCACCGGCTGCGGGTACGACGGATCGTGGTCCACGTAGTCCCGGGTGAGGTGGTCACCGATCCGCCCCGGCTCCATCCTGCCCATGGCCTCGAAGAAGGCCCGCGCGGCCCGGACGTTCAGCTGCTCGTCGCGCACCACGTCCAGATCCGTGAACGTGGGCTCCTGGTCACAGAGCGCCACCATCTCCTGGAAGATCCGGTCCGTCTCGGGAAGGTTGGAGTTCCGCATCGCCTCCTCGTACGAGGCGAACTCCACGATCTCGATGAAGTGAGCCGGGTCGGACCGGTCCTTCCCGATGATGTCGTGCGTCGCCGTCCGCTTCCCCTTGGTCTGCTCGACCCACCTGTCCATCAGCCGGTTCATCTCGTCGAAACGGCTGGTCCTGCAGTCGATGAGCTGTACGAAGGTCATGACGCCGTCGCCTCCCGGTCCCCTGATTGCGCCGACTCCGGACTTCGGACGAACAGCACCATTCTCCCCATCGCAGGTGCACCGCGCCTGTCGGCGCTTTGACATCATGACGGGATGCGCAGGTGGGGGAGACAGCGGTCGGTGACCGCCGGACGGGATGTCGGTGTGGCCGTCACCGGTGACCACAACCACATCCTGCTGGCACCGGCCGTGCGCTCGGCGTACTGGGAGCAGGTGCGGCGGATCGCTCCGCCGGAACTGGTGGGCCGGGCAGCCGAGCTGGCCGACCTGGCAGCCTTCTGCACGGCCGACTCCGGACCGACGTACGCCTGGTGGCGAGCCGAAGCCTGGGCGGGCAAGACGGCGCTGATGTCATGGTTCGCGCTGCATCCACCGCGTGGCGTGCGCGTCGTCCCCTTCTTCGTCACGGCTCGGCTGGGCGCACAGAACGATGTGGTGGCGTACGTCGACGTCGTTCTGGAACAGCTGGCGGACCTGGTCGGCGAAGGTCTCCCCGCCCAGCTGACCGAGGCCACCCGCGAGGCGCACCTGCTGCACCTGTACGGCGTCGCCGCCCGGGTCTGCGCGGAGCGGGGCGAGCGCCTGCTCCTCCTGGTCGACGGCCTGGACGAGGACCGCGGTGTCACCACGGGTCCGGATGCCCACAGCATCGCGAGCCTCCTGCCCGCCCGGCCGGAGGCGGGTATGCGCGTCCTGGTCTCGGGCCGCCTGAACCCGCCGCTCCCGGGAGACGTTCCAGGTGATCATCCGTTGTGCGACCCTGTGATCGCGCGGACACTGACGGCCTCGTCGTACGCCCAGGCGATCCGCGCCGAGGCGGAACGCGAGCTGAAGCACCTGATCGCGGCCGGTGGCCTGGAGTACGACCTGCTGGCGCTGGTGACGGCGGCCGGCGGCGGTCTCGCGGCGGAGGACCTGGCCGAGCTGACCGGAGCGGTGCCGTACCGGGTGCGGGATGTGTTGCGTACGCGGGCGGGGCGGACGTTCGGAGTACGGGTGAACGTCTATCTGCTGGGCCATGAGGAACTGCAGGCCCAGGCCCAGGAGATGCTCGGCGCCGCCGAACTCGGCCGGTACCGGGGGAAGTTGCACGACTGGGCGGAGACGTGGCGGGAGCGGGGCTGGCCGCAGGGAACGCCGGAGTATCTGCTGCGGGGCTACTTCCGGATGCTGCGGGCGGGCGGTGACCTGCCCCGGATGATCCGGTGCGGCCTCGACGCCACACGCCAGGAGCGCATGCTGGTGGCCACCGGCGGTGACGCGTCCGCGGTGAACGAGATACACGCCACCGAGGAGCTGATCCTCGAAGGTGGCGCGCACATGCCGCTGGAGTCGTTGCGGCTGGCGATCCGACGGGACCGCCTCGGCGACCGGAGCGCAGGCATTCCGGACTCCCTGCCCCACGCCTGGGCCGTGGCCGGGCAACCGGGCAGAGCCCTCGCGCTGGCCCGCAGTTTCCCGGACGCTCACCGGCGGGGCATGGCCCTGGCCGGCATCGCCCATGTGCTGCTGGAGCGGGAGGACTCCCGGGACGCGGGGTTGGAGCTCGTCCTCGAGGCGGAGCAGGCCGCGCGGCAGAGCGAGAGCCGATTCCACGGCGATGTCGTGTGGTCCCAGGTGATTCTGCTTCTCGTCCGCGCCGGGCTGTACGAGAGAGCGGCGACCGTGGTGCGGGCGGCGGACCCGAGGAGCCTGGGCAGCCATCCTTACGTCACCGTCGTCCAGGCGTGCACGGCAGCCGGCAGGTGGGACCTCGCGGAGGCGTTGGCCCGGGACGCCCCCGACGGTGAGTGCCGCTCGGACCTGGCGATCGTCCTCGTGTCGGCCCGCGCCAGGGCCGGCCGGGTGCCTGAGGCCGAGGCCATGGCCCGCTCCGGCGAACCGACCGCCTGGGCCGCGGGGTTGATCGCCATTGCGTCCGCGCTACGCGCCGCGGGGAGTCATCGACGGGCCGATGCCCTTTGCGCCGAGGTGGAGGCGGCGATCGGCCGAGAGGGTGCCCAGCCCGGCGAGCTGGTGAAACTCCTCGCTCGGGCAGGTGAGTTCGACCGGGCAGAGACGATCGTGGACGCCATGCCGGACGGGGAGAAACGGGCGTGGGCCGTGGCGGAGCTGGTCGAGTCGCTCGCCGAGGCAGGAGAGCTCGACCGGGCCGAGGCGCTGCTCGGCAACCTTCGCCCCGACACACATGTTCACGCGCTTCGGAATGTGTCCTTGGCCCGAGCACGCGCCGGACGCCATGCGCAGGCCGAGGCACTGGCCCGGGCGATTCCCGGGTCCGACGCCGCGGAAGCGCTGTGTTCGGTCGTCGGCGTCATGGCCGAGGCAGGCGAGTACGCCCGGGCCGAAACCCTGGCCCGCACCCTAGACCCGGACTTGAACCGGTCATCCGCCTTCTTTGAGATCGTCAAGGCTCTGGCCCGTGCGGGAGAAGTGGACCGGGCCAGGGCACTCGGTGAAAGTTTCAGCGATCCGGTGGAGTGCGCTCGTGCGCAGGTGGAGGTGGCCACCGCCTTGGCATATCGGGGGCGGCGAACGGAGGCGGTGGAGGCCCTGCTGGACGTCGAGGGCCGGACGCGTGTGCTGAATCCGCCTACGGCCGCCCGTAAAATCGGCAGTGCCGCCAAGGCCCTCGCCGACGCGGGGCACCGACGGGCGGCCCTGAACGTGCTGGACGGGGCCGAGGCGCTGATCGCAGGTCGGCGGACCGAGGCCGGTTCCCTCGCCCGGGCCGAGAGTGTCATGGCATTGCAGGCTCTGGTCTCCGCGTTGGTGTCCACCGGACAGATGGAGAAAGCCGAAGCCATCGCGAAAAGTGTTCCCGCTGATGACGCCTCCGACAATTTTGACCGGAAGGACCTCCTTTCCCGGGTGGTCCAAGGCTGCGCCAGGACAGGTGAGTGGGCACGGGCCGAGGCCGTGATGAGGGCCGAGGCCGAGCTGGATTCCGGCCTTGAGGGAATCGCTCCGTCGCTTGATTCCGCCTTTGCCCGCGGGCTGGTCGAGGCAGGCCACTTCGCACAGGCCGAGGCCCACATTCGTGCGATCACCCGTCCGCGCTGGCTACGGGCATCGGAACTCGGCCGACTGGCCTGGGCGATGGCCGGTGCGAGACGTTCCGAGCAGGCGAGGCTGCTGCTCGATGAAGTGATCGTGATGGAAGACGCCCACCCGACGATGGTGGACATGCGTGTGTGGGTCGAGACCTTGGACGCGGCGGGAGACCGCGCGGCCGCCGAGGCCCTGTTCGAAGAGACGAGGCCGTCGCGCGCCGAGCCGAACGGCTACCTCGCCGAGTGGGAGAGGACTGCCGTCGCCGAGACTCTGTGCGTACTCGGCCGCGTCGAGGAAGCCGTCGAGGAGCTGAACTGTCTCACGGATCAGTACGAGCGAGCCCAAGGGCTTGCGGCACTGGTGGGAGTCCTGGTCGAGTCAGGACAGTTCGTCCGTGCCGAGGATGTGGCGCGGACGATCTCCGCTCCCGGGCCGGCGACAGATGCCTGTGTACGCATCGCGGCCGCGACCACGGACGCCGAACAGGCCCGCCGACTGACCGCCCTCGCCCTGCAGAGCGGCGGCTGGGTGCCGGCCCTGCCGGCTCTGCTGAAGCACACGCCCGAGACGGTGCCGCTCGTGGTCGAGGCGGCCAGTGCGATGAAGGCGGAGTGCCGGCACCGTCACGAACTGCCTACTGCGGCCCGTACTTCCTCCCCGTCCTCGAACTGATCCCCCCGAGCACCCCCCGAGGCACCAACTTCGCCGCCCCCATCAGCACCTTGTACCGAGGATCCGGAATCGACACCGCCCTCCCCCGCGCCAGATCGCTGAGTGCCGCCGCCACCAGCTTGTCCGCGTCCAGCCACATCCACCCCGGAATGTTGTCCGTCCCCATCCCCGCCCGCTCGTGGAACTCGGTCCGCACGAACCCCGGGCACAGCGCCATCAGCCGCACCCCGCTCCCCGCCAGATCCCGCGCCGCGCCCTGCGTGAACTGCACGACCCACGCCTTGGACGCGCCGTACGTCCCGCGTGGCACGAAGGCCGCGACCGACGCGACGTTGACGACGCCGCCGCGCCCCCGCTCCCGCATCCCCTCCGTGGCCGCCGACGTCAGGCGCAGTACGGCCTCGCAGTGCACCTTGAGCATCTTCAGCTCGTCGGCCATGGGGACGTCGAGGTAGCGGCCCCTGTTCCCGAAGCCGGCGTTGTTGATCAGCAGGTCGACCGGGTTCCTGCGGTCACCGAGGCGGGCGGCGACGGTCTCGATGCCGGAGTCCTCGGCGAGGTCGGCCGCCAGCACCTCCGCCTCGATGCCGTGCCGGTCGTGCAGCTCGGTCGCCTGCTCCCGCAGCCGCTTGGTGTCCCGGGCCACCAGGACGAGGTCATGCCCGTCGGCTGCCAGCCGCCGCGCGAACGCGGCGCCGATCCCCGCGGTCGAACCCGTAATCAATGCCGTTGTCATGGCGCAAGGTTAGGGCCCCGGACTGCGCGCCTCCGCTCCCGTCTCAGCCGTGCTCGTGCTCGTGCTCGTGCCCGGACCGGCCCGTCTGCTGCGACGGCGCGTGCGCCCGCTGCCCCTTGTCCACCACCACGAACTGACCCATCATCCCCTCGTCCTCGTGGTACAGCAGATGGCAGTGGTACATGTACGGCGTGTCCGGATCCGCCGGTCCGGTGAAGCGCAGCGCCAGCTTCATGGTCGTCCCGTTCGGCAGGAACACCGTGTCCTTCGGCCCGCGCAGCGCCGCCGGCGGCGCCTCACCGTTCACCTCCGACACCCGGAACTGCACGTCGTGCACATGGAAGTTGTGCGGCATGCCGTTGCTGTTGCGGACCGTCCACACCTCCGTCGTCCCCCGCGTGACCGTCTCGTCGACCCGGTCCATCACCATGGATCGCCCGTTGATACCGGACCGCTTCAGATCGAAGTACCGCCCCCGCACCGCGTCCTTGCCGTCGGGTGCCTCCAGCTCGCCCAGCGCCGCCGGTATCGCGGGTGACGGCCGGAGCTCCCCGGCCGCCCGCAGCTCCAGTACGTCGAAGGAGTCGTCGCCCCCGCCGAACCGCCGGTTCCAGGCGTCCCCGTAGTTGTCCTGCGGGAAGCTGCGCAGCATCACCCGCTCACCCGCCCGCATCCGTACGACGATCTCGGCGCGCTCACCCGGCGACAACTGCACCCGGTCCATGGACTCGGGCCGCTCCAGCAGACCTCCGTCCGTCGCTATGAGCGAGAAGGCGCGGCCGTCCGGGAATCCGAAGGCGTACGTCCGTGCCGTCGAAGCGTTCAGCAGCCGCACCCGTATGAGCTCGTCGCCGACCTCCTTGTAGGGCCGCAGCGTGCCGTTGACCATGGTCTGGTCGCCGAGGAAGCCCACGTTCTGCATGATCTTGTGGCCGCCGGCGAGCTTCACGCCGTCGAAGCGCACGTCCTGCACGATGACCGGCAGGTCGTCCACGCCGTACCGCTCGGGCAGGGCGAGGTCCCTGGACTTGTCGTCGTCGAGGATGAACAGGCCGGCCAGGCCACGCCGCACATGCTGTTCGGTCGCGCCGTGCGGGTGCGGGTGGTACCAGAGGGTCGCGGCGGGCTGGTCCACTTTCCAGTGCGGAGTCCAGGTGCCGCCCGGGGCGATCATCTGGTGCGGGCCGCCGTCCATCCGCGCGGGCAGGTGCATGCCGTGCCAATGCACGCTGGACGCCTCGTCGAGCCCGTTCGCTATGCGCACGCGGACCTTCTCACCGCGGGCCGCGCGCAGGGTAGGGCCGAGATAGGAGCCGTTGAATCCCCAGGTCGGCGTCTTCCGCCCGGCGTTGAACTCCGTCTCGCCCGCCCGCATCCGCAGGTCGAACACGCGGGTGCCGTCCTTGTCCACGGTGGACTCGGCCAGGGGCGGTATCGCCAGCGCGTTGTCGAACGAGGCCTTGCCCACCGTGCTGACGTCGGCGCCGGTCCACAGCCAGGCGAACAGGCCGCCGACCGCCATCGCCACGACCGTGACGACGGAACCCACGATGATGAGGACGCGCTTGAAGCGAGACATGCTTCGAGCATTCTTGATCGCCGCCCCCCGAACATCCGGGTCGTCCCCCGACCCACCCCGGAGCCAACCCGGGCCGCCCGTACGGGGTTTCCCCCTAGGCCCTGCGGCACCTGCCCGACCGGCATCCCCGAACCGCCCTTTGCGCAAGGCCGGCGGGCGGCCGCGGGAGGGGGAGAGACCGGCCCGCGCCGACGCCCCGTCAGGACCCTTACTTCGCCCCGTACTTCCGCGCCTGCTCCAGCAACTCCGGATGCAGCGCCTCCCCGGCCGCCAGCAGTCGCGGCAGCAGCTTCCGCTCGGTCGTGACCGCCCGGAACTGGAGCGCCACCGTCACGTCGTGATCCGGGCGGTGGATGATCTCCAGCGCGTCACCCGCCCGGATCTCGCCCGGCTCGATCACCCGCAGGTACGCGCCCGGCGCCCCCTTCGCCGTGAACCGCTTCACCCACTGCTTCTCACCCATATGGCCCTGGAAGGTGAGACAGGGAATCCGGCCGCTCGTCACCTCCAGCACCACCCCGGACCCGATCCGCCAGCGCTCGCCGATCAGCGCGCCGGACACGTCGAGGCCGGAGGTCGTGAGGTTCTCGCCGAAGCCGCCGTTCGCCAGCGGCCGCCCCAGCTCGCGCTCCCACTCGTCGAGGTCCTCGCGCGCCACCGCGTACACGGCCTGGTCGTCGCCGCCGTGGTGCTCCCGCTTGCACACCGCGTCCCCGGCCAGCCCGCTGCCCCCGATGCCCTTGGGCCCGGGTGCCGCGACCCGCACCGGCCCCGTCACCGGCCGCTTGTCGATGCCGGTCACGGCCTCGGGGTCATCCACGTTCGGCGCGGGCTTCGCGCGGCCCAGGTTCACAGACAGAAGCTTCATGCGGGCACGGTAGGCGACCGGTGGCCAAAGTGTCACCGCAATATTCGGCGATCTCTCCAAGGCCCGCTTATGCTCGGTCCGTGCTCGAAGCCCGTCACCTCCGCGTCCTGCGCGCCGTCGCCGCCACCGGTTCCTTCTCCGCGGCCGGGCGCGAACTGGGCTGCACCCAGCCCGCCGTCAGCCAGCAGATGAAGGCCCTGGAGACGTCCGTCGGCACACCCCTGCTGATCCGCACCGGCCGCGAGATGAGGCTGACCCAGGCAGGCGAGGCCCTGGTGCGGCACGCCGCCGGGATCCTGGCCGGACTCACCGCCGCCGAGGAGGAGGTCGCCGCCATCGCCGGACTGCGCGCCGGCCGCGTCCGCCTCGTCTCCTTCCCCAGCGGCAGCTCCACCCTCGTCCCCACCGCCCTCGCCGCCCTGCGCGCCGCCCACCCCGGCACCCGGGTCTCCCTGGAGGAGGCCGAGCCGCCGAACTCCGTCGAACTGCTGCGCGAGGGCGACTGCGACGTGGCCCTCGCCTTCCGGTACGAGGGTGCCGCGGGCGCGGAGGAGTGGGACGACCTGGTCGTACGCCCCCTGCTGACGGACCGTCTCGTAGGCCTCGTCCCCGAACGGCACCGCCTCGCGCGCACCGCCTCCGCCGGGCCCGTCGCCATCGGCGAACTCGCCGCCGAGCCGTGGATCGCCGGATGCCCGCGCTGCCGGGGACAGCTGATCGAGGTGTGCGCGAGCGCCGGCTTCACACCCCGCATCGACTTCGCCACCGACGACTACCCGGCGGTCGTGGGCCTGGTGGGCGCCGGCCTGGGCGTGGCCGTCCTGCCCCAGCTCGCCGTCGAGTCCGTACGGCCGCGAGGGGTGCGCGTGCTGACGCTGGAACCGGCGGTCCGGCGGGAGATCGTGGCGCTCACGCTGCCCGACCTGGCGCAGGTGCCGGCCGTGGCCGCGACGCTCGACCAGCTGACGCGGGCCGCCGCCCGCTAGCGGAGGAGCCCGCGGCGAAGAGGAGAGGGGAATCCTCGGCGTAGCGGGCGGGGACCCCGGGCGCAGAGAGAAGGGCACGCATGCGCGTGCCCTTACGTGCAGAAACGTTCCTTCAGGTGTGTGGGCCGGCCTCCCCGCTGGTCGTCGACGCTGCCGACACCAGCCGGTTGCGTGCCCGCCCCATGAGCTCCTCGCGCTCGTCCTCGGTCAAGCCGCCCCAGACGCCGTACGGTTCGCGCACCGCCAGCGCATGCGCCGCGCACTGCGCACGGACCGGGCACCTCATGCAGACCTCCTTGGCCGAGTTCTCTCGAGCGCTCCGAGCCGCACCGCGCTCGCCCTCCGGATGAAAGAAGAGCGAGCTGTCCACCCCGCGACAAGCAGCCAGCAGCTGCCAGTCCCACAGGTCCGCGTTCGGTCCGGGAAGGCGGGAGAAATCTGCCATTGCGTGACCCCTTGTAGCCGTTCTGGGCGGATACGGTGTCTACGACCGTACATCTACGATCTAAGAAGATGAAAATATGACTCATTGCGAATCTAGCCCCAAACGCCAGCAAACAGGAAGAAAAAGGGCTGAATGGGGCATGGGTTGTGATGAAAGATTGAGGGTCCGCCGTGCATGTCTGCCCCGTGTCCGCCCCCTCACGTAGAGTGCCGAAGACGGCACATGCCCCCGTAACTCTTTCGAGTGACCGTCGTTGAGAGGGCGGAGGCGGTTGAAGGAACAAGGGCTCGGGCAGGCGTCCGAGACGGTCGACCGCACAGGTGACGATTTCGTACCAGCCTGGAGGCTCAAGGTGACGTGCATCAGCTGCGGAGGGCGGCCATGACATCCGTCCTCGTCTGCGACGACTCCCCGCTTGCCCGAGAGGCGCTCCGCCGCGCGGTCGCGACCGTGCCCGGCGTCGAGCGCGTGACGACGGCGGCCAACGGCGAGGAAGTCCTCCGCCGCTGGGGCGCCGACCGCTCGGACCTGATCCTGATGGACGTACGCATGCCCGGTCTGGGCGGCGTCGAGACCGTGCGGCGGCTGCTGTCCGCCGACCCCGGTGCGCGCATCATCATGCTCACCGTCGCCGAGGACCTGGACGGTGTGGCCCTCGCGGTCGCCGCCGGTGCCCGGGGCTATCTGCACAAGGACGCCTCGCGCGCGGAGTTGCGTGCCACGGTGACGCAGGCGCTGGCCGACCCGACGTGGCGGCTCGCCCCGCGTCGACTGCGGTCCGCGGAGATGGGTGCCGCGCCCACGCTCACCGCGCGTGAGATCCAGGTACTGGAGGGCATGAGCCACGGTCGCTCCAACGCCGAGATCGGGCGCGAGCTGTTCCTCTCCGAGGACACCGTGAAGACGCATGCCCGGCGGTTGTTCAAGAAGCTCGGTGCCTCGGACCGGGCGCATGCCGTGGCACTCGGCTTCCGGTGGGGTCTGGTTCGTTAACCGCCTCACCGAGGGTGCCGCGTTGTGTCGTACGGCGGCCGCGGGTGCGTCGTGGCTGGTCGCGCAGTTTCCCGCGCCCCTTCAGGGGCGCGGGTGCGAGGTCGGCCGAGCAGCTCTGTCGGCGCCCGCTGCTCGTTTCGCGGCGGATGCCGCATCCTTGAGGTGTGGAGTCTCTCGGGGACGAGTCGGTCGAGCGGAAGGGGAGGGCGCAGGGGATGAGTGCCGGCGCACCTGCTCATAACGCTTCGGTGCACAACATCGGGCGCGATGCCACGGACCATACGGCCACAAGGCACCATGGACCGATGCGCGACGACGAGGCGGCCAAAGCCGCAGGGGCGATCGGTGCACTCGTCCATCGCGCCGTCGACGGAGACGAGCAGGCCACGCACGATCTGCTCGCGCATGTCCACCCCCTGGCCCTGCGCTACTGCCGCACCCGACTGTCCCGTCTGCCGGGTGACGCCCGCCACTTCGTCGAGGACCTCGCCCAGGAGGTCTGCGTCGCCGTGCTCCTCGCGCTGCCGCGCTACAAGGACACCGGCCGCCCCTTCGAGGCGTTCGTCTTCGCCATCGCCGCGCACAAGGTGGCCGACCTCCAACGGGCGGCGATGCGGCACCCGGGGTCCACGGCGGTTCCCTCGGACGAGATGCCCGAGCGCCCCGACGACTCGCTCGGCCCGGAGGAGCGGGCGCTGCTCAGCAGCGACGCCGAGTGGGCCAAGAAACTGCTGGCCAACCTGCCCGAGAACCAGCGGGAGCTGCTGCTGCTGAGGATCGCGGTGGGCCTGACCGCGGAAGAGACCGGTCAGATGTTGGGAATGTCACCCGGCGCGGTCCGGGTGGCTCAGCACCGGGCGCTGAGCCGGCTGCGGGCCCTGGCCGAGCAGTAGGCCGCCTCACTGAACGGGCACGGCGCCGATTCCGTACGAACATACGAAGCCCGGAGCGGGCCCGAACCATGGAATTTGACAGCCCCGCTTCCCGTTAGCATGGACATCCGCACCGATCAAGGCCATTTGGGGAAGGTGTCATGACTGCAAACGTCGACGGAGTGCCCGACAAATTCGCGACACTCGGGCTGACCTACGACGACGTGCTGCTGCTGCCGGGCGCATCCGAGGTGCTCCCCAACGCGGTCGACACCTCGTCCCGCATCTCCCGCAACGTCCGGGTGAACATCCCGCTGCTCTCGGCCGCCATGGACAAGGTGACCGAGTCGCGCATGGCCATCGCCATGGCCCGCCTCGGCGGTGTCGGCGTACTGCACCGCAACCTGTCCGTCGAGGACCAGGTCAACCAGGTCGACCTGGTGAAGCGGTCCGAGTCCGGCATGGTCACCGACCCCATCACGGTGCACCCGGAGGCGACCCTCGCCGAGGCCGACGCCCTGTGCGCCAAGTTCCGCATCAGCGGCGTCCCCGTCACCGACCCGGCCGGCAAGCTGCTCGGCATCGTCACCAACCGTGACATGGCCTTCGAGTCGGACCGCAGCCGCCAGGTGCGCGAGGTCATGACGCCGATGCCGCTGGTCACCGGCCAGGTCGGCATCTCCGGCACCGACGCCATGGACCTGCTGCGCAAGCACAAGATCGAGAAGCTTCCGCTCGTCGACGACTCCGGTGTCCTCAAGGGCCTGATCACCGTCAAGGACTTCGTCAAGGCGGAGAAGTACCCCAGCGCCGCCAAGGACTCCGAGGGCCGCCTCCTCGTCGGTGCCGCCGTCGGCGCCAGCCCCGAGGCCCTGGAGCGCGCCCAGGCGCTCGCCGAGGCCGGCGTGGACTTCCTGGTCGTCGACACCTCGCACGGCCACAACAGCAACGCACTGAGCTGGATGTCGAAGATCAAGTCCAGCGTCGGCGTGGACGTGATCGGCGGCAACGTCGCCACCCGTGACGGCGCCCAGGCGCTGATCGACGCCGGTGTCGACGGCATCAAGGTGGGCGTGGGCCCCGGCTCCATCTGTACGACCCGTGTCGTCGCCGGCATCGGCGTGCCGCAGGTCACCGCGATCTACGAGGCCTCCCTGGCCGCCCGCCCGGCGGGCATCCCGCTGATCGGCGACGGCGGCCTGCAGTACTCCGGCGACATCGGCAAGGCGCTCGCCGCCGGCGCCGACACCGTGATGTTGGGCTCGCTGCTCGCGGGTTGCGAGGAGTCGCCCGGCGAGCTCCAGTTCATCAACGGCAAGCAGTTCAAGTCGTACCGCGGCATGGGCTCGCTCGGCGCCATGCAGTCCCGGGGCCAGGGCAAGTCGTACTCCAAGGACCGCTACTTCCAGGCCGAGGTCTCGGCGGACGACAAGCTCGTGCCCGAGGGCATCGAGGGCCAGGTGCCCTACCGCGGCCCGCTCTCCAGCGTCCTGCACCAGCTCGTCGGCGGGCTGCGCCAGACCATGGGCTACGTGGGCGCGGCCACCATCGACGAGATGGAGTCCAAGGGCCGCTTCGTGCGGATCACCTCCGCGGGTCTGAAGGAGTCGCACCCGCACGACATCCAGATGACGGTCGAGGCGCCGAACTACAGCCGTAAGTAGGCATCTGTCCTCAGGCACGGTCCTTCAGGGGCGGTCCCGGAAGCATCCGGGGCCGCCCCTGTCGTGCCCGTCGGCGATACTGGAAGACGCTGAAACGCATCAGGGAAAGGCCACACATCGTGACTGAGATCGAGATCGGGCGCGGCAAGCGCGGCCGCCGGGCGTACGCCTTCGACGACATCGCCGTCGTCCCCAGCCGTCGTACGCGCGACCCGAAGGAGGTCTCGATCGCCTGGCAGATCGACGCCTACCGCTTCGAGCTGCCCTTCCTGGCCGCCCCCATGGACTCGGTCGTCTCCCCGGCCACCGCGATCCGCATCGGCGAACTCGGCGGCCTCGGCGTGCTGAACCTCGAGGGCCTGTGGACGCGGTACGAGGACCCGCAGCCGCTCCTCGACGAGATCGCGGAGCTGCCCACCGAGGCCGCCACCCGCCGCCTCCAGGAGATCTACGCCGCTCCCATCAAGGAGGAGCTGATCGGGCAGCGCATCAAGGAGGTGCGCGACTCCGGCGTCGTCACCGCCGCCGCGCTCTCCCCGCAGCGCACGGCCCAGTTCTCCAAGGCCGTCGTCGACGCCGGCGTGGACATCTTCGTCATCCGCGGTACGACGGTCTCGGCGGAGCACGTCTCCGGTGCGGCCGAGCCGCTGAACCTGAAGCAGTTCATCTACGAGCTCGACGTTCCGGTGATCGTCGGCGGCTGTGCCACGTACACCGCGGCCCTGCACCTGATGCGCACCGGCGCGGCCGGCGTCCTGGTCGGCTTCGGCGGCGGCGCCGCGCACACCACGCGCAACGTGCTCGGCATCCGCGTCCCCATGGCCACTGCGGTCGCGGACGTGGCGGCGGCCCGCCGGGACTACATGGACGAGTCCGGCGGCCGGTACGTGCACGTGATCGCGGACGGCGGCGTCGGCTGGTCCGGCGACCTCCCCAAGGCCATCGCCTGTGGCGCCGACTCCGTGATGATGGGCTCCCCGCTCGCCCGCGCCACGGACGCGCCGGGCAAGGGCCACCACTGGGGCATGGAGGCCGTCAACGAAGAGCTGCCGCGCGGCAAGAAGGTCGACCTGGGTACGGTCGGCACCATCGAGGAGGTCCTGACGGGCCCGTCGCACACCCCCGACGGTTCGATGAACTTCTTCGGCGCACTGCGGCGGGCCATGGCCACGACCGGGTACAGCGAGCTCAAGGAGTTCCAGCGCGTCGAGGTGACGGTCGCGGACTCGCAGCACCAGCGGTAGCCCGTACGGCTACGGCCGATACGGCAGGGAAGGGCCGGTCGCCCCGGGTGGGGTGACCGGCCCTTTTGCGTGCCCAGGAGCGCCCAGGTGCGCCCAAGTGGGGCTCGGTGGGGGCGTGTTGTGGGGGAGGGGGCGCGTGGTTGCGTTTGGGGCGAATGCGGGCTGAACGGGCGTGGGGAGTCGGTACTGTCCATGTCGGCGACCCAGTTGTCTGAGGCGCCCCCTTCCAAGGACATCGTTCCGGACCCCGCCCTCGGGGCCCGGCCCGAACTCCAATGAACCGCCCACCGGGCCTCTGGGTGGCGTCATGGAAGGGGGCGTCCATGGGACATCACCGCAAGCCCACTCGCTGGGACCGGATCCGTCTGCGGATGGTGGAGTGCCGGAGGAGGTGGATCTTGCGGATTTTCGGATGGTGAGCGACCGCCCCTAAGGACAATAGGGGCGGGCACTCCGTGAACCATCCTGGAGCCTGCCGCAGTGCCTGCTGCGGTGGGCTCCACCTTTTGTACGGTACCGAAGTCGGCGGATCGTATGCCACCAGCCTTGGAAGCACAGCCGCCCCCCACGCGCCCCGTCACAACCGATGCGCCGCCCCCGTGGGAGTGGCCCCCCGCGTGTCCAGCAGCAGCTGTGCCTTCACCGACAGCCCCTGAAGGTCGTACCGGCGATGCTGCTGGAGCAGGATCGTCAGGTCGGCGTCGGCGGCGGACTCGTACAGGGAGTCCGCGCGGGGGACCGGGCGGTCCAGGACGTTCCAGGACGGGATGTGCGGGTCGTGGTAGCTGATGGAGGCGCCGAGCCGCATCAGGCGGACCGCGACCTCCTCGGCGGGGGTGGACTGCTGGTCGGCGAGGTCGGGCTTGTAGGTGACGCCGAGGAGGAGGACGCGGGCGCCGCGCGCGGACTTGCCGTGTTCGTTGAGGAGGGCGGCGGCGCGCTGGACGACGTACTGGGGCATCTGGCTGTTGACCTGCTGGGCCAGTTCCACCATGCGCAGGGTGCGGCCGGCGTGGGCGGTGAGGTCCTGCGGGACGGCGTGGCCGCCGACGCCGGGGCCGGGGCGGAAGGCCTGGAAGCCGAACGGCTTGGTCTCCGCGCAGCGGATGACGTCCCACAGGTCGACGCCCAAGTCGTGGCAGAGGACGGCCATTTCGTTGACGAGGGCGATGTTGACGTGCCGGAAGTTGGTCTCGAGGACCTGCACGGTCTCCGCCTCGCGCGGGCCACGCGCGCGTACCACCTTGTCGGTGAGGCGGCCGTAGAAGGCGGCGGCCGACTCGGTGCACGCGGACGTGAGGCCGCCGATCACCTTGGGGGTGTTGGCGGGAGTGAAGTCGCGGTTGCCGGGATCGATGCGGCTGGGGGAGTACGCCAGGTGGAAGTCGCGGCCGGCGACCATGCCCGAACCCTCTTCGAGGAGGGGGCGCAGGACGTTCTCGGTGGTGCCCGGCGGGACGGGCGACTCCAGGATGACGGTGGTGTGCGGGCGCAGCCGGGCGGCCAGGGTGCGGGCGGCCGTCTCCACCTGGCTGAGGTCGAGCCCGCCGTCCGCGCCGGGCGGGGTGGGCGCGCAGATGACGGCGGTGCGTACGCGGCCGAGCTCGGCGGGGCTGGTGGCGTGCCGGAAGCCCCCCGAGAGCATCCGGCGCAGTTCCGCGGGGCTGAGGGAGGCGGCCTCGGGCCCGGTCCGGTAACCGAGCGTGGGGATGCCGGCCGCGACGGCGGCCTTGGCCAGCGGCAGGCCGTACGGGCCGAGTCCGATGACGGCGAGATCTGCGGGCATGGCGTGGGCCGTCCTTCCCAGTAACCGATGTGGAGCAGGTGCGCAAGCCCTGTGGACAGATCGAGGGAGCGCAATGTCAGACTAGGAGTAAATATGACCGATTTGCGGCATTGAATGATCGCGTTTCCAGGAGTGTTGTCCACAGGCTGGGGGCGCGTGGTGGCTGAACTCGGGCAACCCGGTCAGAATTTTGGGCATGGGGGGTACTAAGCGGGCTTCGCCCGACGGGTGCGGCCTACGCGACCGATGAGCGGGAGGCAGCGGTGAGGACAGCGACACTGGGGCCGGCGGAGCGCGCCGAGTCACTCGCAGCAATGGCCGAGCGCGAGCTGGACCTACTGGTCGTGGGCGCCGGCGTCGTGGGCGCGGGCACCGCCCTCGACGCGGCGACCCGGGGACTGTCCACCGGCCTGGTCGAGGCCCGTGACTGGGCGTCGGGCACCTCCAGCAGGTCCAGCAAGCTGATCCACGGCGGCCTGCGCTATCTGGAGATGCTCGACTTCGCCCTCGTACGCGAGGCGTTGAAGGAGCGCGGACTGCTGGTCTCGCGGCTGGCCCCGCACCTGGTGAAACCGGTGCCCTTCCTCTACCCGCTCCAGTACAAGGGCTGGGAGCGCCTGTACGCCGGCTCCGGCGTCCTGCTCTACGACGTCATGTCGATGGCCCGCGGCCACGGCCGGGGCATGCCCCTGCACCGGCACCTGAGCCGCCGTCACGCCCTGCGCATCGCCCCCGCGCTGAAGAAGGACGCCCTGGTCGGCGCGCTTCAGTACTACGACGCCCAGATGGACGACGCACGCTATGTGGCCACCCTCGTGCGCACGGCGGCGGCCTACGGCGCGAAGGTCGCCAACCGCGCGCGCGTGACCGGGTTTCTGCGCGAGGGCGAGCGGGTCGTCGGCGCCCGGGTGCAGGACGTCGAGGCGGGCGGGGAGTACGAGATCCGCGCCAAGCAGATCGTCAACGCCACCGGTGTGTGGACCGACGACACCCAGTCGATGGTGGGGGAGCGCGGACAGTTCCACGTGCGCGCCTCCAAGGGCATCCACTTGGTCGTGCCCAAGGACCGCATCCACTCCACGACAGGGCTGATCCTGCGCACCGAGAAGTCGGTGCTGTTCGTCATCCCCTGGGGCCGGCACTGGATCGTCGGCACCACCGACACCGACTGGGACCTCGACAAGGCGCACCCGGCCGCGTCCAGCGCGGACATCGACTACCTGCTGGAACACGTGAACTCGGTGCTCGCGGTGCCACTGACCCGCGACGACGTGGAGGGCGTGTACGCGGGCCTGCGGCCGCTGCTCGCCGGTGAGTCGGACGCCACCAGCAAGCTGTCGCGCGAGCACACCGTGGCGCACCCGGTGCCCGGGCTCGTCGTCGTGGCGGGCGGCAAATACACGACGTACCGGGTGATGGCCAAGGACGCCGTGGACGCGGCGGTCCACGGGCTCGACATGCGCGTCGCCGAGTGCGTCACGGAGGACATCCCGCTGCTGGGCGCGGAGGGATACCGGGCGCTGTGGAACGCGCGTGCGCGGATCGCGGCGCGGACGGGCATTCATGTGGTGCGCGTGGAGCACCTGTTGAACCGATACGGCTCGCTGGCCGAGGAGCTGCTCGAACTCATCGCCGCCGATCCCACGCTGGGCGAGCCCCTGCAGTCCGCCGACGACTACCTGCGCGCCGAGGTCGTCTACGCCGCCTCGCACGAGGGGGCGCGGCACCTGGACGACGTGCTGACCCGGCGTACGCGCATCTCCATCGAGACGTTCGACCGGGGGACGCGGTGCGCGCGTGAGGCGGCCGAGCTGATGGCGCCGGTGCTGGGCTGGGACAAGGACCACATCGAGCGCGAGATCCAGCACTACGAGAAGCGGGTGGAGGCCGAGCGGGAGTCGCAGCGGCAGCCCGACGACCTGACGGCGGACGCGGCGCGGTTGGGGGCGCCGGACATCGTGCCGCTGTAGGAATCGAGCCAGGTGCGGGGCAGCCACGGGAACGTCACTCGAACGGGTGGCGGAAGGTGGGATCTCCGCTCGAACCCCGGCCGTTCTACTTGGTGCGAGGGCAGAACTCGGCGGCGAGCAGCCGGGGTTCGAGACCGGGATCCGCTATCGCCGTCGTGTTCACCCGGAAGGTCAGGACACGACGACCGCCGACGGTGGCCGCGGAGCGCACGTAGCTGCCGGAGATGCGCCCGTTGTGCCCCCATACGACGGTGCCGCACGGCAGCTTCACGGGGAAGAGTCCCATGCCGTACGAGCCATGCGCGGCACGGGTGTCGAGCATCTCGTGCAGCCAGCGCGGGGGCAGCAGTCGGCCGCCGAGCAGCGCGGCGTAGAAGCGGTCGAGGTCGGCGAGCGTGGTCACCAGTTCGCCCGAGGCGCCGGCCACCCGCGGGTCGAGTTCGGTGACATCGGTCCCGTCGGTGGCGTAGGCGCGGCCGTGCGGAGCGGGCAGAGAGGTGCGGGAGCCAGGAAAGGAGGTGCCGGTCAGACCCAGCGGAGCGATGACGCGGCGCTCGGTCTCGGCCGCGTAGGAGTGGCCGGTGACGTGCTCGACGACCAGGCCGAGCAGGACGTAGTTGGTGTTCGAGTAGGAGAAGGTGCCGGGTTCGGCAGGGGGGTGGGTGAGCGCGATGCGTACGGCCTGAAGCGGTGTGAGGGGGACGGTGCCCCCGGTCGCGGCGGTGAAGTCGTACAGGCCGCTGGTGTGGGTCAGCAGGGAACGAAGGGACAGCGCGCGCCCGTCGTTGCCCGCCCCGCGCACCAGGCCCGGCAGGTACCGCTCCACCGGGGCGGAGAGGGACAGCCGTCGCTCGGCGGCCAGTTGCAGGACGACCGTCGCGATGAAGGTCTTGGTGATGCTGCCGGCGCGGAAGTGGTCGGCGCGGGTGATGCCCCGGCCGGCCCCGGCGTAGTGGGTACCGGTCGCCTCGCGGGCCAGCAGGGCCGCGGCGGGGGCCTTGCCCCGGGTGAGCAGGCGCGGCAGCAGGGAGTCCGTCGCCTGTGCCGTGGCGGACGACGAGGCGGTGCGGATCGAGGAGGAGGTGGCGGACAGACCGAGGAGTGCCGGGGCCGCCAGGCCGATGAGCGCCAGGGCCACGGGCAGGGCCACCAGTGTCCGGAGCAGGGGCATCGCCGGTCGTGCCATGCGGGTTCCTTCCCTTGTCGCGGCTCATCATGCCGGTCAAGCGGAACGCGCGATTCACCGGGCCTCGGAGGCGCCGTGCCGCGCGGGCGAGGGCCGTGCGGTCGGGTTGCGGGGCCAGGGGCACCCTGGGCGTCGGGCACTTGTCGGGTGAGAGACAATGGAGGCTCTGTCAGGGCGGGTTGTATGAGGGGACGCATGTCGGAGGCGGAGCGGGCGGGGACATCTCGTCAGGACACTCGTCAGGACGACCGCGAGCGTCTCCTCGCGGGGCGGTACCGGCTGGGCGGAGTGCTCGGCAGGGGCGGCATGGGCACGGTGTGGCGTGCCGTCGACGAGACTCTCGGACGGACCGTCGCCGTCAAGGAGCTGCGGTTCCCGTCGAACATCGACGAGGAGGAGAAGCGGCGGCTGATCACGCGCACCCTGCGTGAGGCGAAGGCGATCGCGCGGATCCGCAACAACAGCGCCGTGACGGTGTTCGACGTGGTCGACGAGGACGACCGGCCGTGGATCGTGATGGAGCTCGTCGAGGGCAAGTCGCTCGCCGAGGTCATCCGAGAGGACGGTCTCCTGGAGCCCAAGCGGGCGGCCGAGGTGGGCCTCGCCGTGCTCGACGTGCTGCGCTCCGCGCACCGCGAGGGCATCCTGCACCGTGACGTGAAGCCGTCGAACGTCCTGCTGGAGTCCGACACGGACCGGGTCGTGCTCACCGACTTCGGTATCGCCCAGGTCGAGGGCGACCCCTCCATCACCTCGACCGGCATGCTCGTCGGCGCGCCCTCCTACATCTCCCCGGAGCGGGCCCGCGGTCACAAGCCGGGCCCCGCGGCCGACCTGTGGTCGCTGGGCGGGCTGTTGTACGCGTCGGTCGAGGGCACACCGCCGTACGACAAGGGCTCCGCCATCGCGACGCTCACCGCGGTGATGACCGAGCCGCTGGAGGAGCCGAAGAACGCGGGACCGCTGAAGGACGTCATCTACGGTCTGCTCACCAAGGACCCCGAGAAGCGGCTCGACGACGCCGCTGCGCGGGCGATGCTCAACGCCGTCATCCACGCGCCCGCGCCCAAGGCCGAGCCGGAGCCGGCGGACGCGACGAAGGTCGTGCCGTTGCCGCCGCAGCCCGACGGCAAGGGCCGTTCGGGTGCCAAGGCCGGGAGCAAGCGGGGTGAGGAGGCCGGGGAGCGGTTGCGCGGGGCGCTGCGTTCCGTGCGGAAGGCCGCCGCGGGTGCGGGGGCCGGGGCGGCCGCGGCTCGTGCCAAGTCCGAGGGCGAGACGGCTGTTTCGGAGTCCGGTGCGGCGTCGACGGGAGTGGGCGGGGCCGGGGCGTCGGCGAAGGCCGGGGGTTCGGGGTCCGTTTCCGGCTCCGCTTCGGGTTCGGGTTCGGGTCGGGCTTCCGGGGCCGGGGCGGCTGGGGCCGCCGCTGGTTCAGCTGGCGGGGCCAGTGTCGGGGACTCTGCCGGTGCCGGTGAGCGGGATGCGGAGGCGGGGAAGGGGCAGAGCGGGGGCCGGAGTTCCGGGTGGCCCGTGATGACGCCGCCGGATCTGCCGCCGCGGCCGGTGCCGAGGGCGCCGCTCACCGATGTGGTGCCGAAGCGGACGTTGGTGGTCATCGCGGTGGCCGTGGCGCTGGTCGTGCTCGGCGTGGTGCTGGCCCTCACGCTCGGCGACGACGGGGACTCGAATTCATCGGCGAACGGCGGCGGGGGCAAGGCCTCCGCCAAGGCGAGCGCCAGTGCCGACACCAGGACGGACGAGAACGACGGCACGCGGGCGGACGGCGAGAAGTCCGCGTCCGCGACGACCGGGTCGGGGTCCGGAGCGGCGGAGACCGGGAAGACGCCGAGCGCCGACGCGAGCGCGACCGGCGGGAGCGGGGCCGAGGCGGGGTCCGGCGACAGCAAGGTCGCGTCGACCCACAAGGGGGGCCAGGGGTACTCGATCGGGCTGCCCGCGGGGTGGAAGTTCCAGTCCTCGGGGTCGGCGGGCGACCGGTTCACCGGGCCCGACGGGCAGAAGCTGCTCGTCGCCTGGACGTCCACGCCGAAGGGCGACCCGGTGACGGACTGGAAGAACCAGGAACGGGGCATGGTCCGCTCGCAGTACAAGCGGATCCGTATAGAGGAGGTGAACTACCGCGGTTGGAACACGGCTGACTGGGAGTTCACCTATGTCGAGGGCGGCACGAAGTACCGCACGATCGACCGTGGGTTCGTGGTGAACGACCATCTCGGACATGCGCTGATGTACACGGCGAAAGCTTCGAATTGGGACAGTGGGCTGCGCAAGGACACGTGGAAGACGCTGACGGAATCGTTCAAGCCGAAGTCCTGAAGTGAGCGGAATTCGGTTTGGGCTCGCGAGGGCCGGGATTGGGCCGTGAGATCCGGCAACCCCGCTTTGCGAGTTGCCTCCGGCACGTATCGTGAATGCTTGCGGACCGTACGCATTTGGTCGTGCGTCCGGAACGGGACGCAAGACGAACGGAATTGACCGACCGGGCGGCCGGGGGAGGCAACGTGGACGACTATGCGGGTCGGGTGCTCGCCGACCGCTACCGCCTGCCGCTGCCGCCCTCCGACGAGTACGAACTCACCGAGACCCGCGCCTTCGACACCTACAGCGGGCAGGAAGTCCTGGTCCGGCAGGTGCCGTTGCCGGAGGTCGTCGAGGCCGAGGTGCTGGACGCCGAGGGGTTGCCCGCCGGGTTCACGGCACGGGAGACGCGGGAGCGTGGGGCGGGGCGGCGTTCCTCGTCCCGGGCGAGTACGCGTCGGCCCAGTGACCCCGCCGTGCGGCGGGCGGTCGAGGCGGCGCAGGCCGCGGCGCGGATCCCCGACCATCCGCGGCTGGACCAGGTCTTCGACGTGTTCGCCGAGGGCGGGTCCTTGTGGATAGTGAGTGAGTTCGTGACCGCGCGTCCGCTCGCCGCGCTGCTCGCAGAGAAGCCGCTGACGCCGTATCGCGCGGCCGAGGTCGCCTCCGACGTCCTCATGGCGCTGCGGGTGCTGCACGCGCACGGCTGGGTCCACCGGAACATCACCGCCCGCACGGTGCTCGTCTGCGAGGACGGCCGGGTGATGCTCACCGGGCTCGCGGTCGGGGCCGCGGAGGAGGCGCTGTGCGGGTATGACCCGGTGCCGGTCGAGGACGGGGACGGGGGCCAGAGCGAGGGCGGCGCGTCCGGGACGTTCGCCGGCGGGCCTGGCGGCGCGGGGGTGGCCGCACCTCCCGGCCCGCGCGCGGGTGGACCGGTGATCGGCGGACCCGGAGTGGCCGGCGCGGACCCCGAGGCCGCCCGGCGTGCCGCCATCGAGGCGCGTGCGGCCGGAGCGCGGCCGGTGCCCGGGGCCGAAGCGGGCACCGGCACCGAGGCGCCGGGCGGGGCACCGCCCGGTGCCCTGGAGACCGGCGGGGACATCAGGGCCGCGCGGGCCGGCGCCATCGCGGCGTACCGGGCGGGCGCCCGAGCCGCGGCCCGGGTGCAGGAGACGCAGAACGGACGCGCCGCGCTGCCCGGCGCCCGCCCGGCGCCCGAGGACGGCCCCGCAGCCCTGGCCAACGGCACGGCACAGCAGCCGTACGGCTCCGGCAACGGCACCGCCACGCCCCCGGGCCGGATCGCCGACCCGTACGGCGTAGGGGCCCCGTCCTGGCCCGGCGCCGCACCCCGAAGCGGGGCCCCCGGCACACCCACGGACGACACACGCGGCCTTACGGCACTCCCCCCGGCCGTCCCGGGCGCCCACCCTGGCGGTTTCGGCACCCCGCCCGGCACCCCTGCGGGCGTCCCCGCGCAGGGCGTGTCCGCCGGTGGCCCGGTGCCTCACTCCCGGGCCCTGCCGGGCGCACACCCTGGTGGCCTCGGCACCCCGCCCGGCACTCCCGCGGGCCTCCCCGCACAAGGCACCCCCGCCGATGACCCCACCCCCCGTCCCCCGGCCCACTGGGACGACCTGGTGACCGGTGCGCCCGCTCGCCGTGGCCCCACCACCGCGCTCGCCGCGGAGCGGGCGCGGCAGGCGCGGATGGCTGTGGTCGGGCCGGTGACCGAGCGGTGGGCGCCGGAGCAGGCCGGGCCCGTGCATGAGAACTGGCAGCTCGCCGCGCCGATCGGGCCCGCGACCGACCTGTGGGCTCTCGGCGCGCTGCTCTTCAGGGCCGTACAGGGGCATGCGCCGTATCCGGAGGAGTCGACGGCCGAGCTCGTGCAGATGGTGTGCGCTGAGCCCCCCGCCTTCGCCGAGGAGTGCGGGCCGCTGCGGCCGGTCGTGGAGTCGTTGCTGCGTCAGGACCCGATCGAGCGCCTCGACTTCGAGGAGCTTCGGGGCTGGCTGCGCTCGCTCGTGCGGTCGGCGCCCGAGCCGGAGGCCGGCACGCATGTCGTCCCCGCCCCGCCGGTCGATCCCACCCGGCTGCCGATCGTGCGGCGCCGGGGCGAGCTGGTGCGCAGGCGGCGGGCCGGGCTGCCCGCGCATCACGGGCGGCATAAGCGGGCCAGGCGGGAGACGGAGCATTCGCCGCGCAGGCTCGGGCGTACGTTGCTGGTGCTGGTGCTGCTCGGGATGGCGGCGGCCATCGCGTACGCCATGCTCTTCATGCCGAAGGCCGACCAGGGCGACGGCGCCGCGGCCGACGCCGGCCGCACCGGCGCCGCGGGCCAGGCCGGCGGGGCGGAACCCGAGCAGTCCGCCGAGGCGAGCAGCGAGCCACGGCCCGAGCAGACCTCACCCGGGTCCGGCAACGACCCCTCGGAGTCGGCCGGTTCGACCGAGACGCAGAGCAACAGCCCCGACGACCCCGACGTCCCGGACGGCTTCACGCTGCGCAAGGACACGGCCGGGTTCCAGATCGCCGTCGCCAACGGTTGGAACCGCACCCCGGAGAACGGGCGCGGGCAGGTCGTCTACTCGCACGGCGACTTCGACCTCATCGTCGTGGCGGGCCGGGACACCGCCGACCAGTACGGCAGCGACCCGATGGTCTACCAGCGGGAGCACGAGGGGGAGTTGCAGCCGTACCGGGACTCCAGCTGGGCCTCCTCCGGTGGGCTGAAGACCATTCAGGTCGGCGAGCGGGTCATGGCCGAGGGGCAGTTCACCTGGACCGACGACCAGGGGCGCGAGCTGTTCGTACGCAATGTCGCGATCCTGGTCGACGGGAGGTACCACGTGGTGCAGGTGCGCGGCCCGGACGCCGAGCGGGACGAGGTGACACGGCTGTTCGAGCAGGCCTCGGCGACCTACCAGGTCACCGGGTGATTGCGTTCGTGAACCCTGCGTGACAGTCGCTCCGGGTTGCTTCCCGGCGTCGAAAGCGACAACCATCACAGTGCGGTCTCCTTGGCACCCCCGTGGTTCCGGTCGCGTCGGCCGGTCCTTAACCTGACCGTGTCAAGAGCATTGCGGGGCAACGTGAATCAGATGCAGGGCCAGCTCGTTTCGGGCCGCTACCGGCTCGCCGACGCGATCGGCAGCGGCGGTATGGGCCGGGTGTGGCGTGCGCACGATGAGGTGCTGCATCGGGCCGTCGCGATCAAGGAGCTGACCGCGGCGCTCTACGTCTCCGAGAGCGACCAGGAGCGGTTGCTCGCCCGCACCCGCGCCGAGGCCCGCGCCGCCGCCCGTATCAACCACTCCGCCGTGGTCACCGTGCACGACGTGCTGGAGCACGACGGCCGGCCGTGGATCGTGATGGAGCTGGTCGAGGGCCACTCGTTGGCCGACGCGGTCAAGGAGCAGGGCCGCGTCGAGCCGGCCGAGGCCGCCAGGATCGGCCTGTGGGTGCTGCGGGCCCTGCGCGCCGCCCACTCCGCAGGCGTCCTGCACCGCGACATCAAGCCCGGCAACGTCCTGCTCTCCGAGGACCGCCGCGTCCTCCTCACCGACTTCGGCATCGCCCAGATCGAGGGCGACAGCACCATCACCCGCACCGGCGAGGTCGTCGGCTCGGTCGACTACCTCGCGCCCGAGCGCGTCCGCGGTCACGACCCCGGCCCGGCCTCCGACCTGTGGGCGCTCGGCGCGACGCTCTACACGGCCGTCGAGGGCCGCTCGCCCTTCCGCCGCACCTCGCCGCTGGGCACCATGCAGGCCGTCGTCGAGGAGGAGGCGGCCGAGCCGCAGCACGCCGGCCCGCTCACGCCCGTGATCAGCGCCCTGCTGCGCAAGGATCCGGCCACCCGGCCCGACGCCGCCGAGGCCGAGCAGATGCTGGCCGAGGCGGCCGAGGGACGGCGGCCGAACGCGGCACAGGCATACGTGCCGACCCAGCACACCCGCTACGAGCCGGAGCCGCGCACGGGGCGCACATACGGCGGCGGAACCTCGCCCACCGGGGCCGCGACCGCGGCGACCGGCACGCCGTATCCGCCGATGGCGGGCCCGACGGTGATCGGCGGACCGTACGACACCGGGGGTACCGGCACGGGCCCCGGCGTCGCGCCAGGCCGACCGCCCAGGCGCCGTCGTCGGCTGCGCTCGCTCGCCCTCGTCGTCGCGCTCGCCGCGATCGTCGGCGGCGGCACGGCGGTGGCCCTCCAGAAATGGGGGCCGCACCGCGGTGACACGTCGGTCTCGACCACGCCCGGCGCCGCGCCGAGCGAGTCGCCGAGGCCGGAGGCCGACGTCGCCGCGAACTGGATCCGCTACGAGGACCCCCTCGGCTTCAGCCTCTACCTGCCCAAGGGCTGGAAGCGGGAGGTGGTCGGCAAGGAGATCGACGGCCTCCAGCAGGTCGACTACACGCCCGACGGCGGTGAGCACTTCGTCCGTATCGCCGTCGACACCTCGCCCGACTTCGCGAACGCCTACGACCACCAGCGCGACCTGGAGCAGCAGCTGAAGCAGAAGCTGGTCGACTACAGGACGGTTTCCCTGAAGACGGACCTCTACCGCGACCGCGAGGGCTCCCTGTGGGAGTACACGTGGACCGCGCTGGCCAAGGACACCCCCTTCCCCGGACCGCGCCGGGCCATCGACCAGGCGTACATCGACCGGGACGGCACGGAGTACGCGATCTACATGTCCACTCCCGAGTCGGACTGGGCGACCACGCGCAAGCAGTTCACGGCGGTGCTGCAGGGCTGGCAGGCGGGCGGATCCTGAGCGTCCGGGGGTCGTCGAGCGGCTTTTGGAACCCTTTGCTCCTTTGCAGAGTTGGCCGATCGGCGCCCCGGAGTCGATCCATCCGGTGCTGCATGATGGGGCGCATGGGGACCGAGGGAGCCAACTTCCGTGTGATCGCGGGGCGTTACCGCCTCGAGGCGCAGCTCGGTCGTGGCGGTATGGGCGTCGTGTGGCGGGCGACCGACCAGTTGCTCGGACGGCAGGTGGCCGTCAAGGAACTCCCCCTCGACGAGACCCTCTCCGCGGCCGAGGCCCGGCGCCAGCGCGAGCGCACCCTGCGCGAGGCCCAGGCGGTGGCACAGCTGAGCCACCCGCACGTCATCGTCGTCCACGACATCCTGAAGGACGACGAACGCCCGTACATCGTCATGGAGTTGGTCGACGGGGACTCCCTGGCCGACCGGATCGCCGCGCACGGGCCGGTCGACGCGCACGAGGCCGCCCGGATCGGCGTCGACCTGCTGAGCGCGCTGCGCACGGCCCACGCCGCCGGGGTCCTGCACCGGGACATCACACCGGCCAACGTCCTCATCGAGAACGGCACCGACCGTGTCGTCCTCACCGACTTCGGCATCGCCCAGGTCCCGGGCACCTCCACGCTCACCGAGTCCGGGGCGTTCGTCGGCTCGCCCGAGTACACCGCGCCCGAGCGGATGTCCGGGTCGCGGACCGGCCCCGCGGCCGACCTGTGGTCCGTGGGCGCGTTGCTCTGTGCGGCCCTGAGCGGCGAATCGCCGTTCCGGCGCGACTCGTTGAGCGGCATCGTGCTCGCCGTGGTGTCCGACGAGATACGTCCGCCCGCGCAGGCGGCGCCGATCCTGGCCGTCGTGGCGGGGCTGCTGGAGCGGGACCCCGGGCGGCGGCTGGACGCGGCGGGGGCCGAGCGGATGCTGCGGGAGTTCCTGGAGACGGGGAACACGCCCGTGCCGAAACGGTTCGGCAGGACCGTCGCCGCCGTGCCGGGCGGCGTCGCGGCAGAGCGCCGGCACTCGACCCGCAGCATGCTGGCCACGGTGGTGCTGGTCGCCGCGATGGCGGTGGCGGGGGTGTCGGCGGCGGCGCTGCTGGTGAACGGGGGTGGGGACGGAGGTGTGGTGCCGACCAGCTCCAGCCCGTCCGGCACGACCAGGCCCTCCTCGCCGAGCGCGTCCCCCTCGCCGAGCGCGTCCCCCTCGCCGAGCGCGTCCCCGTCACCGAGTGAGTCCCCCTCGTCGAGCAGGTCCCCGTCGTCGAGTGCGTCACCCTGACGAGGGTGAGAGAGGGGACAGGGGCGGAGCGGGCGGCGGGCCGAGGAGGCTGCCCGGCGGTGGCGTCGACGGAGGTGCCGGTGATCCAGCGCGCCTGTCGGTGGCGAGGAAGACCACCACGTCGGCGACCTCCTCCGGCTCACCGAGGCGCTTGAATGCCTACAGCTGCGGCCGCGCTGCCGTTGTCCCGTCCTAGTAACGGGGGGCGACCTGTTCGAGGGCGGCCGGGGGATGCCCGGGGCCGCCCTCGCTGAGCCAGCTGTTGCTGGTGATATGCGTGGCGTAGAGGCCAGGAGGCCAGGAGGCGGGCGGCTGGTGGGTGTCAGAGGCTGAAGACGAGTTCGGCCTGGTCGCGCTTGGTGCTGTGCAGGTCCCAGTAGCCGGGGGAGTCCTCGGCGCCACGGCCGACGCCGCCCCGGACGCCTGGCGCCGTCTCGTCGCCTGGATGATCCAGTCCTTCCAGGCCCCGGCCCGCGGCCCGCTGCCGGACCCACCCGAGGATGCCGCGCTGTACGAGGCCATGCGGCGCACCAGTCAGGACGTCAACCAGCTCGAAACGGGAAAGCGGGGCTGAGCCGACGGCCAGAATCTGCGGCAGGGCGGGCCTGCAAAGCGGAGATCAGGATGGGCCTACAAAGCGGAGATAAGGAACGACCTGAGTCACGGCTCTGTGACTGGAAAGCATTCACGCTGGATGTCGAACCGCCTGCCGCGATATGGATGGACGCATGAGCAGCAACGGGGGAGCCCCTTACCGGTCCGACGAGCCGACGAGTTTCGAACTGCAACCTCCGCAGCCGAACCTGCCCCCGGCCGTCCCCCACCCGGACAACCCGTACGCGACACCCACCGCGCCCACCGCGCCCACCCCGCCCGCAGCGCCCACAGCGTCTGCCGCGCCCTCCGCACCCACCCCGGACCCCGGCACCGGGCGGCTGATCGCGGGCCGTTACCGGCTGCTCGCCAAGCTCGGGCACGGCGGCATGGGCACCGTCTGGCGGGCCAAGGACGAGACGGTGGACCGCGAGGTCGCCGTCAAGGAGCCTCGCGTACCGGACCACCTTCCCGAACGTGAACGTGCCAACGCGTTCGAGCGCATGCGTCGCGAGGCACGCGCCGCGGCCCGGCTCGACCACCCCGCGGTCGTGAACGTGCATGACGTCGCCGTCGTGGACGGCCAGCCGTGGATCGTGATGGAGCTGGTGCAGGGCCGTTCGCTGGGCGACGCGCTCCAGGAGGGCACCCTCGGGGCCCGGGACGCGGCGAGAATCGGCCTCGAGGTGCTCGGCGCGCTGGAGGCCGCGCACGCGGCGGGCGTCCTGCACCGCGACGTGAAGCCGGACAACGTCATGCTCGGCCGCCACGACCGCGTCGTCCTCACCGACTTCGGCATCGCCCAGATCGAGGGCGAGACCAATCTGACCGACACCGGCGGCTTCGTCGGCTCGCCCGAGTACATCGCGCCGGAGCGGGTGCTGGGCCAGCGCCCGGGACCCGCGAGCGACCTGTGGTCCCTTGGCGTCGTGCTCTACGCGGCGACGGAGGGCGTCTCGCCGTTCCGCCGCAGCAACACCCCGGCCACCCTCCAGTCGGTCCTCAACGCCACGCCCGCACCGCCCGCCGCGGCCCAGGGTCCGCTCGCCGAGGCCATCAACGGCCTGCTCCAGAAGGACCCGGCGCGCCGCCCCGACGCCGCGCGGACGCGCGCGCTGCTGGAACAGGCCGCCAATCCGCCGGTGCAGGCCGCCACCCAGGTCGTACGGATACCCGAGAGTGTCAAGAGGGGCGTCGTGCTGGGGCCCAGGACGCTGCTCGGCATCGGTGCGGCGGTGGTCGCCGGGGCCGTGGCCGCGTATCTGGTGGTCGCCGATCCGTTCGCGGGGCCGTTGCCGGATCACTGGAAGGTCCGTGAGGAGAAGGTCCTGGGCGCCTCCCTCGCGGTGCCCGACGGATACAAGCGGGGCGTGCCGGAGGAGACGGACGACGACCACTGGGTGACGTACACCGATGAGAGCGGTGCCATCTGGATCGGCCTGAGGCTCGACAAGAAGGCCGAGGACACGGGCAGCAGTATCGCCGACTCCGCGGCCGCCGAGATGTACGACGACAACAGCGACTTCAAGGAAGGCACCGCCTACGACCTCAGCATGGCCGCGGGCGCTCGGACCCAGCCCGAGGGCGAGACCACGTACCAGGGCAAGTCGGCCGCCGAGAACACCGTCGTCTACACCACCACCGACAGCCAGAACCCACGTCCGCGCGAGATGAGGATCTTCTACTACAAGACCTCGGCCGGGAACATGTACAAGCTCACCATCAACTACCCCGGCAAGGGCGACTTCACGGACCGGGGACGTGAGGTGGCGCAGACGGCCATCGACAACCTGAAGATCGACAAGCTCTGAACTGGCCAAGGGTCGGTCCCACAAGGTAGTCATGGGACACATGAACGAAGACGGTGCCCGCCCCGCTCCCAACGGGCGTGTGATCGGCGGGCGTTACCGCCTGATCGAGCGCATCGGCTCCGGCGGCATGGGCACCGTCTGGCGGGCGTCCGACGAACTGGTCGGCCGCGAAGTCGCCGTCAAACAGCCTAGGTTGCCCGGCGACCCGGAGGACGAGGCCCGTCAGCGCGCCGCCCACCGGCTCTACCGTGAGGCCCGCGCCGCCGCCCGCGTCGAGCATCCGGCCGCCGTAGCCATCCACGACGTCGTCGTCGAGGACAGCCTGCCCTGGATCGTCATGGAGCTGGTCCGCGGCGAGTCCCTGCACGAACTGCTGCGGCGCGGCCCGTTGGGGGCGACCGAGGCCGCCCGGATCGGCCTCGCCGTCCTCGGCGCCCTGCGCGCCGCGCACGCCGTCGGCATCGTCCACCGCGACGTCAAGCCCGCCAACGTACTGCTCGGCCCTCCCCCACTCTCGAGTTCGCTCGAGCGGGGGGACCCCCACCACCGCGTCGTCCTCACCGACTTCGGCATCGCCCACATCCAGGGCGAGGAGTCGCTCACCGTCAGCGGCGAGTTCGTCGGCTCCCTGGAGTTCATCGCCCCCGAACGGATGTCCGGCCGAGGCGCAGGCCCCGCCTCCGACCTGTGGTCGCTGGGCGTCCTCCTGTACGCCGCCGTGGAGGGCTGGTCCCCGTTCCGCCGTACGACCCTGGAGTCCACGCTCGCCGCGATCCTCGCCGCCGACCCGCCCGAGCCGAAGCAGGCGGGACCGCTGGGGTCGCTGCTCGTGCGCCTGCTGGTGAAGGACCCCGACCGGCGGCCCGGCGCGGACGAGGTCGGGGCGGTGCTGGAGGCGGTGGTGGAAGGGTGGCCGCTGCCGGTGCCCTCCGGGGGTTCGGCAGAGGAGGAGTCACAGGACGCTTCAGGGCTGCGGGAGTTCGCGGAGGACTCGGGGACGGTACGGCTGAGGAACGAGGCGGCGTCCGGAGAGAAGGGCGGGCCGGAGCCCGAGCCGAAGGCCGAAGCCGTCGACGGAACCCCTGACCCGGAGGCGACCGCATCTCCCGCGGCCCCCTCCGGCCCCCGGCGCCGTCCCTGGCCGCTGCGCACCGTCCCGGCCGCCGTCCTCGGCGTCCTCCTGGTCGGCGGGACCTGGTTCACCACCTCCTCCTTCCTCGTCGGCCACGACAACGACGACGGCAGGGCGAGGCACTCCGCCCCCACCCCGGCTCCCCTCACCTGGACCAGTCACCGGGAGGAGAAGCTGGACGCCGTCCTGTCCGTGCCGAGCCGGTACGAGCTGTTCCACCGCCAGGCCGGCCCCACCGACGAGCCGCGGCTCGTGATCTACGAGGGCGACCGCGTCAGCGTCCGGCTCACCCGGTGGGACAAGGTCGCCGAGCCGGTCAGGAGCCAGGCGGGCCTGCACTCCGGTTACTGGAAACTGACGGACGACAGGGCAGGCACCCAGTACAACGACACCAGCTTCCAGGGCTACGACGCCGTCCTCGCCGACACCACCTACCGGGACGGCGACGTCCCGACCCGGGTGATGGAGCTGTTCGTCAAGACCGACGACGCCCGCCTGTACGCACTGCGCGTCAAGATGCCCAAGGGAACCGCTCGGGAGAAGGAAGGCACCGCCGTCTTCAAGGGCGCCCGTGACCGACTCGAGATCGAATGACCCGGCACCGACCCCGGCAACGCCCTGATCAGCACATTCGTTGCCAGTGGACACTGGCGGCATGTGAGCACTCGGTGAATCCCCGTTACCGACGGGTACACAAAGCCCGGCACTCCGGCATACCCTGCGCCTCATGACGGACGCGCAGGCCCCGGCCAAGACCGGCACGAACCCCCTCGCCCCCGCCCCGGAGGGCGCCCGTACCGCAGCCGACGTGGTCACCCCCGAGCTGGTGGCCCAGCTCACCAAGGGCGTGGTCGGCTCCGGTCGCACCGCCAACCACACGCCGTTCACCGGCGAGAAGCTGGCCGACCTGCCCGAGTCGACGCCCGAGGACGTACGCCAGGCCTTCGAGGCGGCCCGCCTGGCCCAGGCCGTCTGGGCGCAGGTCCCGGTACGGCAGCGGGCCGCCGTCCTGCTCCGCTTCCACGACCTGCTGCTCGAACGCCAGGCCGAGGTCCTCGACCTCATCCAGCTGGAGACCGGCAAGGCCCGGCTGCACGCCCACGAGGAGGTCCAGGCCGTAGCCGTCGCGGCCCGCCACTACGGGCGTAAGGCCCCCGCCTACCTCAAGGCCAAGCGGCACGCGGGCGCCATGCCCACCCTCACCCGCGTCACCGAACTGCGCCACCCGCGCGGCGTCGTGGGCCAGATCGCCCCCTGGAACTACCCCCTGGAGCTCTCCGTCGGCGACGCGCTCCCGGCGTTCGTCACGGGCAACGCGGTCGTCATGAAGCCTGACACGGAGACCTGCCTGACCGCCCTCTGGGCCCGTGACCTGCTCATAGAGGCCGGTCTGCCCGCCGACGTCTTCCAGGTCGTGCTCGGCGAGGGCCCGGTCGTCGGCCCCGAGGTCGTCCGGCACGCCGACTACGTCTCCTTCACCGGCTCCACCCGCACCGGCCGCCAGGTCGCCCAGGGCGCCGCCGCCCGCCTGGTCGGCGTCTCCCTGGAACTCGGCGGCAAGAACGCCATGCTGGTCCTCGAGGACGCCGACGTGGAGAAGGCCGCCGCGGGCGCCGTCCGCGCCTGTTTCTCCTCCGCAGGCCAGCTGTGCATCTCCATCGAGCGGCTCTACGTCCACGAGTCGATCGCGGACGCCTTCGTCGAGCGCTTCGCCGCCCGCACCAAGGCGATGCGGCTCGGCAAGTCCCTCGCCTACGGCGCCGACATGGGCTCCCTGGTGGGCGAGCGCCAGCTGGAGACGGTCACCCGGCATGTGGAGGAGGCGGTCGAGAAGGGCGCGAAGCTCGTCGCCGGCGGTGTGGCCCGCCCCGACATCGGCCCGTACTTCTTCGAGCCGACCATCCTCGACGGCGTCGAGCCGGAGATGAGCGTCTGCGCCGAGGAGACCTTCGGCCCGGTCGTCTCCATCTACCGTTTCAAGACCGAGGACGAGGCGGTCGAACACGCCAACTCCACGCCGTACGGCCTCAATTCCTCGGTCTGGACGAAGAACGGCAGCCGCGGCCGCGCGGTCGCCGCCCGCCTGCGCACCGGCACGGTCAACGTCAACGAGGGCTACGCCCCCGCCTACGGCAGCGTCCAGTCCCCGATGGGCGGCATGAAGGACTCCGGCCTCGGCCGTCGCCACGGCTCCGAGGGCATCCTCAAGTACACGGAGGCCCAGACGGTCGCCCAGCAGCGGCTGCTGCCGATGGCGCCGTCGCTGGGGATGGACGACGAGAAGTACGCGCAGTTCATGAGCCGCAGCCTCCGGCTGATGAAGGCGTTCCGTTTCCGCTAGAGCCCGGCCTTCCAGCCGCCGCACCACCGCTTTCAACGAGGAGAGCACGTGTCACAGGAGAACTCTGCCCAGAAACAGGGCGAAGGCTCGGATCACGAGGGATACGACTACGACGTCATCGTCGTCGGGTCGGGCTTCGGCGGCTCCGTGACGGCGCTCCGCCTGACCGAGAAGGGCTACCGGGTCGGCGTCCTGGAGGCCGGCCGCCGCTGGACCCGCGAGACCCTCCCCAAGAACTCCTGGGACCTCAAGAACTACCTCTGGGCCCCCAAGCTCGGCATGTACGGCATCCAGCGCATCCACCTGCTCGGCAATGTCATGGTCCTCGCGGGCGCCGGCGTCGGCGGCGGCTCCCTCAACTACGCCAACACCCTCTACGTACCGCCGAAGGCCTTCTTCGACGACCCCCAGTGGCGGGACATCACCGATTGGCAGGAGGAGCTGAAGCCGTACTACGACCAGGCCCAGCGCATGCTCGGCGTACGGCTCAACCCGACGATGACCCCGTCCGACGTCCACCTCAAGGCGGCCGCCGAGAAGATGGGCGTCGGCGACAGCTTCCACATGGCGCCGGTCGGCGTCTTCTTCGGCGACGGCAAGGACGCCGAGGGGAAGGCACAGGCCGAGCCCGGGCAGGAGGTCGCCGACCCGTACTTCGGCGGGGCGGGACCGGCGCGCAGGGCGTGCACGGAGTGCGGCGAGTGCATGACCGGCTGCCGCCACGGCGCGAAGAACACCCTCAACGAGAATTACCTCTACCTCGCCGAGAAGGCCGGCGCGGTCGTCCACCCCCTGACGACCGTCGTCTCCGTCACGGACGACTCGCAGGGCGGCTACGCGGTGGCGACCCTGCCGACCGACCGCCGGAAGAAGGGCGGGGACCGGCTGTTCAAGGCCCGCCGCGTGGTGATCGCGGCCGGCACGTACGGCACCCAGACCCTGCTGCACCGCATGAAGGCGGGCGGCCAACTCCCGTACCTCTCCCCGAAGCTGGGCGAACTGACCCGCACCAACTCCGAGGCCCTGGTCGGCGCGCAGACCGACAACCGGCGCTACCGCAAGGCGACGGGCGAGCCGAAGGTCGACTTCACCCGCGGGGTGGCCATCACGTCGTCCATCCACCCGGACGAGAACACCCACATCGAGCCGGTCCGCTACGGCAGGGGCTCCAACTCGATGGGCGGCCTGTCGATCCTCCAGGTCCCCTACGCGGAAGGCCGTTCGCGGGTCGGTGGCTGGCTGGCGAACGCGGCCCGCCACCCCCTCCTCGTCCTCCGCTCCCTCTCCAACCGCCGCTGGTCGGAGCGGACCATCATCGGCCTGGTGATGCAGTCCCTGGACAACTCGCTGACGACGTACCTGAAACAGGACGGCGTCGGCAAGGGCCTGCTGACCGCCCGCCAGGGCCACGGCGCGCCCAACCCCAAGCAGATCAAGGCCGCTTCCCAGGCCGCGTCGGTCATCGCCGCCGACATCAACGGCTTCGCCGGCTCCAACGTCGGCGAACTCATGGGCACCCCCCTCACCGCCCACTTCCTCGGCGGCTGCCCCATCGGCGACTCACCCGAGACCGGCGTGATCGACCCGTACCACCGGCTGTACGGCCACCCCGGCATCTCGGTCGTCGACGGAGCCGCGGTCTCGGCCAACCTCGGCGTCAACCCGTCCCTGACGATCACCGCACAGGCCGAACGCGCGATGTCCTACTGGCCCAACAAGGGCGAGGCCGACCCGCGCCCCGCCCAGGGCTCCGCGTACGAACGCCTCAAGCCGGTGGAACCCCTGTCCCCGGCCGTCCCGACGGAGGCGTTCGGCGCCCTGCGGCTGCCGTTCCTGGGGATGCCGGCGGTGCCGCCGAAGCAGTAGGCGACGCCGCTGGACGCGTCGCGAAAACAGAGAAGGACCTGCGCCCCCCTCCGAGCGCAGGTCCTTCGCTGTCTTGCGTGGAGCTCTGGTGAGGCTTACGCCTCCGCACCGCTCCGACGACGCTTCATCGCGAACATGACGCCGGCACCGGCGACAATGGCGATGCCACCGATGGTGGCGATGGCCGGCATGTCTGAGCTGGAGCCAGTCTGCGCGAGGCTGCCGGTGACGGGCTGCTCGCTGACGCCTCCCTGCGGCTTCTCCTCGGCCCCGGTCGAGGGCTTCTCGGCGCCGGGCTCGGCCTCGCCCGGGTTCTCGTTCGACGAGCCGGCGGGCAGGACGTCGAAGAACCAGCCGTCGCCGAAGCCCTCGGCGATGCAGTCCTCGCCGTTGATGTTGTCGACGTACGCACCGGTGCCGAAGTGGTAGGACTCACCGGCCGGGGCACCCTTGTGGATGTTCACCCGCAGGTCGATCTTGTTGAAGTCGCCGGGCTTCATCGTGTCGGTGCCCCAGAAGTAGGCACCGGCCAGGCCGTCCTCGCCCTCGATGCTCTCCCAGGCATTCGTGCTGGGGTTGCGGAACTGGAGGTCGACGTACGGACTGAGGGTCGGCTTCCAGGTCTCCCAGTACTTGGTGCTCTCGACCTCGGCGTAGAAGGCGACGTCCTTGAGCGTGACGTCGGAGGTGTTGGTGACCTTCAGGAAGAAGGAGTGCCAACCGCTGCCCGCCACGATCTTGCCCGGCAGGGCGCTGACCTCGGTCTCGAGCGCCTCCTCGGCGAAGTCCTCGTCGACCTCCTCGCAGTACGGAAGGTCCTCAGGGTTGCTCTCCTCGGGAGCCGGCGTGCTCTCCTCGGCGGCCGGGGTGGACTCCTCGGCGGCGGGGGTGCTCTCCTCGGCCGCGGGGGTGGACTCCTCGGCGGCGGGGGTGCTCTCCTCGGCCGCGGGGGTGGACTCCTCGGCGGTGGGAGTGCTCTCCTCGGCCGCGGGGGTCGACTCCTCGGCGGCCGGCGTGCTCTCCGACGCAGTCGGCGTCGGCGTCTCGCCAGTGGCGAACGCGGCCGGCGCCGACAGCAGCGCGATCGGCGCTATGACGGCCGTCGTGGCCGCGGCGGCCAGGGCACGGCGAAGCTTCATGAAGACCTCGAAAGTCCGGAGTGCCGCGATGTCGCGGCACGCGTGTCAGGGAGGCCTCCGCGTGTGGGGCGCGGGTGTGGCCCTTGGTTCGCAGGGTTTGATCAGTGACGGCTGTGAATGGTTGTGCCTTCACTAACGGATTTCTTATGTGCCCTGCGTCACATCTCTCATCGGTCCCGGCGGCCCCGAGCGATGTCCGAGGCCTGACGTACGCTCAGCTGCCCCACGACAGATCGAGAGAGAGCGACAGGCATGGCCGACAGACCGTCAGAGGGGCCCAGATCCGGTGCGGACGAGGGCGAGGGAGCCGGCCCGTCCTCGTCCATATCCGACGACGAGTGGAAGAAGTTCGTCGAGGACGCCGAACGCGAAGCCGCCTCCGCCCCGAAGGAACCCTCCGCCCGCGCCCGCATGGTCACCGAACGGCTGCGACAGCAGGAGGCGCGGGGCGAGTTGCCGCCCGGCTGGCGTACCGGACCCGCCTGGCAGGAGATGGACGGGCGGGCAGCCCGGCGCCGCCGCCGGTGGGCGATCCTCGGCGTGCCGCTCGCCGTGGCCGTCGCCGTCGTGGCGGTACGGCCCTCGCTGATACCGGGCGACCCGTTCGGCACCGCGGACTCCTCCCCGCAGGGCGTATCCGCGTCCCCGCTCCCGGCGGAGACCGCCGCCCCGACGGCCGCGCCCGGCGCCGCCGACCCGGCCGTCCCGACCGTGGCCCGGCCGTTCGCCGGATCGCCTGCCGAGCGCTGGGCCGACGGCGAGGCCGGCATCGCCCTGCCGAAGGCCACCCCGGTCGGCACGCTGTCCAAGGGCCAGGTGGAGCAGGCACTGCGACAGACCAGAAAGCTCCTGGTCGACGCCAACCTCGACCCGGCCACGCTCCGCGGCGAACGCCCCGAAACCGCCCTCGGCGTCATCGAGCCCCGCCAGACGGAACTGCTCGACCTGCTGACCACCGCGCTGCGCAAGCCGGACAAGGACCACGACCCGCTCTCGATGTTCAGCCGCTTCGACCCCGACGAGGTGCGACTCGCCGGTGCCGTCGTCAAGACGCGGGGCCGCATGACGTTCAAGGCGGGTGAACACGCCTCCGTCGTCGTACACGCCGACTACACCTTCGTCTACCCGCTCGTCCGCGAGGGCTCGACCGAGGTGGCCCGCACCATCATCCGCCGGGTCGTCGACACCGAGCTGTCCGACCCCACCAGGTACCAGGTCACCTCCGGGAAGATCGCCGTCCTGCGCTACGACCAGGAGATCGGCAACTCGGCCTGCGACGTGTACGACGGGTACCTGCATCCGCACTTCGACTCGACGGCGCCCACCGGCGCACCCCCCACCGGCCCGACCACGGACCCGTACGACCGCAGCAAGGACATCGACGCGGACCGCGCGGAGGGATGCGGCACCGTCTCCCGCACCTGAGGCGTCGCCCGGCCGTCGGGCGACCGGACATGAGAAGGGCCCCGCGGGACGGAGCCGCGGGGCCCTTCTTTCGTCAGCACCGACGTCAGGGCAGCGTCGGTGCCTGCGGAGCGGCGCCGGGGGGTCGCGCCGCTGGTCATGGTCGGGGTGCGCCTGGATGGTCGAGGGGACCGAGGCGCTTCTCACGCATCGTGCTGGACGGACGGGGCCACCGCAACCGCTCGACCCTGCCTTGTACTCCGTCCCGGGCCTCGCACTCCCTGTCGCCCTCCCCGCCGGTCGGCCCCGGGCGTCCCCGGAGCCGACCTTCTCTTGAGTGACCGGGCTGCTGTCCCCTGCCGTCCGGTCACCTTCCTGGAGCGAGGTCCCACGGCGTACGACACGATCCGTACGCCTCATCGCCCCAGCGAGCCACGCGTGGTTCTTTCGGGCCCGCCCCTGGCTGGCACGGACACCGGTACCAACGAAGGGGCCCGGGAGGCGTCACGCTCCGTACGAGTGAGAGGGGATGCGTACGTCTGTCCCCGGAACGTGGATTCAGATCCGGCCGCGGCACAGCTCCAGCAGCGTCATCGCCAGCGAGGTGCCCGGCTTGCCCAGCGCCTCGCTGTAGTGGTTGAGGATCTCCATCTCACGGGAGAGGTTCACGCGCCGGCCGCCCGACGTGATCCGCGCCTCCTGGATCACCGCCGAGACGGCCATGCGTTCCTGGATGAGGCCGATGATCCGGTCGTCGAGTGCGTCGATGCGTTCCCGGGCGCCGGTGATCACGCCGGCGGCCTCGGGCGTGTGCGCGCCGGTCTTCTCCGCCGCGGTCGCGGTCTTCTCTGCTGCGGTGGTCGTCATCTCGGGGGGGCTCCTCGCTGGATGGGGCTGATGGGGCTGGACGAGTGCGGTGCCCCGGAGCGGCAGGATCCGGAAAACGCGAGGCGCCCCGGACCTTGTCGGCCCGGGGCGCCTGGGAAGTCGCTTGTCAGTTGCTCAAGCAGCACGACCATGGCAGCCGGTGGGCCGGTTGCCATAGGTAAAGAGGAAGGTCTGGTGCGTGAGCATGGCGTCAGTATGCCGTGCCGCCGACGGGTGTCCAAGAGGGTTCGCATGGTGAGACCGGCTTCGACCCCGGAGGGCCTCCGCCGAGCCCGGTAGACTCGGCCTCACACACACCTCGCTCACCGCCGGAAGGCAACCCGTGTCATCAGCGAACCCCGCCGCCGCCACCGACACCGTCCTGGTCGTCGACTTCGGTGCGCAGTACGCCCAGCTCATCGCCCGTCGTGTCCGCGAGGCCCGGGTCTACAGCGAGATCGTGCCGAGCACCATGCCGGTCGCCGAGATGCTCGCCAAGAACCCGGCGGCGATCGTCCTCTCCGGCGGCCCCTCGTCCGTGTACGAGGAGGGCGCCCCCCGGATCGACCGCGCGCTCTTCGAAGCCGGCGTCCCCGTCTTCGGCATGTGCTACGGCTTCCAGCTGATGGCGCAGAGCCTCGGCGGGACCGTCGACAACACCGGCGCCCGCGAGTACGGCCGCACCGACCTGCACGTCTCGAAGTCGTCCTCCACCCTCTTCGAGGGCACCCCGGCCGAGCAGCATGTGTGGATGTCGCACGGCGACGCCTGCTCCGCCGCCCCCGAGGGCTTCGCCGTCACGGCCTCCACGGACGTCGTCCCGGTCGCCGCCTTCGAGAACGACGAGAAGAAGCTCTACGGCGTCCAGTACCACCCCGAGGTCATGCACTCCACGCACGGCCAGCAGGTGCTGGAGCACTTCCTGTACCGCGGCGCGGGCCTCACGCCGGACTGGACGACCGGCAACGTCATCGACGAGCAGGTCGCCGCGATCCGCGAGCAGGTCGGCGACAAGCGCGCCATCTGCGGCCTCTCCGGCGGCGTCGACTCCGCCGTGGCGGCGGCGCTGGTCCAGAAGGCCATCGGGTCCCAGCTGACCTGCGTGTACGTCGACCACGGCCTGATGCGCAAGGGCGAGACCGAGCAGGTCGAGAAGGACTTCGTGGCCGCGACCGGCGTCCAGCTGAAGGTCGTCGACGCCGAGGAGCGGTTCCTCAAGGCGCTCGCCGGGGTCTCGGACCCCGAGGAGAAGCGGAAGATCATCGGCCGCGAGTTCATCCGGGTCTTCGAGCAGGCCCAGGCCGAGATCATCGCGGACGAGGGTCCGGCCGTGGAGTTCCTCGTCCAGGGCACGCTCTACCCCGACGTGGTCGAGTCCGGTGGCGGCACCGGCACGGCCAACATCAAGTCCCACCACAACGTGGGCGGGCTGCCGGAGGACCTCGAGTTCCAGCTGATCGAGCCGCTGCGCAAGCTGTTCAAGGACGAGGTCCGGATGGTCGGCCAGGAGCTCGGGCTGCCGGAGGAGATCGTCCAGCGCCAGCCCTTCCCGGGCCCCGGCCTCGGCATCCGGATCGTCGGCGAGGTCACCAAGGAGCGGCTCGACCTGCTCCGCGAGGCCGACGCCATCGCCCGCGAGGAGCTCACGGCCGCCGGCCTCGACCGCGACATCTGGCAGTGCCCGGTGGTCCTGCTCGCCGACGTCCGCAGCGTGGGCGTACAGGGTGACGGGCGGACGTACGGCCACCCGATCGTCCTGCGGCCGGTCTCGTCCGAGGACGCCATGACCGCCGACTGGTCGCGGCTGCCGTACGACGTCCTGGCGAAGATCTCGACGCGGATCACCAACGAGGTGCGCGACGTCAACCGGGTCGTCCTCGACGTGACCTCGAAGCCGCCGGGCACCATCGAGTGGGAGTAGGCCCTTCACGGCCCTTCCGGTGAAGGGTTCGGGCTGTGAAGGGGCTCAGCTGCGCTTGATCGTGCGCAACGGCTCGCCGGGCTTCCAGACCTGGACGACCAGGTACTTGTCTTCCTCGACGTAGGTCCGCACGACCTCCGTCAGCTCGGTACGAAAGAGGTGGAACGGCTCCGGCGGTTCCACCTCTTCGCCGTACGCGGCCTTCTGCGCCGGGTCCTCGACCTCGATCGCCCGCCCGGAGACCCGTACGTCCCCGCCGCCCATCGACTGCCCCTCCCCGGGGTTCGCCTGGAGCGCGAAGCGCGGGTCGCGGCGCAGGTCGAGGGCCTTGAGCGAGTCCGGCATCATGCCGAGCCACAGCTCGCCGTTCAGGAAGCGCACCTCCAGTCCGGTGGTGCGGGGCGAGCCGTCCTTGCGGAGGGTGGCGAGGACATGGTGGGTGAAGGCACCGAAGCGTTCCTCGGCGGTGCGGGCGAGATCGGGTTCGGCCTCGGTGAAGGTGGCCCAGTTCGCTGTCATACGGTGAGTGTCGCGTCGATATCCGACATCCGCTGTCTGGATTGCGGGTGGGGAAGTCGCGATCCCGGGTCTGAGGGGGCGGTCCCGGGCTTTCGGGGGCGGGATCTTTACAGAACATCTCTGTTCTCCTGCGCTGACCGCCGGTAACTTCCGCCCCGTAAGCAACCCAGTGCGGGAGGACACATGCACGGGACGCCCCTCGGGCCCACTCCGCCCTCGCCGCTGCCGACCGACCGGCTGCAGTTCGCGATGCCGCCCATGCACGAATCCGTCGAGGACGAGCGCCGGCACCGCAGGGAACGGCTCGCGGGCGCGCTGCGGATCTTCGGGCGGCTCGGCTTCGAGGACGGGGTCTCCGGGCACATCACCGCGCGCGATCCCGAGTTCAGCGACTGCTTCTGGGTGAACCCGTTCGGGATGCCGTTCAAGCACGTCACGGTCAGTGACCTGGTCCTCGCCAACTCCGAGGGTCAGGTGATCGAGGGGCGGTACCACGTCAACCAGGCGGCGTTCACCGTCCACTCCCAGGTCCACGCCGCCCGCCCGGACGTCGTCGCCGTCGCCCACTGCCACTCGGTGCACGGGCGGGCGCTCGCGGCGCTCGGGGAGCTCCTGGACCCGATCACCCAGGAGAGCTGCGCCTTCTACGAGGACCACGCCCTCTACGACGCCTACTCGGGCGTGGCCGTCGACGCGACTGAGGGCCGCCGGATCGCCACCGCGCTCGGCTCCCGCAAGGCCCTCGTCCTGCGCAACCACGGCCTGCTGACCGTCGGCGACTCGGTGGACGCGGCGGCCTGGTGGTTCCTGTCGATGGAACGGTCCAGCCAGGTCCAGCTGACGGCCCGGGCCGCGGGGCGTCCCGTGCTCATCGACCACCGGCAGGCCGTGGCGACGCGGGAGCAGCTCGGCGGTGATCTGGTGGCGTGGATCAACTACCAGCCGCTGTGGCAGGACGTGAGCCGGAGCGAGCCGGATCTGCTGAGCTGACGGAGGGAAGGGCCGGGGCGTAGCCCTGGGCGACGCCTGTGGCGCTGGGCAGGCCTGTGGCCCTGGGCGAGGTGAGGGGCACCCTGGCCGCGGTGAGGACCCCTGGCCGCGGTGAGGGACTCCTGGCCGCGGTCAGAAGCCTCGCAGGACTGCCGCCTTCGTCATCGTGAACTCCTCGTCCGTGAGGACGCCGTCGCGGTGCAGCTCGCCCAACTCCCGCAGTCTGCGCAGGAGTACGTCGTGGTGGTCGGCGGCCTGGGGCGGCGGGACGGACGCCGTGGGTCGGGCGCGGTCGGCGGAGTCGATGCCGGGGCGGGTGGACGGGTGCGGCAGGCGGGCGGCGACCGCGGTGGCCACCAGGGCGGTGAGCAGGTCCCGGCGGACGCTGCCCCACAGGTCGAGGGCGTACGGGTCCTTCTCCGGCGGCAGTTGGGAGAACACCGTCTCCCGGGTCACGAACCGCAGGAAGCCGTCCTCGTGACCGGAGTTCGGCAGCCACTCGACCTGGACGAGGTCGCCCATGCCGATGATGCGCGGGCCCGTCGCCCGTTTGACCCGGTCGGAGGTGTCGGACCAGTCGATCCGCACCTGGCTGCCGTCGAAGGAGACCGTGCCGTCGGAGGAGCGGACGGAGACCGGGACCGGTGGGCCGGGGAGGAGATACGTCCTGGTCGGCTCCTTGGGGATCTGGTCCAGGAGGAGTGCGTGGCGGATCTCCTCGGCGACGTACTCGGCGACCCCCGCACGGTCGGCGTCCACCGCCAGCCGGTACGGATCCGCCGTGTCGGGCAGCCGGCCGCCGGTCGCCTGGAGCAGCGGGTCGGCGCCCTCACGCAGCCGCATCCGTAGCCGTCCGCGTTTGCGTTCGGGCTCGAAGACGATGCTCGCGACCGCTTCGAGGGGGACGGCGATCTCTCCGTAGGTCTGCCGGAACAGCGGCACGGAGCGGTGGAGTCCCGGCGTGATCCGGACCGTCGTGCCGTCGAAGGCCCAGGTCCCGTCGCGCTGGATGATCTCGGCCATGGGGAAATTCTCGCAGCCGGGTCAACACGGAGAGCCCTGTCGTCACTCGCGTCGAACCGACCTGCCGGGCGGATCGTGCCTGGACTACGGCACAATTCGCTGTCGCCGTACGTGAGTTGGCGGCGGCGGTGGTCGGTGGTGCGGCCGGGGCCCGATTCGGCCGTGGCCGGTATCTGAGATCGGGCTGCCGATCGTGGGGCTGTGGGGCTATAAGGCCATGAGGTCATAGGCCATGGGGCACCAGGGCATGAGGGTTTTCGGGAAGGCGGGCGTCGGGCGTGGCGGTGCAGGAGGCTGGACAGGGCAGCGCGGCGGTGGGCGCGCACGGGGGTGGCTGCACCTGCGGGGACTGTCCGCACGGGGCGCGGGCGGGGCATCGGCGCGCGGTCGCCGAATTCCTGCTGAAACGGGACGAATTCGCGGCCGGTCAAGGACTCCCCGCCGCGGTGGCCCACTCGGCCTCGGCCTCCCGGCAGTGGGTCTCCGAGGAACTGACACAGTCGGCGGAACTCGTCGCCGAGCGGGGGCGCGCCGAGGGGGAGGCCTGGCTGGCCCGGCTGTGGTCGCGCACGACGGCCGTCGTCTGGGGCCTCGTCGTCGCGCTGCTGCTGGTGCAGGCATTCACGGCCATCGGCACGGGGTGGACGTCGGCGCGTACGGCGGGGCTGCTGGCGGCGCTGGTGACGGCAGCGGCGCTCACGGCCGCGTCCTGGTTCCACCGGGCGCGCGGCGGGGCGCTGGCCCCGGTCATCGGTGAGGACAACCGGCTGTCCACGTCGCGTGTGGTGGCCGCGGCCTGGGTGCTGTTCGTGGCCTACGCCGTGCTGGTGCTGGTCGGTCAGCTCGCGGCGGCGTCCGGGCACCATGAGCGCGACGCGCTGATCGCCGGTCTCGAACTCGGGCGCGGTGCCGGCGTGGTGACCGTGCTCGCCGTGGTCTGTGCCATCGCGGTGCTGGTGCGGCGGGTCGTCGGGGTGCGGGTGCTCGGGCAGCGCCTGCAGAAGGTTCGGGCCCATCGGCCCCGGGCGGCGGACCTGCTGACGGACGACGCGGGGCGGGGTGCGTTCGCCGACATCCAGTACGTCGTGATCGGCGGGGTGGCGCTGCTGTTCGCGGCGGTGCGGTTGGCTCGGCGGCCGGATCAGCTGCCGGACCTGCCGTGGGGGCTGGCGGTGGTCGTGCTGGTCTCCGCGGCGACGTATCTGGCCGGGAAGTACGCCGAGGGGGGTCGGCCGGTGATCCTTTCGGTGGTGCGGGCGCGGGAGGCCGGTGACCTGGACGCGCCCATCCGTACGGGGGACGACATCGAGATCCGAGGAGCCGGGTTCGTCCCGCCGGGGGCGCAGGGGGCGGACCGGTTGTCCCGGATGGTGGTGCGGATCGGGGCCGTGCATGTGCGGGTGCCGCTGGTGCCGGTGAACGGGGGCTTCAGCAATCCGACCGACGCGGTGCTCACGGTGCCGGTGCCGGCGGATGTGGAGCCGGGGCGGGTGGAGGTGCAGGTGGTGAGTGCGGTGGGGGTGGAGACCAATCGGTACGCGATCGATGTGACCGAGTGACGGTGCCTCCGGCGGTGGGGCGGGGGATGCCTGCGGGTGCCTCCGGCGGTGGGGCGGGGGATGCCTGCGGGTGCCTCCGGCGGTGGGGTCGGGGATGCCTACGGCGGCCCGTTGCGGTGAGTGGGGTGCGTAGCGCCTGGGTGCGCTGTGGGGCGGGGCCGTGCCGGGGGGTGTCCGTCCTCGGTCCGGTGGTCACGTACTGCCAGGAGGGGGCCGTGTCTTGACACCGGACTCTGCGGGCGGACACCCCCCGACACGTCCCCTTCCCGCCGTGGGCGAGTGCGGGGCCGTGGGGGCTTCTCGTCGGGCTTCCATGCCTCCGCGGGGTTTCCCTTGGGCGGGGGTGGTCGGAGAATACGGGGCTGGGACAGGTGAGCGGCGCGGGCCTTGCGTACGTATCGTCTGTTGAGGGGTCACGGCATGGCGGGCGAGAGGCGGCTACGGGCGATGACTCACGGTATGCATTCGGACACGCACTCCCCTTATCTCGACGGCGACCGGAATTGGCGGGATACGGCTTCCCGGTACGCGTTGCTTCCGCTGCGCGTCTTTCTGGGCGTCACCTTTATCTATGCCGGGCTGGACAAACTGACCGACAGCGCCTTTATGAAGGACTCCGGTGCGGGGTCGGTCGGGGACATGATGCGTGCCGTTCGTGACTCGTCGGCCATTCCGGCGATGGTGGACATGGCTATGAAGAATCCCGTCGGGTTCGGCTACGCCATTGCCTTCGGCGAGGTGGCCGTCGGGATCGGGACGTTGATCGGGCTGTTCGCCCGACTGGCGGCGCTCGGTGGGGCGCTGATTTCGCTGAGCCTGTGGCTGACGGTGAGCTGGGCCTCCGATCCCTACTACTACGGCAATGACCTGGCCTATCTGATGGCCTGGCTGCCTCTCGTGCTGGCGGGCGCCCCCATGCTGTCCGTGGACGCGGCGTTGCGTGGGCGGCGACGGCAGAGGGCGGGCGGTTATCGGTAGTCGGGAGGGTGGGGATCCGCGACGCCGCGCTTGCGTATCCCTCGGGTCAGGACTCCTACCGCACCTGCCAGGCAGAGGCCGCCCATGACCAGGGGGATCACCACGAACCAGGGTGTCTCCCAGGCGCCGCCCGCGTCCCCGACGTAGATGACGCCCGTGATGGTCAGGAAGGCGCCGGCGACCAGCCTGCCGGGCTGGAACTCATGACGTAGCACGGCTCACCTCCGCCTGTCCCACGCCTACGCTCAGATCGAGGTCCAGTGTGCCCGCCTCCTTGGTGCCCGTGGGCGGTGTCAGCGTGAGTTCCTTGTGCTTGCCCGGTGCCACGTCCACGTCCTGCTGGTCGTCGCCCGGCAGCTGGATGTCTCCCACTCCTACGTCGATGCTCAGCCGCACGGTCATGTCGTCGGGGACGATCACCTTCAGGCGGCCCACGCCCACGTCCGCTCCGGTGGTCAACGTCTGGCCCTGAGCGACATCCAGGTCAGTCAGATCCAGGGTGCCGACGCCTGTGCCGAGGTCGTACTGCTGCTGTACCTCCGCCACGGCCGCCGGTCTCCAGTTCCGCTCGACCCAGTGGGTGCTGATGTCCTTGGGAAGTGCCGCCGAGGCGGCCAGCAGGCCCGCGGTGACGATCGCCAGGAATATGGAGCCCGCTCCTGTACGGCCCAGGAACGAGCTGACGGCTATGCCCAGGCCGAGGACGAGCAGCGCGCAGGCCAGGCCGGTCTGGAGGCTGGTGCCGAGGGCGTGGTCGTCCCAGGTCGCGTTGGTGCCGAGGGCTCCCGCGAGAAGGGCCAGCAGGAACACCCAGCCGCCGATCCAGCGAGGGCCGCGCGGCTTCGGCGGCTGCGGGCGTCGGGCCCGTATGTCCCCGCGGCTGCTCCAGGTGCCGAGGCCGATGGTGACGGCCGCCGCGACATCGCGGTCGTGGGAGTCGCGAGGGCCCCAGAGATAGCCGGTGCCGCCCTCGTGGGTGCCGTCCTTGACGATGGGGTCGCGCCACCAGGAGGGGTAGGCGGCGGGGACCGGTGGGGCCTGGGCCTCGGGTGGGGCGTCGGCGACGGCCTGGGCGGCGAGCGGGTCGGGGTCGGGGGTGCCGCGGTGCCGGGACCAGTAGCCGGCGCCCGCGACGAGGAGGGAGAGGACGACGGCGAAGGCCAGCACACCGCCGTTCTTCAGCAGCGTCAGGAAAACGCCGCAGCCGACCAGCGCGAACAGCACGGCCGTCAGCGCCTGGCCGTCGACGCGGCCGGTCAGCAGCTTGCGCACCTCGTTCTCGTCCTCGTCGTCGTACGGGACGAAGAGCCAGGCGAAGCCGTAGAAGAGGAGACCTATGCCACCGGTCGCGGAGAGCACGGCGAGGGTGATCCGGAAGATCACCGGGTCCATGTCGCACTGCCGCCCGAGTCCGGCGCACACGCCGGCCAGCATCTTGTGCCGACGGTCGCGCCGGAACCTGTGCGGCGGGTCGAGTGCCTCCGCTTCCACGCCCGCTTGCTGGGACGCGGCTGCCGGGCCGGACGTGGTGCCCGCGGTGGGCACGGCGTCCGGCTCGGGCACGGAGTCCGCGGCGGGCTGGTGATCTGTCATGTGTCCATGGTGACGGGCGGGTCGGTCCGGCGGGAGTCGGAATGACCCTGGTCGGACCCTGATATCGGCCCTGAGGAGGGGGCGGGGGAAGTGTTCGACGCGGCGGATGTCGAAGATCAGGGGAGTCTCGGGGGTCGACCCTGATGCCCCGGTGCTCCGACCGTGTGAACATCGATGGCATGCCGGAAGCCGCAGCAGCGCCACTCGTCGAACCGCGGCCGCCGCGCAAGCTCTACCGCAGCAGCGACGGACGCTGGCTCGGGGGCGTGGCGCGGGGGCTCGCCGGGCATCTCGGCCTGCCCGTGATCTGGGTGCGACTCGTCTTCGTCGGTCTGTTCATGGCGGACGGGCTGGGTGCGCTGCTGTATGCCGCGTTCTGGTTCTTCGTGCCGCTCGGCGTCGGCGGCGTCGGCGCGCAGCGGCCGTCCCCCTTCGCCACCGAGACCGCACCCGACGGGCGGCGCAGACTCGTCGCCCGCAAGCCGGACAAGGGGCAGATCGTCGCACTGCTCCTCATGGTCGTGGTGGCGATGGTCTTCGTCGGCAGCGTGGACCTGGGCAGCGGCGCCAAGGCCTACCTCCTGCCCGCCGTGCTCGTCGGCGCGGGCGTCGCCCTGGTCTGGCGCCAGGCGGACAACTCCCGGCGGGCCCGCTGGATGGAGGTCGGCCGACGCAGGCGCACCCTCACCCTGCTGCGTGCCGCCGGCGGCGTCGTGCTGGTCACGGCCGGTGTCTCCGGCATCTTCGTCCTCCAGGGCTCCGCCGCCCACCTCGGCTCAGTCCTTCAGGCGGCATTGGCGGTGCTCGTCGGTATAACGCTCCTCGCCGGCCCGTATCTGGTCCGGATGACACAGGACCTGTCCGAGGAACGTCTGATGCGCATCCGCGCCCAGGAGCGCGCCGAGGTCGCCGCGCACGTCCACGACTCGGTGCTGCACACCCTGACCCTGATCCAGCGCAACGCGGAGAACGCCAACGAGGTCCGCCGCCTCGCCCGCGCCCAGGAGCGCGACCTGCGCACCTGGCTTTACAAACCCGAGGGCACCGGCAAGGAGGAGGCCGACGAACCCGCCAACCTCGCCGACGCGGTGCGGCGCAACGCCGCCGAGATCGAGGACAAGCACGGTGTCCCCATAGAGGTCGTGGTCGTCGGCGACTGCCCGCTCGACGAGAGAATCGCCGCACAGATGCAAGCCGCGCGCGAGGCGATGGTGAACGCCGCCAAGTACGGTGGCGAGGGCGGCGCCGTGCAGGTCTACGCCGAGGTGGAGGGAAAGACCGTCTTCGTGTCCGTCCGGGACCGCGGTCCGGGCTTCGACCTCGACTCGATACCCGCCGACCGCATGGGCGTCAGAGAATCGATCATCGGCCGTATGGAGCGCAACGGCGGGACGGCCCGGCTCCGGGCGGTGCCCGACGGCGGTACGGAGGTCGAGCTGGAGATGGAGAGGGCGGAGAAGACGTCATGAGCGACCCGACCGAGGCGAACGAGCCTGTGGAGTCGACCGGCGCGAGCGCGGTCGAGCGGCATGTGCGCGTGGTCCTCGTCGACGACCACCGCATGTTCCGTACCGGAGTCCAGGCCGAGATCGGCCGGACCGAGCAGACCGGCGTCGAGGTCGTCGGGGAGGCCGACGACGTCGACCAGGCGGTCACCGTCATCACCGCGACACGGCCCGAGGTCGTCCTCCTCGACGTGCACCTCCCGGGTGGCGGCGGGGTCGAAGTCCTGCGCCGCTGCGCCCCGTTGATGGCCGACGCCGAGCAGCCCGTCCGCTTCCTCGCCCTGTCCGTCTCGGACGCGGCGGAGGACGTGATCGGGGTGATCCGGGGTGGTGCGCGCGGGTACGTGACGAAGACGATCACCGGCACCGACCTGGTCGACTCCGTCTTCCGGGTCCAGGACGGCGACGCGGTGTTCTCGCCGCGCCTCGCCGGGTTCGTCCTGGACGCCTTCGCCTCGACGGACGCGCCGCCGGTCGACGAGGATCTCGACCGGCTCACCCAGCGCGAGCGGGAGGTACTGCGGCTGATCGCGCGGGGGTACGCGTACAAGGAGATCGCCAAGCAGCTGTTCATCTCCGTCAAGACGGTCGAGTCGCATGTGTCGGCGGTGCTGCGCAAGCTCCAGCTGTCCAACCGGCATGAGCTGACACGGTGGGCGACGGCGCGGCGTCTGGTGTGAGCCCGGCCCCGGTGCGCCGGGGTGTCGGGCCCCCAGGTCACGCGACCCGTGTGGCCCCGGCGAACGGCATCTCGTCGAGCGGGGCCACCCGGACCGGGGCCGAGGGGTTCGGGGCGTGGATCATCTGGCCGTTGCCGATATACAGGCCCACGTGGCTGATGCCGGAGTAGAAGAACACCAGGTCGCCCGGGAGCAGTTCGGAGCGGGAGACGCGGCGGCCGGCGTCGATCTGGGCGTAGGTCGTGCGGGGGAGGGAGAGACCGGCCGAGCGGTAGGCGGCCTGGGTGAGCCCGGAGCAGTCGAAGGCGTCCGGGCCGGTCGCGCCCCAGACGTAGGGGCTGCCGAGCTTTGAGTAGGCGTATGAAACGGCTGCCGCCGCGCGGGCGTTGGGGGCCTGGGCCGTGGCCGAGCCGGGGGCCGTCAGGGCGTCGCGGCTGCCGGTCGAGGAGCGGGCGGCGCGGTCCGTGCCGTTCGCCTGGAGCCGGTCGCGTTCCTCGGTGGTCAGCCGGGCGAGCAGGGTGCGGGCGGTGTCCAGCTTGCCGTTGATCGTCCTGCTGTGGCGTTGCAGTTCCGCCTGCCGGGACTTCAGCGAGGTCAGTTCGATGTGCGCCGCCCCGCGCAACTGCTCGATCTCGCGCAGTTGGCTGCGGACGCTCGCGACGGAGGCCGCCTGGCGGTTGCCGGTGCGTTCGGCGAACTCCGCTCCGTCGAGGTAGCGGTCGGGGTCGGCGGAGAGGGCGAGTCGGAGTGCAGGGTCGAGGCCGCCGTCGCGGTACTGCGCCGCCGCCATCGAACCGAGCGCCTCCCGCGCCGAGTTGAGCTTCTCCGTCTTGCGGGCGGCCTCGTCCTGAAGCGTCCTGATCCGCCGCTCGGCCGCGTTCGCCTGTTCCTTCGCCCCGTTGTACTTCTCGGTCGCGACCTCCGCCTCCTGGTACAGCTTGTCCACCTTCGCCTTCACCTGCGCCGGAGTCAGCTGTGGCTCGGCATGTCCCGTCCCGTCGAAGCCCGTCGCCGTCGCCGCGCCCGCCAGGGCGATCGTCCATGCCGTGCGGGCCGTACTGCCGCCGGCCGAGCGCTGACGGGGCTTTCGGTGCGCTGCCACGTGGACCTGCACGTCCTTTCGTACGACCGCCTCGTCCCGTACGTCCACCGGGGCGGTGGCCGTACGACCGTTCCCGGAGGGAGCGGGCCGCCCCGGGGGAGCGGTGGGCGTACGAGCGCCTGGGGGTGCGGACGTACGGCTGCCCGGGGGCGGGTTACGCGTCCGGCGGCGGCCTGCACAGGGGGAGCGGGCCGCCGCCGGACTTTCTCGGCGGTGGTGTCCGACTGCCGCCCCTGGCCCGGGCGGCGGTGGGGAGCCGGTCACCTGGTGGAGGACGCTAAACCTCTGTGTGTCGGTCCGGTAACGCGTTGTGCGGAAGTGCCGGGAGCAGACCGGGAGATGACCGTAAGTGAGCGTGATCCCGGGTTGGGGACGTCATGTTCACGCTGTGTGCTGACCGATGTGGCGGAATGGAGGGCGGGGTGAGGCGATCGGGTGCTAAGGGGCGCATATATGCATGATCGAGAGGGGTGGGCTCGATGGCGGGGTGCGGTGGTGGGGGTGTCCGTCGGGCTGGTTAGGCTCCGGCGTCATGGACGTACTCATCCACCTTTTCGTCGGCCTGCACATCGTCGGTATCGCCGCGCTGCTCGGTGGCTTCCTCACTCAGATGAAGGCGATGGGCCAGGGCACGGCCCGGTTCGTCCCCGCGATGCTGCACGGCGCGCTGACCATGCTGGTCACCGGGGTGATCCTCGTCGGCCTCAATCAGGCGGACGACCAGCCCGTCGACAACGTCAAGATCGGCGTGAAGCTTGCGCTGCTGGTCGTGATCCTCGGGCTCGTGTACGTGAAGCGGGACGAGGAGACGGTGGACAAGCGGCTGTTCGGGGTGGTGGGGCTGCTGACCGTGGCGAACATCTTCATCGCCGTGTTGTGGACGTGACGTCCGTCCCAGCGGTCCTGGCTCCGGCTCCCGTGGTGGAGCCGGGGGCGTACGCCCAGACCGCGCCTGCCGTGACCGCCAGCCAGGCCGCCACCGCGATCCACATCAGCGCCTCGCCGGGGCCCTCGAGCCAGGGGACGTCCAGGGCGGCGGCGACGGAGAGGGTCGCCGCGGCCGTCATGCCGAGCGGGAACACGGTCGCCCAACGCCGTATGTCGTAGCGCGGCCGTGGCCAGGCGATCTCGGCCAGCAGCAGGGCGGCGTACCAGGCCAGGTCCAGGACCAGCAGGGCGACGGTCACCGTGTGCAGGGTGCTGGTGTCGTCGTCGTTCCAGAGGTACAGGCGGGCGCTGTCGGCGGCGAAGAGCTTCGAGCCGGCGAGCGCGGAGATGGCGAGGGCGCCGCCCGCCACCCAGTGGTCGCCGACGCCGTCGGCCACCTGCCGTAGGTCGAAGCGGGTCAGGGCGACGACATAGAGCACCAGGCCGAGCCAGAACAGTACGAGGGCCGCGTGGGCGAGCCATGCCGAGGCCTCGGTCACGGCGAGCGTCGCGCCCAGGACGGCCAGGCCCTCCGTGGCCACGCAGCCCAGGAACACGGTGCCCGGCATCCCGCGGTGCCAGTGGCGTACCACGGCGATGAGGAGGCCCGGCCAGAGGACGGCCGCGAGGGCCAGGAGGGCCTTGGCGAGGGTCTGCCAGCCGAGGACGCTGAAGCGGGTGCCCAGGACGGTCGTCGCGGCGATGGCGGTCAGGGCGGCCGGGGTGGCCGCCTCCTTCACCCACCTCGCGCGGTCCCACAGGAGGCGTGCGGTGAAGTCGGCGGCGAGGGCGAGCCAGGTCACGGAGGCCAGGGCGAGGGCGATGCGGGAGAGGGTTTCGTAGCCGGTCTGGTGCAGGGTGACCGACAGGATGCCGGTCGCCATGACTGCGGCGCCGGCTGTGGGGGGACGCCGCGACCACCAGGTGTGGAGGGGGGATGTGGGGGTGGTGGTGGCGGACATGGGTCGATGCTAGGAGGGGGGTGGAGGTTGGAGGGTGGGGCACGCCGGGTGCCTCCGGCGGTTGGCCGGATGCCCGCGGGTGCCCCCGGCGGTTCGGCGGGGTGCCTGCGGGTCCTTCGGTGGTTGGGTCGGGATGCCTGCGGCGGCCTGTCGCGGGGAGTAGGGTTTCGCGTCGCGCCTGGGGGCGGACGGGGGCGGGGCCGCGCCGGGGGGTGTCCGTCCTCGGTCGGGCGGTTGCCGTGACTTCAGAGGTGCTGTTTGTTGACGCCCGCCGCTGCGGGCGGGCCCCCGACGCGTCTCCTTGCCGCCGTGTGCGGCTACGCCGGGCGTACGACGCTGTGGATCGCTGACTCGCCGTCGTAGTAGATCGACTCCTCGCGGACGTACGCGCCGGGCTTGGGGGCGTGGATCATCATGCCGTTGCCGATGTAGATGCCTACGTGGGTGACGTCGTCGTAGAAGAAGACCAGGTCGCCGGGCTGGGCGCTGGAGAGGGGGACCGTGGTGCCGGCGTTGACCTGGTCGTAGGTGACGCGGGGGATGTCGACGCCGGCGGCCTTCCATGCGCCCTGGGTGAGGCCGGAGCAGTCGTAGGAGTCGGGGCCGGTGGCGCCCCAGACGTACGGCTTGCCTATTTGGGAACGGGCGAAGGCCAGGGCTTTTTCGGCCTTGGTGGCGTACGACGAGTCCGAGGAGGAGTTCGATGAGGAGGAGTCGGACGGCTCGGTGGTCTCCTGCTGTTGTGCCGCCTCTTGGCGCTGGCGCTCGGCCTCTGCCTGTTGGCGGGCCAGTTCCTCTGCCTTGCGGGCGGCCTCTTCCTGCTTGCGCTTCTCGATCGCGGCGAGGCGGGCCTTCTCCTCGGCCGTCAGCTTCGACAGGAGTTCGCGGGCGTCGGCGAGCTTCGTCTGGACGGTGGTCTTGGCGGCCTGGAGGTCGTTCTGCGACTCGGTGAGCGTCTCGAGGCTCCGGGTGGCCTCCTGGCGCTTCTTCATGGTCGCGGACTGCTGCGTGAAGTAGTCGTCGACCGCTTCCTTTTGACGACCCGTCATGCGGTCCATCAGCTGGGACTGGTCGAAGTAGTCCTGCGGGGTGTCCGCGAGGAGGAAGGTGGCCGTGTCGGGGGCGGCCGCGCCGGTGCGGTACTGGGCGGCGGCGTTGCGGCCGAGTTCCTCGCGGGCGTCGTTGAGGGTCTGGGTGCGCTGGGCGAGGTCGTCGAGGAGGGTGTCGACGCGCTTGCGCTGCTTCGCGGTCTTCTCCTTGGCCGCGTTGTACTTCTCGGTCGCCGACTCCGCCTGGCGGTAGAGGTCGTCGACCTTCTTCTCGACCTCTTCGAGGCTCGGCTTGTCGTCCGTGGACGGGTTCGCGTTGGCCGTCTGGGACAGCAGGGCCACGGAGGTGAGGGCCGCCGTGGCGAGCGCGGGGGTCCGTATGCCTGCTACGCGCGTACCTGCGGGACGCGACTTGCGGTGCGACGCCAAGGGAGGCGACTCCTTCCGTGCTCCGCCTACCGAGTTAGCTGTCGGGTTCGGGCGGGTGGTTCGGAAGGGTTGCCCTACGGCTCGGAAGTCCGGCCGATTCACCCCAAGTTCGGTGGGTCCCCGGCTCCGGGGCCCAGGGGGCTTACCGGACTCGGCGGAGGCCGCGCGGCCCGGCGACGTTCGCCGGTGGGGGTCGTACGGCCTGCCCGGCACGGTAGCCAACTCGTGTGGCCCCTGTGAAGGTTGATGTTCGATATGCCCGATACATTTTCGTGACCTTGGGGAGGTGTATTGCGGGCGGAGGTTGGTTTGGCGGTGTTTGAGGAGGTGTGGGGGGATCGGCTGGTTGGTTGCTGAGGGTGATGGTCGGGTGCTGGAGGGTGAGGGTCGGAGATTGGGGCGGCGAGGTTCTCGGGGTGGCGGCGGGCTGTCAGTGGGGCGCCCTAGACTCGGAGAGCGATGAGCAGCCTCTTTGACGACAGCTTCCTGGCGGACCTCCAGGCCCCGCGGGCCCACGAGGAGCCTCCGCCGCCGCCCGAGGACGATCACGCTCCGGAGCCGGTTCCGGACGATCTGTTCGGCGGGAAGTTCGACGTGCCGCCGGACCGGGACGCCTACTACCGCGACGGCGCCCCGCGCCCGGCCCTCGATGCCGCCGCGCTGCTGGAGGGGCTGAACGAGAACCAGCGTGCGGCCGTCGTCCACTCCGGCAGCCCGCTGCTCATCGTGGCCGGCGCCGGATCCGGCAAGACGCGGGTGCTCACCCATCGCATCGCCCACCTGCTGGCCGAGCGTGACGTGCATCCGGGGCAGATCCTCGCGATCACCTTCACCAACAAGGCCGCGGGCGAGATGAAGGAGCGCGTCGAGCAGCTCGTGGGGCCGCGGGCGAACGCGATGTGGGTGATGACCTTCCACAGCTCGTGCGTGCGCATCCTGCGGAGAGAGAGCAAGAGGCTCGGGTTCACCTCCTCGTTCTCGATCTACGACGCCGCCGACAGCAAGCGGCTGATGGCGCTGGTCTGCCGGGATCTGGATCTTGATCCGAAGAGGTTTCCGCCCAAGTCGTTCAGCGCCAAGATCAGCAATCTGAAGAACGAGCTGATCGACGAGGAGGACTTCGCCGCGCAGGCCACGGACGGCTTCGAGAAGACGCTCGCGCAGGCGTACGCCCTGTACCAGTCGCGGTTGCGGGAGGCCAACGCCCTCGACTTCGACGACCTGATCATGACGACGGTCAATCTGCTGCGGGCCTTCCCGGACGTCGCCGAGCACTACCGCCGGCGTTTCCGCCATGTGCTGGTGGACGAGTACCAGGACACCAACCACGCCCAGTACGCGCTGGTGCGCGAGCTCGTCGGGACCGGCGAGCACCCCGTCGACGTGCCGCCCAGCGAGTTCGACGTCCCGCCCGCCGAGCTGTGTGTCGTGGGTGACGCCGACCAGTCGATCTACGCCTTCCGGGGCGCGACGATCCGCAACATCCTCCAGTTCGAGGAGGACTACCCGGACGCGACGACCATCCTGCTGGAGCAGAACTACCGCTCCAGCCAGACGATCCTGAGCGCCGCCAACGCCGTCATCGAGCGCAACGAGTCCCGCAGGCCCAAGAACCTGTGGACCAACGCGGGCGCGGGCGCGCGCATCACCGGGTATGTCGCGGACACCGAGCACGACGAGGCGCAGTTCGTCGCCGACGAGATAGACCGACTGACGGACGCGGGGGACGCGAAGGCCGGCGACGTCGCCGTCTTCTACCGTACGAACGCCCAGTCCCGTGTCTTTGAAGAGGTCTTCATCCGCGTCGGCCTGCCCTACAAGGTCGTCGGCGGGGTGCGGTTCTACGAGCGCAAGGAGGTCCGCGATGTGCTGGCCTATCTGCGCGTGCTGGCCAACCCCGAGGACTCGGTGCCGCTGCGGCGGATTCTGAACGTGCCCAAGCGGGGCATCGGCGACCGCGCCGAGGCCATGATCGACGCCCTCTCGCAGCGGGAGAAGATCAGCTTCCCGCAGGCGCTGCGCCGCGTGGACGAGGCGTACGGCATGGCCGCGCGGTCGACCAACGCCGTCAAGCGGTTCAACACGCTGATGGAGGAGCTCCGCACGGTCGTCGAGTCCGGGGCGGGGCCGGCGACCATCCTGGAGGCGGTCCTGGAGCGGACCGGCTATCTCGCCGAGCTGCAGGCTTCCACGGATCCTCAGGACGAGACCCGGATCGAGAACCTTCAGGAACTCGCGGCCGTCGCCCTGGAGTTCGAGCAGGAGTCCGGTGAGGGCGAGACCTCCGGCGGTCTCGCGGAGTTCCTGGAGCGGGTCGCGCTCGTCGCCGACTCCGACCAGATCCCCGACGAGGACGAGGACGGCTCCGGCGTCATCACCCTGATGACCCTCCACACGGCCAAGGGCCTGGAGTTCCCGGTCGTCTTCCTCACCGGCATGGAGGACGGCGTCTTCCCGCACATGCGCGCCCTCGGCCAGGCCAAGGAGCTGGAGGAGGAGCGGCGGCTCGCCTACGTCGGCATCACGCGTGCGCGTGAGCGGCTGTATCTCACGCGGTCGGCGATGCGCAGCGCCTGGGGGCAGCCGTCGTACAACCCGCCGTCCCGGTTCCTGGAGGAGATCCCCGCCCAGCACGTGGACTGGAAGCGGACGGGGGCGACCTCGCCGGTGTCCTCCGGTCCCGTGTCCGCGGTGGCCGCCTCGCTGTCCTCGTCCCGCTCGCGCTCCTCCGCCTCGGGCGCGTCCGGTTTCGCCACGCGCCGTACGTCGGAGAAGCCCGTCGTCCAGCTGGCCGTCGGGGACCGGGTCACGCACGACCAGTTCGGGCTCGGCACCGTGATGGCCGTGAAGGGCACGGGCGCGAACGCCGAGGCGACGGTCGACTTCGGGGACACCAAGCCGAAGCGGCTGCTGTTGCGGTACGCGCCGGTGGAGAAGCTGTAGGACCGGCAAGCGTGCGCCCCCGCTGACGGGCGGGGGCGTGCGGTCCGCGGGTGAGCCGGCCGTGGTCGGTCCGGTGGTCGGCGTCGTCTGCTGACGGCCGGTCGGTTACGTCGGGTCCAGACCGTGACTGCGCAGCCACGGCAGCGGGTCTATGGCCGAGCCGCCGCCGGGACGGACCTCGAAGTGCAGGTGCGGGCCGGTCGAGTTGCCGGAGTTGCCGGAGTACGCGATCGGGTCGCCGGCCTTGACCGTCGTACCGGAGGCGACGCGGTAGCTGGAGAGGTGGCAGTACCACGTCTCCGTGCCGTCCTTCGCGGTCACGATCATCATGTTGCCGTAGGCGCTGTTCCACTGCGTCCGCACGGTGCCGTCGGTCGCGGCCATCACCGTCGTGCCGTACGAGACGGGGAAGTCGATACCGGTGTGCACGGACATCCAGTTGATGCCGGACTGGCCGAAATAGGCGCTGAGGCCGTGGTTCGCGACCGGGATCGCGAACTTCGGGCGCAGCCGCTCCTTGCGGGCCGCCTCCTCGGCGGCCTTGCGCTTCTCGGCCGCCTGCTGGGCCTTGAGGTCGATGCGCTCCTGCGTACGGCTGGCCCGGTCGGCGAAGTCGTCGGCGCCGGCGGAGAGGCTCTCGAGCTGGGAGTCCAGCTTGTTGTTCGCGGCGGACGGCTTCACGGCCTCGGTGTCCGAGGCGAGCGTGGACGCGTCCTTGTCGTCGCTCAGGGTGCCGACGGAGGCGGCGGCGATGCCGGCGACGCCCATCACACACGCGGAAGGAACGGCGACCGTCAGCAGCGCGGAGCGCTTGGGGGGCGTACGGCGACGGGAGCGCGAGCCGCTGCGGGACGCCGCGCGCGGGGAGGGGGCCGGGGTGGTCTCCTCCTGGTCGTCGAGGAGCGGGGCCGCGGCGGGGAGTTCGCCGGTGGCGGCCGGCTCGGCGTCGAGCCGGGCGGGATCGTCGTACGCAGTCGGGTCGGCGTGTCCCGCGGGGTCGATCTGGTCGAAGTGCGCGGTCGCCTGCTGATCGAAGGATTCTGCTGGCTGCTGGTACTCGCCCGTCGCCTGTGCGGTGGTGCCGTCGATTCCGCCGTCGGAGTTCCACTGCGTGGCGTCGTACGCGCCGGTGTCGAAGGCCTGCGTGCCCCATTCCCACTGCTGGGTCTGGTCGGCCGGGACGCCGGACTGGTCGGGCTGGGCCCAGGCGGTCGCGTCCCAATGGCCGGAGGTGTCATGGCCGTTGGCCTGCTGCGGGACGAAGGCCAGCCGCTCGTGCTCGGCCGTCCACCCGGTGGTGTCGTACGCGCCGGTGTCGTAGGCGGCGTGGTGCTGGGCCGCGTAGGCGTCGTAGTTCACGGTGTGGTGGTTGCCCGTGGACCACTGTGTGGCGTCGTACCCGCCCGTGGTGTCACCGGGGAGGCTGCCGAAGAGGGGGTCCGCGTCGAAGGTGGTGGTGGCGTGACCGGCGGCGCCGAATCCGGCGGCGTCGTAGGTGCCGTACGTGGTGGAGTCACCGTACTGGGCTTCCTGGGCGCCATAGGACGCGTAGTGCGCCGAGGCGGCGTCGGAAGCCGTGGCCGGGGAGGTCATGGTCCCCGACGGGTGACGATCGTTCACCAACTTCTCTCTCGCCTCGACAACAGGGGCTGCCAGAGCAGTGCGGCGACTGTACCCGGCGGTACGCGGGCACGACAATCTTCGGCAGGTTTCGCGCCCGAAGGAAACGGGCATTCGGCCGTGTTTTGGCGGACTGTGGGCGCGAGTTTGGCCTTGTGTTCGAAGATTGTTCGATGTCGGTCGGCTGTTCCGGGGCTGTGTGTCGGGTGTGGGTCGAGGGTGAGTCGGGGCGGATCGAGGGTCGGTCGGGGGGAGCGTCGGGCGTGCGTCGCGGCTGTGTCGGGCGTGCGTGGGGGTGCGTGGGGGGTGCGTCGGGCGTGCCTTGGGGGTGCGTGGGGGTGCCGTTACGCCACGGTCAGGCCGTCGGTCTGCGGGGTGGCCTCGGTTCCCGGCGGTGCGGAGTCGAGTGCCTGCCGTATCCCGGTCGCCACGGCGGGGTGCACCGGGAGGGCGAGGTGGCCGATGCCGCTCACGCGGACGTTCTGCGCCAGCAGGTCCGGGTGGTCGATGCAGGCCGTCTCCAGCGGGTCCATCAGATGGTCGAGGTCGCTCCAGAAGCTCACGAAGTGGGTGCGGCAGCCGGGCGCGGGCCGGGACAGTTCCTCGAGGACCGCTGAGCCGGGGCGCATCTGACGCACGATCGGGTGCGCGTTCGCCAGCGGCATGACGCGGGTGCCGGAGTGCGGCGTGCCGAGCGTGACCAGGGTGCGAACCCTGAGGTCGCCGCCGAGGCACTGCACGTAGTAGCGCGCTATCAGCCCGCCGAGGCTGTGTCCGACGATGTCCACCTGGCTGCTGCCGGTGCGCTCGCAGAACCCCTCTATGTGCCGGCCGAGCAGTTCGGCGGCGGCGCGGATGTCACAGGTCAGCGGGGAGTAGTTGAGCGACTCGACCTGGTGCCTGCCGTGCTGGGCGAGGCTGCGGCGCAGCAGGACGAAGACCGAGCGGTTGTCGATGAAGCCGTGCAGCAGGACGACGGGCGGTCGGGTCCGGGTCGGCAGCGGGGCGGTGTCCCGGGCGGGAAGCATGGGGGGCGTGCGGCGCTCCTGGGTGACGCCGGAGGGATACAGCAGGACGTGACCGGCGAGGATCGCGAGCTCCAGGGCGGTCGCCTTCAGCAGGGCGAGGGAGAGGCCGGTGAGTCTGCTCGGGAGCAGGCGTCGGCAGAGCGGAAGAAAGGGGAGAGCTGCCCCGGTGACCTTCATGGCCGACCTCCTTGTGGCACGCGGGAGGACGGCTCCGGCCCCCGTGTGCCCTCGTGGAAGTCGCGGCGGAGGTGGCCGGCGGAGCATGAGGAAGGCGCGTGGGGTGGGCGAGGCGCGTGCCGTGCTTCGGTCGGGTCGGCCATGGTGCGCCGATGACCTGACGGGGCTCCCTGCCGGTGTGGCGACGAAGCTCCCCGCTTGTCGCGCCTTACCTGCCCTACGTGCCCTTCGTGCCACCGTCGATGCCGCATCGCCACGGCGCGCGGTCGGCGGCGCGGTGGTGCGGCGACCTCGTTGCGGCTCCCTTTGCGCGTGGTCCCGCTGCGGCGCGCGCACCGCGGCCTCCGCGGTCCGTGTGCCGCAGAGAAGTGGAACGGTGCGCGGCGAACGTGTCCCACCGTGTGATTTCCCCCTCTGTCTGCACCGCGAAACCGCCGGTTGCGGGATGCTGGAGATAACGTTCGTTCACTTCCTCGGGTGATGTGGCCCGGGGCGTCCGTGCCGTGAGGGTGCGTCCGGAGCGATGGGCGACGGAGGCATGCGATACGCGCACCATGTGTGACATGTGCGGCGAGTACGGCATAACTCGGATATGAGCGGTGCCTGTCGGTACGGATGGATGTAGTCGCTTCATGGAGGCAGTGATGGGTGTGGCAGCCGGTCCGATCCGCGTGGTGGTGGCCAAGCCTGGGCTCGACGGCCACGATCGGGGGGCCAAGGTGATCGCGCGTGCGCTGCGCGACGCCGGTATGGAGGTCATCTACACCGGGCTTCACCAGACGCCCGAGCAGATCGTCGACACCGCGATCCAGGAGGACGCCGACGCGATCGGTCTGTCCATCCTCTCCGGCGCCCACAACACTCTCTTCGCCGCCGTGATCGACCTCCTCAAGGAGCGCGAAGCGGAGGACATCCTGGTCTTCGGCGGTGGGATCATCCCCGAGGCGGACATCGCCCCGCTGAAGGAGAAGGGTGTCGCCGAGATCTTCACGCCGGGCGCGACGACGCAGGCGATCGTGGACTGGGTTCGGGCCACGGCCTCCGGCAGGTGAGCCGGATTCTGGTGCGGGTGGGATGACTTGTCCCTGGGGCTGCCGCCCCTCAGAGCCCCGTTTCGGCCCGAAGGGCCTCGTCCTCACACGCCGGACGGGCCGGTGACGGCGGACCCGCTGGTGGGGCCCAGTTCCTCGATCATGGCCGCTCGCAGGCGCAGCGTCGTGACCAGTCGTTGGAACGCCTCCGCCCAGTAGCCCCCGGCGCCCGGCGACGCGTCCTCCGGCTCGTCCGGTATCGCGAGCAGGCCGTCGAGGCGGCCTGCCTCGGCCGGGTCGAGGCAGCGTTCGGCCAGGCCCATCACTCCACTGAAGCTCCATGGATAACTCCCCGCGTCCCGTGCGATGTTGAGCGCGTCGACGACCGCCCGCCCCAGCGGCCCGCTCCACGGCACCGCGCACACCCCGAGCAGCTGAAACGCCTCCGACAGACCGTGTGTCGCGATGAACCCGGCCACCCACTCGGCCCGTTCGGCGGAGCCCAGCGTGCCGAGGAGCTTGGCGCGCTCGGCCAGGGACACCGCCCCCGGACCGCCGGCTTCCGGGGCGGACGGCGACCCGAGCAGCGCTCTCGCCCACACCCCGTCCCGCTGCCGCACCGCCGCCCGGCACCACGCCGCGTGCAGCTCGCCCTGCCAGCCGTCCGTCACCGGCAGCGCCACGATCTCGCCGGGCGTACGGCCTCCCAGCCGTCCCGGCCAGGTGCCGAGCGGGGCCGCCTCCACCAACTGGCCGAACCACCAGGATCGTTCACCGCGTCCCGCCGGAGCCTTGGCCACGACTCCGTCGCGCTCCATGCCGGCGTCGCACTCGTGCGGCGCCTCCACGGAGATCGTCGGCGTGTCCCGGGTGTGGTCCAGTGCCACGCAGGTCCCGGCCCGTACCGCCATCCGCGCGGCGAGCGCCGAACCCGGCAGCGCCGACAGCAGCTCCGCGGCCGTCGCCCGGACGTTACGGCTCCGGTCGGCCAGCGACTGCTCCAGGAACGGCTCGTCCTGCGGGCCGAGACCGGTGCGCAGCGAGTCGAGGAACATCAGCCGGTCCTCGGCCCGTTCCGTCGGCCACGTCGTGGTCAGCAGCTCGCGCGCGGCGGCGGGCTCACGGGCGCGGATCGCGGAGAGCAGGGCGACCCGCTCGGCGAACAGGCCCTCCTGCCACAGCTGCTGGACCTCGGCCGGGTCGTCGAGGTCCGGCAGAGCCGCGCCCCCGCCCGGGCTCGCACGCAGGGCGAACCGCCAGTCAGGGTTCATCCGGGCCAGCCACACCGCCCGCGGGCCGGCGAAGGTCAGTGCCGACGGCCGCAGATCCGTACGGCCCCGCGCCGCGTCGAGCAGCGCGGGCAGCGTCTCCGGGGGCGGCGCGAAACCGCGGTCGTTCGCCGTCGCGAGCCACTGCGGCAGCAGCTCCATCAGGTCCGGTGCCGTGCCTCTGCGTCCGCCGCCCGCGCCGGGACGGTCGGCCAGCAGCATCGCCAGCCTGCGGGCCGCCGCCGGGGGCAGCACCGGGCGGGGGTCCTCGGGCGCCGGATCGGGTCGCCGCGCCGCCCGGGCCGGCTTCAGCCCGGCCCGCCGCCGTACGGTCTCCACGGCCGCCGTGTCCAGCAGCGTCACCGGGGCTTCCCTGCCCGGCGCGCAGCCCGGGGGGGTACGCCGGTCCGTTCCGAGGAGGGCCGCCGTGACGAGTTCCTCCCAGGCGTCCGGGGCAGGCGCGTCCACAGGAAGGGAGGGGCTGTTCGTGAGGCTCATTCCGGTCTGCCTTCCACTCTGCCTTGATGTCCGCGAGGCGTCGGTCAGCACAGCCGTACCGCCTCTCCCTTGCCCTCCGGCCAGGCCGTCAGCGGGGTGAAGCCACGGTGGCCGCACTCGCCGAAGACCCTGACCGGCCTGCCGCCGGCCAGTGCGACCAGCCGCCACAGGCCCGGGCGGGCGCGAGCGGCCGGGGCCAGCGGCAGGGCCGTGTCCGCGTCGGCGTCCGCCAGCTGCCAGGAGTCGCCGTCCTGGATCGGTACGACCCGGTCCAGGGTGACCGGGGCGGAGTCCAGCCACGGGTCGTCGCGGAGCGCCTGGCCGTAACGAGCCGTCGCGTCGGCCGTCGTCACCCCCGGAGGTCGTGTCGACGCGGGCGCGGGCGGTGCGAACTGCTCGCCCAGCGACGCCCGCAGCTGCCCGGCACCGGGGTACGCCGTGACCTCCGCGTCCAGGACCAGCCCGACCGGCAGCGTCAGCTCCGGCGCCCGGCCGGCGGCGCCGTAGGACAGGAGGAGCGCGGTGCGGCCCGAGTCGGTGCCGTACAGCCATATCCGGCGCGTCGTCAGCTTCACGTCCGCCGTGTCGTACTGGGCGAGGACCAGCCAGCGGTCCCGCACCGGCGGGCCGTCCGCCGAGGCGGGCAGGCCGACGCGGGAGCGGACGGTGTCCGACAGGGCGCCGGGCAGCGCCTCGCGGCGCAGCCAGCCCTGGTCGAGGAGATGGAGAAGGGCGCACTCCTCCAGCAGGCGCACCGGCCAACCCGGCCCGGACGCCGGGATCGCCCCCAGTTCCCGCACCCGCGCCGCCAGTCCGGGGGCCTGGGCGTCGACCATGCGGGCGGCCGTCTCCTCCCACATCCCGTACCCGGCCTGTTCCGCGCCGGCCAGGCCGCCGCGCAGCAGGTCCGCCAGGCGCTGCTCCAGCTCCGTGGCGCCCGCGGTGACCCGCACGGCACGGCGCTCCGCCCGGCGCCGCGCCGCCTCCGGATCACCGGACCCCGACGAGGAGCCGGACGCGCCCGCCGTCCGCTTCTCCTCGGCGCGCTGCCTTCTCCCCTTCATCCACTGCTCCGCCCAGTCCGGCGCCTGTGCCGACGGCACCGCGCCTTCGCCGTCCGCCCAGAGCAGCAGCAGCCCGAGGGCGTGCTTGCACGGGAACTTCCGGCTCGGGCAACTGCACTTGTACGCGGGCCCGGCGGCGTCCGCGATGTCGATGACCGTCTGATACGGCTTGCTGCCACTGCCCTTGCACAGCCCCCACACCGTCCCCTCGCTCGAACTCCCCGTCTCGGACCACGGCCCTGCCGCGCCGAGTTTGCTTCCCGCTTTGCGTGACGCGGCGTCAGGAGCCAGTGCCAACACCTGGTCCGCGGTCCAGCGCACCCCCTGCTCAGTCATGCCATCGAAGGTAGATCCCACCACTGACAATCGGCCGGATCCGGCGTCTCGCGATCGGCCCCGCAGAGGCGTTTTCGCAGGTCGGAACGCATTGTCAGTGGCGTGGTGCACCGTTGGTGGCAGATCCGAACCGGCCGAGCTGGAGGGGGACTTTGCCATGACCGTGTCCGTTGAGCCGACGTCCGTCGAAGCGGGGGAGGCGGAATCGACCACGGCGTTGCGACCGCATGCCGAGGACGCCTTCGCCCATGAACTGGCCGCGCTGGCCGCGCAGGACGACCGTCCGCGCCCGGTCCGCTGGAAGCTGTCGCCGTGGGCCGTGGCCACGTATCTGCTCGGCGGCACGCTGCCGGACGGCACGGTGATCACACCGAAGTACGTGGGCCCGCGCCGTCTGGTCGAGGTCGCCGTCACCACCCTCGCCACGGACCGCGCCCTGCTTCTGCTCGGTGTCCCCGGCACCGCGAAGACCTGGGTCTCCGAGCACCTGGCGGCGGCGGTCAGCGGTGACTCGACGCTGCTGGTGCAGGGCACGGCGGGCACACCGGAGGAGGCGATCCGGTACGGCTGGAACTACGCGCAGCTGCTCGCACACGGACCGAGCCGTGACGCCCTCGTGGCCAGCCCCGTCATGCGGGCCATGGCGGAGGGGATGACGGCGCGGGTCGAGGAGCTGACCCGAATTCCGGCCGATGTGCAGGACACGCTGATCACGATCCTGTCGGAGAAGACCCTGCCCGTACCGGAGTTGGGGCAGGAGGTGCAGGCGGTGCGCGGCTTCAACCTCATCGCCACGGCCAACGACCGCGACCGGGGCGTCAACGATCTCTCCAGCGCCCTGCGCCGCCGCTTCAACACGGTCGTGCTGCCGCTGCCGGAGAGCGTCGAGGCCGAGGTGGACATCGTCTCCCGCCGTGTCGACCAGATCGGCCGCTCCCTCGACCTGCCGGCCGCGCCCGACGGCGTCGACGAGATCCGCCGCGTCGTCACCGTCTTCCGCGAGCTGCGCGACGGCATCACCGCCGACGGCCGCACCAAGCTGAAGTCGCCGAGCGGCACGCTGTCGACGGCGGAGGCGATCTCCGTCGTCACCAACGGCCTCGCCCTGGCCGCCCACTTCGGCGACGGAGTGCTCCGGCCCGGCGATGTCGCCGCGGGCATCCTCGGCGCCGTCGTCCGCGATCCGGCGGCCGACCGGGTCGTCTGGCAGGAGTATCTGGAGGCGGTCGTGCGTGAGCGGGACGGATGGACGGACTTCTACCGCGCGTGCCGGGAGGTGAGCGCGTGAGCGACGACGACCTCGGATGGGGGCGCCCGAGCGGCGGGTCGACCAAGGGCGGATCCGTGGCGGAGAGGGCGCGCTGGGCGGCGGCGTCCGGTGGCCGCGCAGGAGGGGGAGCGCCGTGACGAGGAGGGACGCGGTGCGCGACGGGGTGCGCGGTGAGGGTGGTGGCGCCGCCGGACGGTCGGGGAGCGAGGGGGGAGGTGTGATCGGCGTGGACAGGTTCGGTAGCGAAGGCCGGGGTGGCGAACCGCTGCTGCTCGGTGTGCGGCATCACGGGCCGGGGTCGGCGCGGGCCGTTCGGACGGCGTTGGACGCGGCACGGCCGCGCACCGTGCTGATCGAAGGGCCACCGGAGGCCGACGCCCTGATCGCGCTCGCCGCCGACGAGGCCATGCGGCCGCCGGTCGCCCTCCTCGCCCACGCCGTGGACGAGCCCGGCCGCTCGGCCTTCTGGCCGCTGGCCGAGTTCTCCCCGGAGTGGGTCGCGATCCGCTGGGCCATGGAGCACCAGGTCCCGGCCCGCTTCATCGACCTGCCGGCGACGCACACGCTGGCGTGGGGGGAGGACGCGGAAAGGGGGCCGGCCGGCGACGACGCGGAGGCGGGGTCGGCCGGTCAGGGCGGTGCGGCGGGGGTGGCCGGTGAGGACAGCGCGGCGGGGGTGGCCGGTCAGGATCGAGCGGCGGGGGTGGCCGGTGAGGACGCGGAGACCGATCCGGTCGACGGGAACGGCCCCGGCGCCGACCTTGCGCCCGGCCCCGGCCCCGGCACGGTCGCGGATGTCCGGGTCGATCCCCTCGCCGTTCTCGCGGAGGTCGCCGGGTACGACGATCCCGAGCGGTGGTGGGAGGACGTCGTCGAGCACCGGGGGACGGGCGGCGGGGAGGGGGACGGGGACGCGTTCGCGCCGTTTCTCGGGCTGGAGGAGGCCATGGGGGCGTTGCGGGAGGCGTACGGCAGCGGAGGGCATGAGCGGGATCTCGTGCGGGAGGCGTACATGCGGCTCCAAGTGCGCGCCGCCCAGCGGGAGTTCGGGGACGAGGTGGCGGTCGTGTGCGGGGCGTGGCATGTGCCCGCGCTGCGGCGGAAGACCACGGTGGCCGGCGACAAGGCCCTGCTGAAGGGGCTGCCCAAGGTCAAGGCCGACATGACCTGGGTGCCGTGGACCTACCGGCGGTTGGCCCGGGCCAGCGGATACGGCGCGGGGATCGACTCACCGGGGTGGTACGGGCATCTCTTCAGCGCGCCGGACCGGCCGGTCGAGCGGTGGATGACCAAGGTGGCCGGGCTGCTGCGGGACGAGGACCGCGTCGTGTCCTCGGCGCATGTCATCGAGGCGGTACGACTCGCGGAGACACTCGCGGCGATGCGCGGGCGTCCGCTGCCGGGGCTCGGCGAGACCACCGACGCGGTGCGGGCGGTGATGTGTGACGGCTCCGACGTGCCGTTGGCGCTGGTGCGGGACCGGCTGGTCGTGGGCGATGTGCTGGGGGAGGTGCCGCCGTCGGCGCCGGCGGTGCCGTTGCAGCGCGACCTCGACCGCATCCAGCGACGGCTGCGGCTCAAACCGGAGGCGCTGGAGCGGGAGTTGGAGCTCGACCTGCGCAACGACAACGACTCCGAGCGCAGCAGGCTCCTGCACCGGCTCCGGCTGCTCGGCGTGGGGTGGGGGGAGCCTGTCGCGTCGCGGGGCAGCACGGGGACCTTCCGGGAGACGTGGCGGCTGCGGTGGGAGCCCGAGCTGTCCTTGCGGGTCGCCGAGGCCGGGGTGTGGGGGACGACCGTGTTCGCCGCGGCGACCGCCAAGGCGGAGGCGGATGCCGTGGCCGCCCAGACGCTCGCCGACGTCACCGCTCTCGCCGAGCGCTGTCTGCTGGCCGAACTGTCGGACGCGCTGCCCACCGTGATGCAGGTCCTCGCCGACCGGGCCGCTCTCGACGCCGATGTGGGCCATCTCGCCCAGGCCCTGCCCGCGCTGGTCCGCTCCCTGAGATACGGCGATGTGCGCGGCACGGACACCGTGGCGCTCACGGAGGTCGCGGCGGGGCTCGCCGAGCGCATCTTCGTCGGTCTGCCTCCGGCGTGCGCCGCACTGGACGCGGATGCCGCCGTCGAGATGCGGGGGCATGTCGACGCGGTGCATGGGGCGGTGGGGTTGCTGGGCGATGCGGTGGCCAAGGACACGCCCGCCGGCTCCGGCACTCCGGACAGGGCGTCCACCCTCGGGCACGGCGGCCTTCGGCCGCGGTGGCACGCGGTGCTGCGGGTGTTGTCCGTGCGGGACACCGTGCCCGGTGTGATCAGAGGGCGGGGCGTACGGCTGCTGCTGGACGACGGGGAGTTGGGGCAGGAGGAAGCGGCTCGGTTGATGGGGCTGGCTCTGTCGCCGGGGACGCCGCCCGGGGACGCGGCCGCGTGGATCGAGGGTTTCGTCGGCGGGGGTTCCGGCGGCGGGATGCTGCTCGTGCACGACGAGCGGCTGCTCGGGCTGGTCGACGCGTGGCTGACGGGAGTGTCGGCGGAGGCGTTCACCGACGTGCTGCCGCTGCTGCGGCGGACCTTCTCGGCGTATGAGCCGGGGGTGCGGCGGACCTTGGGGGAGCTGGTCCGGCGTGGGCCGGGGGAGCGGGGGCGTGCGGCGGCCGGTGGCGGTTCCGGCATACCCGGTTTCGCGGCCGGGCTCGACGTCGAGCGGGCGGATGCGGTGGTGCCGGTGGTGCGGCTGCTGCTGGGCCTGGACCAGGTGGGCGGTTTGGACCAGGTGGAACCGGACCAAGTGGACAAGGACAAGGTGGCCGTGGGCCTGGTGCGCACGGATCAAGGGGACACGGACCAAGCGGACACGGATCAAGCGGTCATGGCAGAGGGCGCCGGGGGCGGCCTCGCGGGCAACGGACTTGTGGGGGCGGCGGGATGACGGTGGGTGGAGTGAGGGAGTCCGGGGAGCGGGCCGGAGTGGTGGGTGCCGTGCGGCGGTCGCACGGGTTCGTGGCGCAGGGGCGGCCGATGACGACGACCGTGCCGGTGATCCCGCTGTGGGAGCGGCCTCGTGAGGGAGCGTGCCGATGACGGTCGAGGCGACGGAGCCGGCCCAGGAGCGGCTGCGCCGGTGGCGGATGGTGCTGGGCGGGGACAACGCCGACGGCACCGGCTGCGCGCTCTCCGGGCGGGACGCGGCGATGGACGGAGCGCTCGCCGCTCTCTACGGCAAGGGGGACAAGGGGCTGTCGGGGAAGGACCGTTCGGCGGGGCTCGGGGCGTCGGCGCCGTCGGTGGCGCGGTGGCTCGGGGACATCCGGACGTACTTCCCGTCGTCCGTCGTCCAGGTCATGCAGCGGGACGCCATCGACCGGCTCGGGCTGTCCACGCTGCTGCTGGAGCCGGAGATGCTGGAGGCGGTGGAGGCGGACGTGCATCTCGTGGGCACGCTGCTCTCGCTGAACCGGGCGATGCCGGAGACCACGAAGGAGACGGCGCGTGCGGTGGTGCGCAAGGTCGTCGAGGACCTGGAGAAGCGGCTTGCCACCCGCACCCGGGCCACCCTCACCGGCGCGCTCGACCGCAGTGCCCGGGTCAGCCGGCCGCGCCACCACGACATCGACTGGAACCGCACGATCGCGGCCAACCTCAAGCACTACCTCCCGGAGTACCGGACGATCGTGCCGGAGCGGCTGATCGGGTACGGGCGGGCGTCGCAGTCCATGAAGAAGGAGGTCGTCCTCTGCATCGACCAGTCGGGGTCGATGGCGGCGTCGGTGGTGTACGCGTCGGTGTTCGGGGCCGTGCTTGCGTCCATGCGGTCCATCAACACGAGGCTCGTCGTGTTCGACACCTCCGTCGTCGATCTCACCGACCAGCTCGACGACCCGGTCGACGTCCTGTTCGGCACACAGCTCGGCGGGGGCACCGACATCAACCGGGCGCTCGCGTACTGCCAGTCGCAGATCACCCGCCCCGCGGAGACGGTCGTCGTGCTGATCAGCGACCTCTACGAGGGAGGGATACGCCACGAGATGCTCAAGCGGGTCGCCGCGATGAAGGCGTCCGGGGTGCAGTTCGTGGCATTGCTGGCGCTGTCGGACGAGGGGGCGCCGGCGTACGACCGGGACCACGCGGCCGCGCTCGCCGCGTTGGGCGCACCGGCCTTCGCGTGTACGCCCGACCTGTTCCCGGAGGTGATGGCGGCGGCGATCGAGAAGCGGCCGATTCCGGTGCCGGACGCGGGGTGAGGCGGGGTGAGGAGGGGGATGGCGAGGAATTACCGGTGATTTGTCGACCCGGTGACTACCGACTTCGGCCAGCAAAACGGACATGAGTGCCCATCGGTAGCGGGGGGCTTGCGCGACCTCGGGAGGGGCGTGCGAGGATCGACGCCTCATCAGCGGCGCGCCGCGCGCCGCTCGCCCGTACCGCGTCCAGCTGACTCGTCGCTCGGCACGTGTACTTGTGCGCTTCGTTCCGCCACACGGGAGGACTGCCCCGTCTTGACCTGGTCAGCCATGTCACCCGCCGCCGCGCTGCGCGTTCTGCGCATCGCGGCTGGTCGGCGTGCGCTGGAGCTGGCGCTGTTGCTGGGTGGTCTGTTCGCGATCGGGTTGCTCTGCGGAGGGCAGGCGGCTGCGGCGGACGGGGTGTCGGCGACCGGGGTGTCGACGGCTACCGGGGCGTCGGTGGAAAGCGAGGCCGTGCGGGTCGTGAGCCTTCCGGCCAAGCACGGCGTGCGCGAGGAGTCGACGGTGGCTTCCAATCCTGCGGCTCCCCGGCACGGCGAGGTCGGGCGTGTGGCTCATCCCGTCGTCGACTCGGTGACCGAGAAGCCGACTGAGGTCCCATCACGTCCCTCTCTCCCTTCACGGCCCGCCTTGCCTTCCCTCCCTTCGCTGCCCTCCAACCCTCCACTGCCCACCCTGCCTACTCTGCCTTCCCTGCCTTCCCTGCCAGAGGCTCCCGAGTCGCCGGCGTGGCCGAGCTGGCCGGGGGTGGAGCTGCCCGCGTTCCCGGACATGCCCGGTGCCGACCTTCCGACGCTGTCCGGTGTGCCCGCCGTGCCCGGGCGGACGTTGCCGGCGTACGACGGCGGGGCTTCGCAGCCGCAGGCACAGGCGCCCGGGGCCGGTGACGGACGGGACGGCGAAGGACGGAGCGGTGAGGGGCGTGACGGCGACGAAGCCGCCATGGCCTACGGGCCCAGGTTCGTGGCGTCCGCCGACGACACCGCGACCCATGTCCCGGCGGGCGAAGGCGCGCACGGTGTCGCGCCGGCCGGGTTCGCGCCCGTTCAGCAGGCGCCGGTCGATCACCCGGGTGGTGTGCTGGGCAACCGTTCGGCGGGCGACAACAGCAGCACGCGGCACGGGGACGCGCACGCCGTGTCGCTGAACCCGAGGGCGCCGCTGCGGTTGGTGCCCGGCGCCGCCGCCCGCGTCGAAGCGGACGAGATCCAGGACAGGCACCGGGACATTCCGGTTTCCCCCGCCTAGGCCAGAAGGCCGGCCCTCCCCGCCGTAGACCTGCCGCGCGGGGGCGGAAACAGGTCTGCCCGCCCGTCCGGACACTCCCCACTTCCCGGATGTCCCCCGACATCCCCCGGACGGAAGCCTCCGGAGCCGTACTACCCGGTCCCGCTGGTCCCAGCTCCTCGGCTGCCCGGACCGCGACCGGAAGCGGCGCCGAATGTCCCCAACCGTCCGAAGTCCCGGAGTTCCTCGCCGCTGCGAGCCGCCGGGGCCTTCGGAGCCCGAGATCTAGGGATCCGACGCAGTATGAACAAGAACATCCGCCGTTCGATCGTCATAGCCGCCGGTGTCACCGGCGCCTGGGCGCTCGGTTCGGCCGCCGCCAGCGCGGACGAGCTGCCCGCCTCCACCCTCTCCATACCGGACACGACCACCGACGCGGCCGACACCGCCGACGCCCCCGGCCTGCTCGGCGGGGTCACCGGCACCGTCAACGGCGTCGTCTCCGACGTGACCGGCACCGTCACCGACACCGTCTCGGGCACCACCGACGGCGCCGTCGGCACGGCCCGGACCGCGCCCGCGGACGCCGTCGAGCAGTCCCGCCGTTACGTCGACGCCAGGGTCACGGCCCCGTCCGCCGCCCGGGCCACCACCTCCGCCACGTCCGCCACCTCCTCCACCGCGGCCAAGGCCAAGCGCGCCGCCCAGGGCAGTCAGGGCGCCAAGGCCGCCCGCGCGGACAAGGCGGCGCAGGCCCAGGCCGATGCCTCGGCACGCGTCACCACGGCCACCGCCGCTGCCACCTCCGCCGCCGTCTCCGACATCCGGGACGTGCCCCAGGACACCCCGGACGCCCCCGGCACCGTCGACTACCTCTTCGGCCCGCTCGCCGCCTTCGCCCCCGAGCTGGAGCAGGCGCTCACCGCGGCGCAGACGCGGTTGCAGGGCACGCAGACGGCGGCGCGTTCGCAGGTGCAGGGCGTCGAGGGGGTCGTACGGACGAAGGCGCAGTACGCCGTCGCCGGCGCGGGCCGAACCGCCGAGGGCGCGCGGGACGTCGGGCAGGCCACCGTCGCGCACGTCGACGGCAGGACCCGGGGCGCGGTGAGCGCCGTCGCGTCCACCGCGACCGGCGAGGCCACCGCCGTCGGGACGGCCGCCGAGGCCTCCGTCTCCGCCGTCCCGGGCCACGTCACCGGCACGGTCGGCGGCGTCGAGCAGCGCGTCGTCGGGACGGTCTCCGCGGTTCCCGGCACGGTCGCCCCGGTCGTCGGGCAGACCGCCGACGCGGTCGTCCCGCCGGTCGCCGCCCAGGCCGTCGACGGCGTGCTGCCCATCGCCGGATACGCCGTCGAGGGCGTCGTCCCCACCGTCGAGCAGACCGTCGGTCACGCCGTCGCCGGGGTGGCGCCGGTCGCCCCGCGCGCGGTCGACAGCGTCCAGTCGCTGGCCGGTGGCGCGCTGAGCGGCGTGCGGCCGGTCGTCGGCCAGGCGGTGGACGGTGTCGTTCCGGTCGCCGGGGGCGCGGTGGCCGGCGTCGCCGGGACCGCCGGGCACACGGTCGACGCCGCGACGGCACTGGCGTACGGCGTCGTCGCCGACGTCCAGCCCGTGGCCGGCCAGACCGTCGCGGGCGTCCAGCCGGTCGTCGGCGGGGTCGTCCAGGGCGTACAGCCGGTGGCCCACGGAGCGGTCGGTGACGCCCAGCACCTCGCCCACGGCACCGTCGCCGACGTCCGGCCCGTCGCCGACGGCGCGGTCGCCGACGTGCGGCCGGTCGTGCAGGGTGTCGCCGCCGACGTACCCCCGTACGCCACCGGTCTGGTCGGGCATGTCACCACGGACGCCACCGGTACCGTCCTGCCGCCCGTCGCCGACGCCGCCGTGCACGGTGTCGTGCCGGTCGCCGGGCAGGCCGTCGCGGACGCCGGGGCGCTCGGCCACGGCGTGGTCGGCGACGTCGGGCCCTTCGCGTACGGCGTGGTCGGCGAGGTCGGGCCCTTCGCGCACGGTGTGGCCGGGCAGGCCGCGCCCTTCGCCGAGGGGGTCACCGGGGCCGTACGGCCCGTCGTCGAGACCGTCGTGAACACCGTCCAGCCGGTCGTGCGGGGCGTCGGCGGCAGCGCCACGACGCTGGCGTACGGAGTGGTCGGCGAGGCGGACCCGTTCGCGTACGGGGTCGCCGGGCAGGTCGCGCCCTTCGCCGAGGACCTGACCGGAACGGTCCGGGACTCGGCCGGCCCGCTGGCCGGCAACGCCGTCGCCGGCGTGCGGCAGGTGGCCCACTCCGCCACGCCGGTCTACGCGCAGGACCTGCAGCAGGACTTCCAGCAGGACTTCCAGCAAGGACTCACGCAGAGCCTCCAGCAGGACCTCTACGAAGGCGGCGCGCGCCGCATCTGACGCGCGCTCTCCCTCACGTCACCCCCGAGGTGACCGACCGACTCCGCGGGGCGGATGGACCCGGACGGCCGAAAACCGTCGGCCGGTCCGACCGGAACCTCGCGGACGGGCCGGGGTGATCCCCATTGGGGTGGGGATCACCCCGGCCAGAGCCCACAGGGGCGGCCCATTCGTGCCCCTTCGGGCTGCTCAAGGGACCCCACCGGGTCAACCCCAACCCGGTGGGGTCCTTCCCTCCCGGGCAGCGCGTCGGTCCTTGTATGTGCCCGGCAGGTTCCCGACTGCTCACAGTCGGCACGCCGTGCCAGAGATCTTTGCTGATCGCGGCATCATGTGACAGGTATCACCGCTCAGGTGTGACCCTCGATTTAGGGGGCTCCTGCAAGCAGAGATAACCTGCGAGACGGACATGCCGCGCGCTCGGACACCGTGTGCGCCTCCCTTGTGACAGCGGACGTCACGTTGCCCTTCGCGGCACGCCCACGCATCCAACGAACCGCGAGATCACTGATAGGGACGGAAGCGCGTGGACCTGTTCGAGTACCAGGCGAGGGACCTCTTCGCCAAGCACGATGTACCGGTGCTGGCCGGTGAAGTCATCGACACGCCTGAGGCGGCCCGCGCAGCCACTGAGCGTCTCGGTGGCAAGTCCGTCGTCAAGGCCCAGGTGAAGGTCGGCGGCCGTGGCAAGGCCGGTGGCGTGAAGCTCGCCGCCAGCGCGGACGAGGCCGTCGCCCGGGCGACCGACATCCTCGGCATGGACATCAAGGGCCACACGGTCCACAAGGTCATGATCGCCGAGACGGCCCCGGAGATCCTGGAGGAGTACTACGTCTCCTTCCTCCTCGACCGTGCCAACCGCACCTTCCTCTCCATCGCGTCCGTCGAGGGCGGCATGGAGATCGAGGAGGTGGCGGCCACCCGTCCGGAGGCCGTCGCCAAGATCGCGATCGACGCCATCGACGGCGTGGACGAGGCCAAGGCCCGCGAGATCGTCGAGGCCGCCAAGTTCCCGGCCGAGGTCGCGGACAAGGTCGTGAACGTCCTCATCACGCTGTGGGACACCTTCATCAAGTCGGACGCCCTCCTCGTCGAGGTCAACCCGCTCGCGAAGGTCGCCTCCGGTGACGTCATCGCCCTGGACGGCAAGGTGTCGCTCGACGACAACGCCGAGTTCCGTCACGACTGGGACGAGCTGCACGACAAGGCCGCGGCCAACCCGCTCGAGGCCGCCGCCAAGGAGAAGAACCTCAACTACGTCAAGCTCGACGGCGAGGTCGGCATCATCGGTAACGGTGCCGGTCTGGTCATGTCGACGCTGGACGTCGTCGCGTACGCCGGTGAGAACCACGGCAACGTCAAGCCGGCCAACTTCCTGGACATCGGCGGTGGCGCCTCCGCCCAGGTCATGGCCAACGGCCTCGAGATCATCCTCGGCGACCCGGACGTCAAGTCCGTGTTCGTGAACGTCTTCGGTGGCATCACCGCCTGTGACGAGGTCGCCAACGGCATCGTCCAGGCCCTGAAGCTTCTCGAGGACCGCGGCGAGAACGTCACCAAGCCGCTGGTCGTCCGCCTCGACGGCAACAACGCCGAGCTCGGCCGACAGATCCTCACCGACGCCAACCACCCGCTGGTGCAGCGCGTCGACACCATGGACGGCGCGGCCGACAAGGCCGCCGAGCTGGCCCACGCCGCCAAGTAAGCACTCAGGACGAGGACACAACACACCATGGCTATCTGGCTCGACAAGGACAGCAAGGTCATCGTCCAGGGCATGACCGGTGCCACGGGCATGAAGCACACCAAGCTCATGCTGGGCGACGGCACCAACGTCGTGGGCGGCGTGAACCCGCGCAAGGCGGGACAGAAGGTCGACTTCGAGGGCACCGAGGTACCCGTCTTCGGCACGGTCAAGGAGGCCATCGAGGCCACCGGCGCCAACGTCTCCGTCATCTTCGTGCCGGAGAAGTTCACCAAGGACGCGGTCATCGAGGCCATCGACGCCGAGATCCCGCTGGCCGTCGTGATCACCGAGGGCATCGCGGTGCACGACTCCGCGAACTTCTGGGCGTACGCGGGCAAGAAGGGCAACAAGACCCGGATCATCGGCCCGAACTGCCCCGGCATCATCACCCCGGGCCAGTCGAACGTCGGCATCATCCCGGGCGACATCACCAAGCCGGGCCGTATCGGCCTGGTCTCGAAGTCCGGCACGCTGACGTACCAGATGATGTACGAGCTGCGTGACATCGGCTTCTCGACCGCCGTCGGCATCGGTGGCGACCCGATCATCGGCACCACGCACATCGACGCGCTCGCCGCGTTCGAGGCCGACGCCGACACCGACCTGATCGTGATGATCGGTGAGATCGGTGGCGACGCCGAGGAGCGTGCCGCGGACTTCATCGCGAAGAACGTGACCAAGCCGGTCGTCGGCTACGTCGCGGGCTTCACCGCCCCCGAGGGCAAGACCATGGGCCACGCCGGCGCCATCGTCTCCGGCTCCTCCGGCACCGCCCAGGCGAAGAAGGAGGCCCTGGAGGCCGCGGGCGTCAAGGTCGGCAAGACCCCGACCGAGACGGCCAAGCTCGCCCGCGAGATCCTCGGCGGCTGAACGCCGTAGTCACGCCGGTTGGCTGAGCTTTGGTGGGCCCGTTCCCTGCGTGGGGGCGGGCCCACCGGCGTTGTCCTCGCCAGCACTGCCCGCAGGTCATGCAAGCGCCGGTGACAGCAACCCCCTAGGGGCGCGGGGCTGTGCTGCCTATGCGGCTCCGTCGCGCGGGCGCGACCAGCCACGACGTGCCCGCGGCCGGCAGTCGGCCTCACCCGCAACGGTGAGTCCCCACATGGTTCACCCCGTTTGCGGAGCCAGCCGTTCGGGACCGTTCTGAGCCTCCGACCGCAGCTTGGCCCTCAGCTTCAGCTCCTTCGAGGACAGCGGCCCCGGCGCCACCCGGGGAGGCACCCCCCGCACCGTCTCCCCCGGCGGCACAGGAGGCTCGTACTGGGTAGGAGCCGTCCGCAGCGTGAGCGCCGTCGTGCCGATGAGGGCCACCGTGAACGCGATGGCGGCCCGGGTCCAGAACCGGGCCCGGCGCTCGCTGCCGTCCCGCACCACCGCCGGCCTGGGCGCGCGCAGCCGCTCCGTGGAGGCAAGTTCGGCCAGCCGTTCGTGGAGTTCGGCGGGGTCGGACAGCCCCGGAAGCCGCGCGGCGACAGAGGCGCGGGCATGCAGAAGACGGTTCGCGGCCGCAGGCGTGGTCGCCTCCGTCTCCGCCGCCGTCTCCGGCAGGTCGAGCCCCACCCCGTCGTACAGGAGCAGCGTGCGGCGCTGGGGCGGCGGGAGTTCGAGGAGTACGTTCAGCAGGGCGCGGTCGGACGCGTCGGAGGGCGGGGGTTCGGGGTGTCGGTAACGGGGCCGGAACCGGTGCCAGGGGGAGAGCGCGAAGTCGTACGCCGTCGCCCGCACCCAGCCCGCCGGATCGCGGTCGCGCGCCACCTCGGGCCACCGCTGCCAGGCGGCCTGGAAGGCCCGCTCGACCGATTCGCGGGCGAGTTCACGGCGCCCGGTGAGCAGGTAGGTCTGCCGTACGAGGGCGGGTGCGCAGAAGGCGTAGAGCGCGTCGAAGGCCTGGGCGGGGGAGAGCAGGTGCTCGGGCCGGGGTTCCGGGGGCAGGGGCGGGCCCGTGTCCAGGTGCTGGTCCTCGGATCGCTGACGTCCCGTCACCACGCCTCCCTGCGCCGACCGCGCGGATCCGTACGGACGCTCTCGCCCGCGCGTACCGTTTCGCGGCTGACGCCCACCCGTTCCGCGAGCTGATCCGACGTCAATGAACAGGCCTCGCGCAGGCGTCGACGTACGGCCCTTCGTGCGAAAAGGTACATAAACATATATTGAGCGACACATCGGAGGTTCGCCTGTTACGACGGGAAAGCGCGTGTCGTTGGGAGCATGGCGCTCGTGACCGAGATGACCGCCCGTCGAACGCCCCTGTCGTCCCTGCTCACTCGCATCCGCTACCGAATGCCCGGCCTCGGCGCCAGCCTGCTGAACGGCGCCGTGGCCGCCGGGTTGGGGCTCGGCGTGCTCGCCGTACTGGTGATCGCGCTGTGGATCAGCTCGCCGTATCCGGACAGCGGCCCGGGCGGCGCGCTCCAGGTCGCCGCCGTGCTGTGGCTCCTGGCGCACGGCGCCGAACTGGTCCGCGCCGACACCCTCTCCGGCGTCCCCACCCCGGTAGGCGTCACCCCGTTGCTGCTGCTGATGCTGCCGGTGTGGCTGGTGCACCGGGCGGCCCGCGACGCGGCGGCGGACGGCGGCGACGGGGCGCCGGTGGTGTCGGGGCGTACGGCGTGGACGGGCGTCGTGCTCGGGTACCTCGGCGTCGGGGCGGCGGCCGCGGTCTACGCCACCGGGGGCGACCTGCGGCCGGCGTGGTTCTGGACCGTGCTGTGCGTGCCCCTGGTCACGATGGCGGCGGCGGGCGTGGGGGTGTGGACGGCGTGCGAACGACGCCCCGAGGCGGCCGACGGGGTGCTGGGCGCGATGCCGACGGAGGTACGGCGGCTGGTGCCGGTCGCGGAGGCACCCGCCCGACTGCGCGCGGCGGCCCGAGCGGCCGGGGCCGGGGCGGCGGCGCTCGTCGGCGGCGGGGCGGTACTGGTGGGCGGCTCGCTCCTCTGGCACGGCGGGGCGGCGCAGGCGTCCTTCCTGGAGCTGACGGCGGGCTGGTCGGGACGGTTCGCGGTCCTGCTGCTGTGCGCGGCGCTGGTGCCGAACGCGGCGGTCTGGGCGGCGTCGTACGCCCTCGGCCCCGGGTTCGTCCTCGGCACGGGACATGTCGTCGGCCCGCTGTCCTCCTCGCCCGCGCCCCTGCTGCCGCCGCTGCCGCTGCTGGAGGCGGTGCCGGGAGCCGGGGTGGGCGGGCCGTTGCAGTGGGCGGTCGGGGCGGTGCCGTTGGCGGCGGGTGTGGTGGTGGGGTCGTTCGCGGCGGGGTGGGGCGGCGGGTACGAGGAGCGGCGGACGTCCACGACGACCGGGACCCGGGCCGTCCCGGCGCCTGCCATGGCCTGGGCGCCGGGACGGACCGCCGGGGTCGCGCTGCTGGCGGCCGTGTTCTGCGCGGCCGTGATCGCGGTGCTGGCCGCCCTGTCGGGCGGCCCGCTGGGCCGCGGGGTGCTGGCGCAGTTCGGGCCGGTGTGGTGGCAGGTCGGGGCGGCGACGCTGGGGTGGGTCGCCGTGGTGGCGGTCCCCGTGGCGGTGGTCGTACGCGGGTGGCGGTGCCGGACGGGTGGGGCGCCGCGGTCGGCCCGGGCGAGCGAGACGGAGACGCGGGGGGCCCGGATCGGCAAGCCCCGCGTCGAGCCGGAGAGGTCGGCGAGGTCGGAGCAGCCGGAGGCGTCGGGGGAGGCGGAGGGTCCCGGGCGCGGCAAGGGTGCGTCGACGGACGCGGACACGGACTCAGGCGCGGACTTGGTCTCGGGCTCAGGAGCGGACTTGGTCTCGGGCTCAGGCGCGGACTTGGACTGGGGCTCGGGCGTGGACCCGGGCTCCGGCTCGGACGCGCATGCCGACTCGGACGTGCGGCACCGGCACTCCGCCTACGGCGAGGAAGGGCCCTTCACCGCCTTGGCGCAGGACCAGGCCGGCCCGCAGGGCAGGAGCCACGACGGGTCCGCGGCGGGGTACGACGAGCACGGGCCGTACGAGGCCGGCGACCAGGCGGTTCCGTATGGCACGTACGACCACGACACGACCTTCGAGCCGGACGACTTCCCGCCCGCCGAGCCGTCACCCTGGCACGACGAGGACGCGCGAGCGGCACGCTGGGCGGCGATGAAGGAGGCCTCGGGCCCACAGGAACCCCCGACGGTCCCCAAGCCGCCGAGAGCCCTGGAAGCACGGGGCGTCCCGAAGGTTCAGGACGCCCCCGGACAGGCCCAACAGCCCGCCGAGCGTCCCGGGAGCACCGAAGGCCCTGAGGCTCCCGCCGGTCCCGAAGGACCCGAGGTCACCGAGCCCTCCTAGCCCCCGAGGTCCCCGGATCACCGGCCTCACCTTGACGACCTACCCCCGGCACCGGACAGCCGTGGAACCGGCCGCTCAGTCCCCCGTCCCCAGAACCCCTCGCAGCTCCTCCGGCAGATGCTGCTCGCACGACTGCTTGGCCTCGTTGGTCAGCGCGTCGTTCGTGCACGTGTAGTAGTCGCTGTACACCACCTGCGCCGTGAACCCGGCGGCGACCACCGCGATGGCGAGGGACGCCGTGACCAGGCCGCTCACCGCCGCCGTCGTCTGGGGGCGGCCGGTGGGCCGGGGCGCGGCCGGGGTGTCCGGGTCGGGGGTGCGGGGCTTGGCGCGCAGGCTGCTGATGCCCCAGTACAGGGCCAGCGCGCCCAGCAGCAGGGCCACGTACGGCCAGCTGAACAGGGCGAAGAAGAAGGCCCACATGCCGGAGAGCAGGGCGTACCGTGCGCGGCGCTGGGCGGGGTCGGTGGGGTCCCAGCGCATGCCGGTGCCCTGGGTGCCGTTCCCGGAGCCGTCCTGGCCGGGGCCTCGGGGGTGGTCACCGAAGCCGCCGGGGGAGCGGCCCGGCTGGCGGTCGCTCCACTGGTTGCCCCAGGGCGAGTGGCCGCCGCCCTGGTCGGACCCCTGGGAGCCGTCCTCGCCGGACGGGCGCCGCGGCCGCCACGGGCGGTCCGGGGTGCCCTCCGGCGGCGGGGCGAAGGGGTTGTCGTCCTGGGGGCCACTGCCACTGCCACTGCTCTGTCCGTCGTCGGACGGCTTGTCCGAGGGCGCGTCGGGCGGCGAGGCGGGCCGCTCGCGCAGCAGGACGGCGTCACGCTTCCCTCCCGGCGCGGACTGCGGAGGGAGGGTGAGGAGTCGCAGGCTGCGGTCCGACATCAAGTGAGCGTCTTCCCCTTGGTGAACGACATGATGAACGACTGATCCGAATGAGCTGTCACCACGTGAACGCACCACACCACCACCGCGTTCCCGGGCCGGTCCCCCCAGACGCTACCTTCCGGCCCCGCCCCCGTCCCGTGGGGGGCGTCGGGAGTGCCGGTATCGTTGCTGACGGTCGGCCGCTTCGTAGACTTCCCCGTATCCGAGGGCGCGAAGCATTCGTACGACCATACAAAGACGCTCACCCGAGAAAGGGCTCCACCGTGGCCAAGCGCCTCGTCGTGCTGGTCTCCGGATCCGGCACCAACCTCCAGGCGCTGCTCGACGAGATCGCCGCCGTCGGTCCCGAGGCGTACGGCGCCGAGGTCGTGGCCGTCGGCGCGGACCGCGAGAACATCGAGGGGCTCGCGCGGGCCGAGCGCGCCGGACTGCCCACCTTCGTGCGGAAGGTCAAGGACCACGGCAGCCGTGAGGAGTGGGACATGGCGCTCGCCGACGCCGTCTCCGCCCACGAGCCCGACCTCGTGGTCTCCGCCGGGTTCATGAAGATCGTGGGCAAGGAGTTCCTCGCCCGTTTCGGCGGCCGGTTCGTCAACACCCACCCGGCGCTGCTCCCCAGTTTTCCCGGCGCCCACGGCGTCCGTGACGCCCTCGCGTACGGCGCCCGGGTCACCGGCTGCACCGTCCACTTCGTCGACGACGGCGTCGACACCGGACCGATCATCGCCCAGGGCGTGGTGGAGATCCGGGACGAGGACGACGAGAGCGCTCTGCACGAGCGCATCAAGGAAGTCGAGCGAAGGCTGCTCGTCGAGGTCGTGGGGCGGCTCGCCCGTAACGGCTATCGCATTGAGGGACGAAAGGTAGTTATCCAGTGACCGCCACCGCCGAGAGCAACAAGCGGGCCATTCGCCGGGCGCTCGTCAGCGTCTACGACAAGACCGGTCTGGAAGAGCTGGCGCGCGGGCTGCACGAGGCCGGGGTCGACCTCGTCTCCACCGGTTCGACCGCCTCCCGCATCGCCGCCGCCGGCGTCCCCGTCACCAAGGTCGAGGAGCTCACCGGCTTCCCGGAGTGCCTGGACGGCCGTGTGAAGACCCTGCACCCGCGCGTGCACGCCGGCATCCTCGCCGACCTGCGCCTGGAGGACCACCAGCGGCAGCTGGCCGAGCTGGGTGTCGAGCCGTTCGACCTGGTCGTCGTCAACCTCTACCCGTTCCGCGAGACCGTCGCCTCGGGTGCCTCGCCCGACGAGTGCGTCGAGCAGATCGACATCGGCGGCCCGTCCATGGTGCGCGCCGCCGCCAAGAACCACCCGTCGGTCGCCGTCGTCACCAGCCCCGAGCGGTACGCGGACGTCCTGGCCGCGGTCGCGGACGGCGGCTTCGACCTCACCACCCGCAAGCGGCTCGCCGCGGAGGCCTTCCGGCACACCGCCGAGTACGACATCGCGGTGTCGAGCTGGTTCGCGAGCGCGTACGCCCCGGCCGACGACTCCCCCTTCCCCGAGTTCATCGCCGCCGCACTGGAGCGCAAGAGCACCCTGCGCTACGGCGAGAACCCGCACCAGCCCGCCGCCCTCTACGTCGACGGCACGGGAGTCGGCCTCGCGGAGGCCGAGCAGCTGCACGGCAAGGAGATGTCGTACAACAACTACACGGACACGGACGCCGCCCGCCGTGCCGCGTACGACCACCCCGAGCCGGCCGTCGCGATCATCAAGCACGCCAACCCCTGCGGTATCGCGATCGGCGCCGACGTCGCCGAGGCGCACCGCAAGGCGCACGCGTGTGACCCGCTGTCGGCGTTCGGCGGCGTGATCGCCGTCAACCGTCCGGTCAGCAAGGAGATGGCGGAGCAGGTCGCCGAGATCTTCACCGAGGTCATCGTCGCGCCCGACTACGAGGACGGCGCCCTCGAAGCCCTCGCCAAGAAGAAGAACATCCGCGTCCTGAAGGCTCCGGCCGCGCCCGCGCACCCCGCCGAGGTCAAGCCCATCGACGGCGGCGCCCTCCTCCAGGTCACCGACCGCCTCCAGGCCGACGGCGACGACCCCGCCAACTGGACCCTGGCGACCGGCGAGGCGCTCTCCGCCGAGGAGCTCGCCGAGCTCGCCTTCGCCTGGCGGGCCTGCCGGGCCGTCAAGTCCAACGCCATCCTCCTCGCCAAGGACGGCGCGTCCGTCGGCGTCGGCATGGGCCAGGTCAACCGGGTCGACTCCGCGAAGCTGGCCGTCGAGCGGGCCGGTGCCGAGCGCGCGCAGGGCTCCTACGCCGCCTCCGACGCCTTCTTCCCGTTCCCGGACGGCCTGGAGATCCTCACCGAGGCCGGCGTCAAGGCCATCGTCCAGCCCGGCGGTTCGGTCCGCGACGAGCTGGTCGTGGAGGCCGCGCAGAAGGCCGGGATCACGATGTACTTCACGGGGACGCGGCACTTCTTCCACTGAGCCGCATCTGAGCAGCGTCCGCAGTGGGGCCCGTCGGTCGGTGACCGGCGGGCCCCCGCCTGTTCAGTACGCCGCCCTTCAGCTCGCCGTCACGTCGAACTGCGCAGCGCCGCCCAGGTGTTGCGCCCGACCTCACCGTCGACGGACAGTCCCTTGTCGCTCTGGAACAGCCTGACCGCCGACTCCGTGTCCGCCCCGAACTTGCCGTCCACGCCCGACCCGCCGAGGCTGTAGCCGCGCTTGGTGAGCATGCACTGGACCTGGAGGACGCGCCGACCCTTGTCGCCCCGGACGGTGAGTTTGGTGCCGGAGTAGTGGGTGCAGTCGGAGAGCCAGGGCGGGGTGGCGGGGGTGGTGGCGGTCTTGGTGGGGGTCGGTGCGCTGCTGCCGCCGCCGTCGGAGGTCGGGGAGGCCTGGCCGGTGGGGGTGGGACGGGCCGGGTCCGCGTCGCCGCCGGACGCCCTGTCCGAGCTCTGGGAGGCCGTGACGTCCGATTCCCGAGGCTCGGCCTTACCCGTCTCCTCCTCCTTGCCCTTCTCCTTGTCGCCGGAGGCGGAGCCGGAGGGGCTGGGAAGGGGAGAGGACGCCTGGTTGCCGTCGGGGGCGGTGGATTCGGCTTCCGCTGCCACGGCGGCCGGGGTCGTCTCGCCCGAGGACGGCCGGGTGAGGAGGAAGGCGCCCGCTGCGACGGCGCACACGGCGACGACGGCGGCCACGGCGAGGTAGGCCTTCCGCCGCTTGCGTCCCCCGCCGTCCTGGGGTGCCGGGGTCTGGACGGGCGTGGCCTGCTGGCGCCACGAGGGCGGTGCGGGCGGGGTTAACGCTGGGCCGGACGGCGCGGGCCCCTGCGCCGGTGTCCGCGACTGGACGGTCTCGGGTGCGGCGATCTGCTCCAGTACTTCGCAGGCCTGCCGTCGGCCGAGCAGTAAAGCGCCCAGCGGCTCGTGCCAGGTGACCGCCTGCCCGTGTCTGTGACCGGCGGCCGTGGCGGCGTCGATGAGCTGTCGCGGGGTGGGCCGGCCGGCGGGGTCCTTGGAGAGACAGGCGGCGAGGAGGGCACCCAGCTCCGGGTCTTTGGCAGCCAGTTCGGCCATCACCCCCGGCTTGGGCTCCTCGAACGCGACCCGGTGCATCACGTCGACGCCCGTGCCGTCCCCGAACGGCGCGTGCCCGGTGGCGGCGTAGATCAGGCTCCCGGCGAGGGAGAAGACGTCGGAGGCGGTGTCGCAGAGGCCCTCGCGCAGATACTCCGGAGCCATGAACGCGGGCGTACCGACCCGGGTGCCGGTGGAGGTGATCGCGCTGCTGTCGGCGGCCTGGGCGATGCCGAAGTCGATGACGTGCACGCCCTGGAGGGACAGGATCACGTTGGACGGCTTGAGGTCCCGGTGCACGACGCCGGCGGCGGCCAGCGCGGACAGGGCCTGCCCGAGCTCCGCCACCAGCCGCCACATACCGGCCCGCTCCAGCCGGCCGTAATCGCGGACCGCCTCGGCGAGGTTCAGCCCCGGCAGGTACTGCGTCGCCATCCACAGCAACGAGTCGTCGAATCCGGTGCCCAGCAGGTCCGGCGTACGCGGCGTGTGGACCCGCCCGTGCACGGACGCCTCCCGCTCGAACCGCCTTCGGAAGCGGGGGTCCTCGGCGTACTCGGGGCGGATCACCTTGACGGCGGCGAGGCCGGGGGAGTGGTCGGCGCAGCGGGCCAGATACACCCGGCCCATGCCGCCGCTGCCGAGGAGGCCGAGGGGCCGGTAGGGCCCGATGCGGCCGGGGTCGGCGGGGCGCAGCGCGGTGGCGCCCGCGTCCCCCAGGTGCCGCTGGTCGTTCATGGATCCCCCGAGTGCTGTGGTGGCTCAACGTGCCCTCGTGTCACGTCAGTTGACGCGAGGCTACCGTGCCCGCGCGAGAGGTGGCCGGGTGGAACTGATACCTGAAACCTTTGAGGGTCGGTTGCCGGGCACACCCCCTTACCGTTGCGGCTGACCGCAAAACCCCAGCTCATAAGGGGGAGATGATGCTGCGTATCCATTTCACCGAGGTCGACCTGGCCCGGACGACACTGGCCGTCGACCCGGATCCGCTCTGGGAGGTCGCCGCGAGCCTGCACCGCCTGCAGACCCGTCGCGGCCGCTGGGCCTTCGCCCAGTGGCACCACGAGGCCCGTCACGCCTTGCGGGAGCTGGGGCTGGAACGGGCCGTCGGCGCACTCCTCGTGCCGCTGTACCCGAGAGGCGGCTACTTCCCGGACTTCCTGACGCCGGAACAGGCGGCGGAGGGCCTGGAAGGCGGACTCTCGGCGATCCTCGACGAGCACCCCGGCCGGATCACGGCGGAGATCCGCCGACTCGCCCGTACCGCCGAATCACCTCGATCTCCCCGAGCATCCCGGCCCTCCCGGCTCTCCCCATGGGCCGCGAAACTCCCGCGCGCGCAAGGCCGACAGGAACTCGTGGGGCTGCTGCGCGCCTATCACTCGGCGGTCATCGCGCCGCACGGCGAGCGGATGCGGGCCCGGATCGAGGCCGAGCGCGCGACGCGCTCCCGCGCTCTCATGACGGGCGGCGTGGAGGGAATGCTGGCCGGGCTCGGCCCCACGATGCGTTGGGAGAACCCCGTCCTGCACGTCACGTACCCCGTGGCGGACCGGGATCTCCATCTCAACGGCCGCGGACTGCGACTCGTGCCGTCCTACTTCTCGTGGGGTACGCCGGTGAGCCTGGCAGACCCGGACCTGCAACCGGTCCTGTGCTACCCGGTGCTCAGGGAACCGGCCCGCACGGCACCGTCCACCACGGCCCCCGCCGCCCAGGGCTGCGCTCCCGGCAAATCCCTCACCGCCCTGCTCGGACCCGCGCGGGCCGGTGTCCTGTCGACCGCGGCGGGTGGCGCCACCACGGGTGAGATCGCCCGGGTCATCGGCGTCTCCGCGTCCTCCGCCAGCCGCCACGCCACCGTGCTGCGAGACGCGGGCCTGATCACCACCAGCCGCAACGGCGCGAGCGTGCTGCACACGCTGACCCCGGCGGGCGCATCGGTGCTGCGGGCCGCCGCACCTCGCTGAACTGGCCTTTTGCGGTCGACCGCAACGGTGTCGCCAGGCGAGCTGACCGGCGGACACAGTAGACCCCGTCAAGCAACTACGGGGCCCTGGAAGGGGAAGTGATATGCAAAAGTTCGGGGGAATGCGCGCCAAGGCGGGCATCGCGGCGGGGGCGATGCTGCTGGGCGGCCTGGGGGTCGCGGCGACGGCGACGCCGGCGCAGGCCGCTCTGTCGGACTGTGACCCCGGCTCCCTGTGCGCCTACATCGGCACCAACTACGCGGGGACGCCGGGCCAGGTGAAGGGCGACAACAAGGACCTCCTGCAGTACAACAAGTTCAAGAAGGCCAAGTCGGTGTTCAACAGGGGCACCTCCTGCGACGTCCGGCTCTACGTGAAGAAGGACTTCCAGGGCGCCAGCTTCCTGCTCGCTCGCGGCAAGTCCGTTCCCGACCTGAGCACCTTCCAGGGCGGCAAGTTCAAGAACGGCATCGCCTCCAACAAGTGGGTCTGCTGACGGGCCGCTGACCTGACGTGCCTCGTGGCCGGACACACTGTGTCCGGCCACGACCGTCTCAGTCCTGCAACTCGCACCACACGGTCTTGCCCGCGGGCGTCAGCCAGACGCCCCAGCGCCGGGTGAGCGCTTCGAGCAGCAGCAGACCCCGACCCGTCTCGTCGTCCGTTCCGGGGCGGCGCAGGATCAGCCAGGCGTGCGGCTCGGGATCGGTCACGTCCAGTCGGATACGGCCGTCAGGGGTGCGGGCCAGTCGCACGGTCACCGGGGTGCCCTCGCCGACGTGGTCGATCACGTTCGTCAGTAACTCGCTGACGCACAACTGGACTTCGGGGCAGGGGGAGCCCAGGTGCTCGCGCACGGCGTGCCGTACCTCGGGCACGGCCTTGGGGAGCGCGAGCAGGTTGAGTACGAGGGGTCTCACCGGGCCGCCGCCTTGCGCAGGGCACTGATCAGCGCGCGGGCGGTGGCCTGGTTGCAGTTGCCGAGTGCGATGAGGGGGCGGGTGGGGAGCGCCCCGGCGAAGGTCGGCAGGTCGACACCGAGGGAGGGGAGCGTGATGCCGTTCGCTTCCAGCGCGGTGCGGAGGTCTTCGACGCAGGTGTCGGTGTCGGTGTCGTGGGGGTGGGGGTGCATGGGGGACGCCTCCGTGTGCGGTCTGTGATGAATCACTCACAGGCTGGCGTCGAGTTGCGTACCGTGAAAGGGGTTTCGGGTGTGCACGAGCAAGTGAGAAACGGCGGTGGTGGGTTGTGCCCGCGAAGAAGGACCCTGACGCGTCGATGAATGTTCCCTGCTTCTATGGCGCCGAGTTGCGCTTCAGGAGGGAGCAAGCGGGGCTGACGTTGGAGCAGTTGGTGGAGGGGGGGTTTCGGGGGATCTCGTTCCTGAGTCAGATCGAGCGGGGCGAGCGGGGAATGCCGATGGACTTCGCTCGGCATGTGGACCAGAGGCTCGGGACGGACGGGTTCTTCGAGCGGCGGTGTGAAGATGCGGCCAAGGCGCGGCGGGCAGGGCACCAGTCGTACTCCGCGGATATCCCGGACCTGGAGAAGCAAGCTCTGACACTGGAGGAGTGGGCGCCGAATGTCGTCCCAGGGCTACTGCAGACCGGAGCGTACTTTCGGGGACGCGCTCGGTATGCGGACCCAGAGGCGCCGCCCCAGGTGGTTGAGGAGCGTGTCCATGCACGGTTGGCTCGTGCGGAGCTGTGGAAGCGCGAGGATCGACCCACCTACTGGGGGATCCTGCGAGAGTCGGTCGTCCGAAGCTCGCCACTTCCCCCAGCGGTGATGGCCGAGCAGGTGGAGCACATCATCGACGTGATCCGGTCCACCCAGAGCGTTCTTCAGATCGTTCCGGAAACGACCCCGTGGCACCCGCTGGAACATGGCATGGCCAAGATCATGACCTTCGCCGACGCCCCACCGCTGGTGTATACGGAGGGGGATTTCAACGGACACATCGTCGACTATCCGGCCCGTGTGAAGGAGTACCGTCGTAGATACGATCTGCTCCGGGCCGCCGCACTGCCACCCGAGGCGTCCCTGGCCTTGATGGAAGAAGCAGTGAGGACCCATAGAAATGAAGCGCAGCAACGGGATTGACACGAGCTCCGTGGCTTGGCGCAAGAGCAGCTACAGCAACGACGAAGGTGGTGAATGCCTCGAAATAGCCGCCAACCTCCCCGGTACCGTCCCCGTCCGGGACTCCAAAAACCCCGAGGGCCCCACCCTGACGTTCCCCACCCCCGCCTGGGACCTCTTCATCAAGTCCCTCTAGCCCCACCCGCCCCTCACCACGGCGTCAGCAGATCCACCACCGCCGTGAACGACGAGCAACTGTCGATCAGCGTGTGCGAGCGCGGCGCATACGTGCCGGCCAGGTTGCCCATGCTGTTCACCGCGCTGCACCCGGTGCGCTGCGCCAGGCGGCGGCGGTCCGCGTCCGCCGGGGAGAAGTCGGTGCCCCGGAAGTAGGCGACGGCGCTCTCCTTCCGGGTGTCGTCGATGTTGTTGAAGATCGAGCGCACGGGCGCGCCGTCAGCCCAGCCGCAGGTGTCCGTGCCCGACTGCCAGTCCGGGTCGTCACCCTGCCAGGCGCACAGGTCGCCGTTGCCGTTGTGCTCGCTGAAGAAGCAGACACTGTCCTCCGGGCAGCGGTGATAGCCGTAGACCACCTCGCCGCGGGAGTTCGTGGGGAACGCCAGCTCTCTGGGCAGGGCCGCGTACACCGGTGTTCCGTCGTCCGTCGTCACATGGCGGTACGCCGAGACCGCCGACGTCGTCGTGGTGAGCAGGGCCAACGCGAGCGCCGTCGCGAGAATGGGCCGCCGCTGCCAGAAGCGGGGGCGCAGCCGGGGCAGCCGGGCGGGCGTGGCGACATCCGCGGCCTTGGCCACGCGGGGCAGCAGCGCCGCCGCGGTGATGCGTTCGGCGTGTGTGCGGGCCAGGCAGTCGGTGATGATCTCCCGCCAGCCGTCCGGGAGTTCGGGGGACAGGCGCAGTTCGTCCGTGCCGCGTGCGTAACGTGTCGCCGCGTCGATACGCCCCTCGGTCGTCCCGCCCGGCAGCGGGAACTGTCCCGTCAGGACGACATGGGCGAGCACGCCGAAGGCCCAGATGTCGGCCGTCGGGCGGACACGCGTCCCGCGTTCGTCGACTTCCGGCCAGAGCAGCTCGGGCGGGGTGTAGTCGGGCGTGGCGAAGGCGGGGGCGTACGCGTGCGTGCCCTCCAGTTCGGCGGACATGTTGAAGTCGGCCAGCCGTACCGAACCGTCCCTCATCAGCAGGACGTTGGCCGGTTTCAGGTCGCCGTGGATCCAGCCGGCGTGGTGCAGCTGGTGCAGGCCCTCGCAGATCTGTGCGAGCAGGGCCGGGCCCGACTGGGGTGTCGGGTCGTGGCCCAGTACGGCGTCCAGGGATGTCTCGGCCCGCTCAAGGACGATGACGGTGGCCCCGTCCAGCTCCGGGTGGGCCGGGTCGTCGACGGTCAGCGTCTCGTGCATGCGGATGAGGCGGGGAGTTTGCAGGCGGCCCAGCACCTGCACCTCGCGCTCGGCCAGTTCGCGCAGGTGCCGTAGCTGGCGCGGGGTGCGGGTGCCGGTTGGCAGGAACTTCAGGGCGGCCCGGCGGGGCAGGGACGGATCCGCCTCGCCGGTCGGCCGGCCCGCGTACACGGTCGCGAAGGCACCCGACCCGAGCGGCTCGCGCACCTCCCAGTGACCCACGCGGTAGCCCTGCGGTACGGGCACCGCGTGCGGCTGCCGTCCGGTCATCCGAACCCGTCCCTCCCCCCGATTCCGGAAACAGGCCTAGCCGTCCACCTCGTACTGGCCCACCTCGATGAAGTACCGCAACTCCTCGGGCGTCCCGTCGATCACGTCCTCCGCGGCGGAGCGCAACGCGTCGCTGATCGTCGGGTCGGCGAGGATACGGGCGACACGGACGCGGTCGTCCTCGGCGACGGCCAGGCGGTGACCGGTCTCCAGGAAGGCGCGCAGCGCTTCCGGGGTGTTGGTGTCGAGGGCCTCGTTGGCCTCCCGGACGACCGCCCTGTCGGTCTTCGGGTCGGCGGTGGCCAGGATGCGGGCTATCGCGACCCGGTCGTCCTCGGCCTGGGCGATCCAACGGCCCGTCTCCAGGAAGTACCGCTGGTCCTCGATGGTGCCGTCCATGGCCTTCTGCGCGGCGGCGTACACGGCCCTGCCGGTGTTCGGGTCGCCGATGATGCGCATGATCGCGACGCGGACGTCGTCGTCGGACATGTCGTCGACCCCGGAACCGGCCGTGTCGGACGCGGTCGCCACGGTCGTCGCCGAGGTCGCGGCGACGGCCGGGGTGGCCAGCAGAAGCGCCGGGGTGAGGGCGGTTGCCACGAGGGCCAGGGCAGCGCGGGTCGGTCTCACGTGTAAGCCTTTCTTCCAGGGTTGCCGATGGAACACATTTTCCCTTACGCAGTACGGGAGTTCACTGCCGGAATGCGGCAGTCTTCAACCCGGTCAGGCTTCGTCGGCCTTGCGCAGCGCGCTCCACGTCCGCGCGTCCACCACCCCGTCCGCGTCCAGCCCCTCCCGCTTCTGGAGCGTCTCCACCGCCCCCTGCGTCAGCGGTCCGAAGTCGCCGTCGGCCTCGCCGACTTCGGCGATACCGTGCAGGTGGCGGAGCAGGCACTGGGCCTCGCGGACCTGGCTGCCGCCGTCGCCCCGTTTGATCGTGAAGTCCCAGGAATCGCTCTGGCCGGCGGTGTAGCCGCGGCCGAACTCCTCGTCCTCGTACACCGCCGGCTTCTCGCAGCTCGGCGGTGCCGCGGTGGCGGCGGGCGGGTCGTCGCGCAGGGCGTACGTCACCGCCGTCGCGCCCAGCACCCCGGTGACCGCGAGGGCCGCGACCAGCACCGGGCGGCGCCACCGGCGGGGCCGTAGCCTCGGCAGGCGGGCGGAGGGGGAGGCGCCCGCGGCCTCTTCCGCGCGGCGCAGAAGGGCCTCGGTGTCGGGGACCCGGGCGACGCGCGCCGCGTGCGTGGGGGCCAGGCAGTCACGGACGATCTCCCGCCAGACGTCCGGGAGTCCGGGCGACAGACGCAGTTCCTCGGTCCCGCGCGCGTATCGCGTCGCCGCGTCCGTGCGGGCCTCCGTACTGCCGCCCGGCAGCGGGAAGGAACCGGTGAGGGCGACATGGGCGAGGACGCCGAAGGCCCAGATGTCGGCGGTCGGGCGGATGCGGGTGCCGCGTTCGTCGATCTCCGGCCAGAGCAGCTCGGGCGGGGTGTAGTCGGGCGTCGCGAAGGCGGGGGCGTACGCGTGCGTGCCCTCCAGTTCCGCGGCCATGTTGAAGTCGGCCAGCCGTACCGAACCGCCCTTCAGCAGCAGCACGTTGGCCGGCTTCAGGTCACCGTGCACCCAGCCCGCGTGGTGCAGCTGGTGCAGGCCCTCGCAGATCTGGGCCAGCAGCGCCGGGGCCGACTCCGGTGTCGGGTCATGGGCCAGTACGGCGTCCAGGGAGCCCTCGGCCAGTTCCAGAACGAGCACGGTGGCGCCGTCGAGCTCCGGGTGGTCCGGGTCGTCCACGGTCAGGGTGTCGTACATGCGGATCAGGCGCGGTGCGCGCAGCCGGCCCAGCAACTCCACCTCGCGCTCGGCCAGTTCCCGCAGGTGCCGTAGCTGGCGCGGGGTGCGGGTGCCGGTGGGCAGGAACTTCAGGGCCGCCCGGGCGGGCAGCTCCGAGTCCCGTTCCTCCTCGGCGAGCCGCGCCGCGTACACCGTGGCGAAGGCGCCGGAGGCGAGCGGCTCGCGGACCTCCCACGGGCCGACCCGGTAGCCCTTGGGGACGGGGACGGCGTAGGACCGGCCGGTCATCGCAGGGCCTCGGCGACGGGGGCCGCCAGCACCGTCAGGTCGTCCTCGCGGACCAGGTCGAAGCGCAGCGCGAGGGAGACCAGGGACTCCTTCTTGCCGTTGACGCGCCGGCCGGGCTCGGCGGTCTCGGGACCGGGGCGCAGCCGGAGCTTGAGGGCGAGATAGTCGATGTTCCAGTACACGGCGGACCGGCTGACCGCGGGCCAGACGCCCTGCAACCGCTCCACCAGCTGCTCCACGGCGGGCAGCGGCGCGTGCGGCTCGCCGCGCAGCCGGGGCTCGCACAGGGCGGCCAGCACCGCGAAGTACCTGCTGGTGCGGTCCAGTGCGAACGCGGGGGCCGTGACGGGACCGGGCAGGCCCTGCCGGTCGGCGCTGCGGAAGGCGTGGCGCGGGGCCCAGACGTCGAAGGTGAGCAGGTCACCCGCGGCCGGCAGGACGACCCGCGCGAACTCGAACGGCACGGGCGCCTCGAGTCGCCCCGGCGCGATCTTGAGATGCTCGCCGGCGCCCTCCGGGTTCTCCACCACGTAGGTCTGATGCTCGCTCAGGTTGCTCAGCAGCCAGAAGGACCGGTGGGCCGTGATCTCCCCGGCGACCCGGGGCACCCCCTCGTGCGCGATGGTCAGCCCGCCGTCCGGCGCGGCCCTGCCGAACGCGAGCCGCTCACCGGCGCCGATCCGCACCTGGTCGTCCACATTGGCGCAGTCGGGCGGTACGACGATGACGCTGTACATGGACCCGTCCCCCTCAAGATCCCCAGTTCAACGTTCAACAGGGGAAAGGGTAAGGGAGACCTGATTGCGGGAGCGAAGCTTTGGGCCAGCGTGGCGCGTCGCGGCCTCCGGCCCTCCCCCGAGGGAGCCGGAAGCCGCGAACCGGGCCGTCAACAGGCGGCCACAGGACCACGATGACGCCGGCCGCCCGCGCGCGGTACCTGTGAACTCACAGGGTCACGCCTTCCGCGGCGGGGTGTACTCCTCCAGGTAGTGAGCGACCCGGGCGGTGTAGTCGCGGTCCTGCGGCGTGTACTCCTTGAGGAAATGGGCGACACGAGTGGCGTAGGAGCCGGTGTTCGGGGGAACACCGCCCGCCTCGTTCACCTTCTTGTACGAGGTCCGGTACGCGGTGGCGAGCAGCACCCGGCGGTCGCCCGGCAGGTTGTCGCGCAGCCGGGGCTCGATGAAGCAGAGGTAGCGGCCCACGGCCGGAATCGACTCGGAGGGCGTGATGGGCGGTCGGGGCGTCTCCTTCGCGGGCACACCGTCGTCCCGGATCCACCAGCGCAACACGCCAGGCGTCCAGCGGGCGATGCCGTACTCGTCCTTGTCGGGATCGGAGAGATCCGGGTCGAAGTCGCTCTCGGCCTTCAGCAGCGCGGCGATCAGCGCGGGCGTGACCTCCGGCTGGACACAGTCGTGAGCGGAGTCGACGATCAGCCGGCGGTACGCAGCCGGGATGCCCTTGTCCGTACGGAGCTCGCCGGCGCCGTAGCTCGCGGGCGTCACCTTCTCGCTGTCCCCGTCCGAGCCGTCCGAGCCGCCCACGCCCGCCCAGTCGCTGACGCCGTAGCCGAGCACCGAGGCGGCGACGACGGCGACCACGGTGGCCAGGACCCGCGTACGGCGCAGGCGGCGGCGCGGCAGCAGCCTGCGGGGCAGCCGGGGCGAACGGCCCGTGCCCGCCGCCTCCTCCACCCGCCGCAGCAGATCCTTCGTGGGGATCCGGTCGGCATGCGTCCGGGCCAGACAGTCCCGCACGATCTCCCGCCAGACGTCCGGCAGTTCGGGCGACAGCCGCAGCTCGTCGGTGCCACGGGCGTAGGCGGCGGCCGCGTCACGGCGGGCCGTCGGGGTCGCCCCGGGCAGCGGGAAGGAGTCGGTGAGGACCAGATGCGCCAGCACCCCGAACGCCCACACGTCCGCCGACGGACGGATCCGGCGGCCCCGCTCACCGATCTCCGACCACAGCAGCTCGGGCGGCGTGTAGTCGGGCGTCGAGAAGGCGGGTGTGTACGCGTGCGTGCCCTCCAGCTCCGCCGCCATGTTGAAGTCGGCGAGCCTGGCCGAACCGTCCGCCATCAGCAGCACGTTGGCCGGCTTCAGGTCCCCGTGCACCCACCCCGCGTGATGCAGCTGCGCCAGCCCCTCGCAGATCTGCGCGAGCAGCCCGGGCCCGGCGGCCGGACCGGGCTCCGCCGCGAGCAGCGCCGACAGGGAGCCCTCCGCCCGCTCCAGCACGAGGACGGTGGCACCGTCGAGCACCGGGCTCGCCGGGTCGTCGACGGTCAGGGTGTCGTACATCCGGATCAGCCGCGGCTGCTTCAGCCGGCGGTACAACTCGACCTCGCGCTCGACGATTTCCCGCAGGTGGGTGAGCTGGCGCGGGGTGCCGGTGCCGGTGGGCAGGAACTTCAGGGCCGCCGACCTCGGCAGGCCCGGCGGATCGCCGTCGGACGCGACGCGCCTGCCCTCGTACACACTCCCGAACGCCCCCGTGGCGATCGGCTCCCGCACCTCCCACGCGCCCACCCGGTACCCCCTCGGCACCGGCACGGCGTACGGCTCGGTCACCGGGCCGGCCGACCCGGAGCCGAGGCGGACGAGGGCTCCCGCGGCGCCCTGCCCAGCACGACGAGGTCGTCCTCGCGCACCAGGTCGAACCGCAGCGCCAGCGACACCAGCGACTCCTTCTTGCCGTTGAGCCGCGGACCCGTGTCCGCCGTGTCCGGGCCCGGCTTGAGCCGCAGCTTCACGGCGAGGTAGTCGATGTTCCACTGCACGGACGTACGGGACGCGGCCGGCCAGTCGGGCCGCAGCCGGTCCACCACCTGGTCCACCGTGGGCAGCGCGGCGTGCGGTTCGCCGCGCAGCCGGGGCTCGCACAGCGCCGCCAGGACCGCGAAGTAGCGCTTGGTGCGGTCGACGGAGAAGGCGGGCGCGGTGGTGGCGCCGTCCAGGCCGCCGTCGGAGCTCAGATAGTCGTGGCGCGGCGCCCACACCTCGATGGCCAGCAGATCGCCGGCCGCGGGCAGCACGATCCGCGAGAACTCGAACGGGACCGGCGCGTCCAGGCGCCCCGGCCCCACCTTGATGTGCTCGCCCGCCCCCTCCGGGTTCTCCACGACGTATGTCTGTTCCCGGCTGAGGTTGCTCAGTATCCAGAAGGCGCCCTGCGCGGTGATCTCGCCCGCTCTGCGGGACACCCCGTCGTGCGCGATGGTCAGGTCGTTGTCCCCGGCGGAACGGCCGAAGCCGAGCCGCTCGCCGGGCGCCAGCCGGAACTGGCCGCGATCGGTCTCGTCCTCCGTGGTCGGCGGAGGTACCACGATGATGCTGTACAAGGTGCGTCTCCCCGTGCCTGACGGCTACCCACGCCAGATTAGGGGGACGCGGCGGGGCCGTGTCCCCCTCGTACGAGTGAGACACGGCCCCGGCTGTTAAATGGCGCGAACTCTTCAGTCCCGCGTGAATGTTCGGTGCGTTCGGTGAAGCGTTCAGTACCGCGGGCGGTTGAACCACGCCGAGGCCGCGCCGTTGACCATCGAGGCGAGGATGATGCCCGCGATGGCGAGGGAGATGAGGCCGCCGAACGTGGCCGAGCCGCCACCGCCGTTCACCATGTTGACGATGCCGCCGAGGATCATCAGCGCCGCGTACACGATGGTCGTGATGCGGATGCCGCTGCCGCCGTTCTTGAACTTGACGCCCAGGAAGATGGACAGGGCGCCCAGGGCCACCATGAGGCCCGCGATCAGGAAGCCGAGACCCGCCAGGGTGTCGGTCTCGTCGCCGCTGCCGACGCCGTTGGACACGTCCTGTGCGGCGCCGATGGCGATGCCGGCGATGACGCCGAACAGGAGCTGGAAGCCGGCGAGGACGAAGAGCAGCACCCGGGCCGTCTTCATCAGGCCCGGCATCTCCATGGGCATCGCGTTGCCGCCGGGGTAACCCGGGTAGCCCGGGTAGCCGGGCTGGGCCGGCTGACCCTGCGGGTAGCCGTAGCCGGGCTGCTGCTGGGGCGCGCCCTGCGGGTAGCCGTAGCCCGGCTGGGCAGGGGGCTGCTGCGGCGGGTAGCCGGGCTGCTGGCCCTGGGGCGGGCCGTAGGGGTTGTTCGGGTCGCCGAAGCTCATCGGGCGGTCCTTCCTCCGTTTTTGATCCAGTGCGGGGACGACGCGTGGCACGGTTCGGAGGAAGTTCTACGGATGCGGTTCGTCCCCCCGGTACTGCCCGCGGCACCAGCGTCTCATCGTTCTTTAGACGCCTCTTACTTGTCCAGCCGCATTCCCTATGTGTTGTGCAAGTGCAACATCACTGATCATGGACGGATACGGGAGGAGATGCGGCGGCGCGGGTCGGAGGAGACCCGGATTGGAACCGGGAGGGCGTCATCCGCGAGGATGGGAGGCATGACCGCCCAGATTCTCGATGGCAAGGCCACCGCAGCCGCGATCAAGTCCGATCTGACCGCCCGCGTGGCGGCGCTGAAGGAGAAGGGCGTCACGCCCGGCCTCGGCACGATCCTGGTCGGGGACGACCCCGGCAGCCAGAAGTACGTCGCCGGCAAGCACCGGGACTGCGCCCAGGTGGGCATCGCCTCCATCCAGCGCGAACTGCCCGCCACGGCGACCCAGGAGGAGATCGAGGCGGTCGTCCGCGAGCTGAACGAGGACCCCGCCTGCACCGGTTACATCGTCCAGCTGCCGCTGCCCAAGGGCATCGACGAGAACCGGATCCTGGAGCTGATGGACCCGGACAAGGACGCCGACGGCCTGCACCCGATGAACCTCGGCCGCCTCGTCCTGAACGAGCCGGCCCCGCTGCCCTGCACCCCCAACGGCGTCCTCACCCTGCTCCGTCGGTACGGCGTGGAGATCAAGGGCGCCGAGGTCGTGGTCGTCGGCCGCGGTGTCACCATCGGCCGTCCGATGCCGCTGCTGCTGACCCGGCGCAGCGAGAACGCGACCGTGACCCAGTGCCACACCGGCACCCGTGACCTGGCCGCCCACCTGCGCCGCGCCGACATCATCGTGGCCGCCGCCGGCTCCGCCCACCTGATCCGCCCCGAGGACGTCAAGCCCGGCGCGGCCGTCCTCGACGTCGGTGTCTCGCGCAACGCCGAGGGCAAGATCGTGGGCGATGTCCACCCCGGTGTCGCCGAGGTGGCCGGCTTCATCTCCCCGAACCCCGGTGGCGTGGGCCCGATGACGCGGGCGCAGCTGCTGGTCAACGTGGTCGAGGCGGCGGAGCGCAGTGCCGGCTGAGGCGGACTCCGGCAAGACGGAGGAGATCGAGGTCCGGGACCCGGTGAGCGCCCGGGACGCCGCGGGCGTGCCCCGGCGCACCACCCGCCGCTTCCCGCTGTTCACCAGGGACACGGCCCGCCCCGAGGGTGGCGGCCGGGCCGCGCCGGGTGACGCCCCGGCGCCCGCCCGGCAGTGGCCGGTCCTGCTGGTCCTCGGCATGGTCGGCGTGGGCCTGCTGATCACCGCGCTCGACGTGTTCCGGGTCGGCACGCTGGTGATCGGCAGCGCGCTGCTGGCCGGCGCGGTGCTGCGCTGGTTCCTGCCGAGCGTCGGCATGCTCGCCGTACGCTCCCGCTTCACCGACATCGTGACGTACGGCGTGCTGGGCCTGGTGATCGTGCTGCTGGCGCTGATGGCGCAGCCGGATCCGCTGCTGAAGGTCCCGTTCCTGAAGGACGCGCTGCACTTCACGGTGGACAGCTGACGCCGGGACCCCGTGCCCGGTGCGCGACGGCGGCCCGTCCCCTCCCCCGAGGAAGGACGGGCCGCCGTTTCGCGTCCACCCTCGGACACGGCGGAGCGGCTGTTCAACGGCTGTCCGCGCGCTGTGGCACGGAAGTGACCGTTCCGCTACGTCGGGGCCGGTCCGGGAACCGATGCGCCGTCCCGTGTCGTCACCTGATCGGATCTGGTTCGGAGGTGAGCGATGGGTGCCTGGCAGCCGCTGCCCGACGATCTGCCGCCGGAGGTGCGGCATTTCGTGGAGCAGTTGCGGCAGCTCAAGGACCGCACGGGCCTGAGCCTGGTCGCGCTGGGCGCGCGCACCGCGTACAGCAAGTCCTCCTGGCAGCGCTACCTCAACGCCACCCAGCCCCCGCCCCGGCAGGCGGTCGTCGCGCTGTGCCGGGTCGCCGACGTCGGCAAGGACGAGGCGGAGCGCTTCGGGGTGCGGTGGGAACTGGCGGTGCAGGCCTGGCCGAAGCCGGTGCCGGTGCCGTTGCCGACGACGGCGGAGCTGGAGGGGGCGGCGGCCGAGGGCGGCGGTGAGGAGTACGAGGACGATCCCACGCTGCCGTGGTGGGACGCGCCGCCCAGCAGGTCCGGGCCGCCCACGGGGAGGCTACTGGCCGTCGCCGTGGTGCTCGCCGTGGCGCTGGTGCTGGCGGCGGTGGTCGGGGCCGTTGTGCTGGGCTGAGTCCGGTGGGAGCGGCGTGTCCGAGTCGCCCGGATACGACCCGTGTGACCTGAGAGTTCTTCTATGTGCTTTCCGTGTGTCGATGTGTTGACAAGTTCGCGGATTTGCAAGGAAGTCGTTCGGTGGGCGGGCTAGCGTGGTCGATCGGGACGTCCGGGGCGCCCCACTGTTCTGTAAGGGCTTACTGCCGGGGTTGTGTCGGCCGGAGAGGGAGGCCGGTGGAACACTGGACGCCATCCGGTGGGCGTGCGACGGTGCATGGCCACGGTCCGGATGCTCCCGTGCGCCCCCACCCCGGGAACTGAGATCCTTGTCGGGCGCATCCCTGTGGGTAGCCAGAACGGGGACTCGGCAGAGGGCGTCACGCGCGGGGGAACGCGAGAAACACCAGCACGAACCGGGGGGAAGAGGGGGGAAGCAATGCCTCGTTGGAGGGCCTTGCCGGATGAACTCGATCCGCAGGTCAGGGAGTTCGCGAGCCAGTTGCGGCGGCTCGTGGACCGCAGCGGTCTGAGCATCGCGGCGCTGGCCGACCGGACGGGTTACAGCAAGACGTCCTGGGAGCGGTACCTGAACGGGCGGCTGCTCGCACCCAAGGGCGCGATCGTGGCGCTCGCGGAGGTCACGGGCACCAATCCCGTTCATCTGACGACGATGTGGGAGCTCGCCGAACGGGCGTGGAGCCGTTCGGAGATGCGCCACGACATGACCATGGAGGCGATCCGGATCTCCCAGGCCCGAGCGGCCCTGAGTGAGTTCGGAGCGCCGCCGGCGAACGCCAAGAGCAGCGCGAAGGCGGCCAGGGCCGCCCGCAAGAGCGGGAGCGCGACGGCGACGCCCGGGGTGGCGGGGCCGGCGGGCGTGGCCCCGACCGTGCCACCGGTACCGGCCCAGCCGACGGCACCGGAGGTGCGGGACTCGGCGGTGCGGGATTCGCCGGTACGGGACGCTCCGGTACGGGACGGCTCCTCGTCCGGGGGCAACTCGTGGGGGCTGGCGGGGTATCGGGGGCCGGCGCCGACGGGCGCGGGTCGCCTGCCGGATTCGTCCGGTGCGTCTGGTGCGTCCGGTATGTCCGGTCCGCTCGGGGTGTCCGGTGGGTCCGGCGCTACTGGTGCGGTGCCCGGTGCCTCGGGGATGGCCGGTCCTTACGGTGAGCCTCCGCAGGGGCCCGTGCCGGGGCGCGGCTCCTCCGGCGGAGGGAACGGCAAGCGGCGGCTGACGATGTTCCTCGCGGGGGTCGTGGGGGTGCTGGTCGTGATCGCCGCGGTCTTCTTCCTCACCGACGGCGGCGGCAAGAAGAACGAGGACGCCGTGCGGTCGCCCTCGCCGTCCGCGACCACCGACCCCGATCTGCCGGCCGGCGTCAAGTGCAGCGGTGACTCCTGCACCGGCAAGGACGCCGAGGCCATGGGGTGCAGCGGTGACCTCGTGACCACCGCCAGGACCGCGACCGTCGGCACGTCCGTGGTCGAGGTCCGCTACAGCGAGACCTGCGGCGCGGCCTGGGGGCGTGTCACCCAGGCCGCGCAGGGCGACGAGGTCGTGGTGACGGTCGGCAAGGCGAAGGAGACCGGCACGATCACCGTCGCCGGCGACACGATCGCGTACACGCCGATGGTGGCCGTGAAGGACGCGGGCGAGGCAAAGGCCTGCGTGACGCTGGCCGCTGGGCAGGAGGGGTGCACGCAGTAGGGGGACTGCGGCGCCGTACCAGGGGGCTCCGCCCCCTGGACCCCCGCTCCTCGAACGCCGGAGGGGCTGATCGAGTCGGGCGGCGGGGGCGAGAAAAACTCGGGCGGCAGGAATGGTCGTCGGGATTGTGGGCACGCGCACGGTACCCCCACGGGAGTCCGGCAACCGGTACCCCCACCCGGCGGCCGCCCATGTCCCCCTCTCCCGGACAGGGCGGCCGCCCTTTCGTGCGGTCAAGGTCATTTCTGTGGGGCGGGCCACACGGACCCGGCCGTGCGAGATCCCGGATGCGCGATAGCCTGACCGCTGGATCTCTCGACGCCAAGAGATCGATCATCTCTACCAGCTGTCATACGGAGAACGCCATGACCCGCACTCCCGTGAACGTCACCGTCACCGGCGCGGCCGGCCAGATCGGTTACGCCCTGCTCTTCCGCATCGCCTCCGGCCAGCTGCTCGGCGCGGACGTGCCGGTCAAGCTGCGCCTCCTGGAGATCACGCCCGCGCTCAAGGCCGCCGAGGGCACCGCCATGGAGCTCGACGACTGCGCGTTCCCGCTCCTGGCGGGCATCGACATCAGCGACGACCCGAACGTCGCCTTCGACGGGACGAACGTCGCGCTCCTCGTCGGCGCCCGCCCCCGCACCAAGGGCATGGAGCGCGGTGACCTCCTGGAGGCCAACGGCGGCATCTTCAAGCCCCAGGGCCAGGCCATCAACGCGCACGCCGCGGACGACATCAAGGTCCTCGTCGTCGGCAACCCGGCCAACACCAACGCGCTCATCGCGCAGGCCGCCGCGCCCGACGTACCGGCCGAGCGCTTCACCGCGATGACCCGCCTGGACCACAACCGCGCGCTGACCCAGCTCGCGAAGAAGACGGGCTCGACGGTCGCCGACATCAAGCGCCTGACGATCTGGGGCAACCACTCCGCCACCCAGTACCCGGACATCTTCCACGCCACGGTCGCCGGCAAGAACGCCGCCGAGGTCGTGAGCGACGAGAAGTGGCTCGCCGAGGACTTCATCCCGACCGTCGCCAAGCGCGGCGCGGCGATCATCGAGGCCCGCGGCGCCTCCTCCGCGGCCTCCGCCGCCAACGCCGCCATCGACCACGTCCACACCTGGGTCAACGGCACCGCCGACGGCGACTGGGTCTCCATGGGCATCCCGTCCGACGGGTCCTACGGCGTTCCCGAGGGCCTCATCTCCTCCTTCCCCGTCACCACCAAGGACGGCAAGTACGAGATCGTCCAGGGCCTGGAGATCAACGAGTTCTCCCGCGCCCGAATCGACGCCTCCGTCAAGGAGCTCGAGGAGGAGCGCGAGGCGGTCCGCTCCCTCGGCCTCATCTGAGCCCGTCTCTTCGGACTTCTGTCACGAACCTGCGCAGGCCCTGTCCCGGTTGCTTCCGGAACGGGGCCTGCGGCCTTTTTCGCCGCTAACGTCGGAAGCAGTAGGCATGGGGTGATTCGGGGGGCTTGCCATGAGCGGATGGGGCGGCAACGGCGGTCACGGCTCCGGTTCCTGGGCGGAGCACGAGCCGAGCGAGGAGAGAGGCCAGGCGGCCTGGGCCGCGCAGGAACCGGTCGTTCCGCCGATCTGGGCCTCGGCCGAGACGCAGACCTTCTCGTCCCACCCCTCGCCTCCACCTCCTCCGGCTCCGGCTCCCGCTCCGGCGCCTGCCCAGCCGTCCCCCTCCCCGCCCCGCGCCCGCCGACTCCTGCTCGTCCTGCTCGCCGCGGCCGTCTTCGGCGCCGGTGTCGGCGCGGGCGTCTGGTTCCTCATCCGTGACGACTCCCCGTTCAGCCGGACCGGTGCGACCCCGCCGCCCGGCGTCGTCGCGACCACACCGATCCCGTCCTCGTCCTCCTCCCCGTCCCGCTCCTCGCTGCCCGGCTACCGCCGTGCCCAGGACCCCGTGGGCTACAGCCTGCGCGTCCCCGAGGGGTGGGTGCGCAGTCAGAAGCAGGGCGAGAAGGCCCCGGTCGTCTTCTACGACGCCCCGGACGACGGGCGCAGCCTCCAGATCTTCGCGCTCGCGGAGGACACCCCGGCCGAGTCCCTCGACCTGGCCGAGAACGACCCCGGCTACGGCTATGCGCACCAGCCCGGCTACCGCCCCCTGGACCGGGCCTCGGCGGCCGACTGGTCCGAGCTGACGTACCGCTACGACGACGAGAACATGGGCCCGCGCCAGGTCGTCGACCACCGTTTCGAGGCCGTCGACGGCACGCTCTACGCGATCCGCGCCGCCGGTCCGGTGGAGCTGGCCCCCGATCTGGTCCGCGAACCGCTCACCGCGGCGCTGGAGTCCTTCTGCCCGGCGGGCGGCCAGTGCCGTTGAGAGCATGGGGATGCGTCAGCGGCTTTGAGGTTCAGCCGTCCAGCCGCTTCTCGAACCAGTGACTGGCGTAGACGTTGTCGTCGTACGCGGGGATGTCCGTGTAGCCGCACGCCCGGTACATCGCCTGCGCCTCCGTGAGCGCGGCGTGGGTGTCGAGGCGTACGACGGTGAAGTGGCGGGCGGAGGCTTCCTGTTCGAGGGCATCGAGCAGACGGCGGGCGAGGCCGAGGCGGCGGGCGTCGGGGTGCACCCAGACGTGGCGGATCTCGCCGACGCCCGGTTCCAGGCGCCGTAGCGCCCCGCAGCCCACGGGGCGGTGTTCCTCGTAGGCGACGAAGAACGCCCCGGCGTCGCCGGACACCTCCTGCGGCCGTACGAGGTCGTCCTTGTCGAACCCCCCGGGGAACCGCGCGTCGATGTCGGCGGCGTAGGCGTCCAGACAGGCCCGGGCGTCCGGTGCGGCGCCGTCGACGAGGGCGACGGTGATGCCGGCGAGGCGCAGCAGCCGCTGGGCGGTGGCCATGGCCCGGGTCAGTTCGGCGCGCTGTGCCTCGCCGAGGCCTTCGAGGAGCCCGGCCGCGGCGGCGCCCGCCCGCCGGTCCTGCTCCGTCACCTCCATCCGACCGGCCGGGGTCAGCTCGATCGTGCGCAGCCGGTTGTCCCGCGGGTGCGGGCTCAGCCGGACCAGGCCCTGGGACTCCAGCGCCTTGGCCATCCGGCTCAGATACCCCGCGTCCAGACCGAGCCGGCTTCTGAGTTCCCGCAGGGACGCGCCGTCGCCGATCTCGAAGAGCAGCCGGGCCTCGCCGAGCGGGCGGTCCTGGCCGAGGTAGTGGTCGTCCAGTACGCCGATGCGGCGCGTGAAGTAACGGTTGAAGCGGCGGAAGGCCGTCACATGGTCCGTAGACACTGGCTCCATAGTTCTTTGACTTTAGTCAAAGGTCCGGGTTCGGTCGACCCTTCGGCGACCTTTTCATTCCTGTTTGTCCGGATGTTCAGTGATGCACCGCACTTTCGGTCATCGATTGCGCATGCAATGCGAGGCCCGGGGCAGGCGGTCACGGTCCTCGTGTGTGACACCTGTGTGACTCAGGGGCACTGAACAGGAACGGAAGGCAACACCGATCATGACCGGACAGCAGGCGCAGCAGACGATTCACGCGGGCGGCGAGTGGCGCTACGCCGTCTCCGGCGCGACGCGCGAGATCCTCGACCCCGCGGACGCGTCGCCGTTCGCCGTGGTCGCCGAGGGCGACGAGAAGGACACCGACCTGGCGGTCGCGGCCGCCCACCGAGCCTTCGACGGCGGCCAGGGGGAGTGGCCGCGTACGCCCGTCGCCGAACGCGCCGCCCTGCTGCGCCGCGTCGCCGACCTCCTCGTGCGCGACCGCGAGAAGCTCGGCCTCCTGGAGAGCCGCGACGCCGGCAAGACCGTCGAAGAGGGCCGGGTCGACATCGACTGCGTCGCCGACGCCTTCCGCTACTTCGCCGACCTCGTCGCCGCCGAGGCCCCGGGCCGGGTCGTCGACGCCGGCTCGTCCGACATCCACAGCGTCGTCGTCCACGAGCCCGTCGGCGTCTGTGCGCTGATCACCCCCTGGAACTACCCGCTCCTCCAGGCCAGTTGGAAGATCGCGCCCGCCCTCGCCGCCGGGAACACCTTCGTGGTCAAGCCCAGCGAGATCACCCCGCTGACGACCGTCGCGCTCATCGACCTCCTGGTCGAGGCCGGGCTGCCCGCGGGTGTCGCCAACATCGTCACCGGCCCCGGCCACTCCGTCGGCGCCCGGCTCGCCGAGCACCCCGACGTCGACCTCGTCTCCTTCACCGGCGGCCTGGTCAGCGGCACCAAGGTGGCCCAGGCAGCGGCGCCCTCCGTCAAGAAGGTCGCGCTCGAACTCGGCGGCAAGAACCCCAACGTCGTCTTCGCCGACGCCTGCGCCACGGACGAGGGCTTCGACACCGCCGTCGACCAGGCCCTCAACGCCGCCTTCATCCACAGCGGCCAGGTCTGCTCGGCGGGCGGCCGGCTCATCGTCGAGGAGTCCGTCCGGGACCGCTTCGTCGCCGAACTCGCCCGCAGGGCAGGCAGGATCCGGCTCGGCCGGGGCACCGCCGACGGCGTCGAGTGCGGGCCGCTCGTCTCCGAGCAGCAGCGCGCGAAGGTCGAGGCGTACGTCGACTCCGCGCTCAAGGAGGGCGCGGTGCTGCGCTCCGGCGGCCGGCGTCCCGAGCCGTCCCCGGAGCGGCCCGAGACCGGCTACTTCTACGAGCCGACCGTCCTCGACCACTGCCACCGCGAGATGCGCGTCGTCCGCGAGGAGGTCTTCGGCCCGGTCCTCACCGTCGAGACCTTCCGCACCGAGGACGAGGCGGTCGCCCTCGCCAACGACACCGAGTACGGGCTCGCGGGCGCCGTCTGGACCGCCGACGCGGGGCGGGCCCGGCGGGTCGCGGGGCGGCTGCGGCACGGCACCGTATGGATCAACGACTTCCACCCCTACCTTCCGCAGGCGGAGTGGGGCGGGTTCGGCAAGAGCGGGGTGGGGCGCGAGCTAGGCCCTGCCGGGCTCGCCGAGTACCGCGAGAGCAAGCACGTGTACCAGAACCTGGCGCCGGTGCCGGTTCGGTGGTTCCGGGGCTGACACTGCGCCTTCGACGGTGCCGCGCTTGGTTGTCCGGCGTCTGCGGCGCCGTCGTGGCTGGTCGCGCAGTGCCCCGCGCCCCATGGGGGCGTGCCCGTCACGTCCCTCGATCTGAACCCCTGGAGTAACCCCCTGATGTCCCAGAACACCCCTGTCTACGACTACGTCGTCATCGGCGGCGGCACCGCAGGTTCCGTCATCGCCTCCCGGCTGACCGAGAACCCGGACGTCACCGTCGCCGTCATCGAGGGCGGCCCCAGTGACGTCGGCCGCGACGACGTCCTCACGCTGCGCCGCTGGATGGGCCTCCTCGGCGGCGACCTCGACTACGACTACCCCACCACCGAGCAGCCACGCGGCAATTCGCACATCCGGCACAGCCGGGCCCGTGTCCTCGGCGGATGTTCCAGCCACAACACGCTCATCGCGTTCAAGCCGCTGCCGTCCGACTGGGACGAGTGGGAGCAGGCCGGCGCCACGGGCTGGGGCGCGGTGCCGATGGAGGCGTACTACGCGCGGCTGAAGAACAACATCGTCCCGGTCGACGAGAAGGACCGGAACGCCATCGCCCGCGACTTCGTCGACTCGGCGCAGGGCACGCTCGGCGTCCCGCGGGTCGAGGGCTTCAACAAGCAGCCCTTCACCGAGGGCGTCGGCTTCTTCGACCTCGCCTACCACCCCGAGAACAACAAGCGTTCGTCGGCGTCGGTGGCGTATCTGCACCCGGTGATGGACGAGCGGGAGAACCTGACGATCCTGCTGGAGACCTGGGCGTACAAGCTGGAGCTGAACGGCACCCGGGCCGAGGGCGTCCACGTCCGTACCAAGGACGGTGAGGAGCAGCTGATCCGCGCCCGGCGCGAGGTCGTCCTGTGCGCCGGCGCCGTCGACTCGCCCCGGCTGCTGATGCACTCCGGCATCGGGCCGAAGAAGGACCTCACCGAGCTGGGCATCCCGGTCGTCCACGACCTGCCCGGCGTCGGCGAGAACCTGCTCGACCACCCCGAGTCGGTGATCGTCTGGGAGACGAACGGACCGATCCCCGAGAACTCCGCGATGGATTCGGACGCCGGTCTCTTCGTGCGGCGCGACCCCGAACACCAGGGCCCCGACCTGATGTTCCACTTCTACCAGATCCCGTTCACGGACAACCCGGAGCGACTGGGGTACCAGCGGCCCGAGTTCGGGGTGTCCATGACCCCCAACATCCCCAAGCCGAAGAGCCGCGGCCGGCTGTACCTGACCAGCGCCGACCCGGCCGTGAAGCCCGCGCTGGACTTCCGGTACTTCACCGACGAGGACGACTACGACGGCCGCACCCTCGTCGACGGCATCCGCATCGCCCGTGAGATCGCGAAGACCGAGCCGCTCGCGAGCTGGCTCAAGAGGGAGGTGTGCCCCGGCCCCGACGTCGACGGCGACGAGGAGCTGAGCGAGTACGCGCGCAAGGTCGCGCACACCGTGTACCACCCGGCCGGCACCTGCCGTATGGGCGCCGCCGACGACGAACTGGCCGTGGTCGACCCACAGTTGAGGATCCGAGGCCTGGACGGCATCCGCATCGCCGACGCCTCCGTCTTCCCGACGATGACCGCCGTGAACCCGATGATCGGGGTGCTCATGGTCGGGGAGAAGGCCGTCGATCTGCTTGGAGGTGAGGCGTGATGAGTACTGCCCCGAATACCCCTACTGCCCCCAATACCCCTGATACCGCTGGTGCCGCAGGTACCCCTGTCTTCTCCGTCGACGGGCTCTGGAAGGTCTTCGGGCCGAAGGCGCACCGCGTCCCCGCCGACCCGGAGCTCGCCGGGCTCACGTCCGCCGAGCTGCGCGCCCGCACCGGCTGCACGGCCGCCGTGCAGGACGTCTCCTTCGACGTCCGCAAGGGTGAGGTCTTCGTCGTCATGGGCCTGTCCGGCTCCGGCAAGTCCACGCTGGTGCGCTGTCTGACCCGGCTGATCGAGCCGACCGCGGGCACCATCGCCATCGACGGCGAGGACGTCCGCGCCATGGACAAGACCCGGCTGCGCGAACTGCGCCGCCACCGCGCCGCGATGGTCTTCCAGCACTTCGGTCTGCTCCCGCACCGCACGGTCCTGGACAACGTGGCGTACGGCCTGGAGATCCAGGGCGTCGGCAGGGCCGAGCGCCGTGAGCGGGCCGCGCAGGTCGTCGCCAAGGTCGGCCTGGAGGGCATGGAGCACCGCAGGCCGGGCCAGCTGTCCGGCGGTCAGCGTCAGCGGGTCGGGCTGGCCCGGGCGCTCGCGGTGGACCCGGAGGTGCTGCTCTTCGACGAGCCGTTCAGCGCGCTCGACCCGCTGATCCGGCGGGACATGCAGGAGGAGGTCGTCCGCCTGCACCGCGAGGAGGGCCGCACCATGGTCTTCATCACCCATGACCTCAGCGAGGCCCTCAAGCTCGGTGACCGTATCGCCCTGATGCGCGACGGCCGCGTCGTCCAGTTGGGCACGCCCGAGGAGATCGTGGGCTCCCCGGCCGACGACTACGTCCGCGAGTTCGTCCGTGACGTGCCGCGCGAGCAGGTCATGACCGTGCGTACGGCCATGCGTGCCGCGTCGGCCGACGAGAGCGGCAACGGGCCGGCGGTCGCGCCGGACGCGACGGTGTCCGAGGCCATCGAGGCCGTGGCGCGTACCGGTACCCCGGCCCGGGTCATGGACGGGGCCCGCTGTCTGGGCGTGGTCGACCACGAACGGCTGCTCGGCGTAGTGGCGGGGACGGACCAGAGCACACCGGCCGGGGCGGGGCGCAGTGCCCCAGCGGGGGCAGGGCAGGGTGCCGTGGCGGGGGCGGGGAAGAGCAAGGAGGTGGCTTGATGGCCACCGTCACCACCGCCGCTCCCCGCATCGCCGTTCCGGGCGTCCTCAAACACCCGGTCCTGCGCAAGCTCCTGCTGCTCGCCCTCGCCGCCGCGATCCTCGTGCCGCTGGCCAACGCCCGCTGGGCGAGCGGCAGCTGGCCGGCCGCGCTGACCGTCGACTTCTCCGACCAGCTGACCAGGGCCAGCGTCTGGATCATCGACAACCGGGACAGCCACCCGCTGTTCGTCTACTTCTTCGGGCACATCAGCAACGCGGTCGTGCTCTGCGTACGCGCCGTGTACCTGGTGCTGCTCGCGGCCGGCTGGGCCGGCGTCACCGCCGCGGCGTCCCTGATCGCCTGGCGGGTCGCGGGCTGGAGGCTCGCCGCCGGTACCGGCGTCGCGCTGCTGGCCTGCGGCTTCCTCGGCATGTGGATCCCGACCATGCAGACCCTCGCGCTGATGGTCGTGGCGGTCCTCGCCTCCGTCGTCGTGGGCGCGCTGCTGGGCCTCGCCGCCGGACTGTCCGACCGGATGGACAAGATCCTGCGCCCCGTCCTGGACACCATGCAGGTGCTCCCGGCGTACGCCTACCTGCTCCCCGTCGTCCTGGTCTTCGGCATGGGCGTCCCCGCGGCCGTCCTGGCCACCGTCGTCTACGCCGCCCCGCCGATGGCCCGCCTCACCGCCCTCGGTCTGCGCGGCGCCGACAAGGAGGTGCTGGAGGCCGTCGAGTCGCTCGGCGCCACCGCACGGCAGCGCCTGCTGACCGCCCGGATCCCGCTGGCCAGCAAGGAACTCCTGCTCGGCCTCAACCAGACGATCATGATGGCGCTGTCGATGGCGGTCATCGCCTCGGTCATCGGCGCCGGCGGCCTCGGTGACCGCGTCTACCAGGCGCTGGCCACGGTCGACGTCGGCGCGGCCCTCGCGGCCGGCATCCCGATCGTGCTGCTCGCCGTCGTCCTGGACCGGGTGACCGGCGCGGCGGGGGAGGGCCTCGGCGCGGAGCCGCGGCCGGGCGGCCGGGCACGCTGGGTCTACGCCGCCGTCGCCGCGGTCGCCGTGGCCGTCGCCGGACGTCTCCTGGGCCGTCTCGACTGGCCCGAGGCCTGGACCCTGAACGTCGCCGAGCCGGTCAACCGCGCCGTCGACTGGATGACCGACCACCTCTACTCCGGGGTCCCGGTCATCGGCGGCACCGCCGACTGGGCGGCCCACTTCACCACCTGGGTCCTCGACCCCGTGCGCGACACCCTGCAGTGGCTGCCCTGGTGGTCGCTCCTGCTGATCGTCGCCGCGCTGGCCTGGCTGATCGGCACCTGGCGCACCGCGCTCACCGCCGTCCTCGCCCTGGCCGCGATCGGTGTCCTGGGTGTGTGGACACCGGCGCTCGACACCCTCTCCCAGGTCCTGGCGGCGGTCGCCGTCACCCTGGTCCTGGGCTTCGCGACGGGTATCGCGGCCGCCCGCAGCGACCGCGTGGAGCGGCTGCTGCGACCCGTCCTGGACGTCTTCCAGACGATGCCGCAGTTCGTATACCTGATCCCGGTGGTCGCGCTGTTCGGCGTCGGCCGCGCCCCGGCCGTCGCGGCGGCCGTCGTCTACGCGCTGCCCGCCGTCGTCCGCATCACCACCCAGGGCCTGCGGCAGGTCGACCCGGCCGCCCTGGAGTCGGCCCGCTCGCTCGGCGCGACCCCCGCCCAGCAGCTGCGGCAGGTCCAACTCCCGCTCGCCCGCCCGGCGTTGCTGCTCGCCGTCAACCAGGGCGTCGTCCTGGTCCTCGCCGTCGTCATCATCGGCGGCCTGGTCGGCGGCGGCGCGCTCGGCTACGACGTCGTCGCCGGACTCGCTCAGGGCGACCTCGCGACCGGCCTGGTGGCCGGCGTGGCGATCGTCTGCCTGGGCCTGATGCTCGACCGGGTGACCCAGCCGACGGAACGCCGTGCGAAGAAGGGAGCCTGACATGCGCGTTCGTATGCGTACGACTGCCGTAGTGGCCGGCGTATCCTCGCTGGCGCTGCTCACCGGCCTGACCGGCTGCGGTGCCGCCGACATGACCAAGCAGGCCTCGCCGTTCGCGAACGCCCAGGGCGCGAAGTCCGTGACCCTCTCCGTGCAGTCCTGGGTCGGCGCGCAGGCCAACGTGGCCGTCGCCCAGTACCTGCTGGAGCACGAGCTCGGCTACCGCGTCGACACCGTCCAGATCGACGAGGTCCCCGCCTGGGACGCGCTCAGCCAGGGCCGCGTCGACGCGCTCCTGGAGGACTGGGGGCACCCGGAGGAGGAGCAGCGGTACGTCAAGGACAAGAAGACGATCGTGCCCGGCGGCGACCTCGGGGTCACCGGGCACATCGGCTGGTTCGTGCCGACGTACTTCGCCAAGGCCCACCCGGACGTCACCGACTGGAAGAACCTGAACAAGTACGCCGACCAGCTGCGCACCGCCGAGAGCGGCGGCAAGGGCCAGCTGATGGACGGCTCGCCCTCCTACGTCACCAACGACAAGGCGCTGGTGAAGAACCTGGGCCTGGACTACCAGGTGGTGTTCGCCGGTTCGGAGGCCGCGCAGATCACGCAGATCAAACAGTTCGCCAAGGAGAAGAAGCCCTTCCTGACGTACTGGTACTCCCCGCAGTGGCTGTTCAAGAAGGTCCCCATGACCGAGGTGAAGCTGCCCGCGTACAAGGAGGGCTGCGACGCGGACCCGGAGAAGGTCGCCTGCGCCTATCCGCACACCCCGCTGCAGAAGTACCTCAACGCGGACTTCGCCAAGAGCGGCGGCGAGGCGGCGGCCCTGCTGAAGAAGTTCAAGTGGACGACCGAGGACCAGAACGAGGTCTCCCTGATGATCGCCGAGCAGAAGCTGTCGCCCGAGGAGGCGGCGAAGAAGTGGGTGGACAGCCACGAGTCCACGTGGAAGGCGTGGCTGTCCTGATCCGCTGGTTCAGGGGCGTGGCAAGCTCGTGACCCGCTGGTTCAGGAGCGCGGCAAGCTCGTGACCCGCTGGTTCAGGGGCGCGGCGATCTCGCCCAGCGCCTGTGCGGCGGCGCGCTGCATCCCCGGCCCGAACGTGATCCGGGTGGCCCCGAGTTCACCGAGCGCGGTGGGCGAGGGGCCGTCCCCGGTCACGGTGCCGTGCACGTTGACCGGGCCCTGGATGCCGGACCGCAGCAGGGGCAGTACGCCGACGGGGGCGCCGATCGGATACACGCAGTCGGCGCCCGCGGCGACGTACAGCGCGGCCCGCTCGATGGCCCGCTCCGGATCGGACACGCCCCGGATGAACGTGTCCACCCGCGCGTTGAGGAACAGCTGGTCCCCGGCCGCGTACCGCACCTCCGCGAGCCACTCGGCGTGGGCGCGCGGGTCCTTCAGCACCCCGGCCTCGGAGTCCTCCAGGTTGCAGCCCACGGCACCGGTCTCCAGCAGCCGCTCCACCAGCTCCTTCGGCGCGATCCCGTAGCCGCCCTCGATGTCCGCCGACACCGGCACGTCCACCGCCCGGACGATCCGGGCGACCGCCGCGAACATCTCGTCGGCCGGGGTCTGCCCGTCCTCGTACCCGAGGGAGGCGGCGACGGCCGCACTGGGCGTGGCCAGCGCGGGGAACCCGGCCTCGACACAGACGCGCGCGGAGGCGGCGTCCCACGGGCCGGGCAGCACGAGCGGGTCGCCGGGAGCCGTGCGCCGGTGCAGGGCACGGAAGGTCTCGACCTTGGTCACGGTGTGTATCCCCCTGGTGGAATGCGGCGGCCGACCATCATCCGGTTCCAGTTGTTGATGGCGACGATCAGCGCGATGAGATGGGCGAGTCGGGTGTCGTCGAAGTGTGCGGCGGCACGGTCGTACACATCGTCGGGCACGAAGCCGTCCGTGAGAACGGTGATCGCCTCGGTGAGCGAGAGAGCGGCCCGTTCCCGCGCGTCGAACAGCCCCTCCGCCTCCTCCCAGGCGGCCAGCATGTCCAGCCGGTCCTCACTCACCCCGTGCGTGCGGGCGATCCCGAGGTGCATGTCCAGGCAGAACGCGCAGTGGTTGAGCTGCGAGGCCCGGATCACGACGAGCTCGGCGAGGGCCGGGTCGCCGAGGCCCTTCTTCGCGGAGGCGCTGACGGCCGACATGGCCTGGGCGACGGCGGGGTCGAGCAGTGTCGTCCGACGCGTCGTCCGCACGGTCACAGGTGCTGCCCCGGCCGGTAGTGCCCCGGAGTCCGCCGACAGGTCACCCCGAACCGGTTCCACGCGTTGATCACGCTGATCGCGGCGATCAGCTGCGCCAGCTCGGCCTCCTCGAAGTGCGCGGCGGCACGCTCGTAGACCTCGTCCGGCACGAAGCCGTCCGTCAGCACGGTCACGGCCTCCGTCAGCTCCAGCGCCGCGAGCTCCTTCTCGGTGTAGAAGTGCCGCGACTCCTCCCAGGCGCTCAACTGCACGATCCGCTCGACACTCTCGCCGGACGCGAGCGCGTCCTTGGTGTGCATGTCGAGGCAGAAGGCGCAGTGGTTGAGCTGCGAGGCCCGGATCCTCACCAGCTCGCGCAGAACCGGGTCGAGCCCCCGTCCGGCCGCCGCGTCGAGCCGGACCATGGCCTTGAAGACGTCGGGGGCGAGAGCGGCCCAGTCGAGGCGCGGGGTCGGCTCGGAGGCGTAGGAGACGGTCGTGGTGGTGCTCTCTTCAGTGGTCGTCATGATCTCGACCCTAGGAGTGAGGCAGCCCAGGAGTATGGTCCACTTCCATGGCGAAACCCTGGGCCACTTTCGGCGTCGACCTCCATCTGGAACCGGCGGGACCGGGCCTGCGCCGCGGCCTCACCGACGCCCTGCGCGAGGCTGTCCGCACCGGACGCCTCGCCCCGGGCACCCGGCTGCCCTCCTCCCGCTCCCTCGCCGCCGACCTGGGCATCGCCCGCAACACGGTCGCCGAGGCCTACGCCGAACTGGTCGCCGAGGGCTGGCTCACCGCCCGCCAGGGCTCCGGCACGCGCGTGGCCGACCGCCCGGTGATCCCGCCGGCGGGACGTCCCGCCCCACCGCACCGTGAGCGCCCGCGCCCCGCCTACGACCTGATCCCCGGCACCCCCGACCTCGCCGCATTCCCCCGCACGGAGTGGCTCAAGGCGGCCCGCCGCGCCTTCCTCGCCGCCCCGAACCAGGCCCTCGGCTACGGCGACCCCCGCGGCCGCCCCGAACTGCGCGCCGCCCTCGCCGGCTACCTCGCCCGAGCACGGGGCGTGCGCGCCGACCCCGAGCGCGTGGTGGTGTGCGCGGGCTTCGTACACGGCCTGCAACTGCTCGGCAGGGCACTGCGGGCGCGCGGCCTGGACACGGTCGCGGTGGAGTCGTACGGCCTGCCCCCGCACTGGAAACAGCTGACGGCGGCGGGCCTGACCACCACCCCCCTGGCCTTCGACGAACTGGGCACGAACCCGGCGAGGTTGGGGGAGGACCCCTCGATCGGCGCGGTGCTCCTCACCCCGGCCCACCAGTTCCCCATGGGCGTGCCCCTGCACCGCGACCGCCGGGCCACGGTGGTGGACTGGGCGCGCCGCACCGACGGAGTGGTCCTGGAGGACGACTACGACGGCGAGTTCCGCTACGACCGCCAGCCCGTCGGCGCCCTCCAGGGCCTCGACCCCGACCGCGTCGTCTACGTCGGCACCGCCAGCAAGTCCCTCGCCCCCGGCCTGCGGCTGGCCTGGATGGTGCTGCCGCCGAGGCTGGTGGACGCGGTCACCGAGGCCAAGGGCGGCTCGGACACCTGCGGCGCGGTGGACCAGTTGACGCTGGCCGAGTTCCTCACCTCCGGCGCCTACGACCGCCACGTCCGCGCCGCCCGCCTGCGCTACCGTCGCCGCAGAGACGCCCTGGTCCAGGCCCTCGCCACCCATGCCCCCCACCTCCAGGTCACCGGCATCGCCGCCGGCCTGCACGCCGTCCTCCGCCTCCCACCCGGCACCGAACAGTCCGTCCTCCAAGCCGCCACCTGGCAAGGCCTGGCCCTCCACGGCCTCACCGCCTACCGCCACGAGTCGTCCCCGACGGCCCACATGGACGCCCTGGTCGTGGGCTACGGCACTCCTCCGGACCATGCGTGGGCGGGGACGTTGGAGGCGTTGTGCAGGGTGCTGCCGTGAGAAGGATTGGAGATACCCGCCCAGGCATTCTTCATCCGTCCGGCGTTGGAGGGCGAGCCTTAGCCGTCCCGAACCCTCACCCACCTGCGGGGGCTACGCAGGCCTAGGCCCTTTCAGCCGGTCCGGCGTTGGAGGACGAGTCTTTGCCGTCCCGAACCCCCACCCACCTGCGGGGGCTACGCAGGCCCAGGCACCCCAGCCCGTCCGGCGTTTGAGGACGAGGCCCGGAGGGCCGATGGCGGGGTCTGGGGCGGCAGCCCCAGTGGGGTCGAAGGGGCGGAGCCCCTGGGATGGGACGGGTAGGGGCGGCGGGGGCGCTCACTCCCCGTCGGGCACCCCCGGCGCCTCCCCGAACCGCGCCAACGCCAACGCCCCCGCCACCGACACCACAAACCCCAGCACCGCCAACCACGCCAACCCCTCCCGCGTTCGATCCCCCAGCCACACCACCCCCACCACCGCCGGTCCAACCGTCTCCCCGATCACCATCGCCGCGGTAGCCACCGTCACCGACCCCCGCTGCAACGCCGACGTCAACGCCAAGAACGCCGCCCCACCCCCCAACAGCAGCGCATACGTCGCCGGATTCGCCAACTCCGCCACCGACACCGAGTCGATCAGCCGCACCGCCACTTCCACCACCCCGAACCCGAACCCGGCGGCCAGCCCCAGCACCAACCCCCGCCCCCGCTCCGGCAACCGCCCACCCGCGAGCCCCACCCCCAGCACCCCGAGGGCCACCCCGAGCATCGCGAACCGAAGCGCATCCGACCCGCCCCGATCCCCCTCCGTCCCCGAGGCCAGCCCCAGCATCGCCAACCCCGCACACACCACCCCCACCGCCGCCCACTCGCCGCGCCGCAACCGCACCCCCAGCAACCGCGCCGCGACCACCGCGGTCACCGCGAGACTGGACGCCAGCGCCGCCGACACGGCGTAGATGGGAAGCGACTTCAGGGCGAGAACCTGAAACACGAACCCCAGCCCGTCCAGGGCGAGCCCGGCCAGATACCGCCACTGCCGCAGCGCCCGCAGCAGCACCCCCGCCTCGCCACCCCGTCCCCCCTGCGCACTCGCCGCCCGCGCGGCCACGGCCTGAAGGACGGTGGCCGCACCGAAACAGACCGCCGCACCAAGGGCGCAGATCATTCCGAAGAGCACAAAGCGACTGTAGGCGGCGGGGTGCGGCCAGGGGGGCCTCGCGCGGCGGCACGCGGCGATCTTTAGGCTGTCCGCTGAACACCGAACGGATCACCGGGGGAGACAACATGGCGGAGGCACGACGCCGACTGCGCTCGAGCACGGTCGTCCTCGGCGGCATGGGCGTCATCGCCGCGGCCCTGACCTCGTGCGGCTCGGAACCGGACCGCCGCTGCGTCGACCGCGACAGCTACACCTACGAGGGCTACAAGGTCATCGCGGACAAGAACTGCACGTCCGGCTCCAGCTCCTCGTACGGCAAGAGCGCCCGGAAGAAGACCGGCGGCTCCGACGCCGCCTGGTACTACGACGCCGACATCGACGGCAGCCGCGCCGACTACGGCACCTTCAACCGCGCCGACGCCGTCGACCGGGGCGGCTTCGGCTGCTCGGGCTCGGGCAGCGGCGGCGGCTGAGCGGGCAGACCGATGGAGCGCCGCACGATCGAACCCCGCCCCGGCTGGCAGCAGACCGTCGAGGAACAGGGCCTCATCTACCCCCTCACCCGCCACCCCGACAACTCCCTGCGCCCGTACTGGGACGAGAGCGCCCACTACGTCTTCTCCCTCGCCGAGGTCGAGGCGCTGGAGGAGGTCGTCGAGGAACTGCACGCCATGTGCCTCGCCGCCGCGGACCACATCGTCTCGGCCGACCGCTTCACCGACCTCGGCATCACCGACCCGCGCGTCGCGAACGCCGTCGCCGAGGCCTGGCGCCGACGCGCCGAACTCCCCTCCGTCTACGGCCGTTTCGACCTCCACTACGACGGCACCGGCCCGGCGAAGCTCCTGGAGTACAACGCCGACACCCCCACGTCCCTCGTCGAGGCCGCGTCCCCGCAGTGGTTCTGGATGGAGGACCGCTTCCCCGGCGCCGACCAGTGGAACTCCCTCCACGAACGCCTCGTCGCCGCCTGGAAGAAGCAGTCCGCCCTGCTCCCGCCCGGCGGCCCCCTGTACTTCGCGTACTCCTCGGCCGACGAACTCGGCGAGGACATGATGACGGTCGCCTACCTCAAGGAGACCGCGGAACAGGCGGGTCTGGACACCGGCTGGATCTCCATGGAGGAGATCGGCTGGGACCGTCTCTCCGGCCGCTTCGTCGACACCCGGCTCCGCTTCATCCGCAGCTGCTTCAAGCTCTACCCCTGGGAGTGGCTCACCACCGACCGCTTCGCCGACCACGTCCTGGACACCCTCGACAACGGCGGCGGCACCGGCACGACCCTCTGGATCGAACCGGCCTGGAAGATGCTCCTCAGCAACAAGGCCCTCCTCGCCATCCTCTGGGAGCTCAACCCGGACCACCCGAACCTGCTCCCCGCCTACGTCGACGGCCCGAGGGAACTGGCGAACACCACGGGCTACGTCGCCAAGCCCCTGCTCGGCCGCGAGGGCGCGGGCGTCACGATCCACGAACCCGGCACCGAGGCGGCGCCTCCTCGCGAAGAGCCCTGCTGCTACCAGCAGTTGGCGCCCCTGCCCGCCTTCGACGGCAACCACGTCGTCCTCGGCGCATGGGTCGTCGAGGACGAGGCCGCGGGCCTCGGCATCCGCGAGTCGTCCGGCCTGATCACCGACGAGTACGCCCGCTTCCTGCCTCACGTGATCCTCTAGACAGCCGTCCCCGGCCCCGCACGCCCGCGACGGCCCGCCCCCGCCCCACCGGCTCACACGCCGAGCACACCCCGCAACTGGGCGAGCCCCCAGTCCAGATCCTCCTTCCCGATCACCAGGGGCGGCGCGATCCGAATCGTCGCCCCCTGGGTGTCCTTCACCAGCACACCCCGGTCCACCAGCCGCTCGGACACCTCCCGCCCGGTACCCACCACCCGGGCGATGTCGACCCCCGCCCACAGCCCCCGACCCCGGACCGCCGTCACCCGCCCGGTCCCCGCCAGCAGGCCCAGCTCCCGGTGCAGATGCGCGCCGAGCTCCGCCGACCGCTGCTGGAACTCGCCCGTCCGCAGCATCGCGATCACCTCCAGCGCCACCGCACACGCCAGCGGATTCCCGCCGAACGTCGACCCGTGCTCCCCGGGCCGGAACACCCCGAGCACCTCCGCCGAGGACACCACCGCCGACACCGGCACCACCCCGCCGCCGAGCGCCTTCCCGAGCACATACACGTCCGGCACCACGCCCTCGTGCTCGCACGCGAACGTACGCCCCGTGCGCCCCAGCCCCGACTGGATCTCGTCCGCCACGAACAGCACGTTCCGCTCCCGCGTCAGCTCCCGCACCGCCGGCAGATAACCGGCCGGCGGCACCAGCACCCCCGCCTCGCCCTGGATCGGCTCCAGCAGCACCGCCACCGTGTTCTCCGTCAGCGCCTCCCGCATCGCCGTCAGATCCCCGTACGGCACGATCTCGAAGCCCGGCGTGTACGGCCCGAAGTCCGCCCGTGCCTCCGGGTCCGTGGAGAAGCTGACGATCGTCGTCGTACGGCCGTGGAAGTTGTTGCCCGCGACGACGATCTTCGCCATCTCCGCCGGCACCCCCTTGACCCGGTAACCCCACTTCCGGGCGGTCTTCACGGCCGTCTCCACCGCCTCCGACCCCGTGTTCATGGGCAGCACCATCTCCATCCCGCACAGCTCGGCGAGCTGCTCGCAGAACGCCGCGAACCGGTCGTGGTGAAACGCCCGCGACGTCAGCGTCACCCGCTCCAGCTGCGCCTTCGCCGCCTCCAGGATCCGCCGGTTGCCGTGCCCGAAGTTCAGCGCCGAATACCCGGCCAGCAGATCCAGATACCGCCGTCCCTCCACATCCGTCATCCACGCCCCGGCCGCCGTCGCCACCACCACCGGCAACGGGTGGTAGTTGCGGGCGCTGTGCGCCTCGACCGCGGCGATCAAGGATGCGGTGGTGCTCGACGTACTCACGGGGCTCTCCGTTTCCGCCACCACGAGGGCTCGTGTCCCGGCCGTCACGAGCCTCGCGGCCACTATCCATTTCCGGCCCTAAGACCGCTTTGCGGCCCCTTCCTATCGTTGCTCGCATGGTGGACGCGGGACCATGCGCCGTCGGCGCGCCCGGTAGTCTGATCGACGGGCCGTGACTGGCGCGCTGGGATGGACCAACCATCGGGGAGCGGCCCCTGGACGAGGGAGAACGCGTCCAGACCGAGTGCCGTGCGCCTGGGCCGTACCGTGAACGCTGCACACGACGTCCGGAGGTCCCCATGTCAGCCGTGCCCCTCTCCAACGAGTCCACCGCCTTCCGTGCCGCCCTCGACGTGATCCGCGCCGTCGAGCCGCGCGTGGCCGACGCCATCGGCCAGGAGGTCGCCGACCAGCGCGAGATGCTCAAGCTGATCGCCTCCGAGAACTACGCCTCCCCGGCCACCCTCCTCGCGATGGGCAACTGGTTCAGCGACAAGTACGCCGAGGGCACCGTCGGCCGCCGCTTCTACGCCGGCTGTCGCAACGTCGACACCGTCGAGTCCCTCGCCGCCGAGCACGCCAAGGAGCTCTTCGGCGCCCGGCACGCCTACGTACAGCCCCACTCCGGCATCGATGCCAACCTCGTCGCCTTCTGGTCCGTCCTCGCCGCCCGCGTCGAGGCCCCCGCCCTGGAGAAGGCCGGCGTCCGCCAGGTCAACGACCTCACCGACGCGGACTGGGCCGAGCTCCGCCGGGCGTTCGGCAACCAGCGCATGCTCGGCATGTCCCTGGACGCCGGCGGCCACCTCACCCACGGCTTCCGCCCGAACATCTCCGGCAAGATGTTCGACCAGCGCTCCTACGGCACCGACCCCGCCACCGGCCTCATCGACTACGAGGCCCTGCGCGTCTCCGCCCGCGAGTTCAAGCCGCTGATCATCGTCGCCGGCTACTCCGCCTACCCCCGTCTCGTGAACTTCCGGATCATGCGCGAGATCGCCGACGAGGTCGGCGCCACGCTCATGGTCGACATGGCCCACTTCGCGGGTCTCGTCGCCGGCAAGGTCCTCACCGGCGACTTCGACCCGGTCCCGCACGCCCAGATCGTCACCACCACCACCCACAAGTCGCTGCGCGGGCCGCGCGGCGGCATGGTCCTGTGCGACGACTCCCTCAAGGACCAGGTCGACCGCGGCTGCCCGATGGTCCTCGGCGGCCCCCTCCCGCATGTCATGGCCGCCAAGGCCGTCGCCCTGGCCGAGGCCCGCCAGCCCGCCTTCCAGGACTACGCCCAGCGCATCGTCGACAACTCCCGCGCGCTGGCCGAGGGCCTGATGCGCCGGGGCGCGACCCTGGTGACCGGCGGCACCGACAACCACCTGAACCTGATCGACGTCGCCTCCTCCTACGGCCTCACCGGCCGCCAGGCCGAGGCCGCGCTTCTCGACTCCGGCATCGTCACCAACCGCAACGCCATCCCGGCCGACCCCAACGGCGCCTGGTACACCTCCGGCATCCGCATCGGCACCCCCGCCCTGACCACCCGCGGCCTGGGCACCGCCGAGATGGACGAGGTCGCCGCCCTCATCGACCGCGTCCTCACCACCACCGAGCCCGGCACCACCAAGTCCGGTGCCCCCTCCAAGGCCGCTCACGTCCTTGACCCGAAGATCGCCGACGAGATCTCCCGTCGGGCCACCGACCTCGTGGCCGGCTTCCCGCTGTACCCGGAGATCGACCTGGGCTGACGCCCGCGACGATCCACACAGGGCCTCACAGGTCCCGGTCGATCAACTCCTGACGTGGTTCCTCCCGCGGCGGTCCGGCTCCCGGCCGGGCCGCCGCGCGGCGTATCAGCAGCGTCCCGCCGGCGCCGCTCAGCCGCAGTCGCACGGCGAAGGGCCGCAGGAGCAACGCCAGCACCGCCCCGGCCGCCACGCCCGGCAGGGCCCACCACCAGTCGGTGCCGTCACCTCGTGCTGACCCCGACACCGACCCCGATTCCGGCCCGGTCCCTGCCTGGGCCGGCTGGTCCTCCGCAGCCTCCTCCTTCCCGGACGTCTCCCACGCCGGAGGGAAGATCGCCGCGCCCCCCTCGCCCGAAACCTTGCCCATCAGACCCAGCTTCTTGAGCAGAGCACGCAGCTGGGACGGATGATCGGCACGGTGCCACGCGCCGTTCGTCGTGCTGTCCAGGTTCGCCGACGTGTGGATCCAGACGTCCGGTCCCTTGTGGGCCGGGTAGACCCGGTCGAGGCGCCAGGGCGTCACGTCGTGGACCATCCAGGTGACGTTGATCTGGCGGGCCGCCGTCAGACCGGCCTCGGGCGGCTTGTCGCGGGTGCCCTTGCCCGGTGCGCCGAGCAGCTGCTCCAGCTCCCCGTACTCCTTGTCCGAGTAGTACAGGGCCGCCGTCTCCGCGCTCTCCGGGGAGACCAGGAGCACGCTGGTCGGTCCTCCGGCCGAGGCGGGGGACGCGGCGCCCCACAGCAGCAGGGCGAGCGCTGCCGTCAACGCCCCGGTCAGCGCCGTGACTTCACGGCACCGGCCCCTCCGGCCCCCACGCCCGCGTGACCGGTCCTCCCGGCTGCCGACCCCATGTCCCCACATCCGAACCCCCTACCCGAGCGATCCCCGTGCGGCCCGTCCGCGAGCCGCGTGTCACTTCTGGTACACCGCCCGACCCGACTGGGTTCCCACCCCGAGCCGGCTATTTCGAAGAAGCCTCGGACGGTCGGCCGAGCGACCGCGCGACTTCCACCGCCCGCTCCTTCGACAGCACGCCTTCCAGCCGCAGCGTCACGGTCCCGCCGCCGGCCGGGCCTGCGCCGTCGGCCGCGTCGCCCCCATGGGTCCACAGCAGTGTCGGTCCCGCCGTCCGCTCCTCGCGGGCGTAGCGCTCCCCGTCCGCGTCCACCAGCCAGAACGTCAGCAGGTGCGGTCGGGGGAACCACAGGGCCGGGTCGGACCCGGCGCCGTTCGGCGTGTCGGGGCCCAGCGAGATCCACTCCGGCTGCTCGCGCACCGTCTTGGTGAAGCCGAGGTCCAGACTCGCCCGGCGCTCCTCCAGCCGTATCGTGCGGCCGTCGTCCCGCCAGCACAGGCTCACCACGAACCGCCCCCGCGGCTCACCCGTCACCGAGACGGTGTCCGGCATCCCGAGCTCCTGCGGGACCAGCGGCTCGAAACCGGCCCGGCGCTCCGCCTGGGCGAGCGACACCGAGCGGCCGCAGCCCGGGACCTCGGCGCCGGGGGAGGGCACCGCCGACGGGTCGTACCGCACTTCGACCCCGGCGAAGTCGAACCAGTCGAGGACCGCCGCCCGCACCGGAGGCGTGAGCACCAGCACCGCCAGCAGGCCGCACAGCGCCGCGGTCAGCGAACGCCACCGCACCCGTGTCCAGCGCCGCACCGCCCGCAGCCGCTCAGCGGCGCCCGGCGGCTCGGCCACCGGAACCGGCACATGCTCGGCGAGCAGCTGCCCCAGCACCCGCTCGACCATCGTCTCGGCGCCGTCCGCCGCGCCCCGCCCGTCCAGCGACCGCCCGAGCGCCCGCAGCTCCTCGGGCAGCCGGGCCGCGTCACCAGGCCGACCGCGGTCACCGGGGCCCCCGCCACCGGCGCGTCCAGCACCTCTGGCGCCCTCCCGGCCGTGCGCACGTCGGTCCTCGCTCTCGTACGCCTTCCGCCCGTCGCGGTCGCCGTCGGACGGCACACGTCCGTCACCCATGCTCATCACCTCCTTCCCGAGGCTGAAAATCCGGCAGCAGCCGCCCCAGCTTCCGCAGCGCGCGGTTCAGCCGGGATTTCACCGTGCCCCGGGGCCAGCCCAGGGCCTGGGCGGTCTCGGACTCGTCCATCTCCAGGAGATAGCGGTAGGTGACGACCAGGCGATGCTCCTCGCTCAACTTCTCCAGGGCGGCCTGGAGCGCGGCGCGGCGCTCTATCTCCAGCGCGGCCATCGCCGGGTCCGCCGACTCCGGTATCAGCGGCTCCGCCTCCACCAAGGCCGCCTCGCGCCCGGCGAGCGTGCGCTGACGGGCCGCCGTACGCACTGTGTTCCTCGTCTCGTTGGCCACGATGGCCAGCAGCCAGGGCTTGAACGCCGAGCCGTCCTTGAACCGGCCCAGCGAGCAGTACGCCTTGACGAAGGCCTGCTGCACCACGTCCTCCGCGTCCGCACCCGCCCCGAGCGCGGCGGCCGCCCTGAGCGCGATGCCCGTATGGGCCCGCACCAGCTGCGCGTACGCCTCCGGCTCTCCGGCGCGTACACGTGCGATCACCGCGGCCTCATCGACGATGCGGCCCCCCTCCCGCGTCCTCACACCTTTGTTACACCGCGGAGGACGGTTCGGTTCCCATCTGTTTCCCACCAGTTCCGGACCGGCCCCCGAGACCTGAGAGAATGGTGAGCATGGCCTCTGATCGACCCCGCGTGCTCTCCGGAATCCAGCCCACCGCAGGCTCGTTCCACCTCGGCAACTACCTCGGCGCCGTCCGCCAGTGGGTTGCCCTGCAGGAGTCCCACGACGCGTTCTACATGGTCGTCGACCTGCACGCGATCACGCTCCCGCAGGACCCCGCCGACCTGCGCGCCAACACCCGGCTCGCCGCCGCCCAGCTCCTCGCGGCCGGCCTCGACCCCGAGCGCTGCACGCTGTTCGTCCAGAGCCATGTCCCCGAGCACGCCCAGCTCGCCTGGGTCATGAACTGCCTCACCGGCTTCGGCGAGGCGTCCCGCATGACCCAGTTCAAGGACAAGTCCGCCAAGCAGGGCGCGGACCGGGCGTCGGTCGGCCTCTTCACGTACCCGATCCTCCAGGTCGCGGACATCCTGCTGTACCAGGCCAACGAGGTCCCGGTCGGCGAGGACCAGCGCCAGCACATCGAGCTCACCCGTGACCTCGCCACGCGCTTCAACGGCCGGTTCGGCGAGACCTTCACCCTGCCGAAGCCGTACATCCTCAAGGAGACGGCGAAGATCTACGACCTCCAGGACCCGGCGATCAAGATGAGCAAGTCGGCGTCCACGCCGAAGGGCCTCATCAACCTGCTCGACGAGCCCAAGGCCACCGCCAAGAAGGTCAAGAGCGCGGTCACCGACACCGACACCGTCATCCGCTACGACGCCGAGAACAAGCCGGGCGTCAGCAACCTGCTCACGATCTACTCGACCCTCACGGGTACGGGAATCGCGGAACTGGAGCAGAAGTACGAGGGCAAGGGCTACGGTGCGCTCAAGACGGACCTCGCCGAGGTCATGGTCGAGTTCGTGACGCCCTTCAAGGAGCGCACCCAGCAGTATCTGGACGACCCGGAGACGCTGGACTCGGTCCTGGCCAAGGGCGCGGAGAAGGCGCGTGCCGTTGCCGCGGAGACGCTCGCCCAGGCGTACGACCGGGTGGGTTTCCTGCCCGCCAAGCACTGAGCCCGCACCACGGCACACGTCCGGAACACGGACGTACCACCGCACAGCGCTGCACATCACTACGGTTGCGCCTGCCCGCAGCACCTCCGTAGCCGTACAGTCGATAGCCGAATGGCCGTATCAGCGGCCATTCACGCTCACCAACAGGGCATGAGCTCACAACAGGACGAGCCGTCCGCGACGGGCGGGCTCACCGACAGACGACAGGAGACGACGTGGGGACCGTAACGATCGGCGTGTCGATCGCGGTCCCGGAGCCTCACGGCAGCCTGCTCCAGGAGCGGCGCGCGGGCTTCGGCGACGCCGCGGCTCACGGCATCCCCACGCACGTCACCCTGCTGCCGCCGACCGAGGTCGACGCCGAGCTGCTGCCGGCGATCGAGGCGCACCTCCTGGAGGTCGCGGCCGCCGGGCGCCCCTTCCCGATGCGGCTGTCCGGCACCGGCACCTTCCGGCCTCTCTCGCCGGTCGTCTTCGTCCAGGTCGTCGAGGGTGCCGAGGCCTGCACCTGGCTGCAGAAGCAGGTCCGCGACGCCTCCGGGCCGGTCGCGCGGGAGCTTCAGTTCCCGTACCACCCGCATGTCACGGTCGCCCATGGCATCGACGAGGAGTCGATGGACCGCGCCTTCGAGGAGCTCGCCGACTACGAGGCCGGCTGGCCGTGCACCGGCTTCGCCCTCTACGAGCAGGGTCCCGACGGTGTGTGGCGCAAGCTGCGGGACTTCGCGTTCGGGGGGCCGGTGGTGCCTTCGCAGGCGGGGGCCGTGGAGCGCGGGTCCATCCCAGCGAATTAGCTCCGCTGGTTGGGGCGTGGGGTGGGGGCCGCGGTCGGTTCGATCTTGTGTGCGGCGTCGTGGGGGCTGGTCGCGCAGTTCCCCGCGCCCCTTAGGGGGTGTCCAGCCGCACATCGATACCGCGGCGCCCCCGCCCCTAAGGCCTGAAGAGAGCTGGGGGCTAGAAGGGCAGCCTTCGGAACAGGGGGCGCGGGGTGTGGCGTAGGGCTGACATCAGTAGGCGGAGGGGGCCGGGGACCCACACGGTTTCCGAGCGGCGGCGTAGGCCGGTCTCGATGGCTGTGGCTACTGCCTCCGGGGTGGTTGCCAGGGGGGTCGGCTCCAGGGGGGCGGTCATCTTGGTGTGGACGAAGCCGGGGCGTACGAGCATGACGTGGACGCCGGTGCCGTGGAGGGCGTCGCCGAGGCCCTGGGTGAAGGCGTCGAGGCCGGCTTTGCTGGAGCCGTAGATGAAGTTGGCGCGGCGGGCGCGTTCGGCGGCGACGGAGGAGAGGACGACGAGGGAGCCGTGGCCCTGGGTCTGGAGGGCGCTCGCGCTGACCAGGGTGGCCGAGACGGCGCCGGTGTAGTTGGTCTGGGCGACCCGTACCGCGCTCATCGGCTCACGCTCGTCGTGCGCCTGGTCGCCGAGGATGCCGAAGGCGAGCAGCACCATGTCGATGTCGCCCTCGGCGAAGACCTTGCCGAGCACCGTCTCGTGGGACTCGGGGTCGAGTGCGTCGAAGGCGACCGTGCGCACGTCGGCGCCGAGCCCGCGCAGGTCGGCGGCGGACTGCTCCAGGGCGGGTGAGGGGCGGCCCGCGAGCCACACGGTGCGGGTGCGGCGCGCGATCATGCGGCGGGCGGTGGCCAGCGCGATCTCGGACGTACCGCCGAGGACGAGCAGGGACTGGGGGAGGCCGAAGGCGTCCTTCACGACAGCTCCTAGGGATCCGGTGGGTTCTACAGGGCGAGGCGGCGGGCCAGGTCCGACACGAAGACCCCGTGCGGGTCCAGGTCCGCGCGCAGCGAGCGGAAGGCGTCCAGGCGGGGGTACATCGCGGCGAGCAGCTCGGGCCGCAGCCGGGAGTCCTTGGCGAGGTACACGCGCCCGCCGGCCGTGGCCACGTCCTCGTCCAGCGCGTCGAGGAGCGCGCCGAGGCCGGGCAGGGCGGCCGGGATGTCCAGGGCCAGCGTCCAGCCGGGGACGGGGAAGGAGAGCCAGCCGGGGTCGGCGTCCCCGAAGCGTTTGAGGACGGCCAGGAACGACGGGCAGCGGTGCTCGGAGATGCGCCGCACCACGCGGTGCAGGGTCTCCTCCTGGCCGTGTCCGACGACGAACTGGTACTGCACGAAGCCGCCCCGGCCGTAGATCCGGTTCCAGTGCGGCACGCCGTCCAGCGGGTGGAAGAAGGTGGTGAGCTTCTGCAGTTCGCCGGTACGCGCGCGTGGCGCCCTGCGATACCAGAACTCGTTGAAGCAGGCCACGGTACGGCGGTTCAGCAGGCCTTCAGGCAGAAGGGCGGGCGGGGCCGGCAGCCGGGAGGGGCGGAAGGCGAGCGGGTCCCTGCGCGCGCGCGTGCCTGCGCGCAGGGCGTCCAGGGGCGCGTGGTCGCCGCGGGTCAGCACCGCGCGGCCGGTCGCCGCGCCGCGTGCCAGCAGGTCGATCCAGGCCACCGAGTAGCGGTAGTGGTCGTCGGTGGCGGCCAGGCGGGCCATGAGGTCGTCGAGGTCCCGCGCGCGTTCGGTGTCGACCGACATCAGCGAGGTCTGCACCGGCTGGAGTTGGACGGTGGCGGTGAGGATCACGCCGGTCAGGCCCATGCCGCCGGTGGTCGCGTCGAACAGGGGCGTGCCGCGGCGGACGGTGCGGATCCCGCCGTCGGCGGTGAGGAGTTCCAGCGACAGCACGTGACGGGAGAAGGCGCCCGAGACATGGTGGTTCTTGCCGTGGATGTCGGCGCCGATGGCACCGCCGACGGTCACCTGGCGGGTGCCGGGCGTCACCGGCACGAACCAGCCGAGCGGCAGCAGCACCCGCATCAGCCGGTGCAGCGAGACGCCCGCGTCGCACGAGACGGTGCCGCCGTCGGCGTCGATCGCGTGGATGCGGTCCAGGCCGGTCATGTCGAACACCGCGCCCCCGGCGTTCTGCGCCGCGTCCCCGTACGCCCGTCCCAGGCCCCTCGGGATGCCTCCGCGGGCCCCGCAGTCCCGGACGGCGGCCGCGGCCTCCTCGTACGTCCTGGGACGGATCAGACGGGCGACGGTGGGGGCGGTGCGGCCCCATCCCGTGACGGAGACGGTGTCGGCAGGCATGTCGGCGACCGTAGCGCCCGTTTGTGAGCGATCAGTTATGAAACATCCCTGCTCTCCCCGAAATGGGTGATTAATGGGATGTCGCTCAATATTGCCGTAATTCTGGCTGTGTCGGCGTGAACAGTGAGTCCACATGGACCACCTCGACGACATCGATCACCGAAGCCTTTGGGGTGCGGACCGCAGAATCCTCTCCGCGTTCCATGCCCGTGGCGCGGACCCGCGCGTCGCCACCGCCGCGCGTGCCCTCTCCTGGGCGGGCGAGCACGGCGCGCTGTGGCTGGCGGCCGGGCTCGCGGGGGCGGCCGTGGACGCCGGTCGACGCGGCGCCTGGTTGCGCGGGACGGCGCTCACCGCCGGTGCGCACCTCGTCAGCAGTGGGGTGAAGAGGGTGGTGCGCCGCCCGCGTCCGGCGCACGTCCAGCCCTTGGTGCGCACCCTCGGTCGGCACTCCTTCCCCAGCTCCCATGCGGCCTCCGCCTGCGCCGCCGCCGTCGCCTTCGGCGCGCTCGGGGTCCACGCGATCCCGCCGCTCGCCGCCGCGATGTGCGTCTCGCGCCTGGTCGTCGGCGTGCACTACCCCTCCGACGTGGCGGCGGGCGCGGCGCTCGGGGCACTCACCGCGCGGATCGGGGCGCGCTGGATGAGGAAGGGGGGCGCCCGTGGCTGAGACCGCGCCCCTGAAGAGTGCCGCGCGCATCAGGGAAGCGGCGCTGCACGCCCAGCGCACGCCCCCGCGACGGCCCGTACCGCCCCCTCCCCGAGGCGGCCCCGGCGCGCTGCTGAAAGGTCTCGTCAAGACCGCGCGCCCCAAGCAGTGGGTCAAGAACATCCTGGTCATCGCCGCCCCGGCCGCCGCAGGCCGGCTCTTCTCGGCCCACGCCCTGACCCAACTCGCCCTCGTCTTCGCCCTCTTCACCGCCTGCGCCGCCGCCGTCTACCTGATCAACGACGCCCGTGACGCCGAGGCGGACCGCGCGCACCCCGTCAAACGCCGCCGCCCGGTCGCCGCCGGACAGGTCCCCGTGCCGGTCGCGTACGCCGTCGGAGGCGCCCTCGCCGTCCTCGGGCCCGTCGCCGCGGCCCGGCTGACCTCGCCGGCCGTCGCGGCCCTGCTGACGGCGTACATCGGCATGCAACTCGCCTACTGCGTCAGCCTCAAGCACGTCCTGGTCGTCGACCTCGCCGTCGTCACGACCGGGTTCCTGATGCGGGCGATGGTCGGCGGGCTCGCGCTCGGCATCCCGCTGTCGCGCTGGTTCCTGATCACCACCGGGTTCGGGGCGCTGTTCATGGTGTCGGCCAAGCGCTACTCCGAGGCCGTGCAGATGGCCGGGAAAGCGGGCGCCACGCGCGCGTTGCTCACCGAGTACACCACCGGCTATCTGCGCTTCGTGTGGCAGCTCGCGGCCGGCGTCGCCCTCCTCGGGTACTGCCTGTGGGCCCTGGAGGAGGGCGGCGACCCGCACACCGGGGTGCTGCCCTGGCGGCAGCTGTCCATGGTCGCCTTCACCCTCGCGATCCTGCGGTACGCCGTCTTCGCCGACCGCGGCACCGCCGGCGAACCCGAGGACGTCGTCCTGCACGACCGTGCCCTCGCCGTCATCGGCCTGGTGTGGCTGGCGATGTACGGGCTGGCGGTGGCCAATTGGTAGCCACGCGCGCGTGGCGCGGCCGAGGACAAGCGGCCCGCACGCGGGCGTGGGGCGACCGGAGCGAGTTCCTCGGCTTCGCCGCCGTCGGCCTCCTCGCCTACGCCGTCGACCTCGCCCTGTTCACCTTGCTCCGCGGCCCGGCCGCCCTCGACCCCCTCACGGCCAAGGCCCTCTCCTTCGTCGTCGGCTGCACGGTCGCCTACGCCGGCAACGCCCTCGGCCCCTACCGCCACACCCGGCCCCGGGGCCTGCGCCCCTACGCCGTCTTCTGCGCGGTCAACGTCGCCGGAGCCGCCGTACAACTCCTCTGCCTCACCGTGAGCCACTACGGCCTCGGCCTCACCTCCCAGCGGGCGGACACCGTCTCCGGAGCGGGAATTGGCATGGCGCTGGCTACCGTGCTGCGGTTTTGGGGCACTCGGACATTGGTCTTCCGCGTGGAGGGCAGAGTCGGATCATGGACTGGCTGAAGAAACTCCCCGTCGTCGGGTCCGCGGTGACCCGGCTGATGACCACGCACGCGTGGCGGTCGTACGAGCGCATGGACCGGGTGAAGTGGACACGGCTGGCCGCCGCCATGACGTTCACCAGCTTCGTCGCGCTCTTCCCGCTGCTCACCGTGGCCGCCGCGATCGCCGCGGCGACCCTCAGCAAGGACCAGCAGAACAGGCTGGAGGACAAGCTCGCCGACCAGGTGCCCGGCATCTCCGACCAGCTCGACATCGGCGCGCTGGTCCAGAACGCCGGCACCGTCGGCCTCATCGCCGGTGCCGTCCTGCTGTTCACCGGCATCGGCTGGGTCGGCTCCATGCGCGAGTGCCTGCGCGCGGTGTGGGAGCTACCCGACGACGAGGAGAACCCGGTCCTGCGCAAGACCAAGGACGCGGGCGTCCTGGTCGGTTTCGGCGGCGCCGTACTCGTCACGCTCGCCGCCTCCGCCGTCGCCTCCGCCATGGTCGGCTGGATCACCCGGCAGATGGGCATCGACGAGGACGGCTGGGGCGGGATCCTGCTGCGGATCGCCGCCTTCCTGATCGCCGTGCTCGCCGACTTCCTGCTCCTGCTGTACGTCCTGACCCTGCTGCCCGGGGTCGAACCGCCGCGCCACCGGCTGATGGTGGCCGCACTGATCGGCGCGGTCGGGTTCGAACTGCTGAAGCTGCTGCTCAGCGGCTATATGCAGGGCGTCGCCACCAAGAGCATGTACGGCGCGTTCGGCGTGCCGGTCGCCCTGCTGCTGTGGATCAACTTCACCTCGAAGCTGGTCGTCTTCTGCGCCGCCTGGACGGCGACGCGGAGCAAGGAGACCGAACTCGCCGACTCTTCCGAGGAGTCCGGGGACGCGCCCGACGACTCTCAGGCCGAAGACCGGCCCGGGAAACCCGGACTCAGGAACGGCCCCGACGGCGCACCAGGTCGGGCAGCGGCCACCGGCGGTTGATCAGGAACGCGCCGCCCGCGAGCAGCACCAGCAGCCCGCCGGCGATTCCGATCGCGATGCCCATGCCGCTCGAACCGCTCGCGGCCGACGCGCCCACCGCCGACTTCGAGGACTTCTCGGCGTCCCCGGCGCCACCGGCCTCCCCGGCGTCGTTCGCACCGGGCTGGGCGCTCGCCTGCGCGGTGCCCCTCGGGGCGACCAGCTCACCCACCGGCTGCACCTTGCCGGCCGCCTGGAAGCCCCAGTCGAAGAGCCGCGCGGTCTCCTTGTAGACCTCGTTGTGCTCGCTCTTCTCCGGGTTCATGACCGTGACGAGCAGCACCTTGCCGTTCCGCTCGGCGACGCCCGTGAAGGTGGCGCCGGCGTTCGTGGTGTTGCCGTTCTTGACGCCCGCGATGCCCTGGTAGACGGGCACGTCGCTGTCGCCGGACAGCAGCCGGTTGGTGTTCTGGATCTCGAAGGACTCGCGGACCGACTTGCCCTTCTTGTTCTTCGTCGTCGCGCCCGGGAACTTGGCGGTGACCGTCGAGCAGTACTCGCGGAAGTCCTTCTTCTGCAGCCCGGAGCGCGCGATCAGCGTCAGGTCGTACGCCGACGACACCTGCTCGGGAGCGTCGTAGCCGTCGGGCGACACCACGTTCGTGTCGAGGGCCTGGAGCTCCTCGGCGTGCTCGTTCATCTCCTTGACCGTGTTGTCGATGCCGTGGTTCATCTTCGACAGCACGTGCACGGCGTCGTTGCCGGAGCGCAGGAACACCCCGAGCCACAGGTCGTGCACGGAGTACGTCTCGCCCTCCTTTATCCCGACGAGGCTGGAGCCGGACCCGATGTCCGCCAGGTCGGACGGGACGACCTCGTGCTTCATGGTCTTGGGGAACCTCGGCAGCACCGTGTCGGCGAACAGCATCTTCATGGTGCTCGCGGGCGGCAGCCGCCAGTGCGCGTTGTGCGCGGCGAGCACATCGCCGGACTCGGCGTCGGCGACGATCCAGGAGCGGGCCGTCAGGTCCTTGGGCAGCACGGGGACACCGGCCGCGAGGTTCACCTGGGTGCCGGCCTGCCCCAGCCGCTCGCCGCCCACGGTCGACATGTTCGCCGGAGGCGTGGCCGACGGGCTCGTACTCGGTGACGGCTCGGGGGCCGCGTAGGAGGCGGGCGCGGTCAGCGCGAGGGAGGACACGACGGCGGAAGTGACCAGCAGGGCGCGCCTGGCGGTCTTCTTGGGTGCGGGCACGACGGAGAACGTACATGCCCCACCCACGGAAGTCCCGCTTCTGCCGCTACCCCGCTCGGAGGGCCGAACCCGGGACGGTGATACTGAACGCATGAAGCTCAGCCGCCCCGTCTCCTGGTTCCTGCTCGCCTTCGGGGTGTGGAGCTGGGTCATCTGGGTCACTTTCGTCAAAAATCTGATCAAGGACAGCAGCGGGCTCGCGTTCGACGACGGTCACCCGACGGCGTACTTCTGGGTGCATCTGCTGCTCGCCGTCGTCTCCTTCGTATTGGGGACGGTCGTCGGGGTCATCGGGTTGCGTGGAGTGCGCGCACTGCGCCGGACGTCATAGGAACTCGGCCAGGACCCGGGACGTTCACTCGACACGCAAGGGAAAGGGAACGTCGGCGTGGTCATCGTCTTCGCGCTTGTCGCACTGCTCGTGGTGTCCGTCCTGGTCGCGGGCAACTGGTGGATGTGGCGCCGTCTGTTCCGCGACACGACCCGCGGCCCCGGGTTCGTGCGCCGCGCGGGCGTGGTGGTGATCGCCGGTGGCTGGGCCCTGACGGTCGGCGCCCTGGTCGCCGAGCGCTCGGGCGCGCCCTTCTGGCTCCAGCAGGTCCTGGCCTGGCCGGGCTTCCTGTGGCTGGCCCTGTCGATGTACCTCATGCTGGGCGTGCTCGCGGGTGAGGTCGTACGGCCGCTGCTGCGGCGCCTGCTCGAGCGGCGGGCGCGCGCGCAGGAGGTCATGCCCGGCTCGGCACCGGCGGACGGCACGGCGTCCACGCCCGCTCCGGCGTCGACCTCTGCGACCGGCTCGATCTCGTCACCCGCCAACGGCTCAACTGCGACCTCCGTGGCCGCTACCAGCGGGACATCGGCTTCCGCGACCGCCGCCGCCGCGACATCGGCTTCCGCCACCGCGACCGGCGGGACATCGGCTTCCGCGACCGCCACCGGCACGGCGTCGACCTCCCCGACCGGTTCGGCCTCCGCCCTCACCGCCGACCCGCCCCCGGCCCCCGGACCGACCCGTCCCAGGTGTCCCCGGCGTCCCCGACCGACCCCACCCCGGCATCAGACCCCGCCACCCCGCCCCGCCCTCTGGCCACCCCCACCCGCCGTCTCTTCGTCTCCCGGGTCGTCGCCGGTGCCGCCGCCGCGGCCGCCGTGGGCACCGTCGGCTACGGCACCTACGGCGTCGTCAGAGGTCCCAAGGTCAAGCGGGTCACCGTCCCGCTGGCCAAGCTACCGCGCGCGGCGCACGGTTACCGGATCGCGGTCGTCAGCGACGTCCACCTGGGCCCGGTCCTGGGCCGCGGCTTCGCGCAGAAGGTCGTCGACACCATCAACGGCACCCAGCCCGACCTCATCGCGGTCGTCGGCGACCTGGTGGACGGCAGCGTGAAGGACCTCGGCCCGGCGGCGGCCCCGCTCGCCCAGCTCCGGGCGAGACACGGCGCGTTCTTCGTCACCGGCAACCACGAGTACTTCTCCGGCGCCGAGCAGTGGGTCGACGAGGTACGCCGCCTGGGCCTGCGCCCACTGGAGAACGACCGGACCGAACTGGCCCACTTCGACCTGGCCGGTGTCAACGACATCGCGGGCGAGAGCGAGGGCCAGGGTCCCGACTTCGCCAAGGCACTCGGCGACCGGGACAAGGCACGCGCGTGCGTGCTCCTCGCCCACCAGCCGGTGCAGATCCACGACGCCGTCGACCACGGCGTCGACCTCCAGCTCTCCGGCCACACCCACGGCGGCCAGCTCTGGCCGGGCAACCTCGTCGCGGGCATGGCCAACCCGACCCTGGCCGGACTGGACCGCTACGGCGACACCCAGCTGTACGTCAGCCGGGGCGCCGGCGCCTGGGGTCCGCCGACGCGCGTGGGCGCCCCGTCGGACATCACGGTGATCGAGCTGGCGTCCCGTCAGGCCTGACCGGCCTCGACCCGCCCGACCGTCCGGCGGCTGTGAGCGGCCTGTGAAACCTGCTGGAAACGCCCGTAGGTAAGTTCTTTCCCATGTCGCCAGAAAGCCCTTCCCCCTGGTGAAACAGGTGTGATTAGGTGTGCCCGCCACTTAGGGGAGTGGCGGATATTCACCTATTCACTGCTCATGTGGGGGCCCGTGAAGGGCCGGGGAGAGGGCACACCCATGCGTTCGATTCGCATGCGGATTCTCGCGACGCTGCTCGTGCTGGCGGCCGTGGGAGTGGGCGGCTGGCAGTTGCTGCCGTCGCAGCAGGACGAGAACAGGACCATCACGGTCGGCACGACGGACGCCGTCACGTCGCTCGATCCGGCCGGCGCCTATGACGCCGGCTCCTGGGCGCTGTTCAACAACGTCTACCAGTCACTGCTGACCTTCGAGCCGGGTGGCGTCGCACCCGAGCCGGACGCGGCGCAGAGCTGCGGTTTCGACGGCACCGACCTGAAGACATACCGCTGTGAGCTGCGCGAGGGCCTCACCTTCCCGAGCGGGCGGGTCATGACCGCGCAGGACGTCAAGTACTCCTTCGACCGCGTCAAGCGGATCAAGTCGGACGTCGGCCCGTCCTCCCTGCTGAGCACCCTGGCCTCGGTGAGCGCAAGCGGCCGCACGGTCACCTTCCGGCTGTCGTCGCCCGACGCCACGTTCCCGCTCAAGGTGGCCACCGGGGCGGGCGCCATCGTGGACCGCGAGAAGTACCCGGCCGACGCGCTGCGCACCGACAACGCTGTCGACGGCACCGGCCCGTACACCCTGACCGCGTACACGAAGGAGAAGGAGGCGGTCCTCGCCCCGAACACGCAGTACAAGGGCGCCGTCAAGGGCACCGGCCGCCCCGTCGAACTGCGCTACTTCGCCGACGGGGAGGCCCTCGAGAGCGCCTGGAAGGAGAAGCGGATCGACGTCGCCACGCGCACGTTGCCGCCCGAGGTCCTCGCCGGACTGAACGTCGCCGACCCGGGCCAGCGTGTCTCCGAGGCCGACAGCTCCGAGATCCGCAACCTCTACCTCAACACCCGCAAGGGCTCACCGCTGCACGACGTCCGGGTCCGGCAGGCCATGGCCTGGCTGATCGACCGCGAGCGGCTGGCGGCCACGGTGTACAAGGGGACCGTCGACCCGCTGTTCTCGCTGATCCCGACGGGCATCACCGGTCACACCACGTCGTTCTTCGACACCTACCCCAAGCTGAACCCGGCCAAGGCGCGCGTCCTGCTCAGCGAGGCGGGGGTGAGCCTGCCCGTCCGCTTCACCTACGGCTATGGCGCCGGTCGCGGCGCGGGAGCCGCGGAGGCCGCGGAGATCAAGCGGCAACTGGAGGAGACCGGCCTGTTCAAGGTGACGGTCAAGAGCTACGAGTGGACCGACTTCCAGAAGCGCTGGGCGAGCGGCAAGCTCGACGCGTACGCCGTCGGTTGGGTCGCGGACTTCCCCGACCCGGACACCTACGGCGGCCCGCTCGTCGGCACCGACGGCACCATGAACACCGGGTACAGCGACAAGACCGTGGACCGGCTGATCACGGCCAGTCAGCAGTACGCCGACCGCAGCGAGGCCACGAAGGACTTCCGGCTGCTCCAGGAGGCCGTCGCCCGGGACGTCCCGGCGATTCCGCTGTGGCAGGCCAAGGAGTACGTGGTCGCCAGCGAGGAGGTCGGCGGGGGCCAGTACCTCTCGGACGGCACCGGTGTCTTCCGGCTCTGGCGGCTCACCTGGATCTGACTGAGTCGCTCCGGGGTGGTGGGTTTCGGCTGGATCGTGGCTGCGGGTGGTTTGTGGTTGCTCGCGCCCACGCGGCGGAGCCGCACATCGATACAGCCTCGCGCCCCTCAGGTGGGCAAGGTCACCGTGATCTTTACGCCCTCGCCGGGCGCCGAGTCCACCGTCACCTCGCCGCCGTGTGCCTCCACCACCCCCTGCACGATCGCCATCCCCAACCCGCTGCCCGCGCCCCCGCCGGCCCGGAAGAACCGGTCGAAGACGCGTGCCGCGTCCTCCTCGCGCAGCCCCGGCCCCTCGTCCTCGACACACAGCCGGACCACCCCGTCCGCCCGCCGCACCCCCAGCCGCACCGGCACGTCGGCGGGCGTGTGCGTGCGGACGTTGCTCAGCAGATTGCCCAGCACCTGACGCAGCCCCGACTCGTCGGCGTGCACGAGCAGCGCCCCGTCGGCGCCGACCGTGATCGGCCGCTCGGGCTGCTGGACCCGCAGGTCCTCGGCCGCCTCGCGCACCAGACGGCTCAGGTCGACGTTGCGGAACCGCAGTTCGGGCCGCTGGTCGAGCCGGGCGAGGGTGAGCAGTTCGTCGACGAGGCGCCCCATGCGGTCGACCTCGCCGTTCATCCGGTCCCAGGCGCGCTTTCGCTCGACGGGTTCGGTCAGCATCCCCTTGTCGTACAGCTGGAGGTACCCGCGTATCGCGGACAGCGGTGTGCGCAGCTCGTGCGAGGCGTCGCCGACGAAGCGGCGCAACTGGGCCGTGCTGCGCTCGCGCGTGCGGTACGCCGACTCCACCTGGTGGAGCATGGAGTTGAGGGCGACCCGGAGCTGTTCGACCTCCAGGGTCGGGTCGCGGCTGGAGGGGACGCGCCGGGTCAGATCGCCCTCGGCGATGGCCGACGAGGTCTCGACCATGTCCTCCAGCGGCCGCATCCGGCGGCGCACGCTGAACATCGTCAGACAGCCGAGCAGCGCCAGCAGCAGCGTCCCGACGGCCAGGTCCATCCGCAGCGCCTTGCCCATGCCCTCGTGCAGGCCCTCGGTCGGCATGGCGATCAGCACGGTCGTGCCGTCCGACAGTCGCGCGCCGACCATCCGGTGGCGGTCACCCTCGACCCGTACGTCCCGCGGCTCCTCGTCGGCGGCCAGGGCGACCGGGTCCCGCGCGGCCGCGGCGAGCGCGTGCTGGCGGGGCGTCGGCCGCAGTGGGCCGAGGGACACGGGCTGCCCCGCCGAGTCGACCGCGACGTACACCATGGTCGGGCTCGGCAGCGGATCGGTGTCCGTGGCGCCGCCGCCGTTGAACTTGTCGAGGGCGATGCCCAGTTCGCTCAGCGACTCGATCTGGCGCAGGGTGAACCCGGCGTTCCCCAGCGTGGTGCGCGCGCTCTTCAGCTCGGTGTCGACCTTGTCGAGCAGGAAGAACCGCGCGGTCATCAGACTGACGGCGGTCGCGACGGCGATGCCGACGGCCAGCAGCGCCACGTTCGTCAGCGTCAGCTTGCCGCGCAGCGAGTGGATGCCGTGCCGGCGGCGGAAGCGGCCGAGGAGCCCGGGGACCCTCATGCCAGCCCGTATCCGACGCCTCGCCGTGTGGTGATCACCGGCGGTCCCAGGGTGTCCAGCTTGCGCCGCAGATAGCTGATGTAGGTCTCCACGACGGTCGACTCGGGCGGCGTGTGCTCGTACTGCCAGACGTGGCGCAGGAGTTGCTCCTTGGGCACGATCCGGCCGCCGTTGCGCACCAGGAAGCGCAGCAGCGCGTACTCGGTGGGGGTGAGCTCGACGGTGCGGCCCGCGCGGCGCACCGAGTACGTCGACTCGTCCAGCTCCAGGTCGCCGTAGCGCAGGGGCGGTCGCTGCGGCAGCACATCGGCGGGGAGGGTGCGGCGCAGCACCGCGGTGATGCGGGCGACGACCTCGTCGATGTTGAACGGTTTGGTGATGTAGTCGTCGCCGAAGCCGAGGGCGCCGACGATCTCGGCGGGCGAGTCGCGTGCGGTCAGGAAGACGAGCGCCAGGTCGGGCCGCCGCTCGCGCAGTTCACGCCCCAGCGCCCGGCCGTCGCCGTCCGGGAGCATGACGTCGAGCAGCGCCACGTCCGGCCGGGTGCGCTCGGCCAGGGCGAGGCCCTCGCGGACCGTGCCCGCGATCATGACCTCGAACCGGTGGTAGCGCAGGGCGATGGCGAGGACGTCGGCGATGCTCTCCTCGTCCTCCACGACCAGCACGGTGCCAGAACGCGTCGTCATGCCCCCAGTATCGGCGGGGCCACTGACAGTCGGGCGGGTTCGCCCTTTGGAGTTCCTTGAGAGTCATGGCCGTCGCCTGCCACGCGCGCGTGCCGCGCCCAATCCTGTTGCCCAGGACCTGGGGGACCGACCGAACCGAATAAGGAGCGTTGAGCGTGGCGACATTGGCACGGTGGTGCTATCGGCACCGGCTGGTGGTCCTGTTGCTGTGGTTGGGGGCGCTGTTCGGCCTGGGCGCGGCGAGTTCCGCCGCCGGCACGAACTACGCGAACGTCTTCTCCCTCCCGGACACGGACTCCGCGACCGCGTACGACCTGATGGAGAAGGCCTTCCCGGAGCGCGCGGGCGACACCGACACGGTGGTGTGGAAGGTGGACGACGGATCGGTACGGGACGAGTCCGTACGGTCCCTGATCGAGCCCGCGCTGGTGGAGATCGGGCGGATGGAGGGGGTCGGCGAGGTCGCCGACCCGTACGCGGCGCAAGGGGCCGCGCAGATCAGCCGGGACGGGCGGATCGCGTACGCCCAGATCACGTTCACCGAGCAGGCCAACGCCGTCCCCATGGAGCTGGTCGAGGACGTCGTCGACACGGCACAGGCCGCCGAACGGGGCGGTCTCCAGGTCGAGCTGGGCGGTCAGGCGATCGCCCGCACCCAGGAGCCGCCGCAGGGCACGGCGGAGGCGGTCGGCATCCTCGCGGCGGCGGTCGTGCTGTTCCTGGCCTTCGGCTCGCTCTTCGCGATGCTGCTGCCGATCGTCGTGGCCGTCGCGGGCGTCGGCACCGGAATGATCGCGACCATGCTGATGAGCCATGTCACGGACGTGCCAGAAGTGGCCCCGCTGCTCGGCTCGTTGATCGGCCTCGGCGTCGGCATCGACTACGCCCTGTTCATCGTCACCCGGCATCGGCGCGGCATCCTGCGCGGGATGAAGCCCGAGGAGGCGGCCGTGACGGCCCTCAACACCTCGGGGCGCGCGGTGCTGTTCGCGGGCGGCACGGTCTGCATCGCGCTCGCCGGGATGCTGGTGATGAACATGCGGTTCCTGGACGGCGTGGTCGTCGCGACCTCGCTCACCGTCATCCTGAGCGTGCTCGCCGCGATCACCCTGCTGCCCGCTCTCCTCGGCCTGCTCGGCACGCGGGTGCTCAGCCGCCGGCAGCGACGCCGGCTCGCCGCGGCGGGACCGGAGCCGGCGGAGGCGAGCGGACCGGCGGCGCGCTGGTCGGCGTATGTCCAAAGGCGCCCGCGGCCGATCGCGGCCTTGGCCGTCGTCGTCATGGCGGTCCTCGCGATCCCCGTGCTTTCGCTGCGTCTCGGCGCCACCGACCAGGGCAACCACCAGGAGTCGACCACCACCCGGCAGGCCTACGACCTGCTCGCCGAGGGATTCGGGCCGGGCGTCAACGGCCCGCTCCAGGTCGTCGTCGACGGCGACGCCCCCGCGGGTCTGGTCGACGGCATCCGCGCCACCGAGGGCGTCGCCCAGGTGGCCGCCGTGCCGCCCGCGAACGGCGTCACGGTCATCCAGGTCGTACCGACGACCTCGCCCCAGTCCGAGGAGACGGACCGGCTGATCGACCGGCTGCGCGACGACGTGATCCCGCGGTCGGGCGCCGAGGCCCATGTCGGCGGCGTGACGGCGGTCTTCAAGGACTTCGCGTCGGTGACCGGCGACCGGCTGCCGTACTTCGTGGCGACGATCATCGCGCTCGGCTTCCTGCTCCTGCTGGTGGCGTTCCGCTCGCTGGTGGTGCCGCTGACGGCGGCGCTGATGAACCTCATCGCGGCCGCCGCGTCCTTCGGCGTCCTGGTGGCGATCTTCCAGTGGGGCTGGGGCACCGAACTGCTCGGGATCGGCAAGGAGGGGCCGATCACGTCGTTCCTGCCGGTCATCATGCTGTCCCTGCTGTTCGGCCTCTCCATGGACTACCAGGTGTTCCTGGTGAGCCGGATGCACGAGGAGTGGGTCCACACGAAGGACAACGCGCGCGCGGTGCGCGTCGGCCTCGCGGAGACCAGCCGGGTCATCAACTCGGCGGCCCTGATCATGATCTGTGTGTTCAGCGCGTTCGTGCTGAGCGGCGACATGGAGGGCGCGATGGCGGGCATCGGCCTCGCGGCGGCGGTCGCCCTGGACGCGTTCATCCTGCGTACGGCGCTGGTGCCGGCCGCGATGCACATGCTCGGCCGGTCGAACTGGTGGCTGCCGGACTGGCTGGAGAAGCGGCTGCCGCATCTCGCGGTCGAGCCCAGGGAGGAGGCGTCGGCGGCCGAGGAGGAGCCGGTCGTGCCGGGCCGGGCGTCGGTCGTCCACGGGTTCGTCCGCACCGCCGACGGCGACCCGGTCGACGGCGCGGCGGTGACGCTGCTGACGAAGGGCGGGCGCCGGGTCGACCGGGTGACGTCCCTGGCCGACGGCTCGTACATCGTCGCGGTACCGGCGCCGGGAACGTATCTGCTGGCGGTCACCGCCGAGTCGTACGGGTCCCGGGCGGCCCAGGTGGTCGTGGCGGACGGGCCGCTCGTGTACGACGTCGAGCTGGCCGACGGTGAGGTGGACGCCGTCAACTGACGGTCAGACGGAGGCTTTTCAGGGGCGCTCGTCCTCGGCGGGCGCCCCTTGCCCGCCCCCCTGCGCGCCCGTCCTTCCGTCCGCTTTCCCGCCGGCCTTCCCGCCGCCCCTCTTGCTCTCCTTGTCCTTCGCCGGATCCGGCAGCGCGTTCGTCATCCCGGGCAGGAAGTCCGTGAACAGCTCGTGCACCTCGCGCACCAGCGGCCGCAGCACCCGGAACCGCGCCAGGGCGACACCCCGCGCGGTCAGCCGTGCGCCCCGCTCGGCCAGCCGGTAGCTGCGCTCGCGGCCCTCGGTGCGGTCGAAGATCCAGTACAGGACGAGCCCCATCTGGGAGAGCCACATCAACTCCGGCAGCACGTCCCGCAGCTCCTCGGGCACCTTCGTCCGCGTCGCGCCCGCCAGCACCTGCCGATGGACCTCGATGGCCTCCACGCGCGCGTGCTCGGACTCCGCCGAGAAGGGGCTGAGCGGGCTGTCGGGGTCGGCGGCGTTCTTGAAGAACTGCACGGCGAACTCGTGGTACGGCGTCGCGATGTCCAGCCACACCTTCAGCACACCCGCGAGCCGCGCCTCCAGGTCGGTCTCGCGGGCCAGGACGTCCCGGATCGCCGCCTGGTGCTCGGCGGCGATCCGGTCGTAGAAGCCCTGGATCAGGTGTTCCTTGCCCTCGAAGTAGTAGTACGCGTTTCCTACCGAGACCCCGGCCTCCTGGGCGATGGCCCGCATCGTCGTCTTGTCGTAGCCGCGCTCCTGGAAGAGCCGCATGGCGGTCTCCAGGATCAGCGCGCGGGTCTGCTCGGACTTGCTGGGCGTGTCGCCCTGCTCAGGGCTGTCGTTCTTCGAGGGCACGGAACGAGAGCCTAACGAGTGGTGATTCGGCCGGCGGTCAGGAGGTCTGTGCCGTCTGGTACAGGTTCTGGGCGTCGGCGCCGAAGTACGGGCCGTACATCCGGTTCGGCAGGAAGTTGTACTTGAAGCTGTTCACCGAGGACAGCAAGCCCTTGCCGGTGGCCTCGTCGAACTGCGTGAACCAGGGGCCCCCGCTGGCGCCGCCCGTCATGTTGCAGTTCATGCCGTGGTCGTCGGAGAGCAGGAAGTCCCGGTTGGTGGTGCCGGAGCAGTAGATGAACTTCTCGCCGTCGTACGGGGCGGCGGCCGGGAAGCCGAACGAGTACATGCGCAGGTTGTAGCCGGTGTTGAAGGCCAGCCCCTGCCCGCCGACCACGTCCGTCAGCAGTTTGCCGTCCAGCGGGGCGACGACCGCCGCGCCGACGTCGTAGTTAATGTCCTCGCTCGCCGTCCACTGCGGGGTGGACAGGGTCTTCGACGCCGTCCAGCGGCCGTAGGGGGCCTGTCCGTCGTGGTAGCCGGGCACGAAGACCCAGTCGGTGTGCCAGGCGCCCTCCAGCTTCACGCAGTGGCCCGCCGTGATGACGGTGCTCTTGTTGGAGCTGGTGACGGCGTTGCCGGAACAGGACGCCGTACGGCCCTGGTAGGTGAAGAACACGCGGCCGGCCGTGGAGACGACCGCACCGCCGCCGCTCCACTGACCGCCGCCGTTCGGGAAGGCCATCAGGCCGACGTCGGAGACGGCCTTTCCGACCGCCCCGACGGCTCCGGCCACGTCGCCCGCCGGGGCGGTGGGCGCGACCTTGGTCGCGATGCCCTTGAGGGGAGCCGAACCGCCGTCGTGGTGACCGTCGACGGTCACCAGGTCGAGCGGGGTCGCCGCGCGCATCCGTTCCGGTGTCCAGAACTCGCGGGCCTGGCGCTGCGCGTCGGCCGGGACCGAGCTGACGCCGGTCGCGGTGTCGGGCCTCGGCGCGGCGCTCGCCGGTGTGGCGAGGGCGCCCGCGGTGAGCAGCGCGGTGACGCCGACCAGGGTGCCGAGGAGGGGACGGGGTGTGCGGGTGACGCCGGGTATGCCTCTCACGCGTACTCCTTCTGCGATGGGGGGACCGGGCGCCACCGGGTCGGCGCCGCCCGGCGGACGACAGACGGTCGATGCGAGTGCGGAGTGGAGAACCGGGAGGCAGCGTGCCAACCCGAGCACCGTTTTGGAAGGGCGCATGCCAAAACGAGGTTCGAAAGCGAGCCGTTCAGGACGAATTGGGTGCCTTGGGCAGGGCCTGACGGCAGCTCGACGACGGCCTCACCCCGTGGCGCAGGAACCGCCCTCGCAGCCCGGCGCGTCGTACGTCCAGCCCCGACCCGGGTCGTACGACCACCCGTCCCCCCGCCGATAGGCCCGCCCGCCCCACTGCGCCGCGTTCCACTGCGCCCCGCCCTGTCGCGCCCCGCGCCACTGCGCCGCTTTCCCCTGCGCCCCGCGCCACTTGGCGGCGGCGAGCACGGCCCCCTTGGCGAGCATCGCCCCGGCCGGGGTGCTGAGACGATGCGCCAGTCCCCGGTGCTCGCGCAGCGCCCACAGCGTGACGATCCAGGCGGCCCCGCCCCGGTAGACCTGCCCCGCGTCGCCGACGACGGTGATCTCGTCGAGGGTGGCCGCGTGGTCGAGGCCGGGGTGGCGCCGCCGGGCCTCGTCGGACCCGGCCGGGACCAGCTCCAACGGCACCAACTGCGGCTGCCGTACGAGCCAGTCCCGCAGGAAGGCGCACAGGGAGCACTGGGCGTCGTAGAGGACGGTGAGCCGCCGCACCGCGACGCCGGCCGCCGTGCCGGACCCCGTCCCGACCGTCACACCGGCCGCCCTGCCCGCTGTCGTACCGGACACCGGGTCACGCCCCGGCCGACGGAGCGATCCAGCCCTGCGGTGCGACCGGCGGCACCTGCTCGCGCTCCATCACACCGCGCCGCCGGATCTTGTTGAGCACGTAGACGTTGCCCAGGTGCATCACGCCGAGCACGAGCAGCACCACGCCGAGCTTGGTCGACAGGGCCTCGAAGATCCCGCGCGTGTCGAGCACGGTGTCGTCGTCGCCCAGATACAGCGCGACGAAGCCGAGGTTGACGAGGTAGAAGCCGACCACGAGCAGATGGTTCACGGCGTCGGCGAGCTTCTCGTTCCCGCGCAGCACGTCGGCGAGGAAGATCCGCCCGTTGCGGCTGAGCGTGCGGGCCACCCAGATGGTCAGGGCGATGCTGACAACCAGGTAGATGACGTAGGCGATGACCGTGCGGTCCATGACGCCCCCTCTTCTTGAACACGTTCAAAACGCTGACGAGGGAGACTCTAGACCTTGCCTTTGAACATGTTCAACTCAACGTCGGTGAGGCCTCCGTCACGCCGACCGCCGACGTGGCGTCAGGGTGGCGTCAGGGCCTGCGCCCGAGCTCCGGCCGCTTGGAGTAGTCCGTGAACCCGGTGACGTTGCCCCACGGGTCGGCGATCTCGACGGTCCACCCGGTGGCGCCGGAGAAGGGCTCGTCGAGCGGCTCGATGCCCGCGTCGCGCAGCGCCCGCGCCGCCCTCCGCGCGTCCGGCACCTCCAGCCACACGCGAGGGGAGGGCCAGGGGGGCGACCGGTGTCCCATGGCGTCCTCGGCGCGCAGCAGGATGCCGGGCGTCTCACCCCCGACCTTCAGCAGCGCGATCCCGGCCTCGTCGAGCCGGAACCCGACCGCGAACCCGGCGCGCTCGTAGAAACGGACGGCCTCGCCGAGGTCGCCGACCGGCAACAGCACGTGGTCGAACCCGAGCAGTTCGTACGACTCGTCATCTGACATGTCGTCAGAGTAAGGCGATGATCGGCCGGATCCGGTGATTGTCAGTGGCGGCTCGTACTGTCGTCGTCATGGGAATCGTGACGTTCGTCGACGAGACGACAAGCGGGAGCCGCGGCGACTGCTGGGGGCTGGAGATCGCCGAGGAGCGGCTCACCGTGCGCGAGCTGATCCGGCGCCGGGTCTTCCAGGAGGTCGCCGAGTACAACGCGCGTACGCCGGAGGTGTTCCAGGGCCTCGTGCGGCCGCGGGACGCCGAGCGCGTGCTGAACGGGTACGCGATGCGCACGGCCCGCAGGCTGGACCCCGAAGCACAGACCGAGCTCGCGCTGCGGGCCTTCACGGGCAACGGCTTCCTCGTGCTCGTGGGGGACCGTCAGCTCACCGACCTCGACGACGAGATCGAGCTCGCCCCGGCCACCGAGATCACGTTCCTCAAGCTCGTCCCGCTGGTGGGTGGCTGATGGTCGCCATGGCACCCGAACACGTCCAGCTGGTCGACGAGGCCCTCGCCCTGATCGAGGCGGAGGACGCCGAGCGGCTCGTCCCCGAACTGCTCGGGCTCTTCGCGCTGACCGACGGCAAGTGGCGACGGGACGGCCACAAGGTCGCCGAAGCCGTCTATGCCGCGGACACCGCCTTCCAGGCACGGCTGCTGCACGCGCTGGCCACCCGGTACCACGAGCTGGCGCCCGGCGCCGTCGGGCGCCGCCATGTGGTGGACCTGCTCAACAGCTTCCGGATGATGCGGGCCGCCACCGAGGGACAACCGGCCGCCACGCGCGCCGCGCTGATCAGCCTGATCGCCTGCCAGGACGTCCATCACGACCCGGACGGGCTCGCCCGGCTCGTCGACCAGGAACTCGCCGACGGGCGGGAGCTGTCCGGCGAGTTCGTCGCCGTGATCCGCCGCTCGTGTCTGACCGTGTGGAACGGCAAGAAGCGTCTGGGGGGACTGGTGGCGCGGCTGGACGGACCCCCGGTGAACCCGGGCGAGGCCTGGTCCGACCGGGCCCTCGCCGAGGTGGCCGAGCTCGGCGAGGACTGGCGGCGGCTCCTCGCCCACGCGGCCACCGCGACCAGCGCCCGCCCCTCCGCGAAGTGGGACAAGGCAGGCCGCGCCCTGATCGCGGCGCTGGACGCGGAGACGGGCGCCGACACCGACGCGGTGCGGGAGCGGCTGCTGTCCTGGCTCCGGCGGGCCGGCCGGCCGCGCACCAGCCCACTGCTCGCCCCGCGCTACGGGCCCGACCCCAACGCCACCTACGACCCGTACAACGCCGACGCGTTGCGCGGCCTCGCCTGGCTGCTCTCCCTCCTGCCCGCGCACCCCGAGACCGCCCGCACCCTGGGCGCCCTCGCCGAGACGTCCCTGCGCAAGGTCCCGGGCCTCGGACCCGTGAACCCCAAGGTCGCCAACGCCGCGGTCATCGCACTGGCCCGCGTCGACGCCGAGGCGGCCCTCGCCGAACTGGCCCGCCTCGCCACCCGAGTCACCTTCAAGGGCACCCTCAAGGTCCTCAACACCGAGCTGGACGCCCGCGCCCAGGCGCTGGGCCTGGCCCGCGAGGAGGTCGAGGAACTGGCCGTACCGGCATACGGCCTGACCGAGGTGGGCCGCGCCGAGCACCGGTTCGGCGAGGTCACGGCCCAGCTCGAGGTCCACGGCTCCAAGGCGGTGCTGAGCTGGCGCAACGCGAGCGGCAAGGCGGTGAAGAGCGTCCCCGCCGCCGTACGCCGCGACCACGCCGACGAGCTGAAGGAGCTCAAGGCGGCGGTCAAGGACATCGACAAGATGCTCACGGCCCAGAGCGAGCGCCTGGACCGCCAGTTCCTGGCCCGCCGCACCTGGCCGTACGCCGCCTGGCGTGAGCGCCACCTCGACCACCCCCTGGTCGGTTCCCTGGCCCGCCGTCTCCTGTGGACGGTCGACGGCACCACCGTCGGGTACGCGCACGGCGAGCTGCGGACACTGGCCGACACACCGGTGACCGACGGGACCCGGGTCGAGCTCTGGCACCCGGTCGGCCATGAACCAGCCGAGATCGTCGCCTGGCGCGACTGGCTGGAGCGGCACGGCGTCACCCAGCCCTTCAAGCAGGCCCACCGCGAGGTGTACCTGCTCACGGACGCCGAGCGGGCGACGGGCACGTACTCCAACCGCTTCGCCGCGCACGTCCTGCGCCAGCACCAGTTCCACTCCCTGGCCGCGCTCCGGGGCTGGCACGACAAGCTGCGCCTGGCCGTCGACGACGAGGCGCCGCCCGCCGTACGGGAACTGCCGCAGTGGGGTCTGCGCGCCGAGTACTGGATCACGGGCGACGGCGGCGAGGACCACGACGACATCAGCGACTCCGGCAGCTTCCTGCGCCTGCGCACCGACCAGGTCCGCTTCTACCCGATCGACGCCCCGCACAACTCGGCGCACTGCTGCGGCGGTGAGTACCGCATGTGGCTGCGCGACGGCGCCGACCCGGTCGAGCCGCTGCCCCTGACGGACATCCCGCCCCTGGTGCTCTCCGAAGTCCTGCGCGACGTGGACCTGTTCGTCGGCGTGGCGAGCGTCGGCAATGACCCGACATGGCAGGACGGGGGCCCGGACGGACGCTTCCGCGACTACTGGACGTCGTACGGCTTCGGTGAACTGGGCGTGAGCGCGGAGATCCGCCGGGGCCTGCTCGAACGCCTGATACCGCGGCTGAGGATCGCCGACCGCTGCACGATCGAGGGCCGCTTCCTGCAGGTGAGGGGCGAGCGGCACACGTACAAGATCCACCTCGGCTCGGGCAACGTCCTCATGACCCCGGCCGACCGGTACCTGTGCATCGTCCCCAAGTCCAACCCGGGCGCCCCGCAAGCCGGTTACCTGCCGTACGAGGGCGACCGGATGCTGGCGGTGATCCTCAGCAAGGCGATGATGCTGGCCGACGACCTGAAGATCACGGACCCGACGATCGTGAGTCAGCTGTGACCGCCCCCGTGAAGCGGGGCGTCCCGTTGTCCGACCACGAGATCTTCGTGGTGGACGGAGCCTTGCGCGACGTGTGGGTCCTCTCCGTCGAGGTCGAGGACTGGGACCGGGTGATCTCCGCGTTGACGGAGTCGGCATGGGAGGTCGCCTTCTCGACCACGCATCCCCTCGGGGACGCCCTGCTCCGCTCCGGCGCCGCGGCACTGTTCGCCGCGCTGGAGGAGGGCGGCCAGGACTCGGCGGCCTTCTCCGTCCGGATCGACGGCATCTGGTTCACCAGCTACTTCTTCGACTCTTCGGAGATCGAGTTCACCTTCGATCCCGCCGACGTCGTGGGGGCGGCGGAGGTCTCCGTCGTGGAGACGTTCATGAGGCGGGTGGGCGACGCGTGCGGCCGACGGGTCGTCATGTCGATGGAGTCGTCGTCCGATCGTGAAGGCCTGCCCGCCCTGTTCGAGTACACGCCGGAGCGCTCCTGACCCTCAGCCCCCGCAGCCGCCGATCCGTCGCGTGCTCACCGCGATGTCGTCCATCCGAACTCCGACCTCGGCCCCACGGGCGACTGGACGTCCTGGAAGACCTCGGCACCGGCCACGGCCGCGAGGTGGCAGTGCGTGGAGTTCCACCTGGATGCCCGCGACAACCCACATACCTCAACTGCCTTTCAGGCCACAGGCATCGAGGAGCGGCACGGCGGGGGTGAGGTGGGTGGGACAGCAAGGGCCCCGTTTCCCGGTTGCGCATCCGGGAAACGGGGCCACCTCACCGTAGAAGGGGAACAGCGCTCAGAAGCGGCGCGTGATCAGCGCCTTCTTCACCTCGGCGATGGCCTTCGTGACCTCGATACCGCGCGGGCAGGCGTCCGTGCAGTTGAAGGTCGTGCGGCAGCGCCAGACGCCGTCCTTGTCGTTGAGGATCTCCAGCCGCTGCTCGCCGGCCTCGTCACGCGAGTCGAAGATGAAGCGGTGCGCGTTGACGATGGCGGCCGGGCCGAAGTACTGGCCGTCGTTCCAGAACACCGGGCACGAGGAGGTGCAGGCGGCGCACAGGATGCACTTCGTCGTGTCGTCGAAGCGCTCGCGGTCCTCGGCCGTCTGGAAACGCTCACGCGTCGGCTCGTTCGTGTCCTTCGTGATGAGGAAGGGCATGACGTCGCGGTACGCCTGGAAGAACGGCTCCATGTCGACCACGAGGTCCTTCAGGACCGTGAGGCCCTTGATGGGCTCGACCGTGATCGGCTTCTCGGGGTTGATGTCCTTGATCAGCGTCTTGCACGCGAGGCGGTTCTTGCCGTTGATCCGCATCGCGTCGGAGCCGCAGATGCCGTGGGCACAGGAGCGGCGGAAGGTCAGCGTGCCGTCCAGGTCCCACTTGATCTTGTGGAGGCCGTCGAGGACGCGTTCCTTCGGGTCGATCTCCAGCTGGAAGTCTTCCCAGGTGGCCTCGGCCGAGACCTCCGGGTTGAAGCGGCGGACCCGGAAGGTGACCGTGATGTAGGGAGACGCGGCGGACTCGGCCTCCACCTTGTCCATAACGGGGGTAGCCATCAGTACTTACGCTCCATCGGCTGGTAGCGGGTCTGGACGACCGGCTTGTAGTCGAGACGAATGGACTCCGTGCCGTCGTCGCCGACCTCGCGGTACGCCATGGTGTGGCGCATGAAGTTGACGTCGTCGCGGTTCGGGTAGTCCTCGCGGTAGTGGCCGCCGCGGGACTCCTTGCGGGCCAGGGCGGAGACGGCCATGACCTCGGCCAGGTCGAGCAGGTTGCCCAGCTCGATGGCCTCCAGCAGGTCCGTGTTGAACCGCTTGCCCTTGTCCTGGATCGAGACGTTCCGGTAGCGCTCGCGCAGCTCCGCGATCTTCTCGACCGCCGTCTTGATGGTCTGCTCCGTGCGGAACACCATGACGTTGGCGTCCATGGTCTCCTGGAGCTCCTTGCGCAGGGTCGCCACGCGCTCGGTGCCGGTGGAGGTGCGCAGCCGCTCGACCTGCTCGAGCACCAGCTCCGCCGGGTTCTCCGGCAGCTCCACGAAGTCGGCCTTCTGGCTGTACTCCGCGGCCGCGATGCCGGCCCGACGGCCGAAGACGTTGATGTCCAGCAGCGAGTTGGTGCCGAGGCGGTTGGCGCCGTGCACGGACACACAGGCGACCTCGCCGGCCGCGTACAGGCCCGGAACCACGGTCGTGTTGTCGCTGAGGACCTCACCCTCGACGTTCGTCGGGATGCCGCCCATGGCGTAGTGCGCGGTGGGCTGGATCGGGATCGGGTCCGTGTACGGCTCGATACCGAGGTACGTCCGCGCGAACTCCGTGATGTCGGGCAGCTTGGCGTCCAGCTGCTCCGGCGGAAGGTGCGTCAGGTCGAGGTAGACGTGGTCGCCCTCGGGACCGCAACCCCGGCCCTCGCGGATCTCCGTGTAGATGGAGCGCGAGACGACGTCACGGGACGCGAGGTCCTTCATGACCGGCGCGTACTTCTCCATGAAGCGCTCGCCGTCCTTGTTGCGGAGGATGCCGCCCTCACCGCGGGCGCCCTCCGTCAGCAGGATGCCCATGCGCCAGATGCCGGTCGGGTGGAACTGGAAGAACTCCATGTCCTCCAGCGGCAGCCCGCGCCGGTACACGGCCGCCTGGCCGTCACCCGTCAGGGTGTGCGCGTTCGACGTCACCTTGAAGAACTTGCCGCAGCCGCCGGACGCGTAGATGACGGCCTTCGCCTGGAAGACGTGGATCTCGCCGGTGGCCAGCTCGTAGGCCACGACACCGGCGGACTTCTTGACGCCGTCGACCTCGGTGATCAGCTGGTCGAGGACGTAGAACTCGTTGAAGAACTCCACGCCCTCCTTCACGCAGTTCTGGTACAGCGTCTGGAGGATCATGTGGCCGGTGCGGTCCGCCGCGTAGCAGGACCGGCGCACCGGCGCCTCGCCGTGGTTGCGGCTGTGACCGCCGAAGCGGCGCTGGTCGATGGTGCCGTTCGGGGTGCGGTTGAACGGCAGGCCCATCTTCTCCAGGTCGAGGACGGAGTCGATGGCCTCCTTCGCCAGGATCTCGGCGGCGTCCTGGTCGACCAGGTAGTCACCGCCCTTGACCGTGTCGAAGGTGTGCCACTCCCAGTTGTCCTCCTCCACGTTGGCCAGCGCGGCGGCCATGCCGCCCTGCGCGGCGCCCGTGTGGGAGCGGGTGGGGTACAGCTTGGTCAGCACGGCGGTACGGCTGCGCTTCGTGGACTCGATGGCCGCGCGCATACCGGCGCCACCGGCGCCGACGATGACGGTGTCGTACTTGTGGATCTTCATGGTGGTTGCCTCAGCCCCGTGCCTAGCGGATGTTCGGGTCGAAGGTGAAGATCACCAGCGTGCCCAGCAGGATGGTGAACACCGTGGCGGTGTAGAGCAGGCCCTTCAGCCACAGCCGGGTGTTCGCGCGCTCCGCGTAGTCGTTGATGACCGTGCGCAGGCCGTTGGCGCCGTGCAGCATCGCGAGCCACAGCATCAGCAGGTCCCAGACCTGCCAGAACGGCGAGGCCCAGCGGCCGGCCACGAACGCGAAGCCGATCTTCGACACGCCGCCGTCCAGCACCAGCTGGATCAGCAGGTGGCCGATGACCAGGACGACCAGCACGACGCCGGACAGGCGCATGAACAGCCAGGCGGCCATCTCGAAGTTGCCCCGCGTGGACTTCGGGGTCTTCTTGGTGCGCTTGCGCGGCGCCTCGATGTAGGGGGCCGGGTTGTCGACGTTGTAGAGGGACTCGCCCTCGACCGGGCCGATACCGGTGGCGGTCTTCTCAGTGGTGGACATACGCGTCAGCTCCCGAACAGTTCCTGAGCGGCGTGGCCGAGGACGGGGTAGATCGCCCCGAGCATCAGCACCAGCCAGAGGCCGACGACGGACCAGAGCATCTGCTTCTGGTAGCGCGGTCCCTTCGACCAGAAGTCGACGGCGATGACGCGCAGGCCGTTGAGCGCGTGGAAGAGGATGGCGGCGACGAGGCCGTACTCCAGCAGCGCGACGATCGGCGTCTTGTACGTGGCTACGACCTTGTCGTAGTCCTCGGGAGAGACACGGACGAGAGCGGTGTCCAGCACGTGAACGAACAGGAAGAAGAAAATGAGGACGCCGGTGACTCGGTGAGCCACCCAGGACCACATTCCTTCCCGGCCGCGGTACAGCGTTCCAGCCGGCACGGAAGTTCCTCCGGGAGCGGGGATTGGGGCCAGCCGGCTTGTGCTGTCGGTCGGGCCCGGCCGGGTACGGTCCACCGGCCCTCAGCATCGTATCCACGGTTGCCTGTGGCGCTTAGCGGGGGGCTGGGTATGTGATCAATGTGGCACGCGGATGGGGGATTGGCGGCTAAGGGGGTGCTCTGGTGGGTTATCTGCCGGGTGCTGCGCCGTTTGGGCTGGTCGCGCAGTTCCCCGCGCCCCTGAGTAGCTCCACCAGCCGTGCCCTTGCAAGGCGGCGGAGTTCCTCTGCCGCAACGACGCGCTCTTCTTCCGGATCGTTTGTCAATCGTGATCGGATGCCGGCGAGGGCCTGGTCGAGGGCCTCGTTCGGTGCGAGGTCGTGCACGCAGATGACGAAAGCGTGTCCGAATCTGGCCTCGTAGGCGGCGCTCGCTGCGCTGAGGGCCGTATGCGCCACCCCGTACGCGCCCTTCGGCAGTACCGGCAACGTTTCTCCTGCCAGTGCCCGCGTCAGGTCGCCCGGGGTCAGGTCGTAGGCCGCCTCGTCGGATGCGGCCAGTAGCGAGTCGACGTCCGGGTAGGGGCGGTGGTCGGTGATGCGGTCGGCCCAGCGGGGGCTGTGCAGGCAGGTCAGGAGGGTCTGTCGGACCTGGTCGGCGGGGGCCGTGTTGAAGGACTCCAGCGCTGTGGGGGACGGTGGAGTTCGGGTCTGCTCGGGCAGCGGCGGTATGGCGACTCGGCCAGGAAGGTGTGTGGGCGTCACGTGGTTTCGACAGGGGATTCTTGGGGCAGGAGTGGCGCCACGTTACCGAGTGTGGACGTGACGTGTCCGACGGATGCCCGAATTTCAGTCGAACGGGAGAGTTTCGGAACGTTCCCTGGACGGCGGGCCGAGCTCTCAGGGCCTAGGTTGGCGATGTGAGCCAGCACAAGCACAGGCGCCGGGCCCCGGCCACGAGGGCGCTGAAGCAGACGTGGGTGCTGATCGTCGCCGTGGTCGTCGTGACGGTCGCGGCCGGGGTGAGCCTCGGGCTCCTGGCCACCGGCGACGACGGGGCGCCGACCGGATCGGAGCAGCGGCGATCGGCACCGGGCATATCCGAGGCCGCCTCTCCCTCCGCACCGAGACGGGCGGCCACTCCCACACCGTCACCCACTCGGTCGTATCCGCTCTCGCAGGCCCCGCGGACGATCCCGGCGGTCGCCTCGCACACCGCCGCACGGGGGCCGGGCTGGCGTCCCGTGAAGGGGGGGCGGGTCGTCGTGAACGACAAGGGGCTCGCCGACGAGGGGCGGCTCATCGCCGGTGAGCTGGGACTGACGTACGCCGGTGAGAAGGACGACGTGCGGGCCGGCGACGTGCGGCTGGCGCTGAACGACGACAAGGGCGCGGATCCGGAGTCGTACTCGATGACCGTGGGCGGTGGACGGGTGACCATATCCGGGCCCGGCCAGGCGGGGGTCTTCTACGGGACCCGGACGCTGAAGCAGGAGGTCCACGACGGGGGTACGGCGCCGGAGGGCGTCGTGCGGGACGCGCCGGCCAAGCCGGTGCGCGGGTTCATGCTCGACATGGCGCGCAAGTATTTCACCGCGGACTGGATCGAGGACCGGGTGCGGGAGCTGGGGGACCTGAAGTTCAACCAGCTGGGGCTGCACTTCTCCGACGACCAGGGGTTCCGGATCGAGTCCACCTCGCATCCCGAGATCGTGTCCCAGCAGCACCTCACCAAGGCCCAGGTCAAGAAGATCGTCGAGCTGGCCGAGAGCCGGCACATCACCGTGGTGCCCGAGATCGACTCGCCCGGGCATCTGGGCGCCGTCATCGCCGCGCACCCGGATCTGCAACTGCGCAATGTGAACGGGGTCGCGACCCGGGGCGCCGTGGACATCTCCAAGCCCGAGTCCGCCGAGATCGTCGACGACCTGCTGAACGAGTACGCCGGGCTCTTCCCCGGGAACCAGTGGCACCTCGGCGGCGACGAGTACCAGGCGCTGGTGGTCTCGAATCCCGAGGCGTCCTATCCGCAGCTCGCCGCCGCGGCCCGGGAGGCCTACGGCTCCGGCGGCACCGTCGCCGACCTCGCCACCGGATGGCTCAACGACCGCGCCGCCACCGTCCGCGCCCACGACCGCACCCCGCGGGCCTGGAACGACGGGTTCTTCCGGAACACCTCCGTCCAGGCGGACAAGGACATCCAGGTGGCGTACTGGACGGGCAAGGAGATCGGCGCGCGGTTGCCGGTGGAGTACCTGAGGGAGGGGCGGAAGGTCATCAACTACAACGACGAGTTCCTCTACTACGTGCTCGGCGAGCCGCAGACCTTCGTCTATCCGACCGGTGAGCGCATCTACCAGCAGTGGACGCCGCGGGTGCTGCGCGGGACGACGCCCGTGCCGGCCACCTACGACGATCAGATCCTGGGCGGGGCGTTCGCGGTCTGGTGCGACCTGGCGAACTCGCAGACGCAGGCCCAGGTCGCGGACGGCATCCGGATGCCGCTGCGGGCGACCGTGCAGAAGCTGTGGGACGCGGGTGAGCCGGAGCTGTCCTGGGCCGAGTTCCAGGCGCTGGCGGACCGGCTGGACTGAGCCGTGGATTGGCCGATACGCCTGCGAACTCCCGTGCGACTGTGGTGTATTCGGCCCGAGCCGTACCGAAGAGCCAGGGGGAACCGGAAATGGGCTACTGGGGGTACTTCGTCGTGGGCCGCGGGGAGCGGCCGCTGGCGGAGCTGGACGCGCTGGCCGGCGCCGAGGGGATGACCCTGCGCGAGGAGGCGCCGGGTGGCTGGCAGGTGTGGGAGTACCCGAGCGGGGACGGTGCCGTCGGGAGCATGAACGCCCTGGCCGGCGAGACCGGGGCGCCCGCGCTCTTCGGGTACGTCATGGACAGCGCCTCGGTGGTGGTGGAGGCGGCGGCGCCGGAGAGCGGCGCGTGGACGACCTGTCTGGCGCGGGGCGCGATGGCCGGGTATCTCGGCGCCGACGACGAGGGGCTCACGCTTGAGGACTACTTCCTCGACGCCTCCGACGCCGCGGAACGGGCCGTCGCCTGGGCCTCCGAGGCCGGGCACGAGGTGAACGCCGAGTCGGTGATCGACGTACTCACCTCTGAAGCGGATCCTTTGGCCGAAAACCTCTTCTTTCGGTTGCTCGACCGGCTCGGTGTCGTACCCCTGTGACACTCGGGGGCCGTTGCACGCAGTAAGGGGAGGTGTGGGCTCCGTTAAGGAAGGGGCCCGCCAGGGGCCTGTGCGGGGACCCCGACCCTCATGACTGACCCGCTTAGGGAGGCGTGGATGAGCCTGGTGGAACTGATCGCTCAGGCCGACGAACGCGGACTGGCCGCCAGCGGGTTGGCTTGTTTGGATCGGTGTGTGCCCCTGCTGGGCGGTGACGACGAGGTCCTGCGGCCCCTCTGGGCGAACCTCGCCGCGGGCGGGGAGCCGACCGCGTGGGGTGAACTGCTGGAGCAGGTACGCGGGAAGCTCGGCGTCGCCGAGATCGTGGACGACGAGGACGTCGAGGACGAGGCCGCCCTGCTCGCCCGGCGGATGCTGGCCGCCGCCCCGGCCGTACGGTCCGCCGCCGAGGCCCGGATCTGGGCCGACGCCTGCTCCGTCGCCTCGCTCCAGATACACCGGCTCCTCGACCCCGCGGAGGACGACGCGTCCTCGGCCGGCGCCCTGCCCGAGGAGCTCAGCTCGGCGCGCGCGGAAGGGGTCCCCGCGGTGGAGGGCCGTACGGCGGGCATGTCGCCGCTCGTCGCCGCCGAACTGCGGCGCCAGATCAGCGTCCTGGAGATCCTCGCCGGGCATGGCGCGGGCGGGCTGCGCCGAGCGCTGGAGGTGTCGACGGAGGGGCGCCGGGTGCTGCGGGCGGTGGTGTCGCGCCGGGCCCGGGGGAGGGGCTGACGGGCCGGCACCGACGTACGGGCCTCAGATCACCAGCCACTTCACCACCGCGTCGCCGTACTCGGCCGTCTGCGCGTAGAACGCGGTCAGGTCGCGGTGGGTCGCGGCGAACAGGCCGCGCACCTCGGGTTCCGCGTCCGTCGCGATGTACGGACGCAGCAGTTGCGGGCGCGCGCGGCGCCACAGGTCATCGAAGTCGGCCGCCTTGAGATACCCGGCCACCCCGGTCACCTGGGCCGCGGTGAGCAGCAGGAACGGCGGCAGGGACGGGTTGGGAGGGAAGACCGGGCGGCCGCCGAGGACCACGTCGGTCGGGGGGCCGTCCGGGGCGTGGTTCGGGGGGATGCCGGAGTAGAGGAGCTCGACGTCGAGGTACTGCCGGTCGAGCACCTCCTCGCGATGCCGGCCGATCCGCTCCCGCACGATGTCCCAGTCGTCCTCGAACAGACGCTGGAACCAGGTCGCGCTGTTGCGCAGCGCCGAGGGCGGCACCGCTCGGAGGTGGAAGTACATGCTCATCAGTGACTGGAGCGCACGGGAGCGGCGAAGCGTCACTCCCGCGTAAACCCGATGTCTGAGGGAGTCCTGTGACTGTCATGGGGTGGACGTGGGGCGGTCCTGCACCGGTCCCGGTCAGCCCCCGGATCCGCGTGACGAAACGCACGTGGACCACGCTCTCCAGGATGTGACGACTCAAGCGGAGACCAGGCCCTCAGCCGCGAGCAAGCCCGTGCGGTGGGCGGCGGACGCGGTGGCGACGATGCGCGAGGGAGCGCGGCTGCGACTCGACTACTCGGCGCAGAGCCTGTGGCGGGTCGACCGGATGATCGAGGAGCTGCGCCGCGAACGGACCCCGTATCCCGCCGTGGAGAACACCCTGCGCGGTCTCGGCGCGTACGCCGGCGAGGTGATCGCCCGTCAGACCGGCGCCGAGTGGTGGGCGTCGGGCGGCGACCACTGGGTCAGGACCCCCGACGGACGGCTGTGGGACCCGATCGACGAGGCCCGGCGGTGTTTCATGGGCGACGGATCGCTGCGGCTGCTGTGCCGGGACGCGACGAGCGGCGGGTCGCGGGGGTAGGCGACCGTCGGACATGACTCGGCCGGGACCCCGTGAATGGGCGGGGTCCCGGCCGGGTCAGCAGCTTTGGGCGGACGCCTCGGCGGTCACGGCGTCAGGAAACGACGGACCGGGGCTCGCACGGTGGGGCGTCAGCTCGCCCAGACCTCGGCGTCGTCGGCCGGGACGGTGGTGGCCAGGCCCAGCTCCTTGCGGGCGGCGATCGTCTTGTTCGGGTCGATGCCGGTGAAGGCCGGGTCGTAGGCGATGTAGAACGCGTCGACGTCGGCGGCGTTCGCGGCCGTCTTCCACTGCTCGGCCGTCTTCGTCAGCTGCGCACGGAGCTTGCCGACCGCCGTGCCCTCGATGCCCTTCAGGCCCTTGAGGTGCGCGTCGAGGGCGGCGGCGACGGCCTTGGCCTGCGCCTTGTAGCCGGGCAGGTCCTCCTCGACGGTGTCCTTCTCGGACTGGTTGGTCCACAGCGCGTCGTAGACGGCGTTGGAACCCTGCAGGTACGTACTCTGCGCCGGCTTCAGCGCGTTCGCGTCGGCCTTCAGCGTGCCGGTGAAACTGCCCGACTCCTTGTTGTAGGTGCAGGTGACGGCGCGGTCGCCCGTCGCCCAGCTCTCCTTGGTCGGGGTGTAGTAGAAGATCGAGACTCCCTTGGGGAGCGCCCAGGTGTCCGGGGCGAACTTGCCCGCCTCGACCGGGCACCGCTTGTCGGCGATGGCCGTGATGGCGTCGTCCCCGGGGTACGAGCTGCCTTCGTCGATCTTGAAGTCGGCGACGACCTGACCCGCGTGCGCCTCGGTGCACGGCACGATCTCGACGAGGATCTCCTCGCCCTCGCCCTCGCCCTTGGTGTTGGGGTTGTAGCAGTCCCCGACGGCCAGCGAGAACACCGAGCGCTGGCGGGCCACCTTCTTCGCGCCGTCCTTGGCGCTGTCCACGGCGTCCGAGACGTCCGAGCAACCGGCCGCGCCGAGCGCGAGCAGGGCGACGGCGGCGGTTATACCGCGAAGGGGACGGGAAGGTCGAGGCATCGACATGACGTGTACATCCTCTTATTTGATCTTTATGAGGGCCGCGCGCATCGTATGCCATCCCGGGGCTGACGCTGCGCCAAGGCCCTTGCCTCACGCGGCGTCTGTGTGACTCCCGATGAACCGCAAGGGTTGTAGCCCGGCCGCGCTGTGACACTTCCGCGAGGCCGGGCGCTGTTGACCGTGGAGGGGCGTGCGAAAGGGTGGCCGCATCGCGAGCTGCGGATGCGCCGCGAACAGGTACGGACGAGGACGGTTCTTGGGCCAGGGAGGGGAACCCCGCCGCGTGCGCGCGCACGACGGGGAGTTGAGCGCGGCCGTCGCGCGGGCTCAGGAAGGTGACGAGGCCGCGTTCGCGGTCGCGTACCGCCTGGTGCAGCCGGGACTGCTCGGGTATCTGCGCGGTCTGGTCGGGGACGACGCGGAGGACGTGGCGTCCGACGCCTGGCTGGAGATCGCCCGCGACCTCGGCCGGTTCAAGGGCGACGGCGCCGGGTTCCGGGGCTGGACGGCGACCATCGCAAGGCACCGGGCGCTGGACCATCTGCGCCGGCAGAAGGTACGGCCCCGGGCGTCGGCGCTGGAGAGCGACGTACTGGACCTGCCGGGCCCGCACAGCACGTACGACCAGGCGCTGGAGTCGATCTCCACGGAACGTGCCCTGGCGCTGGTCGGCGCGCTGCCGCGGGACCAGGCCGAGGCGGTGCTGCTGCGGGTCGTCGTCGGTCTCGACGGGCCCGCCGCCGCACGCGTCCTCGGCAAGCGCCCGGGCGCGGTGCGGACGGCGGCGTACCGGGGTCTGAAGCGTCTGGCCCAGCAGCTCGGCGTCGCAGGTGTGACGGATGACGGCCCCAGGACGCTGGGGGAATCGAAATGAACAGTGAACCTGACGGCGGCGACCGGAGCGGCACACCGGCGCCTCGATGAGGCGAAGCGATGTGTGTTCGGTGAGTCGTACGGGGCGTGAGGGACGTACAGGCTCTACGGAGCGTGCGCGTCGCGGTCGTGACGAAGGTCGCGTAGATCACCTACGGCACATGCGTCACGGGACCGCTGACAGGCCAGGTCGGACAGGAACAGGAAACGGACATGGGTGAACAGCAGAGCGGCGGTGGGACCCCCGGCCGTCGGCGTGCGCACCCTGAGGGCCTCCTCCCCGGCCGGGCGGCCGGCCCGCACATGACGTTCGACGACGCCGCGCTGGAGGCGCTGCTCTCCGCCGCCGTACTGCGCGGACACCGCGCGGACCTCGACGCCGAGCAGCGAGCCGTGGCCGCGTACCGGGCCGCCCGCGCGGCCGGGGCACACCGGGCGCGCACCCGGCGCCGGGACGACTGGCGGCCCCGCGCGCCGCGGCGACTGGCGCTGTCGGTGAAGACCACGCTCTCCCTCTTCGTCGCGAGCCTCGCCCTGGGCGGCGTGGCGGTCGCCGCGATCGGCTCGGCCGGCTCCTCCGACGACCCCGCCGACGACAAGGTCGGCTCCACCCCGACGGCCGGTGCCCCCGACCGGCCGTCCGCCGAGCCGTCCGCCGCGGTGTCCGAGTCCCGCGGCGGACGGCCCGGCCACCCCGCCACAGCCCGGGACACCGAGGCCAAGTGCCGCGCCTACGACCAGGTCGAGGACAACGGCAAGGCCCTCGACTCCACGGCCTGGCAACGGCTCGTCGCGGCCGCCGGCGGCGCGGACCGGGTGGCCGCGTACTGCGCCGAGCAGCTGGCGCGGGCGGCGAAGAACGGGCCGGCGAAGTCCGAGCCGGCGAAGAACGGGCCCGCGAAGTCCGAACCGGCGAAGTCCGAGCCGACGAAGTCCGGGGTGCCGAATACGGGGCCGACGAAGACGGCCGGCGGCGGCGCCACGGGCAACAGCCAGGACCCGAGCGGGAAGAACGCCTCCGGCGAGAGCGCCGAGAACCCCGAGCAGGCCGAGAAGAAGGACTGAGTCCCCGGCCGGGCGGCCGGACGTCCGACCGGTCCGCCGCTTCCCCGGGGAGCCGGGTGCAGGGGCCGCCCGTCGGCCCGGCAGGAGGAGAATTATCGGGATACGGGCGGGCGGCAGGACTTGCTGCCGGACCTATGAGCGGCTTCGACGCGGACGGGGTCAACCGTGAGTTCTTCCCGGACGGCAAGTGGTCCGCGCTGCTCGTCGTGAACATCGGCCGACGAGCGGGGTCGGATCCGCGGCCGACCCCCGCTCGGTGGCACCGTGGCCCGCGGTGCGCGTTGTGCACGCGTCACGCCCGCCCCATGACTGGCGACGTCAGAACGATCAAACCTGGGCGGGAACCGGCACGACGCGTGGGCGGTCGCCCGCCGGCGGCGGCCCGTCCTCGCTAGTGCCGGCCCGGGCACCCGGCAGGGAGACCCATGACCGAGTACGAGGGAACCCCGCAAAGCCCCGCCCGCGACAACAGGCGCCCCGCCGGGGGCGACGACAGGACCGTCGAGGCCCTCGGAGCGCTGTCCAAGGCACTGGAGACGAGGATCCCCCGGCAGCGCGGGGCGGGTCGATCCCCGGGACCGAGGACTGGCAGCACGGCGCTGAGCGACCCGCGGGTCCGCGCGCCGCGGGTTTCCCCGTGCGGGGTCCGGCGGCGCATCGGAACGCGCTGTGCACAGCCGCATCGCTCCAGAGCGCCCCTTGGTTCGACAGGACACGGGATGCGCCTGGGCGGGACGCATGACGTGGTCGGCCCCGGTCACCATCGCTCATCGTGTTTCCCGGGCGCACGACGACCTGCCCCATGTTCGGCCGGCACCGGACCGTGAGCCACGGCACTGAGCCCGCCGCTCGGTGCACCCTGCCGCTGTTGCCCGTGTCCGTCCGGGCATGACGGACACTGGTGGGAGGGGAGGTGCGACGGTGCTGCTGGTAGTCCGTGAACGGCTGGGCCAGGCCCTGTTCCGCCGTGTCGCCGGCCCCGACGGACCGGCGGTGCGTGCCCGTATCCACCACACGCCCGGCCCGCGCTGGTTCGGACCGGACCGCCCGATCCGCACGGTCCACGCCGACGCCTCGATGTTCATCGGAGGGCTGAGCGCACTGCTGCTGCAGTCCCTGCACCCGCTCGCGATGGCGGCGGTGGCCGAGCACTCCGGCTACCGCGGCGACCCGTGGGGCCGGCTCCAGCGCACCAGCACTTTTCTCGCCGTGACGACCTTCGGCACCGCCGCGGACGCCCAGCGGGCCGTCGACCACGTGCGCAGCATCCACGAACGGATCAGCGGAACGACGGCCGAGGGCGTGCCGTACCACGCGGCCGAACCGCACCTGCTCGGCTGGGTGCACGCCGCCGAAGCCCACAGCTTCCTGCGCGCCCACGAACGCTACGGAGCCCGCCCGCTGGACGCCGCCGCCTATGACGGCTACGTCGCCGACACCGCTCGCGTCGCCGAGGCGCTGGGGGCGATCGACCCACCGCGCGACCGCCGCGAACTGTCCGAGCGGCTGGCCGCCTACCGCCCGGAACTGCGGGCCACGCCTGAGGCCCGCTCTGCCGCCCGCTTCCTGTTGTTCCAGCCTCCCCTGCCTCTCGTGGTACGGCCCTTCTACGGCGTCCTGGCCGCGAACGCCGTCGCGCTGCTCCCGCCCTGGGCCCGCGGCATGCTGTGGCTGCCCCGGGTGCCGGTCGTCGAGGACCTTGCCGTACGCCCCACCGGCCAGGTTCTGACCCGGACCATCCGCTGGGCCATGAACCCACCGCGCCAGTCTCGTCCGACCTGAGCCCCTGAGCCCCTGAGCCCCTGGGCCCCATGGCGCCGATGGGCCTGGAGGGGCTTGGAGCCGACACAGCGTTCCCAGGCACGAGGTGCGCCAGTCACGGGCAGTCGGCCATCGGACGGTGTCAGAGGGACGGACGGCCCAGGGCGAGCAGGGCGGTGTCGTCGTCGAGCCCGTCGCCGAAGCCGGCGAGCAGGCCGATGAAGGCATCGATCACGGAGCGTGGGTGTGCCGGGGCGAGGTCGGTGGCGAACGACTGCAACGCGTCGTAGCCGTACAGGTCCTCGTTCTCCCCCGTGCGCGCCTCGGTGAGGCCGTCGGTGTAGAGCAGCAGGGTGTCACCGGGGTGGAGGGCGGTGCGGACGGTGATGAAGGACGCTTCGCGGAAGGCACCGATCAGCAGCCCACCAGGCGTCGGCAGATACTCGGCCCGGCCGTCCGCCCGCAGGATCAGCGTCGGCGGGTGGCCGCCGGAGGCCAGGCGGACGGTGACGGTCTCCCCTGCGGGTTCCAGGATGCCGAAGACGGCGGTGCAGTAGCGCGGGTCGCCGCTGGTGTACCGCTCGAGCAGCGCGGCGTTGAGGGTGGACAGGACGGCTTCCGGATCGGAATCGTGCAAGGCCGCTGTGCGCAGGGTGTAGCGCACGAGGGAGGTCACGGCCGCGGCCTGCGGGCCCTTTCCGCAGACGTCGCCGAGGAAGAAGGCGAAGCGCTCGTCGGCAAGGGGGAACAGGTCGTAGAAGTCACCACCCAGCTCCAACGAGGAGGCCGTGTGGTAGTAGGCGGCGCATTCCACGCCGGGCACGGTCGGCAGGTCGGCCGGGAGCAGGCTCTGCTGCAGTACGGCCAGGGCCTCGCGCAGTTGCTCACGGTCGGCGTCCGCCTGGCGGCGGGCCTCCTCGGCCGCGCGGCGGGCGCGCAGCAGCTCGGTCTCGTAGGAGCGCCGGTCGGTGGCATCGAAGACGGTCGTGCGGATCAGCAGGGGGCGGTCTTCCGCGCCCCTCTTCACGGTCGAGGTGATCAGCACCGGAAGCCGGGACCCGTCCGCGACCTTCAGGTCCAGTGCGATGCCGCCGACGTGCCCCTGCATGCGCAGCAGCGGCGCGTAGTGGGTCTCGTGGTAGAGCCTGCCTCCCACGGTCAGCAGGTCGCTGAAGTGCTTGCGGCCGACGACCTCCTCCCGTGAGAGGCCGAGCCAGTCCAGCAGCGTCTTGTTGATTTTGACGATGGTGCCGTCCATGAGGGTGGACAGGTAACCGCAAGGCGCGGACTCGTAGAGTTCCTCCGTACTGTCCTCCAGTAACGCGGTGACATCCGCGTCGACGTGGGGCTGCCCGTCGCCGTCGGATGGTGGAGCGGGGCCGGAGCGGCGCGTCATGCCAGGTCTTTCACGAACGCGATGATCGTCTGGGCGGTGGCCTCGGGAGCACTCAACTGCGGGCAGTGCCCAGTAGCGGCGAGGGTGACCAGACGACTGCCGGGAATGGCAGCGTGGACGTAGGCTCCCACCTCCCGTGGTGCGATGACGTCCTGCTCGCATTCCAGGATCAAGGTTGGGACGGTCACGGTTTTCAGATCATGACGGGTGTCGGAGAGGAACGTGGCGCGTGCGAAGGCGCGCGCGATGTCCGGATCGGTGGCGCAGAAGCTGTTGGTCAACTCCTCACCCAGTTCCGGCCGGTCGGGGTTGCCCATGATGATCGGGGCCATGGTCGCGGACCAGCCGAGGTAGTTGGCCTCCAGTGACTCCAGCAGTTCGTCGATGTCCGCCGCGCTGAAACCGCCGAGATAGTCCTCCTCGTCGATGTAGGACGGTGAGGGACACACCATGACGAGCGAACCGAGTCGGCCCGGTGCCGCCGCGGCAGCCAGGACGCCGATCATGGCGCTGACGGAATGGCCCACGAACACGGCGTCCCGCAGTTCCAGCTCCTCGCTCACGTCCATCACGTCCTGGGCGTAGCCGTCCAGAGTGGCGTAGCGCTCCTCCTGCCAGGCCCTGCGGTCCGAGCGGCCGGACCCGACGTAGTCGAACAGCACGACGCGGAAGTGCTCCGCCAGGACGGGCGCCACGAGACGCCACATGTTCTGATCGCAGCCGAAGCCGTGTGCGAGGACGACGGTCGGACGGTCTTCCGGCCCGAGGACGCGGACGTTGTTCCTCTGGAGGACAGCCATCCGTCCATGGTCCCATGTCGGCGATCGGACTCGCCTGTTCCGCCATCGACCCTGGCACCGACCATCTGCACGGCCTCGGATCACAAGGCGCTGACGGTGCGGACGCCATCTGGGCCACCGGAGATCATTGCCGCCCGTAGCAGGTGGTGCGGCCACAGCAGGTGACTCCGTGGACAGGTCCTGGAGCGTCGTCGACTCGGCAAGCAGCGGGTCGAGGCGCTGCAGGTCCACGTCCCCGACGCCTGAGTGCGCGCGGCCGATGACATGTACGGCGCTTCGTCGGCCCTTGCCCGAATGGCCGGACGCACCCGATCGTCGGGCGGTGGACAGACGGCGGCAGGCGGGACCGGGCCGCGGCGTGAGCTCGGTCGACGACGCCGTCGACCGGCCTGCAGGGACTCGGGGTGACGCGGAGTCGCAGCAGATCACCGACGTCCGCCGGATGCCGGAATGGACCGTGTGAACGGGCGGGCAACGTGGCACCGATCTTCCATGCGCATCGTCACCGGGACGACCGGGAACGTCAGGTCCGCCGTCGTACGGCGTCCGCGTGCCGAGGGCACGCACGACCGTGTCGGCCCGGCCTGGCGGCTGCACGCCCCGGTGGCGGTCTGGTGATGGCCGTGGCGTCCAGCGCGGGGCCGGCGAGGCCGGCACCGTCACCCGTGCTCGCACTGTTCGCCGCCGCCCATGGCGGGCCGGCTCTGGCGGTCACCGCGGTCGGGGGGCTGCTGGCGCTCCGCGCCGACCTGCACCCGCTCCACGCCGTCGCCCTCACCGCGGGGTTGTTCACCGGCCAGCTCACGATCGGCTGGGGCAACGACCTGCTCGACCGTCGTCGCGACCTCGCCGTCGGCCGCACCGACAAGCCGCTGGTCACCGGAGCTCTCCCGGTCGGGCTGGTGGTGCGAGCCCTGGCCTGGGCCGCACTCGCCTGCCTGGTTCTGTCCGTGCTCGCCGGCTGGCGCAGTGCCCTCGGCCTCTTCGTCGTCACCGGCGCGGGGCACCTCTACAACCTGGGGCTCAAGTCGACCCGGTGGTCGTGGGCGCCGTACGCCTGCGCCTCCGGGTTGCTGCCCTCGGTCGTCGCCCTCGCCGCTCCCACCCCGCACTGGGCGCCGTTCTGGATGACCGGTGCGGGCGCCACGCTGGGTGTCGGAGCGCACCTGCTCAACATGCTGCCCGACCTCGCGGACGACGAACGCACCGGTGTCCGCGGCCTCCCGCACCGGATCGGTGAGCACCTCTCCCGCGTCCTGGCCGCCGTGCTGCTGTCCGTGGCTTCGCTGCTCGCTGTGTTCGGCCCCGCGGGTGGGCCCCCGGCGTGGGCGTGGGCGGTCCTCGCACTCGTGGCCGTCCTCGCGGGGTACACGCTGGTCGCTCAGGGCCGTTCCCCCTTCCGGGCCGCGGTGTTCATCGCCCTCCTCGACGTCGTGCTGCTCTTGGCGGTCGGCTGATGGCGCCGACACCCACCCACTGGGACCTGGCCGTTGTCGGCGCCGGACCGGCTGGCGCGGCCGCAGCCCTCGGCGCGCTGCGGGCCGAGCCGGGTCTGCGCGTCGCCCTCTTGGACCGGGCGGACTTCCCCCGCGACAAGGCCTGCGGCGACGGGGTGGCTCCGCACGTACTCGATCTGCTGAGCGAGGTGGGCGTGACAGGTCTCGTCGACGACCGCGCGCCGGTGGAACGGCTCCGTCTCGGCCGCGGTGGCCTGGTAACCGAGCGGCGGATGGCCCGCCCGGCCTGGGTGGTACCGCGCCGCGTCCTCGACACCCGCCTGGTCGACGCGGCGGTCGCCGCAGGCGCCCAGCTTCTCCGGCACCGGGTCCGTGACGTGCGGCAGTACGGCGACGCGGTGGTCCTCGACGGCGAGATCTCCGCCGCGGTCGTCGTCGGCGCCGACGGCGCCCACTCGATCGTCCGACGCGCGCTCGGACTTGCCGGCGGACCGGTGGCCCTGGCGGTGCGCGGCTACGCGTCGATCCCAGCCGAGCGGCGTGGCGCGCTGGTCATCGCGTTCGCCGAACGTCACCAGCTGGCATACGCATGGTCCTTCGACCTCCATGACGGCCGCGCGAACGTCGGGTACGGCGAAATCCTTCATGAGAACCGTCCCGCACCGAGCCGGATCCAGTTGTTCGAGCGCATCGAGGCTCTCCTGCCCGGCGCGACCGAGGGCGGGGAGCGCTGGGTCGGCCACCACCTGCCGCTTTCGACGGCACGCTGGCGCCCGTCCACCGGCCGCCTGTTGCTCGCGGGCGATGCCGCCGGCCTGGTGAACCCGCTGACCGGCGAGGGCATCTACTACGCCGTCGCCTCCGGCATCGAGGCCGGTCGCGCGGCTGCCGCGGCCCGGCGCGTGGGACGGCCCGAGAGCGCGGGGGACCGGTACGCCCGTGCCACCCGCCGCATCCTGCTGCCCCACCTGCGGCACACCGCTGTCGCAGCCCGGCTCGCGCGCAGCACGCGCGTCCTGGAGGCCGGGCTGCGCGCGTCGGCCGCCGACCAGCGCGTCTTCGACGACCTCGTGGAGCTCGGCCTGGCCCGCGGCGGGCTCACTCCCGCCGTGGCGCTCGGCCTGGGCCGGGCGCTGGTCGCGTCGTTCCGCCCCACCGGCCGACTCCCGGAGCCACAATGACCATGCGTGTCCTCAGTGTCCGCGGTGTCCTGCCCGAGCACCGCCACCGGCAGGAAGAGATCACCCGGTCCTTCACCACCACGCTGACCGAGGGCAGGGTCAACCGCGGCGTCGTCGAGCGCTTCCACCGCAATGTGCGTGTCGCGACCCGGCACACCGTGCTGCCGCTGGACGAGTACGCCCAGCTCGGGGACTTCGGTCAGTCGAACGACGTGTTCATCCGGGCGGGCGTCGAACTGGGCGGCCGCGCGGTCGTCGACGCGCTCAAGGCTGTCGGGCTCACACCGGCCGACGTCGACTACATCGTGTCCTGCACGGTGACCGGCCTGGCCGTCCCCTCGATCGAGGCTCGCGTGGCCGCGGAGATCGGGCTGCGCCCCGATGTGGTGCGGCTGCCCCTCGTCGGCCTCGGCTGTGTCGCCGGAGCGGCCGGCATCGCCCGCCTGCACGACCTGCTGCGCGGTCGACCGGACGGTGTCGCGGTGCTGATGTCGGTGGAGCTGTGCTCGCTCACGCTCCAGCGCGACGACACCTCGGTCGCCAACCTCGTGGCCAGCGGTCTCTTCGGGGACGGTGCCGCGGCGGTGGTGGCCGTCGGATGCGAGCACCCCCTCGCGCAGTCCGACGAGCCCACCCGTCCCGAGGTGCTCGCCTCCCGCAGCCGTCTCTACCCCGACTCGGAACGCATGATGGGCTGGGACGTCGGCGCCCGCGGCTTCAAGATCGTGCTCGACGCCTCGGTCCCCGACCTGGTGCGCCGGTACGCCGGCGAGGACGTCCGCGGCTTCCTCGCCGACCACGGACTGACCGGCGACGACATCGGCTGGTACGTCGCCCACCCCGGCGGCCCGAAGGTCCTGGAGGCGCTGCAGGACGCCCTCGGGGTCGAGCGGGACGCCCTCAGCGTGACCTGGGACTCGCTGCGCCGCATCGGCAACCTGTCCTCCTCGTCGGTGCTGCATGTCCTGGCGGACACGCTCGCCAACCGTCCGCCGACCCCCGGCTCCTACGGGCTCCTGCTCGCCATGGGGCCGGGCTTCTGCTCTGAACTCGTGCTTCTGCGCGCTCCGCGAGGTGGGCAGTGACCAGCGAGGTCTTGTTCACCGCCCTGATCGTGACCATCGGCCTGGAGCGGGTCGCCGAGTTGGTCCTGTCCCGGCGCAACGCCGCTTGGAGCCTGACGCGGGGCGGCGTGGAGCACGGGCGGGGCCACTACCCCCTCATGGTGACGCTGCACACAGGGCTGCTCGTCGGCGCGCTCACAGAGGTGTGGATGCGACGGCCGGATCCCGCGGCGGTCCTCGCGTGGGCCATGCTCACCTTGGTCGCGGCCTCGCAGGGGCTGCGCTGGTGGTGCATCGCCACCTTGGGCCGCCAGTGGAACACCCGCGTGATCGTCGTGCCCGGCGCCCCACGCGTCATCAGCGGCCCCTACCGATGGATCCCCCACCCGAACTACGTCGCTGTCGTGATCGAGGGGCTCGCGCTCCCGCTGGTGCACGCTGCCTGGGGCACAGCCCTGGTCTTCACCGCACTGAACGGGCTCCTGCTCGCCACCCGCATCCGCACCGAGGACGCCGCCTTGACACGGCTGGCCTGAGGAGGCGCGCGTGGACCTGCTCGTCGTCGGCGGAGGACCCGCGGGCCTGGCCACGGCCCTGCACGCGGCCAGGGCGGGGCTCGACGTCACCGTCTGGGAACAGCGTGCCGGCACCGTCGACAAGGCCTGCGGCGAGGGACTGATGCCGGGCGCCGTCGCCGCCCTTGCGGCGCTCGGCGTGCACCCACCGGGGCACGCCCTGAGAGGCATCCGGTACGTCGCCGGGCCACGCCGGGTCGACGCCGATTTCCGCGCGGGGCCGGGGCGCGGGGTACGCCGCACGACGCTGCACGCGGCGCTCCGTGAGGTGGTGCTCGCCGCAGGAGTGCGGATCGAGCAGCGCACCGCGCGCCGCATCGAGCAGGCGGAGGACGGCGTGGTGGCCGACGGCGTTCGCGCCCGTCACCTCGTCGCGGCCGACGGCCTGCACTCACCGATCCGCCATGCCCTGGGCCTCGACCGGCGCCGTCCGGGCCACTTCCGCCGGCACGGGCTGCGGCGCCATTACGCCCTCGCCCCCTGGGCCGACCACGTCGAGGTGCACTGGGCCCGCGACGCGGAGGCCTACGTGACCCCCGTCTCCGACGATCTCGTGGGCGTCGCCCTGCTCACCGCCGCACGCGGATCGTACGACGTTCACCTTGCCGCCTTCCCCGAGCTGAGGGAACGGCTGGCCGGGGCCAGGCCAGCCGGACCGGTGCGCGGAGCGGGCCCGCTCCGCCAGGACGCGAGCGCGCGTACCGCCGGGCGGGTGCTGCTCGTCGGCGATGCGGCCGGCTACGTCGACGCCCTGACCGGCGAGGGCGTGGCGCTGGCGCTCGCGCAGGCGCCGGCGGCTGTGCGAGCAGTGACCAGCGGGGACCTCGGGGCCTACGAGCGGGAGTGGCGACGGCTCACCCGACGCTACCGCTGGTTGACCCACGCTCTCCTCTGTTCGACCAGGGTTCCGCCGGCCCGCGCGGCGCTGGTGCCCATGGCGCAGAGGTTGCCGTGGCTTTTCTCCGCCACAGTCGACGTGCTGGCACGCCCGGCTGGGGAATCCCGATCATGTGGGACGGCCCCGTTGGAACACATGGTCGAACCTCACCACGGTCACCCTGCCCGGCCCACGCGCCCGCTGGATGATCAGCAGACCCCCGACTCGGGAACGTTCTGAGCCAGGGCCCGTACGGCACCCGCCGGGCCGCAGGCGTCCGCAAGCCGGCGTCCCGGACGGCTCGGCGCATTGTGCTGGAAAGGATCCCGTGAGGCGTCCGGTCCGCTGGTCACGCGTCGGTCGCACTGGTCCCGGAATCCGCGAAAGGCCTCAAGTCAGAGGCTGGTGAGCCGCGGAGACGGCCGGGACCGCCACCCCCCACAGGAGAGGCCCCGGCCGTCGCGCGGCACGGGCCGCGCGGCGGCCCGTATCTTCTACAGCGTCATGACTGCGTTTTCTGTCACACCCCGGCGGACACATTCGCGGAATCCCGGGTAGTTGCATGTTGTACGGACATGGACGAGCAACGCTTTCAGGCCGTAACGTGCCTTTCGCGCCGGACGCGGAGGGTGTATGACCACCGCAACGACCTGCGGTCTCGCAACCGCAACCACCAATTGAGGTACCAGTGCTGGGGGAAGACGCGGAGTTGACCGCCGCGGTGCTTGCCGCACAGGACGGGGACGAGAGTGCGTTCCGGACTGTGTACCGCTCCGTGCACCCGCGGCTGCTCGGGTACGTGAGAACGCTGGTCGGCGATCCGGACGCCGAGGACGTCGCGTCGGAGGCATGGCTCCAGATAGCCCGTGACCTGGGACGCTTCAGCGGCGACGCGGACCGCTTCCGCGGCTGGGCCGCCCGCATAGCCCGCAACCGGGCGCTGGACCACATACGCATGCGCGGCCGCCGCCCCGCGATCGGCGGCGACGAGACGGAGCTGACCGGGAAGGCCGCCGAGTCCGACACCGCGGGCGAGGCCATGGAGGCCCTGGCCACCGACGGCACCCTCTCCCTCATCGCGCGGCTGCCGCAGGACCAGGCCGAGGCCGTCGTCCTGCGGGTGGTGGTGGGCCTCGACGCCAAGACGGCCGCGGAGACGCTGGGCAAGCGTCCGGGCGCCGTACGCACCGCCGCGCACCGGGGTCTGAAGCGGCTGGCCGAGCTGCTCGGCGACGATCCGGAATCGACCGGGGTGCTCGACGCCCTGCCTCCCCAGCGAGAACCGCGGGGCCGTGCGGTGACGTCCGCGAGTGTGACGCATATGCGTTCGCGGACGCAGAAGGATGTGTGATGGCCGACGAGCGCTGTGTCTTTCCGGGGGCCGACCCCCGGCCCCCCGGCCGGTGGCTGGACCGCGAAACGGCTGAGCGTCTGCTGCGCGGAGAGTCACTCGAAACTGTCGACGCGGCCGACCGCGACGAGGCCGAACGCCTCGCCAAGACCCTTGAGGCACTGACCGTCGAACCCCCTCTGAGCAGCGCGGAACTCCCCGGAGAGGCCGCCGCGCTGGCGGCGTTCCGCGCGGCCCGCGCCGACCGGGACGACTGTGACGACGTCACCGTGAGCCTCGGCCCCGGAGCCGGATCCCACCCCGACCACCCCGCCGACGTGGGCCTCGTCCGGATCGGCGCCGGCCCCGCCCGCGCCGCCCGGCGCCGGCCCCGCTGGGCCCGCCCGGTCCGGCTCGGTCTCGCCGCCGCGCTGGCCGTCGGCATGGTCGGCGGCGTCGCCGTGGCGGCCGGAACCGGATTCCTGCCGACGCCGTTCGACGGGGACGAGGAGGGCCGCCCGGCCGCCTCGGTCTCGGCGCCGGTGCCGTCGGAGCGCCCGTTCGTCTCGCCCTCCCCGGAGAGCCGGGTGCAGGGCGACCCCACGCCGGACGACGGCGCGGGGGCCTCCGCCGGCCCGGGCGGCACCCACGACACGGCACCCGGCGGTCCGGCCACGGACCGCGAGTCCGCCGGTGACGACCGGGTCCAGCCCTCCGCCGGCTGGTGGAAGGCCGTCACCTCGTACTGCCGCGACCTGCGCGAGGGCAAGCGGCTGTCGAGCGACCACCGCCGCACCCTGGAGGGCGCGGCGGGCGGCTCCGAGCGCGTGCGGAAGTACTGCGGGAACGTCCTCAAGGCGACCGGCGACGGGGCCTGGAGCAAGGCGGGCAACGGCAAGGACAAGGGCCAGGACAAGAGCCGGGACAAGGGCAAGGACCGGGAGAAGGACGACGACGAGGGCGACCGTGCCGACCGGCGCCCCGACGGCCGAGGCGGCCACCACGGCGGCGACCACGGGAACCGGCACGGAGACGGAAACCGCGACGGCCATGGCAACGACCACCGCGTGGACCGCGCCGCGGTCGCCCCGTCAGCCGTGGCCGATGACCCGAGGGACCGGATCCTCCCGTCACTCACCTCGCTCACACGTCGCTGACCTGCGGTTTTGTGATTCGTGGAAATTTCTTCGCGGCAGGAGTGACACTTTCGGCCGCTACGGCGCTGATCTGAGTGAGCCGACTGGTCATCGGCCGTCGCACAGAGCCGGGGTTCCCCCCGTACCTGCGGCTCGTGCATCGGCGCGGGCGGGACACGTTCCCCCGGTCCCGCCCGCGCCCCACACCCACCCCTCCCTCGGCGCCCCGCGCCTCACCAGTGCACGACGACCTTGTCGCCGGTCCGCACCTGGGCGAACATCTCCGAGACAGCCCGCTCGTCCCGTACGTTGACGCAGCCGTGCGAGGCACCGGCGTAACCGGTCGCCGCGAAGTCGGACGAGTAGTGCACCGCCTGGCCGCCGCTGAAGAACATGGCGTACGGCATGGGTGAGTCATAGAGCGTCGACACATGGTGCCGGGACTTCCAGTAGACGCTGAACACACCTTCCCGGGTCGGTGTGTACTGCGACCCGAACCGCACCGGCACCGTCAGAACGGTCCGCCCGTCGATCATCCAGCGCAGGGTCCGGCTGGACTTGCTGATGCACAGCACCCGGCCGGTCAGACACCGCGCGTCCGGCGCGTCGGCCGGCTGGCCGCCCATCAGGTACAGATCCCACTTGCCGGGTTCGCGGGTCATCCCCAGCAGCCGCTGCCAGGTGACCTCGTCGGTCTTCCCCGTCCTCGGCAGCCCGCGCTTGCCCTGGAAGCCGCGGACCGCCTGTTCGGTCAGATCGTCGTAGGTCCCGGTCGGCCCGTCGAAGAGCCAGGCGATCTGCCGCAGCCGGGCCTGCAGCTCGCGTATGTCACGGCCCTCGTCGCCCCGCGACCACAGCACGGCGGCGGGAGTCGGGGGTGCGGTGGTGGGCGTCGAGCCCGGCTTGTCGTCGCTGCCGTCGTCGCCGTCCGTGCCGGCGTCATCGTTCCCGGGCGCCTCGGACTTCGCGGACGGTGTGCCGCTCGGCAGCTCTATGCGCACCGGCGAGTGCCGGTCGTCCCCGGACGCCTGCACCGTGCAGCCGCACAGGACCGCGAGCGCGGCGCCCGCGGCGAGTACGGCGGTAGACCTCCCCATGCCAGATCTCCCCATGCCCCTGGTACGCATCCCGACCCCCGGCGTCTCACCGCGGCCGCCCCCCCCGGCGGCCCTGATGTCACCTGAGATGTTCCCCGCGGGTGACCGGTTGCGAACCAGGCGGCATGGTGGGAGACAGAAGCGAACCGGGACACGGAGGAACACCATGGCGCGTGAGTCGGAGTCCGGACTGCCCATCGAGCCGGTATACGGGCCGGACGCGCTGGACGGCTGGGACCCGGCCGAGAAGCTGGGCGAGCCGGGCTCCTACCCCTTCACCCGCGGCGTCTACCGGTCCATGTACACCGGCCGCCCCTGGACGATGCGCCAGTACGCCGGCTTCGGCACGGCCACCGAGTCCAACGCCCGCTACCGCGACCTGATCGCCCACGGCACCACGGGCCTGTCCGTCGCCTTCGACCTGCCCACCCAGATGGGCCACGACTCCGACGCGCCGATCGCGCACGGCGAGGTCGGCAAGGTGGGCGTGGCCATCGACTCGATCGACGACATGCGGGTGCTGTTCGGCGGGATCCCGCTGGACCAGGTGTCGACGTCGATGACGATCAACGCCCCGGCCGCGCTGCTGCTCCTGCTGTACCAACTGGTCGCGGAGGAACAGGGAGTCGGCGCCGACCGGCTCACCGGCACGATCCAGAACGACGTGCTGAAGGAGTACATCGCGCGCGGCACGTACATCTTCCCGCCCAAGCCCTCCCTCCGCCTCACCGCCGACATCTTCAAGTACTGCCGTGCCGAGATCCCGAAGTGGAACACCATCTCGATCTCCGGCTACCACATGGCCGAGGCGGGCGCCTCCCCCGCGCAGGAGATCGCCTTCACTCTCGCCGACGGCATCGAGTACGTCCGTACGGCGGTCGCGGCCGGCATGGACGTGGACGACTTCGCGCCCCGCCTCTCCTTCTTCTTCGTCGCCCGTACGACGATCCTGGAGGAGGTCGCCAAGTTCCGCGCCGCCCGCCGTATCTGGGCCCGGGTGATGCGCGAGGAGTTCGGCGCGCGGAACCCCAAGTCGCTGATGCTGCGCTTCCACACGCAGACGGCCGGCGTCCAGCTGACGGCCCAGCAACCCGAGGTGAACCTGGTCCGCGTCGCCGTCCAGGGCCTCGCCGCGGTCCTCGGCGGCACCCAGTCCCTGCACACCAACTCCTTCGACGAGGCCATCGCACTGCCGACGGACAAGAGCGCCCGCCTCGCGCTGCGGACCCAGCAGGTCCTCGCGTACGAGACGGACGTGACGGCGACCGTCGACCCGTTCGCGGGCTCGTACGTCGTCGAGAGGATGACGGACGACGTGGAGGCGGCCGCGCTGGAGCTGATGCGGAAGGTCGAGGACCTCGGCGGCGCGGTGGCGGCCATCGAGCGCGGCTTCCAGAAGAGCGAGATCGAGCGCAGCGCCTACCGGATCGCCCAGGAGACGGACGCCGGTGAACGGGTCGTCGTCGGCGTCAACCGCTTCCAACTGCACGAGGAGGAGCCGTACGAGCCGCTCCGCGTGGACCCGGCCATCGAGGCCCGGCAGGCGGAGCGACTGGCGAAGCTGCGGGCGGAGCGGGACCAGGGGGCGGTGGACTCGGCGCTGACGGCGCTGAAGAAGGCGGCCGAGGGGGAGGGCAACGTGCTGTACCCGATGAAGGAGGCGCTGCGGGCCCGGGCGACGGTGGGGGAGGTGTGCGACGCGCTTCGGGAGGTCTGGGGGACCTATGTGCCATCGGACGCGTTCTGAGGGACCGACTGCTCGGCGAATCGCCGGCTAGCGAACCCCGAACCGGCCCAGGTGGTCGACGAGCCCGGCCGCCCGGTCCCCGGCCCCTCCCACACAGCCGTCCGGACGCACGAGGAACAGCCCGGAGCCGTACGACGCCTGCACCCGCCCCCGGACCCCCCGAACCGCGTCCGGCACCTGCGGCCCCTCCACTCCCACCGCCACCACCGTCCAGTGCGGCCCCCGGAACGCGTCGAAGAGGCGTACGCCCTCCAGGGAGACGTCCACCGGGGCGCCCTCCGGGAACCGGGCCACGACCTGGAAGTCCTCCGTACCCGCGAGCGGGCAGACGGCCAGGTAACCGTCGCCCTCCCCGCGCGGCGGGAAGATGAACAACCTGCGCCTGTTCACGACCGCCGGCTTCACCCTCGCCCAGGCGGTCCGCGCGACCTCGGCGACGTACTTCTGCACGCTCGGTTTCGTCACGGAGGAACAGGACGTCGAGCCGCTGCCCGGCGAACGCCGCGAGGGCTACGACATCGAGCAACGCGCCCGCCGGATGGCCGACTTCCCCTTGTCGGCCCGGGCGGGCGCGGAGATCTTCGCCGACCACGACCGGCACTTCGAGGAAGGGCTGGCCCTGGTGATCGCCGGGATCGAGGCGCGCTACCGGGCCGGACAGGGCCCGGCATGGTGATGTCATGCCGAGTTCACCTGGAGGTCGGCGAGGTGTCGTGTCCAGGCAGCCCGTCCGTTCCTAGGATCTCGGAGATTTCCCGCTGAGAATCCAGGTGTGCACACGTGGCCAACCAACCCGCCCTGTCCGTGATCGTCCCCTGCTACAACATCGAGTCGTATGTACCCGAGACCGTGACCAGCCTGGTCAACAACGCACGGGACGACTTCGAGTTCATCTTCGTCGAGGACAGGTCCACCAAGGACAAGACGTACGAAGCGCTGCTGACGCTGACGAAGAGACTGAGGAACAGCCGGGTGATACGGCACGAGCGGAACGGCGGACTGGCCACCGCGCGCAACACCGGCATCGACGCCTCGGAGGGCCGCTACCTCACCTTCCTCGACGGCGACGACTGGCTGGCGCCGGGCTATCTCGCGGATCTCGTCGACGCCGTCGAGAAGTTCGACGTCGACTTCGTCCGGACCGACCACGTGCAGGTCACCGGCATCGAGCGAACCGTCCACCGGGCACCCGAGGGCCGCCGCCACACCCCGCTGGACCCGCGCACCTCGATCCTCCCCGTCGACGACACCACCATGGTCGACTACCCCTACGCCTGGGCCGGCGTCTACCACCGCCGCCTCCTCGACAAGGGCATGCTGCGCTTCCACGACGGGCTGAAGACCGCCGAGGACCGCCCCTGGATCTGGGACCTGCACCGCAGGGCCGACTCCTACGCCGTCGCCAGCCTGCGCGGCGTCTTCTACCGCCGGGGCGTGGCCAGTTCGCTCACCCAGATCGGTGACGTCCGCCAGCTGGACTTCTTCCGCTCCTTCGACCTCGTCCTCGCCGAACTCGCCGACGACCCCGAGGTGGGCAGGCTCCGCAAGAAGGCGCTGCGCAACTACTGCGTCGTCATCGCCCACCAGCTGCTCAGCCGGAGCCGGTTCGAACGCAGCATCGCCGCCCGGCTGAAGCAGATGGCGGCCGAGGCGCTGGGCAGGATGTCGGAGGAGGAGTTGGAAGAGGCCCTCGTCGGGATGGGCGAGGAGCGCGTGTACATGCTGCGCCGGATACGGGGCGGCATGAAGGGAGTGGCGGCATGATCCAGATCTTCTTCTCGGCCACGCAGTACGCGGCCGCGACCGTCACCGCCGCCATCCGGGCCGGCCAGTTCGGCCCGCGTGAGGGCGTCCGCCGCATCCTCGTCGTCAGCAACACCGCCGCCGTCCCCGAGGTCGGCACCCCGCTGGACCGGATGGCCGGCTTCGAGAAGCTGCGCCCCGAGTTCGACGAGGTGCGCTCCTGGAACGAGTTCATCTCCCCGCACCACCCGGCCGGCTGGTCGCCGCGCGGCCAGGACACCCTGCTGTGGGAGAAGGCCGTACGCCTCGCCTGGAACCTGGGCGACGAGCCCGTGGAGATCGCCTGTGAGTCCATCCAGGCCAACCCCTCCCGCGCGGTCGCCGACATCTTCGCGGACAGCCCGATCCATGTGTACGCGGACGGCCTGATGAGCTACGGCCCCACCCGCAACCGCATCCCGCACGGCATGAGCAGCCGCATCAAGCGCGTCCTGCACCTGGACCTGGTGCCGGGCCTGGAGCCGATGCTCCTCGCCGAGTACGGCGTGCCGCCCGAGGCCGTCCCGAACGACGCGATCGTCGACGTCCTCGCCCAGATCGGCGAGTCCGGCGCCGGCATCCTCGCCGAGCGCCTCCCGGCCGACGCCCCGCCCACCGCCGTCCTCCTCGGCCAGTACCTCTCGGCCATCGACCTGATCACCCAGGACGAGGAGGAGCAGCTCCACATCCGCTTCCTGCGCGCCGCCGCGCGCGCCGGACACCAGGACATCCTGTTCAAGCCGCACCCGAGCGCACCGGCCGTCTTCAACGAGTCCCTGGAGGCGGTGGCGAAGGAACTCGACGTGCGGCTCACGGTCCTGAACGAGCCCGTCCTCGCCGAGACCGTCTTCGCCTTCCTGAAGCCCAAGCTGGTCATCGGCTGTTTCTCCACCGCGCTGATGACCGCCGCCGCCTTCTACGGCATCCCCGTCGCCCGTGTCGGCACGGACCTGCTCCTCGAACGCATCACGCCGTACGAGAACAGCAACCGCATCCCGCTGACCATCATCGACGCGGCCCTGCCCGACGCCGAGCACGCCGAACTCGGCTCCCCGCTCGAACTCGCCGGGATGGCCGAGGGCCTGGCCCCGCTGGTGCGCAGCGTCGGCTACTGCATGCAGTCCCGTAAGCACCACGCCCTGCGCGACGAGGTCACCGCCTGGCTCACCGGCAACCTGGACCGCTACCAGCGCTACTTCAAGCGCCGCCGCCTCACCAGCCTCCGCCTCCCCGGCGGCAGCCCGGTCCGGGCGGAGGCGCTGCGCAAGCACCCGGCGGTACGCAAGGCAGTACGGCGCCTACGCCAGACGGCGCGCTAGTACCAGGAGGGGGTGGGGTGAGGGCGAAACCCTTCACCTCACCCCCAGGGGCGCGGGGCTGTATCGATATGCGGCTCCGCCGCGTGGCCGCGACCAGCCCTCACCGGACCCGCAGACGAACAACGGCCCTCCTAGCGGAGCGGCACCGTGGGCAACGCCCGCTTCAGCTTCGGCCCGAACGGCTTCTCCACGAACCGGTGCATCAGATAGGCCAGCCCCAACAGTCCCAGCACGGACAACGCCAGCGTCGCATAGGAACCCAGCCCCAGCCCCCGGTGCAGCACCCGGATGAAGAACCAGCCCAGGTGCTCGTGGATCAGATAGAAGGGGTACGTCAGCGCCCCCGCCACCGTCAGCCAGCGCCAGTTGGCCCAGCGCGTCCAGCCCAGCGCCACCACGGCCACCGCGGCGAAGGCGCAGAAGACGATGGCCTGGATGACCAGCGGATCGCGGTGGAAGTCGCCCTGCTCGCCCGGGTGCCACAGCGCCGTGACCGAGTAGCGCTGGCCCAGCAGGAAGGACATGCCGACGATCCCCCACAGCAGCAGGTCGCTGCCGAACCGGTGGATCAGGTACAGCGCGAGGCCGCCGATGAAGAACGGGGCGTGGTCGCGCATCACCAGCTCGTCGGTCAGCGGGTTGTCGGCGACCCGGGCGAAGGCACCGGCCAGCGTCCACAGGATGCAGAAGGTGACGACCCGTTTGTAGGTGACGCCCTTCCAGATCACGAACAGCGCGAAGAGCACATAGAACTTCAGCTCCACCCACAGCGTCCAGCACACGCCCAGCACCCGCGGTACACCCAGCGGCTGCTGCATCATCGTCAGGTTGACCAGGAGCTCGTCGGGCCGGAGCGGGTGGACGACGACCGGCAGGAGCACCGCGGCGCCGGTGACCATGACGATGGCCACCCAGTACGCCGGGTAGAGGCGGGAGATCCGGGAGCGGAAGAAGTCGCCGAGGGTCCGGCCCCAGCTGCTCATGCAGATCACGAAGCCGCTGATGACGAAGAAGAACTGGACGCCCAGGCTGCCGTAGGTGGACAGCTGCGACAGCGTCGGGAACATGACGCCGGGGGACTGGTGCCAGGAGGTGGCGACCTCGCCGTTCTTGCCGGTGAAGTGGTACATGCACACCATCAGCGCGGCCATCAGCCGCAGACCGTCCAGGGCCCGCAGCCGGCTCGCCGCCCGGGGCCGGACGGGAGGCCGGTCGGACAGGGGCAGCCGTATGTGCGGTGCCGTGGCCTGGTCAGCCGCGCTCATCCTGGGGCCCTTCTCATGGGAGTCGTGGGACGAACCGAACCTATGTACCTCCGACGGGTGAAAGGTGAGTGACAGCTGACGCAGGGGGAGCTCAAAGATGTCGCTCGGATGAACAGCCCACCGCTACCGCTTCACCGCGGCGCCCCGCAGCGCCCGCGCCCGGCGCGCCAGTCGGCGTACGGTCGCGTTGCGCGGGATGAAGGAGAGCTGGGCCGGCACGGCACCCGGCAGGGCCAGCGAGGTCAGGCGCCTGCGCTTGAAGTAGCGCCAGGTGTGCGGGTTGAGGTGCTTGGCGAGGTAGGTCTCGGCCGTGCCGCGCAACCCGGGGTAGATCTTCGGCTGCATCGCGAAGCCGACCGCCTTGAGCAGCGCGGACAGTTCGGCCACCCGTTCGCGCGGCGGCATCGCCCAGCTGCGCACCGCCGAGCCGTCCGCGATGTCGGGGAGCAGGGCGTCGACGATGGTCAGCGGTACGCGGTTGCTGTTCTGGTAGGGCGCGAGCCGGGCCAGCACGGTGTCGGTGCCGACCCGTGCGACCGGGAGGCCGTACAGACCGGCGGCGGTGAGCAGCGCGGTGGAGAAGCAGCCGACGACGAGTGCGGGCTTCAGCCGCTGGAAGGCGACCTCGGCGAGGACGGGCCGGTCCAGCAGGGTGAGTTCGGCGCCCAGCTTCGCCGCCTCGTCCTCCAGCAGCCGCGACCAGCGGGCCGGTGCGACGGGGTGCGGCTTGAACACGAGCCTGCGGTGGCCCAGCGCGACGGCGCCGCGCACCATCTGCCGGTGCAGGTCCTCCTCCTCGGCGTCGCTGAGGATGCCGAGCGCGCAGAGGTACTGGCCGAGCAGCAGGGCCGGTTTGCCGTCCGCGCCGGAGGAGGACAGGCCGTCGGCCAGGTCGTCCTGGTCCGCGGCGAGTTCGCCGAGCACCTTCAGGAACGCCTCGGACGGCACCAGTTCGGTCGGGACGCCGAACTCGGTGAGCAGCAGCGGGGTGAGGCCCGGGACGAGATCGAGGTGCAGCAGCCGTCCGATACGGGTGCCGACCAACGGGTCGATCTTGTCGCGCGTGGGGCCGTAGCTTATGAGGCCGTCCGCGTAGACGTCGACGGGAGCGCCGGTGAACAGCTGGCACAGCGCGAGCGCCGGGTTGGCCTGGACCGACTCGACGGCCAGCCGCACCTCGTCGTCGCCGAGGTTCCACAGCAGCCGCACGTACCGCTCCCACATGGGGATGTCGTCGGCGCGCGGTGACCAGCCGCTCGGGTGGAACGGGGAGATGGTCGTGTTCCAGGACAGCACCTCGTCGAAGCGCTCACGCAGCAGGTCGAAGCCCGGCATCGTGTCGACGGACGGGGTGATCTCGGGGTTGGGCGCGTTGTTGGTGACCAGCAGCAGCCGGCGGTCGGCCGGTTCGAAGAGCCCGGCGTCCAGGGCGGCGGCCAGGGTCGCGGCGCCGTACAGCGTCGAGGCGCAGAAGATCTGGGTGGTGCGGGGCATCAGGCGGCCACCGTCCGGGCCCCGATCGAGCGGCGGCGCACCCGCCGCAGCCGGGCGGCGCGCTGGGCGTCCATCGAGTCCATGACCTCCGCGAGCACGTCCTGCGGCATTCTTTTCAGGGCGGCGGCGCTCATCGAGCGCAGTTTTCGAGCCACGGCGGGTTCGAACCTCTCGATTTGTCCGAGATGATGAGCCATGATCGCGCAATAGGTGCGCACGGCTTTCGGAAGCAGTTTATCGGCCTCGGGGTCAGCCGCGGTTTCGTCGATTACCTGGTCGAACGCACGAATGAAATCGAGCTGTCGGACATCACCGATCTGGGTGAGTGACGAGGCGACTCCGCGCCGGTAGTGGACGCCGAGCAGACCCACCGCGGCGAAGGACTCCGCCTCCCGGTGCAGTCTCCAGATCCACGGCCGGTCCTCGGCGGTGCGCAGTCCGTGGGTGAACTGCAGGATTCCGCGGTCGACCAGCCGGCGGTGGTAGACGCCCGCCCACGCGTAGGCGTAGTCCACGGACGTCGACCGGTCGGCGGGCAGGATCGCCTCGCGCGGGTTCATCACCGTCCAGCGCCGGCCGTGCGGCACCCGATGGATGCCGCGGGCCCGCCCGGTGCACTGCACATGGTCGGTGCGGACGAAATCACAGCCCAACTCCTGGATGGCGGACAGGAGTTGCGGGAAGTAGCCGGGGGCGAGCCAGTCGTCGCCGTCCAGGAACGTCAGGTACTCGCCGCGCGCCCTGTCGATGCCCGTGTTCCGCGCGGTGGCCAGTCCTCCGTTCCGCTCGTGCCGGACGACCACCGCGCCCGGCAGCTCACGCTCCGCGCGCGCGAGCAGCTGAGGTGTCCCGTCGGTCGAGCAGTCGTCGACGAGGATGAACTCGAAGTCCTCGCGTGTGTTCGCACGCAGGCTCTTCAGGGTGTCTGGCGCGTATTGCTGCACGTTGTAGAACGGCACGATGACGGAGAGCTTGACCACGCGAAGGACGTTAGGGGGCCGTCCGTCACCCGTCTTTACCCGGAGCTTGATGTCAGGTGAACGACGCGTGGCGATGCCGTGAACCAGGCTTTTTCCCGGCCGCTTCGGACACTGATTCGCCGTTCGTCGATGTGCTGTTAACCGTTTGTTGCATTCGGGTTGGGCAGAACCTCGGAATCGCTTCCTAGCGTCTTCGACGTGCCAGCAAGTGCGACGAAGACCCGGCGAGTTGCCGTACTCGCGGATTCCGATACCCGGTGGAAATGGGGCGCGCTCACCGCGAACCGTATCGCCCCGGAGAATTCGGACATCCGTTTGGACGGATATCTCCTGCGTGGCCGGGCCACCCCCACCCCCCGCCAGCTCCAGGAAGTCGGTGTCCACGCCGACTCCCTCCGTGAGGTGACCGCGGTCGAGTTCCTGCGCGCCATCGCGCAGGAGTCGTACGACGTCCTGGTCCTCGCCCTCGTGGGCGGCGGGGTGCAGGCCGTGCTGCACGGCCTCAAGCGGGTCTGGGAGGGCCAGGCGCAGCGGCCCGTCGTCGTCACCGGCTATGTCGGCGTCGTCTACGAGAAGCTCGCCGACGGCCTGCTGCTGCGGCACGGCGCGGACCTCGTCCTCGCCAACTCCCGCCAGGACGCCGAGCGGTTCCGCGCGGTGTACGAGGGGGTCGGCGCCGACGCCTCCGCGGTGACCGAGGTGGCGCTGCCGTTCCTCGGCGGCGAGCCCTACGCCGGCGAGCACGACCCGTACACGGTCGTCTTCGCCGCGCAGCCCTCGGTGCCGGACAGCCGCCGGGACCGTACGTACCTGCTGAACCGCCTCATCCAGCACGCCCGCAGGCACCCCGAGCGCGAGGTGCTGCTCAAGCTGCGCTCCAAGCCGGGCGAACACACCACGCACATCGAGGAACTGCCCTACCAGAAGCTGGTCCAGCGGCTCGAACCGCCGGCCAACTTCCGCCTGGTGTACGGCAATATGGGCGAGGTCCTCGACCGCACCGACCTGCTGGTCACCATCAGCTCCACCGCGGCGCTGGAGTCGCTGCACCGCCGTGTCCCCACCGTCGTCCTCACCGACCTCGGCGTGCGCGAGACGCTCGGCAACCACCACTTCGTGGGCTCCGGCTGCCTCGCCTCCTGGGACCAGCTCGACGAAGGACACCGCCCCACGCCCGACGAGGAGTGGGTGTCCCGGCAGGGCGTCTGCGCCGACGGCTCCTACGCCACCGCCTTCGACGCGGCCCGCGAGCGCATCGCCGAGCTGCTGGACCGCCCCGGCCAACTGCCCGCCCTCACGCCGTACTACACGCCCGCCACCGCGCCCGGCTATCTGCCCGGCATCCTCGCCCGCCACCACCTCGGCGTCGACGGCGGTCCGCTGCCCGGCGCCCCCGCCCATGACAAGGAGCCCGGCCCCGTCCGCCAGATAGTGCGCCGGGCGGCACGCGGCGCCTACCGGCACGGCGTGCAGCGCGTGGCGCCCGTCATCCGGCGGATGGGGGAGCTGTGAGCGCCCCGGGAAGTGCCGCTTCGGGTCGTCGGGCGGCTGCGCCGCCGCCGGGGCCGGTCGCGCCCCGCGGCGGAGCCGCTGATCGAGGCAGCCCCGCGCCCCTGTCGGGCGGCTCCGCCGCCCTCCATCGCTCTGCGAACTCTGCGCAAGGAGTGCCATCCATGTCTGACTCCCCGTCACACGCGAGCGCGTCGGCCCGCCGAGTCCTCGCCGTCATCCCCGCCCGCGGCGGCTCCAAGGGCGTGCCCGCGAAGAACCTCATGCCCGTCGGAGGCGTACCGCTAGTGGCGCGCGCGGTGCGCGAGTGCCGGGCCTCAAGACTCGTCACGGACGTCGTCGTCTCCACCGACGACCAGGGCATCGCGGCCGCCGCCCGCCAGGCCGGCGCCGAGGTCGTACTGCGCCCCGCCGCCATCGCCGGCGACACCGCCACCTCCGAGGCGGCCGTGCTGCACGCCATGGACGCGCACGAGGCGCTGCACGGCGCCCCGGTGGACGTGGTCCTGCTCGTGCAGTGCACCAGCCCGTTCATCGTCCGCGAGGACATCGACGCGGTCGTCAAGGCCATCGTCGCCAACGGTGCCGACACCTCCCTGACCGTCGCGCCCTTCCACGGCTTCGTGTGGCGGCACGGCGACGACGACGCGGCCGCCGCGCAGACCGAGCGCGCCGCCACCACCGGCGGCCACGGCGTCAACCACGACAAGTCCTTCCGCCCGCGCCGCCAGGACCGCCCCCAGGACTTCCTGGAGACCGGCGCCGCCTACGCGATGGACGCGCGCGGCTTCCGCGAGCACAAGCACCGCTTCTTCGGCCGTACGGAACTCGTGCGCACCGACCCCGCCCGGGTCCTGGAGATCGACGATCCCCACGACCTGGCCCGCGCCCGCGCGCTGGCGCCGCTGTTCGACGCGGACCGGCCCGGCGCCCTCCCGACCACGGACGACATCGACGCGGTCGTACTGGACTTCGACGGCACCCAGACCGATGACCGGGTGCTGATCGATGCCGATGGAAAGGAGTTCGTCTCCGTGCACCGCGGAGACGGCCTCGGCATCGCCGCCCTGCGCAAGAGCGGCCTGAAGATGCTGATCCTCTCCACGGAGCAGAACCCGGTCGTCGCCGCCCGCGCACGGAAGCTGAAGCTCCCCGTGCTGCACGGCATCGACCGGAAGGACCTCGCACTCAAGCAGTGGTGCGAGGAGCAGGGCATCGCGCCCGAGCGCGTGCTCTACGTCGGCAACGACGTCAACGACCTCCCGTGCTTCGCCCTCGTGGGCTGGCCCGTGGCGGTCGCGAGCGCCCACGACGTCGTACGCGGCGCCGCACGCGCGGTCACCGCCACACCCGGTGGCGACGGCGCCATCCGAGAGATCGCCAGCTGGATCCTCGGCCCCTCTCTCGACTCCCTCACCAAGTAAGGACATCTCTGCCATGAGCACCAACTCCCGTCTGCGCTCGTTCGGTTCGCGTGAGGTCGGCCCGGGCAAGCCCGTCTACATCTGCGGCGAGATCGGCATCAACCACAACGGTGAGCTGGAGAACGCCTTCAAGCTCATCGACGTGGCCGCCGAGGCCGGCTGTGACGCCGTGAAGTTCCAGAAGCGCACGCCGGAGATCTGCACCCCGCGCGACCAGTGGGACATCGAGCGCGACACCCCCTGGGGCCGGATGACCTACATCGACTACCGCCACCGCGTGGAGTTCGGCGAGGACGAGTACCGCCAGATCGACGAGTACTGCAAGAGCAAGAACATCGACTGGTTCGCCTCCCCGTGGGACACTGAGGCCGTCGCCTTCCTGGAGAAGTTCGACGTCCCCGCCCACAAGGTCGCCTCCGCGTCCCTGACGGACGACGAGCTGCTGCGCGCGCTCCGCGCCACGGGCCGCGCCGTCATCCTCTCCACCGGCATGTCGACGCCCAAGCAGATCCGTCACGCCGTCGAGGTCCTCGGCTCCGACAACATCGTCATGTGCCACGCCACCTCCACCTACCCGGCCAAGGCCGAGGAGCTCAACCTCCGCGCGATCAACACCCTGGAGAAGGAGTTCCCGAACGTCCCGATCGGCTACTCCGGCCACGAGACGGGCCTGCAGACCACGCTGGCCGCGGTCGCCCTCGGCGCCGTCTTCGTCGAGCGCCACATCACCCTGGACCGCGCGATGTGGGGCTCCGACCAGGCCGCTTCGGTCGAGCCGCAGGGCCTGACCCGCCTGGTGCGCGACATCCGCACCATCGAGGCCTCCCTCGGTGACGGCGTCAAGAAGGTCTACGACTCCGAGCTCGGTCCGATGAAGAAGCTGCGCCGGGTCGCCGGCGTGGTCGCCGAGGCGGAGATCGCCGCGGCGGCAGGCGAGCCGGTCCAGGTCTGACCCGGAACGCACCGAACCCGAACGCGCGCCGATGTCCGAGCGCTCCCGAACAGGGGCGCTCGGACTCGGCGCCCTTCGGGTTCCTGTTGAACCCGAGCTGAACACGAGCGCCGCATGAGCGCCTTACGACGGGACGGTCGTACGTCGATGAGCCCCCGCGCCGGGAACACCGGCCCCCACACTCTCGCCTTCGTCGAGAGCCCGGTACAGCTCCTGAACGTGCTGGAGTGGGCGCACGCCCGCGAGCCCGCCGCCGGCCCGGGCCTCACCCTCGTCGTCCTGTCCCCGATCGACCCCATGACCCGCGGCCAGCTGCGCCGGATGGCCGAACTGGCACGCGAGGACGGCCATGAGGTCCGCTGGGAGGAGGCGCGGGGCGGCGCGTCGGCCCCGTTCCAGACCATCGGCGGCCTCGCGGGCCTGCTGCGCCGGGCGGACAGGGTGGTCCTGGGCGACCCGTTCTCCCGCTACGTCCAGCTCCTGCTGACCATCACCAAGGCCCGCGACCTGGTCGTCGTCGACGACGGCACGGCGACGATGGAGTTCGTCGCCCAACTCGCCCGCGGCGAACGCCTGGTGCGCTGGCACCGCAAGGGCGGCCGCCCCGGCCCCCGCGACCTGGTCTTCGCCCCGGTGTCCTCGGCGGCCCGCAAGCGCCTCACCCCGAGCGAGCGGCGCACCGTCGAGATCTTCTCCTCCATGCCGATGGAGGAGACCCCGGACGGTGTGACGGTCACCGCCAACACCTTCGCCTGGACCCGCGACCGCTTCGGCCCGCCCCGCATCACCAAGGGCGCCGACATGGTCGGCACGTCCTTGGTCGAGACGGGAGTGGTGGACGGCGACCGCTACCTGGAAGCCGTCGGCTCCCTCGCCAGGGCCCACGGCGCCACCCGCTACTTCGCCCACCGGAGGGAGAGCGCGGAGAAGCTCCACCGGCTGGCGGTGGAGACGGGTCTGGAGGTCGTACGCCCCGACCTCCCCCTGGAGCTGATCGCCCGCCGCGGCCCCATCGGCCGCACGATCCTCAGCTTCCCCTCGACCGTCGTGCACACCCTGCCGCTGGCTCTGACCGGCACGGAGGTGCGGGTCGCCGTGTGCGACATCGACCCGGCCTGGCTGACCGAGAGCGCGTCACCTCGGGCGCAGGGGTTCCTGTCGGGGGTGACGGGGACGGCGCGGGACGTGACCCGGCTGTCGGCGGTCAGCGCGGTCTAGTGGCCTGTCACGAAACGCCCTGGTCGTCCTTGCGTGCGAGGAGGAAGGCGCGGGCGCGTTTCTCCTCGCCCTGGGGTTCCCGCAGCACCCGGGTGACCGGCTGGAGGCCCGCCTTGGTCAGCCGTGCGGCGACCGTGTCCGGGGTGTGCCAGTGGTAGTCGAGGTCGATCGCGTGACCGAAGCGCTCGCCGAGGTGCAGCTGCCCGGCCCCGTCCTCGTCCCCGGCCTGGAAGGCCAGCAGGACATGGCCCCCCGGCACCAGGACGCGGTGGAACTCGGCGAACACCGTCGGCAGGTGATCGTCCGGGACGTGGATGACCGAGTAGAGGGCGACGATCCCGCCCAGCGTCCCGTTCGGCAGCCCCAGGGACGTCATCGACCCCACATGGAACCGCAGCCCCGGGTGGGCCCGGCGGGCCAGCTCCACCATCCGCGGTGACAGATCCACCCCGAACACGGGCAGCCCCAACGCGTCCAGCGCGGCGCTCACCTGCCCCGGCCCGCACCCGATGTCGGCCACCGGCCCGCCGCCCCGCACCGCCACCAGCTCCGCGAACCCGCCCAGCAGGGCTCTGTCCATCGGATGGACGCCGAGCCAGTCCGAGAACCGCTCGGCATAGGCGTCGGCGATCGTGTCGTACGAGATTCGGGTGGCCCGTATGAATTCCGGGTTCTCGGCGCTCACGGACCGCACCCTAACGTCACCGGGCCGGGACGCGTGGCACCTCTCCGGAGCCGCCGCCGGAGGGGGCATGTGCACAGCGTGACCGAGCCGTCCGATCCCGTCCGGTGGACAGAACCGCCGGGAGAGCGCGGGACGTGGTATGCGTAGAGAAAAGAACTACCTACCCATCTCCATCCGCACCCATGCGTCGAGCGGCCGGATTTTCTTCCCCTGAGGGGTTGAACTTTTGTTGATCGAGGGGGAGTTGGCCGCCCCGGCGTCCTACCCTGTAGAGGGTGAACCAACTGATGTCCCAAGAGTCCGAGGTCGATCACACCGGGGAAGCCGCACTTCCCGGCACCCTGCCGGAGGCGCTCCGTGCGGAACTCGTCGCGTTCCGGCGCGACTTGCACATGCACCCGGAGCTCGGCAACCAGGAGTTCCGTACGACCGCCGCGATCAAGGGCCGCCTGGAGAAGGCCGGTCTCCAGCCGCGCGTGCTCGACTCCGGAACCGGTCTCGTCTGCGACATCGGGGAGATCGGGAAGCAGGACGGCGAGCGGCCGGTGCTCGCCCTGCGCGCCGACATCGACGGCCTGCCCATCCCGGACACGAAGAGTGAGTGCCCGTACCGCTCCACCGTGCCGGACCGTGCGCACGCCTGTGGCCACGACGTCCACACGACCGTCGTGCTGGGCGCGGGCCTGGTCCTCGCCGAGCTGCACCGGCAGGGCCGGCTGCCCCGCCCCGTCCGGCTGCTCTTCCAGCCCGCCGAGGAGGTCCTCCCCGGCGGCGCCCTGGACGTCATCAAGTGCGGCGGGCTCGAAGGCGTGGGCCGGATCCTCGCCGTGCACTGCGACCCCAAGGTGGACGCCGGGAAGATCGGCCTGCGACAGGGCCCGATCACATCCGCCTGCGACCGGCTCGAGATCGCCCTGGACGGCCCCGGCGGGCACACCGCCCGCCCCCACCTGACCACCGACCTGGTCACCGCCGCCGCCCGCGTCGTCACCGACGTGCCCGCGATCGTCGCCCGGCGCGCCGACGCCCGCAGCGGCCTCTCCGTGACCTGGGGCCGGATCGAGTCCGGCCACGCGCCCAACGTCATCCCGCAGCGCGCCGAGCTCTCCGGGACTGTGCGCTGTCTGAACCTCGACACCTGGCGGCAGGCGCCCGACCTCGTCGTCGCCGCCATCGACGAGATCGCCAACCTCCACCGCGCCAAGTCGGAGATCAACTACGTCCGTGGCGTCCCGCCGGTCGTCAACGACCCGGAGGCCACCGAACTGCTGCGCGGCGCCATGACCGCCCGTCGCGGCGCCGACTCCGTCGAGAGCACCGAGCAGAGCCTCGGCGGCGAGGACTTCTCCTGGTACCTGGAGCACGTCACCGGCGCCATGGCCCGCCTCGGCACCCGCCACCCGGGCGACCGCATCGGCCGGGACCTGCACCAGGGCGACTTCGACGTGGACGAGTCCGCCATCACGGTGGGCGTGGAACTGTTCACGGCGGCGGCGCTTCTGGACGCCGTGGGTTAGCCGGCCCGGTCCTCCCGTCCCTCCGCTTGCGGCGCCCCCGTGGCGGGGGGAGTCTGGCCCCATGGCTGACGGTGTTGCCCCATGCGTGCCTTTCGATCCGATGGTTCACAAGGGCGTAACCGGCCATCGGCACGAATGGATAACGGCAAGACGAAACCCCGTTCCCAGGAGTGTCTACGCGCGTTAATGTGCGCCGAACTCAGCACCCACTGCGGGGCTTGGAGAATGGGGACTTCACGATGCGTCGGATATCCAAACTGACCCGTGTCGCGGTGGGGGTCGCGTCGATCGCGCTCGCCGCCACGGCGTGCGGTGGTACCAGCAGTGACAGCAGCAGCAGCGACGGCAGCGCTGACACCAAGGGCCTCGCCATCGCGTACGACATCGGCGGCAAGGGCGACCAGTCCTTCAACGACGCCGCGTACGCCGGTCTGCAGAAGGCCCAGAAGGAGTTCGGCTACAAGACCGCCGACATCGAGCCCACCGAGGGCGAGACGGACGCCGACAAGGAGCAGCGCCTGGCGTCCCTCGCCAAGCAGGGCTACAACCCGGTGATCGGCGTCGGCTTCGCCTACGGTCCCGCGATGGAGGCCGTGGCCAAGAAGTACCCGAAGACCACCTTCGGCATCGTCGACTCGGTCGTCGAGGGCGAGAACGTCGCCTCCCTCGTCTTCGCCGAGGAGCAGGCCTCGTACCTGGCCGGTGTCGCGGCGGCCAAGGCCACCAAGACCAACACCGTGGGCTTCGTGGGCGGCGTGGACATCCCGCTGATCCACAAGTTCGAGGCCGGCTACAAGCAGGGTGTCCAGGACACCAGCGGCGGCAAGGTCAAGGTCATCTCCCAGTACCTGACCCAGACCGCCGAGGAGGGCGGCTTCTCCAGCCCCGACAAGGGCAAGGCCGCCGCCGAGGGCCAGATCGAGAAGAACGCGGACGTCATCTACCAGGCGGCCGGTCTCTCGGGGCAGGGCGTCATCGAGGCCGCCGCGAAGGCCAAGGTCTGGGCGATCGGCGTCGACTCCGACCAGTACAAGCAGGCCGCGCTCGCCGGCTACAAGCAGTACATCCTGACCTCCGCCCTCAAGGACGTCGGCGGCGCCGTCTACGCGCTCGCCAAGTCCGTCGAGGACGGCAAGCCGCTGACCGGCACCCAGACCTTCGACCTGAAGGTCAACGGCGTCGGCCTCTCCGAGTCCAACCCGGAGTTCGCGAAGATCGCCGGCCTCTCGGAGGCCGTGGCCAAGGCCAAGGAAGGCATCATCGACGGCTCCATCAAGGTCAAGACCGAGTAGTCACGGTCGTACGCGGTCGTACACCGGTACAGCGGGCGGGCATCCGGGGGGTGCCCGCCCGCTGTGGCGTTCCCGCCCTTGGTCAAGGTCCGACATGGTGTTGGCCACGGGCGGATAACAAGGTGGACAGAAGGGGTTTTCAGGCTTGTCTACGCGCGTTAATCTGCGACGAAAGTCAGCGCCGTAGCTGTGAACCTGTTCTGTGCAGCAGTACCGTCCGGCGCTGGTCGACCCCGGAGAAGTGTGGGCACGCCCCCGCGCCGCCCGGCACGCGCTCTCGCTGCACCGGCCAAAGGCCCTAGTAGCTCCGCTACGAGGACCTTCGTCCGGCACACCGAGAGCACGCACCGAACGACGCAGGAAGGTACCCACACCTCTCCGGCCCCGCCAGTACGACAGGAGCACCTACACATGCGCCGGATTTCCCGGATCACGGTCGCAGGCGCAGCGACCGCCTCTCTGGCCCTCGCGCTGTCCGCCTGTGGCGGCACCTCGACGTCCGCCTCGTCGTCGGACTCGAAGGGCGACAAGGGTCTCGCCATCGCGTACGACGTCGGCGGCAAGGGCGACCAGTCCTTCAACGACGCCGCGTACGCGGGCCTGGAGCAGGCGAAGAAGGAGTTCCAGTACGACACCGCCGACGTCGAGCCCACCGAGGGCGAGACGGACGCGGACAAGGAGCAGCGACTGGTGTCGCTGGCCAAGCAGGGCTACAACCCGGTGATCGGTGTCGGCTACGCGTACGCCGCCGCCGTGAAGGGTGCCGCGGAGAAGTTCCCGGACACCACCTTCGGCATCGTGGACGACTCCACCGTCGAGTCGAAGAACGTGGCCGACCTGGTCTTCTCCGAGGAGCAGGCCTCGTACCTGGCCGGTGTCGCCGCCGCCAAGAGCACCAAGACCAACACCGTCGGCTTCGTGGGCGGCGTGGACATCCCGCTGATCCACAAGTTCCAGGCCGGCTTCGAGCAGGGCGTCGAGGACACCAGCGGCGGCAAGGTCAAGGTCCTCTCCCAGTACCTCACGCAGACCGCGGAGGAGGGCGGCTTCTCCAGCCCCGACAAGGGCAAGTCGGCCGCCGAGGGCCAGATCGAGAAGAAGGCCGACGTCGTCTACGCGGCCGCCGGCCTGTCCGGCCAGGGTGTCATCGAGGCCGCCGCCGCCAACAAGGTGTGGGCGATCGGCGTCGACTCCGACCAGTACAAGCAGGCAGCCCTTGCCAAGTACAAGGACTACATCCTGACCTCGGCGATGAAGGACGTCGCCAAGGCGGTGTACAACCTGGCGCAGTCGGTCGAGGAGGGCAAGCCCGAGACCGGTATCGTTCGTGGCGATCTGAAGACGGGTGAGGTGAGCCTGTCGAACTCCAACCCGAAGTTCGCGGACGACACCGAGCTCCAGGACGCCATCAAGACGGCCAAGGAGAAGATCATCAGCGGCGAGATCAAGGTCAAGTCCAGCTGATTGCAGCAACACCCTGAGCAGCGGTAACCCCGGGGTTACGTCCGCTCAACGGGGTACGGGGAGGCTTTCCAAGGGCCTTCCCCGTACCCCGTTGGTCGCGGCGCGTCGGCCCCTTTCAGGCCATAGGGGCGCTACGCGCGTAGATGACCCCCGTCCCCAGGAGAGTGCGCCATCAACGCGTCCAGCAGCCCTCCGGCCGGCGCGGCGGTCAACGGTCAGGCGACCGCCGTCGAACTCGCCGGGATCACCAAGCGATTCCCCGGTGTCGTCGCCAACCACGACATCCACCTCACCGTCCGCAAGGGCACCGTCCACGCCCTCGTCGGCGAGAACGGCGCCGGCAAGTCGACGCTGATGAAGATCCTCTACGGCATGCAGAAGCCGGACGAGGGCACCATCGCGGTCGACGGCGAGAAGGTCACCTTCTCGTCCCCGGCCGACGCCATCGTCCGCGGCATCGGCATGGTCCACCAGCACTTCATGCTCGCGGACAACCTCACCGTCCTCGAGAACGTCGTACTGGGCAGCGAGAAGCTGTACGGCATCGGTGCCAAGGCCCGCCGCAAGATCAAGGAGATCTCCGACCGCTACGGCCTCGGCGTACAGCCCGACCGCCTGGTCGAGGAGCTCGGTGTCGCCGCCCGCCAGCGCGTGGAGATCCTCAAGGTCCTCTACCGCGGCGCCACCACCCTCATCCTGGACGAGCCCACCGCCGTCCTGGTGCCGCAGGAGGTCGACTCGCTCTTCGACAACCTGCGCGAGCTCAAGGCCGAGGGCCTGTCGGTCATCTTCATCTCGCACAAGCTGGGCGAGGTGCTCTCCGTCGCCGACGAGATCACCGTCATCCGCCGCGGCACCACCGTCGGTACGGCGGTCCCCGCCGAGACCACGCCGAAGCAGCTGGCCGAGATGATGGTGGGCAGCGAGCTGCCCACGCCGGAGACCGCCGAGTCCACGGTGACCGCCCGCCCGGTCATCTCCGTCGACAAGCTGCGCCTGGAGGCGGTGGGCGGCAAGGCCCTGCTGGACGACATCACCTTCACCATCCACGCGGGCGAGGTCCTGGGCATCGCCGGCGTCGAGGGCAACGGCCAGACCGAGCTGGTGGACGCCCTCATCGGCCTGAAGGCCGCCGACTCCGGCACCATCGCACTGGCCGAGGAGGAGATCACCTCCTGGACCACCCGCAAGCGCCGCGAGCAGGGCATCGGCTACATCCCCGAGGACCGCCACCGCCACGGCCTGCTCCTGGAGGCCCCCCTCTGGGAGAACCGCATCCTCGGCCATGTCACCGAGAAGCCCAACGCCAAGGGCGTCTGGCTGGACCCCAAGGCCGCGCAGGCCGACACCCGCCGCATCGTCGAGGCGTACGACGTCCGCACCCCCGGCATCGACGTCACTGCGGCCTCGCTCTCCGGCGGCAACCAGCAGAAGCTGATCGTCGGCCGCGAGATGAGCCACAAGCCGCGCTTCCTGATCGCCGCGCACCCCACCCGCGGTGTGGACGTCGGCGCCCAGGCGGCCATCTGGGACCACATCCGCGAGGCCCGCCGCGAGGGCCTGGCCGTGCTGCTGATCTCCGCCGACCTGGACGAGCTGATCGGCCTGTCCGACACCCTCCGCGTGATCTACAACGGCAAGCTGGTCGCGGACGCCGACCCGGCCACCATCACCCCGGAGGAACTGGGCTCGGCCATGACCGGCGCCGCGACCGGCCACCTGGAACACGACGAGAACGCCGAGCCCGGCGCAGACACCCCCGAGATCCGCAAGTCTCCCGAGGCTCCGGAAGACGAGGCCCGCTGATGAAGAAGTTCGACAAGGAGCGCGTGCTCCTCGCGGTGGCCGGACCGGTCATCGCGCTCGCCGTGGCCTTCGTGCTCAGCGCGATCGTGCTGCTCGCCTCCGGCAAGAGCCCGGTCGAGCCGTACACCCTGATGTTCGAGCAGATCGGCTTCTCGGACATCCAGGTGCTGGTCATCAACCAGGCCTCGATGTACTACATCGCGGCCCTCGCGGTGGCCATCGGCTTCCGGATGAACCTGTTCAACATCGGTGTCGACGGCCAGTACCAGCTCGCCGCCATGATGGCCGCCGTCGTCGGCGCCCACGCGAACCTGCCGGCCGCCCTCCAGGTCCCGCTGCTGATCCTCACCGCGGTCTGCACCGGCGCCTTCTGGTCCGGTATCGCCGGCATCCTGAAGGTCACCCGTGGCGTCAGCGAGGTCGTCGCGACGATCATGCTGAACGCCATCGCCACCTCGGTCATCGCCTACCTGTGGCTGCCGAACGTCTTCGGCGTCAAGGTCGGCAACAACAACACCACCGGCGAGATGCACGAGTCCGGCTGGGTCCCCGGCATCGACATGGGCGACGCCGGCGAGATCTACGGCCTGGTCTTCCTCGCCGTCCTGCTCGGCATCGCCTACTGGGTCGTCCTCAACCGCACCCGGTTCGGCTTCGACCTGCGCGCCTCCGGCGCCTCCGAGACGGCCGCCGCGGCCAGCGGTGTCGACCCCAAGCGCATGGTGCTCACCGCCATGCTGCTCTCCGGCGGTATCGCGGGCCTCGCCGGTCTGCCGATCCTGCTCGGCGACACCCACACCTACAGCCTGAACTTCCCCACCGGCATCGGCTTCCTCGGCATCGGCATCGCCCTGCTCGGCCGCAACAGCCCGGTCGGCATCGCGTTCGCCGCCCTGCTGTGGGCCTGGCTCGACAAGGCGTCGCCCGAGCTGGACTTCCACGGCTACGACAAGGAGATCGCGGTCATCATGCAGGGCCTGATCGTGCTCTCGGTCGTCGTCTCCTACGAGGCCGTACGCGAGTGGGGCCTGCGCCGCCAGCAGCGCCGGGTCGGCGCGGAACTGGCCGCCGGTCACGTCCTCGGCGCCGACAACAACACCACGAAGGAGGTGGCTGGCCGATGACCACCGCGACCGACGTCAACCAGCCCACGCTGCAGCCCGCGGCACCGAAGGGCCGCCGCCTGTCGTGGTCGGTCCTGCTGCTGGTCATCGCCGGAGCCCTGGCGCTGACCTCGATCGTCCGCATCATCACCGGCGCCGACGGCATCACCAACGTCAGCCAGATGTCCACCGCGCTCCAGCTCGCCGTGCCGATCGGCCTCGCCGGTCTCGGCGGTCTGTGGGCCGAGCGGGCCGGCGTCGTCAACATCGGCCTCGAGGGCATGATGATCCTCGGCACCTGGTTCGGCGCCTGGGCCGGCTTCCAGTGGGGCCCGTGGACCGGTGTCGTCGTCGGCATCATCGGCGGCTGCATCGGCGGCGTCCTGCACGCCATCGCCACCGTCACCTTCCGGGTCAACCACATCGTCTCCGGTGTGGCGATCAACATCCTCGCCCTCGGCATCACCCGCTACCTCGCGCCCCTCGCCTTCGAGGGCCACGCGGGCGGCTCCGCCAAGCAGTCCCCGGCGGTCGACTCCCTCGGCCACTTCACCGTGCCGGGCCTGTCCGACGGGCTGCGGGACCTGAACAACCACGGCTGGTTCTTCGTCTCCGACATCGCCGGCCTGCTCGGCGGCCTGGTCACCAACGTCTCCTGGCTGACCCTGATCGCCGTCGCGCTGATCCCCGGCACCTGGTGGATCCTGTGGCGCACCGCCTTCGGCCTGCGGCTGCGCTCCTGCGGTGAGAACCCGGTCGCGGCCGAGTCCCTCGGCGTGAACGTCTACAAGTACAAGTACATCGCCGTGATCATCTCCGGCGGCCTGGCCGGCCTCGGCGGCGTCTTCCTCTCCATCGTCGCCAACCCCTTCTACCTGGAGGGCCAGGTCAGCGGCCGCGGCTACATCGGCCTCGCGGCGATGATCTTCGGCAACTGGATGCCGGGCGGCCTCGCCCTGGGCGCCGGCCTGTTCGGCTACACCGACAGCCTCAACCTGCGCGGCGGCTCCCAGAACGTCCACGCCCTGCTGCTGCTCGGCGCGCTCCTGCTGATCATCGGCGCCATCTGGCTCGTGGTCCGCAAGAAGTACGCCCCGTCGATGATCACCGCGGTGGTCGGCGCCCTGGTCTACACCTGGTACGCCACCACCAACGAGGTCCCCAACCAGGTCGTCTCCGCCACGCCGTACGTCGTCACGCTCGTCGTCCTGACGCTCTCCGCGCAACGCCTGCGGATGCCGAAGGCGGACGGTCTGCCGTACAAGAAGGGCCAGGGCAAGTGACGTCGCCCGCCGCCTCCCACGCCGTCGACTGGGACAAGCTGCGCGCGGCGGCCCGGGACGCCATGTCCCGCGCCTACGCCCCGTACTCCGGCTACCCGGTCGGCGTCGCGGCCCTCGTCGACGACGGCCGCACGATCACCGGCTGCAACGTCGAGAACGCGTCGTACGGCGTCGGCCTGTGCGCCGAGTGCGGACTGGTCTCCGAGCTGCAGAACTCGGGGGGCGGCCGGCTCACGCACTTCACCTGCGTGGACGGCAAGGGCGATGTCCTCGTCCCGTGCGGCCGCTGCCGCCAGCTGCTGTACGAGTTCGGCGGCCCGGATCTGCTGCTGGAGACCCCGGCGGGCATCCTGCCGCTCTCGGAGATGCTGCCGCAGGCCTTCGGGCCGGGCCACCTCAGCAAGTAACTCCCGTGCGGCCCCTCCCAGTCGCTCCACGCGACCGGCTCGGAGGGGCCGTACGGCTTCTGGAAACCTCGGAAGGAAGCCAAGCCATGGCCATGGACGCCATCTCCGTCATCCGCACCAAGCGGGACCGCGGTGAGCTCAGCGACGCACAGATCGACTGGGTCATCGACGCGTACACCCGCGGGGAGGTCGCCGACGAGCAGATGTCCGCGCTCGCCATGGCGATCCTGCTCAACGGCATGAACCGCCGCGAGATCGCCCGCTGGACCGCCGCGATGATCGCCTCCGGCGAGCGCATGGACTTCTCGTCCCTGTCCCGCCCCACGGCCGACAAGCACTCCACCGGCGGCGTCGGCGACAAGATCACCCTCCCGCTCGCGCCCCTCGTGGCGGCCTGCGGTGCCGCCGTCCCCCAGCTGTCGGGCCGCGGCCTCGGCCACACCGGCGGCACCCTGGACAAGCTGGAGTCGATCCCCGGCTGGCGCGCCCTGCTCTCCAACGAGGAGATGCTGAACGTCCTCGACACCACCGGCGCGGTGATCTGCGCGGCCGGCGACGGCCTGGCCCCGGCGGACAAGAAGCTGTACGCGCTCCGGGACGTCACCGGCACGGTCGAGGCGATCCCGCTGATCGCCTCGTCGATCATGTCGAAGAAGATCGCCGAGGGCACCGGTTCCCTCGTCCTGGACGTGAAGGTCGGCACCGGCGCCTTCATGAAGACCATCGAGGACGCGCGCGAGTTGGCCTCCACGATGGTGGGCCTCGGCACCGACCACGGTGTGAAGACGGTCGCGCTGCTGACCGACATGTCCACCCCGCTCGGCCTCACGGCGGGCAACGCCCTGGAGGTCCGCGAGTCGGTCGAGGTCCTCGCGGGCGGCGGCCCCTCCGACGTGGTCGAGCTGACGATCGCCCTGGCCCGCGAAATGCTGGACGCGGCGGGCGTGAAGGACGCCGACCCGGCCAAGGCCCTGGCCGACGGCTCGGCGATGGACGTCTGGCGCCGCATGATCGCGGCCCAGGGCGGCGACCCGGACGCGGAACTGCCGGTCGCCCGCGAGCAGCACGTGATCAAGGCCCCGTCCTCCGGCGTCCTGACCCGCCTCGACGCCTACGACATCGGCGTCGCCGCCTGGCGCCTCGGCGCCGGGCGCGCCCGCAAGGAGGACCCGGTGCAGGCCGGCGCCGGCATCGAGCTGCACGCCAAGCCGGGCGACACGGTCACCGAGGGCCAGGCCCTGCTGACCCTGCACACGGACACCCCGGAGCGCTTCGAGTACGCGCTCCAGTCGGTGGAGGGTTCGTACGACATCGCGGCAGCGGGTACGGACTTCACGGCGTCGCCGGTGGTGCTGGAACGTATCGCCTGACCTGGGGTTTCCTCTTTCGGGTGAACGGGATCGGTGGACTGCTGCCGGTCCCGTTCGGCATGCTGGGATCGGTGACGTACCGATTGGAGACCGCCATGGGCGCACTCACCGTCGACCACATGACGGCCAGTGGCCACGAGTGGGACGGCCTCGTCCGGATCTGGAGGGAGACGGACGCACCCGAGGGCTGCAAGGTGGAGATCATCGAGGGGATCGTCACCGTGGCACCGCCGCCGTCCAACGCCCACAACGACATTGCCGACCTTGTGCAGCGCGAGCTGTATCAGGTGATCCCCATGCAATGGGGCATCTACCAGACCCTAGGAACGGCGGTACCGTCTCGCGACGGGCTTTACATCCCCGACATCGCGGTGGCACCGAAGGCTGTGCTCCGGGCCGAGGAGGGGAACTACATTCCTGCAGCTGCGGCGGAACTCATCGTGGAGATCACCTCCAAGTCCAACGCGAGCAACGACCGGATCAAGAAGGCTGCTGGTTACGCGCAGGCGGGGGTTCCGCTCTACCTCCTCATCGACAACTGGGCGCCGGGCGGGCCAACGATCACGCTGTACGGCGAACCTCAAGGCGACGTGTACCGCGTGCTCCGCGCCGGCAAGTTCGGTGACCAAATCGAGCTGCCAGATCCCTTCGACCTGAGCCTGGACACCAGCGAGTTCCCTGTCGGCTGACGCACGTCAGCCCAGCAGCGCCGCCACCCCCACCAACGCCGGCACCGACAACACCGTCGACAGCAGAATCGAGTCCCGGGCCAGCCGCTCGCCCACCCCGTAACTCGACGCGTACGTGTACAGGTTCTGAGCGGCAGGCAGTGCCGACGTCACCACCACGTCCAGCAGCGGAGCACCCCGCAGACCGAAGACCCCCGCTGCCAGAGCCCAGGCCGCCGCCGGCTGGCCCACCGACTTGAGCGCTACCGAGAGCAGGACCGGCTGCCGGTCCGGTCCCCGGCCGGGCATCGTGCTGCCGCACAGGGAGATGCCGAAGGCCAGCAGGACCGCTGGGACGGACATGCCGCCGATCAGGGTCAGCGGGTCCAGGACGGGCGCCGGGACCTTCACGCCGGCCGCCGAGACCGCCACACCCGCCAGTGAGCCCAGCGCGATCGGGTTGCGAAGCGGTGTCAGAAGACGGCGCCACAAGGGGCCCTTCTCACCCTCGCCGGACAGGTCGAGGATCGTCAGGGCGATCGGGGTGACCCCGATCAGCTGGAACAGCAGCACGGGGGCCACCAGCGAGGCGTCGCCCAGCACGTAGACCGCGATGGGGATGCCGAGGTTGCCGGAGTTGACGTAGCTGGAGCACAGCGCGCCGATCGTGGTGCGGCCTGTGCCCCAGCGCCGTACGACACCGACCGCGACGAAGACACCGGCCGCCGCGGCCGTGCTCAGGGCCGTGACCAGAAGACGGCTGGAGAAGATCACCGAGAGGTCGGTCTGCGCGAGAGTGGTGAACAGCAGGGCCGGGGACGCCACATGGAAGGCCAGCTTGGTGAGGACGTCACGGCCGTGGACCCCCAGGTAGCCGCGTAGGCCGATCAGATAGCCCACCCCGATGACGACCGCGATCACCGCGAACCCCGTCAGCACCCCCTGCACGGCGCCTCCATGGCGTGGCGCAAGCCGCAGGGTATTCGGGGAGGTGTCGATAGGTGGGGCATACAGCCAACCCTCCGGGGAAGGAGGGCGGCAGGTCAACGTGATCTCGGTCGGCGGACACCTCGCTCAAGCACGATGAGCAGCGGAAACCGGCGCCCGGTGCCCGGCCCGATGAGTTATGCCCGCCCGTCCGGTCTACCGATCGTGGATGCCATGACACCCGCTGTACTCGTGCTGGCCGGCCCCGTCACCCGGGACGAGGTGGCAGGGCTGTGCGACGCCGTACGGGCCCGGTTGGAGGGCGCCGGGGCGAGAGTCGTGGTGTGCGATGTGGGAGGGCTCGGACCGCCGGGACTGGGCGTCGTGGACCTGCTGGCCCGGCTGCAACTGGCCGCTCGCCGGGCCGGGGGCCGGATACGGCTGCGTGACCCGGACCCCGCGCTACACGCCCTCCTCGACCTGGTCGGCCTCAGCTTCGAGGTGGAGGGGGAGGTCGAACAGCGGGAACCAGCGCTTGGTGTCGAGGAAGCAGTGGAACCCGGTGATCCGGCCGTCTGAGATCTCCAGAACCTGCACCGCCCAGGGACTGAAGCCGCCCGCCTCCGGGTCCGGCTTGTACTGGGCGAAGCCCGGCAGCCCGTTGACCTGGACCGGCACCAGTCGCGACCCCGCGCAGGGGGCGCCGAGCGTCGTCATGAAGCCGGTGATGTCCCGGACGCCGGTCAGCCACAGGTCGAACGGCGGCATCGTCATGATGGCGTCCTCGTGCAGCAGCGCCGTGAGCGCCGTCATGTCATAGCCCTCGAAGGCCGCGACATACCGCTCCAGGAGCTTTTGCTGCTCCTCGTCCAGCGGGTCCGAGGCGACGGCGTCGGTGCCCGGCTGCTGCTGCTCGGCGAGCGTCGCACGCGCCCGCTGAAGCGCGCTGTTGACCGACGCGACCGTCGTACCCAGCAGCTCCGCGACCTCGCTCGCCTTCCAGGCCAGCACCTCGCGCAGGATCAGCACCGCACGCTGCTTGGGCGGCAGTTGTTGGAGAGCCGCCATGAAGGCGAGCCGCACCGACTCCTTGGCGACCGCCGCCTCCGCCGGGTCGTCCGTCGTGGGCAGCACCCGGCTGTCCGGCATCGGCTCCAGCCACGTGTTGTCCGGCCGGGGCGAGAGCGCCGCCTGCGCGAGCGGCGTCGACTCCGTGAGGTCCATCGGCCGCGCTCGTTTGTTGCCCGCGGTCAGCATGTCCAGGCACACGTTCGTCGCGATGCGGTAGAGCCACGACCGGAGACTGGAACGTCCCTCGAACTTGTCGTAACTCCGCCAGGCGCGCACCATCGTGTCCTGCACCGCGTCCTCGGCCTCGAAGGACGAACCCAGCATGCGGTAGCAGTACCCGGTCAGTTCGACGCGGTGTTTCTCCAGCCTGACGTCGAGGTCCATTGTCGTCGCCGTGCCGTCGCTCATCGTCCACCCACCCCTGTGGCCGTATCCCGTCGGACGCCTCGTCGCGCCCAACACCTCGGAAGCTACCGCAGCCCACTGACAACGGCCCCCGGAGCCGACAAAGCCGCAGGTCGAAAGCGCCCGGCCCAGGACGCAGACGCCACTGGGGCGCACCCTTCGCGAGAAGGGCGCGCCCCAGCGGCGTGGTGTGAGCGAGGCGGATCAGGCCAGCGGAACGCCGTTCACCGGCAGGCCCTGGGTGGGCAGACCCTGCACCGGCAGACCACCGAGCAGGCCCTCGGCCCCGGCGGCCGGGCCACCGGCGAGCAGGGCCGGGCCACCCGCCAGCGCCTGCTCCGCAGCCGGCTGCGCGGCGGCCACGCCGGCGCCGAGCGCCTCCTGCCCCTGAGCCAGGCCCGCGGCACCCTGGGCAAGGCCCGCACCGGCGGTGGGGCCCGCCTGGGAGAGCTGCTCGGCCGGGAGCGCGCTGGTGACGGTGCCCAGCGCGGCGCCCGCGGCGTCCGGGGAGACCGGAGCGGCGTTCGCGGCACCGGCGCCGGCGGCGGCGAAGGCGGCACCGAGGGCGGCGACACCGAGGGTCTTGGCAGCAGACTGCTTCATGAAAGTAAGTCCTCGAAATTCGTTACGGGGTTGTGAGCGGTTCTCGACCGTAAACACGCCCCGCCTGCCACCGCAAACATCGAAATGCGGACGGATTGTGAATGGCGTCCGCATTCCGTGTGCCCGAAGGATCCCCGGTCAGTCCTCCTCGGCCTCAGAACCGCTGGTAGAGCTGGTCTGCCGGAACAGCCATTCGGACTTGAGTTCGGCAAATCCGGGCTTGATGACGTCATTGATCATCGCCAGTCGTTCATCGAAAGGAATGAACGATGATTTCATCGCATTGACGGAGAACCACTGCATGTCGTCGAGCGTGTAACCGAATGCGTCGACAAGATGCTCGAATTCCCGGCTCATGCTGGTGTGGGACATCAGGCGGTTGTCGGTGTTCACGGTGGCCCGGAAGTGCAGCCGGCGCAGCAGACCGATGGGGTGGTCCGCGTAGGACTCGGCGGCGCCCGTCTGCAGGTTGGAGCTGGGGCACAGCTCCAACGGGATGCGCTTGTCCCGTACGTACGAGGCGAGCCGGCCGAGCTTCACCGAACCGTCGGCGTGCACCTGGATGTCGTCGATGATGCGCACCCCGTGCCCGAGCCGGTCGGCGCCGCACCACTGGAGGGCCTGCCAGATCGACGGCAGGCCGAACGCCTCGCCCGCGTGGATGGTGAAGTGGTTGTTCTCCCGCTTCAGGTACTCGAACGCGTCCAGATGCCGGGTCGGCGGGTGACCGGCCTCGGCGCCCGCGATGTCGAAGCCGACGACGCCCAGGTCGCGGTAGCGGTTGGCGAGTTCGGCGATCTCCAGCGCGCGGGCCGCGTGCCGCATCGCGGTGAGCAGCGCGCCGACGCGGATGCGGTGGCCGTTCTCCCGCGCGAGCCGCTCGCCCTCGCGGAAGCCCTCGTTGACGGCCTCGACGACCTCCTCGAGGCTGAGTCCGCCTTCGAGGTGCTGCTCGGGCGCGTACCGCACCTCGGCGTAGACGACGCCGTCCTCCGCGAGGTCCTCGGCGCACTCGCGCGCGACCCGGACCAGGGCGTCGCGGGTCTGCATTACGCCGACGGTGTGCGAGAAGGTCTCCAGGTACCGCTCCAGGGAGCCGGAGTCGGCCGCCTCGTGGAACCAGACGCCGAGCTTGTCCGGGTCGGTCTCGGGGAGTTGGGAGTAGCCCGACGCGCGGGCGAGCTCGACGATCGTGCCGGGGCGGAGCCCGCCGTCGAGATGGTCGTGCAGCAGAACCTTCGGCGCCCGGCGGATCTGGTCCGAGCTCGGGATGTTCGCCTTCTGGGCAGTCTGGCTCGTCATTGCCGCACTCTAACGCCTACGCGCGTAGAGGGCCCGCCGCATCGCCCGTCCGTCGCCGAGCCCGGCCGCTCGTCTCGTTTTGTGCTTTACACATCCGTCGATACGTAACGGTGACCCCACGGACGGGTGGCGTACACCCTCGCTTCTGACACTGTTCTGTCATGGCACAGCAAGCGACGCCGGTGCGCAGGGTCCGGCTGGGCAAGGCGATCGGGCCGGAGCCGACGGCGGTGAGCGGAGTGGTCCTCCTGCTTCCCTCAGGTGACGAAGTGTCACATCGCAAACCGACGGCGTTGTTGGCGCCCTCCTACCTGCGGACCCTGGGGCGCCGGCTGACGCGCGCCGGGCGCGGGGAGGGGCTCGCCACGCATGTCGTCCACTACCGGTTCCGTGGGTGGAACGGCAGCGACGCCAACCAGGTGAGCGACGCGTTGTGGGCCGCCGACGAGGTCGTACGCCGCTACGGGGACGTTCCCGTGTGTCTCGCCGGGGTCGACATGGGCGGACGGGCGGCCCTGCGCGCGGGCGGCCACGAGGCCGTCAACTCCGTGCTGGCGATCGCGCCTTGGCTGCCGGAGGAGGACGTGGCGGCGTCGCCCGAACCGGTGAAGCAGCTCGGGGGGCGGCGGGTGATGATCGTGCACGGCACCAACGACGAGCGGACCGATCCCGAACTGTCGTTCCGGCTGGCGGCGCGGGCGAAGAAGGCGAACCGGGACGTGTGCCGGTTCGAAGTGCACTCCGATCGGCACGGGTTGCAGCAGCACCGCGACGAAGTCCTCGCGCTGGCCGAGGACTTCGTGATGGGGGTGCTGTTCGGCAGGGTGTTCTCCCGGCCGGTCCAGGACGCGTTCGCGGCCCCGCCCCCCTTGGGGCTGCGGATGCCGCTGGCCGCGGGGTTCGGCAAGTCGCTGCGGCGGTGACGCCGAGTTCGGACCACGCCCGACCAGCACGATGACCAGGGCGGGCAGCGTGATGAAACACGGTGCCGAGGGGGACGGCGAGGACCCACCGGTGCGCGGCGGCGAGTTTCGCCGCATGGATCACGACGACCGCTTCTGACCAGGGGTGAGCCGAACGACCCCCCTACGCGGGCAGCAGGTTGCCCCTTCTCGACAGCAGGAAGCGCTTGAAGGCCGCCACGGGCGGGGTGTCCGGCCGGTCGGCCAGCCATGCCACGCCGATCTCGCGGGCCGCCCGTGGCGCTGTGACCGTCAGTTCGGCGACCCCCGGGCGGGGCACCGCCGGCGGTGGCAGGAGGGCGACCCCCAGGCCCGCCGCCACCAGGCCCCGCAGGGTCTCCGCCTCCTCGCCCTCGAAGGCGATACGCGGCTTGAAGCCCGCCTCCTGACAGAGGTCGTCGGTGATGCGGCGCAGGCCGTAGCCGGGTTCCAGGGTCACGAAGATCTCGTCGGAGGCCTCCGCCAGGCGGATGCGTCTGCGGGCGGCCAGGCGGTGGTCGGCGGGGACGACCAGGCGGAGCTTCTGCTCGTCGAGGCGGCGGGCGACCAGGTCGGGGGCGTCCGGGACGGGGGATGTCAGACAGAGGTCGAGCTCGCCCGCGCGCAGGCGTTCCAGCATGGCCTCGCCGTAGTTCTGGACCAGGCTGAAGCGGACGCGGGGATGGTCGGCGCGGAAGGCGTGGAGGAGGCCGGGGACCGTTTCCGCGCCCATGGTGTGCAGGAAGCCGAAGGCGACCTTGCCGGTGGCCGGGTCGGCGTCGGCGCGGACCTCGTCGGCGGCGCGCGCGATCTCGGCGAGGGCGCGTTCGACCGAGGTGAGGAAGGTGCGGCCGGCGGGGGTCAGGGAGACCGTACGGCCGTGGCGGGCGAACAGGTCGACGCCCAGGTCCTGTTCCAGGCGGACCATGGCCCGCGACAGGGTGGACTGCGGGACCCGCATCTCCTGGGCGGCCCGGGTGACGTGCTCGGTCCGGGCCACCCCGGCGAAGTGGGCGAGGCGAGGAACGAGCAACATCGTCATGTCTTCTGTGTCACTGGACGGTGACAGTCGAGGCTGTGAGCTGTGCTGATGCGCCATGGGAACGATTATGGCGAATCCATGCATTGGACGGATCAGTGGGCCGTACGTAGCTTCGAAGCATGTCTCCCGCCAGTACCGGGGCGTCCACCACCGTGGGCGCCGCACCCGCAGTCCCTGTCGTCGACTCCCGTATGGCCCCGGGCGGCCCCGGCTACCGCCGGATGAGCTTCGCCCTCTTCCTCGCCGGTGTCGCGACCTTCGCGCTTCTCTACTCCACGCAGGCCCTTCTGCCGCTGATCTCCGGTGAGTTCGGGGTGGCGGCGAGCGAGGCGAGCTGGACGGTGGCGGCCGCGACGGGCGGTCTGGCGCTGTTCGTCCTCCCCATGAGCGCGCTGTCGGAACGGTACGGACGCCGTACGGTCATGACCGCCTCGCTGGCGGTCGCGGTGACCGTGGGCCTGCTGGTCCCCCTCGCCCCCAACCTGACCGCCCTGGTCGTGCTGCGGGCCGTACAGGGCGCCGCGCTGGCCGGTCTGCCGGCCTCGGCGACGGCGTACCTCGCCGAGGAGGTCCGCCCCAAGGCGCTGGTCACGGCGATCGGCCTGTTCGTCGCCGGCAACAGCGTCGGCGGTATGAGCGGCCGGGTCATCACCGGCTGGGTCGCGCAGGAATGGGGCTGGCGTCTCGCCCTCGGCGTCATCGGTGTGATCGCGGTCGGGTGCGCCGTCGCCTTCCGGCTGCTGCTTCCCGCGCCGCGGCACTTCAGGCCGGGCTCGCTGCGGCCGCGGGTGCTCGCGCGAACGGTCCGTGACCACCTCGGCAACCCGCTGCTGTGCCGTCTCTACGCCATCGGCGCCCTGTTCATGACGGTCTTCGGCGGCGTGTACACCGTGATCGGCTACCGCCTGACGGAGGCGCCGTTCTCCCTGCCGCAGGGCATCATCGGCTCGATCTTCCTGGTCTACCTGGTCGGCACGGTGTCGGCGTCCACGGCCGGCCGGCTGGTGGGCCGCCTGGGCCGGCGCGGCGCGCTGTACGCGGCGGGCGCCACGACGGCCGCGGGACTGCTGCTCTCCCTGGCCGGGTCCCTGCCACTGGTCCTGCTCGGCCTGGTCCTCATCACCGGCGGCTTCTTCGCCGGGCACGCGGTGGCGTCCTCGGCGGTCAGCAAGACGGCCACGCAGGGGCGCGCCCAGGCCTCGGCGCTGTACCAGTCCGCCTACTACATCGGCTCCAGCGCGGGCAGCACGGTCGGTGCCCTCGCCTTCCACGCGGGCGGCTGGGCCGGGACCGTCGGGGTCGGGCTGCTGGCGGTGCTCGGTGTCGTGACGATCACCGTGTTCGGGACGCGCGCGGCCCGGGTGGCGCGGCGGGAGCTGGCCACGGCTGCCTGAGCCGGACGTGCGTGCGCCCCGCCGGGGGGAGGCGGGGCGCACTGGTTTCTCTGGTTTCTCTGTGGGTTACCAGGCTGCGCGTGCCTTCGCCTTGTCCTCCGAGGGCAACAGGATCCAGAGGGCTATGTAGAGGAGAAACTGCGGACCCGGAAGCAGGCAGGAGATCAGGAAGATCACGCGCATCGTCGTCGCGGAGGTGCCGAAGCGCCGTGCCAGCGCGGCGCACACTCCGCCGATCATGCGGCCGTGGGTGGGTCGGGCGAGCGCGGTCATGGTGCGGCTCCTTCGCGAGCGTCGGCCTGAGGCTCCTTGTGGGGCCTCGTGAGGAAGTTCCTCACTGACATCAACGCTACGGCGACGAACCGGGCAAAGCGTCACTCTACGGAGCTATCCCGACCCTGGGAATCGTCGGGGTCCGACCCTGAGAAGGCTCCTCCTGGGGGACGGGTGACCGGTCGGCGCGCTCGGACCTGCGGCGGAGCCGGGCTCGGGCGGCGGGGACGATCGCGGCGTGGGCGAGGCCCACGCCGACCGTGTTCAGCAGCAGGGAGTCCACGTCGACCGTCTGGCCGGGTACGCCCGTCTGGAGCAGTTCGATGGCCAGGGAGATCAGGGCGCCGGCGGCGACCGTGCGGACCAGGGAGCCTATGGGGGAGGCGTCGGTCCTGCCGTGCGCCATCGGGATCAGCACGCCCAGCGGGGCGAGGAGCGCCAGGCCCTCGATGATGCGGCGGGCCGCCTCCTGCCAGCCGAGGGCCAGGTCGGCTCTGATGCCGGCGAAGGGCTGCAGGTTGGCGGGCATCACCCAGGGGACGTCGAGGGGGCGCAGCGTGAGCCAGGCGACGAACGCCAGGTGCGCGGCCAGGAGGACACCCCCGGTCACACGGATGCGGATCGCGGCGCTGCCGCCGATGGAGCCTTGACGCTGCACGCCTCCCTAGACGCGTGGGGCGGGGGGATCGGTTCCGGGGGATGTCTCCGACGGTGGGGCGGGGGGATGCCCGCGGGTGCCTCCGGCGGGCGCGGGGATGCCCGCGGCGGCCCGTTGCGGTGAGTGGGGGTGCGCGTAGCGCCTGGGTGCGCGTTGTGGGGCGGGGACGCGCGGGGGGGGCCGTCCTCGGTCCGGTGGTCCCGTACCGACAGGAGGGGCCGTGTCTTGACACCGGACTCTGCGGGCGGACACCCCCCGACGCGTCGCCTTGCCGCCGTACGCGGGTGCTGCGCCGTGGGGGTGTGCCGCCTGGGGTTTCTCAGGCGTCCGAGACGTCTGTGGACGGGGGCTCGTTGGTGCCTGGTCTGGTGCGGACCTCGTCCGTGCACTCGTAGCGGCGTGGGGGAGTGGTGGTGGGGCCGCCCAGGATCACTGAGCCGTCGCCCTCCGCGGCTGTGGAGTCGGAGAAGGTGCAGACGATCTGGGCCAGGGCGTATGAGGTGAGGTCGTTGGGGGCTGTGCTCAGGTGGAGGGTTTCGTCGGGGTCGCCCGGGCGGGGGCCCGTCACGGCCATGGCGCCGCGGACGTCCGTGGTGTAGCCGGCCTCTTTCTCGGCGGTCGACGGGGTTGCCTCGAGTTCGTCGAGAAGGCCCTGTGCCACCAGGACGCGGCGGGCCGAGTCGGCGGTGCCGTCGGGGACGCGTACGGTGCGGTCGACCGCCACCAGTTGGGAGCCGCACAGGAGGAACACCTGGACCGGGAGGCCGCGCGCCGCCTGGGTCGACACGTTCGGTTCGGAGAGCGAGCAGTGCACGCGTGAGGGGGCGGGGCCGAAGTTGGTGGGGACCTCCGTGGGCCGTATGCCGCATCCGGTCAGCAGGGCGGCGCCGGTCGCGGAGAGCGCCAGCAGGTGGCGTACGTGCATCAGGCGTCCCCCTTCTTCGCGCCCTGGCCGTTGGTCTGTTCCGCCAGTTCCGAGGCGTCCCGGGGCAGGCGCAGGGTGAACACCGCGCCGCCCTCGGGGGAGTTGGCGGCGGTGATCTCGCCGCCGTGGATGTGGGCGTTCTCCAGGGCGATGGACAGGCCGAGGCCGCTGCCCTCGGAGCGGGGGCGGGAGGCGCTGGCCTTGTAGAAGCGGTCGAAGACGTGCGGGAGGACGTCCTCGGGGATGCCCGGGCCGTGGTCCTGGACCTGGATCACCAGCGCTTCCTCCGCTTCCCGGACCGAGACGCGGACCGGGGAGCCGCCGTGCTTGAGGGCGTTGCCGATGAGGTTGGCCAGGATGACGTCGAGGCGGCGGGGGTCCAGGCGGGCCATGATGCCGCGCTCGGCGTCGAGGTCCACCGCGTCCAGCCAGGCGCGGGCGTCGATGCAGGCCGTGATCTGGTCGGCGATGTCGACGTGGTCGAGGACCAGACGTGCGGTGCCCGCGTCGAAACGGGTGACCTCCATCAGGTTCTCGACCAGGTCGTTGAGGCGGCGGGTCTCGCTGACGACGAGGCGCACGGCGGGCTCGATCATCGGGTCCATGGACCCGGAGTCCGCCTCCAGCTCCTCTTCGAGGACCTCGGTGACGGCGGTGATCGCGGTGAGAGGGGTGCGGAGCTCGTGGGACATGTCGGCCACGAAGCGCCGTGACGCCTCGTCACGCGAGGCCATGTCGGCGACCCGCTTCTCCAGTGCCTCGGCGGCGTTGTTGAAGGTCCGGGAGAGGTCGGCCAGTTCGTCCGTGCCGGAGACCCTCAGGCGCGTGTCCAGCTTGCCCTCGCCCAGGCGGCGGGCGGCGACGCCCAGCCGCTGCACCGGCTTCAGTACGGTCGTGGCGGCCGCCTGGGCCAGCAGCGCGGAGCCGATCAGGGCGAGGCCGGTGGCGATACCGAGGGACCAGGCCAGGGAGTTGAGGTCCTTGGCCTCCTGCTCCAGGGACTTCATCATGTAGCCGGTCGGACCGCCGCCGATCACCTTCGTACCGGCGATCAGATAAGGGGTGTCGTCCTCCACGATCCGTTGCCAGTACAGGTGGTACTCGGCCTTGTTGGAGGAGTTGATCTCCTGCTTCTCGTTCACGGCCGTGCGCAGCGACTTCGGCACGTCCGCGAGGGTGAAGCCGTCCAGGCCGCCGGAACTGCCGTAGGCGGGCTTGCCCTCGGCGTCCTGGGCGACGAGGAGGACGCTGAAGCGCTGGCTGCTGTTGGCCATCTGACCGGCCGTGTGCTGGAGCTCGTCCTGCGTCGGCTCCGTGGGCAGCAGGCCCGCGCGGTTCTGCATCTCCTGCTGGAAGTCGCGCAGCACCGCGTCCTGGGTACGGGTGAGCACCGCCTCGCGGTTGAGCCAGTACGCGATGCCGGACGCGGACACGGCGGCGGTGAGCGCCACCAGGCCGAACACGACCACCAGCCGCAGTCGCAGACTGGTCAGACGCAGCCTCGACCACACTCCCTTGCGAGCCGCGAGCCAGCCGCGGAAACCCCCTTGCGCCTTGGTCACTGAGGCGCGTCCAGGCGGTAGCCGACACCACGGACCGTACGGATCAGGGTGGGGGAGGACGGGACGTCCTCGACCTTGGCGCGCAGGCGCTGCACGCAGGCGTCGACCAGGCGTGAGTCGCCCAGGTAGTCGTGCTCCCAGACCAGGCGCAGGAGTTGCTGGCGGGACAGGGCCTGGCCCGGGCGGCGGCTCAGTTCGAGGAGCAGACGCAGCTCGGTCGGGGTGAGCTGGAGGTCCTCGCCGTTCTTGGTGACGGTCATGGCCGCGCGGTCGATGACCAGGCTGCCGAAAGCCGCCGCGTCGTTCGACTCGCGTTCGCCGCGCCGCAGCACGGCCCGGATCCGGGCGTCGAGGACGCGCCCCTGCACGGGTTTGACGACGTAGTCGTCCGCGCCGGACTCCAGTCCGACCACGACGTCGATGTCGTCGCTGCGCGCGGTCAGCAGGATGATCGGCAGCTGGTCCGTGCGCCGGATGCGCCGGCACACCTCGAAGCCGTCGATGCCGGGCAGCATCACGTCCAGCACGATCAGGTCCGGCCGCTGCTCACGCAGCAGTTTCAGACCGTCCTCGCCGGTGGCAGCGGTGGCCACCCGGTGTCCCTGGCGCGTCAGTGAGAGCTCCAGGGCCGTACGGATGGCGTCGTCGTCCTCGATCAGCAACAGGGAAGGCACGGGGGTCATTCTGGCCCATGCGGGGCGGTCTTTCGACACCTGTACGAGCTGTACGGCTACGCGCACGTAGCGCTCATGACTGTGTCCGGGCTGTCGTGCGCCTGGGGGGCGGCTCTGACACAGGCCCCTGTGACAGGTCTGTGACAGTCGGCGGACACGGCCATGAAGGTGCCCGGGCAAGCTTTTCGGCACAGGCAGGACAGCAAGTCGCACCACAGCATCACCACAGCAAGACGAACGAGCAGAACACCGGAAGTCCACGACGGGGGGCGCGAGATGAACACGCTGCACGGCACCAGCAACAGCGCAGTGATCACGCGTCTGCACGACGTGAACGGGGGCCGGGGTTCGGAGAAGTCCGGTGCCGTGAGCGGGCGGGGGTGCGCTCGCGGCGCCGGGCGTCAGCACACCGCGTACATGACGGTGGTTGACGGTTTCACGGGGGAGCCCGCGGCGGTAGCCGCTATGGGTACGGTCGGGGGAGCCGCGTACAGGGAGGACTCGGGGGAGCGGCGTCGCTCGCTGTCGGAGGCGGAGTTCACCGCCTACGTCCAGGAGCGCCGCGCCTCCCTGTACGCAACCGCCTACCACCTGACCGGTGACCGCTTCGAGGCCGAGGACCTGCTGCAGAGCGCCCTCTTCTCGACGTACCGGGCCTGGGACCGGATCAGCGACAAGGCCGCGGTCGGCGGATACCTCCGCCGCACCATGACCAACCTGCACATCAGCGCGTGGCGCCGCCGCAAGCTGAACGAATACCCGACCGAGGAGCTGCCGGAGACGCCCGGCGACACGGACGCGATGCGCGGCACCGAGCTGCGCGCGGTCCTGTGGCAGGCGCTCGCCCGGCTCCCCGAACTCCAGCGGACGATGCTGGTCCTCCGTTACTACGAGGGCCGCACCGACCCGGAGATCGCGGAGATCCTCGACATCAGTGTCGGCACGGTGAAGTCCAGCATCTGGCGGTCGCTCCGCCGGCTGCGCGAGGACGAGGTCCTCAGCTTCGGCCGTGACGAGGAGGACGCCTTCGGGGAGCTTGTCGCCTGAGGGTACGGGGGGACCGCATCCGGGGGGATGCAACGGGGGAGCGGTGAAGAAGTGGGGGGACCCACGGGGGCTGGGGGGCCCACGGGGGACCAACGGGGGAAACGGGGGGTGCTCCACCACGGGGGAAGCGGTGGAGCACAACAGCAGCGGGGCTGGAGGGCCGGGGGGTCCGTCCAGTCCCGCTTCGCTGTGCGCTCAGCGGGCCTTCACGAGGGTCGCCCCGGCGGGCGTGTCGCCCACGGCGATGGCGTCGGCGGGATCGCTTCCCTCGACGGTGTACGCGCCGGTGCTGCCCTCAGGAATGGTGACCCCGGGATCGTTCGGGGTGTCGTCGCACTCCACGATCGTGGCGGTGCCCAGCCGCTCGCCCACGGTGAAGGCCATGTCCGCGGCGGGCAGATAGCCGCGGTTGTCGTACGTCACCAACCCCGCGCAGGAGGATGCGGCCTCGCCGCCCGACGCGCAGCCGGCGGCCGCCGCCAGGATCGTGACCGCCGTGGCCAGCCGTGAGCCGGCCCGGAGGACAGTTGTCATCGGCTTCCTTTCCGCAGGGACCGTCATCCGGTCCTACGACGGAGAAGGCGCAGACTTCGTTCAGGTGGCCGGAGTCGCCGCCGGGCGGCGCCCCGCCGCTGCCGCGGTGAGGCGGGTGAGGGCCTCGTCGCGGTCGCAGGCGTAGGCGCCCAGGGAGGTCTGGTGGGCGATGATCGACTGCTCCAGGCGCATCAGGCGCCAGCCGCGGCGCAACAGGAAGGGCACCGACTTGCGGCCCTCCTTCAGATCGCGCAGGAACCGGCGCCGGAACGTCGTCACCGGGCCCCGGCTCAGACACAGCGCGTCGGCCAGCACGCCGAGCTCCCGGCAGCGCGTCACGATCTCGGCGGCGAAGATGCCCTCCGCGATGAACAGCGGCGTACGCCCGATCTCGACGGTCTCCTCGCCGGTACGGGCGCTAAGCGAGATGTCGTACACCGGCACGTTCGTACGCCCCGTGCCGCACAGGTCCGCGATGGCCTTCACGGCCGTGTCGGCGTCCCACGAGTCCGGGTGGTCCCAGTCGATGTCGGCGCTCCCCGGGACCTGCGGCAGCGTGGGGTCGTCGGCCTCTTTGTAGAAGTCGTCGAGCCGCAGCACCGGAAGCCCGGAACGCGCGGCGAGAAGGGACTTGCCGGAGCCGGAAGGGCCGCAGAGCAGCACGACTCGCGTCGGTATGGACGGATGGGAACTCACGGGACACCAGTCTGAGGCATGGCGCGGGCCGGGAACGACCCGGTGGACGGGGATTGAAGCGCGCATCACATTTCTGTCGAACGGGCGCAGAGGAAGAGGGCCGTGCCTCCTCCGGACGGAGAGGAGGCACGGCCCTCTGGTTTGGGGTGGGTCAGTAGGACGAGCCCGAGGCGCCCAGGGAGCCCGTCGGGTGCCAGACCGTCTTGGTCTCCAGGAACGCCGTCATGCGGTCGATGCCGGGAGTCTCCGCGTAATCCACAGGCTGTGGACGCAAGACGCGCTTCAGGTTGTCCGCCGCCGCGATCTCCAGCTCCTTGGCCAGTACGTCGTCGGCGCCCGCGAGGTCGATCGCGTTGACGTCCTGGTGCGCGGCCAGCGGCGTCGCGATCTCCGCCGTACGGCCGGAGAGGACGTTGACCACGCCGCCGGGGACGTCGGAGGTGGCCAGGACCTCGCCGAGGGAGAGGGCGGGCAGCGGGGACTTCTCCGACGCCACCACGATCGCCGTGTTGCCCGTGGCGATCACCGGGGCGACGACCGATACCAGGCCCAGGAAGGACGAGTCCTGCGGGGCGAGGACCGCCACCACGCCCGTCGGTTCGGGGGAGGAGAGGTTGAAGTACGGGCCCGCGACCGGGTTGCCGCCTCCGACCACCTGGGCGATCTTGTCGGTCCAGCCCGCGTACCAGACCCAGCGGTCGATCGTCGCGTCGACCTGCTCGGCCGCCTTGGACTTCGAAAGACCCTCGGCGTCGGCCACTTCGCGCACGAACTGCGCCTTGCGGCCCTCCAGCATCTCCGCGACCCGGTAGAGGACCTGGCCCCGGTTGTAGGCCGTGGCACCCGCCCAGCCGCCGAACGCCTTCCGTGCGGCGACCACCGCGTCCCGGGCGTCCTTACGGCTGGACTGCGGCGCGTTGGCCAGCCAGTTGCCCTTCGAGTCCGTCACCTCGTACACCCGGCCGCTCTCGGAACGCGGGAACTTCCCGCCGACGTACAGCTTGTAGGTCTTGAAGACAGACAGTCGGTCAGACATCGAGGTACGCCTCCAGGCCGTGGCGACCGCCCTCGCGGCCGAAGCCCGACTCCTTGTAGCCGCCGAACGGCGAGGTCGGGTCGAACTTGTTGAACGTGTTGGACCAGACGACACCGGCGCGCAGCTTGTTCGCGACGGCCAGGATCCGGGAGCCCTTCTCGGTCCAGATGCCCGCCGACAGGCCGTACGGCGTGTTGTTCGCCTTGGCGACCGCCTCGTCCGGCGTACGGAAGGTCAGGACCGACAGGACCGGGCCGAAGATCTCGTCACGGGCGACGGTGTGCGCCTGGGTGACGTTCGTGAAGAGCGTCGGGGCGAACCAGTAGCCGCTCTCCGGCAGTTCGCAGGCCGGCGACCAGCGCTCGGCGCCCTCCGCCTCACCCTGCTCCACGAGCGAGGTGATGCGGGTGAGCTGCTCCTCGGAGTTGATCGCGCCGATGTCGGTGTTCTTGTCCAGCGGGTCGCCGAGGCGGAGCGTGGAGAGCCTGCGCTTGAGGGACTCCAGCAGCTCCTCCTCGATCGACTCCTGCACCAGCAGCCGGCTGCCGGCGCAGCAGACCTGGCCCTGGTTGAAGAAGATCCCGTTGACGATCCCCTCGACGGCCTGGTCGATCGGGGCGTCGTCGAAGACGATGTTGGCGCCCTTGCCGCCCAGCTCCAGGGTGACCTTCTTGCGGGTGCCCGCGACGGTCCGCGCGATCTCCTTGCCGACGGCCGTGGAGCCGGTGAAGGCGACCTTGTTCACGTCGGGGTGCGCGACGACCGCGGCGCCCGCGTCGCCGTAGCCGGGAAGGATGTTGACGACGCCCTTGGGCAGGCCCGCCTGCCGGCAGATGTCCGCGAAGAAGAGGGCGGAGAGCGGGGTCGTCTCGGCCGGCTTCAGCACGACCGTGTTGCCGGTCGCCAGCGCCGGGGCGATCTTCCAGGCCAGCATCAGCAGCGGGAAGTTCCAGGGGATGACCTGGCCGGCGACGCCCAGCGGACGCGGGTTCGCGCCGAAACCGGCGTGGTCCAGCTTGTCGGCCCAGCCCGCGTAGTAGAAGAAGTGCGCGGCGACCAGGGGCAGGTCGGCGTCGCGGGTCTCCTTGATCGGCTTGCCGTTGTCCAGGGTCTCCAGGACGGCCAGCTCGCGCGAGCGCTCCTGGATGATCCGCGCGATGCGGAACAGGTACTTGGCGCGCTCGGCGCCGGGCAGTGCCGACCACTTCTCGAACGCCTTGCGGGCGGCCTTGACCGCGCGGTCCACGTCCGCCTCGCCGGCCTGGGCGATCTCGGCGAGGACCTCCTCGGAGGAGGGGGAGACGGTCTTGAAGACCTTGCCGTCGGCCGCCTCCACGAACTCGCCGTCGATGAACAGGCCGTACGACGGCGCGATGTCGACGACTCCGCGGGACTCGGGGGCCGGTGCGTATTCGAATACCGATGCCATGGTGATCAGTCCACCGTCACGTAGTCGGGGCCGGAGTAGCGGCCGGTGGCCAGCTTCTGACGCTGCATCAGCAGGTCGTTCAGGAGCGAGGAGGCGCCGAAGCGGAACCAGTGGTTGTCGAGCCAGTCCTCGCCGGCGGTCTCGTTGACGAGGACGAGGAACTTGACGGCGTCCTTGGTCGTCCGGATCCCGCCGGCCGGCTTCACCCCGACCTGGATGCCGGTCTGGGCACGGAAGTCGCGCACCGCCTCCAGCATGAGCAGGGTGTTCGCCGGAGTGGCGTTCACGGCGACCTTGCCGGTGGACGTCTTGATGAAGTCGGCGCCGGCCAGCATGCCGAGCCAGCTCGCCCGCCGGATGTTGTCGTACGTCGAGAGCTCGCCGGTCTCGAAGATGACCTTGAGCCGGGCGCTCGTCCCGCAGGCCGACTTCACGGCGACGATCTCGTCGTACACCTTCATGTAGTTGCCCGCCAGGAACGCCCCGCGGTCGATGACCATGTCGATCTCGTCGGCGCCCGCCGCCACGGCCTCGCGCACGTCCGCCAGCTTGACGGTGAGCGGGGCGCGGCCCGCCGGGAACGAGGTGGCGACCGAGGCGACCTTCACGGTCGACCCCGCGACGGCCTCCTTGGCGGTGGCCACCATGTCGGGATAGACGCAGACGGCCGCGGTCGGCGGGGTCGTCCGGTCGGTCGGGTCGGGGCGCACCGCCTTGGCGCCGAGCGCCCGGACCTTGCCCGGGGTGTCCGCGCCTTCCAGCGTCGTCAGGTCGACCATCGAGATCGCGAGGTCGATGGCGTACGCCTTGGCGGTCGTCTTGATGGAACGGGTACCGAGGGACGCCGCACGCCCCTCCAGGCCGACCGCGTCGACGCCGGGCAGCCCGTGAAGGAAGCGGCGCAGCGTGCTGTCGGACGCGGTGACGTCCGTGAGTGCGTGAGCTGCGGCAGATGCATTGGTGGGCATGGTCACCAGACGAGCATATCTACGCGCGTAGCAGCTGTACACCCCGAGGGTCGGATCCGTGAATCGCGCGGGGGGTGCCGGATGCCCCCGTGGCGCGGGAGATGTCGGATGCCCCCCGTGGCGCGGGAGATGTCGGATGCCCCCCGTGGCGCGGGAGATGCCGGACGCCCCAGTGGCGCGGGGCCTGCCAGACGCCGGGTGCTCTCATGCCTCAGGCGCGCGGGGTGCCGGAGCTGCCAACGCGTCGGGCACCCGCACGCCCCCCGGGGGGCCGCGGGACCTGTCAGACGCCGGGTGCTCGCATGCCTCAGGCGCGGGGTGCCACAGCTGCCAAGACGCCGGGCACCCGCACGCCCCCAGGGGCGCGGGGAACTGCGCGACCAGCCCCTTCCGACCCGCACCCGCCCACGCACACCGCACCCCCCACGGCGACCGGGCGCCCCGCCAAGCCGCCGGCAGGCATGCGGCACAATCGGCCCCATGACGACCCCCGACCCCGAGCACCAGCCCACCACCCCGGACCCCGTATCGAGGGACCGGGTCTACCGCTCACCCATGGGCATCCTCGGCGGCGTCGCGCTGCTCGCCATCGTGTTCTGGCTCGGCATCGACGCGCTGGTACGCGGCGAGAGCCGCACGCAGTGGCTGGCGCTCGCCGCGATGATCCTCATCGTGCCACTGGCGTCCGCGTTCACGCTCCGCCCCGCCGTGTACGCCAACGAGGAGCGGCTGCGGATCCGCAACCCGCTGCGCGTCGTCGTGGTCCCCTGGGGCCAGGTCGCCTCCCTGCGGTCCGGCTACTCGAACGAGGTCGTCGCGAAGTCCGGCACCAAGTACCAGCTCTGGGCCATCCCGGTCTCGCTGCGGGCCCGCAAGAAGGCCGCGCAGCACGCGGACCGCACGGCGGCGCAGACGAACGCCGCGGGCCGGGGAGGCGGCGGGGGACGCGGACTCCGCGGGTCGCGCGGGATGGCCGACGCGAACGGTCCGACGCGGGCCGAGACCGACAAGATCATGGACGACCTGCGGGAACTGCTGGAGAACCACGGGGAGGCCGAGCCCGCCCAGGGCGAGGTGACCGTGCGATGGGCCTACGAGGTGATGGGCCCGGCGATCGCGGGGGCCGTGCTGCTGCTGATTCTGCTGGCGGTGGGCTGAGAGCCCGACGGGGCCGGCTGAGGGCGTGCGCGGGATCGGCGGTCGGAGCGCGTCCGGGGGCAACAGCGCCATCGCGGGGCGGTGCTGCTGCTGATTCCGCTGGCGGTGGGCTGAGAGCCCGACGGGGGCGGCCGGCGAGGGGTGCGCGAGGTTGGTCGGGGTGCGTCCGGGTAGACCAGGGCCGTCGCGGGGCAGTGCTGCTGCTGATCCTCCTGGCGCTGGGCCCGACGGGGCCAGCCGGCCGACGGCACCGCGGGGGACGGCGGCGCTGCTGCGGGGCTTCCTGAGCTGAGCCCTGAGTGCGCGGGGTCGGCGGTCAGGGTGCGCCCGGATACACCAGCGCCATGTACGCGCCGCAGTACGCCGAGCCGACGACCGCCGCCGCGAGGACCAGCGCGAGGTAGCGGCGGCTCGCGCGGGACAGGTGCAGGGCGAGGGGGAGCAGGAGCGGGAAGGCGGGGAGCAGGAAGCGGGCGCGCGGGAAGTAGACGCCGCCGCTGCCCAGGACGATCGCCAGCAGTACGGCCGTGAAGACCAGCAGCGCGACCGGCTGCCGGTCAGCCACAGCCAGCCCGAACAGCACGACCGACGCGATCAGCGTCAGCGTCACCATCACCAGGAACAGCTCGGGCTTCGGGGCGTGGAGCAGCAGCCGTCGCATCTCGCGCAGGGTTTCGACTCCGCCGTCCAGCTCGTTGTGCCACAGCCGCTGCACGGCGAAGTATCCGTCCCAGCGCCCCACTCGCAGGCCCACCCAGCCGACGTACCCGCACCAGCCGAGCGGCGCGACCACGGCGGCCGCGAGGGTACGGACGTCGAAGCGGCGGCGCAGCGCGAGCAAGGCCGCGGTCGTGACCGCCGCCGCGACCGCGACCCCGGTCGGGCGGGTCAGGCCCGCGAGCGCGGCGAGCCAGGCCGCGGCGAGGAGCCGACCGGTGAGCACGGCGTACAGGGACCAGGCGGCGAGCGCCGTGAACAGGGACTCGGTGTAGCCCATCCACTGCACCAGACCGACCGGGAGCGCGGCCCACAGGGTGGTCAGGAGCACACCGGCCCGGCGCCCGTACAACCGGTCGCCGACCGCGAAGACTCCCCACGCGGCCACGAGGGAGGCGATCACGGCGAGGCCGAGGCCGGTGCTCGCGCGGGAGCCCGGGGTGAGCAGCGAGAGCACCCTCACCAGGGTGGGGTAGAGCGGGAAGAACGCCAGGTTGTTGGCGTTGTGCGCGGTGCCGAGCCCGTGCGCGTAACCGTGCTCGGCGATGCCGAGGTACCAGTCGGCGTCCCACTGCGTCGCCAGGATCGGCCAGACGCCGTGCCCCTGTCGGTGCGCCCAGACGGTGAGGAACAGCAGGCCCGTGCCGCGTACGGCGACGTAGGCGAGGAGGGCGGGGGCGGCGCGGCGCAGGGCGGGGAGGAGAGCGGGGCGGTTCCTCGGCGGCGGGCGGGAGTTTGGGGCGGTGGTGGCGCGGGGGGTCGGCCGGGATGCGGTCGTGGACACGGCGCGGCTCCAGGCGGATCGGTGGTGCGTCTTGCGTCCACCGTTGCCCGGAGGGCGCCGAAGGGCGTGGAGCGCGGGTCAACCGCCGGGCGGAAATCACCCGAAGGGGCGCCTCCGGACGGGGGCACCCCTTCGGGAACGATCAGTGAGTCGGCGTAGGACTCCGAGAGCGCTCGTAGGACTCCGAGAGTGTCGTACGACTCCGAGCGGGCCGCGTACGGCTCAGATGCCCGCCGCCGCCGAGAGGTCCCGCTTGATCGTCGCGAGCAGGTCGGCCGCCTCGGCGCGGGCGGCCGGCAGGTCGGCGTGCGCGGCGACCGGGACGACGACCTCCAGGTAGCACTTCAGCTTGGGCTCGGTGCCGCTGGGCCGGACGATGACGCGGGCGCCTTCGAGGGTGTACCGCAGACCGTCCGTGGGCGGGAGCGTCTCGGTGCCCCGGGTGAGGTCCTCGGCGCGGGTGACGGCCAGACCGGCGAGTTCGGCCGGCGGCCGCTCGCGCAGACGGCGCATGGCGTTCGCGATGACCGACAGGTCCTGGACGCGGACCGAGAGCTGGTCGGTGGCGTGCAGGCCGTGCTCCACGGCGAGGTCGTCGAGCAGGTCGAGGAGCGTGCGGCCCTCGGCCTTCAGGACCGAGGCCAGCTCGGTGATCAGCAGGGCGGCGGTGATGCCGTCCTTGTCGCGTACGCCCTCCGGGTCGACGCAGTAGCCGAGGGCCTCCTCGTAGCCGTAGCGCAGGCCGTCGACACGGGCGATCCACTTGAAGCCGGTGAGGGTCTCCTCGTAGGGCAGGCCCGCCTTCTCGGCGATACGGCCGAGGAGGGAGGAGGAGACGATCGACTCGGCGAACGTGCCCCGCGCGCTGCGGCGCACGAGGTGCGCGGCGAGCAGCGCGCCCACCTCGTCGCCGCGCAGCATCCGCCAGGCCTCCCCGTCCTTGACGGCCGCGGCGCAGCGGTCGGCGTCGGGGTCGTTGGCGATGACCAGGTCGGGGTCGGTCTCGCGGGCCTTGGCGAAGGCCAGGTCCATCGCGCCGGGCTCTTCCGGGTTGGGGAAGGCGACGGTGGGGAAGTCCGGGTCCGGCTCGGCCTGCTCGGCGACGAGGGCCGGGGCGGGGAAGCCGGCGCGGGCGAAGGCGGCGAGGAGGACGTCCTTGCCGACGCCGTGCATCGCCGTGTAGACGGTGCGGGCGGTGCGCGGGGAGTCGGGGGCGAGGACCGCGTCCGTACGGGCGAGGTAGGCCTCCAGGACGCTGTCGTCGAGGGTCTCCCAGCCCTCCGTGGGGCGGGGGACGACCGTCAGGGACGGTACCGCGGCGATCTCCTCCGCGATCTCGATGTCGGCGGGCGGGACGATCTGGGAGCCGTCGCCGAGGTAGACCTTGTAGCCGTTGTCGCGGGGCGGGTTGTGGCTGGCGGTGACCTCCACGCCGGCGACCGCGCCGAGGTGCCTTATGGCGTACGCCAGGACCGGGGTGGGCAGGGGGCGCGGCAGCACCGCGGCACGCAGGCCCGCGCCGGTCATCACGGCCGCCGTGTCGCGGGCGAAGTCCTCCGACTTGTGGCGGGCGTCGTAGCCGATGACGACGAGGCCGTCCGCGTGGCCCTGCTTCCTGAGGTAGGCGGCGAGGCCCGCGGCGGCGCGGATGACGACCGTGCGGTTCATGCGCATCGGGCCCGCGCCGAGTTCGCCTCGCAGGCCTGCTGTGCCGAACTGGAGGGTGCCGCTGAAGCGTGCGGTGAGCTCTTCGATGTCGGCTGCTTCGATGAGCTTGGCGAGCTCGTCGCGGGTCTCCGGGTCCGGGTCCTCGGTGAGCCAGGCCTGGGCCCGGGCGATGAGATCGTCGTGCACGTCGGTCAACCTCTCGTTCGTGTCGTTCGAAAGCGGGCCGGTCACGGCCGGGTTTCTCGCCCCCGCCGCCCCTACCCGTCCCGTCCCTGGGGGCTGCGCCCCCAGACCCCCGCTGTCGGCCCTGCGGGCCTCGTCCTCAGACGCCGGACGGGCTGAACGACTCAGCCCCTCCGGCGTTTGAGGAGCGGGCTCTGGGGCGGAGCCCCAGAAGGAGGGGACGGGTAGGGGCGGCGGGGGCGAGGAAACGCTCTACAGGCGCCCGAGCACCTGCGCCAGCAGCGACCCCATCCGCGTCGCCGAGTCACGCCCGGCCTGAAGGACCTCCTCGTGGTTGAGGGGCTCGCCCGTCATCCCGGCCGCGAGGTTCGTCACCAGGGAGATGCCCAGCACCTCCGCACCCGCCTCACGCGCGGCGATGGCCTCGAGCACCGTCGACATCCCCACGAGGTCCGCCCCGATGACCCGAGCCATCCGGATCTCCGCCGGCGTCTCGTAGTGCGGGCCGGGGAACTGGGCGTAGACACCCTCCTCCAGCGTGGGGTCGATCTCCTTGCACAGGGCCCGCAGTCGCGGCGAGTACAGATCCGTCAGGTCGACGAAGTTCGCGCCGACGATCGGGGACGTCGCCGTGAGGTTGATGTGGTCGCTGATCAGCACCGGCTGCCCGGGCCGCATGCCCTCACGCAGTCCACCACAGCCGTTGGTGAGGACGATCGTCTTGCAGCCGGCCGCCACCGCGGTGCGCACACCGTGGCTCACCGCCGCCACGCCGCGCCCCTCGTAGTAGTGGGTGCGGCCCAGGAAGACGAGGGCGCGCTTGTTGCCGATCCGGTAGGAGCGGATCTTGCCGCCGTGCCCTTCCACCGCCGGCGGCGGGAAGCCGGGCAGCTCGGTGACCTGGAACTCGGCCTCGGGTGCCCCGAGGGCGTCCACGGCCGGCGCCCAGCCGGAGCCCATCACGAGGGCGACGTCGTGGGTCTCGGCGCCGGTGAGTTCGCGCAGGCGCGCGGCGGCGGCGTCGGCGGCGGCGTGGGGGTCGCCCTGGATGTCGTCCGGAAGAAGAGATGCGTTCACGCGACTGAGGGTAGCCGGTTTGGGCCTACGCGCGTAGATGACAGAGCTCACGGGATGGCGATCGTTGTCTTGTCGTTTCCAACGAAACGGTCCCTCCCGGTCCTCAGGAGTCGGGGACGCGGATGTCGGAGTCGTCGAGAACCGTCACCGCGATGATGACCAGACGCCGCAGGCTGACCGTGTATTCGACCAGGGCGTCCTCGGTGAGCCGGACCCTACGGGTGGTCCCCGCGGGGTCGCTCGCCCGGGACACGGAAGGAAACGGGTCCTGGGTCAGGGTGGCGAACCCTCGGTCGAACGTGGCGCGTCGCAGGTCGTCCAAGGGGCGTTTCGAACGTCCCGCACAGCACCCACGGCGCCCGGCTCGCACCCTCGCCGCACCGGCCAAAGGCCCAGGTACGTCCAGTACGAGGGCCTTCGTCCGGTGCGCCGAGGGCACGCACCGGCTGCGACACCAGCCGCTGCCGCGGCGGGCGCGGGCACCGCACGGGACTTTCGAAACACCCCCTGTCCGGTCGCGGGCCGACGCGGCCTGCTCGGTGTACAGGGGTTCGAGGACGAGGGGAGCGTTCACCTGCGGGCATGCGTACGGGATCACGTAGGGGATTCTCCGCGTGTCCCCCCTCAACAGGGCCGCTTCCGCAGCTCCATCACGTAATCGTGTGGCGCCCCCGCCGACTCCGCCGCGTCCGCGATCTCGCCCAGGTAGCGTGCCGCCGGCAGCCCGCCCTCATAGGCGTTCAGCACGTACACCCACGCCGGCTCCTCGCCCTCCAGCGTGTCCACCCGTACCCGCAGCCGCCGGTAGATGCCGAGTCCGACGCCCTCCCAGCGGTCCAGGGACTCCTCGTCCATCGGGGCGATGTCGTACAGCGCGACGAAGACCTGCTCCTTCGGCTCCTCGACGAGCGTCGCCAGCGCGCCGTCCCAGCCGAGCTGCTCGCCCCCGAACGTCAGCCGCCAGCCGTTCAGCCAGCCGGTGGCGCGCAGCGGCGAGTGGGGAGCGCGGCGGGTCATCAGCCGCGCGTCGAGATTGCCGGCGTACGCGGCGTAGAGCGACATGGAGAGAGGGTACGGCAGGCGAATCGTCCGCCCCTCCCGTAACAGTGGTGTCTCGGGCGGGCCCCCAGGCAGTGGCACCGTGTGGCGTGCGGGACAATGGAGTACGTGACTCGGATCGTGATCATCGGTGGCGGACCCGGCGGATACGAGGCGGCCCTGGTGGCCGCCCAGCTCGGCGCGGAGGTGACCGTCGTCGACTGCGACGGTCTGGGCGGGGCGTCGGTGCTCACCGACTGCGTGCCGTCGAAGACCCTCATCGCCACGGCCGAGGTGATGACCACCTTCGACTCCTCGTACGAGGAGCTGGGCATCATCGTCGCCGACGACACGCCGCACATCGACACGCCCGCCCGGGTGGTGGGCGTCGACCTGGGCAAGGTCAACCGGCGTGTGAAGCGGCTCGCCCTCGCTCAGTCCCACGACATCACCGCCTCCGTCACCCGGGCCGGCGCCCGGGTCCTGCGTGGCCGCGGCCGGCTGGAGGGCATGCAGGGCCTCGACGGGTCGAGGAAGGTCGTGGTGCGCGCCGCGGACGGCACCGAGGAGACCCTCACCGCCGACGCCGTCCTCATCGCCACCGGCGGTCACCCGCGCGAGCTGCCGGACGCCCAGCCCGACGGCGAGCGCATCCTCAACTGGACCCAGGTCTACGACCTCACCGAGCTGCCCGAGGAGCTCATCGTGGTCGGGTCCGGTGTGACGGGTGCCGAGTTCGCCGGTGCCTACCAGGCGCTCGGCTCGCGCGTCACCCTCGTCTCGTCCCGGGACCGCGTGCTGCCGGGCGAGGACCCCGACGCCGCCGCCGTCCTCGAGGACGTCTTCCGGCGCCGCGGCATGAACGTCATGGCCCGCTCCCGCGCCGCCGCCGCCAAGCGGGTCGGCGACCGCGTCGAGGTCACCCTCGCCGACGGGCGTGTCATCAGCGGCAGCCACTGCCTGATGGCCGTCGGCGCCATCCCGAACTCGGCGGGCATGGGCCTGGAGGAGGCCGGCGTCAAGCTGCGCGAGTCCGGGCACATCTGGACCGACAAGGTGTCCAGGACGACCGCGCCGGGCGTGTATGCCGCCGGTGACGTGACCGGCGTCTTCGCCCTCGCGTCGGTGGCCGCGATGCAGGGACGTATCGCCATGTACCACTTCCTCGGCGACGCGGTGGCCCCGCTCAACCTCAAGACCGTGTCCTCCAACGTCTTCACCGACCCCGAGATCGCCACCGTCGGCTACTCCCAGGCCGACGTGGACGCGGGCAAGATCGACGCCCGGGTCGTCAAGCTGCCGCTGCTGCGCAACCCGCGCGCCAAGATGCAGGGCATCCGGGACGGCTTCGTCAAGATCTTCTGCCGGCCGGGTACGGGCATCGTCGTCGGCGGTGTGGTCGTGTCGCCGCGCGCCTCGGAACTGATCCACCCGATCTCGATCGCGGTCGACAACAATCTGACGGTCGAACAGATCGCGAACGCCTTCACCGTGTACCCCTCCCTTTCGGGCTCGATCGCCGAGGTGGCACGGCAGTTGCACACCCGGAAGTCCGGTGGCGAACTCTGACGGCCGAATCCAACTCCCCGCTGGTCACGGGGAGTTGTCGAGCATGCGTGCGGCATAGGCGGCGGGACTAGGCTCTATACCACTTCTCGCCCTTGCGTACGAACAACTTCTGTAATTCGGCGCAAACTGCTGAAAGCAGACGGTCGTTGGGGTTACTGTCAGTTTCGTGTTCGCTGCAGAACGTCGCCAATTGATCCTCGAAATGGTGCGAGCGAACGGAGCCGTGTCGCTCCGTGAGCTCGCCCGCGTCGTCCAGACCTCCGAAGTGACCGTACGGCGGGACGTGCGCGCACTGGAGGCAGAAGGACTCCTCGACCGCCGGCATGGCGGTGCGGTATTGCCGGGCGGGTTCACGCGGGAGTCCGGCTTTCCGCAGAAATCGCATCTCGCGACCGCCGAGAAGACGGCCATCGCCGACCTCGCCGCGAATTTCGTGGAAGAGGGCGAGGCGATCGTCGTCGGGGCGGGAACCACCACGCAGGAGCTGGCCCGCCGGCTCGCCCGCGTCCCCGGACTGACCGTCGTCACCAACTCCCTCCTGGTGGCACAGGCGTTGGCCCATGCCAACCGGGTCGAGGTCGTGATGACCGGCGGCACGCTCCGCGGGTCGAACTACGCGCTGGTCGGCAGCGGCGCCGAACAGTCCCTCCAGGGACTGCGGGTGTCGCGGGCCTTCATCTCCGGGAGCGGGCTCACCGCCGAGCGCGGGCTGTCCACGTCCAACATGCTCTCCGCGTCCGTCGACCGGGCGTTGGTGCAGGCGGCCGCGGAGGTCGTCGTCCTCGCCGACCACACGAAGCTCGGTACGGACACGATGTTCCAGACGGTGCCCACCGATGTCATCACGCGGCTGGTCACCGATGAACCGCCGGTCCACGACGACCGTGCCCACACCGAGCTGCAGGCCCTCGCCGATCAGGGGGTGCAGATCGCCGTGGCCGGGGCGAGTGGGGGCCAGGGGGGTGACGAGGTCCCGGCGCGGCGGCGGGGGCCGCTGCCGGGGCCTAGGCGGGGGCAGGGGTTGCGGTCCGCTGCGGCGGTGCTCGGGGAGCAAGGGGCGGAGCGGGAGCGGGAGCGGGCCCGGGTCGCGGATCTGCGGCGGCGTTAGGTTCGCCGTTCGCCTATTCGCCGTAGGTGGTTGTGGTGGTGCGCGAGTGCCGGTTGATTGTGGCTTGTCGCGCAGTTCCCCGCGCCCCTGGGTTGGCTGCCGCTAGGTCGGTTGGCTGGGACCGTTCTTCAAACCTCGCAACGTCAGCATCAGCAGTCGGTCGGCCAACGCCGGATCGCCCGGCGACTCCTCCGCCGCCAATGCGATCGCGTGGGTGAGCTGGAGGAGGTCGGTGATCGCCACGTCCTCCCGGACCGTGCCCGCTTCCTGAGCCCGGGTCAGCAGTGCGCCCCCTGCCTCGCGGATCGGGCCGCTGCATCGGGCCAGGGCCGAGGTGTTGTCGTACGACACGGACATCAGGGATCTGGCCAGGCCGCGGTACTCGCCGGCGTGGGTGACCATCTCGCGTAGCCAGGTCACCAGGGCGGCGCAGGGCTCGGGGGCGTCGAGGAGTTCGTGGGAGCGGGTCAGGAGGTCGCTGACGGCGTCTTCGAAGACCGCGCTCAGCAGGGCGTCGCGGTTGGGGAAGTGACGGTAGAGCGTGCCGATACCGACGCCGGCGCGGCGGGCCACGTCCTCCAGGGACGCGGCCGTGCCGTGTTCGGCGAAGGCGGCGCGGGCCTCGGTGACCAGGCGCTCGTGGTTGCGGCGGGCGTCGGCGCGCATGCCTGCCGGCGGCCGGGCCATCGGGTTCACCTGCCCTTCGATGAAAAGAGGCGCCCGAGGGGCTGATCGCTCAGCCCGCCGGGCGCCCCGGGATGTCGTACGACTCAGTCCTTGATCTCGCAGATCGCGGCGCCCGAGGTGAGGGAGGCGCCGACCTCGGCGGACAGGCCCTTGACGGTGCCGGACTTGTGGGCGTTCAGGGGCTGTTCCATCTTCATCGCCTCGAGGACGACGATCAGGTCGCCTTCCTTGACCTCCTGGCCCTCCTCGACGGCCACCTTGACGATGGTGCCCTGCATCGGGGAGGCGAGGGTGTCACCGGAGGCCGCGGGGCCGGACTTCTTGGCCGCGCGACGCTTGGGCTTGGCGCCGGCGGCGAGGCCGGTGCGGGCCAGCGACATGCCGAGCGAGGACGGGAGGGAGACCTCCAGGCGCTTGCCGCCGACCTCGACGACGATCGTCTCGCGGTCCGGGTCCTCGTCCGTCTCGGTGTCGGCGGGGGCCGCGAAGGGCTTGATCTCGTTGACGAACTCGGTCTCGATCCAGCGGGTGTGGACCGTGAACGGGTCCTGGCTGCCGGTCAGTTCCGGTGCGAACGCCGGGTCCTTGACGACCGCGCGGTGGAACGGGATGGCCGTGGCCATGCCCTCGACCTGGAACTCCTCCAGCGCGCGGGCCGCACGCTGCAGGGCCTGCTGCCGGGTGGCGCCGGTGACGATCAGCTTGGCGAGGAGGGAGTCCCAGGCCGGGCCGATCACGCTGCCGGACTCGACGCCCGCGTCCAGGCGGACGCCAGGGCCGGTCGGCGGGGCGAAGGTGGTCACCGTGCCGGGGGCGGGCAGGAAGCCCCGGCCCGGGTCCTCGCCGTTGATGCGGAACTCGAAGGAATGGCCGCGCAGGACCGGGTCGCCGTAGCCGAGTTCCTCGCCGTCGGCGATGCGGAACATCTCGCGCACGAGGTCGATGCCGGTGACCTCCTCGGTGACCGGGTGCTCGACCTGGAGGCGGGTGTTGACCTCCAGGAAGGAGATCGTGCCGTCGAGGCCGACCAGGAACTCGACCGTGCCGGCGCCGACGTAGCCGGCCTCCTTGAGGATCGCCTTGGACGCGGAGTACAGCTCGGCGACCTGGGCCTCGGAGAGGAACGGCGCGGGGGCCTCCTCGACGAGCTTCTGGTGGCGGCGCTGCAGCGAGCAGTCACGGGTGGAGACGACGACCACGTTGCCGTGGGTGTCGGCGAGGCACTGGGTCTCGACGTGACGCGGCTTGTCCAGGTAGCGCTCGACGAAGCACTCGCCGCGGCCGAAGGCGGCGACCGCCTCGCGGACGGCCGAGTCGTACAGCTCCGGCACCTCTTCGAGGGTGCGGGCGACCTTCAGGCCGCGTCCGCCACCGCCGAAGGCGGCCTTGATGGCGATCGGCAGGCCGTGCTCCTCGGCGAACGCCACGACCTCGTCCGCGCCGGACACCGGGTCGGGCGTGCCGGCGACGAGCGGGGCACCGGCACGCTGGGCGATGTGCCGGGCGGCGACCTTGTCGCCGAGGTCGCGGATGGCCTGCGGCGGCGGACCGATCCAGATGAGGCCGGCGTCGAGGACGGCCTGGGCGAAGTCGGCGTTCTCCGACAGGAAGCCGTAGCCGGGGTGGATGGCGTCCGCGCCCGACTCGCGCGCCGCGTTCAGCACCTTGTCGATGTCCAGGTAGCTGGTCGCCGGAGTGTCACCACCCAGGGCGAACGCCTCATCCGCGGCGCGGACATGCAGAGCGTCCCGGTCCGGGTCGGCGTATACGGCCACGCTCGCGATGCCGGCATCCCGGCAGGCCCGGGCCACGCGGACAGCGATTTCGCCACGGTTGGCGATGAGCACCTTGCGCACGATTGAGGCTCCCTCCTTGAAACAAGCCGAGTTTAGGGACTGCCGACACGCCACATCGACCCGTCCCCAGTGGTGAGCTTGCCCACACGGAGCGTGATTCCAGGCTCGCTCGACCTGCGAAATCCCATGTCGCGCCCGGGCACGCAGGTCTCTCCCGGAAAACCCTAGCCCTCCGCTGTGGTCAAGGTCTCTGTCATCACGTGCTGCGGGCCACTCGGTTTCTTTGTGGAATCCCTACGAATGGCCCAATGATTCTTTGCCGACGCCCGAACCCTTGTCCCGGGGTTTACCCGTTAGTAGCGTTCGCGATGTCTCGTCCGTACTTGGAGTAACAGAGCGCTCGGAAGTAGGTGGGGGCCGGTGGTGCGCAGGCCGGTGGCGTGGGTGGTGGCGGTCGTGCTCTTCGTCGAGGGGCTCGGTGTCGCGGCGCTTCAGTGGTTCCTAGGGGTCGTGGTCGACCGTCAGGACATGTCCTTGGCGGGCCTCGACCCGGACGTGATGTCGCTGTCCTCGAAGATCGGCGGGGTCGTCTTCGGCGCCTACTTCGCGCTGTGTGGCCTGGTCGCCCTGCTCGTGGCCCTGCGCGACCGAGCCCCGGCCGGCTTCGGCCGCATCCTGCTGATCAGTGCGGCCGTGGTGCACGGGCTGCTGGGCGCGTTCGCCTGGGGGCTGGTGGGCTGGACGGCGTTCCTGTTCATGGTCGTCGTGCTCGGCCTGATAGTGCTGCTGCTCATGACGTACGACGCCCAGGCCGCGCCCGGCTCCGCGGAGCCCGCCGACGCCGCGCCCGACGGGGGCACCGGCGGGGACGGCGCCCCGGCGGGCGGCTCCCCGGTCAGTCCTCCGCCGGCGCCCACAACTCCGTGATGCCGACGCCCAGTTGCCCCAGCAGTCGTCGCACCAGCGGCAGACTGATGCCGATCACGTTGCCGTGGTCGCCGTCGATGCCGTCGATGAACGGGGCCGAGCGGCCGTCGAGGGTGAACGCCCCGGCGACGTAGAGCGGTTCGCCGGAGGCGACGTACGCGGCGATCTCCTCGTCGGTCGGCTCGCCGAAGCGGACGACCGTGGAGGCGGTGGCGGAGGTGTACCGGCCGGTCACGGTGTCGTAGACGCAGTGGCCGGTCTGGAGCGTGCCCGCCCGGCCGCGCATCGACTTCCAGCGCGCCGTGGCCTCCTCGGCGTCAGCCGGCTTGCCCAGGGCCTGGCCGTCCAGGTCGAGGACCGAGTCGCAGCCGATCACGATCGCACCCTTGACCTCGGGCCTGGCCGCCACGACGGAGGCCTTCGCCTCGGCGAGGGCCAGCGCCAGGTCGGCGGGGGTGGGTGCGGTGACGGCTTCCTCGTCGACGCCGCTCACGATGACCTCGGGGTCCAGGCCGGCCTGGCGCAGCAGATTGAGCCGGGCGGGGGACTGGGAGGCCAGGACGAGCCGGCGGCGGGGCTGATCAGTCATACGGCCAGCGTATCGGCGCGCCCGGCCGGGCTCACCTCAGCCCGAGCACGATCATCGTGAGCACCATGGCCAGCGCCATGAGAACGCCCAGCCGCCGCAACATCTCCTGCATGTCGCGCAGTTCCTTGGGCGGCTCGTTCTCGGGGTCGGACCACAGCATGCCTTCCATCGTCGGCCGGGACTCCGTGGTGGCGCCTGAGTACGCATACTCAACTTCTCCCTAAACGGTGCTAGTGTTCCAATAACTAAAGGGTCCACAGTTCCGTTTGGAGGGTGTGCCGTGTTCACCGCTTCCTGGATCGCGTCACCGCAGCTGCCCAGCGAGGGCTTCACGCCCAACTGGTCCCGCGAGGGCTTCTGGCGCCAGTCGCTGCGGCAGGTCGTACGGCTGTCGGCGGGAGGTGACCGGGTGCGGGTGCGGCTGTCGAACGCGTACGGGGCATCGCCCGTCCGGATCGCGGCCGCGAGCGTGGGCCGCACGGCCCCGGGGGCCGGCGTGGAGCCGGGATCGCTCGTGCGGCTGACCTTCGGGGGCGCGGCGGACGCCGACATACCCGCGCGCGCGGAACTGGTCAGCGATGACATCCCGCTCGCCCTGGCCGCCGGCGAGTCGCTGACCGTCACCCTGTACTTCGACACCACCACCGGGCCCGCGACCTTCCACGCCCAGGCCTTCACGCGCAGCTACCGGGGCGAGGGCGACCTGTCGGGGGACGCGGGCGGCGAGAGGTTCGACGGGGTGACGGAGTCCTGGTACTTCCTGTCGGCGGTCGAGGTCGATTCCGGGCGCACGGACGCCGTCGCGCTCCTCGGGGACTCGATCACGGACGGGTTCGGCTCGACGCCGGGCGCGGACCGGCGCTGGTCCGACGCCCTCGCCGAGCGCACGGGCCGGCCCGTCCTGAACGCCGGGATCGGCGGGAACCTGCTGCTCAACGACTCCGCCTGGTACGGCGACGGTGGCCTCCGGCGGTTGCGCCGGGACGTCCTCGACCGGCCCGGCGTGGACACGCTCGTCGTCCTTCTCGGGCTGAACGACATCGGCTTCAGCGAGACGGACGAGCAGCCGACCTACAAGCCGGCGCCGGTGGTGGAGGCGGGAGAACTCATCGCCGGGCACCGGGAGTTGATACGGCAGGGCAGGGCGGCGGGACTGCGGGTCGTCGGGGCGACTCTGCTGCCGTTCGGGGGCTCGGACCACTGGGGCGAGCGGGCCGCCAAGGTGAGTCACGAGCTGAACGAGTGGATTCGGTGCGCGGGGGAGTACGACGCGGTGGTGGATCTCGGGCGGGCGTTGGCCGATCCGGGGGATCCGGATCGGCTGCGCCCGGCGTACGACTTCGGTGATCATCTGCACCCCAATGACACGGGGTACACGGTGATGGCGGAGGAAACTGCGCGCCGTTTGTGACTGCCGGTGCATCGTGGCTGGTCGCGCAGTTCCCCGCGCCCCTCAAGGGCGTTCCACCTAGCTTGGCCAGTAAGTACGCGCCCATGTCGTCGGGCCCGGCTGTGGCACCCTCTGGGCCGCGATGCGGGCCGGGTCGGACCAGGAGTCGCGGGGTGTCGGCGCGCCGGGCGGGAGGGCGGACTCCGCCGCGGCGCGGGCGCGGACCACCGCCAGGGCGGCGGCCAGCTCCTCCGGTGTGGGGTTGCCCCGTAGGACCTTGATGTTCATGACGGCTCCCAGCAGGCCTAGAGGGGGATGTTGCCGTGCTTCTTCGGAGGCAGTGATTCCCGCTTCGTACGCAGCTGACGCAGGCCGCGCACGACGTGGCGGCGGGTGTCGGACGGCATGATGACGGAGTCGATGTAGCCGCGCTCGGCCGCGATGTAGGGGTTGAGGAGGGTGTCCTCGTACTCCTGGATCAGCCGGGCGCGCACCGCCTCCAGGTCGTCGCCGTTCGCCTCCGCCTCGGCGATGGTGCGCCGGTGCAGGATGTTGACCGCGCCCTGGGCGCCCATGACGGCGATCTGGGCGGTGGGCCAGGCGAGGTTGAGGTCGGCGCCGAGGTGCTTGGAGCCCATGACGTCGTAGGCGCCGCCGAAGGCCTTGCGGGTGATCACCGTGATCAGCGGGACCGTCGCCTCGGCGTAGGCGTAGATCAGCTTGGCGCCGCGGCGGATGATGCCGTCGTGCTCCTGGTCGACACCGGGCAGGAAGCCGGGGACGTCGACGAAGGTGATGACCGGGACGTTGAAGGCGTCGCAGGTGCGCACGAAGCGGGCGGCCTTCTCGCTGGCCTGGATGTCGAGGCAGCCGGCGAACTGCATCGGCTGGTTGGCGACGATCCCGACCGGACGGCCCTCGACCCGGCCGAAGCCGGTGAGGATGTTCGGCGCGAACAGCGGCTGCGTCTCGAAGAACTCGGCGTCGTCCAGGACGTGTTCGATCACCGTGTGCATGTCGTACGGCTGGTTCGCGCTGTCCGGCACGATGCGGTCCAGCTCGCGGTCCTCGTCCGTGACGGCGAGGTCCGCCTCCTCCGGGAACGCCGGGGCCTCGGACAGGTTGTTGGACGGCAGGTACGACAGCAGCTGCTTGACGTACTCGATGGCGTCCTTCTCGTCCCCGGCCATGTGGTGCGCCACGCCGGAGGCCGAGTTGTGGGTCCGTGCCCCGCCCAGCTCCTCGAAGCCGACGTCCTCGCCGGTGACCGTCTTGATGACGTCCGGGCCGGTGATGAACATGTGCGAGGTCTGGTCGACCATGATCGTGAAGTCGGTGATGGCGGGGGAGTACACCGCACCGCCCGCGCACGGGCCGACGACCAGGCTGATCTGCGGGATGACCCCGGACGCGTGCGTGTTGCGGCGGAAGATCTCGCCGTACGCGCCCAGCGAGGCCACACCCTCCTGGATACGGGCACCGCCGGAGTCGTTGATGCCGATGACCGGACAGCCGGTCTTCAGCGCGAAGTCCATGACCTTGACGATCTTCTGGCCGTAGACCTCGCCCAGCGCACCGCCGAACACGGTGAAGTCCTGGGAGAACACGGCGACGGGGCGGCCGTCGACCGTGCCGTACCCGGTGACGACACCGTCGCCGTAGGGGCGGTTCTTCTCCAGGCCGAAGTTGGTGGAGCGGTGCCGGGCGAACTCGTCGAGCTCGACGAAGGAGTCCTCGTCGAGGAGGAGCTCGATGCGCTCACGGGCCGTCAACTTGCCCTTGGCGTGCTGCTTTTCGACGGCGCGAGCGGAGCCGGCGTGCGTCGCTTCCTCGATACGGCGCTGGAGATCCGCGAGCTTGCCCGCGGTCGTGTGGATGTCGATCCCTTGGATCTCGTGACGCTCTTCCGGCTCGGACATCGGGATGGCGCTCCCTGCCTGCTCAAAAGGGGGGACGGTTACTCATCCGTAGAGTAGTGGGGGGCCTACGAATCAGCAGTGCGGCGTTTCACACACCTAGGGTGGCTTGCATGACGCCGCGAGATGCATCAGACGACAGCCGTTGGTCCGACCTGGACCGTCCGCCGCTGAACGCCGCCGCGCTGCGGCGCGGCCTCGTGCGGGAGGGCGGGCTGTGGAGCGAGGTGGAGGTCGTGCAGCGCACCGGCTCCACCAACACCGACCTGGTGGCCCTGGCGACCGCGGGCAAGGCGGCCGAGGGCGCCGTCCTCGTCGCCGAGGAGCAGACGGCCGGCAAGGGGCGCCTGGACCGCCAGTGGACGGCACCGGCCCGCTCCGGGCTGTTCTTCTCCGTGCTCCTGAACCCGGCCGAGGTCCCGGCGGCCCGCTGGGGCTGGCTCCCGCTGCTCACGGGCGTCGCCGTGGCCACGGGGCTGTCCCGGGCGGCCGGCGTCGACACGGCACTCAAGTGGCCCAACGACCTGCTGGTGACCGTCGGCGGCCAGGAACGCAAGGCCGGCGGCATCCTCGCGGAGCGCGCGGGGGACGCGGGCGTCGTCGTCGGCGTCGGCATCAACGTCACCCTGCGTGAGGACGAGCTGCCGGTGCCCCAGGCGGGCTCACTGAGCCTCGCCGGAGCCGTCAGCACCGACCGCGATCCGCTGCTGCGGGGCATCCTGCGCTCGCTGGAGGAGTGGTACGGGCGCTGGCGGGCCGCCGCGGGCGACCCGGTGGTGAGCGAGCTCCAGGAGACGTACGCGGCGGGCTGCGCGACGCTGGGGAGGCAGGTGCGGGCCGAGCTGCCGGGGGACCGGTCGGTCACCGGCGAGGCCGTCGCGATCGACGGTGACGGGCGGTTGGTGCTGGCCACCGGGGAAGGCGTGCAGGAGCCCGTGGGCGCGGGGGACATCGTGCACTTGCGGTTGGCGTGAGTTCGGTCGGCGTGAAGTCGGTCGGCGTGGGTTCGGTCGGTGTGAGTTCGGCTCCCCGGCCTTCCGGAGTGAGGTGGCCCACACCTGCCGTAAAGTGAAGGCCGGTCGATTACTGACCGCGGCAGATCGGAAGGGCAGCAGGCGTGACCGTCGACGACACGGGCTCCGGCACGGGCGCGGACGGCCGGGTGGACCCCCATGCCGCCGAACCCGGCGAGGACAATCCGCTCGCCCTGCGCCTGGAAGGCCTCATCCTCGGCGCCGAGCGGCGCTACACCCCGTTTCAGGCGGCCCGCAGCGCCGGTGTCTCCATGGAGCTGGCGTCCCGCTTCTGGCGGGCCATGGGCTTCGCCGACATCGGACAGGCCAAGGCGCTGACCGAGGCCGACGTACTGGCGCTCAGGCGCCTCGCCGGTCTCGTCGAGGCGGGCCTGCTCAGCGAGGCCATGGCCGTGCAGGTGGCGCGGTCCACCGGGCAGACCACCGCCCGGCTGGCCGAGTGGCAGATCGACTCCTTCCTGGAGGGGCTGACCGAGCCGCCGGAGCCGGGGATGACCCGGACCGAGGTGACGTACCCGATCATCGAGCTGCTCCTGCCCGAGCTGGAGGAGTTCCTCGTCTACGTCTGGCGCCGCCAGCTCGCCGCCTCGGCCGGCCGGGTCATCCAGGCCGCCGACGACGAGGAGATGGTCGACCGGCGCCTGGCCGTCGGCTTCGCCGACCTCGTCGGCTTCACCCGGCTGACCCGCCGCATGGAGGAGGAGGAACTCGGCGAGCTCGTCGAGGCCTTCGAGACCACGGCTGCGGACCTGGTCGCCGCGCGCGGCGGGCGACTGATCAAGACGCTCGGCGACGAGGTCCTGTACGCCGCCGACGACGCGGGGGTCGCGGCGGAGATCGCTCTGCGGCTCATCGAGACGATGGCGGGCGACGAGACGATGCCCGAGCTGCGGGTCGGCATCGCGTTCGGCACGGTGACCACTCGAATGGGCGATGTGTTCGGTACGACCGTGAATCTCGCCTCCCGGCTGACATCGATAGCTCCGCGGGACGCCGTGCTGGTCGACAGCGCGTTCGCCGAGGAACTCATTCGAACGGGTGAGGCGCCCGCGTCCGAGGCGGAGGCGGCGGAGGCCGCTGCCGCCGCGGAGAAGGAGGGCGAGGAGGCGCCGGTGTACCGGTTCGCGTTGCAGCCGATGTGGCAGCGGCCGGTGCGAGGGTTGGGCGTGGTGGAGCCGTGGTTGTTGACGCGCAGGGCTGCCGCCGGGGGCGAGTGAGCGCCGTTGGGGTTGCGCTGTTCTTTCGGGTGCGGGTGCGTTGTGGCTTGTCGCGCCCACGCGGCGGAGCCGCAATTGATACAGCCCCGCACCCCTTCAGGGCGTTGCTGTGCTCGGGGTTTTCAGTCGTCGTTTGTTGCGCGGTCCACGCACAGGCCGATGATCGGTACGCAGACTGAGTCCTCGGCTGGGTGATCCGGCTGGGGGGTCGGGGGGTTTGTCGTCGGTCGGCTGGGGGGTGGGGTGGGGGTCGGCCGGGGTGCCTGGTCGGTCGGTGCTGGTGGGCGGGGTGCGGTCGGGGTGGCGGTCGGCCTCGTGACAGGGCGTGGTGGGGGGTTGGTCGTCGGTACGACGATCGTCGTCGATGTCGGTGTCGTGTTCAGGCCGCCCATGGCGGAGGTTGTCGACGGGCTCGGCTTCGGGACTGTGGCGGCGGCGTTCGCCGAGCGGCCCGAGTCCGTGTCCGTGCTCGCGTCCGTGTCCGCGGCTGTGTCGGTGATCGTGTCGGAGGCCGGGGCGGGCTCTGTTTCTGTCGCGCCCAGGCCGGCCACCTCCGCCTCCGGCGTCAGGCGTACGAGGCTCAGGGCGCCGGCCGCCAGGGCGAGGCCGCCGGCTGCGAGGAGGACCTTGCGGCGGCGGGGGCGACGGTGACGGCCGCGGGAGCCGAAGAGGCGGGCGCCGACTGTCTCACCGTCCGCGTCGGCGGTCGCGCCGGGTTCCGTCCCGGTTTCCCGCACTGATTCCGTCGCTCTTCTCGTCGTTCCGCTCATCACGACCCCTCCCCGCCCGCTCGCGCCCCCGATGCGCCGTGGCTCGCGCACGCTATGCGCTGGCATCGGCGGTAGGGCGGGAGTTGGGCGGGATGTCACTCGAACGGGGTGTCGGGGCTCGACTCGGGGATCGCCGGTGGTGGCTCTTTCCCCGGAGGGGCCCGGCTGCGATGATCGGGGCGAGTGTTGTTAACCCGCGTTAACCGGAGGGTGTCATGAGCGAGGAGCGGTACGGGGAGTTCGTGCTGGTGCGGCGGCACGGTGACGGGGTCGGGCATGTTGCGGAACTCGTCCTCGACCGGCCCAAGGCCATGAACGCCGTCTCGACGGAGATGGCCCGTTCGATCGCGGGGGCGTGCGCGGCGCTGGGCGCGGACCGTGACGTACGGGTGGTGGTGCTGACCTCGACCCATGAGCGGGCGTTCTGCGTCGGGGCGGATCTGAAGGAGCGGAACTCGTTCAGTGACGCCGATCTGGTGCGGCAGCGGCCCGTGGCGCGGGGGGCCTACACGGGGGTGCTGGAGCTGCCGGTGCCGACGATCGCGGCGGTGCACGGGTTTGCGCTGGGGGGTGGCTTCGAGCTGGCGCTGTCGTGCGACGTGATCGTGGCGGACCGTACGGCCGTGGTGGGGCTGCCCGAGGTGTCGGTCGGGGTGATTCCGGGCGGTGGGGGTACGCAGCTGCTGCCGCGGCGGGTGGGGGCGGCCCGGGCGGCCGAGCTGATCTTCACGGCGCGGCGGGTCGAGGCCGTCGAGGCGCGGGAGCTGGGGCTGGTCGACGAGCTGGTCGAGGCGGGGCGGGACCGGGAGGAGGCGTTGGCGCTGGGGTCCCGGATCGCCGTGAACTCCCCGGTGGGCTTGCGCAACGCCAAGCGGGCGCTGCGGCTGGGGCAGGGGCTGGATCTGCGGGCCGGGCTGGAGGTGGAGGACTCGGCGTGGCGGGCCACGGCGTTCTCGGGGGACCGGGCGGAGGGGGTGGCGGCGTTCAACGAGAAGCGGAGGCCCGAGTGGCCGGGGGAGTGAGGGGCGACGTCTGTTGTTTGTCGCCTGATGCTCGGGGCCTTGCCGGTGCCGGTTCCGTGTCTGTGGCTGTGCCGGTGACCTCCCCGTTCGCCACGCCAACGTCCCAAAACGGGGTAAAACTCCCTAGCCTGGAGTGATGGGTGAGGACAGACGGCTCGCGGCCGTGGTGGCGTTGGCGCAGGGGATGGCGGCGGCGCACACCCCGCGTGAGTCCTGGCGGGCCGCGGCGCTCGGGGCGTGTCGGGCGTTGGCCGGGAGCTTCGCCGCGCTGTCGGTGTGGGAGCGGGAGCTCGGGCGGTTGCGGGTGCTCGTGAACGTGGGGGACCGCGCGGAGGGCGAGGAGGAGTTCCCCGGGGACGAGGCCTATCCGGTGCATCAGTTCCCGGAGATCGCCGAGTTCCTGCACGAGCGGTGGGCCGCCGGGGGTGAGCCCAACGCCTGGGTGGAGACGGCCGAGGGGCCCGCGACCGGGCATCCCGGGTACTGCCATCAGCGGGTCGCCGCTCTTCGGCGGCGTGGGCGGGGGTGCTGTGTGGTCGCGCCGCTCGTGCTGAACGGGCGGGCCTGGGGGGAGCTCTATGTCGCGCGTCCTGCCGGTGCGCCCGTCTTCGATCGGGGGGACGCCGATTTCGCCACCGTGCTCGCCTCCGTGGTGGCGGCGGGGCTTGCGCAGAGTGAGCGGTTGGAGGAGGCGCGGCGGTTGGCGTTCACCGATGCGTTGACCGGGCTGGCGAATCGGCGGGCCGTGGATGTGCGGTTGGAGGAGGCCGTTGAGCGGCATCGCAGTGAGGGGGTCGTGGTCAGCCTTGTCGTCTGTGATCTCAATGGGCTCAAGCGGGTCAACGACACCCAGGGGCATGCGGTCGGGGATCGGCTGTTGGAGCGGTTCGGGTCGGTGCTGTCGGTGTGTGGGGCGATGTTGCCGGGGGCGTTGGCCGGGCGGCTCGGGGGGGACGAGTTCTGTCTGCTGGCTGTGGGGTCGGCCGCGGATGAGGTGGTGAAGGCCGCGGATGAACTGTGTCGGCGGGCGGGGGAGTTGGAGTTGGGGGAGGGGGTCGCTTGTGGGGTGGCTTCCACCGAGGATGCGATCGGGGTGGTGCGGTCCGCGCGGCGGTTGTTCCGGTTGGCTGATGCCGCGCAGTATCGGGCCAAGGCTGTGCGGGCGGGGCGGCCTGTGGTGGCGGGGCGGGAGGGGCCGGACGATCCTGTGGTGCGGCTCGCCGACGAGCCCTTCGGGGAGGGGAGTGCGGAACGACGCCGCTTCCGGGGCCGACAGCCCTGAGCCTCCCTCGCCCCCGCCGCCCCCACCCGTCCCATCCCTGGGGGCTCCGCCCCGAGCCCCCTGATCGGCCCTCCGGGCCTCGTCCTCGAACGCCGGGCGGGCTGAAGATGCCTGTAAGGGGTGTGCCGGTCATCCACTAGTGACATCTTCGTCTTCACTGCGTACGCTCCTGAATATGGATATGCACACTGTGGTGGTGGGGACGTCCGGGGTCACCGCGTCCGACGTTCTTGCCGTGGCGCGGGGCGGGGCCCGGGTCGAGTTGGCCGGGGAGGCCGTCGCGGCGCTTGGGGCGGCGCGGGAGATCGTGGAGGCGTTGGCCGCCAAGCCGGACCCCGTCTATGGCGTCTCCACCGGCTTCGGGGCGCTGGCGACCCGGCACATCAGCCGGGAGTTGCGGGCCCAGTTGCAGCGGAACATCGTTCGTTCGCACGCCGCCGGGATGGGGCCGCGGGTGGAGCGGGAAGTCGTACGGGCGCTGATGTTCCTGCGGCTCAAGACCGTCTGCTCGGGGCACACGGGCGTACGGCCCGAGGTCGCGCAGACGATGGCCGACATCCTCAACGCCGGTATCACCCCCGTCGTCCACGAGTACGGCTCGCTCGGCTGCTCCGGTGACCTCGCTCCCCTGTCGCACTGCGCCCTCACGCTGATGGGCGAGGGGGACGCCGAGGGGCCGGACGGGGAGGTGCGGCCGGCCGGGGAACTGCTCGCCGCGCACGGCATCGCGCCCGTCGAGCTGCGTGAGAAGGAAGGGCTCGCCCTCCTCAACGGCACCGACGGCATGCTCGGGATGCTCGTCATGGCCCTCGCCGACCTCGACCTTCTCTACAAGTCCGCCGACGTCACCGCCGCGCTGAGCCTCGAAGGGCTCCTCGGGACCGACAAGGTGCTCGCCCCCGAGCTGCACGCCATCCGGCCGCACCCCGGGCAGGGCGCCGCCGCCGCCAACATGCTGGCCGTACTGAAGGGTTCGGGGCTGACCGGGCATCACCAGGACGACGCGCCGCGCGTGCAGGACGCGTACTCCGTGCGGTGCGCTCCGCAGGTCGCCGGGGCCGGACGGGACACCATGGCGCATGCGAGGGTCGTCGCGGAGCGGGAGCTGGCCTCCGCCGTCGACAACCCCGTCGTGCTGCCTGACGGGCGCGTCGAGTCCAACGGGAACTTCCACGGGGCGCCCGTCGCCTACGTCCTCGACTTCCTCGCCATCGCGGTCGCCGACCTCGCCTCCATCGCCGAGCGGCGCACCGACCGGCTGTTGGACAAGAACCGCAGCCACGGCCTGCCGCCGTTCCTCGCCGACGACGCGGGCGTCGACTCGGGCCTGATGATCGCTCAGTACACGCAGGCCGCCCTGGTCAGCGAGTTGAAGCGGCTGGCCGTGCCCGCGTCCGCCGACTCCATCCCGTCCTCCGCCATGCAGGAGGACCACGTCTCCATGGGCTGGTCGGCCGCGCGCAAGCTCCGTACCGCCGTCGACAACCTCACCCGTGTCCTCGCCGTCGAGCTGTACGCCGCCACCCGGGCCATCGAGCTGCGCGAAGGGCTCGCCCCCGCGCCGGCCTCGCAGGCCGTCATCGACGCCGTGCGGGCCGCCGGGGTCCAGGGCGCCGGACCGGACCGGTTCCTGGCACCCGACCTCGCGGCGGCCGACGCCTTCGTGCGCGGCGGGGAGCTGGTCGCCGCGGTGGAGAAGGTCACCGGGCCGCTCCAGTGACGCGTCAGGGGCCCTGTCGTACGGCCGACAGGGCCCCTGTGCGGTCGGAACCGGTTACTTCAGCTTGGCGGCCTGCGCCTCGATGAGCGCGGCCGGCACGTCGTACGCCTTGTCGGTCATCATCAGACCGAGGTTGATCGTGTAGTACGTGGCGATGGTGTTGCCGTGCCGCACCACCTCGACGTGCGTGGTGCCCACGTCGCCGTCGTCGTCGCTCACCGCGGCGAACGCCACCGACTCGTCACCGGCCCCGGACGCCTTCTCCGAGGTGATCTTGGTGAGCTTCTGCTCGCTGCCCTGCATGACGACGGGGAACCCGCCGGAGCAGCCCTCCACCGCGTCCGACACGGACTTGAAGGTGTCCTCGGCGCCGGAACCGTCGTACGACGACAGGCCCACGACCGTCAGGTTGAGGCTCATCGCGTCGGTCAGCGAGTCCTCGATCTCGCCCTCGCTCAGGTCCTCCAGCGACTTGGAGGCACTGTCGGTGGGCTTCTTCTTGTCCTCCGTGGTCATCACGGCCGCGCTCGAGGCCGCGTCACCCGGCGCCAGGCCGCCCATCGCGTAGGCGAGCGGCCGGCACTTCTCGTCGCTGCTCTTGACCTGGTCCTTGGACTTCGGCAGCTGCTTGCCGGAGGCGTCCACCTTGTAACCCTCGACATCGCCCTGCGCGATGATCGACTTCTTCAACTCCGCGGCCGAGAGCGCCTTCGCGTCGGAACCGCCGGAGTCACCCCCGCAACCCGTGACAAGGGCGAGCGACAGCGCGCTCACGGCAACCGTGGCGGCTACACGCACGCCCGATGATCTCTTCATGGGCGGACTATGAAGCCCGGGTGAAGGAAGCGTCAAGTCAATTCAAAAACCGAGACGTTCCCGGCGAACCGAATACGCGACGAAGCCCGCGCCCAGCGCGAGGGAGACGGTCCCGCCGACGATGTACGGCGTGGTGTCGAAGCTGCCGGTGTCGGCGAGCCGGGTGCCGTCCGCCGTGGTGTCCCGCGCGCTCTCGGACGTGACCCGCGCCTGCTGGGTGACCTGCGACGTGGGGGTCGCCGAGGGCTCCGCTCTGGTCGGATCGTCGCCCGTCGCGTTCGCGGAGGGCACGAACCACAGGGCGCCCAGCAGGGCTCCCGCGGCGGTGGCGGTCAGCAGCGATCGGCGTGCGGTGGACGACGATCGGTGAGCGGCGGACACGGAATATCGATCCCCTTGTGGCGCTGGCGAATTGGCCGTGTGGGGCGATGTTAGTGAAAGTCGCGGGTCACGGGAAAGTCACGGGAGAAAAGGGCCGTACGCTCCGGGCATGAGTACTCCAGAAACCTCACGTTTTGTACGGCTTCGCGTGGAACTCGTCCTCGAAGTGGACGACCAGGACGCCGTCACCAAGGCCGCGCTGCGGCGGATCGCCGACGACACGACCATGCCGGACGACGAGCGGACCCACGCCGAGGCCGCTGTGACGGAAGACACTGCGGAGGCCCTCGCCTATCTCGTCGACCCGTTCGACCTGGTCAGCGAGGTGCCCGGGGTCGACCTCGCGCAGGCCTCCTGGTCCAGCGAGCACGTCGAGTACGACCCGGATTCGCCCGAGTGGGACCTCGGCGAGGATGATGAGGACGAGGACTTCGACGGCGAAGGGGCCGGGCGGGCCGGCTGAGGCTTCTTGGGGAAATCGTGACCCCGGGTGGCAACCGCCGCCCGGGGTTTCGTCGTCTCATGGGGCGCACTGACCGACACCCGCACCACCGGCCTCGAAGGCGTGGTGTGCCCCACACGTGCATGGGATGTGGAACGGGACGAACCGGTCGTAGCGTTGAAGATTCTTAACGGGGACTCTCGGGCGTTTTGGGGATTCGGGAACAATGGAGAAGCGTGTGATGACGAACAGTAAGCGGCGCAAGGGCCTGACGGTCGCGTCCGCACTGCTCGGCGGTGTCCTGGTGCTCTCGGCCTGCTCCGGCGGCGACGACAACGCCTCCGGCAACGACGGCGGGGACAGCTCACAGTCCAAGGTCGACGAGGCGGCGGCCAAGGAGACCTCCGCGGCGCAGATCAAGATCACGCCCGAGGACGGCACCGACAACGCCTCCATCAACAACTCCGCCGCCGTCACCGTGAGCAAGGGCACGCTCACCGAGGTGACGATGACGACCGCCGAGGGCGCCGCGGTCGAGGGCGCGATATCCGCCGACAAGACCAGCTGGAAGCCCAACGCCCAGCTGGAGCGCTCCACGACCTACAAGGTCACCGTGACCGCCAAGGACGCCAAGGGCCTGGAGGCCCACGAGAACGCCTCCTTCACCACGGTCTCCCCGAAGAACAGCTTCCTCGGCTACTTCACGCCGGAGGACGGCTCCACGGTCGGCGTGGGCATGCCGGTCTCGATCAACTTCGACAAGTCGATCACCAACAAGGCGGCCGTCCAGAAGGGCGTCACCGTCACCTCCACCAGCGGTCAGGAAGTCGTCTGCCACTGGTTCAACGACACCCGCATGGACTGCCGGCCCGACGAGTACTGGAAGGGCGGCTCGACCGTCACCCTGAAGATGGCCCTGGACGGCGTCGAGGGCGCCGACGGTGTCTACGGCGTCCAGGAGAAGACGGTCACCTTCAAGATCGGCCGCAACCAGATCTCCTACGTCGACGCGAAGACCAAGCAGATGAAGGTCACGCAGGACGGCAAGACCATCAAGACCATCCCGATCTCCGCGGGCTCCCCGGACAACAAGACCTACGAAGGCGTCATGGTGATGTCCGAGAAGTTCAAGGAGACGCGCATGAACGGCGCGACCGTGGGCTTCACGGACGACGACGGCAAGGGCGAGTACGACATCAAGGACGTGCCGCACGCCATCCGCCTGTCCACCTCCGGCACCTTCATCCACGGTAACTACTGGGGCGCGAAGTCCATCTTCGGCAGCGTGAACACCAGCCACGGCTGCGTGGGCCTGTCCGACACCAAGGGCGCCAACGACAAGGGCACCGCGGGCTACTGGTTCTACAACAACTCGATGGTCGGCGACGTGGTGGTCGTCGAGAACACCGGTGACAAGACCATCGCCCCGGACAACGGCCTCAACGGCTGGAACATGGACTGGGCGCAGTGGAAGGCCGGTTCGGCGGTCTGACCGACGCCGGGCGCGTAGCCGCCGCACAGCTCCCGCACAAGTAGCCGATGCCGCCCCAAGGGGCGGCATCGGTGTTTCCGGGGAGGCTCCCAGCCTTCTCATCCATCTCTTATGTCGGCCTTATCCCTTCATCACGCGCCGTCCCTAGCTTGCGGCGCATGTTCTTCACCTACCTGAGGCGCGAGCTGCGCCGCCGCAGAAAGGCGGCCCTCGTCGTCGCCTCCGGACTCGCGCTGGGTATCGCGCTGGTCATCGTGGTCAACTCCGTGTCCTCCGGCATGAGCCAGGCCCAGGACAAGGTCCTGCAGTCCCTGTACGGCCTGGGCACGGACATGACCGTCACCAAGGCCGCCGAGCCGGCCGCGAGCAGCTCCGAGCGGCCGCGGTTCCGGTTCGACGCGCGCGAGGACGGCTCCGACGAGGAGCAGTCCAGCGACCGGGTGATGGTCCAGGGCTTCCAGACGCTCGCGAGCTCGACCGTCGCCAAGGTCGGCGCGCAGGACGGGGTCTCGGACGCCGTCGGCGGGCTGAGCCTCCAAGTCGTCAAGGTCAGCGGGCAGTTCACGCGGGGCCAGTTCCAGCAGGACCAGAGCGGTGGCGGCCAGCAGGGCGGTGGACCCGGCCAGGGCGGGAACGGCGGCAGCGGCCAGCCGCAGGGCGAAGTGCGCGGCGGCGGCGCCGACTTCGACGTCAACAACTACTCCGTCTACGGCACCGACGTCACCAAGCCGGCGCTCGGCCCGCTGACGTCGTCGAAGATCACCAGCGGCCGTACCTTCAAGACGACGGAGACGAACGCCGAGGTCGTCGTCGCCGACACCTCCTACGCCAAGGAGAAGAAGCTCAAGGTCGGCTCGACCGTCACCGTCAAGGGCACCAAGTTCGAGGTGATCGGCATCGCCACGCCCGACAGCGGGGACGCGGCCGCCAACCTCTACATCCCGCTGAAGCAGGCGCAGACGCTGGCCGACGCCAAGGACAAGGTCACCACGATCTACGTCCAGGCGACCGACTCCCAGCGGATCGACTCCGTCAAGTCGGCCATCCAGAAGAACATCTCCGGTACGACGGTGACGACCTCCGCGGATCTCGCGGACACGGTGTCCGGCTCGCTGTCCACGGCGTCCTCGCTGGCGACGAGTGTCGGCAAGTGGCTGTCCATCGCGGTGCTCGTGGCCGCGTTCCTGGTCGCCGGGCTGCTCACCTCGTCGGCGGTCTCCCGCCGGGTGCGGGAGTTCGGGACGCTGAAGGCGCTGGGGTGGAAGTCGGGGCGGGTGACCCGGCAGGTGGTCGGGGAGGCGGTCGTCAACGGGCTGCTCGGCGGTGTGCTGGGGATCGCGGTGGGGCTCGCGGGGGCGTACGTCGTGACCGCGATCAGTCCGACGCTGCAGGCTCAGCTCGGTGGGGGTGCCGGTGGCGGCGGTATGGGCGGGGGCCCGGGAGGTGGCGGTGGCGGTGGCTTCGGTGGCGGCCCCGGCCGGCAGACGGCGTCCACGACGCTCGACGTCGCCCTGACCGCGCCCGTCAGCCTCACGACGGTCGCCCTCGCGGTGGGCCTCGCGGTGACGGGTGGGTTGATCGCCGGCGCGTTCGGGGGGTGGCGGGCGTCTCGGCTGCGGCCTGCGGATGCGTTGCGGAGGGTCGAGTAGGCGTCGGGGTGCGGCGGTTCTTCGTCTGCGGGTGGGTGGGGGCTGGTCGCGCAGTTCCCCGCGCCCCTGCGGAGGTTGCAGTCCCGCCGGCCACAACTGCGAGGCATCACAGCCGGCGCCACCCCCTAGGGGCGCGGCAAACCGCGCACGTGGCCTCCACGGCCCCGCAGCTGCGTCGGACCGCCCCGCAACCACCCCTCAGGGGCGCGGGGAACCGCGCACGTGGCTCCCATGCCCCCGCAGCTATGTCCGACCGACCCGCAACTCCCCAGGGGCGCGGGGAACTGCGCGACAAGCCCCCACCCGCCCGCAGTCGAAATCGACCGCAGACCACCCCGAACCCTCAACTCCCAGGAGCCACCCACATGTACGAGCTCAGAAACGTCACCAAGAGCTACACCCGGGGCAAGGACACCGTCCACGCCCTCGACGGAGTCGATCTCACGATCGCCGACGGGGACCGTCTCGTCATCCAGGGCCCCACCGGCGGAGGCAAGTCCACCCTGCTCCAGATGCTCGGTGGACTGGACAGGCCCACCGCGGGTGAGGTCGTGCTCGACGGCACCGACCTGGCCAAGCTCCCCGAGGCGAGGCTGACAAAGGTCCGCAGCGAGAACATCGGCTTCGTCTTCCAGGCCTTCAACCTCATCCCCACCCTCACCGCCCAGGAGAACGTCGAGACCGCCCTCGTCCCCCTGGGTATCAAGGCGAAGCAACGCCGCGAACGAGCCGCCGAGGCACTGACGTCGGTCGGCCTCGGCGAGCGCCTCGGACACCTGCCGTCCGAGATGTCCGGCGGACAGCAGCAGCGCGTCGCCATCGCCCGCGCACTCGTCAAGGAACCGAAGGTACTGCTCGCCGACGAACCCACCGGAAACCTCGACGAGTCGATGCGCGACGAGATCATGGACGTACTCGAACGCATGTGGAAGGAACTCGGGCTGACCTTCATCATGGTCACCCACGACTCCGCGATTGCGAAAAAGGCCCCACGAGTGGCGACCATCCGCAAGGGACGCATCAGTGTCAAGGAAAACGCGGGAGCGTAACTTGAGCACTGTGTAACGGAGTTCTCGCCGCCGCGTAACAGTTGACCGGCGGGCTTCTTACCTCCTTCTCATCTATTGAGGCCCCTGATCGCCCCTCGGCATACTGCGTATTCCGGGGGGTGACGTGTAATGCGTACGTGACCTCCCCCGGCCGGGTGAAGGGGAATTCACCCGGACCATCTGCAAGGGGGAAACTTGCGCAGACAACTCAAAAGCGTATGCGCGGCCTCAGTCGCCATGGCGGCCGCCGTGGCCCTCGCCTCGGGAATGACCACCCCGGCGTCGGCCGAACCGGAGCAGAGCGCCTCCGGCACCGCTCACTCACCCACCTCCCCCCACCGCGTCACCCTGATCACGGGTGACCGGGTCGCCGTCGACTCCAAGGGCCGCGTGGTCGGCCTGGAGCGGGCGAAGGGACGTCAGCACATACCCGTCCAGGTCCGCGAGATCCGCGGGCACACCCTCGTGATCCCGGCCGACGCGGCCCGGCTGGTCGCGGCCGGCAAGCTCGACCAGCGGCTGTTCGACGTCACCGAGCTGACCAGGTCCGCGATCCGCACCTCCCAGGCCAAGGGCCTGAAGGTCATCGTCGGCTACAAGGGAGCCGCCACCGGCGCCAAGGCGGACGTCCGCGACGCGGGCAAGCTGCGCCGGACCCTGACGTCCCTGAACGCGGACGCGGTGCAGACCTCGCAGCAGGACACGCCCGATCTGTGGGACGCGCTCACCAACGGTGACCGGACCGCCTCCGGCATCGCGCACGTCTGGCTCGACGGCGTCCGCAAGGCGAGCCTCGACAAGTCCGTGGCCCAGATCGGCGCCCCCAAGGCGTGGTCGGCCGGCTACGACGGCAAGGGCGTCAAGATCGCCGTCCTGGACACCGGTGTCGACGCGACCCATCCCGACCTCAAGGACCAGGTCGTCGCCGCCAAGAACTTCACCCCCGCCGCCACAGCGCAGGACAAGTACGGGCACGGCACGCACGTCGCGTCCATCGCGGCGGGCACCGGCGCCAAGTCGGGCGGCAAGTACAAGGGCGTCGCACCGGGCGCCGACATCATCAGCGGCAAGGTTCTCGACGACGACGGCTTCGGCGACGACTCCGGCATCCTCGCCGGCATGGAGTGGGCCGCCGAGCAGGGCGCCCAAGTCGTCAACATGAGCTTGGGCGGCGCCGACACCCCGGAGACCGACCCGCTGGAGGCGGCGGTCGACAAGCTGTCCGCCGAGAAGGGCATCCTCTTCGCCATCGCGGCGGGCAATGCCGGCCCGGAGAGCCTCGGTTCGCCCGGCAGCGCGGAGGCCGCGCTCACCGTCGGCGCCGTCGACGACAAGGACGTGCTCGCGCCCTGGTCCAGCACCGGCCCCCGACTCGGTGACGGCGCCGTCAAGCCCGACGTGACGGCGCCGGGCGTCGACATCACGGCCGCGTCCGCCAAGGGCAGCGTCATCGAGCAGGAGGTCGGCGAGAAGCCGCCCGGCTACTTGACCATCGAGGGCACGTCCATGGCGACCCCGCATGTCGCGGGCGCGGCGGCGATCCTGAAGCAGCAGCACCCGGACTGGACGTACACCGAGCTCAAGGGTGCGCTGACCGGGTCCGCCAAGGGCGGCAAGTACACGCCGTTCCAGCAGGGTTCGGGCCGTATCCAGCTCGACAAGGCCATCAAGCAGACCGTGATCGCCGAACCGGCGTCGGTGAGCTTCGGTGTGCAGCAGTGGCCGCACACCGACGACAAGCCGGACACCAGGAAGCTGACCTACCGCAACTTCGGCACCCAGGACGTCACGCTCGCCCTCTCCGTGACGGCCACGGACCCCAAGGGCCGGCCGGCTCCGGAGGGTTCCTTCGAGCTGGGGGCGACGAAGGTGACGGTTCCGGCGGGCAAGGAGGCCGCCGTCGACCTCACCGTCAACACCAGGCTGGGCGGCACGCTCGACGGCGCCTACTCCGCGTACGTGACGGCGAGGGGCGGCGGGCAGAGCGTCCGCACGGCCGCCGCGGTGCAGCGCGAGGTGGAGTCGTACGACGTCACCGTCAGGCACATCGGCCGGGACGGCAAGCCGGCGTCCGAGTACGACACCAGCCTGTTCGGGTACTCGGGCCTGGCGACGAACCTGGACCAGAAGGTGCCGGTCACCGAGTCCGGCACCGTAAAGATGCGGCTGCCCAGGGGCTCGTATCTGCTGAACGCCTTCATCGACAAGAACCCGGACTCCTTCGAGGGCGGGCTCGACTGGCTGGTCCAGCCGAAGCTGGACCTCACCAGGAACACCTCCGTGACGATCGACGCCCGCACCACCAGGCCGGCCGACATCACCGTGCCGGACGCGCGGGCCAAGCAGGTGGCCGCCGGCGGCGACTACTTCTACGACCCGGCGGGCATCGGCCTCGGCATCAGCGTCGACACCTTCGCCAACCTGCGCATGGCGCACGTCGGTCCGGCCGTCGCGAGCGGCCTGAGCCAGACCTGGAACGGCCAGTGGACCAAGGGCGCGGACACCGAGTACAACGTGGCCACGGTGGCCGAGGTCAAGAAGATCCAGGGCGACAAGGTCCGCCACTTCAAGGCGAGTGAGCTCGCCAAGGTGAAGAACGGCCTCGGCGCCGCGGCCCCCGGCAAGACCGGCGGGCTGCTCACCGCGGGCAGCTTCCCCGACGGCGGCATCGTCAGCGACCCGATCGAGCAGAAGCTGCCGGGCACGCGCACGGTGTACCTGTCCACGTCCGACAAGATCCAGTGGTCGTTCGACTTCGAGCAGTACGCCGGCCGGGACGCCGACGGCCTCCCGGTGATCGACGCGTCCTACTCCCTGGGCGAGTCGCGGACCTACAAGGCGGGGCAGAGCTACTCCAACACCTTCAACACGGCGGTCTTCGGCCCGCGCATCGACAAGGACTACGGCCTCTTCCGTGAGGGCAACGACATCTACGGCCAGCTGCCGGTGTTCGCGGACGCCGGCAAGCACGCGGGCTCCTCGGTCTTCACCTCGGCGACCACGAGCCTGTACCGCAACGGCACCAAGATCGGCAGCTACGACGACACGGTGTTCGGCGGCGGGACGTTCAAGGTCCCGGCCGGGGACGCCGAGTACAAGCTGACGACCTCGGTCAAGCGGAGCGTCAAGGTCGCGGCAGCCTCCACGCGGATCGACGCGAGCTGGACCTTCCGCTCCAAGAAGCCGTCCACCGAACAGGCCGTGCTCCCGGCCTCCACGGTCCGCTTCAACGCCAGGACGGGCCTGGACAGCCGGGTCGAGGCCGACCGGAAAGTGACGTTCCCGGTCACCGTCGAGGGCTCGGCGGCGGGCAGCAACCTGAAGTCGCTGCACGTGTACGTGTCGTACGACTACGGCCAGACCTGGAAGAAGCTCGACGTCAGGAACGGCAAGATCACCGTGAAGAACCCGGCGAAGGGGAAGGCCATTTCCTTCCACGCCAAGATCGCCGACAAGCAGGGCAACAAGTCGACGATCTCGATCTACAACGCGTACTACGGGAAGTAGATGCGAAAGCCCGCCGGAAGTCGCAGCTTCCGGCGGGCATTCGCGTTTCGACGAGCCCGTGCCGGAGGGGCTGAAACGACGTCAGTCGCCGCTGCCGTACGGCCTGGTAAGGATTTCCAGGTTGTGGCCGTTCGGGTCCTCGAAATAGGTGCCGCGGCCGCCGTCGTTGTGGTTGATCTCGCCGGCGCGGCGGTGGTACGGGTCGGCCCAGTACGTGAGGCCGGCCTCACGGATCCGGCCGAAGATCGTGTCGAAGTCGTCCTCCGACACCAGGAACGCGTAGTGCTGCGGCGTGATGGCGTCGCGGGAGTCCGCGTAGTCCAGGGTCACCCCGTTCGGGATCTCGACCGGGATGAACGGGCCGTACTGCGGGCTCACCTCCAGGCCCAGGATGTCGGCGAGAAACCGGGCCGAGGCCTGCTTGTCGTGCGCGGCGACGATGGTGTGGTTGAGCCGGACGGTCATCGGGGCTGCCTCCTCGTGTGCACGGTTCGGACGGGCTCCTGATCCCACGCTAGGCAGGGGCCGTGGGGCGGCGCATCGGTCCTGGGGCGGGGGTGGTTCTACTGCTGCGGTACTCCGCCTCCCCGGAGCCGTGCGTTCCGCATGAGATCGACCAGGGTAAGGTAAGGCTCGCCTTAGTTATTGGTCGTCAGTCGATGGACGTCAGTCGTCAGTCGTCGTGATCGTGTGGGAGCAGTGGTGCGTGCAGGCATGCGTGCAGTCGGAATGAAGGCCGTCCTGGCCACGGCCGTCGTCGGAGCGCTGCTCGCCGGCTGTTCGTCCGCGCCGGACGGCGGGGGCGGCACCGCGAAGGAGGACGGCTCACGCAGCCAGGTGATCGGCGCCGCCGAGGGCGACGGCCCCTCCGCCGCGCCCAGCGCCCTCGCCGACGGCATGGGCGCCGACACCGACAAGGACGGCTCCTTCCCGCGCACCGTCAAGCACTTCCAGGGCAGTACGACCCTCAAGGCCGAGCCGGAGAGGATCGCCGTCCTCAGCACCGGACAGCTCGACGACCTGCTCTCCCTCGGCATCGTCCCCACGGCCACGACCCGCGCCGACAACGCCGGGCTCGTGCCGGACTACCTCGCCGACGCCCACCCCGAGGACAAGGCACGGCTCGCCGCGATGACCGACGCGGGCACCCGGCAGGCACCCAACCTCGAATCGCTGGCCGCCGCCGAGCCCGACCTGATCCTCGCCAACGACTCGCTCGGCGACCTCTACCCCAAACTGTCGAGGATCGCGCCCACCGTGATCACCGCCGGCAACGGCGTCAACTGGAAGCGCGACCTGCTGCTCGTCGGCGAAGCCGTCGGCAAGGGCCGGCAGGCGCGGGAGCTGCTGGACGACATCGCCGCCGACGCGGTGAAGCAGGGCCAGGCCGTCGAAGGCGACCCCGCCGTCTCCATGGTGCGCTTCACGCCGGACCGGACCCGGATGTTCGGCGTCTCCTCCTTCACCGGCTCCATCGCCGTGGACATGGGACTGAAGCGGCCCGAGTCGCAGCGGTTCAACGCCATTTCCGAGGACATCGGCCCCGAGAGCGTCGACACCGCGGACGGCGACTGGATCTTCTACTCCGTGCAGGGCGACCCGGCGAAGACCGATGCCGCGAGCGTGGTGGCCGGGCCGCTGTGGAAGTCGATGAAGGCGGTCGAGGCCGGGCACGCCGTGAAGGTGGACGACGACCCGTGGTACCTCAACGCCGGTCCGACCGCGGCACGGCTGGTGATACGGCAGCTCGCCGAGCACATCGGCAAGTGAGGTCCCCGCTTGCCTTCGCGGCCGCCGTCCTCGCGGTGGCCGCCGCGGTCGTGCTCAGCCTCGCCGTCGGCACCCGCGCGGTACCGCCGTCCGCCGTGCTCGACGCCCTGCTGCACGGCGGCGGCTCACCGGACGCGCTCGTCGTACGGTCGCTGCGGCTGCCGCGCACCGAGGTGGGCCTGGCGGCCGGCGCCGCGCTCGGGACGGCCGGGGCCGCGCTCCAGGCCGTCACCCGCAACCCGCTCGCCGATCCCGGCATCCTCGGGCTGAGCCAGGGCGCCGCGGCCGGGGTCGTCCTCGCCATCGCCCTCGGCCTCGCGAACGGTTTCGGCGGCTACGTCTGGTACGCCTTCGCCGGTGCCGTCGCCGCCGCGTGCCTGGTCTACGGCATCGCCGCCCGGGGGCGGGGCGGCGCGTCGCCGGTGAAGCTGGCCCTCGCGGGGACCGCGCTGTCGGCGATGACGGCCGGTGCCACGACCGTCGTCCTGACCTCCAGCTCGGCCACGCTCGACCAGTTCCGGTTCTGGCAGGTCGGGGCGCTCAGCGGACGGGACGCGGACACGGTCGTACGCATGCTGCCGTTCCTCGTGGTCGGGGCCGCCCTGGTACTGGCCTGCGCCCGGGGGCTGGACGCGTTGGCCCTCGGGGACGAGACGGCCCGGGCGCTGGGGCATCGGGTGGCGGTGGTGCGGGGCGTCGCGGCCACGGGGGCGACGCTGCTGACCGCCGCCGCGGTGGCCGCGGCCGGGCCGGTGGCGTTCGTGGGACTGGCGGTGCCGCATCTCGCCCGACGGCTGGTGCGGGGCGGGTACCCGGCGGTGCTGCCGCTGTCCGGGCTGCTGGGCGCCGCGCTGCTGCTGGGCGCCGACGTGGCGGGCCGGGTCGTACGGGCGCCGGCGGAGGTGCCGGCCGGGGTGATGACGGCGTTGGTGGGAGTGCCGGTGCTGGTGGTGCTGGTACGGAGGAAAGGGGCGGTCTCTTGAGGGCCGGCACGACTCTCCTGCGCCCCCACCCCCGCGTCTCCCTCCTCCTCCACCGCCGGTCCGCCGCCGTGGCCCTCGTCCTCCTGGGGATCCTCGTCGCCGCCGTGCTGACCTCGGCCTGCGTAGGCCAGACGTACATCCCGCCCGCCCAGGTCTGGCACACCCTGCGCACCGGATCCGGCCCGTACGACCTCGTCGTCAACGAACTGCGCGTCCCCCGGATCGCCGTCGGCGTCCTCGTCGGTGCCGCGCTGGGGCTGGCCGGGGCGCTGGTGCAGACCGTCACCCGGAACCCGCTGGCCAGCCCCGATGTCATCGGCGTCGGACACGGGGCCGCCGCCGCGACCGTGCTCGCGCTGGCGACCGGCGTCGTCAGTTCGCCCGGTGCCCTGCCCGTGGTGTCCGTGCTCGGCGGACTCGTCGCGGCCGCCCTCGTCTACGTACTGGCCTGGCGGCGCGGTATGCAGCCGAGCCGGTTCGTGCTCACCGGCGTCGGCATCGGGGTCGCGCTCTCGGCCGTGGTGCAGCTGTACCTCACCGACAGCGAGCTGGAGGCCGCCGAGCAGGTCAAGCTGTGGCTGACCGGGAGCCTCAACGGGCGCGGCTGGGAGCAGGCGTGGCCGCCGGCCGTCGTACTGGGTCTCTCCCTGCCCGCCCTGGTGTGGGCGAGCCGGGCGCTGCGGTCCCTCGCGCTCGATCCCGAGACCGCGGCCGGGCTCGGCGTACGCGTCGACCGGGTCCGGCTCGGACTCACCGTCCTCGGCGTCGTCCTCGCCGCCACCGCGACCGGTGCCGCCGGACCGATCGGGTTCGTCGCGCTCACCGCGCCACAACTGGCCCGACGGCTCACCCGTACGCCCCAACTGCCGCTCCTCAACTCCGCGTTGACGGGCGCGGTCGTCCTGGTCGCCGCCGATCTCGTGGCCCGGACCCTGCTGCCCCCGCTGGAGATCCCGGTCGGCGCGCTCACCGCGCTGGTCGGCGGGCCGTATCTGCTGTGGCTGCTGGGACGGCGTACGGCGACACGCTGAGGGCCCCGGAGCAGTGCGGCTCCGGGGCCCTCGGTCAGCGGCGGGACGTCAGATCGTCGCCGCGTCGATCACGAACCGGTAGCGCACGTCGCTGTTCAGGACCCGCTCGTACGCCTCGTTGATCTGGTCGGCGTCGATCAGCTCGATCTCGGCGCCGAAGCCGTGCTCCGCGCAGAAGTCCAGCATCTCCTGGGTCTCGGCGATGCCGCCGATCGCCGAGCCGGCGAGGGTCTTGTTGCCGCCGATCAGCGAGAACAGGTTCAGGGCGACGGGCTCCTCCGGGGCGCCCACGTTCACCAGGGCGCCGCCCGTCCGCAGCAGGCCGAGGTAGGCGCCGAAGTCCAGCGGCGCGGACACCGTGGAGAGGATCAGGTCGAAGGAGCCGGCGAGCTCCTCGAACGTCTTCGGGTCACTGGTCGCGTAGTAGTGGTCGGCGCCCAGCTTCAGGCCGTCGTCCTTCTTGCGCAGCGACTGGGAGAGGACGGTGACCTCGGCACCCAGCGCGTGCGCGATCTTCACGCCCATGTGCCCGAGGCCGCCCAGGCCGATCACGGCGACCTTCTTGCCCGGCCCAGCGCCCCAGTGCTTCAGCGGGGAATACGTGGTGATGCCCGCGCACAGCAGCGGCGCGGCGACGTCCAGGGACAGGCCGTCGGGAACCCGGACGACGAAGTTCTCGTCGACGACGACCTTCTGCGAGTAGCCGCCGTAGGTGGGCTCGCCGTCCTTGCCGACGGCGTTGTACGTGCCGACCGAACCGCCGGTGCAGTGCTGCTCCGCGCCGGCCTTGCAGTTGTCGCACTCACGGCAGGAGTCGACCAGGCAGCCGACGCCCACGCGGTCGCCGACCTTGTACTTCGTGACGCCCGGGCCGACCTCGGAGACGACGCCCGCGATCTCGTGGCCGGGGACCATCGGGAAGATGGCCTCGCCCCAGCCCTCCCGGGCCTGGTGGATGTCGGAGTGGCAGATGCCCGCGAACTTGATGTCGATCAGCACGTCGTGCTCGCGGACGGCACGGCGCTCGATGGTGGTGCGCTCCAGCGGAGCCTTGGCGGCGGGTGCGGCGTACGCAGCGACAGTGGTCATGCCGGGGTTCTCCTAGCAGGGGGGTTCGCGCCCGGCTGCCTTCTGGCCTGGGCGCGGTGTCCAGCCTGCCTGGATCCCGGGAGGCTACCCAGACCACGGTTCTGCGTACGTTCGCCGGTCCTACCACTGGTGGGGACAGGATCGCGGGCGTACGACCGGGAATACTTGAGGCATGGACGAAATCCCCGAATCCGCTTCCGGGCCCGCCGGCGCCGGCCTCGACCGGCGCGCCGAGCTCAGCGAGTTTCTGCGCACCCGGCGTGCCCGGCTGAAGCCGGAGGACGTCGGGATGCCGGACTTCGGGCGGCACCGCAGGGTGCCGGGGCTGCGACGGGAGGAGCTGGCGCAGCTGGCCGGGGTGTCCGTGGCGTACTACACCCGCCTGGAACAGGGCAACGGGCGGAACGTCTCGGCGGAGGTCCTCGACGCGATCGCCCGGGCGCTGCGGCTGAGCGACGCCGAGCACGCGCACCTCACGCACCTCGCGAAGCCGAAGCAGCACAAGAAGAAGCAGGTCGCGCGGCCCGAGCAGGTACGGCCGGCGCTACGGCAGCTGCTGGACTCCATCGACGGCGTGCCCGCGTACATCTCGGGCCGGCGCTCGGACATCCTCGCCTGGAACGGGATGGCGGCGGCGCTCTTCGGCGACTGGTCGGAGCTGCCGGCACAGGAGCGGAACTGGGCGCGGCTGGTCTTCCTGCGGCCCGAGTACCGCGAGCTGTTCGTGGAGTGGGACCAGAAGGCGTCCGACGTCGTCAGCTATCTGCGCATGGACGCGGGCTGCCACTCCGACGACCCGCGCCTGTCGGCCCTCGTCGGTGAACTCTCCCTCAAGAGCGAGGAGTTCCGCCGGCTGTGGGCCACGCATGACGTCAAGGAGAAGACGTACGGCGTCAAGCACCTGCGGCATCCGCTGGTGGGCGAGCTGACCCTGAACTTCGAGTCGTTCCGCCTCGGCGACGGCACGGAACAGGTCCTGATCACGCACCACGCGGAGCCGGGCTCGCCCTCGGCGGAGGCCTTGCGGCTGCTGGCCAGCTGGGGAACGGACGCGACGAAGGCGGGGTCCGGGACGGGTCCGGGGTCCGGGGCTTCGAGGGCGTAGGTGTGGTGAGGCGGGGCCCGGGAGAGGCTGCCGGGAGGGCAGGTGCCGGGCGGTCAGCTGTACGGCGCGTCAGCGTCTGCGGCCCTCGACCGCCACGGCGACGTCCTCCAGGTCCTTCGCGACGGCTTTGCTCACCGCCCGGGCGCCCACGCCGCCCAGAACCCTGGCGAGCAGGCCCGTGACCCCGCCGGAGGTCACGCCCGTGAACGTCATACGCACCGTCGTCGCCGTCGGCCCGTCCGCCAGCAGCTGCCATTCCGAGATGTAGCGGGTGCCGTGCGACTCGGCCTCCACCACATAGCGCTCCGGCGGTTCGCAGGCCGTCACCCACATCTCCTCGGTGGCCTCCTTGCCGAACATGCGCCGCGTCTCCCGCCACCGCGTGCCGACCCCGAAGACCCCGGCCGTGAGCACTTCGACGCCGGTGACCCCGCTGAGCATCTGCTCCATGCCCCGCAGATCGGTCAAGGACTCCCACACGGGCCCCTGGCCTGCGGCGATACGCCGCTCCACGACGACACTTCTGCTGCTCATGCCCTCCATCAAAGCAGCCGGAGCCGCCCCCCGCCCGACGACCGGGCCTGGACCGGTGACGCGGTGACGCCGTCGCTCACCCGTCGGCCCTGGCGACGCCGATCGGGCAGGAGACGCCTGTGCCGCCGATTCCGCAGTAGCCCGCCGGGTTCTTGTCGAGGTACTGCTGGTGGTACGCCTCGGCCGGGTAGAAGGTGCGGCCCTCCGCGGGGAGGATCTCCGTGCTGATCGTGCCGTGGCCGGCGCGCGTGAGGACCTCCTGGTAGGACTCGCGGGACGCCTCGGCCGTCTTCGCCTGGTCCGGGGTGTGCGTGTAGATCGCCGAGCGGTACTGCGTGCCCACGTCGTTGCCCTGGCGGAAGCCCTGGGTGGGGTCGTGGGCCTCCCAGAACGTCTTCAGCAGCCGCTCGTACGAGATCACGCTCGGGTCGAAGACCACGCGGACGACCTCCGTGTGGCCGGTCAGGCCCGAGCAGACCTCCTCATAGGTGGGGTGCTCGGTGTAGCCGCCCTGGTAGCCGACCAGGGTCGTCCACACGCCCTCCGGGAGCTGCCAGAACTTGCGCTCGGCGCCCCAGAAGCAGCCCAGCCCGAAGTCGGCGGTCTCCAGGCCCTCGGGGTAGGGGCCGAGCAGCGGGTTGCCGAGGACGGTGTGGTGGTCGGGGACCGTGAAGATCGGTTCCGGACGGCCCTGCAGCGCCTGCTCGGGGGTGGGCAGGACGGGCGTACGGCCGAAGAGCATGAGGCTTCCTTCCTCGTGGGGCACCTCCCAACCGGGCGGTACCCCCTTCAACGTACGGCCGGCCCCGCAGATTCCGGGCTCAGTGCGGGAGCGTCGCCGGGCTGCCGCCGTTGGCCTCGTAGCCCGCCACCGCCAGCGCGCGGTACACCGCGAACTCCGCCGCCGGGTCCGGGGAGAGCGTCCAGGGCAGCGCCCCGACGTGACCGTCGACGTGCGTCAGCTGGTCCATGGCCTCCGCCCAGCGTTCGCCGCGGACCAGGAAGAAGACCAGCAGATGGCGTACGTGCGCCAGCATCGGGTCGTCATGGCGGGCCGCGTGCACCGCGAACAGCGCGCCGTGCATCGCCTTCGTCACGACCTCGCTCTGGTAGAAGCCGCTGACCAGGTTCACCTCGGGCAGATGCTCGAACACCGCGAACAGCGGCATCGCGGCGAGCAGGGAGCCCTGGGGCGCGCGGGCCGCCGCCGCCTCCGCGAAGTCGTACGCCAGCTGGCGCGAGCCGTGCCACTTCTCGCACCAGTAGTGCAGGGCCGCCAGATGCGCGCCCATGTGGGCCGGGGCCCGGTCCAGGATCTTCAGCCAGAGCTGCTCGAACTCCGGGCGGGCGTAGGCCAGTCCACGGGCCACCGACAGCTCGATGATGTACGGGATCGGATCACCCGGGGCCAGCAGCGCCGCGTCGCCGCACGCCGACTTCGCCTCCTCCATGATGATCCGGAACTCGTCCGTGCCCGGCGTCGCCGTCCGCCACGCCTGCTGCACCAGGAACTCCGCGTGCACGGCCGCGCCGCCCGCGTCCTTGGGCTGCTCGGTGCGCCACACCCGCAGCCACTGGCCGCCCGGCGACTCACTGACCCCGCCGGGACGCTGCTGCAGCTCCAGCGACGCCGCTCCGGCGAAGGCCTGCACACGCTGCCAGCGCAGCTCGCCCTCCGTCTCGGTGCCGGCGAGGAGCTGGGAGGCCGCCTTGTAGTCCTGCGTGCGCTGCACCAGGTCCAGGACGTCCAGCAGGTCCTGGTCGGGGCCGGGCATCCGGACGTCCAGCTCCTCCTGGCGTACGAAGCCGTAGTTCGCCGGATCCGCGGCGTCGGGGTGGCCCGGCGGGACCTGCTCGATCATGCCCCGCCGACGCCGCATGAACGGCAACACCACGAAGCCGAGCATGACCAGCGCCATCAGGACCCAGAGAATCTCCATGCCTCAAGCGTTCCAGACGACGCCGACAATTGGCCAACGGGTGTCGTCGACCGTTTGCGGGTGGGCGGGGTCTCCGGCTTGCGCGGGCGCATCCCTCCCGTTCGCGGACTACGCTCGGTGCCCATGAGTGACAGGCACATCAGTCAGCACTTCGAGACCCTGGCGATCCACGCGGGCAACACCGCCGATCCCCTCACCGGCGCGGTCGTCCCGCCGATCTACCAGGTCTCGACCTACAAGCAGGACGGCGTCGGGGGGCTGCGCGGCGGTTACGAGTACAGCCGTAGCGCCAACCCGACCAGGACCGCCCTGGAAGAGAACCTCGCCGCCCTGGAGGGCGGTCGCCGCGGCCTCGCGTTCGCGTCCGGACTGGCGGCCGAGGACTGCCTGTTGCGTACGCTGCTCAGCCCCGGCGACCATGTGGTCATCCCCAATGACGCGTACGGCGGCACGTTCCGGCTGTTCGCCAAGGTCGTCGCGCGGTGGGGCGTCGAGTGGTCGGTCGCCGACACCAGCGACCCGGCCGCAGTGCGCGCCGCCATCACCCCGAAGACCAAGGTGGTGTGGGTCGAGACCCCCTCCAACCCGCTGCTGGGGATCACCGACATCGCCGCCGTCGCGCAGGTCGCCCGGGACGCCGGTGCGAGGCTCGTCGTCGACAACACCTTCGCCACGCCGTATCTCCAGCAGCCCCTGTCGCTGGGCGCGGACGTCGTCGTGCACTCGCTGACCAAGTACATGGGCGGTCACTCGGACGTCGTGGGCGGCGCGCTGATCGTCGGCGACCCGGACCTGGGTGACGAACTGGCCTTCCACCAGAACGCCATGGGCGCCGTGGCCGGGCCCTTCGACTCCTGGCTCGTGCTGCGGGGGACGAAGACGCTGTCGGTGCGCATGGACCGGCACAGCGAGAACGCCACGAAGATCGCCGACATGCTCACCCGGCACGCGCGCGTGACGCGTGTGCTCTACCCGGGCCTGCCCGACCACCCCGGTCACGAGGTCGCCGCCAAGCAGATGAAGGCGTTCGGCGGCATGATCTCGTTCCGGGTCGAGGGCGGCGAGGAGGCGGCCGTCGAGGTCTGCAACCGCGCCAAGGTGTTCACGCTCGGCGAGTCCCTGGGCGGTGTCGAGTCGCTGATCGAGCACCCGGGGCGGATGACCCACGCCTCCGTGGCCGGCTCCGCCCTGGAGGTCCCCGCCGACCTCGTCCGGCTCTCCGTGGGCATCGAGAACGTCGAGGACCTCATCGAGGACCTTCAGCAGGCACTGGGATAGTCCTCCAGGCTCACCAGCCCGTCAGCGGTGGGGTCGTCTCCGACGGCGGCTCCACCCACGGGCGGGCCGTCAGTGCCCAGATGACGAACGCCGCCGTGGCCGCGAGCAGGAGCAGCCACATCAGCCGCGCGGTGGCCCTTCTGCGGCGCAGCATGCGGCCCCCGCGTCGCAGCACCTCCGGGTACAGGTCCGGCGGGACGGGGGTCGGCGCGCGCTCCATGATCCGCCTCGCTGCTGCTTCGCGTTGGGCGCGGCTCACGGCGACACCGCCTTCGCGACCGGCACGGCCTGCGTCGTGCCGCGGGGATGCAGCAGCCGCGCCGTCGCCCGGTCGCAGATCGTCTGGACGCGTTCCGGGGGCAGACCCAGCAGCGCCGCCGCCTGTTCCTCGGCGACCCCCTCGTACAGCCGTAGGACCAGGATCAGACGTTCCTGCGAGGAGAGCCGGGCCAGTGGACTGCCGGGGTGCGGGTGGTGCCGGCGCCAGGTGGAGCGGGCGAAGCGGGTGGCCAGCTGGCCGCGGGCGCGGTCGTACGGGTCCTCGCCACGCAGCCCGTCCCAGCACGCGTACGTGTGCGCCAGGGACAGCGTCAGCAGGCGCCGCGCGCGTGGGTTGCGATCGGGCGGCTCGGCGGTGAGCAGCGTGGCGGCATGCAGCAGCCGTCCGGCCGCACCCGCGACGAACGCCTCGAACTCGCGGTTCCGGCGGGCGTCCTGGACCACACGTCGTCGTCCCACCGTCCCTCCCGCCTGACCGACCCTGAGGAACCGGGCCCCGCACGAGTGGACCCGGTTTCATATGAGGCCGGCCGCGGGCCCGGGTCAAGAGCCGGGACCGGATCACCCTCAGGACACCGAGGGCGTCTCCGCGCCGGAGATTCCCTGCGCCGCCATCCGCGAGGAGAGCGCCGTGTTGAAGCGGGTCAGGAGCGAGCAGAACGCCTCGCGCTCCTCCGGCGCCCAGTCCTGCGTCAGCTCGGCCATCAACTGACGTCGCGACGAGCGCACTTCCTCCAGCCGCGACTGCCCGCGCGGGGAGAGCTGCAGCACCACCGCCCGGCCGTCCTCCGGGTGCGAGGTGCGCTTGACGAGGCCCGTGTCGACGAGCGGCGCCACCTGCCGGGTGACCGTCGAAGAGTCGATCCCCATGCTCGCCGCCAGCGCCTTGACCCCCATGGGGCCCTCTTTGTCGAGGCGGTTGAGCAGCAGATACGCGGCGCGGTCCATGGAGTTGCGCACCTGACCGACGCCACCGAGCCGGGTCTGTTCGGCACGGCGGGCGAAGACCGCCACCTCGTGTTGCAGCGTGTCGAGGAGACCGCTGTCGGCGACGGTCGTCATGTCCATCGACATGTCGGGTGTTGTGGGCATGGCCGGGGGCTCACTTCATCAGGGGGGTGCTGGGTTGGGGGACAGGGTACGCGGCCCGGACCCGGGGTGTACCGGCGCTGCGCAAACCCATCTCGGTGCTTGGTCACAACAGGGCCTTGTGCCTGTGAACTGCGAGACTTGTGTCATGAGCTACAGCACGGCTGACTCCTTGCCGCCCGTCACGCTCGACGACGTACGGGGCGCCCAGAAGATGCTGACGGGCGTGGCGCGGGTGACGGCGATGGAGGGCAGCAGGCACCTGTCCCAGCTGGTGGGCGCGCCGGTCCACTTCAAGTGCGAGAACCTCCAGCGGACCGGATCGTTCAAGCTGCGCGGCGCGTATGTGCGGATCGCCGGGCTGCTGCCGGAGGAGCGGGCCGCGGGGGTCGTGGCCGCGAGCGCCGGCAACCACGCGCAGGGCGTCGCGCTCGCGTCGTCGCTGCTCGGCGTCCGCTCGACCGTGTTCATGCCGAAGGGCGCCCCGCTGCCGAAGATCAGCGCCACCCGGGACTACGGCGCCGAGGTGCGGCTGCACGGCCAGGTCGTCGACGAGACGCTCGCCGCGGCGCAGGAGTACGCCGCCGCCACCGGCGCGGTCTTCATCCACCCCTTCGACCACCCCGACATCATCGCTGGCCAGGGCACGGTCGGCCTGGAGATCCTCGAGCAGTGCCCCGAGGTGCGCACCGTCGTCGTCGGTGTGGGCGGGGGCGGGCTCGCGGCGGGCGTCGCGACGGCGGTGAAGGCGCTGCGGCCCGACGTGCGGCTCGTCGGCGTGCAGGCGGCGGGCGCGGCGGCGTACCCGCCCTCGCTGGCGGCCGGGCACCCGGTCGCCGTCGACAACCCGGCGACGATGGCCGACGGCATCAAGGTCGGCCGGCCCGGTGACGTGCCGTTCCGACTCGTCCGCGACCTGGTCGACGAGGTCCGCACCGTCACCGAGGACGAGATCGCCACCGCCCTGCTGCTGTGCCTGGAGCGGGCCAAGCTGGTCGTCGAACCGGCCGGCGCGAGCCCTGTCGCCGCGCTGCTCAGTGACCCCACGTCCTTCGAGGGGCCGGTCGTCGCGCTGCTGTCCGGCGGCAACGTCGACCCGGTGCTGCTCCAGCGCGTCCTGCGGCACGGCATGGCCGCGCAGGGCCGCTACCTGGCCGTACGGCTGCGGCTGACGGACCGGCCGGGCGCGCTCGCCACACTGCTGGGGGTGCTGTCGACGGTCGACGCCAACGTCCTCGACGTGAGCCATGTACGGACCGACCCGCGGCTCGGGCTCACGGAGGCGGAGGTCGAACTCCACCTGGAGACGAAGGGCCGCGCGCACTGCGTCGAGGTCGGCCACGCCCTGCGCGACGCGGGTTACACCGTCATCGGCTGAAGCCTCGAAGACCCCCCGTGTCACTCCTTCGGGCAAGTCCATTGTGAGACGCGATATATCGCGTTATGGTGTGTCTCGTGATTCCGCCACCCGGCGGAACGAAAAGTGCAAACCTAGGCTTCCCGAAGTTTCCCGACGACGTGGAGATTCATATGCCAGGCGCCATCTATGCCGAAGGCCTGGTGAAGACCTTCGGTGACGTAAGGGCTCTGGACGGCGTCGACCTCGATGTCCCCGAGGGCACGGTCCTCGGCCTGCTCGGGCCGAACGGCGCGGGCAAGACGACCACCGTCCGCTGCCTCACGACCCTGCTGCGCCCCGACAGCGGCTCGGCGGTCGTCGCGGGTATCGACGTCCTCCGGCATCCCGACGCCGTCCGCCGCTCCATCGGCCTGTCCGGCCAGTTCGCGGCGGTCGACGAGTACCTCACCGGCCGCGAGAACCTGCAGATGGTCGGCCAGCTGTACCAGATGAAGGCGAGGGCCGCGAAGGCCCGCGCGGACGAACTGCTGGCCCAGTTCGACCTCGCCGACGCCGCCGACCGGCCCACGAAGACCTACTCCGGCGGTATGCGCCGCCGCCTGGACCTCGCCGCCGCCCTGGTCGTCTCCCCGCCCGTGATGTTCATGGACGAACCGACCACCGGGCTCGACCCCCGCAACCGCCAGATGCTCTGGGAGGTCATCAAACAGCTCGTCTCCGGCGGTACGACCCTGCTGCTGACCACCCAGTACCTCGAAGAGGCCGACCACCTGGCGCACGAGATCGCCGTCGTCGACCACGGCCATGTCATCGCCAAGGGCACCTCCGACCAGCTCAAGGCCCGCACCGGCGGCGAGCGCGTCGAGGTCGTGGTGCACGAGCGCGACGACATCCAGCCCGCCTCCGAGGTGCTGAGCGGCTTCGGCAAGGGGGACACCGCGGTCGAGGAGCACATGCGCAAGCTCACCGTCCCCGTGACCGGCGGCGCCAAACTCCTGGCCGAGGTCATCCGTGAGCTCGACACCCGCGGCATCGAGATCGACGACATCGGTCTGCGCCGCCCGACCCTCGACGACGTGTTCCTGTCCCTGACGGGCCACCTCGCGGAGGCCGGGACCGAGGAGAACGACAAGAAGGAGGCCGCGAAGTGAGCGCCGTCACCGACGCCGTGCGGGTCGCGCCGGCCACGAACCCGTTCAGCCAGTCCGTCCGGGACTCGATGGTCGTCGCCAAGCGCAACCTGATCCGGATGTCCCGGATCCCGGAGATGATCATCTACGGGCTCATCCAGCCCATCATGTTCGTGGTGCTGTTCACCTACGTCTTCGGCGGGTCGATGCAGATCGGCAACAGCACCAGCGCCGCCGACTACAAGAACTTCCTGATGGCGGGCATCTTCGCGCAGACCGTCACCTTCGCCACCGCCAGTTCCGGGGCGGGCATCGCCGACGACATGCACAAGGGCCTTATCGACCGTTTCCGCTCGCTGCCCATGGCGCGCGGCGCGGTGCTGACCGGGCGTACCTTCGCCGACTCCGTACAGACGGCGCTGACGCTCGTCGTGCTGGCGGTCGTGGCCCTGCTGGTCGGCTGGCGGGTGGGCTCGAACGGCGACACGAACGCGGGCAGGGTCCTGGGAGCCTTCGGGCTGCTGCTCCTGCTCGGTTACGCGTTCACCTGGATCGGTGCCCTGATCGGCATGTCCGTGCGGACACCGGAGGCGGCCACGTCCAGCGGGCTGATCTGGCTCTTCCCGGTCACCTTCATCTCGAACGCGTTCGTGGACACCAGCCATATGACCCCGTGGCTGCGGCACATCGCCGAGTGGAACCCGTTCAGCGCGACCGTGCAGGCGTGCCGTGTGCTGTTCGCCAATCCCGGACAGTCGCCGTCGGACGCCTGGCCCATGCAGCACCCGGTCTGGGCCTCGCTGATCTACTCGGTCCTGATCATCATCGTGTTCCGCACCCTCGCGGTACGGAAGTACCGCTCCGCGACCGCATGACGAGGCCCCCGGTGCCGGGAGGCGGCCGGGGGCTCGTGGAAGGCCGGTGCTGGAGGTCCCGAGGTCAGCCGTTGTACGGCTCGGCCTTGAGGATCTTCACCTTGGCGGTCTTGCCGTTCGGCAGCTCGTACTCGGCGTCCTCGCCGACCTTGTGGCCGATCACGCCGGAGCCCAGCGGGGACTGCGGGGAGTACGTCTCGACGTCGGAGCTGGCGTACTCGCGGGAGGCGAGCAGGAAGGTCAGGGTGTCGTCCTCGTCACCGTCGAAGGCGATCGTCACGACCATGCCGGGCGCCACCGCGCCGTCCGCCGACGCCGGCGCCTCGCCGACCTTGGCGTTCTCCAGGAGCTGGGTCAGCTGGCGCACTCGGAGCTCCTGCTTGCCCTGCTCCTCCTTGGCCGCGTGGTACCCGCCGTTCTCGCGCAGGTCGCCCTCCTCGCGCGCGGCCGCGATCTTGGCGGCGATCTCCGTGCGCGCAGGACCAGACAGGTACTCCAGCTCGGCCTTGAGCTGGTTGTACGCCTCCTGGGTCAGCCAGGTGACGTTCTCGCTGGTCTGGGTCACAGGTGCTCCTCGTAGGTACTGGGAATACAAAGCATCGCCCTACCCAGAAGGATGTTCCTTCACGGATGGGCGAAACCACGAGCCTAACAATTCAATGGCCGAAGGGGGAGGACATAAGCCATCAGAATCACGTCAACGCAGGTCAGCGCCTATGTAACCTGGACGCGGCCGGTCGGTGTCGATCAGGTCCGGTCGGCTTCGGTCGGCGGTGCGGTCAGTCGGCGTGGCAGCCGAGCAGCTCGGCCGTCGTTCCCTGGGACGTCGTACGCAGGGTGACGACCTTGTCGATGCGGGTGGCGTCGCCGTCGAAGCGGAAGTCGGCCCGGCCCACCTCGGCGCCGCTCTCCGCCTGGGAGCGCAGCGTGCAGTAGCCGGAGGCGCCGGAGTCCTTGCGGACCTCCAGATGCACCTTCACCGCGTCCTTGCCCGCGTCGAACTCGATCACCTCGGCGCTGATCTTGTTCTGGCCGACGTAGTGATAGCCGAAGTAGCCGATCACCGCCAGCAGCACGGCCCCGAGGGCGGCGCCGACGACCTTGAGCGTGCGGTCGGCGCGCTGGTCCGAGGAGCGGCCGTAGCGGCTCTCGGACAGCCGCGTGCTCGCCGTACTCATGATCGTCCTCTCGGCCGGGGCGGGACGGATGTCCCGAAACGGGGCCTCCGGGCCGTACCCCGGAATTATCCGCCCCCCGATTCGGTCACTATAGAAGCGCCGTTCGCCCCCGAAGACACCGGGGCGCCGACTTACGAGGATTGAGTCTTGACTGACCAGCTGCGACTGATGGCCGTGCACGCCCACCCCGACGACGAGTCGAGCAAGGGCGCGGCGACCATGGCGAAGTACGTGTCCGAGGGGGTGGACGTGCTGGTCGTGACCTGCACGGGCGGGGAGCGCGGCTCCATCCTCAATCCGAAGCTGCAGGGCGACAAGTACATCGAGGAGCACATCCACGAGGTACGCAAGAAGGAGATGGACGAGGCCCGCGAGATCCTGGGTGTCAAGCAGGAGTGGCTCGGCTTCGTCGACTCCGGTCTGCCCGAGGGCGACCCGCTGCCCCCGCTCCCCGAGGGCTGCTTCGCCCTGGAGGACGTCGACAAGGCGGCCGGTGAGCTGGTGAAGCAGATCCGCTCCTTCCGTCCCCAGGTGATCACCACCTACGACGAGAACGGCGGCTACCCGCACCCCGACCACATCATGACCCACAAGATCTCGATGGTGGCGTTCGAGGGCGCGGTGGACACCGAGAAGTACCCGGAGGCGGAGTACGGCCCGGCGTACCAGCCGCGGAAGCTCTACTACAACCAGGGCTTCAACCGCCCCCGCACCGAGGCGCTGCACCAGGCCATGCTCGACCGTGGCATGGAGTCCCCGTACGGGGACTGGCTCAAGCGCTGGGACGAGTTCGGGATGAAGCAGCGCACGCTGACCACGCACGTTCCGTGCGGTGACTTCTACGAGATCCGTGACAAGGCGCTCATCGCGCACGCCACGCAGATCGACCCCGACGGCGGTTGGTTTCGGGTACCGCTGGAGCTCCAGAAGGAGGTCTGGCCGACGGAGGAGTACGAGCTGGCGAAGTCCCTCGTCGATACCTCCCTCCCCGAGGACGACCTCTTTGCGGGCATCCGCGACAATGCCTGACATGAGCGCAAGCGCAAGCCTGGCAATGACACAGCTCGCCACCCTCGCCAAGGAGGTGGACGAGGACAAGGTCACCCCCGGCGTCCTCGGCTTCATCGTCTTCGCGGTGATGGCCCTGGCGGTCTGGGGCCTGATGAAGTCGATGAACCGGCACATGAGTAAGGTCGACTTCAAGGAGGCTCCGGACTCGAAGGCGGAGTCCGGGGTGTCCGGGGACGCGGCCGCGAAGGGCTGACGGCGGGACGAGGCGATGCGATGACGGCATGATTCTGTGATGCCCTGTGGGTATCATAGAGTCATGCTGTATCGCACCCCTGCCCTCACTTCGAAGGACCGCGAGGTTCTGGAGAGCATCGACAGGATGCGCCAGGAGTTGCGGCACCAGGTCCTGCAGACGCCGACGAAGTGGACGGCGGGGCTGCGTAGGACGCTGACCGCAAATGCCATCGCCGGCTCCAACACCATCGAGGGCTACAAGGTCGACTCCGTCGATGTCGAGGACCTGATCGACGGTGAGCAGGAAGTCGCCACGTCGGAGACGAACAAGGCCGAGACGCTGGCGTACCAGCACGCCATGACGTACGTCCAGTCACTCCACGACGCGCCCGGCTTCGCCTACTCGGTGTGGCTGCTCAACGCCCTGCACTGGATGCTGCAAGGTCATCACCATCCCAGGAAACTCGCGGGCCAGTTCCGCCGGCGAGGCGTGTGGATCAATGAGCCGGGCGATCCGCAGGAGGTCGCGTACACCGCCCCGGATGCCGAGCAGGTGCCCGCTCTCATGGACGAGTTGGTCGAGTGGCTCAATCAGGGTGATCCGGACGCCCACGTCCTGGTACGCGCCGCGATGGCCCACCTCAATCTGGTCAACATCCACCCTTGGGCCGACGGCAACGGCCGCATGTCGCGCTCACTGCAGACCCTGCTGATCGCGCGTGGCGGCACTCTCGCGCCCGAGTTCTCTTCGATCGAGGCATGGCTGGGGAAGCCGAAGAACACCTGGGAGTACTACAAGATCCTCAGCCGCGTAGGCGGCAAGGAGTGGTCCCCCGACCGTGACACCGCCCCCTGGATCCGCTTCAACCTCCTCGCCTACCACCAGCAGTCCCAGTCGGTCCAGCACCGCATCACCCGTTCCAACCGCTGCTGGATCGACCTCACCGAGTACGCGGAGCGCCACGGCATCGACGAACGCCAGGTCACCGCTCTGCACGACGCCGCCCTGTCCGGCCGCGTCCGCCGCGCCCGCTATCAGCGCGCCGAGAACCTGAGCAACCAGCAGGCGGTGCGGGATGTGCGCGCCCTGACCGAGGCGGGTCTGCTGGAGGCAGTGGGCAACACCAAGGCCCGCTACTACGTCCCCGGGGCCAACTTCCCGCCGGAGGTGTTGGAGGCGGTTCGCCGGCCGATCCGGCTCGTGGATCCGTACGAGGACTGAGGGCCAGCACCCCGGACGCCGGCTGTTCCGCCCTCCGTCCCGCACCCGGCGTAGAGCCCACCCGTGCCGGACGGCCCTCACCCTCACCCCTTCACGTCCCTCGCCGGTACCGCCACGCCCATGACCTCCCGCGCGTGCCGGTTAGGCACCATCCCCAAGCGCCAGGCCTGCCAGCCCGCCTCCAGGTCCACGCCGCGTTCGAGCAGCAGCTGGTACGCCTCCACGTAGTCGCCCAGCTTCCCGTCCCGCAGCGCGTGCCCGCTGCGGCCCAGCTGTGCCAGTTCCTCCTGGGCCACCGCCGTGCCGACCTCGACGCCGCCCGGTGCCGCGTACGGCAGCAGGGTGCAGCGCAGGAAGCGGGCCCAGTCCTCGCCTCTGCGGTCGCCGTACGACGCGAACAACGCCACCGCGTCGTCGCACAGGGCCAGCGCCTGCTGGGTGCGGGCGTTCCCGGCGTCCACCACCGCGAGCTCCAGGCAGGTCCACGCCTCCCCGTGGGCGACCCCGATGCGCTGGAAGTTGGCGCGGGCGTCCACGAGGAGCTGACGGGCGAAGCCGGAGTTCTTCAGGGAGCCGGTCTGGACGGCCCGCTGGTCCCGGGTCACGCGGGCCGAGTGGTGCCGGGCGCACGCGAGGCCGTAGACGTCCTGCATTCGGGAGAACATCGTGCGGGAACGCTCCAGCTCGCGTACCGCGACGTCCAGGTTGCCGGTCTCCTCCAAGGCCTGACCCAGGTAGTAGACGGACCAGGCCTCGCCGCGCGCGTCCTCGTTGTCGCGGTGCCGGGCGGCCGCCTGCCGCAGTCCGTCCACCGCGGCGGACGGGTCGCCGGCGACCAGGCGGGCGCGGGCCAGCCGGGTCATCGCCCAGGCCTCCCCGCGGGCGTCGCGGGTACGGCCGTACAGTTCGAGGGCCTCGCGCAGTTCGGACTCCGCGCGTGGCACGTCGCCCATGCGCAGGCTCAGCTGGCCCAGCTGGAAGTGGGCCCACGCCTCGCCGTGCACGGACTCGCCGGCGCGGTGCAGGACCAGGGACTCGGTCAGCAGGTCCATCGCCTCCGGCACCCGGCCCCGGTCCCGCTCCACCGCCGCGAGGGCGTGCATGGTCCAGGCGCGGTCCGTCGCCAGCTGGGGCGGGGACTGGAGGTCCAGGGCCTCCCGGAGCTTGGCCACCGCCTCGGTGAGGTTGCCCTGGTGGTGCAGGGTGATGCCGAGGGAGCAGAGCGCGCGGGCCGCTCCCGCGTCGTGGTGGGCCTCCATATAGAGGTCGACCACCGAGGCCAGGGTCGTGCGGGCCTTGTCCAGCTCGCCGAGCTGGCGGGCCGCGATGCCGGTGCGCCACTGCACCGAGCGCACCAGCAGGCCCTGGTCCACGGCCTGGGCGAGCTCGCTGATCTCGCCGAGGCGGTAGAGGTCGCCGCGCAGCAGGCAGTAGTCGCACAGGGCGCCCAGCAGGTTCAGGACGGCCGCCTGGTTGGCGTCCTCCGTGTGCCGCAGCGCCGCCGTGATGAAGCTGGACTCGTCGTCGAGCCAGCGCAGCGCGTCGTCCAGCGAGGTGAATCCGTGCGGGCTGAAGCGGTCCGAGCGGGTCGACATGTTGCCGTCGACCAGGCGCAGCACGGACTCCGCGAGGTCGGCGTAGTTCACGATCAGCCGCTCCTGGGCCGCCGTACGCTCCTCCGCCCCCTCCTCGTCGAGGAGACGGGCGTGGGCGAAGGCACGGACGAGGTCGTGCAGGCGGTAGCGGTTGCCGCGGACGTGGTCGATCAGGCCGGACCGGGACAGGGCCTCCAGGTGGCGTGTCGCCTCGGCCTCGTCCGTGGCCAGGAGCGCGGCCGCCGCTGCCGCGCCCAGCGAGGCGCGCCCGGCCAGGGCCAGTCTGCGCAGCAGGCGCCGGGCCGCCTCCGACTGGTCGGTGTACCGCAGCCACAGCACCCGCTCGACGGGCTCCACGGGGCCGGACGCGCCGAGGTCGGTCGCCAAGGTCCGCGGTGAACGCGGGCCGAGTGACGAGCCCGCGATGCGCAGGGCAAGGGGCAGCCCGCCGCACAACCGCCGGATCAGGTCGGCGGATTCGGCGTCGTAGGGCGCCGAGGAATCCTCCGCCGCCGCGCTCAGCAGCTCCTCCGCACCCGCCGCGTCCAGCGGCTCGACCGGCAGCTGGTGCACCCAGGCGGCGAGATCGGCGGGCAGGTCGAGGGGTTCGCGGGCGGTCACCAGGACCAGGCTGTCGGAGCGCTCGGGGACGAGGGTGCGGACCTGCGCCGCGTCCGAGGCGTCGTCCAGGACGACCGTGACCGGCAGGCCGGCGAGATGCTGGTGGTAGAGCTCGCTCAGCCTCTTGACCTGCTGGTCCGCCGACGAACGCTCACGGAAGAGGAGCTGCTCGCGCGGGGCGCCCAGACGGTTCAGCAGATGCAGCAGCGCGTCCCTCGTCGGCAGCGGCGCCTCCTCCGTCGTGTCGCCGCGCAGATCCACCACGCACGCCCCGCGGAACTGGTCCCTCAGGTCGTGGGCGGCCCGGATCGCCAGTGCCGTGCGGCCGCCGCCGGGCGCCCCGTGCAGGACGACGACCGTCGGCTTCGTCTCCGTACTCGCCCGCGCCGCCTGCACCCACTGCCGGATCCGGGCCATCTCCCGCCGCCGCCCCGCGAACGCGCCTGTCGGCTCCGGGAGTTGACCGAACGACTGCTCCAGCACGTTCCGGCTGCGGGCCGCCGCGCTCTTGTCCGCGCCCCGCAGCCGCGGCCCGGCCTGCTTCGGGCCGGTGGACGCGCTCAGCACCCGCTGCTGATCGAGGAACGGACGGATGCCCCGTACCTCCAGCGCCGTCAGCCACTGGAGCCGCAGCTGCTGCGGGCCGCCGGGCTGGCCGACGGCGCCCGCCTGATGGTGCGCGGCGGGCAGATGCGTACCGGCGACCTTCACGACCGTCGCCGCCGCGCCCACGACACCCACGGTCACGCCCGCGCCCAGCGCGGTGCCCGCGCCGGTGCCGAGCGCCAGGTCGGACACGGCGGCCGCGACCGCCGCGACGCCCGCCACCATCAGCGGCGTGGCGCCGCCCTCCCGCGCGAACCGCTGCCCGAACGTCAGCCGGCCGGCCTCCGCCTCGTCCAGCGCCCGCGTATACGCCTCGTACTCCTCGGCCGCCGCCGGCGCCATGGCGTCCAGCGCCCCTCGCGCCCGCGACAGCAGCACCTGCCCGTCGACCCGCCCGCCCGAACGCCGCACTTCCTCCTCCACGGCCCGGGCCAACAGCCGCTCGGCATCGACCCGGTGGCTGTCCCGCATGTCACGTCCCCCTCCGGCGGCAACGGCGTTCCTGGTCAAGTGTGCTGTGGATGGGGCGATGTGGGGAGGGGGCCGGGTGATCGTGGTGCGTCGCTCCGGGGCACCGTGGGTGGCCGTGGGGTTCCGGGCAGCGGGGTACCGGGTGCCGAGTGGTGTGGGGAGAGTGTGCGCGGTCGCGGCGTCGATTGGCGCCGCGCGGTGGCATGGCTATGGTGATCGCGGACACTCGGTGGAAAGGGCGGGGGAGACATGAGTTGGGCGAACAACGGGCCCGCGGGTGCGCCGCAGGGACAGCCGTACACGCCACCGCAGCCTCCGCCGCCGCAGGGGCCCCAGCAGCCGCGTTGGGCCTGGTGGGTTGGCGGGATCCTGATCCCCCTGCTGGGGATCCTTGTCTCGGTGCTGGTGAGCCAGTCGAACTCGTCGGGCGACGACGGCGACCGGAACGTGGAGTCGGCGCCCACTTCGGCCGCGCGGTCCGGCGGCGACGGGGGGCAGGGCGGCGGCGAGACGCAGAGCAGCGCGCCGCCGGCGGCCGCCGCCGAGACGTGGGAGAAGGTCTACGGGCCCGTCAAGCTCGAGGTCGAGAAGACGGACATCTCCGGAACGAAAATCGACCTGGACACGCCGAAGCAACCCCTCGCGAATGCCGGCGACGGGGCGGACTTCTCCTTCGGGGCGGAGTTCCTCGATCCGTCGCTCTCGGTCCCTGACGACGCGAAGTACCTGGCGCCGTGGCCCGACCCCGGTACCGCACCGACGCCCGAGGGCTGTATGGAGAGCGTGGACACCAACGGTAGCTACAGCGCGACGGTGAAGCGGGGCGAGCAGTACTGCCTGCTGACCGGCGAGGGCCGGATCGCCCACATCAAGGTCCGCACCGCGCCGGACAGCGGCGGCGGAATTCTCGACGTGACCGTCTGGGAGTCGCCTGACGCGTGACCCGTGGGGTACTGCGGCAGGATGGACCCCATGCCGAACCGACTGGCTCACGAGACGTCCCCCTACCTCCTCCAGCACGCGGACAACCCCGTCGACTGGTGGCCGTGGTCGGCCGAGGCCTTCGAGGAGGCCCGTAGGAGTGGCAAACCGGTCCTGCTGAGCGTGGGGTACAGCAGTTGTCACTGGTGCCATGTCATGGCGCACGAGTCCTTCGAGGACCAGGAGACCGCCGACTACCTCAACGCCCACTACGTCAGCGTCAAGGTCGACCGCGAGGAGCGTCCCGATGTGGACGCCGTCTACATGGAGGCCGTCCAGGCGGCCACCGGCCAGGGCGGCTGGCCCATGACCGTGTTCCTCACCCCGGACGCCGAGCCCTTCTACTTCGGCACGTACTTCCCGCCCGCCCCCCGGCAGGGCATGCCGTCCTTCCGGCAGGTGCTGGAGGGGGTGCGCAGCGCCTGGGTGGACCGGCGGGACGAGGTCGCCGACGTCGCCGGGAAGATCACCCGGGATCTCGCCGAGCGGGAGATCTCCTACGGCGGCAGCGAGGCACCCGGTGAGGAGGAGCTGGCGCAGGCGCTGCTCGGGCTGACGCGGGAGTACGACCCGCAGCGGGGCGGGTTCGGGGGCGCGCCCAAGTTCCCGCCGTCCATGGTGATCGAGTTCCTGCTGCGCCATCACGCGCGGACCGGCTCCGAGGGCGCCCTGCAGATGGCGCGGGACACCTGCGAGCGGATGGCCCGGGGCGGTATCTACGACCAGCTCGGCGGCGGGTTCGCGCGGTACTCCGTCGACCGCGACTGGGTCGTGCCGCACTTCGAGAAGATGCTGTACGACAACGCGCTGCTGTGCCGCGTCTACGCCCACCTGTGGCGCGCCACCGGCTCCGAGCTCGCCCGCCGCGTCGCCCTGGAGACCGCCGACTTCATGGTGCGGGAACTGCGCACGAACGAGGGCGGGTTCGCCTCCGCGCTGGACGCCGACAGTGACGACGGGACCGGCCGGCACGTCGAGGGCGCGTACTACGTGTGGACGCCGGAGCAGCTGCGCGAGGTGCTCGGCGAGGAGGACGCCGAGCTCGCCGCCCGGTACTTCGGCGTCACCGAGGAAGGCACCTTCGAGGAGGGCTCCTCGGTGCTGCAACTCCCGCAGCAGGACGGCCTGTTGGATGCCGAGCGGCTCGCCTCGATCCGCGAGCGGCTGCTCCGGCAGCGCGGCACGCGCCCCGCGCCCGGACGGGACGACAAGGTCGTCGCCGCCTGGAACGGGCTCGCGGTAGCCGCCCTCGCCGAGACCGGCGCCTACTTCGACCGCCCCGACCTGGTGGAGGCCGCGCTCGGGGCCGGTGACCTGCTGGTACGGCTGCACCTCGACGACCACGCCCGTCTCGCCCGCACCAGCAAGGACGGCAGGGTCGGCGCCAACGCGGGCGTGCTGGAGGACTACGCCGACGTCGCCGAGGGCTTCCTGGCGCTCGCGTCCGTCACCGGTGAGGGGGTCTGGCTGGAGTTCGCCGGGTTCCTGCTCGACCACGTCCTCGCCCGCTTCACCGACGCGGAGTCCGGCGCGCTCTACGACACCGCAGCCGACGCCGAGCAGCTGATCCGCCGCCCCCAGGACCCCACCGACAACGCGGCCCCCTCCGGCTGGAGCGCGGCGGCCGGTGCCCTGCTGAGCTATGCCGCGCAGACCGGCGCGGCGCCCCACCGCGCCGCCGCCGAGAAGGCGTTGGGTGTCGTCAAGGCCCTCGGCCCGCGGGTGCCCCGGTTCATCGGCTGGGGTCTGGCGGTCGCCGAGGCCAACCTCGACGGGCCGCGCGAGGTCGCCGTCGTGGGGCCGTCCCTCACGGACGAGGGCACAAGGACCCTGCACCGTACGGCGCTTCTGGGCACCGCTCCGGGCGCGGTCGTGGCCGTGGGAACTCCGGAGAGTGACGAGTTCCCGCTCCTCGCCGACCGGCCTCTCCAGCAGGGACAGCCCGCCGCGTACGTCTGCCGCAACTTCACCTGCGACGCCCCGACCACCGATCCGGACCGCCTGCGAACCGCGCTGAGCAGCTGAAACAGAGGCCAAACGGAAGTCCGCAGGGGGCGGTTACGCAACCTGTGTTCGAATTGTTCACTCTCGCGGCTCGTTGTGATGAAACGCGCTCTTCATCGAAAGGGCCTGCACGCTTCACAGATCCCCCCTAATGTCTGCACAGTGACGCGACAGGTGTAACTCACCGTCGCGACAGGGGGCATTGGGGATCTGGGGGGATCTGTTGCTGACGTCTGTATTCATAGCCGTCGTCTCGCTGGCCTTGTTCTGGATGGCGGCTTTCACCCTGTGGTGGCAGATGCACGCGTGGCGTACGCCCGAGGTGCTCGCCTCCACCCGGTTCAGCAGACCGGACGGCGGCGAGCACGTGTCGTTCTCGCTGCTGTTGCCGGCCCGGCACGAACAGGCCGTGCTGGACCACACCATCCAGCGGCTGCTGGAGTCCACACACACCGACTTCGAGATCATCGTCATCGTCGGGCACGACGACCCGGAGACCACGGAGGTCGCCGAGAAGGCCGCCTCGCGTGATCCGCGCGTCCGGGTCGTCGTCGACACCCACGAGAAGAAGAACAAGCCGAAGGCCATGAACACGGCACTGCCGCACTGCCGCGGCGACGTCGTCGGGGTCTTCGACGCCGAGGACCAGGTCCACCCGGAGCTCCTCGCGCACGTGGACCACGCGTTCCGCACCACCGGGGCCGACGTCGTCCAGGGCGGCGTCCAGCTGATCAACTTCCACTCCAGCTGGTACAGCCTGCGCAACTGCCTGGAGTACTTCTTCTGGTTCCGCTCGCGCCTGCACCTGCACGCGCAGAAGGGGTTCATCCCGCTCGGCGGCAACACCGTCTTCGTCCGCACCGACGTGCTGCGGGAAGCCGACGGCTGGGACCCGAACTGCCTCGCAGAGGACTGCGACCTGGGCGTGCGGCTGTCCAGTGTCGGCAAGAAGGTCGTCGTCGCCTACGACTCCGACATGGTGACCAAGGAGGAGACGCCCGGCAGCCTGATGTCGCTGCTCAAGCAGCGCACCCGCTGGAACCAGGGCTTCCTGCAGGTCTACCGGAAGAAGGACTGGAAGCAACTGCCCACCTTCGGGCAGCGGTTGCTCGCCCGCTACACGCTGATGACGCCGTTCATGCAGGCCTTCACCGGGCTGATCATCCCGCTCAACATCGTGATCGCCGTCTTCCTCGACGTGCCGGTGGGCGTCGCCTTCGTCACCTTCCTGCCGGCCGTCACCGCGCTGGTCACCTTCGTCTTCGAGGTCGTCGGACTGCACGACTTCGGCAAGCAGTACGGACTGCGCGTCCGCTTCGCCCACTATCTGAAGCTCATCGTGGGCGGCCCCTTCTACCAGGTGCTCCTCGCCGGTGCCGCCGTCCGCGCCGTCTGGCGTGAGCAGCGCGGCCGCAACGACTGGGAGCTCACCACCCACGTCGGCGCGCATCTCACCCACGCCGAAACCCGTGCCGGAACGGCCCGAGACCTCCGAGAGGACGTCACCGCGTGACCTCCACCCTTCCCGCGGTGACCACTCCGAAGGTCCCCGCGCAGAGACGACCTGTCCCTACGCAGCGTTCGACCGGCCGAACGGAGCCGCCGGGCCGGCTCCGCTCCTCCCGCCCCGACCTGATCCTGTGCGGCCTGCTCCTCGTCGCGATCCTCGTCGTACAGGGCTGGAACATCGCCGACTACCCGACCCTCAGCGACGACGAGGGCACCTATCTCGCCCAGGCCTGGGCCGTCCAGGAGGGCCGGGGACTCGCCCACTACACCTACTGGTACGACCACCCGCCCCTCGGCTGGATCCAGATAGCCCTGCTGACCTGGATACCCGCCGCGCTCAGCCCCGACTCGATGACCGTCGGCACCATGCGCGCCGCGATGCTCGTCATCAGCGCGGTCAGCGCGGTCCTCGTCTACGTGCTCGGCCGGCGCCTGTCCCTGCCGCGCTGGGCGGCCGGTCTCGGCATGGTCCTGTTCGGCCTCTCCCCGCTGTCGGTCGTGCTCCAGCGGGAGATCTTCCTCGACAACCTCGCGGTGATGTGGACGCTGCTCGCCTTCGCGCTCGCCGCCTCCCCGAGCCGTCACCTCTGGCACCACTTCGGCGCGGGCATCGCCGCCGCCACGGCCGTACTGACCAAGGAGACGATGCTCTTCGTCCTCCCCGCCGTCTTCGTCACCATGTGGCGGCACAGCCACCGCGACACCCGCAAGTTCGCCCTCACCGGCGCCGTCACCGCCTGCGCGCTGATCGGCCTGTCGTACCCGCTGTTCGCGCTGCTGAAGGGCGAGCTGTTCCCGGGCGGCGGGCACGTGTCGCTGTGGGACGGCATCAAGTACCAGATGACCAGGCCCGGTTCGGGCTTCATCCTCGACCAGGGCTCCGGCTCCTGGGGCGTGCTCCAGTCGTGGCTCTACTACGACCGCGTCCTCATCGTCGGCGGCCTCGCGGGCGGTCTGCTGCTCCTGCTCACCTGGCGCTGGTCGGTCACCGCCCGCGCCCTGGCCGGACCCTCGTGCGCGGTCGTCATCCTCGCCCTCGTCGCCATGCGCCCCAGCGGCTACCTGCCTGCCATGTACGTCATCCAGGCCCTGCCCTTCCTCGCCCTCGTCCTCGCCGGAGGAACGGCCTCCGTCGCCCACGCCGTACTGCGCCGGCGGCGGTCCGAGGCGGAGAAGCGGTACGTCACCGGCGCGCGGTACGCCCTCGCGGCCGCCCTCGCCCTCGCCGCCTGCGCCTATGTCGTACCGCGCTGGTACGACGGTGCCCGCACCGCCGTCACCGCCGACGCCAACGCGCCCTACCAGGCCGCCTCGAAGTGGCTGTCCACCGAGGTGGCCGACCCCGAGGACACCCGGGTCCTCGTCGACGACGCCCTGTGGCTGGACCTCGTGCACGCGGGGTACGAACCCGGGCTCGGCGCCATCTGGTTCTACAAGGCCGACCTCGACCCGGCCGTGACGAAGGCGATGCCGCGCGGCTGGAAGGACCTCGACTACGTGGTCGCCTCGCCGACGGTACGGCGGGACGCGGTCGACCTGCCCAACGTCCGGGCGGCGATGGAGCACTCGACGCCGGTCGCCGTGTTCGGCACCGGCGAGGACCGCATCGAGATCCGCCAGATCCAGACAGCCCCCGGAGGCGTGCGATGACCCATGAATTCACCGCCCGGGGGGAGCTGGGCGAACCGTCCGTCGAAGCGGCCGAGGTGCCCGAGCCGGGCGCCGTCACCGTCGTCGTACCGACCTTCAACGAGTCGGGCAACGTACGGCAGCTGCTGCACCAGATCACCGAGTCCGTGCCGTCCCGGCTGCCCTGCGAGGTCGTCTTCGTGGACGACTCCACCGACGACACCCCGCAGGTCATCAAGGAGGCGGCCCAGGACTGCCCGTTCCCGGTCACCGTCATCCACCGCGACGAACCCGTCGGCGGGCTCGGCGGCGCGGTCGTCGAGGGCATGAAGGCGGCCGGGTCGGACTGGATCGTCGTCATGGACGGCGACTGCCAGCACCCGCCGTCGCTCGTCCCGGAGCTGGTCGCCACCGGTGAGCGCGCGAACGCCGGGCTCGTCGTGGCCTCCCGGTACATCAAGGGCGGCAGCCGGGCCGGGCTCGCGGGCAGCTACCGCGTGGCCGTGTCGCGGATGGCGACCTGGCTGACCAAGTCCCTGTTCCCGCGCCGCCTGCACGGCATCAGCGACCCGATGAGCGGCTTCTTCGCGATCCGCCGCAGCGACATCACCGCCGAGGCGCTCAAGCCACTCGGCTACAAGATCCTGCTGGAGCTGGCGGTCCGCAGCCGTCCGCGCACGGTCACCGAGGTGCCGTTCGTGTTCCAGGAGCGGTTCGCGGGGGAGTCCAAGTCCACGGCGGCGGAGGGACGCCGCTTCCTGCGCCACCTCGCCGGGCTGCGTACGGCGGACCCGCTGGCCCGCATGGTCGTGTTCGGGCTGATCGGCCTGACCGGCTTCGTGCCGAACCTCCTCGCGCTGTGGGCGATGACCCGGGCGGGGCTGCACTACCTGCCCGCCGAGATCGTCGCCAACCAGTTCGGCGTGGCCTGGAACTTCCTGCTCATCGAGAAGCTGCTGTTCCGCGACCGACGCGTCCACCGCCACTGGGCCGACCGCACCGTCCGGTTCGCGCTCCTCGCCAACGCCGACCTGGTGCTGCGGATACCGCTGATCGCGCTGCTCGTCGGCCAGTTCGGGCTGGCCGTCCTGCCGGCCACCGCGCTGGCCCTGGTCATCACGTTCGTCCTGCGCTTCGTCGGGACCGAGGCGCTGGTCTATCTGCCGCGCAGGAGCCGCACAGCAAGGAGTACTGCATGAGATCGAGACCGAGAACGGCCTTGCTGGCCGTGTTGGGCCTCACCGGAGGTCTCCTCCTCACCGCACCCCAGCCCGCGTCCGCCGCCAACCTCATCAAGAACCCCGGCTTCGAGACCGCCGGCACCGACGACATGCCGTACTGCTGGAAGAAGTCCGGCTGGGGCGACAACGACTTCACCTTCACCACGACCACCGACGCCCACAGCGGCGGCAAGGCCATGAAGGTCGAGCTGACCCGCCGCGTCGACGGCGACCGCAAGGCGCTCATCACCGAGTCAGCCGAGTGCGCGCCGGTCGTCACGCCGGGCAAGCAGTACGACCTGGGGCTCTGGTACAAGTCGACCACCCCGGACGCCTCGGTCACCCTGTTCCGGCACGACCCGACGGCGGGCTGGCAGTACTGGACCGACCTCAAGACGCTGGACATGGCGGCCGGCTGGACCGAGGCGACGGTCCGCACGCCCGAGGTGCCGACCGGCACCGACCGGATCGCCTGGGGCGTCTCCGTCTACGGCACCGGCTCCGTCACCACCGACGACTACACGATGGACCAGGTCGCCGACCCCGTCCCCGACCCGGTGTGCACCGGTACGGCCGAGGAGTGCGCGAACGGCCGCTGGGACGTGCTGCCCACGCAGAACCCGGTCCGCTCCATGCACTCCGTCGTCCTCAACAACGGCAAGGTGCTGCTGATCGCGGGGTCCGGCAACGACCCGACGGCGTTCGAGGCGGGCACGTTCACCAGCGCGGTCTACGACCCGCAGAACGGCACGTACAAGCAGATCCCCACGCCGAAGGACATGTTCTGCGCGGGGCATGTGCAGTTGCAGGACGGCCGCGTCCTCGTGATGAGCGGCAACAAGGGCTATCCGTCGGCCGACGGCACGATCGGCTACCAGGGCTACAAGGACTCGTACGTCTTCGACCCGGTCACCGAGACCTACAGCAGGACCAACGACATGAACGACGGCCACTGGTACCCGTCGGCCACCATCCTCGGCAACGGTGACGTGATCTCCTTCGGCGGACTGAAGGAGGACTCGTCCGGTTCCGTCACCGCCGAGCTGTGGTCGGACGCCGAGCAGAAGTGGCTGGAGCTCTGGAAGGTCAACCAGACCTGGTCCTACTGGGGCCTGTACCCGTCGATGATCCTCATGCAGGACGGCCGCCTCTTCTACTCCGGCAGCCATGTCTTCGGCAACAACATCCCCGGCACCGGCTCGGCGATCTACGACTACGCCGCCAACACCGTCACCCAGGTGCCCGGCCTGCAGAACAAGGACGAGCGCGACCAGTCCGCGAGCGTGCTGCTGCCTCCGGCCCAGGACCAGAAGGTCCTCACCATCGGCGGCGGCAACATCGACTCCAACCCGGACGCCAACCGTCTGACCGACGTCATCGACCTCAAGCAGCCCAACCCGTCCTACGTGGCCGGCCCGCCGCTTCCGCAGGGCACCGTCGACCTCGGCAACGGCAAGGTCCCGCAGACCGGCAACCAGGGCAAGATGTACGTCTCCGCCGTACTGCTGCCCGACGGAAAGGTCCTGGAGACCGGCGGCGCCCTGCACAACCGGGCCAACCCGGTGTACGAGTCGTCGCTCTACGACCCGGCGACGGGCACCTTCGACCCGGTGGCGGCGGACCCGGAGGAACGCGGCTACCACTCGTCCGCCTTCCTGCTGCCGGACGGCCGCGTGATGGCGACCGGTGACAACCCTGGCAACGGCAGCTGGAACCACGACGTGTCGGTCTACACCCCGCCCTATCTCCTCAAGGGCGAACGCCCGACGATCACTTCGGTCATCGACACCGAGTGGACGTACGGCGACACCCAGCGGATCACCGTCGACCGTCCCATCGCCAAGGCCGAGCTGATCCGCCCGGCCGCCGTCACCCACTCCTCGGACCCGAACCAGCGGTTCGTGGACCTCCCGTTGTCGGTGGACGGCAACAACGTCGACCTGAACGTGACGAGCAACCCCAACCTGGCCCCGCCCGGCTGGTACATGCTCTTCGCGGTGGACGCGAACGGCGTGCCCTCGGTCGCCAAGTGGGTCCACCTCCAGGGCCCCCAGGCCCTGAGCGCCACGGACGCCTCCGCGCACGTCCACGACTTCGCCGACAACCTCAAGGGCAAGGTCACGGGCCCCGGCAAGAAGCGGACGTCCCAGAAGGTCAGCCCGACCATCTCCGGCTGCGACCGGCACTACGGCTCCGTCAACGTCTGCGTGCCGACGGACTTCCCGCCGACGGTGAAGGCGACGACGAAGGCCCGCTGCGACTGGCTGAAGAAGAACGACTACGGTCGCCTGAAGGTCAACGGCAAGGACGACCCGCTGGGCCTGGACAGGAACAAGGACGGAATCGCGTGCGCGAAGGGTGATACGGGGCGCTGAGCGCCCCTTCAGGGGCGGCGGGGCTGTATTAGATATGCGGCCCCGCCGCGTGGGCGCGACCAGCCACATACGGCCCGCAGTTCCCCACACCCCTCAACCATCGACGGCGCTCCGGAACGCGACCGCACCCTCGACGATCGCAACAAGCTGCTCATGGTGTGCGCCCTTCCAGTACGCCCGCCCACACTCGCCGCACTGCGCGAAGACGTCGTACGACCGCTGCGTCCCACCCTCCAACTGCTCGGCGACCTCCTCCTTCGTCGCCTCCTTGAGCAGCCCGTTGCAGGCGGTGCACCGGGTCCAGGGCCGCAGCTCGGGCCGGAACCGGTCCAGAACGTCGCGCAGTTGGTCCTCGGGCCGGGTGCTGTAGACGTACGCCCCGGCCCACAGCTCACGCCGCCGCAGCAACCCCCGATCCCGGCTCAGCATGACGCGTCGCTCCGCGGCCGAGAGCGCGGCCAGCGCCGGGTCGCCGATGTCCGTCGACTCGTACGCCGTGTCCACGCCGAGCAGCCGCAGCCGGCGGGCCAGGGTGCCGAGATGGACGTCGAGCAGGAAGCGCAGGGGCGCGCCGGGCACCCGCTGGGGGTGCTGCACGGGGCGTACGGTCACGGACTCGCCCGCCGTCGGGATGTGCGACACCGGCACCTCGCGGCCGTCCACGACGAGGGTGCCGACCTCGGTCAGCGGGACGCCGAGGGACTCCACGACATGGCCGAGGGTCGAGACGCCGTCGGTGGTGACGGCGCCCGCGCCCGCGCGCCGTCCGTTGGGCAGGAAAAGGCGCAGCTCGGGGGCGAACTCGACGTGGATCTCGGGACCGTTCACCTGGCCAGGATGACATGGCCGAGGGCTCGGACCTCAGGACTTTTTCGCGGGAAGGCCGTTCTCTATGACGGTCAGGGCGCGCTCGAGGAGGTCCTGGAGGTCGTCCTCGTAGTCGTTCTCGGCCCAGTAGAGGGAGATCTCCGAGAGGCCGCCGATGAGGGACATCGTGAAGACCCGCACCTCGAAGCTGTCCCGTGGCATGTGCGTCCGGTCGGCGATGGCCTCGGCGAGCATCCGGCCGGTGACCGACATGCTCTCCAGCATCCGGGAACGCACCGCGGGTACCTGGACGAGCAGGTGCGAACGCAGCCGCAGGGCCTCGGGCTCCTCCCGCAGCGCGCCGATGATGGCCAGCCTCATCACGAACCGCAAGGACTCCATCCACGGCTCGTCCGCCGGCCGCCTGCGCAGTTCCTCCAGCAGGATCGGGTCCAACTCGTCCGTGAGGACGATGTCCTCCTTCGTCGGGAAGTAGCGGAAGACCGTGGACGGCGACACCTCGGCGCGCTCGGCGATCTGCTCGATCGTGGTGGCGTCGTAGCCCTGCTCCTTGATCAGCGCGTACGTCGCCTCGCGGATCGCCGTCCTGGTCTTGATCTTCTTCCGCTCACGAAGCCCCAGCTGGGGGCGGTCGGTGAGGGGGGAGGAGTGTGCGGGGGTCATGGGCTCATTGTCGGGCATCGGCCCCCTCGGCAGCCATGTCCGGGGCCTCGGGCTCAGGCGACCCGGGTGGTGTGCTCGGCAGGAACGCCGCCGCCAGCAGGGCGGAGACAAGGGCCGCGGTCCCGCACACCAGGAGCACGACGCCCATGCCGTGGACGTAGGCGTTGTTCGCTGAGGTCACCAGCTCAGGCGCCCCCGCTCGCTCGGCGACGAGATGGGCCGCGACCACGGACTCCCCGGCGGTGTCGGCGGCCCGCGCGGGCAACCCGGTGACGTCGAGCCGGTCCCGGAAGGCGCCGGCGAGCAGGCTGCCGAGCAGGGCGATGCCGATGGCGCCGCCGACCTGACGCAGGGTCATCAGCAGCCCGGAGCCGCTGCCGGCGCGGTCCCGGGGCAGAGCGCTCAGACCGCCGTTCATGGCAGGGATGAGAGAGAGGCCGAAGCCGAGGCCGGTGATGGTGAGCCACAGCGCGACGAAGCCGTAGCCGGAACCGACGGTCGTACGGCTGCCGAGGAACCCGGCGAAGGCCAGCACCACCAGGCCCGCGCTCACCGCGGCCCGCGCACCGAACCGGGCGACGACCTGCGGGGCCAGGCGGGAGGCGACGAGCAGTCCGCCCATCATCGGCAGCAGCCGTACACCGGTGCCCAGGGCGTCGTGGCCTAGGACGGCCTGGAGGTAGGGCGGCAGCACGAACAGCAGCCCGGTCAGGATGAACGTCACCAGGGTCGCGGCGACGGTGTTGAAGAGGAAGCCGCGGTGGGCCAGCAGGGTCATGTCGAGCATGGGGCGCACGACCCGGCGTTCACGCAGCACGAGGGCGGCGATCAGGGCTACCGAGGCGGCCAGCATGCTCAGTACCAGGGGGTCTCCCCAGCCGCGGGTGGGCGCCTCGATGATCCCGTACACGAGGGCGCCCAGCCCGGTCGCGGCCAGCGCCGTCGAGGCCGTGTCGACCTCGGGGGAGGCGGGGTCCTTGGTCTCGGGGAGCAGGAAGACGCAGGCGGCGATGCCGATCGCGGCCATCGGGACGTTGATCAGGAAGACCGAGCCCCACCAGAAGTGGTTCAGCAGCCAGCCGCCGATGATCGGGCCGAGCGGCAGGCCGAGCGCGGAGGCGGCGGAGGTGATGCCGACGGCCTTCGTGCGTTCCTCGGGGCCGAAGAGCGTGGGCAGCACGGAGAGGGAGAGCGGGGTGACCAGGGCCGCGCCGACGCCCATCACGGCACGCGCGGCGATCACCGCGTTCACATCGCCGGCCAGCGCGCCCACCAGCGACCCCACGAGGAAGATCCCGAGCCCGGTGACCAGCATCCGCCGGCGCCCGAACCGGTCGCCGAGCAGGCCGGCGGGCAGCATCAGCGCGGCGAAGACGACCACGTACGCGTCCGCCATCCACTGCTGCTCGCCGGTGGACGCGCCGAGATCGGCGGCCATGGTCGGCAGCGCCACGTTGAGGATCGTCATGTCGAAGCCGAGCGTGAGCATGCTCGCGACCAGCGCGGCCAGTGCCCACCAACGGCGAGGATCTGGAGTGACAGTTTCCATGAAATGAGAGTAGCTCTCAAAAGCTAGTAACTGTCAATCAAATCAGGCGTGCAGAATTGGCACACCAAAAGGGGCCACGGCTCGATGCCGTGGCCCCTGCGGTGTGCTGTGGAGGCTATCCGTGCTGGTACGCCACCAGTGAGATCCCCACGTAGTGCGTGATGAACGCCGCCAGCGTGAAGGAGTGGAAGACCTCGTGGAAGCCGAACCAGCGCGGTGACGGGTTCGGGCGCTTGATGCCGTAGATCACGCCGCCGGCGCTGTAGAGGACGCCGCCGACGATCACCAGGACCAGCACCGCGATACCGCCGGCGCGCATGAAGTCCGGCAGGAAGAAGACGGCCGCCCAGCCCATCGCGATGTAGCAGGGGGTGTAGAGCCAGCGCGGGGCGCCGACCCAGAAGACCCGGAAGACGATGCCCGCCGCCGCGGCGGCCCAGATGCCCCACAGCAGCCACTGACCCTTGGCGCCCGGAAGGAGCAGCATCGTCAGCGGGGTGTAGGTGCCCGCGATGATCAGGAAGATGTTGGCGTGATCCAGTCGGCGCAGGATGCCGTCCATGCGGGGGCTCCAGTTGCCCCGGTGGTACAGCGCGCTCACGCCGAACAGCAGACAGGCCGTGAGGGCGAAGATCCCGCAGGCGATCCGGCCTCTGGTCGAGTCCGCGAGGGCGGTGAGCACGAGGCCCGAGACGAGTGCGGCGGGGAACATCCCGAGGTGCAGCCAGCCGCGGAGCTTGGGCTTGATCTCGTCCGTGAGCTGCTGGGCGTGGTGCGCGATCTGGTGCGGCAGGGAGTGCGCGCCGGATCCGCGGCCTGCGGCCGGCGTGTCCGTTGGCGCGTCGGGGACGGGCGCAGTCATGGAGGGCATCGTACCTACGGAACCGTAAGTTACGTATCAGCACGGCGAGATGAGAGCCCGGAAGTGGCCATCCTCTCATGGAGTACCCCCGCGGGGCGCACCTGGGGTGAAGCCGTGGTGACGCATCGAAAACATCTCGATGAGTGGCGATGCTCACGCCGCTCACCTGTGACGCCCTCTGGACATATGCGCAGACGCGTCGGATGATCAAATGAGTGCGGTCGGCACCGGATGAGCGCGAAAGATCGGGACGGCGGATCCAGTCCACCCCCGTTCGCGAAGCATCCGGGTCGCGGCCCCCACGGGGCATACAAGGGCATATTCAGGACAAAATCCCTCTCTTAGGAGCAACCGTGGCGCGCGACATCGCGGCTCCCCCCGTCGTCCCCACCCACCACCGGGAGCTGGTCTCGTGGGTGAACGAGATCGCAGAACTCACGCAGCCGGACAACGTGGTCTGGTGTGACGGATCCGAGGCCGAGTACGAGCGCCTGTCCGAGGAGCTCGTCGCGAAGGGCACCTTCCGGAAGCTCGACCCGATCAAGCGCCCCAACTCGTACTACGCCGCCTCCGACCCGACCGACGTCGCCCGCGTCGAGGACCGGACCTTCATCTGCTCCGAGAAGGAGGAGGACGCCGGTCCGACGAACCACTGGATGGACCCCGCCGAGATGCGCGAGGTCTTCTCCGGCGAGAAGGGCGTCTTCCGCGGCTCGATGCGCGGCCGGACGATGTACGTCGTCCCGTTCTGCATGGGCCCGCTCGGCTCCAAGCTCTCCGCGATCGGCGTCGAGATCACCGACTCCGCCTACGTGGCCGTCTCCATGCGCACCATGACCCGTATGGGCCAGGCCGTCCTGGACGAGCTCGGCGACGACGGCTTCTTCGTGAAGGCCGTGCACTCCGTCGGCGCCCCGCTGGAGGCCGGCGAGCAGGACGTCCCCTGGCCGTGCAACCAGACCAAGTACATCTCCCACTTCCCGGAGAGCCGCGAGATCTGGTCCTACGGCTCCGGCTACGGCGGCAACGCCCTGCTCGGCAAGAAGTGCTACGCCCTGCGCATCGCGTCGGTGATGGCCCGCGACGAGGGCTGGCTCGCCGAGCACATGCTGATCCTCAAGCTCACGCCCCCGCAGGGCGAGTCGAAATACGTGGCGGCGGCCTTCCCCTCCGCCTGCGGCAAGACCAACCTGGCCATGCTGGAGCCCACGATCTCCGGCTGGACCGTCGAGACCATCGGCGACGACATCGCCTGGATGCGCTTCGGCGAGGACGGCCGCCTCTACGCGATCAACCCCGAGGCCGGCTTCTTCGGTGTCGCGCCCGGCACCGGTGAGCACACCAACGCCAACGCCATGAAGACGCTGTGGGGCAACTCGGTCTTCACCAACGTCGCCCTCACCGACGACAACGACATCTGGTGGGAGGGCATGACGGAGGAGACCCCGGCCCACCTGACGGACTGGAAGGGCAACGACTGGACGCCCGAGTCAGGCGTACCGGCGGCCCACCCCAACGCCCGCTTCACGGTCCCCGCCTCGCAGTGCCCGATCATCGCGCCCGAGTGGGAGGACCCCAAGGGCGTGCCGATCTCCGCGATCCTCTTCGGCGGGCGGCGCGCGACAGCCGTACCGCTGGTGACGGAGTCCTTCGACTGGAACCACGGCGTCTTCCTCGGCGCCAACGTGGCCTCCGAGAAGACCGCCGCCGCCGAGGGCAAGGTCGGCGAGCTGCGCCGCGACCCGTTCGCGATGCTGCCGTTCTGCGGCTACAACATGGGCGACTACATGGCCCACTGGGTCGACGTGGCCAAGGACAAGGACCAGTCCAAGCTGCCGAAGATCTACTACGTCAACTGGTTCCGCAAGAACGACGAGGGCAAGTTCGTCTGGCCCGGCTTCGGCGAGAACAGCCGCGTCCTGAAGTGGATCGTCGAGCGCCTCGACGGCAAGGCCGAGGGCGTCGAGACGCCGATCGGCATCCTGCCGGCCAAGGGCGCGCTGGACACCAACGGCCTCGAACTGGCCGACTCCGACCTCGACTTCCTGCTCACCGTCGACAAGGAGGTCTGGCGCGAGGAGGCCGCGCTCGTCCCCGACCACCTCAACACCTTCGGTGACCACACCCCGAAGGAGCTGTGGGACGAGTACCACGCGCTGGTGCAGCGCCTGGGCTGAGCTCAGCCCCCCAAGACGCCGCGGCCGGCTCCGATCGTGCCCTGACCAGCAACATCGTCACGGCCGGCCGCGGTGACAGCACCACAGACCGGCGAGGTTCCGTACAACGGCGTACGGGGCTGTGGGCCTGTCGCCGCATGATCCCGTCCGCCCCGACGGGAGGAGCGCGGCGGCAGGCCCTCGCCTGCTTTTCGTTCTGCATTCACGATCAACGACCTGCCGCGCACCCGCGGCGACGCGGACTACACCGTCAGCCGGCCCGGCGACGACCTGCACCAGCCGTCGACGGCGGCGGCGACGGTCTACCTCAGGCGCTGATCACCACCCGTCCCGCCCCGGTCCTCCAGATACCGGGTGTGGCACTCCTGGCGGCGGGCCGCCACCTCGCGCAGACCCGCCGCCGGCTTCTCCGTGTCCACCACCGTGCCCGCGCGAAGCTGTCGGCGTCACCGCTGGACTGCTGGGCGCCCTGCACACTGACCAGCTTGTGCGGCAGCGAGGCCGTGCGGTCCACCGAGGTGGAGGGCGCCGGAGTTCGCGGTCCCGGTGCGCGACGACGCCCCAAGGGGCGCGGGGAACTGCGCGACCAGCCACAGACAACAGACAGCCGCGGACACGACAGCAAGCCCAACGGCGAAGGCGAAAGTCGGCCAAAGCCAACGCGGTGCCATGGCACCCGGTCCGCGCGTCGCTGCGGGTGCACGCGGACCGGGGCCGTTCAGGGGGTGTCAGCCGACGCCGGTCAACTCCTGCGGCTCGGCCTGCGCGGCAGCATGCGCGTCCATGCGCTCCGCCGCCAGAATCGCCACCGCCGTGTCCGCACGGGACGCGGCGACCACCAACGCCCGCCCGGCAAGGGCATGCGCACGCCGATGCAGCGCCGCGAGCCTCACCTGACCGCCGGAGGCAGCGGCGCGGGCCGGCCCGGGACCGCCCCGCAGTCGGGCCACCTGCTCGGCGAGCCGCTCGGCGGCCGCGTCGAGGTCGGCCGTGGGGGCCGCCGCGCGCAGCTCGTCCGTGACGGCGAGCAGCGCGGCGAGGTGGCCGGCGAGCTGGATGTCCAACTCCTCCTCGCGCGAGCGATGAGGGAAGTCGGTGGTGTTGCCGGCCATCGTGCTGTGGACCGACTTGGTTCGGATCGGTTCGTACATGGGGATGGCCTCCTGTGCGCTGACAGGAAGCCATCCTAGCTTAGATTTCGTCTAAAGTTGAGCCGTTCACAAGACGGGACCGTCCCTTGCACACAGCGTGAGCGTCAGGGCTGGCTGTACCCGTCGAGGAACCGTCCGATCCGGGTCACCGCGTCCCGCAGGTCCGTGACCGTCGGCAGGGTGACCACACGGAAGTGGTCCGACTCCGGCCAGTTGAAGCCGCTGCCCTGGACGACCATGATCTTCTCGCTGCGCAGCAGGTCCAGGACCATCCGCCGGTCGTCCTTGATCTTGAAGACCTTGGGGTCGAGGCGTGGGAAGAGGTACAGCGCCCCCTTCGGCCGTACGCAGCTCACACCGGGGATCTGGGTCAGCAGCTCGTAGGCGACGTCCATCTGCTCCTTCAGCCGCCCCCCGGGCAGCACCAGGTCGTTGATGGACTGCCGTCCGCTGAGCGCGGCGACGACCCCGTGCTGACCGGGCATGTTCGCGCACAGCCGCATGTTCGCGAGGATGGTGAGGCCCTCGATGTAGGAGTCGGCGTGGGCGCGCGGGCCCGAGATCGACATCCAGCCCACCCGGTACCCGGCGACCCGGTACGCCTTCGACATGCCGTTGAAGGTGAGGGTGAGCAGGTCGGGGGCGACGGCGGCGGTCGGGGTGTGCGTGGCGCCGTCGTAGAGGATCTTGTCGTAGATCTCGTCGGAGCAGACGAGGAGGTTGTGCCGGCGGGCGATGTCGGTCAGCCCCCGGAGCATGGCCTCGTCGTACACGGCCCCCGTCGGGTTGTTGGGGTTGATGATGACGATGGCCTTGGTGCGGTCGGTGACCTTGCGCTCCACGTCGGCGAGGTCGGGCATCCAGTCGGACTGCTCGTCGCACCGGTAGTGCACGGCGGTGCCGCCGGAGAGGGAGACGGCGGCGGTCCACAGGGGATAGTCGGGCGCGGGCACGAGAACCTCGTCCCCGTCGTCGAGCAGCCCCTGCATCGCCATCACGATCAGCTCGGAGACGCCGTTGCCGATGAAGACGTGCTCGACGTCGGTCTCGATGCCGAGGGTCTGGTTGTGCATGACCACGGCCCGGCGTGCGGCGAGCAGCCCCTTGGCGTCGCCGTAGCCGTGCGCCGTGGACACGTTCCGGAGGACGTCCTCAAGGATCTCGGGCGGGCACTCGAAGCCGAACGCGGCCGGGTTGCCGGTGTTCAGCTTGAGGATCCGATGCCCCGCCGACTCGAGCCGCATCGCCTCCTCGAGCACCGGGCCCCGGATCTCGTAACAGACGTTGGCGAGCTTGGTCGACTGGATCACCTGCATGTCAAGGAGCTTACGGCTGCGTAACGTCCGGTGGGCCGTGTTTTCCGCCACGTGAGACGCGGTGGTTTGGGCTGTTATCGCCGGTAGCTGTCCCGGGGCGGCGCCCTTCCTTGGAATGCGCGCCCATGTCCAGGCCACCCGAGCGCGAGAACGAGACGCCCCAGCGGCAGCCGAACGTGTACCACCCACGACCGGCGGCGCCCCCGTCCTACGACGCGTACACGGTCCCGGCGGCCGCGCACGGCTGGCAGAACGCGTACGACGAGACGGCGGAGCTGCCCCGGCTGGACGAGTCCGGAGCGGCGGGAGCACGGGGCGAGGGGCGCGTCGCAGGGCGCGGGCCCGGGCCTCGCGGCGCCTGGTGATCGCGGCCGGCGCGGTGGGCGCGGTGTCGGCGGCGGTACTGGTCGCGGGGCTCGCCCTGTCCGGCTCCGCGCCGGAAGGCGACTCGCGAGGCAAGCAGAACGGCGTCGGCACGAGCCCGACGGCGGGCCCCTCCCCGGACCCGACCGGAGCCCCGGACGCGCCCGCCGCCACCGCCGCGCCCCTCGCCGACACCCCGGGCACCGCACCGAGCCCCATCCGCTCCACCCGGGACACCGGCAACGGCACCACCCCCTCCTCGACGCCCTCCACCACGAGCGCGGCCCCCTCGCCCCCGACCACCACGCCGACCACGGCCGAACCGGTCGGAGTCGGACGGAGCGATCATCCGGGGCGGGGATCAGGGAAGACGAAGGGCCCCCGCTAGGGCGCGGGTGACTCCCTCCCCGGCCACCCTGCCGGAGCCGCACAGTGCCGGGGCAGGGCGGCGGGGGCCGCCCAGGGTGGGGATGGGAAAGGCGTGCGTTTCGATAGCGCGCGGGCGACTCCGGCGACCGTCCGACCTGCCGAAGCCGTACACCTGCCACCCGCGGCCGCGTCGGCGACTGCCCGGCGGGGTCGGTTTCCTGCCGCGAGCGCGCACGCGGGCGGCTCCGGTGGCCGTCCCGCCCGGCGGAGTCGTACGCCGGGCAGTGCTCGGCGCGTCGGGCCGACGCCTGGGCGAGGGTCGATTTTCGTTCCCCCAGAGCGCGCGGGCGACTCCGGCGACCGTCGGACCTGCCGGAGCCGTACACCTGCCACCCGCGGCCGCGTCGGCGACTGCCCGGCGGGTCAGTTTCCTTCCCCGAGGGCGCACGCGGGTGGGTCCGGTGGCCGTCCCGCCCGCGGAGTCGTACGCCGGGCAGTCCTCGGCGCTTCGCGCGGGGCGGGGCCGTCCGGCTGTCAGCCCTTGACGCGTCGCGTGACGGCCCGGACGAGGTCGGTCTTGGCGACCTGGAGGGCGAAGCGGCCGCCGTTGCCGGGGGCGGGCTTGGCGTAGCGGGGGAGGGGCAGGCGGCGCCACTTGGCGGGGGGCAGGTTCTTCGGGAGGGGCGGGAGGGGGACGGACCAGTTGCCCAGACGGAGTTCGCCGTGCCAGAGGCCGACGGGGAGGTCGGAGACGGGGACGCGGACGACGAAGGCGCCGTCGGGCTCGGGGCGCCGGGCCGGCCGGTGGGAGACGGAGCCGCCCTGTCCGTCCGTCAGGGTCACGGCGAGGGCGCCCTCCGGGAAGCCGGCGAGGGCGCAGCGGCCGGTGAACTCCAGCTCCGTGGGGGCGTCCGGGGCCCACCTGACCGTGTCGCCGAGGCGGAGCCGCGACGGCACGGTGTGCTTGCGTTCGCCGAGGTCGAGCGTGAAGTTGCCGTGCGGGTTGGTGGTGTAGAGGGTGACGGCGCGCAGGCCCTCGGCGGTGTCCACGACATGCGTCGTCGGCTTGCCGGACACGTCGTCGGCCCGCTTGCTGCCGATCCGGACCTCGCGGGTGATGCCCTGGGCGCCGATGGCGAGGGAGATGTCCCACAGCCCGTCGCCCAGCGGGTCGCCGTCGGCGGCCGTGGTGATGTCGACGGTCGCCTCGAACCCGGCCCGGTCGTAGGTGAAGCTCCCCGCGTCCTCGTCGGCGCCCGCGTCGGGCGTCGCCGTGTGGGTGACGGGCAGCCGGTACTCCACCTTGCTGTCGCGCTCGCGCAGCACCAGCTCGGTGCTGACGTCACGGGTCTCGACGCGGTGCAGATAGCCGTGTCCGGCGAGGTGCAGCACGCTGCCGCGCAGGTCGGCCCGGGTCACGCGGTGGCGCACGCCGAGCTGGGCGGTGACGTCGTAGCAGTCGTCGGGGATCGCGCGGGCGGGGTCACGGAGGAAGGGGTAGCGGGCGAGGGCCCGGCCCGCGTCGACGAGCACGGGCGTCGCCGACTTGCTCCGCGCCAGCTCCCGCTCGAACCGCACGAGTTCGATCAGCTCGTCGAGCATCCGATGGCGTACGAGGTGGAGGCGCAGCCGGGCCATGGCCGAGAGCTGCTTGTCCATCCCCTCGTGGCAGAGCGGCGCGATGGCCTCGGCGAGACGGGCGAGCGCCTTCTCCTGCTCGCCGCGGGGCTCGCGGACCAGGTGGTCGAGGAGCTGGCGGACCTCGACGGTGAGGTGCCGGTGCGCGAGGTGGTCGAGGCCGGGTCCGGGCGGCACGTTCTCCAGGAGCATGTCGACCACGCGGGGCAGGAAACGCAGCCGGGGCTCGGTCCCGCCTGTGCGCAGGGTGATGTTGCCCTCGTCCTCCCGGCGCACCCAGTACAGGCAGTCGTAGGAGGCCAGCACGGAGATGCCCGCCGCGTGCACATAGGCGGGGCCCACGAAGAGCTGGTCCTCGCCTATGGAGAGGTCGGTGGGGAAGCGCAGGTGGTGGCGCTCCAGCAGCTCCCGGCGGAACAGCTTCATGGGGTTGAGCGTCCAGTACACCCGCGACGAGAAGACGTCGGTCTTCGGCTGGTCGCGCCGGAACATCGAGGTCGGTGCCCCGCGCCCGCCCTCGCCGACCATCTTGCCGAGCACGACGTCGGTGCCGTTCTCCTCGGCCATCGCGACCATGCGCTCCAGGGCCTCCGGCCCGAGATGGTCGTCGGCGTCCAGGAAGAACACGAACCGTCCGCGCGCGTGGTCGAGCCCGAGGTTGCGGGGCGCGGAGGGGCCGCCGGAGTTCTCCTGCCGGAAGACCCGCAGCAGCTCCGGGTACAGGGCCGCCAGCCGGTCGAGCTCCTCGGGCGTTCCGTCGGTCGAGCCGTCGTCGACGACCAGGATCTCCAACTGGTCCTGACCGATGGTCTGTTCCGTGACAGAGGTGATGCAACGCGTCAGATACGGCATTGCGTTGTACGCGGCGACAATCACCGAAACGGCGGGGCCTGTCATCGTCACGCTCTCCAAGAATTACGGGGCACACCCCGTTTTTCCTGGATGGCTCACAGATTGGCCTATTGGATGCGGTAAGGCACCATTTGCGGGGAGATTTGCCGACAGAGCTGTGAAGATATCATGACTTCCCGGTGCCTGTGAGGTGACCTCGTCAACTTCTCGTGGGCGTCCTGCGCCGTCGCCCCGGGGCTCCTCGCTCCCCGTGATAGGGAAAGCCCTACGGACTGAACTCGCCGGTAAGCAACTCCTTGTCCCCACCCCCCTCCTGCGTGAGAATGCGCATGACAAAAATGCGGGTGACCGAAGATTCTTCGGTCACCCTCCTCGTATGAGGGGACCCCCACATGAGAAAACCTCTCGGCGCCGCCCTCCTCGCCCTGGCGATAGCCGGGGCCGGCGCCGCACCCGCGGTCGCGGCTCCCGTGGACTCGGCCGCTTCGTTCGGCAAGAGCGTGGACACGGGCTCGGTCACGTCGGTGGTCAATGACACCGTCGCCTCCACCGCGGACACCCTCGGCCAGGTCCTGAACGGTCCCAAGGTCAAGGCCGTCAACTTCGCGGGCACCGTCGCGCTCAGCAACTGTTCCGGCTCCGTCGTCCGCTTCCCGGACTCGGAGGACAACGACCCGGCCCTGGTCATGACCAACGGCCACTGTCTGGAGACCGGCATGCCGGGCCCCGGCGAGGTCGTGGTCGACCGGGCCTCCAGCCGTACCTTCAGCCTGCTCAACGCCTCGGGCAGCCGGGTCGGCACACTGCGGGCCAGCAAGATCGCCTACGGGACGATGACCGACACGGACGTCGCCTTCTACCAACTCACCACGACGTACGCGCAGATCAAGAGCTCGTACAGCATCAACCCGCTGACGGTGGCCGACACCCACCCGGTCAAGGGCACCGCCATCACCGTCGCCTCCGGCTACTGGAAGCGGCTGTACAACTGCAACATCGACGGGTTCGCCTACCAGCTCAAGGAAGGCGACTGGACCTTCAAGGACTCGGTCCGCTACACGTCCGCCTGCAACACCATCGGCGGCACGTCCGGCTCCCCCGTCATCGACCAGGCCACCAACAAGGTCGTCGCCGTCAACAACACCGGTAACGAGGACGGCGAGCGCTGCACGGTCAACAACCCGTGCGAGGTGGACGAGAGCGGCAACGTCACCGTCCGCCAGGGCATCAACTACGCCCAGGAGACCTACCAGATCCCCGCCTGCTTCGGCGTCGACAACAAGCTCGACCTGAGCGCGAGCGGCTGCGTGCTGCCCAAGCCGTAACCGGCTCGGTCGTGTCCGCAAAGTCCCGTCGTCCGCCCGGAGGGTGGGGCAGGCGGGACTTTGCGGACACGACCCAAGGGCTATCGGGCGCCACGGATCGCCCGTCCCGCCAGCACGTCCGTGCGGCGGCCGTCGTCGATCACGAAACGGCCGTCGATCAGGACGTGCGGGATGCCCGTCGGTAGTGTGCGTGGCTCCTCGAAAGTGGAGCCCGCCGCTACCGTCGCCGGGTCGAACAGCACGAGGTCCGCCCGATGCCCCTCGCGGACCAGCCCCCGGTCCGCCAGTCGCAGCCGCGCCGCCGGCCGCCCGGTCAGATGGGCCACGCACTCCTCCAGGGACAGCACCCCCAACTCCCTCACGTACCGCCCGAGATAGTGCGGGAACGTGCCGTACGCCCGCGGATGCGGCTTCGTGCCGCGCAGGATCCCGTCCGAACCGCCCGTGTGGACACGGTGCCGCATGATCGTCCGTACGTTCTCCTCGTGGCCGACGTGCTGCAGGATCGTCGAGCCCAGCCGGTCGTCGAGGAGCAGGCGTCGGGCGGTGACCCAGGGGGCCTCGCCCCGGGCGTCCGCCGACTGCCGGATGGTCCGGCCGACGAAGTCCCCGAGCGCCGGGTCGCTCACGCCCGAGATCTCGATCGTGTCCCACTCGATGGGCACACCGTGGCAGCCGTCGGCCCCGACGACCTCCATGTGATGCCGGATGCGCTCGGCGGCCTCGTCGTCGGACAGCCGGGCCAGGATCGCCTCGGGGCCGCCCTCGCTCGCCCAGCTCGGCAGCATCGCGACGAGGGTCGTGCAGCCGGGGGTGTAGGGGTAGGTGTCCAGGCTGATGTCGGCCCCCTCGTCGAGCGCCTTGTCCAGCAGGGACAGCAGCTGAGGCGCACGGCCCTTGTTCACGCCGAAGTTCATGGTGGCGTGGGCGAGATGGAGCGCGCAGCCCGCCTCCCGCGTCAGGGCCACCATCTCCTCGTAGGCCTCCAGGGCCCCGGCCCCGTACGAGCGGTGGTGCGGGCAGTAGTAGCCGCCGTACGACGCCACCACCCGGCACAGCTCCGTCAGCTCGGCGTCCTTGGCGTACATGCCGGGCGTGTACGTCAGCCCGGACGACATGCCGACCGCGCCCTCCGCCATGCCCTGCGCGACCAGCTGCCGCATCCGGTCCAGCTCGTCCGGCGTCGCCGCCCGGTCCTCCCAGCCGACGGCGAGCGCGCGGACCGTGCCCTGCGGGATCAGGTACGCCGCGTTCACCGCGATGCCCTGCCCGTCGAACCCGGCGTCGAGGCGGTCCAGGTACTCGCCCACCGTCCGCCAGTCGAAGTCGATGTCCTCGCCGGAGCCGTTCCAGCCGGTGATCGCGCGGCGGACCTCGGTGAGCGTGCGGTCGTCGACGGGGGCGTACGACAGCCCGTCCTGGCCGATGACCTCGAGGGTGACCCCCTGCGCGGCCTTCGCGCTGTGGTCGGGGTCGCGCAGCAGCTCCAGATCGCTGTGGGCGTGCATGTCGATGAAGCCGGGGGAGAGGACGAGGCCCTCCGCGTCCAGCTCCCGGCGGGCCTTCGGCCGCTGGCAGCCCGCCGCGGCCGCCTCCTGGACGATCGACACGATCCTGCCGCCGTCCACGACGACGTCGGCCCGGTAGGACGGGCCGCCGCTGCCGTCGACGACGTCCGCGTCCCGGATGACGAGCTCCTCCATGGGCCTGCCTCCTAGAAGAACGTGCGGATGTAGTCGACTACGGTCCCGTCGGCCTGCGCGACCGGAATCAGCTGCCACTTGTCGAACGACGTGCACGGGTGCGACAGCCCCATGCCGAGCCAGTCCCCCACCTCCAGGTCCGCCTCCCCGGTGGTCCGCAGCCACGCGTGCTGGTCCGACAGGCCGGTCACCGAGACGCCGGTGGCCGGGCGCTCGACGCCGTCGCGGCGGACCACCTGGGCGAAGGGCAGATCGAGGTCGTAGGCCGCGTCCCGCTTGCCCGCGTTGACGAAGGCCTGCTCGGCGGAGGGGCGGGAGACGACCTGGGCCCACAGCCGGAAGGCGGGTTCGAGGGCGCCCTCCTCGGGGACCCGGTTGAACGGGGTCAGCTTGCGGTAGTGGCCGTCGTCGTGCGAGACGTACGCTCCGGAGCGCAGCAACTTCAGTACGGGCGCGGACAGTTCGGGGATCTCGGCGAACACCTCCGCCACCGCGTCGAACCAGGCGCTGCCGCCCGCGCTGACGACGATCTCGTCCAGGCCCGCGAACCGGCCCGCCTTGTCGAAGTCCACGACCATGGCGATCACCCGGCGCAGCCAGCCCCGCACGCGCTCGGGGTCCGCCTGCGGAACCTCGCCCTCGTATCCCGCGACGCCGACCAGCCGCAGCGTGGACACGGCGGCCACCGCGTCCGCGACGGCGGCGCACACCGCCTCCGTACGGGCCCCGGTCCGGGCGTGCTCACCGGCCGCCGGCTCGATCACGACGTCCACCGGCCGGGTGGCCCCGGCGGCGCGCAGTGCCGCGTCCATCTGCTCGACGCCGCGCACGGAGTCGACGTAACAGATGAGACGGAAGTCGGGGTCGGTGGCCAGCTCGCCCGCGATCCAGCGCAGGGCGGCGGCGTCGACGAGTTCGTTCGCGAGGAAGATCCGCTGGATGCCGTACGGCCGCGCCACCCGCACCTGGTGCGGTACGGCGAGCGTGATGCCCCAGGCGCCGCGCTCGATCTGGCGCTGGAACAGCTGGGGCGCCATGGAGGTCTTCCCGTGCGGGGCGAAGGCGAGGCCGTGGCGGGCGGCGTACGTCTCCATCAGGTCGAGGTTGTGCTCCAGGCGCTCGGCGGAGAGGGCGAGCACAGGGGTGGCGAAGCCGTCGGTGAAGAGGTTGCGGCGCTGGGCGGTGAGCTCGGCGACGGTGAGGCCGTCGGCGTCCGGGGGGAGGCCCTTGAAGCGGTGATCGACGCGTTCCTCGGCCAGACGGGCCAGCGCCTCGTTGCTCATGGAACCTCCCTGATCTGGGATGTTGCGACGCTTGCAACACCCATTGCGTATATCGCTTACCGCTGTCTAACATCTCGGCCAACCGCGGGTCAACGGAGCCGCCGATCCACCCGCACAAGCCCTGGAGCTACGACCATCGTGTCCCCCACCGGACCCTGCAACGCCCCCGACGGCGTGGACGTCGTCGCGCTCGGCGAGTCCATGGTCACGTTCCTGCCCACCCGGCCGGGGCGCCTCGCCGACGTGCCGTCGTTCGAGCGGGGGATCGGGGGAGCGGAGTCGAACGTGGCGTGCGCGTTGGCTGCCGCCGGCCACCGTGTGAGGTGGATCAGCCGGGTCGGGGCCGACGGGTTCGGGGACCACCTCGTCGAGGCGATCGGGCGATACGGCGTCGATGTCGCGTCCGTGCGGCGCGATCCGGGGCGTCCCACCGGCGTGTACTTCCGTACGGCGGCGGACCGGGGTACGGACGCGCACGAGGTGGCGTACTACCGGGCGGGGTCCGCGGCGTCGGCGATGTCCGTGCGGAACGTCGACCTGGACGCGGTGCGTTCGGGGCGGGTGCTGCACCTTTCGGGGATCACGGCCGCGCTGTCGGAGGGCTGCCTGGGGTTGCTGCGGGAGCTGCTGGCTGCAGGCGGCGACGACCGTCCGCTGGTCTCGTTCGACGTCAACTACCGGGCGGGGTTGTGGCGGGACGGGGACGAGGACGGACCCGGTGTGCTGCTGGAGCTGGCGCGGCGGGCCGATGTCGTGTTCGTGGGGGAGGACGAGGCGGAGGAGGCGTGGGGGATCACGGGCGGCCCGGAGGCGGTGCGGGCCGCGCTGCCCGAGCCGGAGGTGTTGGTGGTGAAGCAAGGGGCGGTGGGGGCTACGGCTTTCGTGTCGGGTGCGGGTGGTGGGGGGCTGGCCGCGCCCACGCGGCGGAGCCACACATGTCACAGCCTCGCGCCCCTCGGGTGGGCAAACGCACCGGCGCTGCAGGGCGCGGCCGGCGGTCCCGAGGGGTCCCAGCCCGCGGGCGGCAGCCCTGTGCGCCTTGGGTCGGTTGACGGGCCCTCGTCGCGGGGTGCGGACACGGGTCCCGGGGGACCCCAGTCCGGGGGCAGCCGGCCTGTGCGTCCTGGGTGGGCTGATGGCTCCACGTCGCGGGGTGCGGCCGGCGGCCCCGGCGGGTCCCAGCCTGCGGGCAGTCGTGCCGCTGGGACGGCTCCCGACCCAAAGAGAGGCGGTGCTGCGCCGGCGCGGGTGAGCGACCCCCACCTCCGGCCCGCCCTCACCCCGGGCACCCCACGGGCAACCGCATTCGTCCCATCCCCCAACGTCCACATCGCGGCAGCGACCGGCGCCGGTGACGCCTTCGCCGCCGGGTTTCTCTCCGCCGCCCTGCGTGGGCTGGCCGTACGGGAAGCCCTACGGCACGGACACCTCTGGGCCGCAGCCGCCCTCACCGCCCCCGGTGACCTCGCCACGCCCCCCTCCCGGGCCCACGCCGACCGCCTGGTGGCCCTCGACGACGTGGCGTGGGAGAAACTTCGACTCGGCCCCGGCTGGACGCAAGCCGCGGAACGGGCCGACGAGGAGGTACGTACGTCATGAGTCAGACCGTCGACCGGGCGCTGAGCATCCTGCCGCTGCTCGCCGAGGGCCCCGCGGACCTGGGGCAGGTCGCCGACCGCCTCGGCGTGCACAAGTCCACCGCGCTGCGGCTGCTGCGTACGCTGCACGAACACGGGCTCGTCTACCGCCAGTCCGACCAGCGCTACCGCCTCGGCGCCCGCCTCATCGCCCTCGCCCAGGAGGCGATGGAGAACCTCGACATCCGCGAGATCGCCCACCCCCACCTCGTACGACTGAACGAGCAGTGCGGGCACACCGTCCACCTGGCCGTGTACGAGGAGGACGAGGTGCTGTACATCGACAAGGTGGAGAGCCGGTACCCGGTGCGGATGTACTCGCGGATCGGGAAGCCGGTCGCCATCACCGTCGCCGCCGTCGCGAAGCTCCTCCTCGCCGACCTGCCCGAGCACGAGCGCCGCGCCCTCGCCGACAAGCTCGACTACCCCCTGTACACGGCCCGTTCGACACCGAACCCGGACGCCTTCCTCAAGGAACTGGCCAAGGTGCGCGAACAGGGCTGGGCCACCGACCTCGGTGGCCACGAGGAGTCCATCAACTGCGTCGCGGCGCCGATCCGCGGCGCCGACGGCCGCGTCGTCGCCGCGATGTCGGTCTCCGCTCCGAACGTCGTCGTCACCGCCGACGAACTCCTCACCCTGCTCCCGCTGGTCCGCCGTACCGCGGACGGCATCAGCGGCGAGTACTCCGGCAGAAACACAGCGAAAGGCACCGCATGACGGAGAAGACCGCCCTCACCCCGAAGACCCACACCACCCCGCCCGCGAAGTTCTCCCACGGGGTGAGGAAGGGCAACATCCTTCAGGTCGCCGGCCAGGTCGGATTCCTGCCGGCCGAGGAGGGCAAGCCCCCGACGCCCGCCGGGCCCACCCTGCGCGAGCAGACCCTCCAGACCCTCGCCAACGTCAAGGCGATCCTTCAGGAGGGCGGTGCCTCCTGGGACGACGTGATGATGATCCGCGTCTACCTCACGGACGTCGCCCACTTCGCCGAGATGAACGACATCTACAACACCTACTTCGAGGAGCAGGGGCTCACCCAGCCGCCCGCCGCGCGCACGACCGTGTACGTCGGTCTGCCGGCGGGACTCCTCATCGAGATCGACGCGCTGGCCGTACTCGGCTGATCGCTGGTCGCCGATCGCTGACCCCTCCCCGACTCCCGCACACCGCACGTCTCCCGGCGCGGTGCCCTCATGGGGCGCCGTGCCGCGATCCCCCCTGCCCGAAAGCTCCATGTACTTACCGCGAGGACCCCCGAATGTCCCCCTTGTCCCTTCCGCTCGCCGCAGCCGCCCCAGCCGAGACACCACCCCACACCGGCGGACTGCTCCTCCTGATCGACGGTACGGCCGGACTGCTCACGGTCGCCGCCATCGGCATCGCCCTGCTGCTCTTCCTGATCATCAAGACCCGTCTCCAGCCCTTCGTGGCCCTGCTCGCGGTCTCCATAGCCGTCGGCCTCATGGCCGGCCTCTCGGTCACCGAACTCTTCGGCACCGTCCAGCGTTCTGACGCCGTGTCGACCATCGAGTCCGGCATGGGCGGCATCCTCGGGCATGTCGCGATCATCATCGGCCTGGGCACCATGCTCGGCGCGATCCTCGAAGTCAGCGGTGGCGCCGAGGTGTTGGCGTCCCGACTCCTCAACCTCTTCGGTGAGAGGCGAGCGCCTCTCGCGATGGGCCTCACCGGTCTCATCTTCGGTATCCCGGTCTTCTTCGACGTCGGCATCTTCGTCCTCGCGCCGCTCGTGTACGCCGCCGCCAAGCGCTCGGGCAAGTCGATCCTGCTGTACTGCCTGCCGCTGCTGGCGGGTCTGTCGATGACGCACGCCTTCCTGCCGCCGCACCCGGGACCGGTCGCGGCGGCCGGACTGCTCCATGTCCAGCTGGGCTGGGTCATCCTCATGGGCATCGTCTGCGGTGTCCCGGCGGTGCTGGCCGCGTGGGCGTTCTCCGGCTGGGTCGGCAAGCGGATCTTCGTGGCCGTGCCGCAGGACATGGTGGAGGCGGCGGACGAGGCGAAGCGGGCGGTCATCGACGAGCAGCGCAAGGCCGGTGTCGAGCCGCGGGAGACGCCTGTGCCGCTCGGTACGGTGCTCGGGATCATCGGTACGCCGTTGGTGCTGATCCTCGCCGCGACCTTCTCGTCGATCGCGCTGGATCCCTCCACTCTCCGCTCGGTGATCGAGTTCTTCGGGAACCCGTTCGTGGCGCTCACGATCGCTCTGTTGCTGGCGTACTACCTGCTGGGTATCCGGCGTGGGTGGTCCCGCAAGTCCCTGGAGACGGTGTCGACCTCGTCCCTCAAGCCCGTCGGCAACATCCTCCTGGTCGTCGGCGCGGGTGGTGTCTTCGGTGCCGTCCTCAAGGCCAGCGGGGTCGCTCAGGCCCTGTCCGACACCTTCAACGACGTCGGCCTTCCGGTGATCGTCCTTTCCTACCTGATCTCGGTGGTCCTCCGGGTCGCCCAGGGCTCCGCCACGGTCGCCATCGTCACCACGGCCGGGATCGTCGCCCCGCTCCTCACCGAGGGCGACCACTCCCAGCCCTTCGTCGCCCTCGTCATCATGGCCATCTCGGCCGGCTCGATCTTCGCCTCCCATGTCAACGACGGTGGATTCTGGATCGTGGCCAAGTACTTCGGGATCAGCGAGCGGGACACCCTGAAGACCTGGACGGTCCTGGAGAGTGTCCTGTCGGTCGCCGGGTTCGTGGTGGCGGCGGTCCTGAGCCTGTTCGTGTAACCGGGCCGTTTCCTCGCCCCCGCCGCCCCTACCCGCCCCATCCCTGGGAGCTGCCGCCCCCAGCCCCCCGCCTATCGGCCCCTCCGGGCCTCGTCCTCAAACGCCGGACGGGCTGGGGGTGTCTGGGTCTGCGGTGGCGCCCTGGGTGGGGGTTTGGGGCGGCGATGTCTCGTCCTCAAGCGCCGGACAGGCTGAAAGTGGCTGGACTGGCGTAGCCCCTGCGGGTGGGTGGGGAGCTGGGGGTGCCTGGATGGGTGGGGGCTGGGGGTGGCAATGGCTTGTTCTCAGACGCCGGACGGGCTGAAAAATCCAGCCCCCGGCCAGCGAATCCAGCCCCGGGCCAGCGAATCCAGCCCCGGGCCAGCGAATCCAGCCCCGGGCCAGCGAATCCAGCCCCGAGCCGGCAATTCAGCGCCGGGCCAGCGAATCCAGCCCCGGGCCGGCAATGCAGCGCCGGGCCGGCAAATTCAGCCCCTCCGGCGTTTGAGGAGCGGGGGCTGGGGCGGAGCCCCAGGAAGGGGCGTGGGGCTGTGTCGATTTGCGGCTCCGCCGCGTGGGCGCGGCCAGCCACCGCCGGCCCGCACTCGAAGGACGACCCGGGGTGAATCTTCGTGTAACGATGCGGGGGCTGGTTGTGCGGGACACAGGGTTGTCGACCATACTGCTCGGCTGTGGAGCAGCGCATAGGTTCAGGCAGCCAGCCCCTGGAGGGCGCCGGGTTCGATCCGGCCTTCATCCCCGGGCTCACCTCGCCCGCGTCCGCCGCGCCGGAGGGCGCGAAGAAGGAGGACGTGACCGAGGACGTGACCGAAGACGGCGACCTCGAGGAGACGGTCCTTGAGGGCGGCGAGGAGCTCGAGGCGCAGGACGCGGCCGACGGAGAGGGCGATGTCGACGACGACGGCGACGATGACGGTGAGCCGGCCGTCGACGGGCCCGTCTTCGAGGCGTCCGACCGCCGGGCTCGGATCGTCGCCGATCACGCCGGTGTACGACTCTCCCTGGACGACCAGGAGTGCGAGTTCCGTTGGGACGAGATCGGCGCCGTGGAGACCGAGGCGCCGCGGTTCGGGAAGCGGTACACCGTCACCGTGCACACTCCTGACCGCCGTTGGTACCCGATCGAGATCGAGGCGACGGCCAGGAGCCGCTTCACGGAGTGGGACGAGCAGCTGGACGCGGTCCTCGACGCCTACTTCGAGGAATCCGACGCCTCCTAGCGGTCAGCTGCAGTACTGGGCTTCCTTGCCGATCGACCGGTACATACAGTCCGCGTTCTCCAGCAACTGCAGCACCGCGTCCCGGTTGCGGGACGTCTCCCGCTCGATGACCTCGTCGGGCGGGTAGAAGCCCCCGCCCCCGGACCTCGGGTACATCTCGAAGGTGTACGCGAAGATCTTCTGGTTGCCCCACAGCCAGTCGTCGATGGACCCGTCGGTGATGTACAGGTCGCTGGACTGCTCCGGCGTGTAGCCGTTGCTGGCCGCCATCTTCTGCCCGACCGTGGCGAACGCGTTGCGGTCGTCGGCGGTCATGCCGGTCGTCGTGTCGGAGTAGGTGTACCCGAACGGCCACAGCACCAGTTCGCTGTACGTGTGGAAGTCGACCCCGGCCTTGATCTGCTGCACCCCGCCGACGACACGGCTGCGCACGAAGTTGGCGACGACCTTGACCTCGGGCGCCGACTCGGCGGACGCGCCCCGGTACGTCTCCGAGGACGTCGACCCCGACGAACCGCCGCAGCAGCCCCACCGGTAGTTCCAGTTCCGGTTGAGGTCGGTGCCGACGGCCGAGGAACCGGAGTTGGGCTGCCGGTTCTTGCGCCACGACCGGTAGGAGCCGGTGGCGATGTCGTACTCGCCGCCGTCCGGGTTGAGGTCGGGCACGATCCAGATCTCACGGTTGTTCACCATGCTGGTGACCCGGGAGTCGCTGCCGTAGTCGGAGGTCAGCTCGCGCAGGAGGTAGAGCGCCATCTCGACGGTCAGGTGCTCACGGGCGTGCTGGTGGTGGGTGAACAGGACCTCGGGTTCCGACTCGTCCGTTGCGACGTTGTCGCTGATCTTGATGGCGACGATGTTCCGGCCCTGGTACGACGTGCCGATGACACGCTGGCTCGCGATCGAGGAGTTGGCCGAGACCAGTGAGTTGATCTCGCTCGTCATCTCCGCGTAGTTGTGGTAGCGCGAGTCGCCTGACGGGAAGTCGTAGAGCCGGACGTCGTCCTCGCCGGCGGACCGGTCGGGGACCGCGCCGAGCGGGGTGACCTCGTAGCCGAGCGTCCTCAGCTTCTTGACCTGGTCCGCCCGGCCCGAGATCACGACCCCGTGGCCGTGGGCCTCGTCCACGGTCACACCGGTCCGCTGAAGTGCCGTGCGGTCCTTGGCGGTCGAGTGCATGTGGACCTCGTACTGCCGGATGTCGTCGGCCGAGGGGGCCGCCTTGGCGGCGCTGTCGGCGTTCGCGGACACGTTCGCGGAGAGGGGCGCCGCGAGGGCGAGGGCGAGCAGTGCGGCGAGCGCGGCGGAGCGTCTGCCGCTGCGGCCGCCGGAGCCGCGTATGCGAAGTCGCATGAAGTCTCCTTGTGGGAGTGGGGGGTGGGGTTCAGTGCGACGTACAGCGTGGTGCGGATGTGGCGCTCATCGTGGGCCGCTGGCATGAGCAGGTCAAGAGTGGGGCGTCGGCCGCGGCGCGAACCATCCGAAAATCAGCCGCGCAGTGTACGCGCGCGGCCCCCGTACGGAGCGGTACCGGACGAAGTCCACCCGGGGGTGTGATCCGGACGTGCGGGGCGGCGCGGGGGCGGGAAGGGTGAGGAACCGCGCAAGGGTCCTGTCGTCAAGTCCCGTCGTCCGCCCGGAGGGCGGGCACCCCCCCGGCGTCCGGTGCGCGCGATCGCAGGGCAACGCGGCGAGCGTGCGTGCCAGGCACCGCGGAGCGGGCGGGAATTGACGACAGGTCCTCAGGGGGAGCGGTGGGAGCGGCGGCACAGGTGGGGACCGGCGCACCCTCCGACTCCCCGACGACACCCCTCAGAGGAACGGCTGATCATGGGCGGATCAGCGCCACGACGGGATCATCGACTGCCGGTCGAGACGACCAGCTTCGTCGACCGGCGCGGCGAACTCGCCACCGGACGCGAACTGTTGGCCAGGACCCGACTGGTCACCCTGACCGGCCCGGGCGGCGTCGGAAAGACCCGCCTCGCCGCGCGCATCGCGGCCGCGGTACGGCGCACCTTCCCCGACGGCGTGCGCTTCGTGCACCTCTCCGGCCTGGACGACCCGGCACTCGTCCCGCTCGCCGCCGCCGACGCGCTCGACCTGCACGACCACTCCGCACGGCCACCGCTCAACGCGCTGGTGGAACGGCTGCGGGAGTGCAGACTGCTGTTGCTGATCGACAACTGCGAACACCTGCTGCCGGCCTGCGCCGAACTCGCCGCGGCGCTGCTGCACGGCACGACCGGCGTACGGATCCTCGCCACCAGCCGCCACCGCCTGGGTCTCACCGAGGAACACCTCCTCGACGTACGTCCCCTGCCGGTCCCCGACCCGGACGGCGACCTCACCAGCCCCGAGGGCTACCCGGCCCTGGCGCTCTTCGCCGACCGGGCCGCCGCCGTGGTCCCCGGCTTTCGGCTGACCGCCGCCAACCGCGGGGCCGTCGCCCGGCTCTGCCGCCGCCTCGACGGGCTCCCGCTCGCCATCGAACTCGCCGCGGTCCGCATGCGCGTGCTCGACGTGGACCAGCTCCTCGACCGCCTGGACGACCGCTACCGCCTCCTCACCGGCGGCAGCCCCGCCGCCCTGCCCCGCCACCAGACCCTGCGAGCGGCGGTCGACTGGAGCCGTGAACTGTGCACCGAGCGCGAGCAGTTGGTGTGGGCGCGGCTGTCGGTGCTGGCGGGAAGCTTCGACCTGGAGACGGCGGAAGCGGTGTGCGCGGGTATTCAAGCCAGTCCGGCGCCCGAGGACGAGGCCCTTCGGGCCGAAAGCGGGGGTCCAGGGGGCGGCAGCCCCCTGGCGGGGTCGAAGGGGCGGAGCCCCTTCAGGGATGGGACGGGTAGGGGCGGCGGGGGCGAGAGACACCTCGCGGTCACCCCCCACCGCATTCACCCCGAAGACGTCCTCGACGCCGTCACCGGCCTCGTCGACAAATCCGTACTCTCCCGAGAGGACGGCCCCGACGGCGCCCGCTACCGCCTTCTCGACACCCTCCGCCACTACGGCCTGGACCGGCTGCGCCGACTGCCCGGCGAGGAGCCCGCGGCCCGCCGCCGGCAGCGGGACTGGATGCTGCGCCGGGCCACCGCCTGCGAGCGGGCCTGGTTCGGGCCCGGGCAGCGGGAGATCGTCGCCCGGCTCCGGGCCGACCAGGACAACCTCCGGGCCGCCCTCGACTTCAGCCTCACCGCCCCGGACGAACGCCTCCAAGGCCTGCGCCTGGCCGGCACCCTGTGGTTCTACTGGCACGCCTGCGGCGCCCCACGCGAGGGCCAGCACTGGCTCGACCGCGCGCTCGCCGCCAACCCCGAGCCGACCCGGGAGCGGGCCCGCGGCCTGTGGATCGCGGGGCTCCTCGCCGCCGCCACCCAGGACCTCACCGCGGGCCTCGCCCTCGCCCGGGACGCCCACGCGCTCGCCCAGGACCTGGACGACGAGGCGGAGGCGGCGCACGCCGAGTACGTCATCGGCGTCATCACCCTGTTCATGGACGACCTGCCGACCGCGCTGAAGCACTTCGAGACCAGCGTCGGCCGCGGCCCCGTCCCCGGTCAGCACCTCAGCCTGTACGGCCTGGACCAGGTCGAACTCGCCTGCGCCCTGGGCTTCCTGGGCGAGGCCGACCGGGCCGTCGAGGTCTGCGAACGGGCCCGCCGGATGTGCGAACGACACGGCGAGGAGTGGGTGCACTCCTACGTCCTGCGGATGCTGGCCCTCGCCCACACCGTGCAGCGCGACTGGCAGCGCGCCGAACACCACGCCCGGCACGCCCTGCGCCTCAAACTCGCCGTCCACGACGTCACCGGCATCGCCCTCACCCTCGACCTGCTGGCCCGCGTCGCCACGGAGACGGGCGCCCACGAGCGCGCTGCCGTGCTGCTCGGCGCTGCCGACCACACCTGGACCGGCATCGACCGCGACCGCTGGGGATCGGCGACCCTCAAGGCCACCCGCAGCGACAGCGAGACCCGGTCCCGCGCGGCACTGGGCCCACCCGGCTTCCGACGCGCCTACGAACGCGGCCGCGGCCTCGGCGCCGACCTCGCGGAAACCGTCGACTACGCCGTCCACGGCACCGTCCCCCGCGAAGCGAACGCCACCCGGCCCGGACCCGCCCACGCCACCACCGGCGTCCACCTCACCCGCCGCGAGACCGAGGTCGCCGAACTCGTCGCCCAGGGCCTCGCCAACCAGCAGATCGCCGACCGCCTGATCATCGCCCGCCGCACCGCCGAGGGCCACGTCGAACGCATCCTCGGCAAGCTCGGCTTCAGCAACCGCAGCCAGATCGCCGCCTGGGTCACGGCCCAGCACTGACCTGCCCCCACCGGGCCGCCTCGCGCCCACCCACCCCAAGGAGCCCCACCCCCATGACCGACCACCCCGCCCCGCCCCCCACCTCCTTCGACCACCGCATCGCCGTCTTCGCCACCGACGAGGAGTTCCTCGCCGCCGCCCTTCCCTTCGTCGGCGAGGCCCTCGCCGCGCCCGGTGAACCGCCGCCCGTCGTCATCGCCGCGCCCGCGAACCTGGACCTGCTGCGGGACGCGCTCGGCCGTGAGGCCAAGGGGGTCGGGCTGGTGCCGCACGGCGAGTGGTACACCGGGTCGGCGGCCAACGCGGTGGCCCAGGGGGCCGGTTACCTCGCGGCGAACGCCGGGCCCGGCGGGCGGATCCATCTGCTCATGGAGCCGATCTGGGGCGGCCGGGCGGGGCGCTCACCCCGGGAGGCCGCCGAGTGGATCCGGTACGAGGCCCTCGCCAACCTGCTCTTCGCCCCGCTCGCGACGACCGCCCTGTGCGCCTACGACTCCCGCGTCGCGGGCCCCGCCGTCGTGGCCGCCGCCCGCAGGGCCCACCCCGACACCGACGTCTACGAGGACCCGGTCCGGCTCGCCGCCGAACTCGACGCCGTACCGCTGCCGCCGTCCCCCGCCGACGCCGAGCGGCTTCCCGGCCCGGCGCCAGCCGCCGACGCCGTACGCACCTGGGCGGCCGTCCAGGGGCTGTCCGCCGCGGACGCGGAGCTGTTCGCCACGGCCGTCACCGAGGCGGCAGCCGCCGTCGGACCGGTCGACGGGGCCCAGCTGTGGGGCGAGGCCCCGGCGTGCGTGTGCGAACTGCGCGCCCCGCGCCGCGTCGACGACCCGCTGGCCGGCTTCGTACCGCCCCCGAGCACGGAACCGGAGCCCGGGCAGGGGCTGTGGTTCGCCCGGCAGGTGTGCGCGTACGTCGACGTCCGGGACGAGCGGGAGGGGACGAGCGTACGGCTCCAGTACGGGTAGGGAGCGCCGCGTACAGGTAGGGAATCGGGTATTCCTCCCCGTGCGCCCGCACCCCCGCGCCCGCCACTGTGGACCCATGCTGCACCTCTACGGGGCGCGCTTCCCGGATCCCGGACCCCAGTACGGCTCGTATCCCCAACCGCCCATGGGAGCCGGCCATCTGAGCGTCGAGTACGACCCCCGCCCCTCCGCGGTCCGCGAGGCACGCGCGGAGGTCCGCCGGCAGCTGGAGGGCTGGGGGCTCGCGGACCTGGACGGCCTCGCGGACGCGGCCGAGCTGCTGGTGAGCGAGCTGGCCACCAACGCGCTCGTGCACTCGGCGAGCCGCTTCCGGCTCACCCTGTCCGCCGCGCACGGGATCCTGCGCTGCGAGGTCCGGGACCACGGCAACCGGGTCCCGAGGGTGCTGGACGCGGGCGCCTCGGAGAGCGGCCGAGGGATGTTCCTGGTCGAGGCGCTCTCCCAGCGTTGGGGCTGCCACCAGGACGGGCCGGGCAAGACCGTGTGGTTCGAGCTCGGCACGTGCCGCTGCGCGGCTTCGGCGGAGGGCGGCTCGTCCTGCCGCCTGGGGGCGTCGTCGGGCTGCGGCTAGGCGGGGGTTGTCCGCGCCCCCTTGTCGGCTCGGGTTCCTTACGGTTTCTTGATCTGCATGGCGGACACCACGGGAAACACAGCGGCAACACCGGTCGGCGAGGCGGACTCCCGCCCCCGCAAGTCCAGTTGGCGGTACATCGGCCCCGGCATCGTCGTCGCCGCGACCGGCGTCGGGGCCGGTGACCTGGTCGCCACCCTCATCGCGGGCAGCAACTTCGGCTACACCCTGCTCTGGGCCGCGATCATCGGCTGCCTGGTGAAGATCTCCCTCGCCGAGGCGGCGGGCCGCTGGCATCTGTCCACCGGCCGCACCCTCTTCGACGGCTGGGCCAGCCTGGGCCGCTGGACCACGTACTTCTTCGCGGCCTACGTCGTGATCTGGGGCTTCGTCTACGGCGCGGCCGCCATGTCGTCGAGCGCGCTCCCGCTCCAGGCCCTGTTCCCGAACGTGATGGACCTCGAATGGTGGGCCATCGCCTGCGGGCTGGTCGGCCTGGTCTTCGTCTGGTTCAACAAGTACGCCGTCTTCGAGAAGGTCATGACGGTACTGGTCGGCGTCATGTTCGTGGTGACGGTGTACCTGGCGATCCGCGTCACGCCCAACCTCGGGGACGCCTTCGCCGGTCTGCTGCCCGTCCTGCCCGACGAGAAGGACTCCATCCTCAACACCCTCGGCCTGATCGGCGGCGTCGGCGGCACCATCACGCTCGCCGCGTACGGCTACTGGGTCAACGCCAAGGGCTGGACCAACACCGGCTGGATGAAGGTCATGCGGCTCGACAACCGCGTCGCCTACGCCACCACTGGCATCTTCGTCATCGCGATGCTCTTCGTCGGCGCCGAACTGCTGCACTCCGCGAACATCGCCATCGCCGGCGGCGACAAGGGCCTGATCCAGCTCGGCGACATCCTGGAGGACGAATACGGCTCGGCGACCGCGAAGTTCTTCCTGATCGGCTTCTTCGCCACCTCCTTCACCTCCCTCATCGGCGTCTGGCACGGCGTGAGCCTGATGTTCGCGGACTTCGTGGCCCGCTACCGCACCCGCGCGGAGCTGAAGGGCGAGGAGGTCGCCTCGGGGGAGCGGGAGCGCTCCTGGCCGTTCCGCGCCTACCTGCTCTGGCTGACCTTCCCGCCCATCGTCCTGCTCTTCCAGGGCGAGCCCTTCCGCCTGATCATCATCTACGGCGTCCTGGGCGCGGCCTTCCTCCCGTTCCTCGCCGGCACCCTGATCTGGCTCCTCAACTCCGCCCGTACGCCCAGGGAGTGGCGCAGCGGGCCGCTGAGCAACGTGATGCTGGCGATCGCCGGCCTGCTCTTCCTGGTGCTGTGCGTGAAGCAGATCTGGGACCAGCCGTGGGCGGAGTTCTTCTAGCAGCCGCTTCTAGGGGGTGTTTCGAAAGTCCCGCACAGCACCCGCGGCGCCCGGCACGCACCCTCGCCGCACCGGCCAAAGGCCCGAGTACGTCCAGTACGAGGGCCTTCGTCCGGCGCGCCGAGGGCACGCACCGGCTGCGACACCAGCCGCTGCCGCGGCGGGCGCGGGCACCGCACGGGACTTTCGAAACACCCCCTAGCGGTACTGGTCCCACGCCGGGCTGAGGGCGATCTTCCGGAGCTGCTCCTCGGTGACGGCGGGTGTCGCGCGGGTCGGGGCGTCGTGCTGGGTGGCGGCGTTCAGGGCGCTGACGACGACCCGGAAGCCGTCGGTGCGCAGGGTGTCGACGGTCCACATCACGGCACCCGCCACGCCCTTGTCACCGCCGCTCTCCCGGAAGTCGACCCTCGTCCCGTCCGGCAGGGTCTCGGAGTCGTCCCCGAAGAGCTCGTCCGCCACGTCGCCCATGCCGTGTTGGACGTCGATCTGGAGGTAGCTGCGGCCCTTGCCGTCGTCGAGGACGACGTAGGTGTAGTCGTGGCCCTTCTCGACGACCTCGGCGCCCTTGGGGAGCAGTGGGACGAGTGTGGCCAGGACCGAGTCCACGCCCGGTTCGACGGCGGTGCTCGGCGTGGCCGACGGCTTCGGCTTCTTCGGGTCCTCGGGAATGAACTCGACGTACTTGCGCCACACCTGCGCCGTCACCAGCTCCTTCAACTGAGCAGTGGACAGAGGCGGTTCGCTCCTGCTGATCGGCGCCTCCTTCTCGGCCGCGGCGTTCCACTCGCTGACGGAGACATGCTGCCCGGCCGGCGTGACCAGGTCGGCCGACCACAGCTTGGTGTCGACACGACGATCGGGATACTCGTACCCCTGGAACAGCTTGAGCAGCGAGCCGTCGGCCAGTCTGGTGGAGACACAACTGTCGTGCGGGACCAGCGCCTCGTCCGGGCAATCGATCGTCTGCCGAGCCTGGTCGCTGCCCGGCTCGACCCGGTCCAGGCTGACACCGATGGCTCCGGGCCCCTCGCCGTCGTCGTACACGAGGTGGACGTACGGCGACAGCATCGGCTTCTCGGTGCCCCGTGCCTGCTGCTCGCTGACCTTGCCCTCGGGGAGCAGATCCTGGAGTGTCGCGATGAGTTCGCGGCCGGTCAGGGGAACGGCGGACGGCGTGGCGGACGGTTGCCCGGCCACGCTGGAACCGGACGGCGGCGGGGCGGGCGGGCCGCCCGAGGGCACGAGCAGCGCGCCGCCCACCCCCACGAGCGCGATACCGGCCGCCCCGCCCACCACGGCGGCCCGCCGCCTGAGCCGCAGTCGCCGCCCGCGTGCCCGGCCGGCGGCGACCAGCGCGGGCCGGTCGGCTTCGAAGCCGCCGCCGACGTCATGCAGGGCGTGGCTGAGCCGCCCTTCAAAACGGTCCTCGTCGTGTTCAACGGACATGGCAAAACCACCGTCTTCCGAAACTCAAGGTGTCAGGAACGCGAGTCAGCGCGTCGCGTACTCGCCGAGGTCCTCACCGAGCAGCTCGCGCAGCCGCGCGAGGGCACGCGTACACCGGGTCCGTACCGCCGCCGAGCTGGCGTTCATCGCGTCGGCGGTCTCCTCGACGGAGCGGTCCTCCCAGTACCGCAGGACGACCACGGCGCGGTCCTTGGCCGGCAGCCGGGCCAGCGCCTGGAGCAGGGTCAGCCGCAGCGACAGGTCACCGCCCTCGGCCGCCCGGTCCGGCAGCGCGTCCGTGGCCCGCTCGGTGCTGCTGCGCCGCCGCTGATGGGCGAGGAAGGCACGGGTGAGGACCGTCTGCGCGTACCCGGCGGGGTTCCCCACCCGGGACACCCGGCTCCAACGGACGTAGATCCGGCCGAGGGTCTCCTGAACGAGGTCCTCGGCGAGATGGGTGTCCCCGGCGGTCAGCAGACACGCCGAGCGATACAGGTGCCCGGCCCTGGCCACCGCGAACTGCGCGTACTCGTCCGCGCGGGCCTGTCTCATGCGTTCCCCCTGCTGCTGTGCCGGCCGGCTGTCGATGAGGTCCTCACTTCACTGATGCGGTGAGGCAGGGAGAATGTTTCACCACAGCACCGAGCAGTTCGCCGCGAGCACCAGGAACAAGGACCCAGGACCCGACGGATGACCCAGCAGCCACCCCCTCCCGGCCCGGGCTTCGGCCCGCCCCCACCGCAGTACGCCCCCGCGCAGCCCCCGTACGCCCCCGCGCCACCGGCGTACGGCCCGCTCCCGCCGCAGCCGGTGCCGCCGCAGCCGGTCCCGCCCGGCCCGGAGTTCCTGGCCGTGGACAAGCGCAATGCCGTCGTCGTCGACGGATCCGGCGTGGTCTTCGAGATGTACGACCTCACGGTCGAGTTTCCGTGGTCGGAGATCCGCAGTGTCCACTACAAGGCCAGCCCCGACGGCAGGGCCCTGATGGTGGCCGTGGTCCACCTGGACGGCCGGTTCTACGAGGGCGTCGTGGAGGCCAAGCCCCGGGCGCGGCTGCAGGAGTGGTTCGCGCAGCTGGCCTGGGTGCTCGGCCACTACCGGCCGATGGGGTGAGGCCGTCGACCTACCGCCGGGACGAGGCCGGCGTTCCCTACGGCAGCGCGTGCACGTGCGGCCCCACCGCGTTCGACCACGCGTTGCCCGCGGTCGCGTCCCAGTTCGTGGACCAGGTCATCGCGCCCCGCAGGTCGGGATAGGTGCGCGAGGGCTTGAAGGAACCGCAGCCGGTGCCCTTGGTGAGGCAGTCCAGGGCGCTGTTCACGACCGACGGCGCGACGTAGCCGCTGCCCGCGCCGCGGGTCGAGGCGGGCAGGCCCAGGCCGACCTGGGACGGGGCCAGGCCGCCCTCCAGCTGGATGCAGGCCAGGGCGGTCAGGAAGTCCACCGAGCCCTGGCTGTAGACCTTGCCGTCGCAGCCGAGCATCGAACCGCTGTTGTAGTACTGCATGTTGACGACCGTGAGAATGTCCTTGATGTTCAGCGCGGTCTGGAAGTAGGAGTTCGACGTCGACTGCATGTCGATGGTCTGCGGCGCCATCGTGATGACCAGCGACGAGCCCGCCTTGGACGACAGGGAGCGCAGGGCCTGCGTCATGTAGGTGGCGTTGAGACCGTTCTCCAGGTCGATGTCGACGCCGTCGAAGCCGTACTCCTGCATCAGCGCGTACACCGAGTTCGCGAAGTTCGCCGCGGACGCCGCGTCGTTCACCGCCACGGTCCCGCGCTCACCGCCGACGGAGACGATGACCTTCTTGCCGGCGGCCTGCTTCGCCCTGACGTCCGCCTTGAACTGGTCGACGGTGTAGCCCCCGAGCCCGGCCGAGTCCAGGTTGAAGGTGACCGCGCCCGGCGTCGAGGTCGCGTCCGCGAAGGCGACCGCGATGATGTCGTACTGGGCCTGGACGTCGGCGAGCCTCTGGACCGCGGCCCCGTTGTTGAAGTTCTGCCAGTACCCGGTCACCGCGTGCTTGGGCAGCGCCGGCCCCACCGGGCCCGCCGTGGTCGTCCCCGTCACCGTCGCCGACTTCGGGGACTCACCGGCCGCGTTGGTCGCCGTGACCTGGAAGGCGTACGACGTGGCGGCCGCCAGCCCGGTCACGGTCGCGGAGGTGCCGGACACCGCGGTCACCTTGGTGCCGCCCCGGTAGACGTTGTAGCCGGTCGCGCCGGAGACGGTGTTCCAGGCCAGGGAGACCGAGGACGAGCTGGTGCCCGACACCGTGAGGCCGCTCGGGGCGCCGGGGACGGTGGGGGAGGGGTCGGTGCCACCGCCGCCGTCGGGGCCGTACACCGACAGGTCGTCCGCGTAGTAGGCCGCCTGCCCGTACCAGCCGTGCGTGTAGACCGACACCGAGGTCGTCGAGGCGCCGGTGGTGAAGGTGGTCGACAGCTGCTTCCAGGACGAGGAGTCGGGCGTCCACGTGGACACGTCCGTGGTGCCGGTGCCGGTCACGCCCAGGTAGGTGTAGCCGCCCTGGACCCAGGCGCTCAGCGTGTACGTCGAGTTGGGCTTGACCGCCACGGACTGGGTGCACCGGGCGTTGTCCTGCCCGGCCGGGGTGGCCCTGAGCGCGGTCGCGCCGCCGTGCACCGGGGAGGAGACGGTGGTGCCGCTGTTCGCGGAACAGGTCCAGTTGCTCAGACCGGCCTCGAAGCCGGCGTTCTTGGCGTTGTTGACGTCCGCGGCGGAGGCCTGGCCCATGGGGAGGAGGGCGAGGGCCAGGGCCGCGATGACCGCGCCCGCCCGGGATCTGCTGCGTATGGACATGACAAGAGGCATGTCCAACAACTTGGTCCAGACCAATTCGCCTGTCAAGGGATTCCGGTAGTGGAGAATTCGTGTGCGCAACCTGCCCCGTTTTGGCGGTAGTTGTACCGGAGGTGTTGCTTATCAGCTGGAGAGAAGCTGTTCTCCGGCCACAGAGCCGTGGATACAGTGCTGAGGTAGTCACGCAATGAAGTCATCGGGGAGCTGCGCGTGCCAACTGCCATTGCCGTGACCAGCGCCGACATGGCGTTGCCGGCGCAGGACGAGCGAACCGTGCCCGCCGTCGTGCTCCAGGACCTCGACCGGGAGCCGCTGGAGCGGTCGCTGGCCGGTATGCAGACCCTGCTGGAGCAGCACGGACATGTCGTCGTCGTCTGCTCGCAGGCCGTTCCCCGCGGCGTCCAGCAGCGGCTGCACACCGTACGGTCCCTGCTGGAGAGCGACCGCATCGCCGTGTTCCGGCCCGAACTGCCTCCGCTCGGCCTCGCCGTCCTGGCCCGTCAGCTGCGGCAGCTGGCCTCCTGCGACCTCAGCCCCGGCGTCCTCGCCTCGGCCGGCCGGCTGCTCACCCACTACCTCCACGCCGGCGCCCTCCTCGGCTCCGTCGCCAAGCTCGACCGCGTCCCGGTAGACCTGAAATCCCACGCCAAGTCCTGGATGCCCGGCAGCCAGTTCGGGGTACTCGCCCATCCCTCCCCGCAGCTGGTCCGGATCGCACCCGGAGTCACCCTGCCCGGCCCGGAGTTCGGCACGTCGATGCTGGTCGCCCAGGGACAGCTGCAGTCCGACTGGGTCACCGCCACGCTGGCCAAGTCCTGGAACGCACAAGGGCTGAGAGAGGTGGTCCTGCCCACCGAGTCGACCACCTGGTGGGGGACGGCGAAGCTGATCGAGTTCTGCGCGTACCTGCCCGACCTGTCGGTGCTCTACCAGCTCGTCACCTCCGTACGGCAGAACACCTGTCACTGGTGCGGCATCGACGTCATCGGTGACCGCTGCGTCTTCTGCTCAGCCGTCCCGCCCACCCACGAGCAGCCGGCCCGCGCGGGCTGACCGGACCCGAGCCCCATCCGACCGCTCCCGACCGATTCCCCCAATGAGGTTGCACGGCTATGAACTCCCGTCAGCGCCGCGGCGTGATACTCCTGCTCCTGTCCGTCGTCTGCGCTCTCGGCGCCTTCGCCGGCGTCCTGTCCGTCATCAGCGACGTGAAGTCCAAGGTCGGCCCCGAGACCACCGCCTACCGGGTCAGGACGGACGTCGCCCCCTACACGCAGCTCAGCGCGGGCCAGTTCGAGAAGATCACGATGCCCGAGCGGTGGCTCTCGGAGAACGCGATCACCGACCTGCGCGAGATCCGCGGGAAGATCGCCGTCACGACCCTCCAGAAGGGCTCCCTGCTCCAGAGCGACATGATCGTCGACCAGCCCGCGCTCCAGTCGGGCGAGCAGGAGATCGCCATCATGATCGACGCGGCGACCGGCGTGGCCGGCAAGATCACCGCGGGCGCCAAGGTCAACGTCTACGCCACCTTCGAGGGCGACGGCGACAAGGCACCCGACCAGGCCCGGCTCATCGTGGAGAACGCCCGGGTCATCGACGTCGGCGAGCTGACCTCCCTCAAGCCCGATGAGAACGACCGGGGTCGGCAGCCCACCGACGCCGTGCCGATCACCTTCGCGCTCGAACCGGTCGACGCCCAGCGCATCACGTACGCCGAGTCGTTCGCCGACGAGGTCCGGCTCGCCCTGGTGGCGCCCGGCGACGACTCCGACATCCCCGCGACGAACCGCACGTACGAACTCGCCAAGGACAAGTGAGAGGCCCCCATGCCCACGAGGATCCTCCCGGCGGTCGGCGACGCGGACGCGGTCCGGTCCCTCACGACGCTGCTCAGCCAGCTCCCCGACGCCGAGCCGGTCGCCCCGGTGACCGACTCCACCCAGCTCGTCGACACCCTCGCGCGCCTGGCCGCCGAGTCCATCGACGAACTGCCCGAGGTCGTCGTCGTCCATGAGCGCATCGGCCCCGTCCCGGCCCTGGAACTCATCCGCGAGGTCGCCCTGCGCTTTCCCGCGGTCGGCGTCATCCTGGTGACCTCCGACGCGAGTCCCGGCCTCTTCCAGGCCGCCATGGACTACGGCGCCCGGGGCCTGGTCGCCCTGCCGCTGCACTACGAGGAGCTGGCCAGCCGCGTCAACGCCGTGGCCCAGTGGTCGGTGGGCGTACGCCGCCATCTGGGCGCCGGCGGCGACGTGTTCAGCGGCGTCGGCGGCACGGTGGTCACGGTCAGCGGCGCGAAGGGCGGCGTGGGCGCCACGCTCACGGCCATTCAGCTGGCCCTCGCCGCCCAGGCGTCCGGCCGCGCCACCGCCCTGCTCGACATGGACCTCCAGACCGGCGACATCGCCTCCTACCTGGACATCCAGTTCCGCCGCTCGGTCGTCGACCTGGCCGCCATCAGCGACATCTCACCGCGGGTGCTGGCCGACGCGGTGTTCCGGCACGACACGGGGGTCGCCCTGCTCCTCGCGCCCGGCGACGGCGAACGCGGCGAGGAGGTCACCGACCGCGCCGCCCGCCACATCGTCAGCGCCCTGCGCTCCCGCTACGAGGTCGTCGTCATCGACTGCGGCGCCCAGCTGAGCGGCGCGAGCGCGGCCGCCGTGGAGATGGCCGACACCGCGCTCCTCGTCACCACCCCGGACGTGGTCGCCGTCCGGGGCGCCAAGCGCACCGTACGGATGTGGGACCGCCTGCAGATCCGCAAGGCGGAGGAGACCACGATCGTCGTCAACCGCCACTCGCGCGGTACGGAGATCCAGCCCGCCCTGATCCAGCGGATCACCGGCACCGCGGTGGCGGCCACCGCGGTCCCGGCCAACTTCAAGGAACTCCAGGGCGCCGTCGACGCCGGCCGGGTGCACGAGCTGGACGCCAAGGGGACCGTCAAACAGGCCCTCTGGGCGCTCGCCGGGGAGCTCGGCCTGGTCAAGGGCACCGAGGCAGCCGCCCAGCAGCGCCGGAACGGCCGGGCGCGGGGCGCGGACCGGGCGGCGCTGACGTTCCGGCGGCGCAAGGAGATAGGGCGGTGAGGGGGCGCCGGCGCGGGGACGACCGGGGTCAGGTGACCATCGAGTTCCTCGGCATGACGCCGCTGATCATCCTGACGCTGGTGCTGCTCTGGCAGTTCGTGCTGCTCGGCTACACGTTCTCGCTGGCCGGGAACGCCGCGGACGAGGCCGCGCGGGCCGGGGCGGTCTCCGAGGGCCAGGCGGGCTGCGAGGAGGCCGCGCTGCGACACCTGCCGGGCGCGTGGGAGGGCGGCGCCTCGGTGGAGTGCGGTGCGGGCGGCGGCTACGCCACGGCGGACGTCCATCTGGAGGTGCCCGTGCTCTTCCCCGGCGCGATCGGCTTCCCGTTCACCGTCGACGGGCACGCGGGGGCCGTGCAGGAGGAGAAGGACTGAGATGTCGTACGACGTCAAAGCCCGCCGCGGCGACAGGGGTGGCGGAGCGGGCAGGGGCCACGGGGCCGGCAGGGGCGGCGGAGTCCCACGTGGCCGCAGAGCCTGGGGCGGCCGTGACCGTGGCCAGGTCGCCATCGAGTACCTCGGGTTCATCCCGGTCCTCGTCCTCGTGGCCCTGGCGGGCGTACAGCTCGGGCTCGTCGCCTACGCCGCCCAGCAGGCCGGCACGGCGGCCCGGGCGGGGGCACGCGCCGCCTCGCTGGAACCGGGGACCGCGCAGGACGGCTGCCAGAACGCGGTCAGCGACTGGCTGTCCGTCAGCTGCGAGCCCGCGGAGGGCGCCGACGAGGTCACCGTCACCGCCGTGGTCCAGATCCCGTCCATCGTCCCCGGCTGGGACTTCGACCCCGCCCAGAAGTCCGCGACCATGCCGCTCGACCACTGAACGAGGATCCACATGAGCCTGAGGTCACGCATCAACACCCCCGAGGAGCCCGGCAGCCGGGGCGAGGACGGCCACCTGGTCGCCTCGTACCGGGCCAAGCTCCTGGAGGAGATCGACCTCGCGGAGATGACCTCGCTGGCGGCGGCCGAGCGCCGGGCCCGCCTGGAGCGCGTCCTCGGGCACATCATCAGCCGCGAGGGCCCGGTGCTGTCGACGGTCGAGCGCTCGCAGCTGATTCGCAGGGTCGTCGACGAGGCGCTGGGCCTCGGCATCCTGGAGCCGCTCCTCGAAGACGCCTCGATCACCGAGATCATGGTGAACGGCCCCGACGCGATCTTCGTCGAACGCGCGGGCCGGGTCGAGCAGTTGCCGCTCCGCTTCCCCTCCCACGACCAGCTGATGCAGACCATCGAGCGGATCGTGTCGACCGTGAACCGCCGGGTCGACGAATCGAACCCCATGGTCGACGCGCGGCTGCCGTCCGGCGAGCGGGTGAACGTCATCATCCCGCCCCTGTCGCTCACCGGCGCGACCCTGACGATCCGCCGCTTCCCCCGCTCCTTCACCCTGCACGAGATGACCGGCCTCGGCTCGCTCGACGAGCCCATGGTGTATCTGCTGGCCGGGCTGGTGCAGGCGAAGTTCAACATCATCGTCTCGGGTGCGACGGGCACCGGTAAGACCACGCTGCTCAACGCGCTGTCGGGGCTGATCCCCGAGCACGAGCGCATCATCACCATCGAGGACTCGGCCGAACTCCAGCTCCAGCAGTCCCATGTGATCCGCCTGGAGTCGAGGCCGCCCAACGTCGAGGGCAAGGGCCAGGTGACCATCCGCGACCTGGTCCGCAACTCCCTGCGGATGCGCCCCGACCGCATCGTCGTCGGCGAGGTCCGTGGCGGCGAGTCCCTGGACATGCTCCAGGCCATGTCGACCGGCCACGACGGCTCGCTGGCCACCGTGCACGCCAACAGCACGGAGGACGCCCTGATGCGGCTGAAGACCCTCGCGTCCATGTCCGACGTGTCGGTGCCCTTCGAGGCGCTGCACGACCAGATCAACAGCGCGGTGGACGTGATCATCCAGCTGACCCGCTTCCCGGACGGCGCCCGCAGGATCACCGAGATCGCGCTCCTGGACAGCCACGGGGCCGAGCCGTACCGGGTGGCGACGGTGGCCCGCTTCAACGCCCAGCCCATGACGCCGGACGGCCGCGTCCACGGCGCCTTCGCCTACCACCCGCTCCCGCGCCGCACCGCGGACCGCCTCTACATGGCGAGCCAGCCGATCCCCCAGGCCTTCGGCGTCGCCCAGTCACCGCTCGAACTCGCGACCCGAGAAGCCAGGTAGGACCAGGCAGGACCACGCAGGACCACGCAGGACCAGGCAGGAGAGGCAGAACAGGTAGAACCCATGGATCTCCAGACCCGCATCACGCTCACGACCGGCATCGCCCTGCTGACCTGTGCGCTGGCCGTCGTGGGCATCCATGCCTACGCCTCCGGCCGGGCCCAGCGCCAGGCCCTGGTCGACCGGCTCACCTCCGCCGGCCAGATCACCGGCGCGGGCGGCCGCCGACGCCGCTTCGTCGACCTGGACCGCCGACTGCGCCGTACGAAGCTGGGCAAGCGGCTGGAACTGCGCCTGGTGGCCACGGGCCTGGACGTCACCCCCGGCGAGTTCTTCGTCTACATGCTGGCGACGGTGGCCGGCCTCTGGCTGGTCGGCCAGGCGGCCCTGGCCCCCTTCTTCGGCCCGATCGCCGGCCTGCTGGGTGTGGGAGCGGCGGTCCAGTTCCTGAACTGGCAGCGTCAGAAGCGCATCGAGCGTTTCATCAACCAGCTCCCCGAACTGGCCCGCATCCTGGCCAACGCCGCCCACGCGGGCCTCGCCCTGCGCACGGCCATCGGCATGGCGTCGGAGGAGCTGGAGGCCCCGGCGGGCGAGGAACTGGCCAAGGTCTCCAACCAGTTGGCCCTCGGCGCCTCGATGGACGACGCCCTCGGCGAGCTCGCCGAACGCCTCCCGTCCCGCGAACTGGTCGTCCTGGTCACCACGCTGGTCCTCTCCAACCGGGCCGGCGGCCAGGTGGTCAGCGCCCTGCGCAACCTCACGGAGACGCTGGAGGAGCGCAAGGAGACCAGGCGCGAGGTCCGCACCCAGCTCTCGCAGGTGAGCATGACGTCGTACGCGGTCCCCGTGCTGGGCGTCGGGTCGCTGTTCCTGATGAACGGGGTGCAGGACGGGGCCCTGGACCGGATGACGGGCTCGCCGGTCGGCCAGGCGGCGGTGCTGATCGCGTTCGGCCTGTACGCGGTGGGGTTCGTCCTCATCCGGCGTATGTCACGGATCGACGTCTGAGGCGCGGGCGGGGACGAGGACGGGGACGGGGAGAGGGAAGGCGAGACGATGGAAACCGGAACACTGGGCCTGCTCCTGGCCCTGCTGATGGCCCTGGGCGTGTGGGGGATCTTCGCCGGCGTCCGCATGTACCGCGCGGACGCCAAGCTGCCGAGCGATCTGGCGCTGGCCCTGGAGATCGGCGCGACCCGAACCGGCGCCGTGGACTCCCTCATCGACCGCATGGGCATGCGCTACGCCCCCGCCGTACTGCGGCTGATGGGCCCGAAACTGGTCGCCAGGTACCGCCGCAGGATCGACCTCGCGGGCAACCCCGGCGGCCTGACCATCGACCGCTACGCGGCTCGGCGGGCGGTGTACGGCTTCCTCGGCGCGGTCGGCTTCCTGGTGTTCCTGCTGCGGGGGCAGTTCCTGGTGGCCCTGCTCCTGCTGGCCTTCGGCGCCTTCTGGACGGAGGTCGGCATCTGGTCGGCCATCCGGATCAGGAAGGACGAGATCGAACGCACCCTGCCGGACTTCCTCGACGTCCTCGCGGTCGTCGTCAGCGCGGGCCTCGGCTTCCGCCAGGCCCTCGACCGCGTCGCCTCCAAGTACGAGGGCCCCTGGGCGGACGAACTCCGCATCACCCTCCGTCAGATGGACCTCGGCATGAGCCGCCGCCAGGCCTTCGCCGAACTGCGGCGCCGCAACGACTCCGAGCAGGTCGCGATGTTCGTCACCGCCCTCCAACAGGGCGAGGAACTGGGCGCCCCCATCGTCGAGACCCTCGTCGCCCTGGCCAAGGACATGCGCCGCACCGACGCGCAGAACGCCCGCCGGAAGGCGGCCCGGGCGGTGCCGCGGGCCACGCTGATGATCACGACGTTCATGGTGCCGGCGACGATGATCCTGCTGGGGGCGGGGTTGTTGCTGGGGTCGGGGACGGACTTCGGGTCGCTGACGGGCGAGTAGAGGGGGCGCAACCGCATCACTAGCGCAAGCAAAGGTCGAACTGCCAACTACCGCAAGGAAATTCCCGGAACGCCTTTCGCGAATGCAACCAGTTGTGGGACAGTCGTCGTCGGATCGCTCGCGGTTCCGACCGAGCAGGAGGGAGGCGCAGATCATGAACCCCGTCGCATCAAGCCACGTCAACCGCATCTTCGCCAAACTCCACGGCACCGGCCGTGCGCCGGCCACCGTCAAGTGGCCGGGCAGGGCTCCGGGTTCACCCCCTGGACGGAGCTGACGGCGATGACAGAGCGATGGTTTTCGGCCTGGGTCCGGAATCGGGCCCAGGGACCCTCTGGTGTTTCGGGTATTTCCGCTTACTTTTCTCGCAAGACTTCTCCCAAGCCCTGCGAGCCCAGCGCCCGGCGACCGCCGAACACCAGAGGGGAACACCATGAGCAACTGGATCCACACCACCGTCGCGCACCTGCGCTCCCGCGCCGCCCGCGACGACAGGGGGCAGACGGCGGTGGAGTACCTGGGGATCATCGCGGTGGTGGTGGCGATCGTGCTGGCCATCGTGGGAACGGACATCGGTCAGACGATCTTCGACGCGATCACGGACAAGATCACCGAAGTGACCGGCGGTTGATGCGGCGGCCCCGGCACGGCGGCGGCGACGCGGGGCAGGCTTTCCCCATCTACATCACGGTGGTGGCGGGCCTGCTCTTCCTCGCGTTCGCGTACCTCGCGGTCGGCCAGGCCGCGGCGAACCGGAACGGCGCCCAGACCGCGGCCGACGCGGCGGCTCTGGCGGCGGCGCAGGAGACCCGGGACCAACTCGCCGGCATGTGGGTGGACGACGTACTCGACCCGACGAAGTGGCAGGACATCTTCGACGGCATCGGGGTGGAACTCGACGGCTGCTGGCGGGCGTACGAGCTGGCGGCGCAGAACGACGCCGCTGTCGACGGCTGTGATCCGGCGGAGCCGCTCGGCTACACGGTCTCCGTCCAGTCCACGAAACCCGTCGGCGACTCGATCGTCCCCGGCACGGAGGACGTCAGGTCGAAGGCATCCGCCACCGCCGTGATCGAGCCCCGGTGCACGTTCGACCTCCCTGGCGGGGGCGAGGGGAATGGCGGGGACGCCGGGGATGACGGTGACGCCGGAGGGGCCGGGGACGCCGGAGGGGCCGGGGGCGGCGCCGGAGGAGAGGCGGGGCCCGGCGACGGAAACGACACACTGCCGCTTCCCCGCCTCACCTGCGAGGACGGCGGCGACTGGGACCCGGACCCGGACGATCCCACGACCCTCCCGGCTCCCGAGGACCTCTTCGACGTCCATCTGGCCGACTCACCGGCCAACGGCGAGTGACTGACGAGTGACTAAGGAAGCAGAGGCATGAGTATTCGGTTCACGACGAAGGCCCACAGGGGGATGGTCGCGCTGACCGTTGCGGCTGGACTGGCCCTCGGCGTGGCCGGCTGCGGCAGTGGCGGGGACGACAGCGACAAGCCGGAGACATCGGCGTCCGCCCCCACGGAACGGGGATCCGACCCGAGCGCCCAGGAGGGACAGTCGGACGATCCCCTGGCGGAGCTGAAGGGCTCGGACGGGCTGCTCCTCCAGATCACCTCCGCCCAGCGTGACTCCGGTGGCTTCGTCACCGTGAACGGCAGCCTGAAGAACGACGGGGACAAGAGCATGTCGGTCCCGTCCGCGCTGAGCGGCAACGAGACCGAGATCACCAGAAACGGCCGGTCGTTCGGAGGCGCCACGCTCGTCGACTCGAAGAGCAAGAAGCGGTACTACGTCCTACGGGACACGGACGGCCGCCCGCTGACGACCACGGGCTTCTCGACCCTGAAGGCGGGCGAAACCCTGGCCGTGTTCATGCAGTTCCCGTCGCCGCCCACGGACACGACCGAGGTCACCTTCCAGCTCCCGACCTTCGCCGCCGCCACCATCCAGATCTCCGGGTGAGGCGACCATGACCCGCACCCCCCGCCTCACCCTGACCCTCACCGCCGCCACCGTCATGGTCGCCGCGAACCTCCTCGTGGCCACCACGGCCGACGCCGCGGACGACCCCAGCGTGCCCCCGGGGACGGAAGCCACGGCCTCCGCCCCTGTCGAGGTCGACGCCAACGACCCCGATCTGAAGCTTCCCGAAGGCGCCACCCTCGCGGAACCCAAGGTCCTGGACATCAAGCAGGTCGTCGAGGACCAGGCCGGTGAGGAACGCCGGGAGGACACCAACGCGGACGTGAAGTTCGCCCTCCAGGCCGAGGTCCTCTTCCCCAAGGACAGCGCCAAGCTCACCGGCGAGGCGAAGGCCCGCATCGCGGAGATCGCCGAGGAGATCAAGACCCAGAACGCCACCCGCATCAGGGTCTTCGGCTTCACCGACAACCTCGGCTCCTCCGCCCACGGCGACGTCCTGTCCAGAAAGCGCGCGAACGCCGTACAGGGCATCCTGGAAGCGGAACTGAACGACTCGACGGTGACGTACGAGGTGCGGGGCTACGGCGAGCAGTACCCGATCTCCTCGAACGCGACGGAGGCGGGCCGCAAGAAGAACCGCCGGGTGGAGGTGTCGTTCCCGCGCTCGGAGGGGTGAAGCGGACCGAGGGCCGACGCCCCCTAGGCCTCCACGCTCACCCGCACCCCGGCCACCAGCCCCCACCCCGCCATCACCCCGGCCTCCCCCTCCAGCACATGCCGCGACCGCGGCCGGGGCAGGCCCAGGCGGCCCGGCTTCATGGTGTGTACGGCGATGACGTGCAACTCGCGGTCGAGGTAGGCGACGTCGATGGGGATGCGCATGCGGAAGGTGTGTACGCCGCCGGCCGGGGTGAGCAGCATCGCGCCGGCGACGGAGTCACGCCCCAGGAGCCCTTTCGTACGGGCCCGGTACGACGCGGCGATCTCCAAGGGGACGGGGACGTCGCCCCGGTCCCCGTGCACCACCAGCGTCCCCCGGCCGTCCCGCCACCGTCGTCCCATCCGACGCCACCTCCTGGGCTTCGTTCAAACTGTGTTGTCCGCCGAGTGCCGTCCGGGTAGGAAGGACTCCATGACCGGACTCGGCGCAGTATTCCGTCCCCAGCTGGCCCCCGAACGACTCCGATCCGTCGCCCGGCTCGCCGACAGCGCGGGCCTCGAGGAGCTCTGGCTCTGGGAGGACTGCTTCCGCGAGGGAGGGATCTCCACCGCGGCCGCCGCCCTCGCCTGGACCGAGCGGGTCAAGGTCGGCGTCGGGCTGCTGCCCGTACCGCTGCGGAACGTCGCCATCACCGCCATGGAGGCAGCGAGCCTGCACCGGATGTTCCCGGGCCGGCCGATCCTCGCCGTCGGACACGGTGTGCAGGACTGGATGGGGCAGGTCGGGGCCCGGGTCGAATCGCCGTTGACCCTGTTGCGCGAGCACCTCGACGCGCTGCGGGCCCTGCTCAGCGGGGAGCGGCTGACCGTCGAGGGACGGTACGTGAAGCTCGACGACGTCGCCCTGGACTGGCCGCCCGACGAGCCGGTGCCGGTCCTCGCCGGCGCCACCGGACCCCGCTCGCTGCGGCTCGCCGGCGAGGCGGCCGACGGGACGCTGCTCACCGCCTCGACCTCGCCCGACGGGGTACGACGGGCGCGGCAACTCATCGCCGAGGGACAGGAATCGGCCGGACGCACCCCGGGTACGGACACGCCCCACCAGGTCGTCGTCTACCTCCTCACCGCCACCGGCCCCGACGGCCCCGCCCGCCTCAAGGCCGAACTCGAGGCCGAGGGACTCGGCTCCGTCCCCGACCTCGGAGTCGCCGGGGACGCCGGCACCGTCACCAAGGCCGTACAGCGGCTCGCGGACGCCGGTGCGGACACCGTGGTGCTCCAGCCGACGGGCGACGAGCCCGACCCGGAGGCGTTCGTACGGTTCGCGGCGGAGGAAGTGCGGCCCCTGGTGCCGTAGCCCACGGAGGGCGGTGAGCGTTGTCAGTGCCTCCTGACAGACTCAGGGACATGAGTGACGACAGGGCGAGCGACAGCGACGCGGACGTGCGGGGGGCCCAGCACCCCCGTACCTTCGAGGCCCTCGTGGCCGAAGGTGCCGCCGTCCCCACCGAGGGCTGGGACTTCTCCTGGTTCGAGGGGCGGGCCAGCGAAGCCCGGCCGTCGTGGGGATACGCCGCGTCTCTCGCCGAGCGACTCGCCCGCGCCACCGCCGTCCTCGACATCCAGACCGGGGGAGGGGAGGTCCTCGACCTCGCCCTGCGCCGCGCCGCCCCCGAGGCACCCACCCTCACCGTCGCCACCGAGGGCTGGCCGCCGAACGTCGCCGAGGCCACCGCACTCCTGCGCCCGCACGGCGTCGCCGTCGTCGCCTCTCCCGAGGACGCCCCGCTGCCCTTCGCCGACGGCGCCTTCGATCTCGTCAGCAGCCGGCACCCGGTCACCACGCACTGGACCGAGATCGCCCGCGTCCTGAGGCCCGGCGGCACCTACTTCGCCCAGCACGTCGGACCCCGCAGCGTCTTCGAGCTAGTCGAGCACTTCCTGGGCCCCCTCCCCGAGGAGCAGAGCAGCGCCCGCCACCCCGACCGGGAGCGCGCCGACGCCGAGGCGGCCGGGCTGGAGATCGTCACCCTGCGGGCCGAGCGGCTGCGCGTCGAGTTCTACGACATCGCAGCCGTGGTGCACTTCCTGCGCAAGGTCGTGTGGATGGTCCCCGGCTTCACCGTCGAGGCGTACCGGTCCCGACTCCGCGCCCTGCACGAGCGGATCGAGACCGAGGGCCCCTTCGTCGCGCACAGCACCCGCCACCTCTTCGAGGCCCGCAAGCCCGCCCCCGAGGCCCACACCGATACCGATACCGGCACCGACTTCGGCACCTGAGCTCCCACCCCCTACGCGTGCGGGCCGACCGCCACCTTCCCCACCACCAACTCCGCCCTCGCCTCCAGCACTTCCCCCACCCGCTCCACCTGCTCGCCCAACTCCCGCTCCTGCCGCGCCGTCAGCCGCCGTCCGATCAACTCCACCGTCACCGTCGTACGACGACCCTGGCGCCGCTGGTGCCAGACCCCGGCCACCGCCCCGTCCACCAGCAGCACCGGAAAGTTCCCCGCCTGCCCGCCGGCCAGCGCCCGCCGATACGCCTCCCCGGGGAACAGCGACTCCCGAGGCTGTGCGGCGATGGCGTAGGCATCGAAGTACGGCAGCAACCGCACCCCACGCACCCGCTCACCCGGGAACCCCGTGTCCCCCGCCACGACCCACCCCGCCCCGCCCTCGAACCGGACCTCCTCGATCCCCTCGCCCTCCCCGGCCCCCGCCAACTCCCTGAACAGCCCGACCGCCCAACCCGCGGGTGCCGCCAGCCACTTGGCGAAGTGCTGAGGCGTCGCGGGCCCGTACGCACGCAGATACCGGCGTACAAGCTCCCGCAAGGCCGCCTCCCCCGACACCGACGCCGCGCCCGAGCCCGCCGCGACCCCCGACGGCCGCATGTACGTCACCTTCCGCCCTCGGTTCGGCCCGAAGCACAGCGCGCCCGCCTGCCCGGCCCGGTGCATCACCTGGCGCCAGCGCGGCCACAGGTCCTGGAAGGCGGGCATGACGAGGTCACCGGCCCACGGCCCGGTGCGCGCCACGACCTCCGCACCCAACTCCTCCACGGTCAGACACACCCCGTCGAGGGAGTCCCCGATGGCCGCCACGATCTGTGCCGCCTGCTCCTCCGTCACCCGGACGGCCGGCGGGAACGGGCTCGGCCCCGTCGGAACCGCGCTCAGGGCGCCGCACCACAGAGGCAGTTCGGCGGCCGGGAGCAGATGGACGGTTCCGCGCGGGCCGAACGTCTTCACCAGGGACCCGTCCCCCCAGAGCGCGGCCCGTACGTCCGCCCGAGTGACCCCGGAGGCCCGCACCCCCACCGACACCTCGGCCGCGGACAGCACCTGCGCGTGCGCGCCCAGCATCGCCCCGACCACCTCGGCCACCGGTGTGCCGCGCTCGGCGGGACGCGCCAGGAACTGCCGCTCCATCCGCCGCGCACTCGCCTCGCCCCATGTGATCGCCCTGCTCGCGTTCGCGGTCATAGGCCGACGGTAGGCCGCATATAGGTCAGTTGCTGTCCGCTGAGCGTCACCCTGGTGCAAACCGTGCATCCGTACGCGAACCGCCTCCGCCCCCTGCGCATCCAAGGAGTCCACACCTTCTCCACATTGTTATGGAGGCCGACTCGCTTTCCTCTCACCTCTCACGTAAGTTCAGACCAAGGTAATTCGCGTACGCAAAGCTGCGCGGCGGCACCGCGCAGCGGAGGGGGCTGCGCGGTGCCATGCCCTCGCGCCCACCCCTGCTGGACGCGCGTCGCACCGAAAACGAGCGCGCCCATCGAATCCACGTTCCCCGTCAAGCCGACGTTCGCGGTCGGGGTCACCCGGGGGAGGGAAGCGTGGACAAGTCGCCGACGACACCCCAAGCCGCGCCAAACCCTCCGTATCCGGCCGCTTCCCGCCCGTTTCTCCTGGGAATCCGCCCCTGACCGGCCACGAATCAGCCACGAAAGAGCCCTCCCAGGGCCACCGGGCCGTCGCCGAGCGATTTCGGAGAGTAGTTGTGCCACGCCGATGCACGCACCATCCCTTACGAAGGGTTATGGTGGAAACCCCCCCTCGGGCCGGTCCGTCTCCCCCCCACGGACCGGCCCGTTTTTTTGTCCCAGAACAAGGGACGCATCAAATCGCCGGGGGCGGCACGTCCCTTGAGGGGCGCGGGGAACTGCGCGATCAACCCCCACCGACCCGCAGCCGCCCACACACCCAAGGCCCCCATCCAAGGCGCCAACACCCCACCCGCACCCCCAAAGGCGCCCCGACCCCAAACCCCGGTACGCTCCATGCGCGGGGACCGCATTCGTACGGAGGGGCGGACAATCACGTGAACCTGCGCGACAAGCTGCGCGGCCTGCTGGTCAGGCTGTACGCACGCCGGGTGGAAGGTCACCTGGACCACGCTCAGGTGCCCAAGCACATCGGCGTCATCATGGACGGCAACCGGCGCTGGGCGAAGGCCGCGGGTTCCACCACCGTGCACGGTCACCGGGCCGGCGCAGAGAAGATCGAGGAGTTCCTCGGCTGGTGCTCCGAGACGGACGTCGAGGTCGTCACCCTCTGGCTGTTGTCCACGGACAACTTCGACCGGCCGCAGGACGAGCTCGGCCCGCTCCTCGGGATCATCGAGGACGTCGTGCGCACCCTCGCCGCCGACGGCCGCTGGCGCGTGCACCACGTCGGCACGCCGGACCTGCTGCCGTCCGGGATGCAGACCAGCCTCAAGGAGGCCGAGGAGGCCACCGCGCACATCGACGGGATACTGGTCAACGTCGCCATCGGCTACGGCGGCCGCCAGGAGATCGCCGACGCCGTGCGCTCGATGATCGTGGACGCCCACGACAAGGGCACCTCGATGGAGGACCTCGCCGAGTCCGTCAGTGTCGACCTGATCGGCCGGCACCTCTACACCGGCGACCAGCCCGACCCCGACCTCGTCATCCGCACCAGCGGCGAGCAGCGGTTGTCCGGTTTCATGCTGTGGCAGACGGCCCATTCCGAGTACTACTTCTGCGAGGTCTTCTGGCCGGCCTTCCGCAAGGTCGACTTCCTGCGCGCCCTGCGTGACTACGCGGCCCGGCACCGCCGTTACGGCGGCTGAGAAACCCCCCACCGCGGGACGGAAGTAACAAGGAGTTCACCAGCGCGCCGTCATATGCGCTGGCATGGCATCGCACGTTCGAGGGCATAAGCCAAGCAGGTCGACACCCGAACCACGGGTGTCGTATCTCAGCGGGCGGCACCGGAGCCGTCCGCCCGGGAGGCCCTTTGCACCAGCCCGACCGTGCGGTCACGGCACGGAAGAAGCAGTGGAGGGCCGGTTTTCGGCCCGTGCATGGCGTGCAGGGCGGCCGACGACCGGTCCAGCTCCACTCCGTCGCTCCCCGACCTCATCCGAGGGGGTACGTCCTTCCGTGGTGACCAGCACAAAGCGCCACAAGCCAGACCGGCGCACCTACGTTCTCGACACCAGCGTCCTGCTGGCCGACCCGAACGCCCTGAACCGCTTCGACGAGCACGAGGTCGTGCTCCCCATCGTCGTGGTGACGGAACTGGAGGCCAAGCGGCACCATCCCGAACTCGGCTACTTCGCCCGGCAGGCACTGCGTCTGCTGGACGAGTTCAGGGTCCGGCACGGTCGCCTCGACGCCCCCATTCCGATCGGGGACCTCGGCGGCACCGTCCGTGTCGAGCTCAACCACTCGGACCCCAGCGTTCTGCCGACGGGCTACCGCCTGGGGGACAACGACTCCCGTATCCTCGCGGTCGCCCGCAATCTGCAGGCCGAGGGGTTCGACGTCACCGTCGTGTCGAAGGACCTGCCGCTCAGGATCAAGGCCTCGTCCGTCGGCCTCCTCGCGGAGGAGTACCGCGCCGAGCTCGCCATCACGGACTCCTCCGGCTGGACCGGAATGTCCGAACTGACCCTGCCGGGCGAACAGGTGGACATCCTCTTCGAGGAAGGGCACATCCACGTCCCCGAAGCCGCCGACATGCCCGTCCACACCGGGCTGACGATCCACTCCGAGCGTGGCAAGGCGCTCGGCCGGATCACCCCGGAGGGCAACGTCCGGCTGGTGCGCGGTGACCGGGAGGCCTTCGGCATCAAGGGCCGCAGCGCCGAGCAGCGCATCGCGCTCGACCTGCTCCTGGATCCGGACGTCGGGATCGTGTCCATGGGCGGCCGGGCCGGCACCGGCAAGTCGGCGCTGGCGCTGTGCGCCGGTCTGGAGGCGGTGCTGGAGCGCCGTCAGCACCAGAAGGTGATGGTCTTCCGGCCGCTGTACGCGGTGGGCGGGCAGGAGCTCGGCTATCTGCCCGGCAGCGAGGCCGAGAAGATGAGCCCCTGGGCGCAGGCGGTCTTCGACACCCTCTCCGCGGTCACCAGCCGCGAGGTCATCGAAGAGGTCACCGCCCGCGGAATGCTGGAGGTGCTTCCTCTCACCCATATCCGCGGACGCTCGCTGCACGACGCCTTTGTGATCGTGGACGAGGCTCAGTCACTGGAAAGGAATGTCCTGCTGACTGTTCTGTCCCGAATTGGCGCCAATTCGCGGGTGGTTCTCACCCACGACGTGGCCCAGCGGGACAATCTGCGGGTCGGGCGCTACGACGGTGTCGTCGCCGTCGTGGAGAAGCTGAAGGGACATCCGCTGTTCGCCCATGTCACGCTGACCCGGTCCGAGAGGTCCCAGATCGCGGCCCTTGTGACCGAAATGCTGGAAGACGGGCAGATCTGACCCAAGTGCTCAACTTGCGGTAGCTACTCGTTGGTTGGCGCCGTTCGGAAAGGCAGTGAGCCTATCCGGGCGGCGCCTCGGCGTGTGCGGCTTTCCGTAAAACCCCTGGCACAAACAGGGTGTGAGCTTTCACACGCAACACAGAATTGCCTTGCGGCGTCGGGTTACGGCAGAGTCTCACTCCTGTCAGGCCCCGCATACGACACACCTGTACCCCCAGCGGTACGGAACCACAGCAGCACCACAGCCAACTGCATAGCGCCGTCGTATGCCGCCCGAGTCTTCACGCGGCGCTCCCCTCGCGGGAGTTGCCCACCGGGTCCGTGCCTCCCGTGACCCCGCAGTTGGGAGGCCAGAGCCAGGGGCACGATTGCGTCCGCCAGGGTCACCGAAGCGGGCGATGCTGGAAGGAAACCGTGTGAGTCCGATTTCGGTCAGGGGATTCGCAGTGGCGTCGGCCACCGCGGTCACCGCTGTCGGAAGCGTCGTCGGCGTTGCCTCGGGCAGCACCGCGCAGAACAACGACGCCGAGGCGACGGCTGCCGATTCGACGCTCCTCGCGGACATACCCGCGGGCCAGCAGGCCCAGGTGCAGACCGAGTCCCTGTCGGCGCAGGCGGATGTCCAGGCCATCGCCGCGGACGTGAGCGCAAAGAAGGACGCCGAGGAGGCCGCCCGCAAGGCCGCCGCCCAGAGCGCGATCGAGAAGAAGGAAGCCGCCGAGAAGGCCGAGAAGGCGGCGCAGGAAGCCAAGGAGCGCGAAGAGGCCGAGGCGAAGGCCTCCCGGTCCTCCTCCGCGGACTTCCCGATCCAGAGCTCGTACACCATCGACCAGATCCAGGCGATGGCGCGCCAGATGGTGCCGAGCGACCAGTTCCAGTGCTTCAGCAACATCGTGGACCACGAGTCCAGCTGGAACTACCAGGCCGTCAACGCCTCCTCCGGTGCCTACGGCCTCTTCCAGGCCCTGCCCGGCTCCAAGATGTCGTCCGTCGGCTCGGACTGGCAGACGAACCCGGCCACCCAGATCAAGTGGGGCCTGAACTACATGAACGAGCGCTACGACAGCCCTTGTGGCGCGTGGTCGTTCTGGCAGGCGAACCACTGGTACTAGGCGCTCCGCTACGGGGCCGCGGTAGGACGTCCTTGCCGCGCGGCGCCGTCGTGGCGGATCGTGTAGTTCCCCGCGCCCCTTAGGTGTGTCTCTCAACCCTGCGTTGCCCCTCGCCGTCCTTTGGTGAGGGGCTTTCGCGTTCCCCCGGCAGTGGCCATGTACGGTCGGACGCAACGACTCCAGGGGGGAGTGGTGGGGAGAGACGGGGGAAGAGGGCGGATCATGTCGCGAGTGCCAGGGTGGCTCGGTCGGCTCGGGGCCGGGCTGACCGAGATGAGTGAGCGGTTGGACGAGCGCCGTGCCGCGGTGGAACGGGAGAGCGAGGAGCTCCAGCCGGTGCGGCAGTCCGCCCCGGAGCCCGAGTCCTCCGACGCCGACGGCCCGCCGCCGCCCACCGACCACGTGCCACGCCCCCCGGACTACGCGCCCACGGCTCCGCCGCCCCGTCCCGATCCCGCACAGGTGGTGCCGTGGGGTGTACGGGTCGCGGCGGAGGCCGGCTGGCGGCTGCTCGTCCTCGCCGGAACCGTCTGGGTGCTGATGCGGGTCATCAGCGCCGTCCAACTCGTCGTGTTCGCCTTCGTCATCGCCCTGCTCCTCACCGCGCTGATGCAGCCCTCGGTGGCCTGGCTGACCCGGCGGCGCGTGCCGCACGGGTTCGCCACCGCGCTGACCGCGATCCTCGGGTTCGTCGTCATCGGGCTGATGGGCTGGTTCGTGACCTGGCAGGTCATGGAGAACATCGACAACCTCTCCGACCAGGTCCAGGACGGTATCGACGAGCTGCGCAACTGGCTGCTCAACAGCCCCTTCCACGTCACCGACAAGCAGATCAACGAGATCGCCGAGAACCTCCGGGAGGCGGTCGGCGCCAACACCGAAGAGATCACCTCGGCCGGCCTGGAAGGCGTCACGGTCGTCGTCGAGGCGCTCACCGGCATTCTGCTGGCCGCCTTCTCCACGCTCTTCCTGCTCTACGACGGCAAGCGGATCTGGCAGTGGACGCTGAAGCTGGTCCCGGCCGCCGCGCGTCCGGGCGTAGCCGGCGCCGGCCCGCGCGCGTGGGCGACGCTCACGGCATACGTACGCGGCACGGTCCTGGTCGCCCTGATCGACGCCGTGTTCATCGGCATCGGCATCTACTTCCTGGACGTGCCGATGGCCGTCCCGCTGGCCGTCTTCATCTTCCTGTTCTCCTTCATCCCGCTCGTCGGCGCGGTGGCCTCCGGTGCGCTGGCCGTGGTCGTGGCGCTGGTGACCCAGGGCGTGTTCACCGCGGTCATGACCCTGGTGGTCGTCCTCGCCGTGCAGCAGATCGAGGGCCACGTCCTCCAGCCGTTCATCCTGGGCCGCGCGGTCCGCGTCCACCCGCTGGCGGTGGTGCTGTCGGTGGCGGCCGGCGGCATGGTGGCGGGGATCGGTGGCGCGGTGGTGGCGGTGCCGTTGGTGGCGGTGTCGAACACGATCGTGGGGTATCTGCGGGCGTACTCGCAGGAGACGGCATCCGCGGCCCCCGCCATGGCGGCACCTGCGAGCGCCGGTCAGCAACAACCAGCCCGTCCGGCGTTCGAGGACGAGGCCGTTCAGGCCGACGGGGGCTCTGGGGGCGCGGCCCCCAGGGACGGTCGCTCCGACGCAGAGGACCCCGCCCACAAGGTGTGAGCGGGGTCCACGGAAGCGACGGCGCCTACTCGACGTCGGCCAGCACAGCCTCGGCGTCCAGGGTGGAGCCCACAGCCTGGATCACCGAGGCGATCTTGAACGCCTCCTGGATCACCTCGCGCGCGACCCCGGCCTTGCGCAGCACCTGCTCGTGCGAGTCGAGGCACATGCCGCAGCCGTTGATGGCGGACACGGCGAACGACCAGAGCTCGAAGTCGACCTTGTCGACACCGGGGTTGCCGATGACGTTCATACGGAGCCCCGCGCGGAGGTTGCCGTACTCGTGGTCGGACAGCAGGTGCCGGGTCCGGTAGAAGACGTTGTTCATCGCCATCACGGCGGCCGCGGACTTCGCCGCCCGGTACGCCTCCGGCGTGAGGTTCGCCTTCGCCTCCGGGGCCAGCTCGCGCAGCACGACGGAGGAGCGCGAGGCGATCGCCGTCGCGAGCACCGTGCCCCACAGCTGCTGGGCCGGGAGGTCGGAGTTGCCGATGACCGAGCCGAGGTTGAGCTTCAGGTCCTTGGCGTAGTCCGGTATGCGGGACTTGAGGGAGTCGAGGGACATGTCACTCACTCTCCGGCAAGCAGCTTGACCGGGTCCAGGGTGTCCTCGCCCTTGCTCCAGTTGCACGGGCACAGCTCGTCCGTCTGAAGGGCGTCCAGGACCCGCAGGACCTCCTTGGGGTTACGGCCGACGGAGCCGGCGGTCACCATGGAGAACTGGATCTCGTTGTTCTGGTCGACGATGAAGACGGCGCGCTTGGCGAAGCCGTCCTCGCCCTCGATGCCGAGGTCGCGCATCAGCTCGTGCTTGGAGTCGGCCATCATCGGGAACGGCAGGTCGCGCAGGTCGTCGTGGTCCTTGCGCCAGGCGTGGTGGACGAACTCCGAGTCGCCGGAGAAGCCGAGGACCTGCGCGTCGCGGTCGGCGAACTCCTCGTTCAGCTTGCCGAAGGCCGCGATCTCGGTCGGGCAGACGAAGGTGAAGTCCTTCGGCCAGGCGAAGACGATCTTCCACTGACCCTCGTAGGTCTTGTGGTTGATCGTCTCGAACTCCTTGCCCTTCTCCAGCGAGACGCAGGCGGTCAGTTCGAACTCGGGGAACTTGTCACCGACAGTGAGCACAGGCTCTCCTTGCAGCGAAAGAGACACCTGTTCGGTACACGTGTACAGGTGTCTCCCTTGGGTTGGACCTTACCGATCCTGGCACAGGGTGCATTGATACGGGAAATAGCTACACTCGGTCAGGTTGATCGGAGAGTGTTATCAGTGACTGTGGGTAAGAGGAGGCAGCCCAGCCTCGCCCAGCTGCGGGCCTTCGCGGCCGTCGCCGAGCATCTCCACTTCCGGGATGCCGCCGCCGCGATCGGGATGAGCCAGCCCGCGCTGTCCGGTGCGGTGTCGGCGCTGGAGGAGTCACTGGGAGTGACGCTGCTGGAGCGCACCACACGCAAGGTGCTGCTGTCGCCGGCGGGTGAGCGGCTGGCGGTGCGGGCGAAGGCGGTGCTGGTGGAGGTCGGGGCGCTGATGGAGGAGGCGGAGGCCGTCCGGGCGCCGTTCACGGGCGTGTTGCGCCTCGGCGTGATCCCCACGGTGGCGCCGTATCTGCTGCCGACCGTGCTGCGGCTCGTGCACGACCGGTACCCGCACCTCGACCTCCAGGTGCACGAGGAGCAGACCGCGAGCCTCGTCGACGGCCTCACGTCCGGGCGCCTGGACCTGCTGCTGCTCGCGGTCCCGCTCGGTGTGCCGGGCGTCGTCGAACTGCCGCTCTTCGACGAGGACTTCGTGCTCGTCACACCGCTCGACCACGAGCTCGGCGGCCGTGAGGGCATTCCCCGGGAGGCCCTGCGCGAACTGAAGCTGCTGCTGCTCGACGAGGGCCACTGCCTGCGCGACCAGGCCCTGGACATCTGCCGGGAGGCGGGGCTCGGATTCAAAGGGGCGGGGCGAAGCCCCTCGGTTGAGGGCGGTGGCGGGAGACGGGAGGGCGCCCCGGTGACCACGACGGCGGCGGGCCTGTCCACGCTGGTCCAACTGGTCGCCGGCGGGCTGGGCGTGACCCTCCTGCCCCGCACCGCCCTCAAGGTCGAGACCAGCCGCAGCACCCAACTCCTCACCGGCTACTTCGCGAACCCGGCCCCCACCCGCCGCATCGCCCTCACCATGCGCACGGGCGCGGCCCGCGCCGCGGAGTACGAGGAACTGGCCTCGGCTCTGCGGGAGGCACTGCGGCCGTTGCCGGTGCGGGTGGTGGACGCGGATGGATGAGGCCGGGCGGGCGGAACGGCGCTTGCGGGGGCGGATCGACGAACTGCTTGCCCGTGGCCAGGGGTACCTCGAAGTCCCGTTGTCGGCCGGCGAGTTCCCGGTGCTCACCCTCGGCGTCCGGCACGGCCATGCGGTCGTCCACCTGTTCCGGGACGCGGCGAGCGTGTCCCTCCTGGTGGGTGACGGCTCCGTCCCGTCCGATGCCGCGGTCGAGGTCCCGATCATGGACGATCTCGCGGAGTTCACGGGCGACTTCGTCCTGAGCGTCGATCGCGCGACTGCGGTCGCGCGCACCTTCGTCCGGACGGGGACGGCCGACGGCCTGGGCCAGTGGCGCGACCTCTAGCGATGCGCCGCCGCGGCCCCTGGCCGGGCGGACGGCCGCAGGCCGCCCGGACCCATGGGGTTCGGACGGCCTGCGGTGGTGGTCGGGTGCGGGCCGGGACTACTCCGTGCGCAACCCGTCCGGCCGCATCAGTCGCAGCAGCGGCGGCAGACTGAGCAGGGTCACCGCGAGGACCACGCCCGCGGCCACGCCCGTCATGGAGAGGACGCTCGGCCAGTCGACGACGACCGGGGTGTCCGTCATGCGGAGCAGGACCGCGCCGAGAGTGAGGCCCACGACGGAGGAGAGCAGGAGGCCCAGGGCGATGGGGATGGCCGTCTGCCAGAGGACCGACAGGCTCAGGGTGCGGCGCCGGGTGCCGAAGGCGACCAGGGACGACAGGAGCTTCTTGCGGTCGCGCAGTTGCTCCAGCTGGGAGACCAGCAGGCTCGCGCCGATCAGCATCATGACGCAGACGGCGCCCACGAACAGGCCGGTGCGGATGGTGCGGTAGCGGTCGGCCGTCCGGGTGGAGTACCACGTCATGGGGTACGACAGCGGGTCCGCGGCCGTCGCCGTGTTCCGTACGCGGTCGTACGCGTCCGACACCGAGCGGTCCAGCCTGAGGTACACCTGCCCCCGCAGCGCCGGCGCGGCGGTCGCGGGCAGGGCCTTCGGGGTGAGGAGGAAGCCGCCTCGCTGCCGGCCCATGAAGTCCTCCTGCGTACGGGCCTCCTTCAGGCCCTTCGGCACGGTCCAGGCGACCTCCTGCCGCGGCGGCCCGCCGTCGTACGACGGGTCCAGATACACCGTCCGGCCCGGCTGCTTCACCAGCTTCCGGGTGTCCTCGTCGTACTCGGAGTCCGACACGTAGAAGATGTCGCCGTCCCGGCACGAGGGCAGCTTGGCCGTCTGGCGCAGCGAGGCGCAGTCGCCGACGGTCACCTCGGCGCCCATGTCCGGGTCCTTGCGCCGTTCGCCCAGATAGCCCTCGGCGTACGCGTAGACCTCCTGGACGCCCTTGGTGTCACGGAACTTCGCGACCGCGGGGTCGAGCGGGGTGTTCCGGGACAGGGCCACCTCCATCTGCGCCCGCTGGACGTCGTACTTGGACTGCTTGGTGTAGTCGCTCTCCACCCCGGCGAACAGCATCTGCAACGCGATGGCCCCGGCGACCGCGACCGCGACGCCGTTCACCATGCGGGCCGCCGTACCGCTGCTCAACTGGAGCCTGCGGACGGCGAGTTGCCAGGCGACGCCGCCCGAGCCGAGCCGGGCGACGACCGCCTCGACGACCCACGGCAGCAGCGTGGTCACCCCGATGAGCAGCAGCAGGACACCGCCGATCACCAGGTACTCGTTGAAGGTGCCGTTGTCGCTGCCCTGGCCGATCATCGGATAGAGCATCGCGAGGCCGCCCAGCGGCAGCAGCAGCCGCCACCACAGCCGGCGCCGCGAGGGCTTCGCCGTACGCACCACACCGAGCGGCTCGATCACCACGCCGCGCATCGCGAACAGCGTGACCAGCACGGCCGCCGCCGGAACCGCGAGGCCGACCAGCAGGGCCAGTCCGGGGGAGGGGTTGAGGTAGCTCGGGAAGACGCTGACGTCGAACACCTCGACCGAGCCCGCGATCTGGCGGCCCAGCAGGAAGAACCCCGTACCGAAGACCAGTCCCAGCACCGCGCCCGCCAGCGCCTCGCCCGCCGCGATCCGCCGGGTCATCCGGCTGTCGGAGCCGACCAGCCGCAGCGCCGCGAGCCGTCGGTCGCGCCGCTCGCCGCCGAAGCGCACGGCCGCGGCGATGAACACGGCGACCGGCATCAGCAGCACCACGAAGACGACGATGACCAGCAGGAGCAGCACCGGGTCGGTCGTCGCCTCGGTCGGGCTGGTGTCCCCGAACCGTTCGATACGGGCGACCCGGGTGCCGTCGATGTGCGGCGCGAGGCCGTCGCCGCCCCGGAAGAAGGCGAGTTCGTGCGAGCCGATCAGCCCGCTCTCCCCGATGGTCCCGACGATGCGCTCCGGCAGCCGCTCCCGCAGCAGCTTCGCCCCGTCCGACGCCAGCAGCCGCTTCAGCGCGGGGGAGACGACCATCTCGCCCACCGCCGGGAACTTCTCAAGACCCGGCGGCAGCGGCGCGCGGGGCCCCTCGGGCTCCAGCGCCCGGCCGCGGATGTCCTTGTCCCCGAAGTCGGTGTCGACGTCCGCGACGATCAGGGTGGCGTCCGACCTCTTGGTCTCCGAGTAGCTGTAGTCGATGTCGGCGCGGGCGCTCTCCCGCTCGTGCCGGACCTGCTGCATGTTCGGGACCGCGGTCGTCAGCAGCAGCAGCGCCACGCCCAGTCCGACACCGACGGCGGTCAGCAGGGCCCGGACCCAGCCCTCACGTCCGCCGGCGAAGGCGAACCGCACCCCCATGGCCAGATCCTTGGCCCACTGACCCCCGCTCATACGACGCGCTCCATGTCCCGGGACTTTCCGTCCCGTACGACGATCTCGCGGTCGGAGTAGGCGGCCACCCGCGCCTCGTGGGTGACGAGGACGACGGCGGCGTTGGTCGACCGTGCGGCCTCCGTCAGCAGCTCCATCACGCGCTCGCCGTTGAGGGAGTCGAGCGCGCCGGTGGGTTCGTCGGCGAACAGCACGCGCGGGTCGGTGACCAGCGCACGGGCGACGGCGACGCGCTGCCCCTGACCGCCGGAGACCTCACCGGGTCGCTTCTTGCGCAGGTCGTCGACCTCCAGGCGCTCCATCCAGGTCAGCGCGGTCCGCTCGGCGTCCTTGCGGGAGGTGCCGTTCAGCCGCAGCGGCAGGGCGACGTTCTCCACGCACGTCAACTCCGGCACCAGCTGGCCGAACTGGAAGACGAACCCGAATTCGGAGCGCCTGAGCGCACTGCGCTGGGCGTCGTTCATGGTCGCCAGCTCGCGCCCGTTGTACGTGATGGACCCCGAGTCCGGTGGCACGATCCCCGCGAGGCAGTGCAGCAGCGTCGACTTGCCGGAGCCGGAGGGGCCCATCACGGCGACGACCTCACCGGGATGTATGGAGAACTCGGCCCCGTCGAGCGCGACGGTCGGGCCGTAGGCCTTGCGCAGCTCCTGGGCCGCGAGCAGGGAACCGGGAGGAGGCGTCACTTGACCACCACCTCGGCCAGCTTGTCGAGGCGCGCGGCGGTCAGTTCCAGCCAGCGCAGGTCGGCTTCCAGGTGGAAGAGGGCGTGGTCGCAGATCAGCTGGTCGGCCAGGTC